>NZ_JACSQC010000003.1:46618-451768 GCF_014836875.1 Arthrobacter pullicola | reverse complement strand
CACCCCGCCTCTGCAGGGTGCGCCGCCGTCCCGGTCCAGCTGTCCGCTCCCCGGTCAGGAACCCCCGTAGGCCCGGGGCAGCTTCATGCCCCGTTCCTCCATGACCAGCCGCAGCCGGGTGGGATAGTCAGTGATGATCCCATCCACCCCCAGATCGATCATGTAGTTCATCACGGCCGGCTGATTCACCGTCCAGGGCACAATCTTCAAACCAAGGTCATGCGCTTCGGCCACCATCCCGCGGGTCACGCTTGTGTACACCGGGGAGATTATGTCGTACCCCTGGGCCGCTGCGGCCAACACCGCCGACCCCTCATAGTCGTCTATGTCGATTCCGCCCAGGATGGCAGCGGCGCCGGGCTGTCCGATTTCCAGCGTCTCCGGACCGGCGGCGAGCGCCACCCGGGTCAACCGCGGGGCGATCCGTCCGGCGAGGTTCAGCGAGGACCAGTCGAAGGACTGGAGGGTAACCCGGTCCGACATTCCCGATTTTCGGATCTCCCGGATAACAGCACGGGTCAGGGCTTCCATGCCCGGACCGCCGGCCTGGCCGTCCTCGACCTTGGTCTCGATGTTGAACCCCACGCCGCGGGCACGTACCTCGCGGACCAGGGCGAACACGTCCTTCAGTTCTGCGATCCGGTTGCCTTCAACTACCTGCTGCTCCGGATAACCCGGCAACTGCTGGAAGCCGCAGTCGAGCGTCTTCAGCTGGGCCAGGGTCAGATCTGCCACGCGGTCTCCGACGTAGGGGAAGGCCCGGTCCCCGGATACCGCCGGAGCGGTATCCCGGCACTTTTCAGCCTGAATGGTGTCGTCATGCCAGACCACGACGGCGCCGTCCCGGCTCAGATGCGTGTCCAGTTCCAGCGTGTTCACGCCGAGCTCCAGCGAGTGCCGGAACGCGGTGAGCGACTCCTCGGTGTATTCCCCGCGCCCGCCGCGGTGGGACTGCAGGTCAATGGCGGGTGGTTCGGTGCCGGCACGCATCTGCGCAACCATGACATCGAAGATGTGCGTGTCCTCGTAGAACCCGCCCAGCTCCTCCGAACCGGGACCCATGGCCGTCAGCGGCACATCGAGGGCAGTATGTCCGTCAGTGGTCCAGTCAACGGCGAAGACCTGGTCCGAGTTGGCTACCGGCAGCGGGCCGTCCTCGGCCGAGATGCCCTCGCCTGACTCATCCCCGTCATCGTCAAAGGACTCGATCGTCATCCCGCCGGTCTGGTGGTCTCCGACGACGATCAGCAGCGTGTTCCCATCCGCTTCAGCGAAGTCCCGGGCCACCGCGACTGACTCTTCGAAGGCGATTCCGGACTTGATGGTCAGCTCAGCATCGTTAACGTGGGACATGGAATCGATGCCTTCGTCTTCAACCATCAGGAAGAAGCCTGCCTCCTGCGCACCGCCGTTTCCGCCTCCGTGGCCTCCTCCGCCGCCGTGCCTGGCCTGTGCAGCCGCCGGGGACGTGAGCAGTTCGATTGCCTTCTGAGTCATGACGGGCAGGGGGACGGCCGGTTCGTAGATTTCCTCCACATCGTCGCCGTACTGGAACATCTCCTCATTGGCGAACAGCCCCAGTACCTTGGGACCCTGGGCCTGCTGCAGGCCTGTCTCATCCCAGACGTACTCGTAACCGTCAGCCTGGGCCTGTGCCACCAGGTTGACGGTTCCGGAACTTTCCTCCGCCGGATCCTCCGGTGGGTTATCCGGGTGCTTTCCCGGGTCTCCGGCCGGATACCAATGGTCCTCGCCGCCGCCGAGGATAATGTCCGGACGGCTGGACTCCAGGAACTGGCGGGCAATCTCGCTCTGCTCCCCGCGGTCGGCCACATGGGCTCCGAAAGCGGCCGGGGTCGCGTCGGTCACCTGCGCGGTGGTCACCAGGCCGGTGGACTTGCCCAGCGCGGCGGCGATCTCCAGTGCGGTGGGTACGGGCTGGCCATCCAGGTCGACGCCGATGGCTCCGTTGTAGGTCTTCACTCCCGTGGACATGGTGGTGGCGGCTGCTGCCGAGTCGGTGACGAACGTGCCCGGATCCGCTGAATTGGTGTGGACCAGTCCCAGCTCCGGCAGGGAATCCATCACCAGTTCGCCCGTGAGCCCCACGTGGGAGAGCCGGATGGCGTTGCGCTGGGCGGTTCCCATGCCGTCGCCGACCATCAGGATGATGTTCCGGGCCTGCGCCGGCTCCGGTTTGTGCCTGTCCTCCCGCTGCCCTGCGGCCTCCAGCTGCGCTTCACCACCGGACTGGGTTTCGGACTGTGTACCAGCCCGGGGAGCCCCGCCGCTGCAGCCGGATAGGATCAGGCCACCGAGTATCGCCGTCGTTACTGCCAGTGTTCCCTTGTTCATTTGTGGATTCCCGTCTCAGAGTGCGCGAGTGATAACGCATTCCCCCCTGGTCAAGTGGGTCCACCCTCGACAAGCAGGCCTAAGCTGTCAACCCGTGGCGGGCATCCTCCTGGCAGGCAGCACACAATTGCGCGCTCCGGCCGCGGGGGCCCGGCTACTCGAAACGCGACGGATCCCCGGTGCCCCGCCGGACTACTTCAGCGGTGCCGGAGGAGTAATCGATGACGGTCGTCGGCTCGGAGCCGCAGTGTCCCGCGTCCACGACGCCGTCCAGTTCGTGCTGGAGCAAATCCTGGATTTCCCACCCTTCGGTCAGTGCCTCCTCCTGCCCCGGCAGCAGCAGGGTGCTGGAGAGAAGCGGCTCGCCGAGGTCCGCCAGAATCGCCTGGACCACCTTGGAATCCGGAATGCGGACCCCAACCGTCTTCTTCTTCGGGTGGAGCAGGCGCTTGGGCACTTCCTTCGTGGCGGGAAGGATAAACGTGTAGCTCCCGGGGGTGACGGCCTTGATGGCCCTGAAGACATCGTTGTCCAGTTGGACGAACTGCCCGAGCTGCGCGAAGTCCCGGCAGACCAGGGTGAAGTGGTGCTTGGCATCGAGGTTACGGATGCTGCGGATCCGGTCCAGCGCCTCCCGGTTTCCGACCTGCGCGCCCAGGGCGTAGCAGGAATCGGTGGGGTAGGCGATCAGGCCGCCGCCGCGGAGCAGTGCGGTGATCTGGCTGACCGTGCGGGGCTGGGGGTTCTCTGGATGAAGGTCGAAATAGCGGGCCATGTGCTGAGCATACGCGGCCCTGTGCGGCTTTCAGTGTTAGCCGCCCACTGCGGCACCTGGGTCCGCACGGCTTGGCCGCGGCCTGGTACTTTTCCGGGTATGAGAGCAGAGTCCGGGAAAATCCGTACGGCCGGGCATGCGGGCGGCCGGCCGCGGATAGGCGAGCACTATTCAACGGCGGAAAAGGTGCTGATCAGCCTGGAATTAGGCACCGGGGCGGCGGCGCTGGGTTCGGGGCTGCTGCTGGCCCTGCGCCCGGACGGCGCTTTCCTCCACGCGGATCCGGGCGTGCTGCGGCGTACGCCGTTTGTTGACTGGAGGGTTCCCGGCCTGCTGCTCGCCGCCGGCTGCGGAGGCGGATACCTGCTGGCAGGAATGCTGCAGCTGCGCCGCCACCGCGCAGCCCGGGCGGTGTCGGTGGCAGCAGGTGCGGCTCTGATAACGCTCGAGGCCTGGGAGAGCGCGGTGATCGAGTTCCAGCCGCTGGAGGCGGTGTTCGCCGGAGTCGGGGGTGCCGTGGTGGTCCTGGCCTTGCGGGTTCCGCGCCGCTAAAAAAGTTGTCGCCCCGGGATTGACGGCCGATGGGGCGGCCTTAGCTGCCGGCCTCAGCCCCTGACTGAGGTGCGCTGATGCTGACCATCCAGCTGGTGCCGAAACGGTCGTCAAGCATTCCGAAGGTATCTCCCCAGGGTGCCTTTTCCAGCGGCAGGACCATAGTTCCGCCGTCGAGGAGCCGGTCCCAGTAGCCACGCAGCTCATCGCCGTCGTCGCCGCTGAGCGAGATCGAGTAGCTGCTGCCCTCATCGAGTTCCATGCTGTTGGGGGTATCGGAGGCCATCAGTATGAAACCGCTGTCGGTGGTCAGCTGCGAGTGCATCACCTTCATATCCTCTGCGGGGTCCTCGCTGGCATGCATTTCCCCGAAGGACGTGCTCTCCAGCGTCCCGCCAAAGACGCTCTGATAGAAGGCCATCGCTTCAGCGGCGTTGTCCCGGAAGCTCAGATAGGGGTTCATGGTGCTGGACATAGCGCAGTCCCTTCGATCACGGATCAGGACGGTTGCTGGATCGCAGCCGATGGGCAGAAAGTATGCCGGGTGAGCCGGGTCCAGCGGAAGAGGATCCCCAAACTCCGAATCCGGACACCTAAGGCAATCTAAGGCAATGGAGGACCGGAACGGGCGCTGCGGGCGTAACGTGGAGAGGTCGGGTTAGGCAACCTAACGACTAGGACTGACAGGGAGTGCAGATTGCCCAGGACCGGCCCCGTCCGCGGACACGGAGACAGTGACGGTGTTTCCCCGCTGTGGACCAAGGCCTTCAGCCTTGCGGTTGTTGTGAACTTCTTCATCGCACTGGTCTTCTACCTCCTGATGACCACGATGGCACTCTACGCAGCCGGGCGTTTCCAGGCCTCCGACACCGCTGCGGGCCTGGCCACCGGCTCCTTCGTCCTCGGAGGCCTGGCAGCGCGGATCTTCGCCGGTAAGTTCCTGGACTTCGTCGGACGCCGGAGGATGCTCCTCATCGGCCTGCTGGGCTACACCGCCGCCGCCGTGCTCTACATCCCGGCCGGCAGCCTGGGTCTCCTGATTCTGATCCGGTTCCTCCACGGAGCAGCCTTCGGGATGGCCAGTACGGCTATTTCCGCCTCCGTCATGGCCCTGATTCCGGTCCGCCGCCGGGCCGAGGGCACCGGCTATTTCAGTACGTCCAACACTCTCGCCACTGCAGCCGGTCCCTTCCTGGCCCTCCTCGTCGTCGAACGCGCAGACTACAACGTCCTGTTTGCCGTCAGCGCAGCCTGCGCCGGCGCCTCGCTGCTGGTGGCACTGGCGCTCAAGCTGCCGGAGCGCACCGTCTCGGCCTACGAAGCGGCCGCCAAATGGCGCATGCGGCCACGCGACGTGCTCGAACCGCACGCCGCCACCATCGCTTCGGTGATGCTGGTCGGCGGGGTGGCCTATTCCGGCATCCTCACGTTCCTGAATTCGTATGCCCAGGAACGGAACCTCGTGCCGGCCGCATCCGCGTTTTTCCTCATCTACGCCGCAGTTGTGCTCCTGTCCCGGCTTGTTGTGGGACGCGTGCAGGACTCCTATGGGGACAATGCCGTCGTCTATCCCATTCTTGCCTCCTTCACCGTCGGCATGGCGTTGCTGGCGTGGGCACCGAACGGGGCCGTCCTGGCCCTGGCCGGAGGCTTCGTCGGCCTGGGGTTCGGTGCGCTGATGCCCACGGCGCAGGCCATCGCCGTCACCGTGGCACCGGACCACCGCATCGGAATCGCCACGTCGACGTTCTTCCTGATGCTCGACGTCGGCATCGGGTTTGGTCCGTTCCTGCTCGGCCTGCTTGTTCCCATCACCGGCTTTCCGGGCATGTACGCTGCCCTGGCCGGACTCGTTGCCGCGTCCATGTTCCTGTACCACTTCGTCCATGGCCGGAGGCAGTCCGGCGGGCCTGCCGGGCAGCCCGGGCGCTGACAGGGCAAAGACGCCGGGGTAGCCTGCCTGCATGGCGGCTAAAGCGACAACCATTTCCGTTCCCGGTCCCGACGGCGGCCGGGAGGTCCGGATTTCCAGTCCCGACCGCGTGCTCTGGCCGGAATCAGGATTTACGAAGCTGGACCTGGCCAATTACATCTGTGCCGTTGGGCAGGCCTTCGTAGCGGCGAACGGTGACCGGCCCCTTTCCCTGCAGCGGTTCCCGGCCGGCATCGACGGCGAACAGTTCTTCTCCAAGAACCCGCCCAAAGGCGCACCGGATTACGTGCGGGACGTGATGGTGGTCTATCCCAGTGCGCGTTCGCACCCGCAGCTGGTCATTGACGAACCCGCTGCCGCCGTCTGGGCCGTGCAGATGAACACCGTCGTATTCCACCCGTGGCCCTCCCGCGCAGAAAACTCGGACAACCCCGACCAGCTGCGCATCGACCTAGACCCCCAGCCCGGAACTGACTTTAACGATGCCGTCCCGGCGGCGCTGGCGCTGCGGGAGGTCTTGGCTGAGGCCGGGCTAGCCGCCTACATCAAGACCTCCGGGAACCGTGGACTGCATGTGTTTGCGCCGATTGAGCCGGTGCACGAGTTCCAGGACGTGCGGCACGCCGTGATCGCCGCCGCCCGGGAACTGGAACGCCGGATGCCAAAGGAGGTGACGACGTCGTGGTGGAAGGAAGAACGCGGGGAGAAGGTCTTCGTTGATTTCAACCAGGCCAACCGCGACCGCACCATGGCGGGCGCTTACAGTCCCCGCGCCCTGCCGCATGCCCCGGTCTCCACTCCCGTCACCTGGGACGAACTGGAAACCGTGGATCCCCGGGCATTCACGGTGCAGACCGTTCCGGCCCGGCTGGCCGAAACCGGCGATCCATGGGCGGACTTCGGTGCCACACCGGGGACCATCGACACCCTCCTGGACTGGTGGCAGCGGGATCTGGATTCCGGGCTGGGGGAGCTGCCTTTCCCACCGGACTATCCGAAAATGCCTGGCGAACCGCCCCGGGTGCAGCCCAGCCGGCGAAAAATGGAATAACCGGACAAGGCAGTAATTCCGAGTGTGGGCAGGGTCACACCCGACAATGGGAAGCGGATGGAGACCCTCAGTGTTGGTAATGGTGGAATCTTCAACCGAAAGAAAGTTGTTTCCCCATGACCAGTGGCACCACCCAGACCCAGGACGAGTACGTCGTAGACAGCGCTGCCCTCGACACGCTTTTCCTGGAAGCCCGCACGGCCAACACCTTCAGTGACGAGCCGGTCACCGAAGAGCAGATGCGCGCCATCTATGACCTCACCAAGATGGGGCCCACCTCCATGAACATCCAGCCGATGCGGATCACCTGGGTCCGCTCCGGCGAGGCACGCGAGCGCCTCGTCAAGCACATGGCAGAGGGCAACAAGGACAAGACTGCCAGCGCGCCGCTGGTAGCTGTCCTGAGCTTCGACACCGAGTGGCACGAAGGCTTCCCCACCTTCTTCCCGCACGCCGCTGAGCGCAAGGCCATGTTTGACGGCAACGAAGAGCTGCGCACCGTCATGGGCAACAACAACGCCCACATGCAGGCTGCCTACTTCATCATGGCCGTCCGCGCCGTGGGGCTGGCCGCCGGCCCCATGGGCGCCTTTGACGCCGCAGGCATCGATGCCGAGTTCCACGCCGGCACCACCCAGCGCACCTTCCAGGTCGTCAACATCGGCAAGCCGGGAGAGAACCCCTGGTTCGACCGCCTGCCGCGTTACGACTACGACGCCGTCACCGCGACGGTCTAGCCCGCCAAGCCCTCCGGGCGGCACCGTGGAAGGGCCGGAACCCAACTTGGGTTCCGGCCCTTCCCGTAACCAGGCCCGGGCCTCCGCGACGCGTCCCCGGTCCCTTTACAGCCGCAGATCGGGAAGACCAGAATGTCTGCATGCAACCGGGCCCACAGGTGCCCGGTGCCCGTTGGCGCAGGAGGCAGCCATGAACGCACCAGACGCTTCCCCGGATCCGGACCGGGAACTCAAAGAACGGCACAGGAAACTCTGGGCCCTGGGCGACTACGGAGCTGTCGCCGGAGAAGTGATACCCAGGCTTGGCGCGGCGCTTGTCACGGAAGCCGGAATCGGCCCCGGCAATTATGTGCTGGATGTGGCGGCGGGAACAGGCAACGCCGCGATTCCCGCAGCGGCTGCGGGAGCCTCGGTCGTTGCTGTCGACCTCACACCCGAGCTTCTCCAGGCCGGAAGGGAATCTGCCGGCAGCGGGGTGGACCTGGAATGGATCGAAGGTGACGCGGAAAACCTGCCCTTCGAAGATGGAACGTTTGATGCGGTGATTTCGTGCGTGGGCGTGATGTTCACTCCCGACCACGCCAGGTCCGCCGCAGAGCTGTCCAGGGTCTGCAGACCGGGAGGCACCGTCGCACTGCTCAACTGGACCCCGGAGGGCTTTATCGGGGAAATGTTCGGGATCATGCGCAGTTATCAGCCCGCCCCACCGCCAGGGACAGCAAGCCCGCCCCTGTGGGGCAGCGAGGAGTACGTCGGGGCGCTCCTGGACGGCCTGGTCGACGGCCTGTCGACCCAGCGGGCCACGGTTACGGTTGACCGGTTTACTGAACCCGACCATTTCCGGGACTTTTTCAAGGCCAACTACGGTCCCACCATGGGGGTCTACCGGGGCCTGGACGGGGACCCGGAACGCACCGCTGCGCTGGACCGCGAACTCTCCGGACTGGCGGAACGGCATGCCCGGCCGACTGATGCCGGCATCGAAATGGACTGGGAATACCTGCTCCTCCGGGGCACCGGGAGGGGCGGCACCTAAGCGCAGCGGCCGGCGGTTTAAAGCGGCGCCCGGAGCGGGGATAGAATTGCCGCTAAGCCCTGCTAACCCCACACCAGGAGGCGACCTTGCCCCGGAAACGCCGGCCGAACAAATACGTTTACCGCACGATCGTCCTGGCGGGAGTCGCCGCGGTCAAACTCTTCCGGATCAAGGTGATTCCATCAGGGCTGGAGAACCTTCCGGCGGATGAAGTGATCCGGGGGCTGGACCGCGAGGTTGCACCGGGCAGGGGAGCGGTGGTGGCGATTACGCACTTCGGGTACCTGGACTTCGTCTTCGCCGAGTATCTGCTGTGGAAGCAGCTGAAGGTGCACATGCGTTTCCTCGTCACGAAGAAAGCCGCCCGCAAAAAGTTTGTGGCCGCCGTCTGTGACTGGTGCGAGCACGTGGTGGTGGACAGGTCCGACGGCGCCGCCGCCTACACCGAATCAGTGGAGAAACTGCACCGCGGCGATTACCTGGCGGTCCTCCCGGAAGCCGGAGTGAGCCGGAGTTTCACCGTCCGGCAGCTCAAGACCGGAGCCGTGCGCATGGCTGCCGAAGCAGACGTGCCGATCATTCCGGTGTCCGTCTGGGGAGGCCACCGGATGCTGACCCGAGGTCACGGTCTCAGCCTCAAAGCGGTTTGGAAAACGCCGGTGCGGATCCACGTTGGGGCACCGGTCGACGTCGACCCGTCAGCTTCGGTTGTGGAGGAAACCGCGCGGCTGCAGAAGATCCTGCAGTCCGGCATCGATGAATGCATCGATACCTACCCGGAAGAGCCGCCCGCCGGTGCCTGGTGGATGCCCGTCAGCCGCGGCGGTTCCGCCATGACTCCGGAGGAACAGGTGGCCCTGGACGAAGCGGACCGGGCCAAGTACAAGATCACCGGCTAGGTGCCGGCTGCTCCAGGCCGACGCCATTGCATGGTCAGGAGCTACGCTGCCGGAGCTGTCTGGACGACGTCGATGACCCGGCGGAGTCCGGCCAGTGCCTTAGCCGGCAGTCCGGCGTCGCTGAGCAGGTAATCCACGGCAGACAGCGGTGCGATCTGGGACAGTCCGGTGATTCCCCACTTGGTGTGATCTGCGAGGACCGCCACCTGGGCTGCACAGGCCATGTAGGCTTGGTTTATCTGTGCCTCGAGCATGTTCGGAGTGGTGAATCCGTCCTCAAGGGTGAACCCGTGAACCCCCATGAAGCACAGGTCCACGTGAAGCTGACTGAGGGCAGCCAGCGCAAGCGGCCCCACGAGCGCATCTGAGGGGGTGCGGACTCCACCGGTGAGTATCACGCTCTGACTGGAGTCATCAGCCTGCCAAAGGACATCCGCAATCCGGGGGGAGTTCGTCACCACCGTCAGGTCCTGGATCCCGGAGAGGAGTTTTGCCAGCGCGAAAGTCGTGGTCCCGGAGTTCAGTGATATGGCCATGCCCGGACGAATCATGGACAGAGCCAGGCCGGCGATCGAAAACTTCTCCACTGCCTCGCGCTGGAGCTTCGCAGCGAAGCCCGGCTCCAGGCTGGTCGCCGCAGCCTCACGGGTCGCCCCGCCATGCACCTTGACCAGTGTGCCCCGTGCCTCCAACTCGGTGAGGTCCCTGCGGATGGTCATGTCTGAGACCCCCAGGGCAGCGGCAAGCTCGTTTACGCGCACCTGTCCGTAGGCGTTCAGTCGGTCAACGATCTGCTGCTGGCGCTGGGCCGGGAGCATTTCCGCCATGTCTCTCCTTGGGTAGGAAATACACAATGCCAGTCCAAAGAGCTCAAATCAACACAATCGAACATTCACAGCTATTGTCACGGTAATTTGTGGTGTAGTTTGTGAGTTCTTGTTCGTTCTGCCATCCACCCAGCGCTGACCTTCCACTGGGCACTGCCGTCGATTCAAAGGAAACGCACATGGCAAACCGCGTCACCAACCGCCCCGCTCCCGTGCGCAGCCTCCTGGCAGATGGCCGCGAGCTGCTGTACTTCTTCGATGCCGGCAGCCATCTGGCCCAGGAACCGTCCCCGGCCGACACCAGGGAGCTTCCACCGCGCCCGGCAACCCCTGAGATGCGCTACGATGCGCTGCTTGATGAATGGGTTTCCTACGCCACGCACCGCCAGTCGCGCACCCACCTGCCGCCGGCGGCGGAATGCCCGCTCTGTCCGTCGGCGCCCGGACGCGCCACGGAGATCCCGGCGACGGGCTACGACGTCGCAGTGTTCGAGAACCGTTTTCCTGCCTTTGGCCCCGGGGCTGCCGAGGGGCAGCCGGCGCACGACGCCGGGAGGTCAGCCCCGGCGGCAGGCCGCTGTGAGGTCATTTCCTTCTCAGCGGATCACAGCGCCTCGCTATCCGGGCTGGGGCGCGAGCGGGTAAGGAGTGTGATCCGGGCGTGGACCCAGCGCACGGCTGAGCTTTCCAGGGTTCCCGGAGTGGAACAGGTCTTCATCTTCGAGAACCGCGGGGCGGAGATCGGCGTAACACTTCACCATCCCCACGGACAGATCTACGCATACCCCTACATCACGCCCCGGACGCAGAAGCAGCTGGAGTCCGCGGCACGGCACCGGGAAGCGGCCGGAGGAGATCTCTTCGCGGATCTGCTGGCGAACGAGACTGCGGACGGGCGCCGCGTTCTCACCCGGGGCAGGTACTGGACCGCCTACGTCCCCTTCGCCGCCCGGATGCCCATCGAGGTGCACGTGGTGCCCCACCGCACGGTTCCGGATCTGCCGTCCCTCACCGATGCTGAGCGCGAAGAGCTTTCAGGGGTGTACCTGGACCTGCTGCGCCGGATTGACGCTCTGTACCCCACTCCCACGCCGTACATCGCCGCCTGGTATCAGGCGCCCCTGGATCATCCGGCGCGCGGAGGCTACCGGCTGCACCTGCAGCTGACATCTCCGCGGCGGGCGGAAGACAAGCTGAAGTACCTTGCCGGTTCCGAGGCAGCCATGGGCGCGTTCATCGGCGACATTATTCCCGAGCAGTCGGCACAACGGCTTAGGTCGGTCCTGCCGCCGTTCGATCCGGACTCCGGCCTGGACGGCGCGGGCGGGCAGGAGCGAGGGGTATGAGCGAGCCGGCAGGGGACATAGAGGATGCCTTCGCAGCAATGTATGGAGTGCCGCCGTCGGGCGTATGGTCGGCGCCCGGGCGGGTCAACCTGATTGGTGAACACACCGACTACAACCAGGGTTTTGTCTTCCCGCTGGCGATCGACCGCCGCGCGCGGGTGGCAGCGGCACCCCGCAGCGACGGCCGGCTGCGGATGGCCACAACCGGGAACGGGCAGCCGGCCGAAATCCGGATCGAGGATCTTGCCCCCGGGAAACTGGACGGCTGGAGCCGCTACGCTGCCGGAGTCCACTGGGCCTTCGGCCTGCGCGGGGTCGAGGTTCCGGGCATGGACCTCCTGCTGGACTCCGATGTGCCCGTGGGGGCCGGGCTTTCCTCCTCCGCCGCCGTCGAATGCGCCGTGGCCCTGGCTGTCAACGAACTCGCCGGGGCGCAGCTGCCGCCGGAGGACCTGGTGCTGCTGTGCCAGCAGGCGGAGAACGATTTTGCCGGGGCACCAACAGGCATCCTCGACCAGTCGGCGTCGCTTCTCTGCAGCGCGGGCCACGGTTTGTTCCTGGATTGCCGGTCCCGCGAAAGCCGGCTGGTTCCGTTGAATTTTGCGGCGGAGGGCATGCAGCTGCTGGTGATTGACACGAAGGTCAGCCATGCCCATGATTCCGGGGGCTATGCCGACCGGCGCCGGGACTGCGAAAGGGCCGCGGAGCAGCTGGGCGTGGAGTCCCTGCGCGGGATTGGCCTCCCCGAACTTGTACTCGCAGCCAGGCAGCTGGACCGCAACGCCTACCGGAGGGCACGCCACGTCGTGAGCGAGAACGCCAGGGTGCAATCCGTTGTCGGGCATCTCGAAAGCGGAAAGCCGGTGGCTAAGCTGGGTCCTGTGCTGGCCTCCAGCCACGAATCGCTGCGTGATGACTTCGACGTGTCCTGCCCGGAGCTCGACCTGGCGGTGGAAGCGTCAATGGCAACAGGTGCCGCCGGCGCCCGGATGACGGGCGGCGGTTTCGGCGGATCGGCGATCGCCCTGGTGCGCGCGGCGGACGCAGGACGGCTGGAGAACGCCGTTGTGAGGGCGTTCGCCAATGCAGGCTTCGCGCCGCCCGGGGTTTTCGCTGTGACGCCCGGTGCCGGTGCCCAACGGGATACCTTGCGGCGGTAGCCCCTGCAGGTCCGGACGCAGGACGGGTGTGCCGCTGGCCCGGGAGGTCAGCCGCACACCCGTTTTGCGGGCCCGGTCTAGGTGCCGCTCACGGAGTCGAGCGCCTCGGCGATCGGAGTGTCGCCGTTGATGAATTCGATGAACATTCCAGCCGTTGCCGGCCGGTCCAGCACGGCTGCGGCAACTGCCGCGACATCTGTCCTGGAAACGCTCCCGTCCTGGCCGGGGCCGACGCTGATGCGTCCGGTGCCCGGATCATCCGTCAGGGCACTCGGGCCGAGGATGGTCCATTCAAGGCCACTGCTGCGCAGGTAGCTGTCTGCCGCCGCCTTGGCCTCGGCGTAGGGGAAGAAGCTGCTGTCTTCCGGGACTCCGTGGTCTTTGCCTGCGCCCATGTAGGAGACCATGACATAGCGGCGCACTCCGGCCTGCGCCGCGGCATCGATGGAGCGGATGGCGGCGTCACGGTCCACGGCGTAAGTGCGCTCCGGCGAACCGCCGCCCGCGCCTGCTGACCAGATGACGGCGTCCTGGCCTTTGAGCCGTTCAGCGATGCCTGCGGTATCCAGTGCCTCCACATCTGCCACCACGGGTGCAGCACCGGTGGCGGCAACTTCCGAGACGTGGTCGGGATTCCTGAACAGCGAGGTGACCTGGTGGCCTCCGGCTGCCAGGTCCTTCGCCAGCTGCAGCGCCACTTTTCCATGACCGCCAATGATTGCCACTCGTGCCATGTTGCTCCTCTCATCGGGATGTACACGAGAAGCATAAGCATACTTATGGATGCCGTGCGGGTTTCTTCAGCCGCTGGCTGAACCGGGGCGGGGGTTCCCCGGGTGGTCCGGCGCAGCCCCATGTTGGCGCTGCGGGCGGTCAGGTGCCCGGGGAGGATGGTGCATGCCGACTGCGCTGGCTACTATCCAGAAATGGCGCCGGGCGAGACCCGGCCAGCTCACCGGCTCACTGGTTGAAAGGATGCCCATGTCCACGGCGACCGCAGAAGCAGGCCTCAATGTCCAGACCAGCGAAGGCCCGGTCAGGGGACGTGTCCTGGGGGATACGCGTTCCTGGCGCGGCATCCCCTATGCCGAACCGCCGGTGGGTGAGCTAAGGCTGCGCAGGCCGCGCCGGGCACGGCCGTGGCGTGATGTCCTGGACGCTTCCGGATTCGGCCCGTGGGCGCCCCAGCGCACCCGCCGGCTGCTGCCCGGTCCCGGTCCACGCACGCCTATGAGCGAAGACTGCCTCACGATCAACGTCACCGCTCCAAAAACACCCTCCGCAGAACCGCTTCCAGTACTCGTCTTCCTGCACGGCGGGGCCTTCAGCTCGGGGTCTGCAGCCATGGAGCTGATCGACGGGTCAGGCATGGTGGCCGGGGGAAACGTCCTTTTTGTGTCGATGAACTACCGCCTCGGAGCGCTGGGGTTCATGGACTTCCGGGCCTACTCCACGCCGGAGCGGCCTTTCGAAACCAACGTCGGCCTGGCAGACCAGGTCGCCGCCCTGGAATGGGTGCAGCGGAATATCGCAGCATTTGGGGGCGACCCGGACAACATCACGCTTTTTGGTGAGTCGGCCGGCGCCACGGCCGCTCTGACTCTCATGTGCGTTCCGGCCGCTGACGGATTGTTCCACCGCGCCTTCCTCCAGAGTCCCGCCGCAGGGGTGGCCTATGGGCCGGAGCTGGCGGAGCAGTGGGCCGCCGAATTTCTCGGGATCCTAGGCATCGGTGCCGGCGGCGCTGCGGAGGCGCTGAGCGAATTGCCCGCGGCGCCCCTGGTGGCGGCAGCCGAACAGCTGACGGACAAAATCACACCCGATGCCCAGCCCGGGGCAAGGAGCCTGGCCCCGGTGGTGGATGGGTCCTTTTTGCCGCTGCACCCCCTTGACGCCTTCGCCCAGGGCAAGGCGCGGCAGATTCCACTCGTTCTTGGCACCATGAACAACGAAGGAACGCTGTTCGACAGGTTCCACAACATCCTGCCCACGTCCGAGGAACGCATCGAGAAGATGTTTGCCCTGACGGAGCCGGACCTGCGCGACGGGGTCGTCGCGGCGTACAAGGGGTATCCGCACAAGCGGCAGGCAGTGGAAATCGGCGGCGAGGCAGTCTTCTGGCATCCGGGCTTACAGGTCATCCAGGCCCATTCCGAATCCGCGCCGGCATGGTGCTACCGCTTTGACTATGCACCGCGCGCCGCCCGCCTGGCCGGCCTGGGAGCGACGCACGGACTGGACCTGCCGGCGGTCTTTGGAACCTACGGCACCGGGGTGGGTAAAACGCTGGTACTGCTGGGCAACCGGCGGACTGCCGCGAACGTGGGGCACCGGTTCCAGTCCGCACTGCTGCGCTTCGCGAAAACCGGTGCGCCTGGACCCATGTGGCCCAAATACGACACGGTATCCCGCCGCACCAAGATCTTTGACCGGTACGACCGCATAGAGCTGGATCCCCGCAGCGCCCGGCGGAAGGCCTGGAACGGCTACCGCGGGTACCGGTAGACTGCGGCGGCCCCGCCGGCAGACCGCGGTGCGGGAGGGTGGCCCCGGGGGCGCGGGAGGGCGGCATAGGATTGTTGGATGACCGCAACACTGCTCGCCCGGGAACTTTCCGGGGGCCACGCCCACCGCGTCCTCTTTTCGAACCTTTCCCTCACGGTTGCCCCGGGCGACGTCGTCGGTGTGGTGGGGGCTAACGGTGCCGGGAAATCCACGCTTCTGAAAATCCTTGCCGGGGCCGCGGAACCGATGGGCGGTGAGGTGCAGCGGCACCCCACGGATGCCTTTGTCGGCTGGCTGCCCCAGGAACATGAGCGTGTTCCCGGGGAGAGCGTGGCCGCCTACATTGCAAGGCGGACCGGGGCAGCTGCAGCCACCGAAGCCATGGAGGCGGCCGCGGAGGAACTGGGTGCGGAAACCAAGGGCGCGGATGACCGTTACGCGGCTGCCCTGGACACCTGGCTGGCTTCGGGTGCTGCGGACCTCGAAGAACGGATGCCGGCTGTCCTGGCGGAGCTTGGCCTGGAAACCGGACCGGACGCGTTGATGACCGGACTTTCCGGCGGCCAGGCAGCGAGGGTGGCACTGGCCGCTCTGCTGCTCAGCCGCTTTGACATCGTGCTCCTGGACGAACCGACCAACGACCTGGACCTCGAGGGTCTGGCGAAGCTTGAGGAATTCGTCCGCGGCCTGCGCGGCGGCGTCGTCCTGGTGTCCCACGACCGTGAGTTCCTCGCCCGCTGCGTCACCCGGGTGGTGGAACTTGACCTCGCCCAGAACCAGGTGGCGGTCTACGACGGCGGATACGATGCCTTCCTGGAGGAACGGGCCGTTGCCAAGCGCCACGCCAGGGAAGCCTACGAAGAATTCGCCGGCCGGAAAGCCGATCTGGTGTCCCGGGCCAGGACAACCCGGGAATGGAGTTCGCAGGGCGTGCGCAACGCCATGAAGAAATCACCCGACAATGACAAGATCCGGCGGAAGGCCAGCACGGAGTCCTCCGAAAAGCAGGCGCAGAAGGTCCGGCAGATGGAGTCCCGCATCGCCCGCCTTGACGAGGTTGAAGAGCCCCGCAAGGAATGGCAGCTCCAGTTCAGCATCGCTCCGGCGCCCCGCTCCAGCACGGTCACCGCGGTGCTCAACGAAGCCGCGGTCCGGCGCGGCGGGTTCACGCTGGGTCCGGTCTCACTCCAGGTGAACGCAGGCGAGCGGATCGCCATCACCGGTCCCAATGGGGCCGGGAAATCCACACTGCTCCAGATGCTGCTCGGCCGGCTGGAGCCTGATGCCGGCACGGCTACGCTCGGTGCCTCGGTTGCCGTAGGAGAGATTGACCAGCTGCGCGGCCAGCTGCGTGCGGACGAAAAGCTTGCCGACGCCTTCGAATCCTGTGTTCCGGAAATGAACCCGGCCGAGGTGCGGACCCTGCTGGCGAAGTTCGGCCTCAAGGCTGACCAGTCGGCCAGCCTGGTGGGCGCGCTGTCGCCCGGCGAGCGCACCCGCGCCGCCCTGGCACTGCTGCAGGCACGGGGGGTCAACCTGCTGGTGCTGGATGAGCCCACCAACCATCTGGACCTCCCCGCCATCGAACAACTCGAGGAAGCCCTCGAAAGCTACGCCGGAACCCTGCTCCTGGTGACCCACGACCGCCGGATGCTGCAGAACGTGAACCTGGACCGGCTCTGGGTGGTGCAGGACGGAACTGTTGCTGAAGGTTAAGCCGCTGAAGCAGCCTGGTCCCCGATAGCTGTGACTGTTGTTAGTCATGTGATAATAGTTACTCAAGGGTGGCAGCTGTGTCATGGATGATAACTGCGCCACCGTCTAGCGGGGGAAAGAAGTTGTTATGGCTTCGACGAGCACATGGATGTCAGCTCAGCCAGCAGCCGCAGTCCGGCGCGCCGAAAGGCCGCCCGCCGCGCTGCGCATGATGGACCTGCCGGTCCTGTTGACCGTTTGGATGCTCTGTGTCCTGACGGACTGGTCCACACCGGCCAAGGTCCTCCTCAACGTGGTGGCCGTAGGGCTGCTCTGCCTGAAGGAACTTGCCGTACACCGGTATTACCTGAGTCACCGGCCTGAGCCGGCCCGCCGGCAGGCCGTCCTGCAGCGGGTGCCTCAGCCCGCTTACCAGGACTAGTCACCCAGGCAACGCGCCGGCATCCGGTGTGGTTTTCCGATCCTTTCGCAGGACTCTGGTCCATGCCCCGGTGCCGGGCCTATCGTTGATATGCGCGGCACTGGTCCTGGAAGAACACCTCCGGTGGTGCAAAGTGCATCAGGAAAGGGACTGCGCCTTCGCGCGGCGCGAAAAGCTGAAACCGGGACCTTAGGTCATACCAGGCGCTGCGACGCGCCGCCCCGGTGGAAGGTGAGCCATGTCCCTGGACATATCAACGTTGGAGGTGGAAACAGCCAACGGCTGGGTCCGCGGAACTGTCGACGACGGTGTGCGCACCTGGCGGGGGATTCCCTACGCCGCACCCCCGCTGGGCGACCTGAGGCTGCGGGCACCGCAGCCGCCCGCCAGCTGGACCGGGGTTCGGGACGCCTCCGAATTTGGCCCCATTCCACCGCAGATCCGCGGCATGTCGCTGAAGAGGTCCCGCCGCCGGCCGCTGATGGGCGAAGACTGCCTGACCGTCAACGTCAGCGCACCCCTGGATCCGCCATCTGAGCTGCAGCCCGTCCTGGTGTACTTCTACGGCGGGGCGTTCAGCTCCGGGTCCTCCGCCGTGCGCACCTACCGGGGAGCCAACCTGGTGCGCACCGGCGGTGTGGTCTACGTCTGCCTCAACTATCGGATAGGCGCACTGGGGTTTATGGATTTCACCTCCTTCTCCACCCCGGAGCGGCCCTTCGACTCCAACGTTGGGCTCCGGGACCAGGTAGCGGCACTGGAATGGGTCAACCGGAACATCGCTGCCTTCGGCGGGGATCCGGACAACGTCACGATCTTCGGCGAGTCCGCCGGCGGAATAGCCGTCACGGCGTTGATGTGCATTCCGTCCGCAGCGCCGTACTTCCACAAAGCCTTCGCCCAAAGCCCGGCACCGTCCGGGGCCTACTTTCCCGACATGCATGAGCGCTGGGCCCTGGATCTTCTCGAAATCCTGAGGGTGGACGAATCCCATGCGGCGGAAGCCCTCAGCACCATTCCGGCCGCCAAACTGGTCAACGCGACCAGGGAGATGACCTCCAAGATCGGACCCGTGGTCCTGCCCGGCACGCTCAGCGTGTCTCCGGTGATCGACGGCGATTTCCTGCCCCTGCATCCGATAGACACCTTCCTGGAGGGACGGTCCGCCCCCAAGCCCATGGTCCTGGGCACGATGGCCCAGGAAGGGGCACTCTTTGCGAAACTCGACAACATCCTTCCGTCCACTCCGGAACGGATTGAACGGATGTTCGCCGGGACCGACCCCGCCGCCCGGGACCGTGTGGTGGCTGCCTATCCGGGCTATCCGTCCCGGGAACGCTCCGTCGAGATGAGCGGTGACCTCGTTTTCTGGTATCCCAGCCAGATGGTGGCTGAAGGCCACTCCCGGACCGCACCCACCTGGACCTACCGGTACGACTACGCCACCAGGCTGATGAACCTTCTGGGCCTCGGAGCAACCCACGCGTTCGATGTGCCCGTGATGTTCGGGGAAACGAACGAGAGGATGATGCGGGCGCTCTCGCTCCTGGGCGGCATGGAAGAGCTGAAGGAACTCTCCGCACGGTTCCAGGGATCGCTGCTGAGCCTGGCCCGCAGCCACCTGCCGGGAACCGACTGGCCGCGGTACGAGGAAAAGAACCGGCACACCAGAATTTTCGACGTCCAGGACCGGATCGAATCCGACCCCTTTGCTGAGCGCCGCCTGGCCTGGCAGGGATACCGTGGCTACGTCTGAGGCAGGCGTATCCATTTCAGTCCGCGGCGCCGCGTGAGAGTCTTAAGCGAGCCTGCCGTTTTCCTGCCTGTTCACATCTGATGAGGAGCCAGCATGAGTGCACATTACGACGTCGTAGTCCTGGGTGCCGGACCCGGCGGGTACGTGGCGGCGATCCGGGCAGCACAGCTGGGACTCACCGTCGCCGTGGTGGAGGAAAAATACTGGGGCGGTGTCTGCCTGAACGTGGGCTGCATCCCTTCCAAGGCCCTCCTGCGCAACGCGGAACTGGCGCAGCTTTTCACCCGGCAGGCAGACACCTTCGGCATCCGCGGTGAGGTGAGCTTCGACTACGGGGCCGCCTTTGACCGCAGCCGGCAGGTAGCCGACGGCCGGGTCAAGGGCGTCCACTACTTGATGAAGAAGAACAAAATCACTGAGTACGACGGCAGGGGCAGCTTCAAGGACGCCCATACGCTGGAGGTCACCCTTGGCAAAGGGGGCACCGAGGAAGTGAGCTTTGAGAACGCCATCATCGCCACGGGTGCCACAGTCAAGCTGCTTCCCGGCGTTGAGCTAAGCGGCAACGTGGTCACCTACGAAACCCAGATCCTCAGCCGGGACCTGCCCGCGAAGATGGTGATTGTGGGAGCGGGAGCGATCGGCATGGAGTTCGGCTACGTCCTGCGCAGCTACGGCGTGGATGTGACCATCATCGAGTTCCTGGACCGTGCCCTGCCGAACGAGGACGCCGACGTTTCCAAGGAGATCACCAAGCAATACAAGAAACTCGGAATCTCCATCCATACCTCAGCCAAGGTGGAAACGGTGACGGACAACGGATCCTCCGTGACAGTCACCTACACGGATAAGGCCGGCACGAAGCAGAGCATCGACGCGGACCGGGTGATGATGTCCGTCGGGTTCGCACCGCGCCTGGAAGGCTTTGGCCTCGAGCGCACCGGCGTGGAGATCACGGACCGGGGTGCCATCGCGATCGATGACTACATGCGCACCAGCGTGCCGAACCTGTTCGCGATCGGCGATGTCACGGGCAAGCTGCAGCTCGCACACGTAGCGGAGGCCCAGGGCGTGGTCGCGGCCGAGACCATTGGGGACGCCGAAACGATGCCGCTGGGGGAATACCGGATGATGCCCCGGGCGACTTTCTGCCAGCCGCAGGTGGCCAGCTTCGGGCTCACCGAACAGCAGGCACGGGACGAGGGGCACGACGTCCTGGTCAGCACGTTCCCGTTTACCGCAAACGGCAAGGCCCACGGGCTCGGCGAACCCGTGGGGTTCGTGAAGCTGATCGCGGACTCGGCCTACGGCGAATTGCTCGGCGGGCACCTGATCGGCCCCGACGTCTCCGAGCTGCTGCCGGAACTGACCCTGGCCCAGAAGTGGGATCTGACTGCGGCTGAACTCGCCAGGAATGTCCACACCCATCCAACCCTGAGTGAAGCGCTCCAGGAAGCCTTCCACGGGCTGTCCGGGCACATGATCAACCTCTAGCCGCTGGCTGGCCCAGGGGACCGGTAGCGCAGCAGCAGGGTATCTCCGCTGCGCAGGACATGCGCCAGTTCCAACGGGCGGGGTGTCATTTCCGGGGCCCCCGCCGTGATGCGGGGAGCAGTTCCCGCCGTAGTCACGGCGGAGAGCGTCAGGCAGAGTCCGTCCACCAGCCCGGCGGCCTGGAAGGCGCCGAACAGGTGCGGGCCGCCTTCGCAGAGGACCCGGTCAAATCCGCGTTCCGCGAGCACCCGTGCTGCCTGGTCCGGTTCCACGGTCCGGGCTCCGGCCACGGCAACGTCCGCAACCTTCTCCAGCGCCTTCCGGCGCCCGGGCGGTGCGATCGCTGCCGTCAGGAGCAGGGGCCGCACCGGTGCCTGGGAAAAGAGGGGGCTGTCCGGGTCCAGGTCCAGCGTGCCGGAAACGATGACGAGTCCGGGATGGGGCTGCATGTTCCGTTCGGCACGCCAGGCCCGGGTACCGGCACCCACCAGGTCTCCGGCGTAACCTTCCGTGCGCACGGTTCCCGCACCCACCAGAACGGCGTCGCACGTGCGCCTCAGGAGGGCGAACACCCGGCGGTCGGCGTCGTCTCCGAGTCCCCCCGACCGCCCGTCCACGGCGGCAGCACCATCGGCTGAGACGACGAAGTTGAACCGGAAAACCGGGCGCTGCCGGCCAGGAGTCTCTTCGTCCCAGGCGTAGGCAGCCAGCAGCTGGTCATCGCTGAGGGGACCGGACCCGCCGGGGAAGGCGATCTCCGCGCTCATAGCCCGGACGCCGGTTCGTTGGCCTCGCCCATGTTGTGCCGCAGGTACGCCGGGTCCCGCCAGCCGAGGATAGCCTCCGTCATCCGGATGGCGCTGCTGGCAGCGCCCACGTTGTGCATGCGCAGGATCCGGGCGCCGTTCATAATGCTGACGATGCCAGCGGCAAGTGAGCCTTCCACCCGGGCAGCCTTCGGCGCGTCCAGCGTCTCGCCGATGAAATCCTTATTGGAGACGGCGGCGAGCACCGGGTAGCCAACGGCGGCCACCTGGGACAGCCGGCGGGTGAGTTCCAGGGAATGGAGGGTGTTCTTATTCAGGTCATGTCCGGGGTCAATAATGATCTTCTCCGGCGGGACCCCGAGCTCCTGGGCATAGCCGCTGCGCCGGCGCAGGAATTCCGCCACCTCGGAGGCGACGTCGCCATACTGCGGCCGCGGGTACACGGCGCGGGGAGCAGCCAAGCTGTGGGTGATGACCAGATGGACACCGGCCCGCGCTGCGACCCTCGCCAGATCGGGATTGTGCAGCCCGGTGGTGTCGTTGATGACGGTTGCGCCTGCCTCGATCGCAGCTTCCGCCACGGCAGGCAGGAAAGTGTCTGCGGAAATGATCACGTCCGAAGACTCACGGACCGCCGCGATGACCGGAACCACCCTGGCGGCTTCCTGTTCAGCCCCCAGCGCCGGACCGGGAGCGAAGGGCACCCCTCCGATGTCAACCCAGTCGGCGCCGTCGTGCACCGCCTGCCGGGCAGCCTCCACCGCTGCATCCAGTGCAAAGGTGGCACCGCCGTCGTAGAAGGAGTCCGGCGTCCGGTTGATGATCGCCATCAGTGCCACCCGGCGGCGGAAATCCAGGGTCCGGGCGCCGATGTGGTGGACCGGATGCAGCAGGGGTGGCTGATAGGCGCCGGCCGTATCCAGGCCGCCCGGTGCCGGGCCTGTTCCGTTTCCGGAGCGTTCCGGGCGTGATGCGGTGCTGTTCAGGCTCATCATTGCATCCTACGGTGGAGCACAGCCGAAGGAGATGCCCGCCGCCGAAAGGTAAGTCATGGAATTGCCGCTGATGCCGCCCGTTGAACCCATGCTGGCCAAGGCCGTGGATGGCGTTCCGGAGGGCGGGTTTGCCTATGAACCCAAATGGGACGGTTTCCGCGCGATCGTTTTCCGTGACGGGGCCGAGGTGGAGGTTGCCAGCCGCAACGGGCGGGCACTAAACCGCTATTTCCCGGAACTGGTGGACGCCTTCCGGGCAGGCCTGCCGGAAAAATGCGTGGTGGACGGGGAAATCATCCTGGTAAACGCCGAAGGCACCCGGCTGGATTTCGATCAGCTGCAGCAGCGCATCCATCCGGCGGCCAGCCGGGTGAAGCTGCTGGCCGGGCAGACGCCGGCGTCCTTCGTGGCTTTCGACCTGCTGGCTCAGGGCAGGCAGGATCTCACGGGCCACCCGTTCCAGGAACGGCGGGCAGCGCTGGAAGCTTTGCTTGGTGCCGCGGCCGGCCGCCTGCACCTTACCCGGCAGACCCTGGAGCCGGACACCGCCCGGGACTGGTTCAGCCGGTTCGAAGGAGCAGGATTGGACGGTGTACTCGCCAAGCCGCTGGCGGGTGCGTATGAACCCGGAAAGCGGACCATGTTCAAGGTCAAGCACCGCCGCACGGCCGACTGTGTCCTGGCCGGGTACCGGGTGCACAAAAGCGGGGAGGACAGGATTGGTTCCCTGCTGCTGGGGCTTTACGGCGACGACGGCGTCCTGGCCAGTGTGGGCGTCATCGGTGCCTTCTCCATGGAGCGGCGCAAGGAACTCTTCAAGGAGCTTCAGCCGCTCGTGACATGGGACAGCGGCCATCCATGGGCCGAAGCGGAAGCGGGGCAGGATACCGGGACCCGGACCCCGCGGAACGCCGAAGGCAGCCGGTGGACCGGGGCGAAGGACCTCTCGTTTACCCCGCTGCGCCCTGAGCGGGTGGTGGAAGTGGCGTACGACCATATGGAGGGTCCGCGCTTCCGGCACCCGCCAAGCTTCGTGCGCTGGCGTCCGGACCGCGACCCCGCATCCTGCGGCTACGCCCAGCTGGAGGAACCCGTGCGGTTCGACCTTGCCGACGTGCTTCAGGAACCTGCGGGCTAGCGCTTCGTCCTTGACACCATTCAGGGACGGGAAGACCCTGAAAACGAGGGGACCGCAGTCCGGGACACCGGAGGGACGTACCACTATGCGCGCCGGCAAAATCGTCATGATCATAGCGGGCAGCCTGCTGGTCCTACTCGGGTTCGGTACTGGTATCGCCGGCGCCGCAGTGGGCTTCCTCAACACCCGGCAGGCCTCCGGGGAGTTTCTTTCCGTACCGCAGGAGGTCTACCAGGTTGATTCCCATGCCATGACCACTGAGCCGTTCAGTGTTGGCGGAGGAGTGTCCAGCGAGGATGCAGTCGGCACGATTGTGGTGCGCGGCCAGGCTGTGGCCCCGGACCAGGAGCTTTTCTTGGGCATCGGTCCCACGGCGGATGTGAACCGGTATCTCTCCGGGGTGGCGCACAGTGAACTGCGGGAGGTGACTTTCGAACCGTTCAACGCCTACTTCCGCGAAATCGAAGGTACAGCGGTCCCTGCGCCGCCGGGTGAACAGGAGTTCTGGGCGGCGGCCTCCTCCGGGCAGGGGCTGCAGGAAATGAGCTGGAACCTGGACGATGGCAGCTGGACCGTGGTGGTGATGAATGCTGACGGCAGCGTACCGGTTAGCGCGCAGCTGCAGATGGGTGCCCGTTCGGACCTTCTGGGGCCGTTCCGGCTCGACCAGGGACCGGACGGTTCCGGCGCAGGCCGGCACCTGGGGGAGGCACCCCCGGGGCATTCATCTCCGTAGCGGCTTTCCTGCGCTGGCGGACCCTCTGGCGCCGCCTGCGACGCCCGCAACAGGGGGCTGTGAGAGTGCTCTCGGAGTGCCCGGACCGGCTTGATGCGGCGATATGTTATTAAATATGGAATCCGGCAATATCAACTTTCACACCCGTAAATGGGTCCGCCCTGAGGACCTGAACGCCAACGGCACCCTCTTTGGCGGCTCGCTGCTGCGCTGGATCGATGAGGAAGCGACCATCTACGCGATCCTCCAGATGGGGAACGGCCGTGTGGTGACAAAACTGATGTCCGAAATCAACTTCGTGAGTTCCGCCCAGCAGGGTGACCTGATCGAAATGGGGCTGCGGGCCACGAAGTTCGGCACCACCTCCCTGACGATGCAGGCCGAAGTCCGGAACATGATTACCCGGTCCAGCATCCTGACCATCGAACGGATTGTCTTCGTCAACCTCGACGAGCATGGCCGCCCGGCGCCGCATGGCTACACCGAGGTGACATACGACCGTGACCGCCTGCCCAAGCACCACCTTCCGGCGGGGCCGCCCCGGCCTGAAGCGGCCTTCACAGCCGCCTAGGAAAGTCACACTGGGGATCCGGTACGCTAACCCGGGCCGCCAGCTGGCAGAATCGCGGAAGGCCGCCAGAGCGGAACGAACAAGCCTTCAGCGAAGCGGGTACCAATGCACATGGACAGTCCAGCTGCCACCGGACGAGGCGGGAAGCAGCGGACCGGGCGCTGGGTGTTCTGGGGGACACTGACCGGCATCATCCTGATCGCCCTGAATCTCCGCGGACCCATTGTGGTGCCGTCGCCGATCCTGGGACTGCTGCAGCAGGAGCTGGGCATGTCCGTAGGTACAGCGGGCCTGCTGACCAGCCTTCCGATCGCCTGTTTCGGCGTCGTGTCCTTCCTGGCGCTGCCCCTGCTGCGGCGCAGCGGACCGGACCAGGCCATTGCCCTTTGCCTGGCAGGAGTTGCTGCGGGAACTGTCCTGAGGTCTTCCGGCGGTGCCGAACTGGCGCTCGCGGGAACCGTCGTCATCGGCGCTTCGATCGCCGTCGGCAATGTCCTGGTCCCTGTGGTGATCCGCCGTGACATCCCGCCGGCCCGTGTGCCCCTGGTTACCGGCGTGTACACCGCAGCGATGAACATCGGATCGATGACGACGCTGGTCATCACGGCACCTCTTGCAGAGGCCTTCGGCTGGCGCACGGCGATGGTCCTGTGGGGCCCCCTGGCGCTTGTGGCAGCGCTGGCCTGGCTGACCCTGGTGGGGTGGCGTGTTTTCCTCCTCGGATCGGACGAAACTAAGCGGACTGCAGTCCACGGACCGGGGCAGGGGGACGAAACTGCGCGCCGGCCGGGTGGCCGGCCCGCAAATCCGGAGGCTCCTGCCGCGGAACGATCCGGGTGGCGGCTTCCAGCCGCGTGGATCCTCCTGATCGCCTTCAGCGGTCAGGCCTTCGCCTTCTACGCCGTCTCCACCTGGCTGCCCACGCTGCTCTCCGATGTCGCCGGCCTGGATACCACTGCGGCAGGCGCGGGTGCCTCGCTGTTCCAGGGGCCCGCAATTGCCGGGGCTTTGGCCGTACCGCTGTTGGCCCGCCGCCTTCGAAGCCGGACACTGCTGTGGCTGACCTGCGCTGCCTGGGCCATGCTGCCCCTGGGGCTGCTGCTGGCACCGGCCGGTTGGGCCGTCTGGGTCACCGCCGGAGGCGTTGCCCAGGGAGCCGGAATCACCGTGATCTTCCTGATCCTGGTGCGGCTGGGTGGCGGGCCGCGCCAGGCAGGCCAGGTTTCGGCACTGGTGCAGGGCGGCGGCTACCTGGTAGCCGCCGCCGGACCGGTGATTCTAGGCAGCCTGCACACTGCTACAGGGAGCTGGGTCCTGCCGCTGGCCGTAGTGGGCTGCAGCATCGCGGCCCTGCTCGTCGCGGGTACCTTCGCAGCCGTGCTGTCCGACGCCGCGGGCAAGGTTCCGCGGCACGTACCGGCCTGAGGTCCCTGTGCCCGGCCGGCCGGCACGGCTATCGTTCCCTGTAGGGCCGTGCATCCGCCGCGACGGCCCGAGGGGAAGAAGGAAATGAAGAGCAACTTTGACCGGTACCGGCAGATGGCCGAGATTCTCTACCGGAACGGACTGGGCTATCTGGTCTCTGTGTCCGGCCTGGAAGCCCGGCTGCCGTTTCGCAAACGGCCCGCCGGCGAGGCTGCGGGCCCCAAGACCGCAAGCCCGGAATACCTGCGCCGTGCTTTGGAAGAGCTGGGACCAACGTATGTGAAGCTGGGGCAGCTGCTCTCCACACGGTCGGACCTGCTTCCCCCGGCCTATATGGAGGAGCTGGCCAAACTTCAGGATCGGGCTGCTCCCGCGCCCTGGGAGGCCGTGCGCGAGGAACTCAGGCAGGAAATCGGTGACGATCCCCTCAACGTCTTCGCTTCCTTCGACACCACCCCCATTGCGAGCGCCTCGATTGGCCAGGCGTACGGTGCCCGGCTCAAGGACGGCACGGACGTGGTGGTGAAGGTCCGGCGTCCCGGCATCGTTCCCGACGTCGAAGCGGACCTCTCCATCCTGCAGTCCCTGGCGGCCCATGCCAGCAAACGCTGGGAGGCCGCGCGGGACTACGACGTCAAAGGCTTCATGGATGAATTCGCATCCACGCTCCGCCAGGAACTGGACTACGTGCAGGAAGGCCGCAACGCCGACCGCTTCGCGGTGAATTTCGCCGATGACGCCGCGGTCATCATCCCGCGGATCTACTGGCAGCACAGCACCCACAAGGTCCTGACCATGCAGCGCCTGCGCGGCATGAAAGTCACCGACACGGCGGCGCTGGACGCCGCGGGCGTGGACCGCAGGGCACTGGCAGCCACGGCTGCCGACGCGGAAATGAAAATGGTGTTCGAGTTTGGGCTCTTCCACGCCGATCCCCACCCCGGGAACATCTTCGTTCAGCCCAATTCCCAGATCGGTCTCATCGACTTTGGCATGGTGGGGGAGCTGGACGACAAACTGCGCGGACAGCTGGCCGCCCTGTTCATCGCCGTCATCCGCAAGGACCCGGAACGGATGGCATCGGCACTCGTCCGCATGACGGTTGCCCAGACCCGTCCGGACAGGGTGAAGCTGCGGATGGACCTTGCCGGACTCATCCGGCTTTATTCAGGCCGCACGCTGCGGGACGCCCCGGTCGGCAGGATTATCAGCGAGGGGCTTGGGATCATCCGCAACCACCACCTCCAGCTGCCCCGCGAGGTGGCCCTGCTGCTGCGGATGCTGATCATGACCGAGGGCATGGGCGAAGTGCTGGACCCGGACTTCAGCATGGGCCAAACGCTGGCCCCGTACGCCAAGCGGATGACCATGGAACAGCTTAATCCGGTCAACTACGCGAAGCGGCTGGGCAAAGCCGGGGGAGAGCTGCTGGAACTGGGCACGGAGCTGCCCGGCCAAGTGCAGCGGCTGATCAATACCCTGGACTTCGAAGGGATGGAGGTCCACCTGCGCGCCGGTGACCTGGTTCCGGTGGTGGAGCGGTTGGAGCGGGTGGGAAACCGGATGGTGGCAGCGATCTTCGCCGCGGCCTTTATCCGGGGAGTTGGTGAACTGACGCTCGGTGACGCCGATCGGTGGCGCAGCTGGCAGGCGCCGCTGATGGGCGCCGGCCTGGCCTCAACGGGGGTACTGGGCGGCTACCTCGCGTGGTCTGCCCGCAGGCAGCGGCGGCGGGACGCCTTGTAGGCGCACCGCCCCGAAAGGTTCTTTAAACGAACCAGCCGGCAGCCACAAATGGAACTGCCGGCTGGCTCGCCTGACGGACGGGTGCTCAGCGCAGGCCGAGGTCCGCGGTCGGAATTTTGGACGTCTCTTTGGCGGTGAGCGCGGAGATAACTGCTGTCAGGCAGATGGCCGCGGTGAACCAGCTGATGACTTTCCAGCCACCGGGCTCCAGCCCTCCGAGGGCCGCGACGATCGACGGGGCGAAGCCGGCCATGAGGAAGCCGAGCTGCGTGCCGATGGCCAGCCCGGAGAAGCGGACGCGCGCACTGAACATTTCGGCATAGAAGGACGGCCAGACGGCATTGGCCGCCGCGTAGCCGCAGCCGAAGACCACCACGGACAGGGTGAACTGCAGCAGCGCGTTCCCGGATTCCATCGACAGCAGATAGAACGGCATCACCACGGCACTGGCGACTGCGCCATAGATGAAGACGGGCTTGCGGCCGAACCGGTCCGCCGCCATGCCGAAGAACGGCTGGGTGAACAGTGCGGCGATGTTGCCGGCAACCACCAGCCAGAGCGTGATGGTGGCATCAACGTTGCCCACCTCTGTGCCGTACTTGATCGCAAGCGTGCCGTATACCGTGGAAACGGCGGCAATGAAGGCGCAGCAGATAACCCGCAGCACGTCCCGCCAGTGGTGCTTCATCAGATCACTCACCGGCAGCTTGGCGATCTGGTTGTTCGCCTTGGCTTCCTGGAATGTCGGCGTCTCATGCAGTGAACGGCGGATAAAGAAGGTCACCAGGACCACAACGGCGGACAGCCAGAACGGGATGCGCCAGCCGATGCCGTACTTAATCTCATCGGGCAGGGCGACAACGGGGATAAACACCATGGCGGCGAGGATCTGGCCGCCCTGGGTTCCGGTCAGGGTCCAGGAGGTAAAGAACGCGCGGCGCCCGTCCGGGGCGTGTTCCAGGGTCATGGAACTGGCGCCGGCCTGCTCCCCGGCGGCGGAAAGGCCCTGTGCGAGGCGGCAGAGCACGAGGAGGGTGGGAGCCCACCAGCCTATGGTGCTGAACGTCGGGAGGCAGCCAATGAGGAAGGTGGAACCGCCCATCAGCACCAACGTGAACATCAGGATCTTCTGCCTGCCCACGCGGTCGCCGAAGTGGCCCAGGACGACGGCGCCGACCGGCCGGGCAATGTAGGCGAAGCCGAAGGTTGCCAGCGACATGATGCTGGCCTGAGCATCTGCGTCGGGAAAGAAAACGTGCGGAAAAATCAGTGACGCGGCCGTGCCGAAGATGAAGAAGTCGTAGTACTCAACCGCGCTGCCCATGAAGCTTGCCGCAGCAGCCTTCTTCGGGGTCTTGGCGGTGACTGCAGCGGCGTTGGGGGGCGCAGTGCTCATGGGGCCTCCAGTGATATGTGCGGTAATCGCACAGTGGTACTTCATGCGAACACCACAATGTAACCCGCGCCATAGTCAGATGCAATTGAAAGTGTGCGCTTTACGCACAGTTGTGCATTTTGTGAACAGCCCGGTACCGTAGGCCTAGCCCGCTCCGGGCCTGGAGAAAGGGAGAACCGCTTGAGTACCACCACCGAGTCCTGGCTAGTCGGACTGATCGGCGACGGGATTACCGGGTCGCTGACGCCGCCCATGCACGAGCGGGAGGCTCAGGAGAGGGGCATGCTCTATCTCTACCGACCGGTGGACCTGACGGTGAACGGCCGGTCACCAGCCGACGTCGGGGACCTGCTCCGCTACGGCCGTGACCTTGGCTTCAACGCCTTCAACGTCACCCACCCGTGCAAGCAGCTGGTCCTGGAGCACCTCGACGAGGTATCAGGCGACGCCGACCGGCTGGGAGCCGTGAACACCGTCCTGATCCGCGACGGCCTCTTCATTGGACACAACACCGACCACTCCGGGTTCGGCTCTGCCCTCGCCGAAGGACTGCCGGGTGCCTCCCTGGATCGAGTGGTCCAGCTCGGTGCCGGAGGTGCCGGAGCCGCTGTTGCTTACGCCCTGCTGAAAGCCGGCGCTTCCTCCCTGACCCTGGTGGACCTGGATTCCGCCCGGGCTGCAGAGCGCGCCGCGGCCCTGGCAGCCCTGTTCCCGGAAAGCAGTGTCACGGCCGGAACGCCGGCGGACCTGCCGAAAGTCCTGGCCGAAGCCGACGGATTCGTCCAGGCCACCCCCATCGGCATGCACTCGCACCCCGGCCTGCCGGTGGATCCCGCCCTGATCTCTCCGCAGACGTGGGTAGCCGATGTCATCTACCGCCCCGTCCGCACCGCACTGGCCGCAGCTGCGGAGGCGAAGGGCTGCCGTGTCCTTGACGGCGGCCACATGGCTGTCGGACAGGCCGTCGACGCCTTCGAGCTCATCACAGGGGTCCGTCCGGATGCCGCCCGCATGCGGGCCCACTTCCTCGAAATGATCAACAGCGGACTCTGAGTCCGCCTCCGAAGGGAACGGTAATGCGCACCTCCATCGCCACGGTCTGCCTGAGCGGCACGCTCGAGGACAAACTTCGCGCCTGCGCGGCAGCCGGCTTTGACGGTGTGGAGATCTTCGAGCAGGACCTGGTGGTCAGCCCGTCCAGTCCCGAAGAAATCCGGGCCCTGGCGTCCAGCCTCGGCCTGACCCTGGACCTCTACCAGCCGTTCCGGGACTTTGAAGGAGTCTCCGAAGACCTGCTGGAGCAGAACCTGCGGCGGGCGGAAGCCAAGTTCCGCCTGATGCAGCGGATGGGTATCGACACGATGCTGGTCTGCAGCAACGTGTCCACGGCAACCATTGATGACGACGCCGTTGCGGCGTCCCAGCTGCGGAGCATGGGGACCCTGGCCGCCCGGTACGGAATCCGGCTGGCCTATGAAGCGCTGGCCTGGGGCCGGTACGTCAGCGACTTCGAGCATGCCTGGCGGATCGTGGAACTGGCGGACCACCCCAACGTGGGGACCTGCCTGGACAGCTTCCACATCCTGTCCCGGCGCTGGGATCCGGCAGCGATCGAGAAGATTCCCGCGGAGAAAATCTTCTTCGTCCAGCTTGCCGACGCGCCCGAACTGTCCATGGACGTGCTGTCCTGGAGCCGCCACTACCGGGTCTTCCCCGGCGAAGGCGCCTTCGACCTGGTGACCTTCATGGGCCACCTGGTCCGCAGCGGCTACAACGGCCCGGTTTCGCTGGAAATCTTCAACGACGTGTTCCGGCAGGCGGCGGAGGAACGCACTGCCGTGGACGCCATGCGTTCCCTCATCCGGCTGGCGGAACGCACCTCCATGCACCTCGCCGAAGAGGGAAACGGCAAGGGCCGGATGGAACTGGCCACCCTTCCGGGCGTCGGAGAACCCCTGGGCTTCAGCTTCGCCGAGGTCAAGGCCGGCGACCCGGTCCAGATCCGCAGCCTGCTTCATCAGCTGGGTTTCACCTGCCAGGGCAGCCACCGCACCAAGGCCGTGGAACTGTGGACCCAGAACGGGGTCCGCATGATCATCAACGGCCAGCAGGCAACGGGACTCGAGCCGGGAATATCAGCGATTGGGCTGGATGTTCCGGATGCTCCCGCCGCCGCCTCACGGGCCCTGCAGCTGAAAGCAACACCGGTGTCACGCCGCAGCCAGGCCAACGAAGAAGTCCTGCAGGTGGTTGCCGCACCCGACGGGACCGAAATCATTCTCTGCCAGGCCACCGACGGTGAACCCGCCTGGAGCGCCGAGTTCGGCACCGGAAGCCCGCTGCCGGCACCGGGACCGGTGACGGCGATAGACCATGTCAACCTCTCCCAGCCCTGGCAGCACTTTGACGAGGCTGTCCTTTTCTACGAATCCACCCTGGGCCTGTCCACCCGCCCCAGCGTGGAAGTGCCCAGCCCCATGGGACTGGTCCGCAGCCAGGTGATGCGCAGCAGCGACGGTGCAGTACGGATCGCCCTGAACATCGCGCCCCCGGTCTTCGACGACGCCGGCGATGGATCCGGCTACCCCCAGCACGTCGCCTTCGCCTGCAGCGACCTGGTCAGCGTTGCCCGCACCGCCGTCGCGCGCGGCCTGGAGTTCCTCCCGGTACCGGGGAACTACTACGAGGACCTGGATGCCAGGTTTGGCCTCGACCCGGAATTCCTCGCCACACTGCGGGAGCTCAACCTGCTCTACGACCGGGACGGCGACGGCGAGTTCCTGCACTTTTATACCTCCACCGTGGGCAGCGTCTTCTTCGAAGTGCTGGAACGGCGTCCCTTCTACGAGGGGTACGGCGCGCCAAATGCTCCGGTCCGGCTCGCTTCACAATTCCACACAAGCAGCGCTGCCCGTTCCTGACCAGCGGTTATATCGGCTCATCACCACCGGAGCCTGCCCGGGGTCGGCTAGGATCGCCTTCGGGGCCACATATGCTGCCCCGGCTGGACAACGAGGCAGGGGACGGACAGATGGACGTGGACAGCAACGGGTGGTACGTCAAATCGGTTGAAAAGACCTTTGCCGTCCTGGCTGCCTTCACCGTGGAAGCCCCGGCCAAAACCGTGAGTGAAGTGGCCACAGCGGCGGACCTGAGCCGCGCGGCGGCCCGCCGGTTCCTGCTGACCCTTGCCGAACTCGGCTACCTGTCCTCGGACGGCGTCCGATTCCAGCTGGCACCCCGGTCCCTGAACATCGGATCAGCCTTCCTCTCCAACCTCACGCTCCCTGCCATCGCGGAACCCCATCTGAAGTCGCTGTCGTCTGACCTGCAGGAGACGGCGTCCGTCTGCATCCTCGACGGCGAGCACGTGGTGTACGTCGCTCGTGTCACGGCGCCCCGGCTGGTCAGCGTCGCCGTGCACGTCGGTACCCGCTTTCCCGCCTGGGCCACGTCGATGGGGCGGGTGCTGCTGTCCCACCTCGACCCGGCGGACATGGAATCCCGGCTGGACCGTTCGGAGATCCGGCGGTACACGGCGAACACGGTTGCGGACCGCCGCGCGCTCACCGAAGAACTCGCCGGAGTACGCGCCCGCGGCTGGGCCGTGGTGCGGGAGGAGTACGAGGAAGGACTCAGCGGCGTGGCTGTGCCGATCCGCCGCGGAAACCAGGTGGTGGCAGCGGCTAACGTCTCGCTTCACCAGCACCGCCGCGCGTCGCTGGATGACGTTGTCCTTCCCCGCCTGGTCCAGGCGGCGGAAGCGATAGCCGCGGACTACGGAATCCGCCCACTTAGCTGATCCTCCGGTCCGGCCGTCAGCCCTGGCCAGCGCTCCCCGGACAGCGAACTGCGGCGGGGGCCGTTCGCTCCTCCCCGCCGCAGTCCGGTCTGATGCCGCCGCCTGTCCGAAAGGGTTACAGCTAGGTGGCGTAGTCCTGGGCGTTGTAGAGGTTAAGGTTCAAGGCCTCGGCGATCTGCGCGACAGCCTTGAGTCCCCTCACACTGTTGCCCGCGGGATCCAGGGGCGGGGAGAAAGCCGCGATGGCCAGGATCCCGGGCATGATCGCGAGAACTCCGCCGCCTACCCCTGATTTGCCGGGCAGACCGACCCGGTAGGCCCAGTCCCCGGACGCGGTATAGAGCCCCTCCATGGTCATTTCAGCAAGCATGGGCGGTACCAGGGACTGGTCGGAGATGACCTGTTCCCGGGTCACCGGATTGGTTCCGCGGGCCGCGATCGTGGCACCCATGGTGGCCAGGTCCACGGTCGTCACCAGCGTTGAGCACTGCCGGGTGTAGACGTCGCACGCCTCCATCGGGTCCGAATACATCGTCCCGCCGGAGTAGAGCAGCCAGGCAATGGCGCGGTTGTGGAAGTTCGTGGACTGCTCGGAGTCATTGACAGCGTCGCTGAGCTGGATCCTGCGTCCGGCGAAGGCGCCCTGCGCAGCCAGGATCCGGTCCCAGCGCTGATCCGGGCCCTCGGCCTTGATCAGGGAAACCGTCGACATCGCACCGGCGTTGACCAGGGGCGATACGGGTGTGTCACCGTGCAGGACAACACTGATCACAGAGTTGAACGGTTCTCCGGTCGGATCCGCCCCGACCTTGTCATGGAATTCCTCCAGGCCGACGTCGCCCATCGCCACCGCCATGGAAAAGACCTTGGAAATTGACTCAAGGGCAAACTCGAACCGGGCGTCGCCGGCCTCAAAGACCCCGCCGTCAGCAGTCACCACACTGACCCCGAACAGAGCCGGATCGACCGATGCCAGATAAGGAATGTAGCTGGCGTTTTTTCCGCCGGTGTCACCGGCGGAATCCCGGTGGGCGGCGCTCACCGCTGCCTGGATGGCAGCACCATCGATATTCATGCCTGTGTACTCCCGCCTGCCGTACCGGCATCAGGTTTCTGCCCCGCGGACTCTCCGCCGGGATCCCCGGGCGTCTGTTCTTCCCACTGGCGGGTCAGGTCTGCTGTGGCCACTGAGGAGTCGTTGACGATGCCCGGGTGCTTGTTCTCCAGCTGCCAGGTGAACGGCACGAACACGGTGTCCGGATCCCGCCAGTGCGGCTTGCGCAGCGCGTAGATCACGAACGGAACGGTGACCAGGACTGCCGCACCACCCACCAGGATGCCGACGTAGGTCAGCGGCGAACCCACAGATATCTGGTCCGGCGGGATGAAGCTGAAGGCGAAGGCCATCAGCGAGCCCAGGAAACCGACGCCCCCGAAGATCCACATCCCGGCAGCGCCTCCGGGCACACGGTAGGGCCGCGGCCGGTGGGGCTGGCTGTAGCGGAGGTACATCGCGGCAGCGAACATCAGCAGGTACATGATTAGGTAAAGGATCACCGTGAGCTGGCTGAGGATCTGGTAGGCCGCCTGCACCGAGGGCAGCACCACGTAGACGATGCCCAGGGCCGTGACCAGCATGGCCTGGAACAGCAGAATGTGGGTGCCCATCCCATGCTTGTTCGTGTACTGCCAGTATCTTGGCAGGTATCCGGCCTTGGCGACTGCCAGCAGGCCGCTGGAGGGCCCGGCAACCCAGGTCACGACGCCGGCGAGCACCCCGATGAGGAGCATGCCGGCGACGATCGGTCCGGCCCAGCCCAGCCCGGCCCATTCGAACATGTCGTTGTAGGAGGTCAGCAGGCTCTGGGTGAGGTTGATGTCCGCCTGGGGGACAACGAAGGCGATCGCCAGCGTGCCCAAAACGAATATCACCACCGTTCCGGCAGCGGCGATCAGGACGGCCAGCGGGTAGTTGCGGTTTGAGTTCTTGACGTCCTTGACATGGATGGCGTTCATTTCCATGCCGGCGTAAAAAAGGAAGATGCTGGCGGCCAGCACCACGTTGGCGAAGTTGGAGAAGTCCGGAATGAGCTCGCCCCAGCCAAGTTCGATCTGGGGAGTGTTTCCGGCGAAGAAGTAGGTGAAGCCCAGAACAATAAGAATGGCGGCCGGAATCAGGGTGCCGATGATCCCGCCCCACTGGGCCACCTTGGAGAAAGCCGCCGCTCCGCGGAAGGCTATGAACGTGGCCAGCCAGTAAACGATCAGCACCACTGCCAGAACGAAAGCCTTGTTTCCGGACAGCTGCGCGTCAAGGCTTTGGTCCGTACCGGTGTACGCCAGGGAAACGGCCCCGAAGGTCAGGACGGTGGGAAACCAGAAAGTCACCTCGATAAAGAGCATAAACATGGCCAGGAACGCCCACCGCGGCCCGAAGGCCTCGCCTACCCAGCGGAAAACGCCGCCGGTTTCCGGCCATCCGGTGGCCAGTTCAGCGGCAACAATCGAGACCGGAATAAGGAAGACAATGGCCGCGAAGACGTAATAGAAAATTGAACTCAGGCCGTATTCGGCTTCAGCCGGCAGCCCGCGGAGACTCACCACGGCAACAATGTTCATCACCGCGAGAGCTCCGACGGTGATGGTGGCTGTCTGTGCTGCCCGGCCCTTCTTATTAGGCGTGGATGCAGTGGAATCGCTCATCCCACTCACCTCCTCGGGTTAGTGGTGGAATCCGGGATGCTTCCGCTCCGCGGGCATGGGGGCGCTCAGATTGTTCAGGTAGGAAGTCTCCTCGCGGATGTCATCCAGCAGCCTGCCTGCCAAATCCATACTCAGGCCATTGCGCACGACGATCCGCTCCACCGTCAGGTCCTGGAGATTGGCGGGCAGGGGATAGGCCGGCACCAGCCAGCCCTTGGTCCGCAGCCGGTCCGCCAGGTTGTACAGTGTCCAGCGGTCCGTGTGGCCCTCCTTGAGGCGCCAGGCGAACACGGGGATATCAGACCCGTCGTTCCAGAGTTCAAACGGGCCGATTTCGCTGATCCCGCGGGACAGGAAGAGCGCAACGTCCTGGCTGGCCTGCTGCACCTTTTTGTAGCCGTCGAAGCCAAGGCGGAGGAACAGGTAGAACTGCAGGACCACCTGGGCACCCGGACGCGAGAAGTTCAGTGCGAACGTGGGCATGTCGCCGCCGAGATAACTTACGTAGAAAATCAGGTCTTCCGGCAGCCACTGCCGTTCACGCCAGACGACCCAGCCCAGGCCCGGATAGACGAGGCCGTATTTGTGGCCGGACGTGGAGATCGAGTGGACCCGTTCGAGTTTGAAATCCCATTCCAGCTCCGGCTGGATAAACGGCGCGATCATCCCGCCGGAGGCCGCATCCACATGGATCGGTATATCCAGGCCGGTGGACGCCTGGATTTCGTCGAGTTTCGCCGCAACCGCCTTCACGGGCTCATACATGCCGGTATAGGTCACACCCATAATCGCTACGACGCCGATGGTGTTTTCGTCGACGTAGTTCTCGAGCTCGAAACCGTCAAGGCACTTGTGCTCCTCGCTGATCGGCACCAGGCGGGGTTCGATGTCGAAATAGTTGCAGAACTTCTCCCAGCAGACCTGGACGGCGGAACTCATCACGAGGTTGGGCTTTTCAGTGGATTTCCCCTCACTGCGCCGCCTGTGCTGCCAGAGCCGCTTGAAGGCCAGGCCGCCCAGCATGCAGGCCTCGGAGGATCCGATGGTGGAAGTACCGATCGTTCCGGTGGGATCAGGAGAGTTCCACAGGCCGGCAAGCATTTTCCAGCAGTACTGCTCAATGGCAGCCGTCTGCGGATACTCGTCCTTGTCGATCATGTTCTTGTCATAGGTCTCGGCGTAGAGCCGGTCCGCGTGGCTGTCCATCCAGGTGCTGACGAAGGTGGCCAGATTCAGCCGGGCATTGCCGTCGAGCATCGTCTCGTCGTGGACAATCTGGTACGCGGTTTCTGGTGCCATTTCCCCTTGGGGAATCTGGGTTTTGGAGACCGCCGTGGCTTCACCGGGGCGGGAGAAAACCGGATTGACGCTAAGGAAGTCCTGCGGATCATTCTGCGGCATGACATCGACCTCTCGAATGGGAGTGTCCCGACTGCATGGGCCGTGGTGAGCGGCTGTTTCGAGTCCCCACAGGGTGCGCGCGCTTCCTGACTATACGCGCAGCCCATCAGCCATTACTAGGTATCTGCCCGGTAACCCGCCCGTAAATCCGGCGGCTGTGTGTCCATGCATGGTCCAGGCTGAGAGGTTCGACGGCGGGCCGCCGATTAGGTGCCGGGACCGTTGAGCGAGCCGCCGGCTCCCGGTAGGCTGACCGCACTATCCACCCCGCGGCAGCCAGGGTATCCGGTTCGTCCATGACCCGGTTCCACTGCTAAACGCGGGCCACCGGAGGAGACCCCATGGCTGGACTGACCCGACGCGACCGTTTTGAACTGCCTGAGCCCATGCGCCGGCTCTTCGAGGGGGACTGGGACGTTCCTGCCTTCCGGGTGGAGGAGTACCGGGACGGTCCAACCATGGTGGTCCGCGCCGAGCTGCCCAGCATTGATCCGGAAAAGGACCTCGATGTGAGCGTTACCGAGGGAACACTCCGGATCCGGGGTGAACGCCGGGAAAGCGAGGAACAGAAGGCCCGGAACGGTTACCGGTCCGAATTCAAGTACGGCTCCTTTACCCGGGACATCCAGCTGCCGCCCGGAGCCAACCCGGACGGTGTATCGGCGTCCTACCACGACGGCGTCCTGGAAGTCAGGGTCCCGGTAGCCGAAGACGGCGGATCAGGACGCAAGATCACGGTTAACCGGGCATAGATCCCAGCGGGGCCCGGTACCCGCTTCTGCAGGCGGCCCCGTCCGCCGTGAACCCGCGCCGTGTGGAGGTCCTGTGCCACAAGACACCTTGCAGGACGAACAGGTCTCCGGGCAGGGGCCCAGGCAACCGGGTGCGCCGTTCTGGCTGATCACCGCGATCCTGGGCTGCGGCGGGATCGTCGTTTCCCTGGAAAAAACCGCGGTGGTGCCCCTCCTCCCCGAATACCCCCGCATCTTTGGCGTCAGCAGCGACGATGTGTCCTGGCTGGTGACCGTTACCCTGCTCAGCGCTGCAGTGGCCACGCCGGTGGTGTCCCGGCTCGCGGACATGTTCGGCAAGAAACGGATGCTTCTGGTGGCCCTGACCATGATGGTGGCGGGCGGATTCACTGCCGCGGTTGGGGGCACCTTCACCGCCGCCCTGGTTGGCCGGACCCTGCAGGGTTTTGCCGGTGCGGTCATTCCGATTGGAATCAGTATCCTGCGGGACACCCTTCCGCAGCGCCGGGTTGCCGGCGCCGTGTCGCTGATGAGCGCGAGTTTCGGAATCGGCAGCGCCCTGGGACTGCCGATGGCCGGTTTTATCTACCAGAATCTGGGCTGGCAGGCAACGTTCTGGGTGGTGGCGCTGATTGCCCTGATCCTCACCGCTGCCGTCTACTTCTACGTGCCTGAATCCACAGTCCGCACCAAGGGCAGGTTCGACTACTTCGGAGCGGTCCTGTTATCCGGTGCCATGACGGCACTGCTGCTGGCGATCTCCAAGGGCGGGCTATGGGGCTGGACCAGTGACATCGTGCTGGGACTGTTCGCGGCATGTGCGGTGCTGCTGGCCGCCTGGTTCCCCCATGAGCTGCGCAGCGGGCAGCCCCTGATCGATTTGCGGACCTCGGCACGGCGGCCGGTCCTCCTGGTCAACATAGCGTCCGTGCTGGTCGGATTTTCCATGTACGCGAACATGCTCGTCACCACCCAGCAGCTGCAGCTCTCCCGGGTCACGGGGTTCGGATTCGGGCTCAGCGTCCTGGTGGCCGGGCTGGCCATGATTCCGGCCGGCCTGGCGATGGTGGCCATTTCACCGGTGTCTGCGCGGCTAACCAACAGCTTTGGTGCCAAGGTGACCATGGTCGCGGGGTGTACGGTCATGGCGGCTGGTTACCTGCTGCGGGTTGTCTTGGTGGAAACCATTTCCGGCATCATCGTTGGAGCCGTCATTATCTCGGTCGGCACTGCGATGGCGATGGCCGCCATGCCGACCATCGTGATGAGCAACTCGCCCAGGACGGACACCGCCGCCGCCAACGGACTAAACACCCTGCTCCGTTCCGTTGGAACCTCCACCTGCAGTGCTGCCGTGGCCGTGATTCTGGCGTCCATCACCGTGGACATCGGCGGACGGGTCTTTCCCGATCTGGAAGCTTTCCGGCTGATCTTCATCCTTGCCGGCCTCACTGCAGCCGCGGGTGCCGCCGTGTCCGTGCTGATTCCCAAATCACGGCACCGGGAAGCCACCCACCCGGACCTTCACTCCGCAGCCCAGGGCACGGGTCCTGCTCCGGCCGGGAAGCACGAAATCCTGCTCAGCGGTGTGCTGCGGCCCGCCGGCGGCCGGGCGCCGCTGGACCAGGGAACCGTCACGGTGACGGACAGCGGGGGCTCACCGGTGGACTGGGACCGCAGCGATGAGCACGGAACCTATGCGGTGGTCCTGCCGGGGCCGGGACGGTACATTTTCATCGCGGGGCACGCCCGCTGGCGTCCCGTTGCCGAGGTTCTGGAGTTCCCCGGGACAGCGGTTCCGCATGACATCCAGTTTCACGAGCGGCTGCTGCTGGAGGGGAGGATCCGGCACGGCAGCCGGCCGGTTCAAAATGCCCTGGTCCTGCTGGTCAGGGGAGCCGGGGACCCTCCGGCAGCCGTCCGTTCCGGCCGGGACGGCAGCTTCGAGCTGCCGCTGCCGGGCGCCGGCAGGTACGTGCTTACAGTTGTGGAACCCAGCGGCCAGACCCATACCCGGCGCGTAGTCCTGCCCTGCGCCGACCGGGTGGTCGACGTCGAGCTGGGCAGCCCGCTGAAGCGCACGGGACTGCAGATCTAAAGCTCCAGCTACCGGACCTCGCGGATCAGATTGGTGATGCGGGCGGTGGAGAGCCGCCGGCCCTCGCTGTCTGTCATCACCACCTCGTGGGTGGTGAGGGTTCCGCCCAGATGGATGCCCGTTGCCGTGCCGGTCACCAGGCCGGAGGACACCGACCGGTGATGGGTTGCACTGATTTCAATGCCGACGGCGTACTTCCCGGGCCCGGCATGGATGGATGCGGCGAAAGAACCCAGGGTCTCTGCGAGCACCGCGTGGGCACCGCCATGGAGGATCCCGGCGACCTGCTCGTTGCCCTCAACCGGCATGGTTGCCACCATGCGGGCCGGGGACATTTCCAGGAACCGGATTCCCATCCGGACAACGAGGGCACCCACCCCGGATTTCCCGAGCCACGGGTGGAGCTCTGCGGGCACACCTGCTTCAATCAGTTCCTGCAGGCGGGGGTATTCGCCCCCGGCGGGGCCAGGCTGGCCCGGCGTGAAAATGTCGCTCATGCCCACTAGGCTTGCATCTGTGAGTGAAACTGCCAAACTGGCCGCTGCCCCCGTCTCTGATCCCGTTCCCAACCCCGAAGAGTCCCTGACCGGCCTCCTGGAAACTGAGGAAGATGCCGTGCAGGGGGATGCTGCGGCAGATGCTCCTGTGGGGAGCCACGCAGCCCCTGTACCGTCCGGCGCCGCTCAATCCGGTGGCCCGGAAGCAACCGACGCTGCGCCGCTTGGCACAGTGAACGCATCCGGCCACAACCGCCTTCTCGTGATCGATGGCCATTCGATGGCTTTCCGCGCCTTTTACGCGCTGCCGGCGGAAAACTTCTCCACGGATACCGGGCAGCATACCAACGCCGTGTACGGCTTCACCTCCATGCTGATTAACCTGATCAAGAACGAGGAACCGACCCACATTGCCGTGGCGTTCGACCTGGATACTCCCACCTTCCGGACCGAGGAGTACTCCGAGTACAAGGGCGGGCGCAACAAGACGCCCGAAGAGTTCCATGGCCAAATAGACCTGATCATCAAGGTCATGGAAGCCATGCGCATTCCGACCATTTCCCTGGACGGCTATGAGGCCGACGACATCCTGGCCACGCTCTCCGAGCAGGCTGCGGACCGGAACTGGGACGTGATGGTTGTCTCCGGCGACCGGGACGCCTTCCAGCTGGTCAACGACCACGTCACCGTGTTCTACCCGAAAAAGGGTGTCTCCGATCTGCCGCGAATGGACGCTGCGGCAGTGGAAGAGAAGTACCTGGTGCCGCCGGACAAGTACTCCGATCTGGCCGCATTGGTGGGGGAGTCCGCGGACAACCTGCCGGGCGTGCCCGGCGTGGGGCCGAAGACCGCCGCCAAATGGATTAAGCAGTACGGCGGCCTCGATGGCATCCTGGAGCACCTGGATGAGATCAAGGGCAAGGTGGGGGATTCCCTCCGGGCCAACATTGAAGACGTCAAGCGCAACCGCCGGCTGAACCGGCTGCTGCGCGATCTGGAGCTTCCGGTAGACCTCGACGCCATGGCGGCCCGGCGCCCGGACCGTGACGCCATTGAGGAGCTGTTCGACGCCCTGCAGTTCAACGCGCTCCGCAAGCGCCTCTTCGACGTCTACGGCGAAGAGGAAACCGCAGCCGATCACCCGGAGCTGGTTCCCCCGGTACACGTTGTCCTCACCGGCGCCGAGGAGCTTCGTGGCTGGTTCGAAGCCACGAACCAGGCGCCCGCGGCCGTCCAGCTGGTCACCGAGGGGGCCGGTGAGGCACGCGATGCTGTGGGTTTGGCGCTGGTCACCGACAATGCGGCGGCCTTTATTCCGCTGACCGAAATCGATGCGGCAGCAGAGAAGGTGCTGGCGGACTGGCTGGCGGACAAGGACGCACCAAAGGTGGTGCACGACTTCAAGTCTGCCTACAAGCTGCTCGCCCGCCGCGGTCTGCACCTGGCAGGCGAGGTGGACGACCCCGCTATTTCGGGTTACCTGATCCAGCCGGATCGGCGCAGCTACGACCTCGCTGACCTCAGCCTGACCCACCTCAAACTCTCCCTGGACGCGGCTCCGGATACCGGGAACCAGCTGGAGCTGTCCCTGGAGGGCGAGGATTCTGCAACTCCGGCGGTCCGCAAGGCCTTTGCCGCGCTGCGGCTCAGTGAGCACTTCGCCGGCCAGCTGGTGGAGCGTGGCGCGAACCAGCTTCTCGGCGGCCTGGAGCTTCCGCTCTCCGAGGTGCTGGCCGAAATGGAGCTCGCCGGCATTGCCGTTTCCACGGAGAAGCTGGATGCGCTGCTGGACCAGTTCAGCTTCACTATCAACCAGGCCAAAGAAGAGGCCTTTGCGGTCATTGGCAAGGAGATCAATCTCGGTTCACCGAAGCAGCTCCAGGTGGTGCTTTTCGAGGAGCTTGGCCTGCCCAAGACCAAGAAAATCAAGACCGGCTACTCCACCGACGCCGATGCGCTGGCTGACCTGATCGTGAAGACGGGCGGCCATCCATTCCTGGCCCACCTGCTGGCCTACCGGGATGCTGCCAAACTGCGCCAGACGGTGGAAGGGCTGCGGAAGGCAGTGGCCGACGACGGCCGGATCCACACCACATATGCGCAGACAGTTGCCGCGACCGGCCGCTTGTCCTCGATCAACCCCAACCTGCAGAACATTCCCATCCGTTCGGAGGAGGGCCGGAGGATCCGTGAGGTCTTCGTGGTGGGCGAGGGTTACGAAACCCTGCTGACTGCTGACTACTCGCAGGTCGAAATGCGGATCATGGCGCACCTTTCCGGTGACGAAAGCCTGATTCAGGCCTTCCGCGACGGCGAGGACCTGCACCGGTTCGTCGGCTCGCACATTTTCGGGGTGCCGCCGGAAGAGGTCACCAGTGCCATGCGCTCGAAGGTCAAGGCCATGTCCTACGGCCTCGTCTACGGTTTGAGTTCCTTCGGACTCTCCAAGCAGCTGTCCATTCCCGTGGATGAAGCGCGGACCCTGATGCGCGATTACTTCACCCGGTTCGGCGCTGTCCGCGATTACCTGCGCGGCGTCGTCGAGCAGGCCCGCAAGGACGGGTACACGTCCACCATCGAAGGCCGGCGCCGCTACCTGCCCGACCTTGCCAGCACCAACCGCCAGCTGCGGGAAATGTCGGAGCGGGCGGCGCTGAACGCGCCGATCCAGGGTTCGGCAGCGGACATCATCAAGAAGGCCATGCTGGGCGTCGACGCCGAACTGAAGAAGCAGGGGCTGAAGTCCCGTATGCTGCTCCAGGTCCACGACGAACTCGTCCTGGAAGTAGCGCCGGGTGAACGGGAGGCGGCGGAAAAGCTGGTGCGGGAGCAGATGGCCGGTGCCGCTGACCTTTCCGTCCCGCTCGACGTCTCCGTTGGCTGGGGAGCCAGCTGGCACGAGGCCGGGCACTAGCCCGCAATAAGGCCGGCACAAAGCCGTCACAGAGCAAAAGCAGGACAATCAAACAGTGCATAAGCACGGCACAACGGGGGAGCAGGCATGGAACCAGGATCGGGTCTTCGCACGGAGAGGTTCCAGGCTGCGCTCTCCACGGTGGATCCAGGCAGCGCCGACAAGCGGACCGCTGACTGGTTCCAGGCCGTGGCCCTGGGGTTCCATGATGCGCGTTATGAGTCCAAGCACATCAGTGCGGTGGTCGAGGCCTACGGGCAGGACGGGCGCTGGCTGACGGGCGTGTACGACGACGAGGCGCCTGAGTACGCCTGGAACCCCGCAGCGCCGGTGGCTACCTACGCCACCATGACCCATGAGCTCAACACGGGCGGCGCACTGCTTCCAATCCACCAGATCACGTCTGTGACCGTGCGTCCGACTCACCGCCGGCGGGGAATCCTGCGGCAGATGATTACGTCCGACCTGAGCCGGGCCAAGGACGAAGGCTTCGCGGCCGCGGCGCTCACGGCCTCGGAAGCGGTGATCTACGGACGTTTCGGATTTGGCGTGGCGACCTCCGAACGGTCAGTGGAAGTAGACGCCCGCGGCCGGCTGGAACTGACCGTGCCGCCGTCGGGCACCGCCGCCGTCGCCGACCTGGCAAAGCTGGAGGCCTTGGCGCCGGAGATCTTCCGCGCACACCTGGAGCACACCCGGGGAGCACTCGGCCGCCAGGTTGGCTACGCCAAACGGGCGGCCGGTCTGTGGGGAGACCTGCCCGAACCCGAGAAGGACGTCCGGGCTGCGGTGCACTATGACCCGTCAGGCACGCCGGACGGCTACGTCTCCTATAAATTCCTCCCCTGGGAGACGGAACCGCATACCCTGAAGGTACTGGACCTGGTGGCCGCGGATGACACAGCCAGGCTGGAACTCTGGCGCTACCTCGGCTCCATCGACCTGGTGGAACGCATCAGCCAGGCCGCCGCTCCGGAAGCGGATCCGCTGCCCTGGGCCCTGGCTGACCGCCGCCGTTATGCCGTGAAAGCCCACGAGGACCAGCTGTGGGTCCGGGCTCTGGATCCTGCAGCCATGCTGCGGGCCCGCGGGTTTGACGCTGACGGAGCGCTGGTGCTGGCGATCACTGATCCGCTGGACCTGGCGTCCGGCCGCTGGCTGGTGCAGGTGGATGCCGGTGCCGCGGTTGTCACGGCGCTCAGTGCGGAGGATAAACCGCCGTCGGGTGTTCCCGTGGTGGAAGCGGATGCCGCGGCTTTCGGCTCGCTGTACCTGGGAAGCGTCAGCGCGCAGATACTCGCTGCTGCCGGAGGTATCCGTGGCAGCAGCGGCGCAGTCGAAGCGCTTGGGCGGCTGTTTGACGTAGCACGGGCACCCTACTGCAGCACGCACTTCTAGCCTGGAGCCGGTGCCTGGGGGCGGCGGTGGATTACGGGAATGTGCGCGCTTCTACGTGGCTGCCGAATTTTAGCTACGGGATTGTCCGCGCGGCTTTGACCTGACTTGGCGGCTGCGGCTAGACTAAACAGGCGCGTTACGCGTGCTGGTGAGATTCCTGTCGCAGGGACTCACCGCCGCAGACGGGCAACACAAATATTTACATTCTGTCCATCTCCGGACAACCAAGCACCGTCTTGAACCTGGTTTTTCCGGGTTGCACCCGAGCCGGTGGGAGCACATCCGGAATTACAACAACTTCCACATCGGAGTCCCAACTACATGACCATCACCACCACCGAGAAGTCCGGTACCCCGCAGGTCGCGATCAACGACATCGGTACTGCCGAGGACTTCCTCGCCGCAATCGACGCAACGATCAAGTACTTCAACGACGGAGATCTCGTCGAAGGTACCGTCGTTAAGGTCGACCGCGACGAGGTCCTGCTCGACATCGGTTACAAGACCGAGGGTGTCATCCCTTCGCGTGAGCTTTCCATCAAGCACGACGTTGATCCCGGAGACGTTGTCTCCGTTGGCGATCAGGTTGAAGCTTTGGTTCTCACCAAGGAAGACAAAGAAGGCCGTCTGATCCTCTCCAAGAAGCGCGCACAGTACGAGCGCGCCTGGGGCGACATCGAGAAGGTCAAGGAAGAAGACGGCGTCGTTACCGGTACCGTCATCGAGGTTGTCAAGGGTGGTCTTATCCTCGACATCGGGCTGCGCGGCTTCCTGCCCGCATCCCTCGTGGAGATGCGTCGCGTCCGCGACCTGGCTCCGTACATCGGCCAGCAGATCGAAGCCAAGATCATCGAGCTGGACAAGAACCGCAACAACGTGGTCCTGTCCCGCCGTGCCTGGCTCGAGCAGACCCAGTCCGAGGTTCGTTCCACGTTCCTCAACAAGCTGGAAAAGGGCCAGGTTCGTCCGGGCGTTGTTTCCTCCATCGTCAACTTCGGTGCATTCGTGGACCTTGGCGGCGTAGACGGCCTCGTCCACGTTTCCGAGCTGTCCTGGAAGCACATCGACCACCCCTCCGAGGTCGTTGAAGTTGGCCAGGAAGTCACCGTTGAGGTTCTGGAAGTTGACCTCGACCGCGAGCGTGTCTCCCTGTCGCTGAAGGCTACGCAGGAAGATCCGTGGCAGACCTTCGCCCGCACCCACGCCCTGGGCCAGGTTGTGCCGGGTAAGGTCACCAAGCTGGTTCCGTTCGGTGCGTTCGTTCGCGTCGAAGACGGCATCGAAGGCCTGGTCCACATCTCCGAGCTGGCAGTCCGCCACGTGGAGCTGGCCGAGCAGGTTGTCTCCGTTGGGGATGAACTGTTCGTCAAGGTCATCGACATCGACCTCGAGCGCCGCCGCATCTCCCTGTCGCTGAAGCAGGCGAACGAGGGCGTCGACCCCGAAGGCACCGAGTTCGATCCGGCTCTGTACGGCATGGCCGCAGAGTACGACGAAGCCGGCAACTACAAGTACCCGGAGGGCTTCGACCCCGAGTCCAACGAATGGCTCGAAGGTTACGAGACCCAGCGTGCCGCTTGGGAGCAGCAGTACGCTGACGCCCAGGCCCGCTGGGAAGCTCACAAGAAGCAGGTTGCCCAGCACAACTCCGAGGATGTTGCTGCTGCATCGGACTCCGTTGAGTCCAGCGCAGCCAGCTACTCCTCCGAGCCCGCTGCATCCGAGTCCGCTGCCGGTACCCTGGCATCGGATGAGGCACTTGCCGCACTGCGCGAGAAGCTGACCGGCAACTAATACCGGTTCCCGGTAGACGTAAGCCAACGTAAAGCGGGCCCCCACTTCGGTGGGGGCCCGCTTTTTCGTTGATACTGGGAGCTGGGAATCTACACCGATAAGACGGGGGATGTATGCAGCACCGGGACAGGCCGGACACGGATGAGCAGCTGGAGGCAGAGATCCGGCGCCGGGCCAGGACAGGTGCCGGGCAGCTGCGCCCGCCTCAGGCGGCTAACCTCGTTAACGGCGTCGAGGAAGCGGAGATGGAGCTGAGCTTCGACGAATTCGACGCCCTGCAGGACGCTGTCGGAGCGCTGCAGGAAGCCTATCCGGACTACTTCCGAGCGGCCCAGGCTGTCGCGAAGTCTGAAGCGGCAGCGGATATGGGCCGGTTCCGGGAATGGCGGAAGGAACAGCTTGCCCTCGCCCGGGCTGCGGACGGGCCCGCAGCTACCCTGGCTCCGTGGCTGCGCGTCGGAGGTGCCGCGCTGACCTTTGCCGGGATCCTGGCCCTCGGTGTCAACCTGATCGGCTATCCGGCCCTGCTGGTCTGGTGGGCCTTGTCGGTCGGGCTTCTCCTGCTGGGCGGCCGGTTCCTGAAGCGGCGCACCAGCCCGCTGTGGAAGGGCGTGTTCTCCGACCCCAAGTACACCTGCCGGACCGTGTGGTACGCCGCGGCCCAGGCAGCGGCAGTGGAACTCATCTGGCACTATGAGCCCGGTGCTGCCGTGCATGAAGAGGGCCTGCGGGAGCTGGAAGAGAACTGGGCTCTCCGTAACCGGAGCAGCATCCGCTATGCGAATGAGGACTACACCGGCATAACGGCGCTCCACTAAATCCTGGCAGGACTAAACCCTGGCAGGACTGTCCCCTGACAAGACTGATCCCTGGCAGGCCATACGCAGCCTGCCAGGGAATGGGCATACCTGCCGGCATTCCTGTCGGCGGACCGCCGGGCAGAACCCGACGGCCCGCCGCAGGGGAGCGCTAGGCGGAGTCCCGTACCACCAGCGAGGTGGGCAGCCGGCACACGCGGTGCGCCGGGCGCCCCTCGATCAGTTCGACCAGCATGTGTGCCATCTTCTCGCCCAGGTCCGAGATGGGATGGTGCACCGTGGTTAATGCAGGGGAGACACTGGTCGCGAAGAGATCATCGTCAAAACCAACGACGGCGATATCCTCAGGGATCCGCAGCCCATGCTCCTGGATGACGGCGTGGGCACCGGCAGCCATCTGGTCGTTCGCCGCGAACAGCCCGTCCAGCGGTTTCCCGCGCGCCAGCAGCCGCCGCATGGCAGCTTCGCCGGAAGCAACGGTGAAATCACCGTATTCAACGAGGGCATCATCCAGCCCCGCAGCCGCCAGCCCGGACCGCCAGCCGGCCAGCCGGTCCACGCCCGGCGGCATGTCCTGGGGGCCTGCGATCGTCGCTATGTTTCGGCGCCCGGTGGTGATGAGGCGCTGGACAGCTGCCAGCGCTCCCTCTTCGTTGTCCACCTCAACGTAGTAGCTGTCACTGGCGTTGAGCAGCGGCCGTCCTGCGAACACAATCGGCAGCGCGTCATTGAGGTGTTCCCAGGAATGATCGCCGCTGTGGTGGGAAACCACCAGGACGCCGTCCACGTTCCCGCCCATCAGGTACCGCTGGGTCTTGCCCGGGTCCGCTTCCGAAGAGGTCACCATGTTCAGCATGTACTCGGTGGAGTTCAGGTACTTGGCCACGCCCTCGACAACGGTCGCAAAGAACGGATCAGCGAACACCTTGGAGGTCGACTCGGGGACCAGCAGGGTGATCGTGTACGTTCGTCTGCTGGCCAGCGTCCGGGCAGCGCGGTTGGGAACGTAGTTCAGCGCACGCACTGCCTGCTCAACGCTCTGCGCCAGTTCCGGGGCCACCGACGTCGAACCGTTCACTACGCGTGAGACTGTCGCCCGTGACACACCGGCCAGCGCCGCCACCATCTCCAGTGTCGGCGCTGGCCGCGATTGGCCGGTTTCAATACCCACCGTGGTCTCCATGTACCGAAATCCGTTCCCCTCGTCCCGGGCCGGGCCGGGGTTTCCAGTCTAGTTTCATTCAGCCGACCGGCGCTGCAGCCGGCACTTCCGGCACCGGCGAGTTTCCGTTCCGGGCGGCAGCAGCAAAACGGCTGTACGCCAGGCCGCTGTCCTTAATGGTGCGGACCTGCGTCTGGTAGTCCACATGAATGATGCCGAAACGCTTCTCATAGCCCCAGGACCATTCGAAGTTGTCCAGCAGGGACCAGACGAAGTAACCCCGGACGTCAGCGCCCTGTTCGATCGCAGCACCGACCGCTTGGACGTGATCGAGGATGAACCGGGTGCGGTCGGCATCAGGCACGGTGCCTTCACCGCTGACGACGTCGTCGTAGGCGGCGCCGTTCTCGGTGATGTAGAGCGGCGGCAGCTCCGGGTACTCCTGGCTGAGGCGCACCAGGAGTTTCCGCAGCCCGTCAGGGTTCACTTCCCAGTTCATCGCTGTCCGCGGCAGGCCGCGTGAAGGGAACGTGATGTGCTCGGCGCCGACCCAGGGGGAGGCCTTCGGGCGGGCGCCGCCGCCGCCGTGTCCGTCGGCCCCGGACGTATCCGGGTGGCCGCTGATCAGATCGTCGTGATAGTGGTTGACGCCCAGGAAATCGATAGGTGCGCCGATGGTCTCCATGTCGCCGGGCCGGATCAGGTCATGAAGCCCAAAGGGCTCCAGGTCCTTGAGCGAGTCCTCGGGGTACGCGCCGCGAAGGATCGGTTCCAGGAAGATCCGGTTCTGCAGGGAGTCGAAGAGACGCGCTGCCTCGCGGTCCACGGGGTCTGCAGGATCCCGGGGGATGGAGTTGCTGAGGTTCAGCGTTATGCCGATCTGCTCGGCACCGAGCTCCCGCAGTTCCGTGACCGCCATTCCATGTGCCAAATGCTGATGGTGGACAGCGGCGACGGCGGCCCGGGGGTCCTGCCGCCCGGGGGCATGAACCCCTGATCCGTACCCCAGCAGGGAGGAGCAGAACGGCTCGTTGAACGTCGTCCAGTGCCGGACCCGGTCGCCGAGTGCAGCGTAAACGTCCTGTGCATACTCCGCGAACCGGTACGCCGTGTCCCGGTTCGCCCAGCCGCCGGCATCCTCGAGTCCCTGGGGCAGGTCCCAGTGGTAGAGGGTCAGCCAGGGAAGGATCCCGGCCTCCAGCAGCTCGTCCACCAGACGCGAATAGAAGTCCAGGCCCTTGGGATTGACATCCCGTCCGCCCGGACGGATCCGCGCCCAGCTGGTGGAGAACCGGTAGGAATCCAGGCCGAGCTGCTTCATCAAGGCAACGTCCTGCGGCATCCGGTGGTAGTGGTCAACCGCGGTGGCGGGGGTGTCTCCGTTGAGCACATTGCCGGGGATGCGGGCAAAGGCGTCCCATACCGAGTCTTCCTTGCCGTCTTCCCAGGCTGCGCCCTCCACCTGGGCTGCGGCCGTGGCCGATCCCCAGATGAAGCCAGGCGGAAAATTGTCTGTGGTGGGGGTGTTCTTCGTCATTAGCCCTTCACTGCTCCCTGCATAATTCCTGAAATAAGTTGTTTGCCCGCTGCCACGAAGAGAATCAGCAGCGGAACTGTTGCCAGCACGGCACCGGTCAGGACGATTGAATAGTCCACGTAGCGGGCCGACTGCAGCTGGCTGAGTGCCACCTGCAGAGTCGGATTGTCTGCCAGCACGAGCATGGGCCACATAAAGTCGGTCCACGCCGTCATAAAGGTGAACAGCCCCAGGATGGCCATGGCGGGCCGCGCCGCCGGCAGAGCCACATGCCGGAAGGTTCCAAGCATGCTGGCACCGTCCATCCGGGCGGATTCGATCAGTTCATCGGGGATGACATCCACCAGGTACTGGCGCATAAAGAACACGCCGAAAGCGGTCACCAGCCCGGGTACGATCACCGCGCCCAGTTCACCGGTCCAGCCGAGTTTCTGCATCACCATGAACAGCGGAATGATGCCAAGCTGCGTGGGGATGGCCATGGTGGCAATGACCGCCACCATGAGGACCCCCCGTCCCCTGAACCTGAGCTTTGCAAAGGCGTAGCCTGCCAGCGTGGAGAAAATCACCACGGAGACGGTTATGGTGCCGGAAATAATCAGGCTGTTGGCGAGCGCCTGCCAGAACGGCACGGTGTTTACGACCTCGGCGACGTTGCTCCAGAACCTTCCGCCCGGCAGGAGGGGAGGCCATTCCTGCCCAAGCGCGGGATTTCCGTTACTGCCAATGAGAACTGACCACCAGAGAGGGTAGGCGGAGCAGAACAGGAAAACCAGGAGGATCCCGTAGGTCAGGAACCCGGGACGACGGCCGCTGCCGAAGGACTGCCCCGTGCGCCGTTTGCGGATCGGCTTCCCGGCCCCTGACCCCGTCCCGGTTCCTGGGATTGCCCGGGCTCGCTGTAGGACACTCATGACTTTCTCCTTGAGGCACGTGGCCGCTGGGAATCCCCGGTGGCGATCCGCTTGGAAATAAGGAAGTTGACCATGCCCACCAGCACAATGATCAGGAACAGCAGCCAGGCCACGGCTGAGGCCTTGCCAAAGTTCTGTCTCTGGAAGCCCATATCCCACAGGAACAGCACTGTCGTCTGGAACTGGCCTTGGATACCGCCGGCATTGACCGGGTCGAACAGCTTGGGCTCAGCAAAGATCTGCAGGCCGCCGATGGTGGCAGTAATGATCACGAAGATCATGGTGGGGCGGATACTCGGCAGTGTGATGCTGAAGAACCGCCGGAAGGCGCCGGCGCCGTCGATCGCTGCCGATTCGTACAGATCGCGGGGGACGGCCTGCATGGCGGCCAGCAGGATCAGTGCGTTGTAGCCGGTCCATCGCCAGTTGACCATGGTGGCAATCGCAATGTGACTGGGCAACGTGCCGTTCTGCCACATAATCGGATCGACGCCGAAGTTGCCCAGCAGATTGTTGAGCAGGCCGTTCTCCTCGGAGAACATCTTGGAGAAGATCAGCGCCACCGCCACGGGCGTGACAACGTAGGGCAGCAGCACCGACATACGCCAGAACGTCTTGGCCCGCAGATGCTGGTCAAGGATGGCCGCCAGGAACACCGCAACTACCAGCTGGGGAACCGCGGAGAGGAGGAAAATCGAAAAAGTGTTGAAGAGCGAGCCCCAGAATCGGGTGTCGCCCAGCACGCTGGCGAAATTCTGCAGCCCGACAAAGTCACCCTGTCCCTTGAGCAGGTGCCATTCGTGCAGGGATACCCAGAAGGTATATACCAGGGGGAACAGGCCGGTAATGCCGAAGAGAATAAAGAACGGTGAAATGTAGAGGTAAGGGGACGCCTTCATATCCCATTTGGAAAGGCGTTGGCGGAACGTTTTCCGCGGCTTAACCGGTTTCTTCTGGACAGGCCGGTTCAGTGTGGCGGTCATGGCAGACTCCCGTGCTCCGGGCGGGGCCCCCCGAAGGAGGCCCCGCGTGCGGTGCTGCTAGTTGTTGATGACCAGGTCGTTGAGGAGCTGCAGTGCCTTCTCCCATGCCTGGTCCGCGTTCGCGGTACCTGTCTCCATGTCATCGATGGCCGGGCCAAAGACTTTCTCCTGGATGACTGAATCGTCCGGCCCCTTGAACTGGGCCTCTACGCCTTCGGCGCGCGAGGCCAGGATGGCTCCGGTGGGGGCGTCGTTGAACCACTCGTTCGGAGTTGCATCAGAGGCAAGCTGTTCCTGCGCCTCAAGGGTGCTGGGGAAGTTGCCCGCTGCTGCGGACTGCTTGATCTGCTGCTGGGGGTCCGTCAGCCAGGCGGCGAGCTTGGCAGCTTCCTCCTTGTGGTCCGAGGTTTCCGGCACCGAGAGGAAAGCACCGCCCCAGTTTGACGCACCGCCGGGGAACACATCTGCAAAGTCCCAGCCGCTGTCGGTGGAGCCGCCTGCGGTTTCAATGCCGCCCTGGATATTTCCGAGCATCCAGCCGGGGCAGACCATGGTGGCGAAAGTGCCGTCGAGGAAGGACTGTCCGTTGTTCCACTTCCACTCTTCCTGGTTCGCAGACAGGCCGTCATCAATCGAGCCGGAGAGCATCTTGAAGTTGGCGATCATCGCATCATTGCCCTCGATGTTCAGCTCACCGTCCTTCGTGTAGTAGCCCTCCTCCATCTGATTCACCATGGAGTTCCACACGAAGCCAGCCTGGTCGAACCAGGCTTTTCCGCTGGCATCCTTGTACTGGTTACCGACCTCGAAGTACTTCTCCCACGTGGCGTCTGCTCCGCCCAGGAGTTCGGCGACGGCGTCGCGGTCACTCGGCAGCCCCGCGGCTTCGAACAGGTCACCGTTGTAGCAGATGCCCTGCGGTCCAATGTCGGTGCCGTAGCCGATGACGCGGCCATCAGGATCGGTGCCCTGCTTGTACTTCCAATCGACCCAGTTGTCCTTGATGTCCTCTGCGCCATATTCATTCAGGTCCACGAACTTGTCCGAGACCTCCATGATGGCGCCGAGCCAGCCCTCTTCGATGGCCACCACGTCGCTGACGCCTGAGCCGGCGGCGAGCTTCGTGAAAAGGTCGGTCCGTGCGTTGCCGCCGGTGTCGATGTTGTTGGCCTTGATGGTGATGCCCGGGTTGGCGTCTTCGTATTCCCCATAGAGATCTTCGTACCCGAAGGTGCCGAACGTGGTGACGGAGAGTTCAATCGGGTTGTTCTCCGAGGCGGGCTCGCTGCTGTTGCCGCTGCTGCCTCCGCAGCCGGCGGCGAGCAGGGCAACTGCCGCAGCACCTGCCACCACAGCTGCTGAATGTCGGAACTTTTTCACGGTCACTCCTTTGTGTGTGTCTTGCCGGTTCATATCCCGGGGGAGGACCGTGCCGAGTGGTAACTGGGCTTGTCCTGGGACGGGACGCTAACTGTGGATCTATCCAAAGAGCCCGTCGCGGTCCAAGCTGCCGAACCGCCCAGAGAGCGCTCTCTGATGTTGCTGAGAGCCTAGGTGTGACGGGCTTCACTGTCAAGAGAGCGCTCTCTGAACTTTTCCCGAACGTTATACGGCGGGGCGGAAACTAGCGCGCGGTGGACACCGTGACCGTGAATTTCGGGTTGCGCGCAACCTGCCGGGTGGGCCCCACCAGGCGGTTCAGTGCAGGCTTGTAGGCGAGGTGGCTGTTCCAGACCGTCCACAGTTCGCCGCCGGGCTTCAGGACCCGGGCGGCGTCCGCAAAGAGTTTCAGGGCAATCCCCGCATGGACAGTGGCACCGATATGGAACGGAGGATTCAGCACCACCAGTTCCTGGGAGGCATCACTGAGCCAGCTCAGGGCATCAGCCCGGCGCACGACGGCGTTTCCGGCGACGCCGTTCGCTTCCAGTGTCAGGGCAGTCGAGGCAACCGCGGCCTCCGACTGGTCGGAGGCCAGGACGCGTACCTCCGGCCGGGTCAGGGCAAGGTAGGCGGCGATGGCTCCGTTTCCGCAACCCAGGTCCACCACTTCCGCCGCGGGCCGTGCCTGCGCCAGATGCGGAAGGAGGAAGCGTGTACCAGGGTCGAGCGCAGCGCCGCCGAAGGCCGCGCCGCGGGCCCGCAGCTGGAGCGGAACCGGAAGCCCGACGTCGTACGCAGCGGCCAGCGGAAAGCGCGGTTCCGGGCGCTCCGTTTCGGGCAGGGGAACGGACACAGTCAGGACCCGGGACTTCTGCCGCCCCAGTCCCGCAGTGACGGAGCCAAAGTACCGGCCCAAGACGTCATTCATGGCGGTGGTCATGTGCTTGACCCGCCCGCCCGCATAAATGCATACCTCCGGGTGTGCGTCCCGGGCAATGACGGCCGCAATCTCCTCCAAGGCATCCAGAGACCGCGGCAGGCGCAGGAGGACCAGCCGGGCGCCGGCCACGAGGCTGCGGTCCAGCCCATGGTGCGAGTAGGTGTCCCCGAGTCCCAGGTCCCGGGCATTGGCGTCGAGGGCAAGTTCCCCGGAGAGCGGATCCTGCTGGACCCGCAGTCCGTGGAGGCCGTGCAGGGCCGCGGCCCCCAGGGTGAGGGCACCGTAGGCATCCCCGATCACGCTGACCGTGCCGGATTCGGCAGCTGCCAGATCATCCGCAGCCGTATCCAGCAGCAGCCGGTCCGCACTGTCGTAGGCCTGGAGATTCTCAGCCTCAACGTCGGGGGCACGGCCGAGTACATCGAAGGCGAAAGGTGCAGCGGATGTCACAGGTCGATCCATTCGGTAGCGAGGGGTTCGGCGGCGGACCCGCCGGCGGTGAGGGACGCCAGCCGGTCCAAAAAGGCATCGGCGCCGCCGGGGACGTCAGGCAGGGCTACGGTGATGCTGGCTCCGCCCGGGCCGTAGTCGGTGCCTCTGATGCTGTATCCAGCGCTCCGCAGCTCATTCTCCAGCCGCCCGGCATTGGCATGGTCCGCCGACACCGCATAGAGCTGCATGCGCCTGCGCTGGAGCAGGGGAGCGGTGGCAAGCGCCTGGGACACCGACGCGGAGTAGGCCCGCACCAAACCGCCGGCGCCCAGGAGAATCCCGCCGAAGTAGCGGACGGTGACGGCGGTGATGTCGCTCAGATCGGCAGCACCGTCAAAGGTCTCCCGTTTGGTCAGGGCTTCCAGCATGGGAATCCCGGCGGTCCCGGAAGGCTCGCCGTCGTCATTGGAGCGCTGAACAGACCGGTCCGGACCAAGGACAAAGGCGCTGCAATGGTGCCGCGCGTCGTGGAATTCCCGGCGCAGCTGCGCCACCAGTTCACGGGCCTGCTGCTCGGTTTCCGTCCGCCGCAGCACCGTGATGAAGCGTGAGCGCTTGATTTCGAGTTCGCTGCGGTGCTCCCCGGCGATGGTTGTGTAGCGCCCCGCCGCCGCGTCGAAATCACTCACAGTTCCAGTCTAGGTGCCGTCCCGCCCACCGGGCTTCCGGGTAGGGTGGGAGCCATGCTCAAGGTTGGACTGACCGGCGGGATCGCTGCCGGCAAATCGCTGGCCGCCCAGACCCTGGCGGACTGCGGTGCCGTGCTTATCGACGCCGATGCGCTGGCCCGCGAGGTGGTCGCTCCAGGGACTGAGGGACTTGCCGCCGTCGTCGGCGCCTTTGGTCCGGAAATACTGGCCGGCGACGGCACGCTTGACCGGGCTGCCCTGGCGGCTGTGGTCTTCGGAGACGATGAACGGCGCGCTGTGCTCAACGGCATCGTTCATCCGCTGGTGCGCGCCCGCGCCGCCGAGCTGGCGTCCCAGGTTCCCCGGGACGGGATCCTGGTCCAGGACGTCCCGCTGCTGGTGGAGACCGGGCAGGCGGGGAATTACGACTTCGTCCTGGTGGTCGAAGCCCCGGAAGAGCTGCGGATGGAGCGTATGATCCGGGACCGCGGCATGGATCCTGCCGATGCGCAGGCGAGGATCGCCGCCCAGGCGACAGCCGCACAGCGGGCCGCGGCAGCCGACGTCGTGCTCAATAACACCGGCACCCCTGATCAGCTGGTGGCGGCCGTCAAGGAGCTTTGGGAGAAGCAGCTGGTGCCCCTGAACGAACAGCGGCTGCGGGCTGACCGGGCGTAGCCGGGGCAGCCATGGCGTTATGCCGTGAGCAATACGGACAAGAGCTGACCGCATCCCGGAGTAGCGTTAAACCATGAGTCTTGCGCAGGACATCAATCGTGTTGTTGCTCCGTTCCGGGTGGTCAGTGACTACTCACCTGCCGGTGACCAGCCGACGGCCATCAAGGAACTGGCCGAACGCATCAACGCCGGCGAAAAAGACGTCGTCCTGATGGGCGCCACGGGTACCGGTAAAAGCGCCACCGCGGCCTGGCTGGTGGAGCAGGTGCAGCGGCCCACCCTGGTGATGGTCCAGAACAAAACCCTGGCGGCCCAGCTGGCCAACGAGTTTCGGGAACTGCTGCCGAACAACGCGGTGGAATACTTCGTTTCCTACTACGACTACTACCAGCCCGAAGCGTACGTCCCGCAGACGGACACCTTCATTGAGAAGGACTCCTCCATCAACGAGGAGGTGGAGCGCCTGCGTCACTCGGCGACCAACGCCCTGCTGACCCGGCGCGACGTGATCGTGGTGGCAACCGTGTCCTGCATCTACGGTCTCGGCACGCCTGAAGAATACATCCGCGGCATGGTGACCCTGCGCCGCGGCATGGAAATGAACCGCGACGACCTGCTGCGCCGCTTCGTGTCCATGCAGTACGTGCGCAACGACATGGACTTCCACCGCGGCACCTTCCGGGTCCGCGGCGACACCGTGGAGATCATCCCGATGTACGAGGAACAGGCCATCCGGATCGAGTTCTTCGGCGACGAAATCGAGAGTATCCAGACCCTGCATCCGCTCACCGGGGACCTGATCCGCGACGAAGAGGAAATGTACGTCTTCCCCGCCTCGCACTACGTTGCCGGACCGGAACGGATGAACCGGGCCATCACCGGCATCGAGAACGAACTGCGTGAACGCCTCGCCGAGCTCGAAGGGCAGAACAAGCTCCTCGAAGCGCAGCGGCTGCGGATGCGCACCACCTATGACCTGGAAATGATGCAGCAGATGGGCTTCTGCAACGGGATCGAAAACTACTCACGCTGGATCGACGGCCGCGGGCCGGGCACAGCACCGCACTGCCTGCTGGACTACTTCCCCGATGACTTCCTGCTGGTGGTCGACGAATCCCACGTCACGATTCCGCAGATCGGTGCCATGTACGAGGGGGACATGTCCCGCAAGCGGACCCTCGTGGAGCACGGTTTCCGGCTCCCGTCGGCCATGGACAACCGGCCGCTCAAGTGGGATGAGTTCCTGGAGCGGATTGGCCAGACGGTCTATATGTCCGCAACACCGGGCAAGTACGAGCTGGGCAAGGCCGACGGTGTGGTGGAGCAGATCATCCGTCCCACCGGCCTGGTTGACCCGGAAGTCGTGGTTAAGCCCAGCAAGGGCCAGATCGATGACCTGCTGGCGGAGATCCGGACGCGGACCGAGAAGGACGAACGTGTTCTGGTGACCACCCTGACCAAACGCATGGCCGAGGACCTCACCGGCTATCTCCTCGAGAACGGCGTCAAGGTCGAGTACCTGCACTCCGACGTCGACACCCTGCGCCGGGTGGAGCTGCTGCGCGAACTGCGGCTGGGCACCTTCGACGTCCTGGTGGGCATCAACCTGCTCCGTGAAGGCCTGGACCTTCCGGAAGTCTCCCTGGTGTCCATCCTGGACGCAGACAAGGAAGGCTTCCTGCGCAGCTCGACCTCCCTGATCCAGACCATTGGCCGAGCGGCCCGTAACGTCTCCGGCCAGGTCCACATGTATGCCGACCGGATCACCGATTCCATGGCGCATGCCATTGATGAAACCAACCGGCGCCGGGCCATCCAGGTTGCCTACAACAAGGAGCGCGGTGTGGACCCGCAGCCCCTGCGGAAGCGGATCGCGGACATCACCGATTCACTGGCCCGCGAGGACGCGGACACCAAGGCGCTGCTCGAAGAGACCGCGCGCAAGAAGACCAAGGGTAAGGCCAAGAACGTCCGCCGGGACGGGCTGGCCGCTGCACCTGCCGAGGACCTGGCCGGACTGATCGAGCAGCTCACGGAGCAGATGCACGCGGCGGCAGGGGAGCTGCAGTTCGAACTGGCCGCCAGGCTCCGTGATGAGGTAGGCGACCTCAAGAAGGAACTGCGCCAGATGCAGAACGCCGGGCACGCCTGAGATAGACTGCTTGGCGTCGGTGGGGCAGTTCGGGAGGAAACCGGAAGACCCTGCCTTTTCCGTGCTCTGAAAGGTCTTTCTACATGCCCGCATTACCTGTCGCCTTTGAGGTCGGCACGTTTATCATCCTGGGACTGGTCCTGCTTTTCGACCTTCTCCTGGTCGTCAAACGCCCCCACGAACCGTCCATGAAGGAAGCCGGCCTGTGGGTCGGCTTTTACGTGGGACTGGCCCTGCTGTTCGCCGCCATGATGTTCGTCTTCACCGGACCCGAGTACGGCAGCCAGTTCGTCGCAGGCTGGGTCACGGAATACAGCCTGAGCATCGACAACCTGTTCGTGTTCATCATCATCATGGCCCGCTTCTCGGTACCGCGTAAGTACCAGCAGGAAGTGCTGATGTTCGGCATCATCATTGCCCTGATCCTGCGTGGAATTTTCATCATCATCGGTGCCGCAGTGATCGAGAACTTCAGCTGGGTCTTCTTCATTTTTGGCGCCTTCCTGCTCTGGACCGCGTACAAGCAGGCCACTGACAACGGCGAGGATGAAGACGCCGGCAGCGACAACAAACTCATCCGCCGGCTCACTTCCTTCCTGCCGATGACGGACAAATTCGACGCAGGCAAGATCCGCACGGTCGTCGACGGCAAAAAGGTCTTCACCCCGATGCTGGTTGTCTTCATCACCATCGGGGTCACGGACCTGATGTTCGCGGTGGACTCGATCCCGGCCATCTTCGGCCTCACCCAGAGCGCATTTATTGTCTTCACCGCCAACATCTTCGCGCTCATGGGCCTGCGCCAGCTCTACTTCCTCCTGGGCGGACTCATGGACCGGTTGATCTACCTCAAGCACGGACTGTCCATCATCCTGGCCTTCATCGGCGTGAAGCTCATCCTCCATGCGCTGCACGTCAACGAGCTGCCGTTCATCAACGGCGGCGAGCCGGTGGCTTGGGCCCCGGAAATCCCGACCTTCGTTTCCCTGGCCGTCATCCTAGGCACCATCGTCATTGCGACAGTGGCCAGCCTGCTCAGCCCGAAGGCCAAAGCCGTCCAGGCCGTTGCGTCCCTGGAGAACGCCCTGACCGTGTACCGCAGCCTGGGAGAGGACGCTGCGCATGAGGAGCGCGTCCAGGCCTACGAGAATGTTTCGGCGACCTACCGCGCCGCGGAAAAGGCTTCCCAGAACCGTCCGGACGTTGAGCTGCCGGAGATTTCGGAAGAAGCTCAGGCCCGGTTCCGGGCCTCCGATCCGCGGGTACCCGGAAACTCCCCGGAGCACTAGGAAACACTGAAGCAGCTGCTGCGGCTGCCCGGCGGGGGAACCTGCCGGGCAGCCGTTTTGTTTATGGGGGCGGCAGAACCGGCGTCCACCAGCGACCTGGCCGGACGCCGGTGCTAGCCTTCATCTACTACGACCATCCCGAATAGGGACACCCACGGCCTTTAGGGGCCATTTTGTTTCCGCTTCACGCTCCCGAGGAGCAGCAATGAACTTCTTCGAAGTCCTATGGTCAATCATCGCGGTGTTCTTCCTTTTCGCCTACCTCATGCTGCTGTTCCAGATCTTCGCGGACATTTTCCGCGATGACAGCATGAACGGCTGGCTGAAGGCAGTCTGGATCTTCTTCCTGCTGTTTGTTCCCTATCTGACGGCCCTGGTCTACGTGATTGCGAGGGGGAAGGGCATGGCGGCCCGGAGTGTCCGCCGGGCTCACGAGGCAGAAGAACAGACGGCACAGTACATCCGCCAGACAGCCGGAACCCAGAGCGCCGCCGAACAGATCAGTTCCGCCAAATCCATGCTGGATGAAGGACTGATCACCAACGACGAGTTCGGCCGGCTCAAGGCCAAGGCGCTGGCCTAAGCAGCCCGGCTCCGCCTGGCCCGGCACGAAGTGCTGCCGGGCTAGGCGGAGACCGGTGCAGTGGGCGGGGCTGGCGGGGTGGATGAAGACGGTGGGGTGGGCGGGGCCGGCGGGGTGGATGAAGACGGAGGGGCGGGCGGCGGCGTGGCTGGCGGCTGGTTCGCCGCCTTCTGCCGGCCGAGCACCTCAAGGACGACGATCAAACCGACCAGCACGACGGCGATACCGAGTGTGGTGCCGGCGGTCAGCCCGGGAATGAACAGCACCAGCACGACGATTCCCGCAGCAATACCCTGGCACCAGCGCTGGTAACGCAGCATCCACGGCTGCCATTGGGCCGGGTGCCCTGCAGCATAAAGCACCAGCACCGCAAGCAGGCCAAGCACCAGCACCGTCCGAAGTGCGGCGGCAAGCGGGCCCAGGAACGCATCGCTGAGGGCCGCAGCCGCGTCAGGGGATACTGCACTGCCCGTCAGCTCCTGGACGCCCATCTGCTGGACGATGCGCAGCGCCAGCACCAGCACGAGGGCCGCCGCGGCGCTGGCCACTGCAATCACCAGGCCGGCCCGCAGGCGTCTGCCCCGCGGAGCCAGCAGGACGGCGGCGGCAGCAGCCACCAGGGCGGCCCACGGAAGAACAGCCGCCACGCGTTCCAGCGCTGCAAGCGCGGAGAGCGCCGAGGCCAGGCCCGGCGCGTGGAAGACAGTGAAGTCCCGCCCGGCACCGTCGGGGATCGCTGACGCCGCGGACACACCCTTCGCCAGCAGCCGGGACTTCACTTCACCGATCATCGCCGTCGTTGAGATGGTGACGTCGCCGTTCGGTGCGATGGAAGCGATATCGCCCGAATCGTTGTCCATGGCGCGGACCAGCGCTTCGTGGGCTCTTCTGTTGGCATCCACCCAAAGATTGGCGAAGGCCTGGCTGGAGACCGCCCTGGTCACGGTGTTGTCGATCATGGCATTCGTGCGGTCAGCGATGACCGGTCCCAGGGCGGCGGCGAGCACCTGCGAAGCACGCGAATCGTCAAGGCTGGAAAGGGCGTCATCGACGGTGGTGCTGATGTCCAGCCGTTCGGTAATCTGGTCTCCAATCTGCTGGGACAGGTTCGCCTGCACGGCTGGGTCCTGGATCACCGGGCCAACAGTGTCCACGTACCGGTCAGTGTTGCTCACCAGACTTGCCGCGTAGCCGGCCGTTACCGCGGCTACGAGCAGCAGGGCGCTGAACACACCGAGGACAGCGGACAGGATCCTGCGCCATCTGGGAGCATCGGGGACCGGATGTTCGGTCCGGGGGGCGTCCAAACGTGTACTGGGTGCCATGTCAGGGCCTTCCGCCGCCTTGCATTCCTAGCTGACAGGGTAGGCCGGGAGCAGACCGCTCCAACAGACCGCGGGCTGGATCTGCCTACGACTCGCCTGAGCGCACCATGCCCAGCAGCCGGTTGAAGATGGCTTCGCCGTCGTCGGCAATACCGTCATGGTGGAAGTCAGCGCTCTCCCAGACCCGGAGGCCATTCACTGCGGCGGCTGTCTCCAGGGAGAGGCCGCGGTCAACGTAAATGTCGTCGGTGTAGACGGCAGCAGCGGCCGGCACCGTGCTGCGGGCGAGCTGATCTGTGTCGTAGAGGTCGGGCCAGTCGGATTTCGCTGCCAGTAGCTGCGCGGTTTCCTGCAAGGGACGCAGGCCCGGATCCTCCTCGAAGTACCACGGGTACACCATCTCGCCCGTGTAGAGCGGCTCGGGCGCATCCGGCCGGAACTGCGGGTAGGCGGAGAGAACCCGCCAGGCCGCCCAGTTCGTGGCTTCGCCCTGGCCATAGATCGATTCATGCATCAGCGCATACAGCGGGTTGGTGGACCTGTTCGCCAGCTGCCAGACGGCGGTCAGGAACGTGTCTGAGAGCCGGTCTCCGGACGGCGTTGGAATGAATGCCTCTTCAAGCAGGTGATGAAGCCCGTCCATGCGGGTGTTGCCGCCCAGGAAGGAACCAGCCATCTGGAAACGCCGCACGGTCAGCCGTTCGCCGTCAGGGAGGAACTCCGGGACTTCCTCCAGATGCCGGGCTATCCGGGTGGTGAGTTCCCGGTCGCCGGGATATTTGGCGAAATACTCCTTGTTCCGGGCCGCCACCCGGGCAAACGTTGCCTGGTAAACGCGGTCCGCCGGGCCGGTCAACGGGGCCAGTCCGCCGGTGATCAGGACCTCCTTCAGCCCTTCCGGGGCGAAGGAGAGATACGTGAGGGCGCAGAAACCCCCGTAGGACTGTCCGTAGATGCTCCACGGGCCGGAGCCCAGGGCTGTGCGGATAAGTTCGGCGTCCCGGACAATGGAATCTGCCCGGAAATGCGCAAGGTACTCTGCCTGACTGGCGGCGTCCCCGCGGGCGGCGAGGGTCTGCCGGTTAGCGGGCGTTGAGAGTCCGGTCCCGCGCTGATCCAGCATGAGGATCCGGAACCGGCGGGAAGCGGCCTTGGTCCAGCCACCGAACTGCAGCAGCCGGTTCCCCTTGCCGCCTGGGCCGCCCTGCAGATACAGCAGCCAGGGCAGATCCTCGGTGCCGGAGATTTCGGGGTCCGAGTATTCACGGGCAAAGACCGTGATCTGTTCGCTGTCCGGCCAGGAGTGGTCCAGCGGCACGCTGAACCGGTGTTCGACCACCCGCATACCGCGGATGGTGACGGGCTCCGATGCTATGTGCGGGATGCTCATACGGTCCGGGTCTGGCCGGGTTCAGCCGCACCGAATTCGTCCAGGGCCCCGCCGGTGAGCCGATACGTGGTCCAGTCATCCATGGGTTCGGCGCCCAGCGACTTGTAGAACTGGATGGAGGGCTCGTTCCAGTTCAGTACGCACCATTCCACCCGGGCATAGCCACGGTCGACGGCGAGCTGCGCCAGGCTGCGCAGGAGCGCCTTTCCATATCCGCGGCCGCGCCCTTCGGGACGCACGTAGAGGTCCTCCAGCCAGATCCCATGGACGCCCTCCCAGGTGGAGTAGTTCAGGAACCAGAGCGCGAACCCCTGGACAGTGCCATTATCTTCCAGCACGTGCGCAAACACGGCCGGGTGGTCACCGAAGAGGTGCTGTTCCAGTGCCTCTGGCGTGTTCTTGACCGCGTCGGGTTCCTTCTCGTAGATGGCGAGCTCATGAATCAGCTCAAGGATTACGGGAACGTCGGCTCTGCGGGCGGCTCGGATCTGCATGGTTCCCAGCCTAGTCCAGGGGCCCGGGCCTTGAGCTCTCTGTGCGCCCTGCGGCAAAAAGACGCGGCCTACCAATGGATAATGGTCACTGGCAAGTCCTGCCGCAGCGGTGCCACGGATTCTCCGGCGCGTGCCCGCTGTCAGCGCAATTCGCTGGAACGACAACGGGGGCGGTGAATTCGCTGGGTAAGAACACGCGCACAGTTCAGCTGAAGCAGTCTCTGGTTTTCGATTTCGACACCCTCGAACAGAGAAACTGCTTCGGCAGATACGTGCCTGAGAACAGCAGGTTCTTTGATCAGGCAGAGCAGGACCTCCCCGCCGGCGCCACCTCTTTCACCGGGATGCTCCGTGCTGCGGACTTGCTCAGCAGGAACATCCTGCTGCTTGATGTCCAGCTCCTGGATGGCGTCCTGTTCCTGGACCGGGGTCCCGGAACCGTGCGTGCCGTCCTCGTCCGGGATCTGGGCCAGGAGTCGCTGACTGTGCTCTGCAGGGCTCCCTCGCTGGAGGAGAGCCTGCGTTCCATGCTCCTGGATAAGGATGAGCAGGCCGCTACCCTCAAAAAGTTCGAGTTCTCCGCGCTGAGCAGGCTGGCACCTGATCTGCAGCAGAACGTGGCGGCGAACCTGCACCTGCGGCGCAGCGAGCGGCTCAGGGACTGCAGCAGGGCAGAGGTGGCCCGCACAGTCGCTGCTGAGCTGCAGGCAGCCTCACTGGGACCGGACGCGGCCGGCATCGACGAGCCGACGGGGGTTTTCGCCGAACTGGCCGATGCTTGGGAAACGTGGTTCGCGGAGGCTGCTGCACAGCGGATCGCTGTCCGGCAGTGGGAGGGGAATTTCAACCTGCTGGACGCGCTCCGGCGTCGTCCGCGTTTCGACGATGCCGAACTCGCAGCCGCCCAGGAGGATCTGGCCGGCATCGACCAGCGGTCCTTGGCCCGGGAGTACCTCCAGTCACTGCAGCCGTCCGCCGCAGGGCATAGGAATGCACTCGCTGACTGGTGGATGAGCTCATATTTCGATGCGCTGGCCCGCCAGCATGGGACAACCTGGCTGCGGTTCCGGGAGGAAGCGGACGCCGCCGTGCCGATACGCCGCTTCAGCCGGGGGAGTACCGGCAGCAGGGACGCGGATACCATCCAGTTCCAGGGCAGCCTCGTCTCAATGCTCCATGACATGCCTCCGCAGGCCTATGCCCTGCTGCGGCACCAGGCACGGGAGGCTATCCGTGACTGGCATGCGAATCCGTCCCAAAAGACGTCGGATAACCTTGCGTATGCGGTAGCTCAGGCCAATTCCACCGTCAGCCGCCCACAGGTGCGCCGCGCCATGTGGACAAAGGTTGGCCTGACGCTTTTCCCGGCAATCACGGGTGCGTTGGCGGCCGGTTTTTCCGACAGTCTCTTTACCGGTGTAAGCACCGCGTTGTTGTCAGTGTTGTCAATTGCAGTCGCTGTTCCGCTCGTCGAGCTGGCGGACCTGCATGCGACCAGAAGGAAACGAATGAGAACGTATATCCACTTCCCGGGGATGAAGGCATGAGCACCGCGGAGGGCAGCAACCCGGAACTGGTTTATGCCTGGAACGGGCCGCCGCGCCTCGAGCTCTGGACCTTCGAGGTGTCCCGGAACGGCAAGACCTGGAAGCAGCACAGGTTCGTGGCCGACGGCGGTGTACCCGGTGTTGTGATAGTGGCCGTGCACGAGGGCCGGTTTGCCATGGTGGAGCACTTCCGGCCGGTTGCTGGACGCTCGTTCCTCGAATTCCCCCGCGGCTTCGGCACCCAGGGCGGCACCGGATCAGTCCGGGCCCAGGCCGGACGGGACGCGGAACGTGAGCTGCGGGAAGAGACCGGGCTGGCGGGGACGGGTTTCACGCCCCTTGGAAACGTCTGGGCGGACACCTCGCTGCTGCAGGGCTCCGCCGTCGTCGTCACCGCCAAGCTTCCGTCCGCAGCCCCCGTCGAGGCGGCGGACGGGGAGACCGACGGCCTGCGCTGGGTTCCCGTTGAGCAGTTCCCCCAGCTGGCCGCGGCCGGTGAGATAGCAGATGCCCTGAGCATGGCCGCGTACGTTCACTGGCTCGCGGCCGGATAGCCCGGGCTAGTCCAGGCGCCCGGCGTGGATCACGCGGATCACGGGGCTTCCGGCTTCATCCGACGCGGCCAGGTCAACCTCGGCGGTGATCCCCCAGTCCAGGTGCCCGGCAGGGTCCTTGAAGATCTGCCGCACCTCCCATTTGCCGGGCAGCTCCTTGATGATCAGCAGCTGCGGTCCGCGGGCATCAGGGCCGTCGTCAATGTCGTCGTGCTCCTCGAAGTACGCATCCAGCACATCCGCCCAGCGGTCCGCATCCCAGCCTGAGCCGGCGTCAAGCGTGCCCAGCGCGGCGTCGTCCTCATCAGCGAACAGTTTTACCCGCTGGAACATTTCGTTGCGGACCATCACACGGAAGGCGCGGGTGTTGGCGGTGAGCTTTTCCGGAGCAGGGGGCAGCACGGGTTCGCTGCCTGCGGAGGAATCGATTCCTGCGGCGAGTTCCTCCCATTCGTCCAGCAGGGAGGAATCCGTCTGCCGGACCAGTTCGCCCAGCCACTCGATGATGTCGGAGAGGTCCTCACGCAGGGCTTCGGGCGGAACCGTCTGCAGCAGGGCCTTGTAGCAGTCGGCCAGGTAGCGCAGCACCACGCCTTCGGAGCGGGCCAGCGAGTAGAACGCCACGTATTCGCCGAAGCTCATGGCCCGTTCGTACATGTCCCGGACGATGGACTTTGGAGTCAGCTCGAAGTCGCCCAGCCAGGGAGCGCCGCTGCGGTACACCTCGAAGGATTGGAAGAGCAGCTCCGCGAGCGGCTGCGGATACGTGACCTCCTCCAGCAGGGCCATCCGCTGGTCGTACTCGATGCCCTCGGACTTCATGGCGGCAATGGCTTCGCCCCGCGCTTTCTTCTCCTGGGCGGAGAGGACCTGCCGCGGCTTCTCCAGCGTCGCCTCGATCACCGAGACCACGTCCAGGGCGTAGGACGGGCTTTCCGGGTCCAGGATTTCCAGTGCAGCCATGGCGAAGGGGGAGAGCGGCTGGTTGAGCGCGAAGTTCGGCTGCAGATGCACCTTGAGCCGGACCTGGCGGCCGTCGGCATCGGGGGTGGGCAGCTTCTCCACGATGCCGGCCGTTTTCAGTTCGCGGTAGATGCCCAGTGCCTTCCGCATGAGCTTCAGCTGCGAGGAGCGGGTCTCGTGGTTGTTCGTGAGCAGGTGTTTGGCGGCACGGAACGGGTCGCCCGGGCGTTCGAGCAGGTTCAGCAGCATGGCGTGGGTGACGTTGAAGCTGGAGGTCAGCGGTTCCGGAGTTCCCTCCACCAGTTTGGTGAAGGTGGGTTCGCCCCAGGACACAAAACCCGCCTGCGGTTTCTTCTTCGCGACCTGGCGGAGCTTCTTCTGGTCATCGCCGAACTTGGCTTTGGCTTTCGCCATCGCCTTGGCGTTCTCAATAACGTGCTCCGGTGCCTGCACGACGACGGTCCCCGCGGTGTCGTAACCGGCCCGCCCGGCGCGCCCGGCAATCTGGTGGAATTCCCGGACGTTCAGCGGCCGGGTGCGGACGCCGTCGTACTTGGACAGGGCCGTGATCAGGACCGTGCGGATCGGCACGTTGATGCCGACACCGAGGGTGTCGGTGCCGCAGATGACCTTCAGCAGCCCCGCCTGGGCCAGCTGTTCCACCAGCCGCCGGTACTTCGGCAGCATGCCGGCGTGGTGCACGCCGATTCCGTGCCGCACCAGCCGGTTCAGCGTCTTGCCGAAGCCCGGTGCGAAGCGGAAACCGGCGATCAGTTCGGCGATCCGGTCCTTTTCCTCCCGGGTGCAGACATTGATGCTCATCAGTGCCTGGGCACGGTCAATGGCTTCAATCTGGCTGAAGTGCACCACGTACACGGGAACCTGCTTGGTTGCCAGCAGTTCCTCGAGGGATTCCTGGACCGGGGTCTCGACGTAGTAGTAATGCAGGGGGATGGGCCGCTCCACGGAGGAGACCGTGACCGTGTCCCGGTTGGTCAGCTCGGAGAGATCCGTTGCGATCCGGGTCATGTCCCCCAGCGTGGCGGACATCAGCAGGAACTGGGTCTGCGGGAGCTCCAAAAGCGGGACCTGCCAGGCCCAGCCGCGCTGCGGGTCGGAGTAGAAGTGGAACTCGTCCATGATCACGGTTCCGACGTCGGCGTCCGGCCCTTCGCGCAGGGCAATGTTCGCCAGGATCTCGGCGGTGCAGCAGATAATCGGCGCGTCCTTGTTGACCGAGGAGTCGCCGGTGACCATCCCGACGTTCTCCGCACCGAAGATGTCGCAGAGCGCGAAGAACTTCTCGGAAACCAGTGCCTTGATGGGGGCGGTGTAGTAGCTGCGCTCATCCAGGGCCATCGCGTAGAAGTGCGCGGCAATGGCCACCATCGACTTCCCGGACCCGGTGGGGGTTGCCAGGATGACGTTGTGGCCGGAAACCAGTTCCATCACGGCCTCGTCCTGGGCCTGGTACAGGGACATGCCGCGGCTCTCCACCCATTCCAGGAAGGACGTGTAGAGCTCATCGGGGTCGATGGTGCGGGTGGCGGAAGGACCGGAGGGCAGCTGCTCAAGTAGTTTCATCTCAGTACCAGCCTAGCGCCGGACGGCCCCCCGGGTTTCCGCGGCTTGGCCCTCCCAGCCAGCCTGGCCCTGCCTGCTAGGCTCCCGGGCATGAGATGGGATCCGGCACGGTATACGCAGTTCTCCACCCACAGGGACCGCCCTTTCTTCGACCTGGTGGCCAGGATCGGCGCCGCGGACCCCGCGTGGGCCGTGGATCTGGGCTGCGGCACCGGGGCGTTGACCGCTGTCCTGGCCGACCGCTGGCCCGGAGCCGCCGTCACGGGCCTGGATTCGTCCCCGGAGATGGTGCGCCAGGCGCGTGCCATGGCCGGCGGCCCGCCGCAGCTCACCTTCACGCTGGGGAGCATCCAGGACTGGGAGCCGCAGCCAGGTCCCGGGGTGTGTGTCTCCAACGCCGCCCTGCAGTGGGTCCCCGGACACGAAGGACTGCTGGCACGCTGGGCGAAGGAGCTCGATCCCGGTTCCTGGATCGCCGTCCAGGTCCCCGGCAACTTCGGCGGCCTCTCCCACGTCCTGATGCGTGACCTGGCCCAGTCCCCGCGCTGGCGTCCCGCGCTCGCCGGGGTGCTGCGGGGCGAAGACTCCGTGACTGAACCGCAGCGGTACCTGGAGCTGCTCCTCGACGCCGGGTTTGTCCCCGATGTCTGGGAAACCAGCTATCAGCAGGTGCTCCCGGGGGAAGACCCGGTGTTGGACTGGGTCCGGGGAACGGCACTGCGTCCGGTGATGGCTGCACTGCCGGCTGAGGAGTACACGGAATTTGAAGCGGAGTACGGCAAACTGCTCCGGAGGGCGTATCCGGCCAAGTCCTGGGGCACGGTGTTCCCGTTCCGCCGCATCTTCATGGTGGCGCGGAAGGAATAGCCCTGGCCCGCAGCTCCCGGAAAACCCTTTACCAGCCGCGTTCCTTCCACTCGGCCAGGTGGGGACGCTCCGCTCCAAGGGTCGTTCCGGAGCCGTGGCCCGGGTGGACGACCGTGTCATCCGGCAGGTATTCGAAGATACGTTCGAATACGTCAGCGAACAGGGAATTGAACCTCTGCGGATCCTTCTGCGTGTTGCCAAGACCGCCGGGGAACAGCGAATCACCGGTAAACAGGTGGGCAGGCCCCTCCGGATCCCGGTAGAGCAGGGCGACGGATCCCGGGGTGTGTCCGCGCAGGCTGATCACTTCGAGGTCGAAACCGTCGAAATCCAGCACGTTTCCGTGTGCCAGCGGCACGTCAGTGGGCACCGGGATCGCAGGGATATCCTCAGTCCCGGCAGCGGTGCGGGCTCCCGTGGCCGCGACGGCGTCAGCGAGCGCCTGAACGTGATCGGGATGGCTGTGGGTGGTGATGATCATCCGCACGGCAGCCTCCGCAGGCCCGCCGTAGAGATCGGCGGCTCCGTCGTCGAGCAGCGCCTGGATGCGCGGAAAATCATCCGCTGCATCAATCAGCACCTGGGTGCCCGAGTTCTTTGCGGTGAGCACATAGACGTTGTTGTCCATTGAGCCCACGGACGCGCTTCTAATCGAGACGTTCTTCGTATCCAACATGCGGCCCAGTCTAAACGGCCTGCAGGGTGCCCGGGGTGCACACGGGGAGCGTGTCAGGGGCGCCCTTGCCCGGCTCGGGTCACGGGCGTAGTTTCGGATGATGCCGGCGGACCGCCCGGCAGTTCCGGGAGGATACGTGCTCGTTCGGCTCGTTCGTGAAAACCTGGCCCCCTTCAAGGGTGCCGTGGCCGCCGTCGTCGTCCTGCAGTTCCTGCAGACCGCCGCGACGCTGTTCCTCCCCACCCTCAATGCGGACATCATTGACCGCGGCGTAGTGCAGGGAGACACCGGGACCATTCTGTCGATTGGCGCCTGGATGCTGGCGGTGACGGCCGCTCAAGTGGTGTGCTCCGTTGCGGCGACCTACTACTCGGCGCGCACTGCCATGCGCGTGGGCCGGAATGTGCGCGCCGCCCTGTTCACCAACGTGGAGACATTCTCCAGCCGCGAGGTCGGGATCTTCGGTGCGCCGTCACTGATCACCCGCACCACCAATGACGTCCAGCAGGTCCAGATGTCCCTGCTGCTCACCATGACGATGATGGTCTCGGCACCGATCATGGGCGTGGGCGGCGTGCTGCTGGCACTGAATCAGGACATTCCCCTCTCCGGCATCCTGCTGCTGATCCTGCCGGTGCTGTTCGTCATCATCCTCCTGATCCTGCGCCGGCTGGTGCCGCTGTTCCGCCGGGCGCAGCGGCAGATCGACCGGGTCAACGGGGTCCTGCGGGAACAGATCATGGGGATTGCGGTCATCCGGGCGTTCGTCCGGGAACGCACCGAGGAGCAGCGGTTCGACGGCGCCAACTCGGATCTCACCGGCACGCAGCTGCGGGTGTCCCAGTACCTGGCGCTGCTCTTTCCGGCCGCCATGCTCGTCGCGAATGCCGCCACGGTCGCGGTCGTGTGGTTCGGTGCTTTCCGGATCGACGCCGGGCAGATGCAGATCGGCGCACTCACCGCCTTCATCGCGTACATCATGCAGATCCTGATGGCCGTGATGATGTCCATGTTCATGATCATGATGCTGCCCCGCGCCGCGGTGTGCGCCGAACGGATCTATGAGGTGCTGGACACGCGTACCAGCGTCCGCGACGCACCGGATGCCCGGGAGCTGGTGTTCGACGGCGGGCGGCTTGAGTTCCGGGACGTGGGCTTCACGTACCCGGGCGCCGAAGCCCCGGTGCTGCAGGGGATCAGCTTCGAGGCGCTGCCCGGGCAGACAACGGCGGTCATCGGCTCCACGGGCGCCGGTAAATCCACTCTGCTCAACCTCATTCCCCGGCTCCTGGACCCCACGGCGGGGAATATCAGCGTCGATGGACAGGACACGGCGGCCGTCACCCTGCACTCCCTGCGCGCCGGCATCGGCCTGGTGCCGCAGCGGGCGCACCTGTTCTCCGGCACCATTGCGACCAACCTGCGCTTCGGCAAGCCCGGCGCCACGGATGAGGAACTCTGGGAGGCACTGGAAATTGCGCAGGCCTCCGGATTCGTGCGGGCAGCGGAGGGCGGGCTGGACCACGCCGTGGAGCAGGGCGGCACAAATTTCTCCGGCGGACAGCGCCAGCGGCTGGCGATCGCCCGCGCACTGGTGGTGCAACCGTCCATTTACCTGTTCGATGACAGCTTCTCCGCCCTGGACTTCGCCACCGACGCCCGGCTGCGCGCAGCCCTGAAGGAACGCACGGCCCATGCCACCGTGCTGGTCGTGGCGCAGCGGGTCAACACCATCACCGATGCTGCCCGGATCATCGTCCTGGAGGAGGGGCGGATCGCCGGTTCCGGCAGCCATGCCGAGCTCATGGAATCCAGCCCCACCTACCGGGAAATCGTCGAATCCCAGCTCACCCCTGAGGAGGCGCTGTGAGCATGCCCGGCCGCGGGGTTCCGGCGGCCAAACCGGCCAATTTCGCTTCCTCCGCCGGGAGGCTGCTCCGGCTGCTGTCCCCGGATACCTGGCGGGTCGCCGCGGTGGCGGTCTGCGCCGTCGTCTCCGTGGCGCTCGCGGTCACCGCACCCAAGGTCCTGGGCGACGCCACGAACGTGATTTTCGACGGCGTGATCGGCGCCTCGCTGGAGCCGGGGGTTCCCAAGGAAGCGCAGGTGGCGGCCCTGCGCGCTTCGGGGGAGGACCAGCTTGCGGACATGCTCGCGGCCATGGACGCCGTTCCCGGCGAGGGGATCGACTTCGGCGCCCTGGGGGCGCTGCTGCTGGGGGTGCTGGTTATTTACCTGGCTTCCTTCTTCTTTGGCTGGGCCCAGGCACGGGTGACGGCACGGATTGTGCAGAACGCAATGTACCGGCTGCGGCGGGACGTGGATGCCAAGCTGTTCCGCCTCCCGATGTCCCATTTCCACCGGGAGTCCCGCGGGGACGTGCTGAGCCGGGTCACCAATGACATCGACAACCTGGCCCAGACGCTCTCGCAGAGTATTACCCAGGTGATCACCTCGGTGCTGACCATCCTGGGCGTGCTGGGGATGATGCTGTGGATCTCTCCGCTGCTGGCGCTGATAGCCGTCGCCACTGTTCCGGTCTCCGCTCTGGTAACCGTCCTGATCGCCAGGCGCTCGCAGGTGCAGTTCAAGGCGCAGTGGAAAACCACCGGCGAGGTGAATGGCTACATCGAGGAGATGTTTACCGGCCAGGACGTGGTGAAGGCTTTTGGACAGCAGGAACGGGTGGTGGCGGGTTTCGCGCCGGCGAATGACCGGCTGTACTCCTCGACCTTCCGCGCGCAGTTTGTCTCCGGGATCATCATGCCGGTCATGATGTTCATTTCGAACCTGAACTACGTGGCGGTCGCCGTCGTGGGCGGGATCCAGGTTGCCGGCGGGGCACTGTCGATCGGCGGTGTACAGGCGTTTGTGCAGTACAGCCGGCAGTTCTCCCAGCCGCTCGGGCAGCTGGGCGGACTGATCAACATGCTGCAGTCCGGCGTCGCCTCCGCCGAACGCGTCTTCGGCCTCCTCGACTCCCGGGAGGAAAGCCCCGATCCCGCCCGCCCGGTGGTGCTGCGCCAGGTCCGCGGAGACGTGGCATTCCGCAATGTTTCCTTCTCCTACACGCCGGAGGCCCCGCTGATCCGGGACCTCTCCTTCGAAGCCAAACCCGGCCGGACAGTGGCGATCGTCGGTCCTACGGGAGCCGGCAAGACCACTCTGGTGAATCTCCTGATGCGCTTCTATGACATCGACTCCGGGGAGATCACGATCGACGGCGTCAGCACCATGGATATGCGCAGGGACGATGTGCGCCGCTGTATTGGCATGGTCCTCCAGGACGCCTGGCTCTTTGAGGGAACGATCCGCGAGAACCTCGCCTACGGGGCTCCCGGGGCCACGGAGGAACAGATCATGGCCGCGGCCAAGGCCACCTATGTGGACCACTTCGTCCGGTCGCTGCCGGAGGGTTATGACACGGTCCTGACCGCGGAAGGCGGCTCCCTGAGCCAGGGGCAGCGGCAGCTGATCACCATCGCCCGTGCCTGGCTGGCAAATCCATCGATCCTGGTGCTGGACGAAGCGACCAGCTCAGTGGATACACGCACCGAAATAGCCATCCGGCAGGCCATGAATGCCCTGCGCGAAGCCCGTACATCCTTTGTGATCGCCCACCGCCTGTCGACGATCCGTGACGCGGACGTGATCCTGGCCGTGCGGGACGGAAGGATCGTGGAGCAGGGCACCCATGCGGCCCTGCTGGAGGCAGGCGGGTTCTATGCCGGGCTCTACCAGTCCCAGTTCAGCGAACCCGCCACCGCGGCCGAACCGCCGGAATAGCCTCCTCAGGCCGTGGACGGGCCCCGCACATGGCAAGATTGAGGGGACTTCCAACACCTGCGGCGCGCAGCCTCCGCAGCACAACAGAAAGCGGTGGCATGGACGACGGCGTGCTCTCCTGGGTACGGATCGACGGATCAAGTTCGGTGCCGCCGTACGAGCAGCTCCGCCTGCAGATCCTTGACGCCGCCAACGACGGCAGCCTGGCCGTCGGCACCCGCCTCCCTCCCGTCCGTGCCCTGGCAGCGCAGCTGGGCCTGGCGGTAAATACGGTGGCCCGGGCCTACCGCGAGCTGGAGCAGGCCGAAGTCGTTACCACCCGTTCCCGGGCCGGTACGGTCATAGCCGCGGCGGGGGACAACGGGCGGCGCCGCGTGGCCGAAGCAGCCCGGGTTTTTGCTCACACAGTCAAAGCCAACGGCGTGGATGAGAAGACAGCACTGTCCTACATTGAGGCAGCCCTACGCCAGGGGTGAACACAGCCTTCATCGAATACATGTTCGAGTTCAGATTGTTCTACAGTGGAAAGCGTGTCTACCGCGACTTCACTCTCCCCTGGCCAAACACCGAACCATGGCGGCGATCTTTCGCGCCTGATCGTTAAGGGCGCCCGGGAGCACAACCTGCGCAATGTCGACCTGGAGCTGCCCCGGGACGCGATGATCGTTTTCACGGGCCTCTCGGGTTCAGGCAAGTCCTCCCTGGCGTTCGACACGATCTTCGCCGAAGGCCAGCGCCGTTACGTGGAATCCCTGTCTTCCTATGCCCGCATGTTCCTCGGCCAGGTGGACAAGCCCGACGTCGACTTCATCGAAGGCCTTTCGCCTGCGGTGTCCATCGACCAGAAGTCGACCAGCAAGAACCCGCGGTCCACTGTCGGCACAATCACCGAGATCCATGACTACATGCGCCTGCTCTGGGCTCGCGTGGGCACTCCGTTCTGTCCCGTCTGCGGGGAACCGGTCAGCCGGCAGACTCCGCAGCAGATCACTGACCAGCTCCTCGAACTCGAGGAAGGGACCCGCTACCAGATCCTGGCGCCGGTGGTCCGTGGCCGCAAGGGCGAGTTCGTCGACCTGTTCAAGGATCTGGCAGCCAAGGGCTACTCCCGGGCCAAGGTGGACGGCAAGCTGGTCCAGCTCTCCGATCCGCCCAAACTGGGTAAGCAGTACAAGCACACCATCGAGGTTGTGATTGACCGCCTGGTCGCCAAGGACGGCATCCGGCAGCGGCTCACCGATTCGGTGGAGACCGCCCTGGGGCTGGCCGACGGCCGGGTCCTGGCGGACTTCGTGGACGCCGAGGAAGGCAGCCCGGAGCGGGTCCGCACCTTCTCGGAGCACCTCGCCTGCCCGAACGAACACCCGCTGGCGATCGACGAGATTGAGCCGCGGTCCTTTTCCTTCAACAACCCCTTCGGCGCCTGCCCCGTCTGCACCGGCATCGGCTCACGGCTGGAAGTGGACGAAGAGCTGGTTGTGCCCAATCCGAACCTGAGCCTCGCCGCCGGCGCGATCGCACCCTGGTCGATGGGCACGGCCACCACCGAATACTGGAACCGGCTGCTGGACGGACTGGCCAAGGACATGGGCTTCTCCATGGACGTGCCGTGGAAGAAGCTGCCGGCGAAGGCCCGTGAGGCCGTGCTGCACGGCAAGGACCACAAGGTCGTTGTCCAGTACAAAAACCGGTTCGGCCGCGAACGGAAGTACAGCACCGGCTTCGAGGGTGTGATCGGCTACATCAAGCGCAAGCACCAGGAGACCGAGTCCGAGAGTTCGCGGGACCGCTACGAGGAGTACATGCGGGAAATCCCGTGCCCGGAATGCGGCGGTGCCCGGCTGAACCCTGCCTCGCTTTCCGTGCTGATCAACGGCCGGAACATCGCCGAAGCCAGCAGGATGCCGCTGCGCGAGGCCGCTGCGTTCTTCGAGAACCTGGTGCTGACCACGCGCGAAGCGAAGATCGGCGAGCAGGTCCTCAAGGAGATCCAGGCCCGCCTGACCTTCCTCCTCGACGTCGGCCTGGACTACCTGAGCCTGGACCGTCCGGCGGCCACTCTCTCCGGCGGCGAAGCACAGCGAATCCGGCTTGCCACCCAGATCGGCTCCGGACTGGTCGGAGTGCTTTACGTCCTGGATGAACCGTCCATTGGACTGCACCAGCGGGATAACCGCCGGCTGATTGAGACCCTGGCCCGGCTGCGCAACCTCGGCAACACGCTGATAGTCGTCGAGCACGACGAAGACACCATCCACGAAGCCGACTGGGTTGTCGACGTCGGACCCGGCGCGGGGGAGGCCGGCGGTGAAATCGTGCACTCCGGCCCGTTGTCCGAACTGCTGACCAACACCAGGTCGCTCACCGGTGACTACCTCTCCGGGCGCCGCAAGATCGAGATTCCGGCCAAGCGCCGCAAGATCGACAAGGCCCGGCAGCTGAAAATCGTCGGCGCGCGGGAGAACAACCTGCGCAACCTCGATGTCAGCATTCCGCTGGGCGTCTTTACTGCGGTTACCGGCGTGAGCGGCTCGGGTAAGTCCACGCTCATCAACGACATCCTGTACCGGGTCCTCGCCAGCAAGCTGAACGGCGCCAAGCACGTGGCCGGTCGTCATACCCGGGTGGACGGCCTGGAACACCTGGACAAGGTCATCCACGTCGACCAGAGCCCGATCGGACGCACCCCGCGCTCCAACGCGGCCACCTACACCGGCGTGTTCGACCACATCCGGAAACTGTTCGCGGAGACCAACGAGGCCAAGGTGCGCGGTTACCTCCCCGGCCGGTTCTCCTTCAATGTCAAGGGCGGACGCTGCGAGGCCTGCCACGGCGACGGCACCTTGAAGATCGAGATGAACTTCCTGCCGGACGTCTACGTCCCGTGCGAGGTCTGCCACGGCGCCCGCTTCAACCGGGAAACCCTGGAAGTCCACTACAAGGGCAAGAACATTGCCGAGGTCCTGGACATGCCGATCGCCGAAGCCGCGGAGTTCTTCGCTGCCTTCAGCCCGATCGCCCGCCACCTGAACACCCTGGTGGATGTCGGTCTGGGGTACGTCCGGCTCGGCCAGCCCGCCACCACCCTCTCCGGCGGCGAGGCCCAGCGGGTCAAGCTTGCCGCGGAACTGCAGAAGCGGTCCAACGGCCGCAGTGCGTACGTGCTGGATGAACCTACCACCGGCCTGCACTTCGAAGACGTGCGCAAGCTGCTGATGGTGCTCCAAGGCCTGGTGGACAAGGGCAACACGGTGATCACGATCGAGCACAACCTCGACGTCATCAAGAGCGCGGACTGGATCATCGATCTGGGACCCGACGGCGGAACCGGCGGCGGGCAGGTTGTCGCCTCCGGCACACCGGAAAAAGTCGCCAAGACCCCGGCGAGCCACACCGGCCGTTTCCTGGCGGAAATTCTCCCCTGACCCAGGCTGGATGGACGGGGGCCGGTGGCAGCCGGCCCCTGAAAAGCCGGGCGACATATTCCCGTTGCGTTATGCATTTTTCGTACCGGCGCGGGTGTGTGGGAAACTTGCCCGGTGATAGAACTCCGGCAACTGGTCCTGTTTGATCTTGATGGCACCCTCGTGGACCCCGCCGGCAGCATAACCGGCGGTATCAGCGCCGCCCTCTCCGCCTCCGGCCTGCCCGTGCCGGCCGAAGCGGATCTCCAGCAGATGGTCGGGCCGCCGCTGGCGGAGTCCCTAACCCGCATTGCGGGTGTTCCCGCCGCGCAGCTCGACGATGTGATTGCCCGGTACCGTGCCGGGTACCGTGAGACCGGCATGGCAGCCAGCCGCCCCTACCCGGGGATCCGGGCCGCGGTTCAGGAGCTGCGGGACGCCGGCTGCATCGTTGCCGTCGCGACCCAGAAACCCGAGCCCACCGCCAAGGAACTCCTCGGCATCCAAAAGCTGGATGACCTGTTCTCCTCCGTCCATGGTTCCCCCGCAGATGAGCGGACCGCAGCCAGCGACGGCAAGATCTCCATCATCCGGGCTGCCCTGGACCGGCACGCAGGAAAGTATTCCGCAGCGGTCATGGTGGGGGACCGCCAGCATGACGTGCACGGTGCAGCCGCCAACAAGATTCCGTGTATCGGTGTTTCGTGGGGTTTTGCCGCCGAAGGCGAGCTGGAAGCCGCGGGGGCTGCCGCCGTCGTGAGCTCAGCCCGGCAGTTGAAGGCCGCGGTCGCGGAGGCAGCCGGTCTGGCAGGTGCGCATGGCGCTCTATGACCTCACCCGCTCCAGTACCCGCGGTCTCATCAGCCTCTGCCGGCCCACCCTCACGGGGCTGGAGAACGTCCCGACGTCGGGCCCTTTCATCGTGGCCTCCAACCACCTGTCCTTCCTCGACAGCGTCCTTATCCAGGCTTTGATGCCGCGCCGGGTTGGGTTCTTCGCCAAGGCGGAGTACTTCACCACTCCCGGGCTTAAAGGCGCGGCCATGCGCAGCTTTTTCGAAAGCGTCGGGTCCATCCCGGTCGAGCGCGGACAGCAGGCAGCCAGCGTCGCCGCCCTGAAGTCCCTCCTCGATGTGCTCGAAACCGGCGGGGGAATCGGCATCTATCCCGAAGGAACCCGTTCCCGTGACGGCCTGCTCTACCGCGGCCGCACCGGCGTCGGCTGGCTGGCGCTGACCTCCGGCGCTCCCGTGGTCCCCGTTGGCCTGATCGGCACGGAGCGGCTGCAGCCGGCGGGCAAAAAATGGATCAAACCGCGGCCTTTCACCATGTCTGTGGGCCGCCCGCTGTACTTCCAGAAGACCGGACCCGGGCATGCCCTGCCGGAGCGGCGGCGGGTCACGGACCAGGTCATGGATGCGATTGCCGAGCTCTCCGGCCAGGAGCGCGCCAGCGCCTACAACCAGAACAAGCCCGACGGCGCCTGAGCCGCGGCTGTCGAAACCGCGCGGTTTCCAATCCAGCCGCTGAGTTTCCCGGTTTCCCAGTTTTCCCAGTCTTCGTGACGGGTGTGGCTCGTGTGACCCCACCAGTCACGGGAGGCTACAAACAGTGGGAACCTGTGTCGCCGTCGGGCGGACCCCGGGGCCTAGGGGGTCAGGCGGGGGATGCAGCTGCGGTCCAGTCCCACGGTTCCCAGTCTTTGTGTCCGGTGGGGCTGATGTGACCCCATCCGCCCCACTGGACGCACTCGGTGGGAACTGTGGTCGTGCAGTCGCGCGCTGTGCGTTGAGCGTTGAGCGTTGCGGTCCGGACTCGGCTCCTGCCGGGCCCCGGGTCGCTGGGGCAGGCGCCGCGACTGCGCACACTCAGTGGAAAAGGGCCGGGCCGACCGGTTGGGCCGACACGGGTTCCCAGTCTTTGTGTACGGGTGTGGCTCGTGTGACCCACCAGTCACGGGAGGCTACAAACAGTGGGAACCCGTGTTGCCGTCGGGCGGACCCCAGTGCCCAGGAGGTTAGGCGGGGGATGCAGCTGCGGTCCAGTCCCACGGTTCCCAGTCTTTGTGTCCGGTGGGGCTGATGTGACCCCACCCGCCCCACTGGGCGCACTCGGTGGGAACTGTGGTCGTGCAGCCGCGCGCTGTGCGTTGAGCGTTGCGGTCCGGACTCGGCTTGTGCCCGGCCCTGGGCCCCGGGTCGCGGGGCAGGCGCTGCGACTGTGCACACTCAGTGGAATAGGGCCGGGCCGACCGGTTGGGCCGACACGGGTTCCCAGTCTTTGTGTACGGGTGTGGCTCGTGTGACCCCACCAGTCACGGGAGGCTACAAACAGTGGGAACCCGTGTCGCCGTCGGGCGGACACCCGAACCTGACCCGCCCGACCGGCACCCCACCCGCCCCGCGCCCCGCCCGACCGGCAGCCCGACCCGCCCGACCGGCATCCCACCCGACCCCAGCCCGCCCCACCGGCAGCCCGCCCCGCCCGCCCCGCGCCCCGCCCCACCCCACCCGGCGCTGTCCGTATCTGCACGCTTTTAGCGGGCGGCGAAACCGGCTGCGGGCGACCGGCGGCGGGCCGGCACCCGCCTTAGGATGGGAAAGTGGCAGATCCAGCAACTTACCGGCCCCGGCCCGGGGAAATTCCGACGGAACCCGGCGTGTACCGGTTCCGTGATGAGCACCGCCGGGTTATTTACGTGGGCAAGGCCAAGAACCTGCGCTCCCGGCTGAATTCCTATTTCGCCAGCCCGCGGCAGCTGCTGCCCAAAACCCGCGCCATGGTTTTTACCGCCACCAGTGTGGAGTGGACGGTTGTCGGCACCGAGCTGGAGGCTCTGCAGCTCGAGTACACCTGGATCAAGGAATTCAGCCCTCGGTTCAACATCATGTTCCGGGATGACAAGTCCTACCCGTACCTTGCCGTCACCATGGGGGAGAAGTATCCCCGTGCCCAGGTGATGCGCGGTGACCGCCGGAAAGACACCCGCTACTTCGGACCGTTCTACCCGGCCAAGGCAATCCGGGAAACCCTCGACACCCTGTTGCGGGTCTTTCCGGTCCGCACCTGCAGTGCCGGAGTGTTCAAACGGGCCGAACGCACCGGACGTCCCTGTCTGCTCGGCTATATCGACAAGTGTTCCGCACCGTGCGTTGGGCGGATCAGTCCCGAAGACCACCGTGCCCTGGCCTCCGAGCTGTGCGCCTTTATGTCGGGGGACAGCAAACGCTTCATCCAGGATCTGGAAAAGCAGATGCAGCATGCCGTCGCTGAGCTGGACTATGAGTCAGCAGCCCGCATCCGCGATGACATCTCCGCCCTGCGGAAGGTCTTCGAACGCAACTCCGTTGTCCTGTCCGAGGACACCGACGCCGATATCTTCGGCCTGGTCCAGGACGAGCTGGAAGCTTCGGTCCAGGTTTTCCACGTCCGCGGCGGCCGGATCCGCGGCCAGCGCGGCTGGGTAGTGGAAAAGGTCGAGGACATGGACACCGGCGACATCATTGAGCACCTGCTGCAGCAGGTCTACGGCGAGGCAGCCATGGCGGATCGGATTCCGCGCAGGGTGCTGGTTCCGGTCCTGCCGGAGAACGCAGAGGAGCTCCAGGTCTGGCTGCGCGGACTGCGCGGCTCCAAGGTGAAGATCTCAGTTCCCCAGCGCGGGGATAAAAAGGCGCTGATGGAAACTGTCACCCGGAACGCCGAGGACGCCATGCGGCTGCACAAGAGCCGGCGGGCCGGAGACCTGACCACACGTTCCGCCGCCCTGTCCGAGCTCCAGGAAGCCCTGGAAATCCCGGTACCGCTGCTGCGGATCGAGTGCTACGACATCTCCCACGTGCAGGGCACCAACGTGGTGGCGTCCATGGTGGTGGCGGAGGACGGCCTCATGAAGAAATCCGACTACCGCCGCTTCTCCATCACCGGCGATGCCGCCCGCGACGACACCGCGTCCATGTATGACGTCATCTCCCGGCGGTTCAAGCACTACCTGGCGGATAACTTCGACCCGGCCGCTGCGGTTCCCGACGCCGATTCCGGTACGGCTCCGGGGACGGCAGCGGACCCGGAGTCCGTTCCTTCCGGCGGGCCGGTGGCAGATACCCTGACGGCGGCGCCGAAGGCAAAGTTTGCCTATCCGCCCAACCTGGTGGTGGTCGACGGCGGCAAGCCCCAGGTCACCGCCGCGTCCCGGGCACTTGCGGACCTGGGCATCACCGACGTTTACGTGGTGGGACTGGCCAAGCGGCTGGAGGAGGTCTGGGTGCCGGAGAGCGACTTCCCCGTCATCCTGCCCCGTTCCTCCGAAGCGCTGTTCCTGCTCCAGCGCATCCGGGATGAAGCACACCGCTTTGCCATCACCTTCCACCGTCAGAAGCGGGGCAAGTCCATGACCGCCTCGGCTCTGGACAGCGTCCCGGGCCTGGGTCCGGCCAAGCAGAAAGCCCTGATTAAGCACTTCGGTTCAGTGCGCAGGCTTAAGCAGGCAACCACCGGCGAGTTGATGGAGGTGCCCGGCATCGGCCCGGCAATGGCTTCAGTGATCCAGTCTTCCCTGGCCGGCAGCGGCGCGGAGACAGCGCCGGCCGTCAACATGGCCACCGGCGAAATCATCGAATCTTAGCTAGGCTTGGGACAGCCGGTGCACGGCGGCCCAATGTGCCGTTCCGGCCTGCGGCGCCGCAAGGGCACTGCGGGGAAAACAGGCACGGGCAATAGTTGGCTGACTGACGGGACACAGAAGAACATGACAGAAGTGGACGGGCTGCAAAGCGTCAAGCCTGCCGAGTCCGAACTGCTGGTTGTCACCGGCATGTCCGGTGCCGGGCGAACCACCGCAGCCAACGCCCTCGAAGACCACGGCTGGTACGTCGTGGAAAACCTTCCGCCGTTGATGCTCGGTACGCTTACCGAACTCGTGTCGAGGATGCCGCATTCAATCCCCAAGCTGGCCGTGGTGATCGATGTCCGAAGCAAGGAACTCTTCCAGGACATCCGGGAGGCCCTGGGCAACCTCCGTGCTGCCGGCGTCACCTACCGGATGCTGTTCCTGGAAGCCTCGGACCAGGCCCTGGTCCAGCGCTTTGAAAGCGGCCGCCGTCCGCACCCGCTGCAGGAAGACGGCCGGATCCTTGAGGGAATCGCTGCTGAGCGCGACGTCCTGCGTGAGCTGCGCGATGCCTCGGACGTCATCGTGGACACCTCCAAACTCAACGTCCATGCCCTGGCCACCACCATCACCGAACTGTTCACCGAACACGGCCCGATCGTGCTGCGCCTGAACGTCATGAGCTTCGGGTTCAAGTACGGTCTTCCGGTGGACGCCAACTTCGTGGCAGACGTCCGGTTCATCCCCAACCCGCACTGGGTTCCGCAGCTTCGTCCGCACACCGGCCAGGACGCCGAGGTCCGGGACTACGTCCTGGGTGCCCAGGGCACGGCGGAGTTCCTGGACCGCTACGTGGACGCACTGGTGCCGGTCATCGACGGATACCGCCGGGAAAACAAGCACTACGCCACGATCGCCGTCGGCTGCACCGGAGGGAAGCACCGCTCGGTCGCCGTCACCGAGGAACTGGCCAAGCGCCTGGCAAAGCTGCCGCACGTGACCGTCAGCTCCCACCACCGCGACCTTGGGCGCGAGTAGGTGGGATTTCTCACCGGCCCCATCCCCATCCTCCCCGACGGCGGCTCCCTCCGGCCCCCGGGAGGAGGCCAGACCCCGGCGGTTGTGGCTCTGGGCGGCGGGCACGGCTTGTCCGCGTCCCTTTCCGCCTTGCGGCTGCTCACCACCGACCTGACCGCCGTCGTCACCGTTGCTGACAACGGAGGTTCCTCCGGCCGGCTCCGCGATGAACTCGATGTACTGCCGCCCGGCGATCTGCGGATGGCCCTGTCAGCACTCTGCGACGACACTGACTGGGGGCGCACCTGGCGCGATGTTATGCAGCACCGCTTCCATTCCCGTCCGGGAGGCGACGGCGCCCTGGACAACCATGCGCTGGGCAACCTGCTGATCGTCACCCTCTGGGAGCTGCTCGGCGATCCTGTCGCGGGGCTCCAATGGGCCGGCGCGCTGCTTGGTGCCCGGGGCCAGGTGCTGCCAATGTCCACGGTACCGCTGACCATCGAAGGCGACGTCCTTCGTATGACCGGCGCCGGGCTCCGGCACGAAACCGTCACCGGGCAGGCGGAACTGGCCGTCGCCGGAACGCTCTCCAACGTCCTCAACGTCCGGCTGCTTCCGCCTGATGCGCCGGCCTGCACGGAGGCAGTCTCCGCAATCCGCCGCGCGGACTGGGTGATCCTGGGCCCTGGCTCCTGGTACACCTCCGTCCTGCCGCACCTGCTGCTTCCGGAAATGCGGGAGGCCCTCTGCGCAACCAAGGCCCGGCGCTGCCTGACCATGAACCTGAGCAACGAGACCAAGGAGACCGCCGGCATGACCGCCGTCGACCATCTCCAGGTGATCCGCCGCTATGCCCCCGGATTCAAGGTGGACGTTGTGCTGGCTGACCCGGCGGTGGTCGAAGACCGGGAGGCCTTCGCCGCGGCGGCAGCCGAAATGGGGGCACGGCCGGTCTTCGGTAAGGTAGGGGCAGCGGCCGGACGGCCGATCCATGATCCGCTGCGTCTGGCAGCCGCCTATCACGATATTTTCGGGGAAAGCTAGGAGTGTATTTGTGGCGCTGACTGCTGCAGTCAAAGAGGAACTCTCACGTCTGACCGTGAAAAAGTCCTCAGTTCGAAAAGCCGAAGTTTCGGCAATGCTGCGCTTTGCAGGAGGTCTTCACGTCATTTCGGGCCGCATCGTCATCGAGGCCGAGGTTGACCTCGCATCGACGGCCCGGCGGCTGCGTGCCGCGATTGCCGAGGTCTACGGACACGCGAGTGACATCGTTGTGGTGACGGGCTCGGGTCTGCGGCGCGGAAACCTCTACGTGGTGCGGGTCGTGAAGGACGGAGAGTCCCTGGCCCGCCAAACCGGCCTCCTGGATGCCCGGGGGCGGCCGGTCCGCGGACTGCCCTCCGTCGTCGTGAATGGTTCCGCCGCGGACGCCGAGGCAGTCTGGCGCGGGGCATTCCTGGCCCATGGCTCCCTGACTGAACCCGGACGTTCCTCTTCACTGGAAGTCACCTGCCCCGGACCGGAGGCTGCCCTGGCCCTGGTGGGCGCCGCCCGCCGGATCGGCATCGCAGCCAAGGCCCGCGAAGTCCGCGGAGTAGACCGCGTGGTGATCCGGGACGGGGACACGATTGCCGCCCTGCTGACCCGCATGGGTGCGCACGACGCCCTCATGGTCTGGGAAGAGCGGCGCATGCGCAAGGAAGTCCGTGCCACCGCCAACCGCCTGGCTAACTTCGACGACGCGAATCTGCGCCGTTCGGCCCAGGCGGCCGTAGCCGCCGGCGCCCGCGTGGAGCGCGCACTGGAGATCCTCGGGGAAGATGTCCCCGAACACCTGCGCTATGCCGGTGAACTGCGGGTGGGACACAAACAGGCCAGCCTGGACGAACTGGGACGCCTGGCCGACCCTCCGATGACGAAGGACGCCATTGCCGGCCGGATCCGCCGTCTTTTGGCCATGGCCGACAAACGCGCCGGTGAACTGGGGATCCCCGGCACCGAGGCCAATGTGACCCCTGAAATGCTTGACCAGTAGCCAGCCGCATAGGATGGGCTAAGGGTGCTGACTTGTTCAGCCCGATGAGCTTCCGGATGGAAAAGCCGTCCGGATAAATGGATCCGACAATCAACGGAGGATTTTCGTGAACGAATACACACTGCCTGAGCTGCCGTACGACTACGCTGCGCTGGAACCGCACATCTCTGCGCGCATCATGGAACTGCATCACAGCAAGCACCACGCAACGTATGTTGCCGGCGCCAACACCGCCCTCGCGCAGATGGCAGAAGCCCGGGAAAAGGGTGAGTTCGGCACCATCCCGAAGCTCTCCAAGGACCTCGCGTTCCACCTCGGTGGACACACGAACCACTCCATCTTCTGGAACAACCTCTCTCCGGAAGGCGGCGACAAGCCTGTCGGCGAGCTGGCAGCGGCAATCGATGACTTCTTCGGTTCCTTCGATGCCTTCCGCGGCCAGTTCACGGCGGCAGCGAACTCGCTGCAGGGCTCCGGCTGGGCCATCCTGGCCTACGAGCCCCTCGGCGGCAACCTGGTCATCGAGCAGCTCTACGACCAGCAGGGCAACATCCCCGTTGGGACCATTCCGCTGCTGATGCTGGATATGTGGGAGCACGCCTTCTACCTGGACTACGTCAACGTCAAGGCTGACTACGTCAAGGCATTCTGGAACATCGTCAACTGGGCCGACGTCGCAGCCCGTTTCGACGCTGCCCGCACCGGTGCATCGAAGCTGATCCTGCCCGCCTAATCACGGCTGGCAAGCGCCAAATTGGGTGCCGCCGGTCACACACCGGCGGCACCAACGCGTAAGATGAAGCAACGGCTCATGCAGTGCCGGAAGGCAGTCCGTGTGCCGTCGCAGGTCCGGCCCGCCGCTCCTGCGAAGTCAACTGAAGTGGCCTTTTCCCACTGAGGTCACTGATTCTCGAACGACCCGCTATCAAGGAGAGAAGAAAAGTGACTACTCGTGTTGGAATCAACGGATTCGGGCGTATCGGACGCAATTACTTTCGGGCCGCTCTGGAACGCAGTGCCGACCTTGAGGTCGTTGCCGTCAACGACCTGACGAGTCCCGAGGCCCTGGCCCACCTGCTCAAATACGATTCCATTACCGGCCGGATCGGCGCCAGCGTGGAAGTTCAGGGCGGCAACCTGGTGGTGGGCGGAAAAACCATCAAGGTCCTCGCTGAGCGCGACCCCGCCAAGCTCCCCTGGAAGGATCTGGGAGTGGACATCGTCATCGAGTCCACCGGTTTCTTCACCAAAGCCGACGACGCCCGCGCCCATCTGGAGGCCGGCGCCAAAAAGGTGCTCATCTCAGCCCCAGGCAAGGGCGTTGACCGCACGATCGTGATGGGCGTGAACGACAACACCTACGATCCCGCCACGGACACCATCATCTCCAACGCATCCTGCACCACCAACTGCCTTGCACCGCTGGCGAAGGTCCTCCACGACGCGTTCGGAATTGAGCACGGGCTGATGACCACCGTCCACGCGTACACCGCCGACCAGAACCTGCAGGACGGCCCGCACCGCGACCTGCGCCGGGCGCGCGCCGCAGCACTGAACATCGTGCCGACCAGCACCGGTGCGGCTAAGGCGATCGGGCTCGTGATCCCTGAACTCGACGGAAAGCTGGACGGCTTCGCGCTGCGCGTCCCCGTGCCCACCGGCTCCGTGACGGACCTGACGGTCGCACTGGGTAAGGAAGCCAGCGTCGATGCCATCAATGAGGCGTACAAGGCTGCCAGCGACGGACCCCTGAACGGGTATCTCCGCTACACGGATGAGCCCATTGTTTCCTCCGACATCGTGACCGACCCGGCGTCGTGCATTTATGACTCGGGGCTGACACGCGTCATGGGCAACGAGGTTAAGGTTGTTGGCTGGTACGACAACGAATGGGGCTACTCCTGCCGCCTGGTGGACCTCACCACGCTCGTAGCCTCCAAACTTTAGGCCCACCGCCCGCCCGGCATAGAAAAACGAAGGTAGACATGACAATCAAGACACTTGACGAACTGCTCAGCGACGGCGTTGACAACAGGTACGTGCTTGTCCGTTCCGATCTGAACGTCCCGCTGGAGGACGGCCGGGTTACCGACGACGGCCGGATCCGCGCCTCAATTCCGACCCTGCAGCTGCTGGTGGAGCGCGGCGCCAAAGTCATTGTCATGGCCCACCTCGGCCGTCCGAAGGGCCAGCCGGACGAGAAGTACAGCCTGCGCCCCGCGGTTGACCGCCTCGACGAGCTGGCACCGTTTGCGGTCGAGTTTGCCGACGACGTGACCGGTCCCAGCGCCCGGGAACGCGCTGCCGGCCTCGCCGCGGGCAGCGTCCTGGTGCTCCAGAACATCCGCTTTGATGCGCGGGAGACTTCCAAGGACGATGCCCAGCGCAGGGAACTGGCGCAGGAGCTGGCCTCGCTCGCCGACGGGACCGGTGCCTATGTGGACGATGCCTTTGGTGCCGTGCACCGCAGGCACGCCAGCGTGTACGACATTGCCACGGTCCTCCCCGCGTACGAAGGTAACCTGGTCCGCTCGGAACTCGAGGTGCTTTCCCGGCTGACCACGGACCCGGCCAAGCCCTACGTTGTGGTGCTGGGCGGTTCCAAGGTCTCGGACAAGCTGGCCGTGATCGAGAACCTCATGACCCGGGCCGACTATCTGCTGATCGGCGGGGGCATGGTCTACACCTTCCTGGCCGCTCAGGGGTACAAGGTGGGCGCGTCCCTGCTGGAAGAGGACCAGATCGAGACCGTCAAGGACTACCTCTCCCGTGCGGCGGCGGCCGGCTGCGAGTTCGTTTTGCCCACCGACATTGTGGTGGCGGACAGGTTTGCGGCGGACGCCAAGCACGAGGTCGTCCCGGCCTCGGCCATTGAGAGCAGCAGTTTCGGCGCGTCCGGGACCGGCCTCGACATTGGTCCCGACTCAGCTGCTGCCTTCAGCGAGCGGATCCGTTCGGGCGCCACGGTCTTCTGGAACGGCCCCATGGGGGTCTTCGAGTTCGATGCGTTCGCCAACGGAACGAAAGCCGTTGCTGAAGGGTTGAAGGCGTGCTCCGGCCTCACCGTCGTGGGCGGCGGAGATTCCGCGGCAGCCGTGCGCAAGCTGGGCTTCTCCGATTCCGACTTCGGGCATATCTCCACCGGTGGCGGTGCCAGCCTGGAATACCTCGAGGGCAAGGAACTTCCCGGCATCGCAGTCCTCGACAACTAACCACCCCGGGTCCGCCGGCAGTCAGCCGGCGGACCCGTTCCCATGTCCGCACCAGGACACCCTAACCAAACCGAACCGGAGCAGAGATGACAACCTCGACCAACGGCAAGTTCGACCGCACACCGCTGATCGCGGGCAACTGGAAAATGAACATGGACCATGTGCAGGGCATTACGCTGCTGCAGAAACTGGCTTGGACGCTCAGCGACGCCAAGCACGACTTCGGCCGGGTCGAAGTTGTGGTCTTCCCTCCGTTCACTGACCTGCGCAGCACCCAGACACTTGTCCAGGGCGACAAGCTTAAGGTCGCCTACGGCGCCCAGGACCTGTCCCCGGAGGACTCCGGTGCCTTCACCGGAGACATTTCCGGGCAGTTCCTGTCCCGTCTGGGCTGCAGCTACGTGCTGGTCGGCCACAGCGAACGCCGCAGCGTCCACGGGGAATCCGATGAACTGCTGAACGCCAAGCTCCGGGCCGCCTTCCGGAACAACCTCGTGCCCGTGCTCTGCGTCGGTGAAGGCCTGGCTGAACGGCAGGCCGGCAACCACCTGCTCCACACCCTGGAGCAGGTGCGCAACGACCTGGTGGGTCTGTCCGCTGAAGAAGTCTCGCGCCTGGTCATCGCCTACGAACCTGTCTGGGCCATCGGCACCGGCGAGGTGGCAGGCCCGGAGGACGCTCAGGAAATGTGCAGCACGATCCGCGCTGAACTCGCAGATCTCTACGACGACGCCGTTGCCGCCAAGGTCCGGCTGCTCTACGGAGGATCTGTGAAGGCTGCCAATGCCGCCAGCATCCTCAAGGAGCGTGACGTGGACGGCGTGCTGGTGGGCGGTGCCAGTTTGGACGTAGCCGAATTTGCTAATATTGTCAGGTTCGAACAACACCTGGTGACCGACTGACCTGCGCAGCGGCAGCGTCTCCAATTCAATGTGTCACCCGTGAAAGGCCGTAAGTGGAAATTCTGAAGATCATCCTGCTGGTTCTGCTTGGCCTGACCAGCTTGCTGCTCACGTTCCTGATCCTTCTTCACAAGGGCCGCGGCGGCGGTATGTCGGACATGTTCGGCGGGGGTATGAGCACCAGCATGGGTTCTTCCGGAGTCGCGGAGAAGAACCTGAACCGCTTCACCGTGGTGTTGGGCCTCTCCTGGGGCCTGGTCATCATAGCCCTCGGCCTGATCCAGCGTTTCTCCGGCGAGTCGTAGGACCCGCCGGCGTATCTGCTTCCCGGACGCTGCTCCCAGCAGTCGGCGCGGCCCCAAGAGACGGCACGGCCCAATTAGCGGCGCGGTGGCAGCCTGAACAGACCTGATACAGAAGAATGGCCCCGGATCGGAGATCCGGGGCCATTCTTCTGTATGCAGTTCGTAACGCTGGGACCCGCTAGTTCCCCGACTCCAGCAGCCGTTCCGGGAGCTGCGAAGCAGCCGCCTGGTCAACCAGCCACCGGGTCTTCGCCCGGCCCTGTGCTCCGGCTGCAGGGACCTGGACCGGACCGGCACCAGCCAAGGCCAGGCCCACGGCTCCGGCCTTGTCCTCGCCGGCCACCACCAGCCAGACCTCTTCGGCGGTGTTGATCGCTTCCAGCGTCAGCGACACGCGCTCCGGCGGCGGCTTGGGGGAGTCGCGCACCGCGACAACGGTCTCGTCGGTGGTGCGGATGCCGGCCATTTCCGGGAACAGGGAGGCGACGTGCGCATCGGGTCCCACCCCCAGGAGCAGGACATCGAACCTTGGAAGCCGCGGGTCGATCTCCTCAAATCCTTCCGCGAGCTCCTCTGCCTCGGCCACTGCAGCCAGTTCCCCGGCATACGCCGCAGCCGCCGCTTCGACGTCACCGGGGGCTTCGGTGGAGGGAACCTCGTGCACCCGCATCGGATCTACTCCCAGGGGCTCAAGCATGGCCTGCCAAGCTGCGCGGGCGTTGCGCTCCGGAGAGTCAGCGGCAACAAACCGCTCGTCTCCCCACCAGAAGTTCACCCGCTGCCAGTCCACGGCACTGCGCGCAGGTGCCGCCGCCACAGCGGCCAGCACGGCGATGCCGGCGCTGCCGCCGGTCAGCACCACGGTGGCCTCACCCCGCCGGCTCTGCACATCCACCAGTTTCGTGATCATGCGGCCCGCCGTCGCACTGCACAGGGCGTCGAAGTCGGGATGGATGCTTACACCGTTCGGGAATTGCCTCATGCGTCAATCCGTTCCGGGATCAGGCACGCTGCCAGTCCCTGCGTTAGTACTTCTCCGAATACTTCGTCAGGATCCAGCCGGCGGAGTTCTTCGGCCAGGCACTCATGCAGGTTCCGCCTGGGCAGCGAGATCCGCTGCTCGGGCTGTCCGGGCTGGGTGAGGTAGGCCGTACTGCCGTCAGGCCGGTACAGCTCGATCATCCCGGCGTTACGTTCCAGCCGGACCCGCCGCATCCCGCTGCCAGCCTTGTCCTCGATGATTTCCACCGGAACCTGGAGGGCATTTTTCAGCCAGGCCGCCAGCAGGAAGGTACTGGCAGAATCTGATGCTCCCTCCACCGTGATGGAGCGGATGCCGCTGGCACCGTTCTGTTCCAGCACCGCTGCCAGCTGGATCCGCCAGTGTGTCAGACGGGTCCAGCTCAGGTCCGTATCGCCGGCCTTGTAGCTCCGGCTGAGGTCCAGCAGCGCCTGCTTCGGGTTGGACTCGTTAGCTGCGTCCGTGATGCGCCGGTGTGCAATGCGGCCCAGGGGAGTGGCGGCGGCCGACTTCGGCACACCGTGCGGCCACCACGCCACGATCGGTGCGTCCGGCAGCAGCAGGGCGGATACCAGTGACTCACTCTCGGCCGCCAGTTCACCGTAGCCGTAGAGCAGGATGACCTCAGAGGCACCGGCATCGCCGCCAACCCGGATCTCCGCGTCCAGCCGGGACGGCTCATCCGGTGATCCTGCCACCAGGACGATGATCCGGCACGGATGTTCCCGGCTGGCGGCGTTCGCCGCTTCAATGGCTTCTTCCACAAAATCGGGCTTGGCAACGATCACCAGGGTCAGCACGCGGCCCAGGGCCACCACCCCGCCCTTGTCCCGCATTGCAACGATCTTCTTCGACACCTTGGACGTGGTGGTGTCTGGCAGTTCAACGATCACGGCCTTCTCCAGGTCCTTCCGTCACGGGCAAGCAGTTCGGCAGCTGAGGGCGGGCCCCAGCTGCCGGGGGCGTAGGGTTCGGGCTGTTCGTCCAGGGAAGCCCAGTACTCCTCGAACGGATCAACGATCTTCCAGGAGAGCTCCACCTCTTCGTGCCGCGGGAACAACGGCGGCTCACCAAGGAGGACGTCGAGGATGAGCCGTTCGTAGGCCTCCGGGCTGGACTCCGTGAAGGAGTGACCGTAGCCGAAGTCCATGGAAACGTCCCGGACCTCCATCTGGGTTCCCGGCACCTTGGAGCCGAACCGGATGGTGGCGCCTTCGTCCGGCTGGACCCGGATGACGACGGCGTTCTGGCCGAAGTCGTCCTCTTCATGGTCCCGGAACAGCAGATTCGGCGCACGCTTAAACACGACGGCGATCTCGGTGACGCGGCGTCCCAGTCGTTTTCCGGCGCGCAGGTAGAACGGCACACCGGCCCAGCGGCGCGTATTGATATCCAGCCGGATGGCCGCGAAGGTTTCGGTCTTGGAATCCGGGTTGAAGCCCTCTTCCTCCAGGAATCCGGTGACCTTTTCGCCGCCCTGCCAGCCGCCGGTGTACTGCCCGCGGGCGGAATGGGTGGAGAGATCCTTGGGCAGCCGGACCGCGGCCAGCACCTTCTCCTTCTCGGCGCGCAGGTGTGCAGCGTCGAAGGAGATCGGCTCTTCCATCGCGGTGAGCGCCAGCAGCTGGAGCAGGTGGTTCTGGATCACGTCGCGGGCGGCTCCGACGCCGTCGTAGTAGCCCGCACGTCCGCCAATGCCGATGTCCTCCGCCATGGTGATCTGGACGTGGTCAACATAATTGGCGTTCCAGATCGGCTCGAAGAGCTGGTTCGCGAAGCGCAGCGCCAGGATGTTCTGGACAGTTTCCTTGCCGAGGTAGTGGTCGATCCGGAAAACCGAATCGGCGGGGAAGACCGCTTCAACCACTTCGTTCAGGTCCCGGGCTGACTGGAGGTCATGGCCGAACGGCTTTTCGATGACGACGCGGCGCCACTGGCCTTCGGCCGAATCAGCCAGTCCGTGGCTGGAGAGCTGCTGGCATACCTGCTCGAAGCTCTTCGGCGGAACGGAAAGATAGAACGCCACGTTGCCGCGGGTGCCGCGCTTCTCATCCAGTTCCTCAAGCGTCGTGCGGAGTTTGTCGAACGCCGCATCGTCGTCGAAGCCGCCCTGCACAAACCGGATGCCTTCGACCAGCTGGTCCCAGACACTCTCGCTGAAGGCCGTCCGGGAACCAGCCTGCACCGATTCCTTCACATATGCGGTGAAGTCAGCGTCGCTCCATTCCCGCCGGCCGAATCCAACCAGGGAAAAACTGGGCGGAAGCAGACCGCGGTTGGCCAGGTCGTAGACCGCCGGAATGAGTTTCTTGCGTGCCAGGTCCCCGGTCACGCCGAAAATCACCAGGGAGGAGGGGCCTGCGATCCGGCTCAGCCGCCGGTCACGAGGATCCCGCAACGGGCTGGGGGAACCGTTGTCTTGCTCATGGGACATCAGCTAGTTACCGTCCTTGGATAGTCCCTTGATGGTCTCCGTCAGCTGCGCGGCTCCTGCGCCGCGGTCCAGCAGGTTCAACCGCAGGACAGGACGCCCCTGGTCGACGAGGACCTGGGCGTCACCGGCTGCCTGGGCCGCGATCAGCTCACCGAAGGTGAACGGACGGCCGGGAATCGGCACGTCCCGGGCGGGGGTCCCGGTGATCTGCAGGTAGGCTCCCTGAGCGGGGCCGCCCTTGTGGAACTGCCCGGTGGAGTGCAGGAAACGCGGTCCCCAGCCGAAGGTCACAGGCCGGCCGGTCAGCTGCGCCAGTTCCGGCCGCAGCTGCTCCAGCGGGGCCTGGGCAGTCCGGTCCAGGTAAGCCTGGATGCTGAGGTAGCCGTCTTCGCCAAGCTGCTGCAGGAGCGCACGGAGCGCGCCTTCGAGGGTGTCGGCACCGCCGAGCAGCGCGGGATCCGCGCGGACCTCGATGTTGCCGTCAACGAACGACGGCGCCGCCGGCTTGGGCTGGGCATCCAGCAGGCCGCGGGCGGCCTTTTTGGCCGCTTCGACGTCGGGCTGGTCAAACGGATTGATACCCAGCAGGCGCCCCGCAACAGCCGTGGCGTACTCCCACAGCATCATCTGCGCGCCGAGGCTGCCGGAGACAACCACCTGGTTTCCCTCCGGAAGGGCATCGGAGTCCGGTGCGGTGATCCGCACGACCAGGACGTCCGGAGCACCGCTGAGGATCTCCGGTGCCCCCGGCTCCACAGCCACCGGAAGCAGCCCGGTGCCCAGCTTGCCCGTGGATTCCGCGATCAGCTGTTCAGCCCAGTCGGGGAAGCCGGCCAGGCCGGACCCCTCATCCACGATCACGATCTTGTTCCGCAGCGGATCCGTCCCGCCCAGCGCCGCGCCGAGCGCGAGGCCGATGTTATCCGCGTCGTTTTCGCTGAGAATCTCGGCCGTGTCCTCTCCGGCGTCCAGCAGGGCTTCGATATCCGCACCTGCCAGCCCGGAGGGCACCAGGCCAAACGCGGTCAGCGCCGAATAGCGCCCGCCGACGTTCGGATCGGCGTTGAAGACTGCGCGGTAGCCGGCCTCGCGCGCCGCGCCGTCCAGGGGCGAGCCCGGATCGGTCACGACCACGATCCGTGACGCGGCGTTGATACCGGCCTTCGTGAAGGCATCCTCAAAGGCACGCCGCTGGGAGTCGGTCTCCACCGTGGAACCCGACTTGGAGGACACCACGATCACGGTCCCCGCCAGGTCTTCGGCCAGGGCCGCAGCGACGGAGTCCGGATCGGTGGAGTCAAGGACCGTGAGGTCCACACCCGCAGTGCGGGTGATGACCTCCGGCGCCAGCGACGAGCCGCCCATGCCGGCCAGGACCACGCGGGTGACCCCTTCAGCAGCGAGCTCGTCGCGGAGCGCACGGATCTGTCCCAGCAGCGGCCGGGAATGTTCCGAGGGGTTCAGCCAGCCAAGCCGGATGGCGGCTTCAGCTTCGGCGTCGGGGCCCCACAGGGTGGGGTCCTGCGCGAGCAGCCGCGCAGCGACTTCATCGCGGACCAGCCCAGGGACCTTCGCCTCCACGGCGTCTCGGGCGGCCCCGGCCGCTTCAAAGGACAGTGTTGTCATGGTTCCTATGCCTCCCGTGCGCCGGCCAGTGCGGTGGATACAGTCTCGAGCAGCTCGCCCCAGGAGACGACGAACTTGTCCAGGCCTTCGGCCTCAAGGAGTTCGACGACTTCGTTGTAGTCCACGCCCTGGCGGTCCAGGGCGTCGAGCAGGGCAGCGGACTCGGCGTAGGTGCCCGTGACGGTGTCACCGGTGACCTTGCCGTGGTCTGCTGTCGCTTCGAGGGTCTTCTCCGGCATCGTGTTGACGACGCCGGGAGCCACCAGCTCGGTGACGTACAGGGTGTCCGGCAGGGCCGGGTCCTTGACGCCGGTGGAGGCCCAGAGGGGACGCTGCGCATTGGCACCGGCGGCTGCCAGGACCTGCCAGCGTTCCGTGGCGAACGACTCTTCGAAGACCTGGTAGGCCAGGCGGGCGTTTGCGAGACCGGCCTTGCCCTTGAGTGCCTTCGCTTCGTCCGAGCCGGCGGCGTCGAGCCGCTTGTCGATCTCGGCGTCGACCCGGGAGACGAAGAAGGACGCCACCGAGTGGATGGTGGAGAGATCATGACCGTTTTCACGGGCCTGCTCGATGCCCACCATGAACGCGTTGATGACCTCGCGGTAGCGCTCCAGCGAGAAGATCAGGGTGACGTTGACGCTGATGCCGGCTGCAAGGACAGCCGAGATCGCCGGCAGGCCTTCCTGGGTGGCCGGGATCTTGATGAGCACGTTGCTGCGCCCAACCTTGTCGAAGAGTTCCTTCGCTTCGTTGATCGTGCCCTGGGTGTCGCGGGAGAGACGGGGGTCCACCTCGATCGAGACCCGGCCGTCAACGCCGTTCGTTGCCTTGTACACGGGGGCGAAGACGTCGCACGCCTGGATGACGTCGTCGGTGGTGATCTCGAAGACGGCCTTGTCGACGTCGGCGCCGCTGGCTGCCAGCTGCTGGACCTGGGCCGCGTAGGACTCGCCGTTCGCCAGGGCGGCGGCGAAGATGCTCGGGTTGGTGGTGACGCCGACGACGTTGCGCGAGGAAATCAGGTCCTTCAGCGAGCCGGAGGTGATCCTTTCGCGCGAGAGGTCATCAAGCCAAATGGAAACTCCGGCCTCGGAGAGGGCTGCGGTAGGGGTGGAAGTCATTGGTGTGCTCCTTTAGTTCCGTTTTACTTCTGGTCGCCGGTCTTGGTGGACGCGGCTCCGGAAGGCGCGGCTGGCGTGCCGGCGGGTGCGGAGTCCTGGCCGCGGACGGCTGCCAGGGAATCGCGGGCGGCCTGTGCGACGGCGTCGGCGGTGATGCCGAACTCGTTGAACAGGGTCTTGTAGTCTGCGGAGGCGCCGAAGTGCTCCAGGGAAACCATGCGCCCGTTATCTCCTACGAACTCACGCCAGCCCTGGGAAATTCCGGCTTCGACCGAAACACGTGCCTTGACGCCGCGGGGGAGGACCGACTCGCGGTAGTCCGCGTCCTGCCGGTTGAACCACTCAACGCTGGGCATGGAAACGACCCGGGCGGCGATTCCCTCGACTGCAAGGGCTTCGCGGGCTTCGACGGCCAGCTGGACCTCGGAGCCGGTGCCGATCAGCACGACGTCCGGAGTGACAGCTTCGCCGCCGCGCACAGCCTCGGCGAGCACGTACCCGCCGCGGGCGGCACCTTCGGCGGAGCCGAAGGAAGCGGCGTCTGCCGTGCCTGTGCCGCGTTCCCAGGTGGGAACGTTCTGGCGGGTCAGGACGATGCCTGCGGGGTTTTCCGTGTTTTCAAGGATGGTGCGCCAGGCGACTGCCACTTCGTTGGCGTCTGCGGGACGGACGACGTCGAGACCCGGGATGGCGCGCAGCGATGCCAGCTGCTCGACCGGCTGGTGCGTCGGTCCGTCTTCGCCGAGGCCGATCGAATCGTGCGTCCAGACGTAGATGGACGGGACGCCCATCAGGGCTCCGAGGCGGATGGCGGGGCGCTGGTAGTCGCTGAAGATCAGGAAGGTTCCGGAGAACGCGCGGGTGTTGCTCGCCATCGTGATGCCGTTGACGATCGCTGCCGCGGCGTGTTCCCGGATGCCGAAGTGCAGCACCCGTCCATAGGGGCCGCCGGACCAGGTGCTGGTCTGCTTGCCTGCGGGGACGAAGGAAGGTGCCCCTTCGATGGTGGTGTTGTTGGATTCGGCGAGGTCTGCTGAACCACCCCAGAGTTCCGGCAGGACCGGACCGATGGCGCTGAGGACCTTGCCGGAAGCGGCGCGGGTTGAGACATCCTTGCCTGCCGCGAACTCGGGCAGGGAAGCTTCCCAGCCGGCGGGCAGCTTGCCGGCCTGGATGCGCTCAAGCAGCTCGGCGCCCTCCGGGTTGGCTTCCTGCCAGGCGGCGAACGCCTCGTTCCACAGGGCGTGTTCCTTGGCGCCGCGGGAGACGGCTGCACGGGCGTGCTCCAGGACGGCGGGATCGACGTCGAAGGACTTTTCCGGGTCGAAGCCCATGGTTTCCTTCAGTGCGGCGACCTCGTCCCGGCCCAGGGCCGAACCGTGGATCTTGCCGGTGTTCTGCTTGTTGGGGGAGGGCCATCCGATGATGGTGCGCAGCGAAATGATCGAGGGACGCGAGGTCTCAGCCTTGGCGGCCATCAGTGCCTGGTAGAGGCCTGCCACATCTTCCTTGTATTCGCCGCTGGCGGTCCAGTCCACGCGCTGGGTGTGCCAGCCGTAGGCCTCGTAGCGCTTGAGGACGTCCTCAGTGAAGGCGATGTCGGTGTCGTCTTCGATGGAAATGTGGTTCTCGTCGTAGATCACCACGAGGTTGCCCAGTTCCTGGTGCCCGGCCAGCGAGGAGGCCTCGGAGGTGACACCTTCCTGGAGGTCGCCGTCGGAGGCAATGACCCAGACGGTGTGGTCGAAGGGGCTCTCGCCGGCGGGAGCCTCGGCGTCGAACATTCCGCGCAGGCGGCGCTGAGCGAAGGCGAAGCCGACGGCGGAGGCCAGGCCCTGGCCCAGCGGGCCGGTGGTGATTTCCACACCGTCAGTGTGCCGGTACTCGGGGTGACCGGGGGTCTTGGAGCCCCAGGTCCGCAGCGCCTTCAGATCGTCCAGCTCCAGTCCGTAGCCGGAGAGGAAGAGCTGGATGTAAAGGGTCAGCGAGGTGTGGCCGGGGGAGAGGACGAAACGGTCGCGGCCGATCCAGTGCGGGTCGGCCGGGTCGTGGCGCATGAGTTTCTGGAACAGCAGGTAGGCTGCCGGAGCCAGGCTCATGGCTGTTCCGGGGTGTCCGTTGCCGACCTTTTCAACTGCGTCGGCAGCGAGGACGCGGATCGTATCCACTGCCTTGCTGTCCGTCTCGGTCCAGGTCAGGTTCTGCTCTTCCAAATGTGGCACGTTTACCGGGCCCTCTCTTTCGGGGATGACCGGCGCCTTGAGCACCGGAAGCCTTGTGCTGAATCGTTACCGGACAATCGCGCTCTCCTGCTCATCCGCTGCCGCATGCGCGGTAATGCTGATCGGGGCGGCAGGCTCTGCGCTCCTCCTGCGGTGCCCGATGGCCCCGTGGGAATGTCCGCTCCAACCTTATCCCGAAGGGCACGCCATTGGGCGTATCGTGACGGTCATCCCCGTGGGATCCTGCCGGGGGAGAAGCACACTCCGGGGACGTTGCTGCGGGAACGGCTCGCAGGCTTCGTTTTCTACAGGGGATAGAGGTTATGATGATCTCGGACTTTTCCGGCCCAGAGCAGGACCCTAGACAGGACTGAGTGATCGTTTCGTGAGTACGCAGCATGCCCCCGCCGAGGTTCCGGTCTACACCGGAAAAATGAGCGCGGGACGTAAGCTTCGGGCCTACGTTGCGCTGACGAAGCCGCGCGTCATTGAACTCCTGCTGGTTACCACGCTTCCCACCATGTTCTTTGCCCAGGGCGGCATTCCCTCTGTCTGGCTCATGGTGGCAACCATGGTCGGCGGCGCACTGGCAGCGGCCAGCGCCGGCGTTTTCAACTGCTACATTGACCGGGACATGGACCGGCTGATGCGCCGGACCGAGAAGCGCCCGCTGGTCACCGGTGAGGTGACGCCGCGTGAGGCCCTCGTCTTCGGCTGGGTGCTGGGCATCGTTTCGATTGCCCTCCTGTGGTTCGGCGCGAACCCGCTGACGGGGCTGCTTGGCCTCGGCGCCATCCTGCTCTATGTGGTCCTGTACACCCTGATCCTCAAGCGCCGGACCACCCAGAACATTGTCTGGGGCGGCGCTGCCGGCTGCATGCCGGTGCTGATCGCCTGGGCTGCCGTAACAAACACCGTCGAATGGCCGGCAGTCATCCTGTTCATGGTCATCTTCCTCTGGACCCCGCCGCACTACTGGCCGCTGTCCATGAAGTACGGCGAGGACTACCGCAATGCCTCGGTACCGATGCTCGGTGCCGTGGCCGGTGCCAAGCTCGTCTCCGTCCAGGTTGTGCTCTACGCCTACGCCACCGTGGTCTGCTCCCTGCTTCTGGTCCCGGTCGGCGGTGCCGGCTGGGTCTACACCATCGGTGCTGCCCTGAGCGGTATCTGGTTCCTTGCCGAGACGCACCGCCTGCACGGCCGTGCCCAGCGCGGCGAGGTCAGCGACAAGTCGGCCATGAAGGTTTTCCATGGCTCGATCAGCTACCTCACGATCCTCTTCATTGCCCTCGCCATCGACCCGTTCGTCGGCGGTCCGCTCTTCTAGCCCGTCCTTTTTCCGGCCTGTGCCCGGCGGGTGGCTGCGTGCTGGTTCCAGCCGTTAGCTGCCTCAGGGGCTGTGTGCCGGTCTGTAACGGGCTGTCTTCTGAAGTTGCGTCTGATTCGCGGGTGATTCTTCCCGATGTCTCTGGAAGACCAGTGGACCCCGGGGCGGTGCTGGTGTCCGAACACTGTAACTCCCGAAAGGGCCCGCCGCTGGTGCCGAATCCGGCGAATCCGTTGGCCGTAAGTCCGTCCGCTGCTGGTGCCGTAACCCGGCGAATCCCATCACCCCAGCCTCGCCTGTTTCGTCCCCGCCGATACGGCGACACACGTTCCCACTGTGTGTATTCTCCTGGGGCTGGTGGGGTCACTCCAGGCCCAGGAGTGAACAAAGAGTGGGAACCCGTGTCATAGGAAGGCTTGCTGCCCGGGTCCCGCAGTGTCTGCCCGGGTCCCGCACTGTCTGAGCGCTGTCTGGTGACGTTCCGGCCCGGCATCTGTGGCACTCATCCGGCAATCGCGGTCCACACGGATCCACGCGGATCCACCGTTCCCACTCTCAGTTACAGGAGTAACCGAGAGTGACCCCACGGGCCACGGCAGTCACATTTAGTGGGAAACCTGGCACCTGGCAGCTGGTACACAGCTCCAGCCCAGCCGCCCCCGCGCGCCCATCCCCACAGCCCCCGCGCGCCCATCCCCACAGCCCCCGCGCGCCCACCCCCAGAAACCCCAAAGGCCTCCCCGCAGACGCGGAGAGGCCTTTGACAAATACGTTCACAGCAAGAGGGACGGCAAGCCGGTCACGCCGGACCAGCAAGGTTCCAACCGTTCCAGCAGGTTCCAGCCGTTCCAGCCGTTCCAGTGGTTCCAGCCGTTCCAGCAGGTAACCGCTCCCTCCGTCAGCGCCGCACAGACACTAAACCGGAAGGGGTTCAGCGGGTACCGGGTTAGCCCCGGGCAGCATCACCTGACGCAGCACCGGAAACTGCAGCATCGGAAACCGCTGCTTCAGACACCGCGCCGCCCGGAACCTTCCGTGAGAGGCCGGTGTAGACGACGTGGGCCGCCGCAGCGGTCATCATCGAGGCACCGAGCATGTGCAGCGCCACCAGGACGATCGGCAGGTGCAGGAAGTGCTGGGTGTAGCCAATGACAGCCTGGGCCAGCAGAACAACTGTAAAGATGAGCAGCGAACGCCGGAGACGCCGGTCGGCACCGCGGCGGTACACCAGGTACAGCGCAACAGCGACGGCGAAGACCAGCAGGTAGACCGGAACCACGTGGAGACGGGTCACCAGGTCAGGGTCCAGGTTGTTGCGTGCTGCGCCATGGTCTCCGGCGTGCGGGCCGGAGCCGGTCACGATGACGCCGAGGATCACCGTGATGGCAGAAAGGACAGCAATGGCCCAGACCACCGGACGCAGGGTGCGCCCGGCCAGCGGTGCCTCGGCAGCAGCAAGCCTGGAGCCGCTGAGCCAGGCCCGGTTCACCAGGACCACGGCCACGCAGATGATCACCATGGAAACAATGAAGTGCAGTCCTACCACCCACGGGTTCAGGCCTGTCCACACGGTGATGCCGCCGATCAGGGCCTGGGCGGGGATGCCGGCCAGGGCAGCCACGGAAAGCCAGAAGAGGTCCGGACGGGCAGAGCGTGCCTTCCAGACCGAGGCCACCATCGCGAAGGCAATGGCTGCCAGCACAAAGGTCAGCAGCCGGTTGCCGAACTCGATGATTCCGTGGACACCCATTTCCGGCGTCGTAATCAGGGAATCCGGGGTGCAGAGCGGCCATTCCGGGCAGCCGAGGCCGGAGGCAGTGAGACGCACGGCTCCGCCCGTGACAACGATGCCGATGTTGGCCACCAGGGTGGCGACCGCCAGGGACCGGACCAGGCGGCTGGTCGCGGGACCCGTGGAAGTCTCCGGGTTTCGGGTGGCTGGGGCAGGTGCGGGTGTCTTCGGCACGGGGGCTAACTCCATTTGAACCAGCGGACGGCAGCGAGGCCGCCCAGGATTGTCCACGCCAGCAGGACGAACGTGGCGGGAAGGTTGAACTGTGTATCGATCAGGGCAGCCCTTAGGGCATCACCCAGAGCCGCCGAGGGCAGCAGCTGGATGTACGGCTCAAGGCCCGCGTTGAGGCTGCTGGCGGGAATGATGATACCGCCAAGGCCCGCCAGCAGGATCCAGAGCAGGTTGGTGATGGCGAGCGTCGCTTCGGGACGGACGGTGCCGGCCACGAGCAGGCCGAGGGCGGTGAAGGCCACTGCCCCGAGTATCAGCAGCAGCAGTGCCAGGGGGATGCCTGGCAGGGAGGGGCGCCACCCAAGGAACAGGGCAACGACCGTGACCAGCAGGACCTGGATGGCCAGGACGGAGAGCACGGCGATGACCTTGCCCGCGATCAGCCCGGCCCGGCCCAGCGGCGTGGTGGAAAGGAACCGCAGGACGCCGTAACGCCGGTCGAACCCGGTGGCAATGCCCTGGCCGGTGAAGGCCGTGGACATGGCGCAGAGCGCCAGGACACCCGGTGTGGCGGTGTCCACCCGGGATGGCCCGTAGCTGTCGAGGATAGGTGTCACGCTCAGCGCGATCAGTCCCAGCAGGGGAAGCACGACGGCGAGAACCAGCTGCTCTCCATTGCGCAGCATGGTGCCGGCTTCATACTTGCCTTGGTTCAGGACCCGGACGGCCAGGGACGCGGGGGCGCTCATCGGATCTCCTTTCCGGAGAGTTCGAGGAATACATCCTCCAGCGTCCGCGACGCCATGTGGATACTGTCCGGCAGGATCCCGGCTTCGTGCCACCAGCCGGCAAGGTTTGCCAGGTCTGCGGGGGAGAACTCACCGCGCAGCGCGTAGCGTCCCGGGCTTTCTTCGGTGAGGGCGAGGTGGGAAAGCGGGGGAATGGATACCGCCAACCCAGGCGGGGCTTCGAAGGTCAGTTCGCGGCCGGAGGGGTGATCCGCCGTCCGCGCCGTCAGTTCAGCCACGGTTCCCCTGGCCACCGTGCGGCCGGCGTCGATGATGTAAACGTAGTCGGCAAGCTTCTGCGCATCGTCGAGCAGATGCGTAGTGAGGATAATGCCGAGGTTCTCGGCACGAAGTTCCTGGATCAGGTCGAACACGATCTGGCGGGACTGCGGATCCAGCCCGGCGCTGGGTTCATCCAGGAAAAGGACTTCCGGATTGCCCACCAGCGCGGCCGCCAGTGCCACCCGCTGCCGCTGGCCTCCGGAGAGGCGCCGGATTCCCGTATTGGCGAAGCTGCCGATCCCCAGCCGGTCCACCAGGGAGTCCACATCACGGGGATCTGCGTACATCCGGGCTACATGGCGCAGTAGTGCCATCGGACGGGCCGACGGCGGCAAACCGCCGTCCTGAAGCATCACGCCTACGCGTGCGCGCAGGTCCGCACCGGCCCCATAGGGCGCACGGCCCAGCAGCCGCACCTCTCCGCCGTCGATCGGCTGCAGCCCCTGGGCACATTCAAGCGTGGTGGTTTTGCCGGCTCCGTTGGCCCCCAGGAGTGCGGTGACCTGGCCGCGTCTGGCCGAGAAATCGACGCCGGCCAGGACCCGGATCATTTTGCCTTCCAGGCCGGGAATGGGACCGCGGTCCCGGATCAGGCCATGGATGGTCAGGCACGGTTCGTCGTTAGGCACGCCCATATTCTACGTTAGGTAGTAGTCCAGTTCCGCCGCCCGGTCAGCATCCTCCCTGCCAAGGGGAAGCCTGCCCTTAGTAGCCTGGAGGAATGGATTAGGTCATGATTGTGTTGTGTATTCAGTGAAGAGTTCTGAGACGGAGATTCCAGGGGCGGTGAACACCGCCCCTGCCACAGTTGCCCGGGAGCCGGACGAGCGCACCCGGGACCGCGTGCTCGGTGCAGTACTGGAGCGCGGTCCTGTCAGCGCCGCTGAACTCGGCGAGAAGCTCGGGTTCACGCCCGCGGCAGTCCGCCGGCACCTCGACACGCTGGAGCGGGAGGGCTTGATCGAGGTCAAGCGCGTCAGCAACCCAGGTTCAGGTGCAGGCCGTCCGGCACGCCGCTACGTGGTGAGCCATCAGGGGCAGTCCTACCTTGGTAATGATTACCTGACCATTGCCACCGAAGCCCTGCGGGAACTGGGCAAGGCTGCCGGCCCCGGGGCTATTGAGGCCTTCGCGGCGGCGCGCTTCCAGAAAATGGAGGAACGGTACCGTCCGATGCTCGACGCCGCCGGGCCGGCTCTCGAAGACCGGGCTGAGGCCCTGGCCGCCCTGCTGACCAAGGACGGGTTCGTCGGATCCACCACCATGATCGGCACCAGCCGGACACCCAGCACCCTGCTGAGCATCCAGCTGTGCCAGGGGCACTGCCCTATCCAGGCGCTGGCAAGCGCCTATCCCGTCTTCTGTGACAAGGAGACCGAAGTTTTCTCCCGGCTGCTGGGAGTGGACGTGCGAAGGCTGTCCACACTCTCCCGCGGGGGGCACGTCTGTACGACCCACATTCCGGTGGGCCGTTCCATGTCTGCGCCGCACCAGCCGGTGGGCGCCGCAACCCAGTCCACATCCACTCATCAGCAAGAAAGGCCGTGATGACGGATCAAGTAACCCGGAAGGCGGAGGCACCCGCAGCGGTGCCCGATTCCGTAATTTCAGACATTCTGGAAAAGAACCCCGAGCTCGAGGGCATCGGCACCTATGAGTACGGTTGGGCTGACTCCGATGTAGCCGGGTCCAACGCACGCCGCGGCCTCTCCGAGGAGGTTGTCCGCGACATCTCGGCGAAGAAGAACGAACCCGAATGGATGCTGGACATCCGGCTGAAGGGCCTGAAGTACTTCGACCGCAAGCCCATGCCGACCTGGGGTGCAGACCTCTCCGGCATCGACTTCGACAACATCAAGTACTTCGTGCGCTCCACCGAGAAGCAGGCCAACACCTGGGAGGACCTGCCGGAGGACATCCGCAACACGTATGAGAAGCTCGGCATCCCCGAAGCTGAGCGCGGCCGCCTGGTTTCCGGCGTCGCCGCCCAGTACGAGTCCGAGGTTGTCTACCACCAGCTCCGCGAGGACCTGGAACGCCAGGGCGTCATCTTCCTCGACACCGACACTGCCCTGAAGGAACACCCGGAGATCTTCCAGGAGTACTTCGGCACCGTCATTCCGGTGGGTGACAACAAGTTCGGCTCGCTGAACACTGCCGTGTGGTCCGGCGGCTCCTTCGTCTACGTCCCGAAGGGCGTGCACGTGGAGATCCCGCTGCAGGCATACTTCCGGATCAACACGGAAAACATGGGCCAGTTCGAGCGGACCCTGATCATCGCCGACGAGGACTCCTACGTCCACTACATCGAGGGCTGCACCGCGCCGATCTACACCTCGGATTCGCTGCACTCGGCCGTCGTCGAAATCATCGTGAAGAAGGGCGCCCGCGTCCGCTACACGACCATCCAGAACTGGTCCAACAACGTGTACAACCTGGTGACCAAGCGCGCCATCGCACACGAAGGCGCCACCATGGAGTGGATCGACGGCAACATCGGTTCCAAGGTCACCATGAAGTACCCGGCTGTTTACCTGGTCGGCGAGCACGCCAAGGGCGAGACCCTGTCGATCGCGTTCGCCGGTGAGGGCCAGCACCAGGACACCGGCTCCAAGATGGTGCACATCGCACCGAACACCAAGAGTTCGATCATCTCCAAGTCGGTGGCCCGCGGCGGCGGCCGTGCAGCCTACCGCGGCCTGGTGCAGGTCCGCGAGGGTGCCAAGAACTCGGCCAACACCGTTCGCTGCGACGCGCTGCTGGTGGACACCATCTCCCGCTCGGACACATACCCGTATGTGGATATCCGCGAGGACGACGTGACCATGGGCCACGAGGCCACGGTCTCGCGCGTCAGCGAAGAACAGCTTTTCTACCTCATGTCACGCGGCCTTCCCGAGGACGAGGCAATGGCCATGATCGTGCGCGGCTTCATCGAGCCGATCGCACGTGAGCTGCCGATGGAATACGCCCTTGAACTCAACCGCCTCATCGAACTCCAGATGGAAGGAGCCGTCGGTTAATGTCGAAGCTTAACGACACCGTAGTAAACGCAGCCGAGAACGTGGCCGAAAAGGTCAGCAATGCAGTGGAGGGCGTCAAGGCACGGATCGGTGCGCCTTCGGGCGAACGCCGCGTCCGCATTGACGGGTTCACTGAGGAAGGCGAAAACCTTTCCCCGCTGAACGATTCCTCTCCCGTACTGGGCGGCGACAGCAGCAAGTCCCACAGCCACGGTGCCGGGGCAGGCATTCCGGACAGCTCACGCGCCGGCCGTCCCTCCTCCTTCCACCGGGCCGACTTCGGCAAGCTCACCGGCCGTGAAGAGGACTGGCGGTTCACCCCGCTGAAGCGCCTGCGCGGCCTGCACACCGCAGAGCTGACGGGCACCGCCCCTGAGGTCGCCGTCGTCGCCCCCGACAACGTCACAGTTGCCGGTATCGGCCGCGATGATGCCCGGATCGGCGCCGCAGGCATCCCTGAGGATCTGGTGGCTGCCGCTGCCTGGGAAGCGTTCACCGACGCAACACTGGTGAGCATCCCGAAGGACACCCAGGCCGAAGGCACCATCACGCTGACCATCACCGGCGCCGGCATCGATCCGGCCGCCCAGCACGTGGTCATCGAAGCCGGAGCCTTCTCCAAGGCCGTTGTGGTCCTGGACCACAAGGGTTCGGCTACCCTGTCGCAGAACGTGGAGATCCTCGTCGGCGACGGTGCGGAACTCACCGTCATCAGCGTCCAGGACTGGGACGACGACGCCGTGCACGCCTCGGCGCAGTACGCCCGGATCGGCCGCGACGCACGCTTCAAGCACGTTGTGGTCAGCCTCGGCGGCGACCTGGTCCGCGTAACGCCCTCATCCAAGTTCACCGCCACCGGCGGCGACGTCGAGATGTTCGGCCTGTACTACGCCGACGCCGGCCAGCACCTGGAACAGCGCCTCTTCGTTGACCACGCTGTCCCGAACTGCAAGTCCCGCGTGATGTACAAGGGCGCACTGCAGGGCAAGGACGCGCACACGGTCTGGGTTGGCGACGTGCTGATCCGCAAGGAAGCCGAAGGGACGGACACCTACGAGGTGAACCGCAACCTGCTGCTGACCGACGGCGGCCGCGCCGACTCCGTGCCGAACCTCGAGATTGAGACCGGCCTGATTGAGGGCGCAGGCCATGCCAGCGCCACCGGCCGGTTCGACGACGAGCACCTGTTCTACCTGATGGCCCGGGGCATCCCGGAGGACGTTGCACGCCGCCTGGTGGTACGTGGCTTCCTGAACGAAATCATCCAGCAGATCAAGGTTCCGGAACTGGAAGAGCGCCTGACCGCCGCCGTCGAGCGTGAGCTCGCCGCCGTCGAGGCCTAAGCACCTTCCTCCCGAAAAACCTGCAGACCCGCACCAATTGCGTGCAAAGAGAAAGCGAAACTACGCATGTCCACTCTTGAAATCAAGGACCTTCACGTCAGCATTGAGACCGAACAGGGTGTCAAGAAGCAGATCCTGAAGGGCGTCAGCCTCACCATCAAGACCGGCGAGACCCACGCCATTATGGGCCCGAACGGCTCCGGTAAGTCCACCCTGGCCTCCACCATCGCCGGCCACCCGCGTTACACCGTGGACAGCGGCAGCATCACCCTGGACGGCGAAGACGTCCTGGCGATGAGCGTTGACGAGCGTGCCCGCGCCGGCCTCTTCCTGGCCATGCAGTACCCGGTGGAGGTTCCGGGTGTCACCATGACCAACTTCCTGCGGACCGCCAAGACCGCCCTGGACGGCGAAGCTCCGTCCCTGCGCCACTGGACCAAGGACGTCAAGGCAGCCATGTCCCAGCTGCGCATCGACGCTGACTTTGCCCAGCGCAACGTCAACGAAGGTTTCTCCGGCGGCGAGAAGAAGCGCGTGGAGATCCTGCAGCTGGAACTGTTCCACCCGAAGTTCGCCATCCTGGATGAGACGGACTCCGGTCTGGACGTTGACGCACTGAAGGTTGTCTCCGAAGGTGTGAACCGCGAGCATGCGGACGGCAACATGGGTACCCTGCTGATTACGCACTACACGCGGATCCTGCGCTACATCAAGCCGGACAACGTACACGTGTTCGTTGACGGCCGGATCGCCGAGCAGGGTGGCCCCGAGCTTGCCGACCGTCTGGAAGAAGAAGGCTACGACCGGTTCACCAAGACCGGCGCCGTCAGCGCCTAGGCTGGACCGCACGAGCCTGAGGAACAGGAGCAGAACATGACTGACGCCAATCTGGCCCAGACATCCCTGGAGGATGTCGAAGAGGCCCTCAAGGACGTCATTGACCCTGAGCTGGGGGTGAACATCGTCGATCTGGGCCTGCTCTACGGCCTGAAGTACGCCGACGACGGTGCCCTGCTCATCGACATGACGCTCACCACCGCTGCCTGCCCGCTCACCGATGTCCTCGAAGAGCAGACCGGCAAGGCGCTTGAGGGCGTTGTCGACGAGTTCCGGCTGAACTGGGTCTGGATGCCGCCGTGGGGTCCCGAGAAGATCACGGACGATGGACGTGACCAGATGCGGGCCCTGGGCTTCAACATCTAGCGCTTCTCTGCCAAGCAGCAGGCAAAAGGGCGGACATCCTGATGGGTGTCCGCCCTTTTGCGTGCCTGAACCTGTCCCTTAAGCGGGGACGTCTGGGTCCCCGGGTTCCCCGATGCCGCGGGCGGCCAGCGCCTCTCCGGTCTGCTGTGCGTAGGCGACAGCGCGGATCACCACAGGTACCGCCTGCGCCCGCAGGTTCCGCTCCAGCCCCCGCGCCTTGGCCGAAGCCCGCACATCCGCTGCTGAGCCAAGCAGATAGGGCAGGCTGCGGACCATCAGTGCCAGGGCCAGGCCGAATCGTTCCGGATCCGCTCCAAAGACCTTCAGTGGCCGGACCAGCGCAACAACGCCGTCCAGAAGTTCCGGCACCGGCACGGTCAGGATCAGCAGCCTGGAAGCGGCCACGCAGACCAGGATGTTCCCCGCGGTCACCACCGCGCCCGCGGCGTCCACGGTCCACAGCTGAACCGCCATGATCAGCACCAGCACCGGCCACATCACGGCCAGCGGGCGCGGAAGCTCGCGCAGCAGTCCTGCTGCCGCATAGGCCGCGGTGGTCAGCAGGGCGGCGGCAGCGGTGACCGGCAGGCTCGCAAGGGCGAGGGTCAGGATGGAGAGCACAACGACGGCGGCGGCCTTCAGGGCCAGCGGCGTCCGGTGCACGGCAGAGTTCCCGGCGATGTAGGCGCCGAGCAGCGCATCCCGGTTCCTCACAGCCCCCTCCCGCCTGTCATCGAATACCCAGCGAAAGTGCCCGGTACCTGGCGATGGCCTCTTCGGGGCCGGCATCGCAGACAATCCGCCCATCGTCGATGACCAGAACCCGCTCGGCGTCGGCCGCGAAATCCAGGTCATGGGTCGTGTAAATGACCTGCTGGGGGAGCGCGGCGAGTTTCTCCCGCAGCCGGGCGGTATTCCGGAGGTCCAGCAGGGTGCTCGGTTCATCCGCCACCAGCACCGCCGGTTCCACCGCCAGGACCGTGGCCAGGGCCATCAGCTGCCGTTCACCGCCGGAGAGATCGTAGATGCTGCGGTCCGCCAGTTCCAGCAGCCCCAGGGAGGCCAGCCGTTCCTCCGCAGCCGCCCGCCGGGCCTGCGGATCCCGGACGCTGCGGCGCAGGGAAAGTTCGACGTCGTCGCGTCCCGTGGGCATCACCAGCTGCGACAGCGGGTCGGTGAAGACAAACCCGACCCGCCGCCGCACCCGGGAACCGTTCCGCGCGGTGTCCTCGCCGTCAACACTGACGCTCCCGCTGGACGGCAGCAGCAGTCCGTTGATCAGGCGCAGGAAGGTGGATTTACCCGACCCGTTGGCGCCGATCACCGCTACCCGGCGCTCCGTGAGTTCCAGGGTGACGGGGTGCAGGATCGTGCGGACGGCAGCCGGCGTTCCTGCGGCGCCGTCCTCCGCCAGCACCCCGGCGGCGGCGAAAGAGACAGTGGGCATCAGTGTGCGGCCGGGGCCGGACGGTTGGGCACCAGCCGGGGGAAGGCGGCCATCACGCTGACGGCGACGGCGGCCGCGGCGAGGTTCTTGATCACGTCTCCGGGCCAGAAGGCCATGTCCGCTGCCACTGCGGCGGCGAAGGGAAGCTTTGCGTTGAGCATCATTCCGGCAATTCCGAGCGGGTGGATGACCAGGAAGCTGGTGGCCAGGGCGGCACCAAACAGGGCCGCGAACCGGGCCCTGCGGACCCGGCGCAGAACGGCGCGGGAGAGCAGCCCCACTACCAGCGCGGCAAGGGGAAAGGAGAGCAGGTAGCCGGCAGAAGGGCCGGCCAGGACCCCGAGGCCGCCGCTGAAGCCGCTGAAGACCGGGAGCCCGGCCAGTCCTGCCACAAGGTACAGGCCCACGGCCGCTGCACCGCGCAGCGGACCGAGGATCAGTCCCGCAAGCATGACCGCCAGCGTCTGCAGCGTAATGGGGACGCCGGCCGCCAGCGGAATCCCGGGCAGCAGGGAAAAAGCTGCCGTGAGGGCAGCGAAGACAGCAATGTAGGAAAGATCAGTGGCCGACCACGCGGTGCGGCGGGGGCGGCGCACCGCGGGCTCTGAAACTGCGGACATTTTGGCTCATTTCGTCGGGGTTCTACAACAAGTGATGTGAAGTCGTGCACGTAATTCCTTGGCAGTTCCGACATTAGCGGCGTCCCACCGGCATTCTGTTTGTCGGGTTCCTACAAACCGCGTGGGACCGGTAGACTTGAAAGGCTGCCCGGGCAGCTTTCTTCACAACCCCACCCCCTTCGAAAGGTCCTCCTTAGTGATTGCCGTATCTGATCTCGAGCTTCGTGCCGGTGCACGCCTGCTCATGGAAGCGGTCTCATTCCGTGTGGACAAGGGAGACAAGATCGGACTCGTCGGGCGCAACGGCGCCGGCAAGACCACCCTGACCAAGGTCCTGGCCGGTGAGGCCCTTCCCGCCAACGGACACATCAAGCGCACCGGTGACATCGGCTACCTTCCGCAGGACCCGCGTACGCCGGACATGGAACAGCTCGGCCGGGACCGCATCCTCTCTGCCCGCGGCCTGGACAAGGTCGTGGCGCAGCTCAAGAAGTGCCAGGACGAAATGGCCAGCGATGATCCGAAGATCTCGCAGAAGGCCATGAACCGCTACGACCGGCTCGAGGCTGAGTTCCTTGCGGCCGGCGGCTACTCCGCAGAATCGGAAGCCGCAACCATCTGCGCCAACCTTGCCCTTCCGGACCGGCTGCTGAACCAGCCGCTCAAGACCCTTTCCGGTGGCCAGCGCCGCCGCGTGGAGCTCGCCAGGATCCTTTACTCCGACGCCGAGACCATGCTCCTTGACGAACCCACCAACCACCTCGACGCGGACTCCATCGCGTGGCTGCGAGAGTTCCTGAAGAACCACACCGGCGGACTGATCGTCATCAGCCACGACACCGAGCTGCTGGAAGCAACGGTCAACAAGGTCTTCAGCCTGGACGCCAACCGGGCCACCATCGACATTTACAACATGGATTGGAAGCGCTACAAGATCCAGCGCGAGACTGACGAACGCGCCCGCAAGCGCGAACGTGCCAATACTGAGAAGAAGGCCGGGGTCCTGCTGGCCCAGGCCAACAAGATGAAGGCCCGCGCGTCGGGCGCCTCTGCCGCGCAGAGCATGCTCAAGCGCGTGGACCGGCTGATGAGCGGGCTCGATGCCGTCCGCGCCTCGGACAAGGTCGCGGCACTTCGGTTCCCGGATCCGGCTCCCTGCGGCAAGACCCCCATGATGGCCGAAGGGCTCAGCAAGAGCTATGGATCGCTGGAGATCTTCACCGACGTGGACCTGGCCATCGACCGCGGCTCCAAGGTAGTCATCCTGGGGCTGAACGGTGCAGGCAAGACCACACTGCTGCGGATGCTTGCGGGTGTGGATACGCCGGACACAGGCAGGATCATTCCGGGCCACGGCCTGAAGGTCGGCTACTACGCCCAGGAGCACGAAACCCTGGACACCGAGCGGACCGTGCTGGAAAACATGCGCTCATCGGCACCGGACATGGATGACGCCGAGGTGCGCAATGTCCTGGGTTCCTTTATGTTCAGTGGTGATGACGTGAACAAGCCTGCCGGAGTCCTCTCCGGCGGTGAAAAGACCCGCCTGGCACTGGCGACCATTGTGGCTTCCTCCGCCAACGTCCTGCTCCTGGATGAGCCGACGAACAACCTGGATCCGGCCTCCCGTGCGGAGATCCTGGGCGCCCTGAGCAACTACTCCGGGGCCGTGGTTATGGTCAGCCACGATGAGGGAGCCGTGGCGGCCCTGAACCCGGAACGCGTGGTGCTTCTGCCGGACGGCGACGAAGACCACTGGAACGACGGCTACCTGGATCTGGTCACCCTGGCCTGATTCCCGGCCCGGCAGACGAAGAGGCCGCCGCTTTCCTTCCGGAAGGCGGCGGCCTCTTCGCATGTTGTTCAGGCGGTTCTAGAACCCCTGGGCGTCGAGGATCGCATCTTCCTCTTCCTCGCCCGTGGGTCCCCGGCGTTTACGGACAGGACGGGTGCGCCTGGGCGCCGGAGCCGCCGAGTGTGTCTCATTCTCGTCGTCGTCCCACTCCTCGTCCTCCCACTCTTCGTCTTCACCGGATTCAATCCGGTTCCATGCTTCCTGGCGGGCCGCGTAGCCCAGGCCCACGAAGAAAAGCAGTCCGAATGCGTACCACTGCATGGCATAGGAGAGGTGCGGGCCTTCATCAACGGAGGGTTTCGGCGCTGCCTCCGGGCGCGTTGCGGGAGCCGGGTCTTCGGTGTCCATCAGTCCGTACGCCGCCGTCTGCAGCGGATATCCGGTCTGGCGTTCGTATTCGGTGAGATCGATGGACGCAAGCTGTCCTTCGGGGGCGCCGCGGAGCAAAGTGGGCTCGGCCGGCTTCAATCTGGCGGTCACCGTGACTTCACCGGCCGGAGCTTCGGGAATCTCATCCGGCCAGCCGGCTTCGTTGTCGCCGATCGGCAGCCACCCGCGGTTGATGACGACGGCGGTTCCGTCCCCGAGCTTCAGCGGCACCAGGACTTCATAGCCGGGCCGGCCGTTCAGGGGCCGGTTGCGGACGATCCGCTGGTTCGCGGTGTCGTAGGTCCCGGTAAGTTCCACGGGCAGCCACTCTGCCGAGGGATCGAATTCCTGGAAGTAGCCGGCCGCCTCATCGAACGGCACCGGTGCGGCCGAATAGTTGGTTTCCACCCATCCGATGTCCTCGCGGATGGCATCCCGGCGGTCCAGCTGCCAGGTGCCCAGGTAGGCGCAGACTGCTGCCAGCGCGCAGACAAGGGCAAACCAGCCGAGCCAGCGGCTGGACAGGAGGAACTTATACATTTATGGCGTGTCGCTTTCGGTAGCAGGGCCCAGGGGCAGCGTCTCTTTCCAGAGGGACCGGACCTGCAGGTAATCTTCCAGCCAGCCGCGGTGGTCTCCGCAGGCCAGCCAGATCTTCCTCCGCTCAGGAGTATGGATCTTCGGGTTGTTCCACAGCAGCTGCCAGGCGGCGTCTGCACGGCAGCCTTTGCGGGAACAACGGGCGCGGTCTTCTGAGCCGGCGCCGCCGGATAACTGGTCAAGCAGGTTCATGCGTCCGGTTCTGCCTTGCCCCGGCCGGTCTGGCCGTCGTCGTCGATAATTTCCCCGTGAAGAACCGTGGTCTCGGCGGAATCCTGCGCCGGCCGGGCCTCCAGCTGTGGCGGGGGCGCGTCCTGGTAAGCAGAATCAGAGCCGTCCATGTTGCGGGTGTCGCTGCCGCCGTTGGCAATGACGACGGCGAACCAGGGCAGGACTATGGCCCCGGCAATCACCACCCACATCATCCAGCCGTGGACGAAAAAGAGCAGGAAAAGACACACGAGGCGGATGCTCATGGACACGGTGTACTTGACCATGCGCGCATGCATCTCGTCAGTGTGGGCCGTGCGGGCATCCGTAATCCGCGGGATGTGGCCGCCGCGGCGGGTAGCCTTTTTCATGATTCTCCAAACAGGTATTTCTATTATCTCACTGCCCGCAGTGTTCTTGAAGTTACCCCGGGCGCCGATAGGATCGGAACTTACCACCTGACCCCAGCGTAAGGATTTTTGCGTGCAGAACGATCCCCAGACACCAGCCGGCCGAAGCGTCCTTGTGACGGGCGGTAACCGCGGCATAGGCCTGGCCATTGCGAAGGCCTTCCTGGAAGCGGGGGACCGGGTTGCCATCACCTACCGCAGCGGGGACGTTCCCGACGGCATGCTCGGCGTCAAGGCGGATGTCACGGACATGGCTTCGGTCGATGCCGCTTTCACCGAAGTCGAAGCCGCCCATGGGCCGGTGGAGGTCCTGGTCGCCAACGCCGGCATCACCCGCGACACCCTTCTGCTGCGCATGAGCGAAGACGATTTCACCGATGTGGTGGATACGAACCTCACTGGCGCCTTCCGGGTGGTGAAGCGGGCTTCCAAGGGCATGCTGAAGCTCCGGCGGGGACGGGTTGTGCTGATTTCCTCCGTTGTCGGCCTGTACGGCTCACCGGGCCAGGTCAACTATGCCGCGTCCAAGGCCGGCCTGATTGGCATTGCCCGGTCCCTGACGCGTGAGCTTGGTTCACGGAACATCACGGCGAACGTTGTGGCGCCGGGCTTCATCGACACGGATATGACGCAGGCCCTGCCGGAAGACACCCGCAAGAGCTACCTTTCCTCGATCCCCGCCGGGCGGTTCGCCGATCCGGAGGAAGTCGCCGGGGTTGTCCGGTGGATCGCCGGGCCGGAAGCCGGCTACATCTCCGGTGCCGTCATCCCGGTCGACGGCGGCCTCGGGATGGGCCACTAGCTCCGCACCCTGCCGCGGAGGGATTCCTTGGAGGAATCCACTAACGCTCCCTGCCAGCCCGGCTGGCAGGATGGTTTGCAGAGTCTAATTCGTCAGCTACTTTTAGCTACTTTCCACAAAGAGGAGTATTCATGGGCCAGCTTGATGGCAAAGCCGCGATTGTTACCGGGTCGTCGCGCGGTATCGGAGCTGAGGTAGCGAAGCTGCTCGCCGGCGACGGCGCCGCCGTCGTCGTCAACTACCGGCAGAAGGCCCCCCGGGCCAACAAGGTGGTGGCGGGCATCGAGGCCGCCGGCGGCCGCGCAGTTGCGGTCGGCGCGGACCTCACCTCACCGGAAGGGCCGGCAGCACTGGTCGAAGCGGCCAGGGAGTCCTTCGGCGGGGTGGACATTTTGGTCCTGAATGCCTCAGGCGGCATGGAAACCGGGCTCGGTGAGGACTACGCGCTGAAGCTGAACCGTGACGCGCAGGTGAACATGCTCACAGCCGCTGCGGAAGTTATGAAGCCGGGATCCCGCGTGGTGTTCGTCACCAGCCACCAGGCACACTTCATCAACTCCGTGCCGACCATGCCCGAATATGAGCCGGTGGCCCGGAGCAAGCGTGCCGGAGAAGACGCCCTGCGGGCAATGATTCCGGCGCTGGAGGAGAAGGGCATTTCCCTGGTGGTGGTTTCCGGCGACATGATCGAAGGAACCGTCACGGCGACCCTGCTGGACCGGGCCAATCCGGGAGCCATCGAAGCTCGCCGGGAAGAAGCCGGGCGGCTCTACTCGGTCGAGGAATTCGCCGCTGAAGTGGCCCGCATGGCCCTGGCAGACGTTCCGGCCGGCCACACCGAGTACATCGGCGGCCAGGATTACCTAGGCGCCTGACGGCAGTTTTCCGGCTGTCCCGGGCGGTGTTCGAACCGCGGGGACAGCCGGAGATTCAGTCCGCTAGAGCTTGACGAAGTGCCGGACCACGTCCAGGTTGGGCAGGTTAAGCACGGCATCCGCTGCGGCCTGCACGGCAGGCTTGGCGTTGAACGCCACGCCAAGGGCGGCGGCCGCCAGCATGTCCAGGTCATTGGCACCGTCACCCACGGCGATGGTGTGCTCCTCCTTGATACCCAGTCCGGCTGCCCATTCCCGCAGTGAACGGGCCTTGACCGCCCGGTCCACGACTTCGCCGCTCACCTCACCGGTCAGGAAGCCGTTCTCGATTCCCAGTTCGTTGGCACGGGCGAACGTCAGCTGCAGCTTCTCGGCCAGCGGTGCCAGGACCTGGTTAAACCCGCCGGAGACGACGGCGACGGCGTGTCCGGCGGCCAGGAACTCGCCCACCAGGATTTCCGCGCCGTCGGAGAGTTCGATCCGCGTCCCGACTTCCGCGATCACGGTTTCGGGGAGCCCGGCCAGGGTCTTCACCCGTTCGTGCAGGCTTTGGGCAAAATCCAGTTCGCCGCGCATGGCTGCCTCGGTCACCGCGGCCACTTCGGCTTCACGTCCCGCGTGAGCGGCGAGGAGTTCAATTACTTCCTGCTTGATGAGGGTCGAGTCAACGTCCATGACCAGCAGCTTCCGGGCGGGCTCCAGCAGCGACGCGGGCACCACTGTGCTTTGAGCCGGCGCTGCTCCGCTGTCCAGGGCGGCTGCGGCCGCGGCGGCCACCGCAAGCCGCAGTGCCTCCACACCGCCGGCGTAGGACACGAAGAGCTTGGAAACGGTGTACCCGTCACCGTCCGCATTCTCCAGCTCCAGGATCCGCGCGCCGAGATCGGTTACGGCCTGCTGGACTTGGCCCAGGTAGTCATCGGCAAGCTCCCGACCGTAGCTGACGACACTGAATTCCGGGAAGCTTTCGGGGGGCATGCGGGTTCCGTTCTGCGGGTAGTCCTATAGGTGCACTGTCTGCCGGTCGGCCTGGGGAACGGCACGGCGGCGCGGCGGCGTAGCGTTTCGCCAACGCGCCTTTCTTTAGCCTAGTGTCTACTGCTATGAGTGATGTTCTTGAATTTGCTGGAGTAAGCGTCGTCCGGGGCGGAAAGACCCTGTTGGACGGCGTCGACTGGCAGGTCAGGGAAGGTGAACGGTGGGTCATCATGGGACCCAACGGCGCCGGGAAAACCACGCTGCTGCAGATTGCCGGCGGACGGATGCACCCCACACGGGGCATGGCCGGCATCCTGGAAGAGATCCTTGGTGCGGTCGACGTCTTCGAACTCCGCCCCAGGATCGGGCTGGCTTCGGCGTCCCTGGCCAATCAGATTCCCGAGCATGAAACCGTCCTGAATGTGGTCCTGACCGCCGCCTACGGCATGACGGGACGCTGGCGCGAAAAGTACGACAAGCTCGATGAGCGCCGCGCCTTCCGCCTGCTGCACGACTGGGGCATGTCCACCTTCATCAACCGCCCTTTCGCATCGCTCAGCGAAGGGGAACGCAAGCGTGTGCAGATCGCCCGGGCCCTCATGACGGACCCGGAGCTGCTGCTTCTGGACGAGCCCGCTGCCGGCCTTGATCTTGCCGGCCGCGAGGACCTGGTGCAGCGCCTGGCCAACCTGGCCGCCGACGACGAGGCTCCCGCCATGGTCCTGGTCACCCACCATCTTGAGGAAGTACCCCCGGGCTTCACGCATGCGCTGCTGCTGCGCGAGGGCACCGTCGTGGCCGCGGGCCCGATCGAAACGGTCTTTACCGAGGACCATCTCAGCACCGCGTTCGACCTTCCCCTCTCGGTCCAGCGTGATGCCTCGGGCCGCTACACCGCGACCGCCCGGCGCTAAGACCGCAGCGCCGCATGCTCATGTCCTCAGCGGGGCTGTTCCACGATGCCCTCATCTTCTTCGCCGGGCTCTGGGCCGGGACCATCAACGCCATTGTTGGATCCGGCACACTGGTTACCTTTCCTGTGCTCGTTGCGCTGGGCTACGCCCCGGTCACCGCGACCATCAGCAATGCCATGGGACTGGTTGCCGGGAACATGGCCGGATCCTGGGGCTACCGGCGTGAACTGGCCGGCCTCAAAGGCACACTGCTTCGGCTGCTGCCGGCGTCGATCCTCGGTGGGATCACCGGCGCCTGGCTGCTGCTTCACCTGCCCGAAGCCGTGTTCGGCACGGTGGCACCGTATCTGATTGTCCTGGCCCTGTGCTTCGTGATTTTCCAGCCGAAACTGCAGTCCTGGGTCCGGGCCCGCGCCGCCCGGACGCAGGAAGCGGAGGATGAGCCCGCACGTTCAGGCCATTCCTGGGTGCTGATTGCCCTGGTCTACCTGGCCGGCGTCTACGGCGGCTACTTCGTGGCAGCGCAGGGGATTCTGCTGGTCGGCATCCTGGGCATCTTCCTGCACGGCACTATGCAGAACGCCAACGCCATGAAGAACATCCTGGTGCTGGGCGTGAACATCGTGGCTGCGACGTCCTACGTAATCTTTGCCTTCGACCGCATTGTCTGGCCCGTGGTTGCCCTCATTGCCGTCAGCTCCCTGATCGGCGGATTCGTGGGTGCGGCAGTCGGACGCCGCCTCTCCCCGGTGGTGCTGCGCAGCGTTATCGTTCTCCTGGGCCTCGTGGCTCTTTGGGTCATGGTGTTCGGGTGAGTCTCCACCGCCTGGAGTCCGCCGACGATCCCCGCGTATCCGATTACACCCGGCTGACCGACACGTCTCTGCGCCGGCTCCGGGAGCCCGCCGAGGGCATGTATATCGCGGAGTCTTCCAAGGTGCTGCGGCGCGCCATTGAGGCCGGCCATGTGCCCCGTTCCTTCTTCCTGGCGGATAAGTGGCTCCCGGACCTGCAGGACGTCCTGGATGCGTTCCCCGATGTGCCGGCCTACGTAGGCTCGCCGGCTGTCCTCGAAGCAATCACCGGATTCCATCTGCACCGCGGGGCCCTGGCCGCCATGCACCGGCCGCAGCCACTGGAACTTGGCCCGGTCCTGGCAGCTGCCCGGCGGGTTGCCGTGCTGGAGGACATTGTGGACCACACCAATATTGGGGCAATCTTCCGCTCGGCCGCAGCTTTGGGCGTCGACGCCGTCCTGGTCAGCCCGCAGTGCGCCGATCCGCTGTACCGCCGCGCCATCCGGGTGAGCATGGGAACGGTGTTCCAGGTGCCGTGGCTGCGGCTGCAGGAGTGGCCCGGAGCCCTCGCGGATCTGCGCCACGCAGGATTCACCACCGCTGCGCTGGCACTGGAAGAGGATTCACTGACGCTGCAGGAGCTGGGCGCGCAGCGGCACGAGCGGCTGGCGCTGGTCCTTGGGACCGAGGGGGACGGCCTTTCCCGCAGCACCCTGGCCGAGGTCGACCTCACGGTCCGCATCCCCATGCAGGGGGGAGTGGACTCCCTGAACGTTGCCGCGGCAAGCGCTGTCGCCTTCTGGGAGTGCCGCGTTTTCTAGCACCGGAATACCCTTATGTTCCTGGCCCTGCGGTGCGACACTGTCGGTGCACGAAGCACCATCCACTGACTCCCGGGGTCTCTTCCATGGCCAGACGCGTCCACCCGTTCCGGCGGCAACGGATAGCCGTGCTGTGCCTGGCTGCGCTGCTGCCGGCAGCGGCGGCCTGCGGACCCACCGCAGAGCAGCTGGAAGCCCGCCAGGCAACGCAGGCACCTTCCGTTTCCGCAGCCGGACCCGCTGCTCCCCAGCAGGCACGGGTTCGCACAGCGGAACCGGAGCCGCCGCCGCCGTCCGCGCCGCTGCAGGTGGGCGTCAGCGGAGCACAGACCGGCATGGCAGCAGACGTTCAGGATGCCTGTCAGTGGCTGCTCCGCAGGGACACCGCGGGTTTTCCGGATGCCGGTTCCTGCGTCTCGGCCGCCATGGTGGCTGGGGCCGGCGCACGGCAGAGCCTGACGACGTCGGCCAGCTGGCTGCCGCCGGGTACCTACAGCATGGATTTCCGGACCGCTCCCGGTTTCAGCATGGAGTTGAACAGCCAGGACGGTGACCTTGAAATCACCGTCGACGGTGCTTCCCGCACCCTGCGCACGGGTGATGCCGCCGTTGCCGCCAACGCCGACGGAGGCGCCGAGGAAGCTTACGCGGCTGTCCTCGTTGACGCCGCCGAACTCACGGCGAATCCCGACCGCCTGCGCAGCCTGCTGGAGTCAGCCAGGCCCGCCCTTCCCGAATACGATTCGGAGCACAACGGTGTCCCGGTCACAAAGCTCACAGCTGTCATCGAGGCAACGGAGCCCGGAGGGTTCACCGGATCCCTGGTGCTGCTGCTCGATGATCTCTACCGCCCGCTGCTCATCGAATACACCGGCACGACCCGCGGAATCCACTCCTCGGTCCGGGCATCCGTAACCGGCTGGCGGAGTGGTTAACAGCCGCAGGCCCGTTTACGGTAGGATTGAGTGTTGGCCAACAGGCCATCAGAGCTTGTGAAGTCTTAAGTTTTTGACACCCATCGTGCCTGGCAAAATCCAGTCACCTAAAGAAGGTATTACTGTGAAGTCTGATATCCACCCCAAGTACGCCCCGGTAGTCTTCCGCGACCTCGCGTCTGACACCGCTTTCCTGACCAACTCCACGGCCTCCTCCTCCAAGACCATCGAGTGGGAAGACGGCAACACCTACCCGCTCATCGAGGTGGAAATCTCCTCCGCATCGCACCCGTTCTACACGGGCAAGCAGCGCATCATGGACTCCGCAGGCCGCGTCGAGCGCTTCAACGCACGCTTCAAGGGCTTCGGCGGCAAGAAGTAGCAGTTCACTTCTAAGGCATCAGCCTAAAATTGAAAGGTCCGTCCGGCATATTCCGGACGGGCCTTTCGTTTTCGTCAGCATCTTCCGCGAACCAGTCCGGATTGCATGTCCAAGAGGGGTCAGAATGAACGAAGAAAACGGCAGCCGCCACGGGGAATACAAGGTACCGGGCGGGAAACTCGTCGTCGTGGACCTTGAGGTACGCGATGGGGTCCTGGACTCCGTCTCCCTCAGCGGAGACTTCTTCCTGGAACCGGACGACGCCCTCGAAGAGATCAATGCAGCCCTCAACGGCCTGCCGGCGGACAGTACTGCTGAGCAGATCAGCACTGCCGTCCGCGCACGGCTGAGCCCGGATGCCGTCCTGTTCGGGTTCTCGCCGGAGGCAGTGGCAATCACCGTCCGCCGGGCACTGGCGAAGGCCACCAGCTGGGGTGACCATGAGTGGGAAATCATCCCTCCCACAGCGCTCCCCACTCACATGCACGTCGCCATGGACGAGGTCCTTGCCGAAGAGGTTGGAGCCGGACGGCGGAACCCGACCCTTCGTTTCTGGGAATGGGAAGCACCGTCCGTAGTGATCGGCTCCTTCCAGTCGCTGCGCAATGAAGTGGATCCCGACGGCGCGGAGCGCCACGGCGTGACCGTCGTCCGGCGCATCAGCGGCGGGGGCGCCATGTTCATGGAACACGGCAACGCCATCACCTACTCCCTCTACATCCCGCAGTCCCTCGTGGACGGACTCAGCTTCGCTGACTCGTACCCGTTCCTGGACGCCTGGGTGATGGAATCCCTTGAACGCCTCGGCATCAAGGCCTGGTATCAGCCGCTCAATGACATTGCCACCGACCAGGGGAAGATCGGCGGGGCAGCACAGAAACGGCTCAGCTCCGGGGGCATGCTGCACCACGTCACCATGTCCTATGACATCGATGCCGACAAAATGGTTGACGTCCTGCGCATCGGCAAGGAGAAGCTTTCCGACAAGGGCACCCGGAGCGCCAAGAAGCGCGTCGATCCGCTGCGCCGGCAGACGGGCCTCAGCCGCGAAGAGATCATCGCGACGATGATGCAGACGTTCGCCGAACGCTACGGCGCCAAGCAGACGGAGATCACGGATTCGGAGATGGAATTGGCGCGGCGGAAAGTCGCCGATAAGTTCGGCACTTCGGAGTGGATCAACCGCGTGCCGTAGGCACGTCTACCGCCTGCCGGAACCGGCCCATAGACTTCGCTGCATGGAAAAGAAGTCGCTGACGGCGCTGGTCAGGAACCATTTGGAAACGGCCCGGCAAGCTTCCTCCGGGCGTAGCTCCGTCACGGTGTACGGGGGACACGAACACATCCTGCGCCAGACGGTCATCGCTTTGGCGTCGGGTTTTGTCCTGGATGAACATGACAATCCGGGCGAGGCCACCGTGATGGTCCTCAAGGGCCGCGTGAGCCTCAGCTCGGAGGGAACCTCCTGGGAGGGATCTGCCGGCGACCTGCTGATCGTGCCGCAGGCCCGGCACTCCGTCACCGCACTGGAGGACTCCGCGTTCCTGCTCAGTGTCGCAAAACGGCCGTAACCCCTAGCGCGCGGCCGCCTGCGCGCGAAGCGACCTCAACAGGTGGTCCTGCTGTTCAAGGACAATCCTGCGCAGTGCCGCAGGCGCCTGGGGATTCGTCTCGAGCCATTGCTGGCCCAGTTCCACCACGGGGTGGTCGGCCGGGACCATATGCGGGGGAAGGTCCTGTGCCGCCGGATAGAGGCCGGCCACCACCCGTGAGGCCAGTTCAATGCTGCGGCTGCTCCACACCCCGGTCAGCGATGCGAAGTAATCACCAATGTAGGGATCCAAAAGGTCGTGTCCGCCAATGCAGAATCCTTCGATGGTGGCCGACAGGAGTTCGTTGGACAGCTCGTTCGAATGAACTGCTGCCTCCCAGGCAGCTGCCTTGACGGCGGGGTCGGGCACCGCCGCGGCCGCCACCGTGTAACCCACCCGTCCGGCTGCCGTGTTGTCCTTGGCGAGTTCGGCCTTGAGTTCCTCCGCCCCGGCTGCCCCTGTCCCGGCCAGGGCCTGCCAGAGCTTCCAGCGCAGATCGGCGTCAACAGCGAGGCCGGGGAAGGCAACCCCGCCGGAAAGCAGGCCGCGGAGCATTTTGTCATGACTGGAGCTGCGCCGGCCGAGCGCCGCAGCAGCCCGTGCCCAGATGAGCTGCAGGTCGCTTCCTCCGGCTGCCTCCGCAAGCTGGGCGGCAACGGCCGTGAACAGTTGTTCGCGCAGCTGAGCACGGATTTCCTGCGGCGCATACCGTTCCACTGCGAAGCGTGCGTTTTCCAGGAGTGCCTGCAGGACCCCTGCTCCGGTTTCCGTGGGAGCGGTGCGGACGACCAGCCGGACGTAATCGTGGGCAGAGAGCACGCCGTCGCGCACGTTGTTCCATAGCGCTGAAAGGCAGATGGCGCGGGCCAGGGGATCACGGAGCCGGGGCAGGTTATCCAGCAGGTTCGCAAGGGACACCGGGTCAAACCTGATCTTGGCATAGGTGAGGTCACCGTCGTTCGGCAGCAGGAGGGCAGGACGCTTCCGCCCCACCAGTTCGGGGACCGGTGTTCGCCGGCCCTCGACATCAACCTCAACGCAGCCGGAACGTTCCAGCCATCCCTCGGCGGTGAGGTCGTACAGGCCCAGCTGCAGGCGGTGAGGGCGCGGAACCTGTTCGCCGCTGACCGGATCAGGAGCGTCCTGGCGAATCGTGACAGCCCTGAACGTGCCGTCCCCGGCGGTCTCGGCGTCCACTTCCAATACCGGAACACCGGCCGTCTGGAGCCACAGCTGCGCCCAGTGCCCCATGTCCCTCCCTGATGCCTCGGCCAGGACGTCCAGCAGGTCGGTGAGCGTCGTGTTGCCGTAGGCATGCCGGGCAAAGTAGGCCCGCGAGGCTTCGATAAACGGCTCAAATCCTACGTAGGCGACCAGCTGCTTCAGGACGGAGGCGCCCTTGGCGTAGGTGATGCCGTCAAAGTTCTGCTTGGCAGCTTCGAGATCCGGAATGTCCGCCACGATCGGGTGGGTGGTGGGCAGCTGGTCCTGGACGTAGGCCCAGGCCTTCCGCCGGTTGGCGAAACTGACCCAGGAGTTCGTCCAGTCCGTTGCCTCGTCGACCGCCAGGGCACCCATGTAATCGGCGAATGACTCCTTCAGCCACAGGTCATCCCACCAGCGCATCGTTACCAGGTCGCCGAACCACATGTGTGCCATCTCGTGCAGGATGGTGTTGGCCCGGGCCTCGTACTGTGCCTCGGTTGCCTTGGTCCGGAAGACATAGGCCTCCGTGAAGGTCACCAGGCCCGGGTTTTCCATGGCGCCCAGGTTGTATTCGGGCACAAACGCCTGGTCGTACTTGCCGAAGGGATAGGGGTAGTTGAAGAGCCGGTGGAAGTAGTCCAGGCCCCGCTTGGTCGTGTCGAAAATACTGTCCGGATCGAAGAATTCAGCCAGTGACGCCCTGCAGTAGGCTCCCAGCGGGATTACCAGTTCAGTTCCGTTCGCCAGCTGTGTCGACCAGCTGTCAGCAGCCTTGAAGTACGGGCCGGCCAGCACGGTGGTGATGTAGGTGGAGATCCGTTGGGTGGGGGAGAAATCCCAGCGGCTGAGCGTTCCGTCCTCCAGCGGTGTGCGGGCGGCTTCCACGCCGTTGGAGGCAACCTCCCAGCCCGACGGCGCGCTCACGTGGAAGGTAAAGGAAGCCTTCAGGTCCGGCTGCTCGAAGTTCGCGAAAACCCGGCGGGCGTCCGCCGGCTCGTACTGCGTGTACAGGTAAGTCTGCCCGTCTGCCGGGTCGGTGAAACGGTGCAGCCCTTCACCGCTGCGGCTGTACAGGGCTGTGCCCTGAATCGTCACAGTGTTCGCCCCGGCCAGGAGGTTATGCAGTTCAATCCGGGAACCGTCTACTGTCTCCGCCGGATCGAAGGCCATTCCATTCACGACGACGGCGTCCACCCCACCGTGGATGAAGTCCAGGAACGTGGAGGCACCGGCCTCGCTGCAGGAGAAGTGGATGGTGGTGCGGGACCGGAACCCGGCCGCGGCTGGATCGGCGGCGTTGCCCAGGTCCAGGTCGACGTCATAGGAATCAACGCTCAGCAGGCGGGAACGTGCAGCGGCTTCTTCGCGGCTCAGGTTTTGGTTCGACACCCGTTCATTCAACCACCTTGGCCCCATCTTCCACAGGTTGCCTCCCACGGCGTGTGGCGCCCCACCTTCCGGTCAGCACCGGCAGGCACTGCAGCGAGACCGCTCCCAGCACGATGAAATAGGGGACGTAGAGGTACAGGAACCGTGCCCTGCCCTCCGAGAACATCAGGAACAGCAGCAGACCCAGCAGGCTGATGCGGGCCATGACCGGGCCCAGCGCGGCCAGGCGGGGATCCCGCAGGAACACTGCACCGCCGCACAGAGCCAGGAGCAGGAACCAGGTTCCTTGCCAGAGGGAGAGTGAGAATCCGAAACCCGGCCGGCCCGGACCGTAAAAATCCTGGATGCTCCGGCTTAGCCCGTCATCGGCGAGAAACTGGTCCGCCGTCATCCCTCCTTCGCCCCAGCCAAAGAAGGAACCGTCGCCAGTGATCCACCGCAGTTTCGCGTTCAGGAACCCCGCGTAGCCCGCAGGGCCCATGGCCTCCACACGTTCCCGGTACGCCTGGAGGCCCGCGTCAAAACGCTCCTGCGGATCCTCAATCGAGAGCGTCCCGAGGCGGTCCGGTTCATTGTAGGCGCCGTAGTAGTCTCCGTTCGGGCCCGGATACTGCTGGGCTCCCACCTTCAGGAAGTGTGTCGGCGGAATGGCAGGCTCCCGGGAGGCAGGATCCCCGTTGACCACGCTGGACCGCTCCCACGCCTGGACCGCGCCATGCATCCCTGCGAAAGAGCCCCCTGCCACGGCCATGGCGAGCAGCACGGAGAGCGCATCCTGCCGCCACCGGCCCCGGCGGATCGAAAAAAGCCCCACCAGCGCGGCGGCCGCCAGGCAGATCAGGACCGTGGGTTTAATGCCGTACCCCACGGCCGCTGCGGCCCCGGCGGCCGCCCAGAGGAGCATCCGCGCCGGCCAGCGGCACCGTCCAGCAGCGGCCAGCAGGCAGAAAATGAGAATCGGGAACAGCAGCCCCACCGTATCGGAGTAAAAAACCGGCAGCCACGGCGAAAAGAGAATCAGGATGATCGAGGGCACCAGCGTCAGCCGGGCAGTCTGCCGGCCGCCCAGCAGGGCGGCCGCGGCGTACGTCAGCAGCATGCCGCAGAAGAGGACTGCCGCGTTGAGGTAGGCCACCGACTGGCGCAGGTCCGTGACACCCAAAGCCTGCGCCGTCTCCATGAATTTGCTCAGCAGGAGCATCAGCAGCAGGTTGTTGGGGTTGATCTGGAAGTAGCTGACGTCCACGTTGCCCGGCGCCCCGTCCGCCAGTGCCAGCGCAGAGTAGAACACCGGAGCGGCATCCCAGTCAGGTGGCAGCCGGACAGCATCCGCTGCCCTGGCCTGGCAGGAGAAAAGAACGGACCAGCCCAGAACCGACAGCAGCACCCGCAGCCACCGCAGTCCTGCAAGCCCGGCGTCCATCCTGGCCAGCAGCCAGGGGAATGCCACGGTGAGTCCCAGCACCCCCGCGCCGCCAAGCACGGCTGCCCACGTCTCATACCGGGAGATGCCGAAGGATGGCAGGACCAGGTTTGAGCACAGCAGCCACAGGATCACGGCACACCAGGCCAGCCCGGCGATCCTGGGCAGCAGACCGGCTTTCCTGGGAACCGTTTCAGGACCGGCAGGGAGGGGCGTTCGAGCGTGGACCGCCGTCATACTGTCCCCTTGCCGCCGTTGGGCGCTGATCACCCGGCTCACCGTGAGCCAGATCGTAGCTGCGGCGGAAACCGGCAGACAAGGGTGTCAGCCCGCCGGAACCAGCAGGAGAGCCAGCAGGAGCGCTGCACCGACGATGATCAGCCAGGACACCAGTGAGGCCGCAACGGCTGGTCCACCGGTCCGCAGAAGGCTGCGGACATTCACTGACGCCCCGAGTCCGAAGAGCGCGGCCGCAAACAGGAGGTCCTGCACGGCGGCTGCCGCTCCGAGGACGTCCGCCGGGAGGATCCCAGTGGTCCGCAGCAGCACAGCGGCCAGGAAACCCGCCACAAACAGCGGGATGAGCGGGGGAAGCTTCCCCTCATGGCCGGAGCGGCGGCGGTGGTGGAGTCCGGCCAGAGCACTGACCGGCGCCAGCATGAGCACCCGGACCAGTTTTACGACGACGGCCAGGGCCAGGGCCGCCGTTCCGGCGGTCTGCGCGGTTGCCACCACCTGCCCCACATCGTGGACGGCGGCGCCTGCCAGGAACCCGAATACTTCGGGTGCAAGACCAAGCAGGGAGGACAGCAGCGGAAGTACTCCGATAGCAAGGGTTCCGAACATGGTGACCACGGCCACCGGAACCGCCGTCTGCGCCTGGCGGACCTGCCGGGCAGCGGCCACGGCACCGATTGCGGAGACTCCGCAGATAGAGAAACCTGCGGCTATCAGCACGGGCTCCTCGCCCGGCAGCCGGAATGCCCGGCACACCAGGTAGGTCATCCCGAAGGAAAAGCCCACGAGCGCGGCGAGCAGCAGCACGGTGAGCCAGCCCAGTCCGGCGATGTCCACCAGGGAAACCTTCAGGCCCAGCAGCACGATCCCCAGGCGCAGGAACTTTTTCGCGGCCAGGGCCAGTCCGGGTTTCCAGGCGCCGGTGACCTGAGCCGCCGTTCCGGGCAGGTTCCCCGCCAGCAGGCCCAGGACAACGGCTGCAGTGAGGACCGGGAAGCCGGGCAGCAGCCGGTGCAGTGCAAGACAGGCCAGCACGGCAACTGCTGAGGCGGCCAGCCCGGGAAGGGTCCTGGCGGCGGAGAGTGAGGGCATTGCTCCACAATCCCTGACCCGGGGCCGGGCAACCAACTCTGCGTCCGCCCATTACCGGCCCGATGACCCGTTGCTAGACTGGCCGGACCATCCGACAAGGCCAGCACAGGGGCAGCCCATGCAGCATGGCAGTAACCCGGATTCCGGGCGGTCCGGCGCGGACGCCGGGTCACCCAAAACATCCCCAGCGCTACAGGAACAGATCCCGCCGCCCTGGACCGTGTCCGGTCCGGCTGCCGCCGCGGCCCTGGGAACCAGCCCGGAAACCGGGTTGAGTGAACAACAGGTCACCGAACGCCTGTCCCGGTACGGCCCGAACCAGCTCGCCGGTGCGCCTGCCGTACCGGCCTGGCGGAAGATCCTGGCCCTGCTGTCCGACAGGTTGATCCTGGTTCTCCTGGCCGCGGCGGTCCTGAGCGCCGTCGTTTCCCGCGACCTCGAGACGCCGATTGTGATCCTGGCTGTCGTCATCCTCAACACCATCCTCAACTATGTCCAGGAACGCCGGGCGGAGAACAGCCTTGAAGCGCTGCGCCGCACCGATGTCGGATCGGCGCGGGTCCGCCGCGGCGGCACAGCCGTCACGGTCCCGCGCACCAGCCTCGTGCCCGGCGACATCGTCCTGCTGGAAGCCGGGGATGCCGTACCGGCAGACGGCCGGTTGCTTGATGCGGTGCGGCTGCAGGCCGCTGAAGCCGCCCTCACCGGTGAATCCCAGCCGGTGAATAAGGACGCGGCCGCCATCGCGCCGGAGGACGTTCCCGTCGCCGACAGGCACGGCATGCTGTACATGGGCACCGACATCAGCCGGGGGCGGGCCGTTATGGTGGTGACCGGCACGGGCATGGACACCCAGATGGGCCGGATCGCCCACCTCCTTGGCAGTACGGCTGAAGAGAAGACCTCCCTCCAGCGCAGCATCGACCAGCTGGCGGCCCTGCTGACCTGGATCGCCCTGGGCGTCGTGGCGGTGGTCTTCCTCCTCGGTCTGCTCCGCGGTGAGGACCTGAATACCCTGCTGCTGACTTCGGTCTCGCTGGCCGTCGCCACGATCCCGGAGGGCCTCACCGCCGTCGTCGCCTTCACTCTGGCGATGGGTGCCTCCCGGCTGGCGGCCCGCGGTGCCATCATCAAACAGCTTTCCGCAGTGGAAACACTCGGCGGAACGTCTCAAATCTGCACGGATAAAACCGGCACGCTGACGCTGAATGAAATGACCGCACGGCAGATCATCACCGCCAACGGGCGGCAGTTCCGGGTCACCGGGACCGGCTACGGGATCGAGGGCAGGATCCTGAGCCCGGATGGCCTTCCGGTTCCCGCGCTTACCGAGGCCTACCTGGTGATGGTCCTGTGCAACGATGCCTCGGTGACGGACGGAGTGCTCACCGGAGATCCTACGGAGGGCGCCCTGGTGGTGCTGGCGGAAAAGGGCGGCATCGATCCCTCCGGCGCTCGTGCCGAGCATCCGCGGGTTGCGGAAATACCGTTTGACTCCGAATACAAGTACATGGCCACGTTCAACGACAACGTCAACAGCCCCGGTGCCGTTTACTGCAACGTGAAAGGCGCGCCGGGCGTTGTGCTGGATCTGTGCTCATCGATGTCAGTTCCCGATGGCGTGCAGCCAATGTCCGCCGAAGACCGCGAACGGCTGCTGGCCGGTGTCACAGCCCTGGCGGATCAGGGCCTGCGCACCCTTGCCGTCGCTGGGCGCCCGCTGAACGCACCGCTTCCCGGCACTCAGGACGGCCTGAAGGAAGCTGCCACAGACCTGGTGCTGTTCGCCGTCGTCGGCATCATGGACCCGCCCCGGGCCGAGGCCCGCGACGCCATCGCCGTGGCCCACGCCGCAGGCATCAACGTGCACATGATCACCGGCGATCACCTCGTGACCGCTTCGGCGATCGCCAAGGACCTGGGTATCCGGGGGAGGGCAGTGGCCGGAGCCGATCTGGACCGGTTCAGTGAGCAGGAACTCCGGGAGCGGGCACCGGAGTACGGGGTGCTGGCACGGGTCTCACCGGAGCATAAACTCCGGGTCGTCGAGGCCCTGCAGGCCAACGGTGACGTGGTAGCCATGACGGGCGACGGCGTGAACGACGCGCCCGCCCTCAAGCGCGCGGACATTGGCATCGCCATGGGCATCACCGGGACCGATGTGTCCAAGGGTGCTGCACGGATGATCCTGACAGATGACAACTTCGCCACGATCGTCGCCGCAGTCGAAGAGGGACGCGGAATTTACGCGAACATCCTCAAGTTCGTCCGCTTCCAGCTCACGACTGCGTGGGGTTTCGTACTGATTTTCCTGGCCGCTGCCACCTTTGGCTTCGCCGGGGGAGCACCGTTTACGGCGATCCAGATCCTGTGGGTCAACATCATCATGGACGGGCCGCCGGCCCTGGCGCTCGGGGTGGACTCCACGGACCCGAAGGTGATGCAGCAGCCGCCGAGGAAACCCCGGGAGCCGCTGCTGACCGGCCAGCGGCTGGCCAGCCTCCTGGTCTCGGGCCTGGTGATGGCCGCGGGGACCTGCTGGGTGCTGCTGAGCGCACCGGCGCTTTTCCCGGACAGTGCGGCGGCGAGCACCAACTTCGCCACCACCATGGCGTTCACCACCTTCGTTTTCTACCAGGTTTTCAACCTGCTCAACGTCCGCAGTGAAACGTCCTCACTCTTCTCCCTGCAGACGTTTACGAACCGCACCATCTGGCTGGCCTTGGGCGCCGTCGTCGTTCTGCAGTTCCTGGTGGTCCAGCTCGGCGTGTTCGAGTCGCTTTTCGATACGGTTCCGCTCACAGCCGACCAGTGGCTGCTCTGCATCGGCGTGGCAGCGACCATCGTGCTGGTCTCCGAGCTCAGCAAAGCCATCGCCGCGGTGCGCCGGCGGCGGTCTACCAGGGAGAGGGCCGGTAATCCTTGAGGAAGACCCCGTGCAGGTCCTCTCCGGCTTCGCCCATGACGATCGGATCGTAAACGCGGGCCGCTCCGTCCACCAGGTCCAGCGGCGCATGGAAACCTTCCTCGGCGAGCCGCACCTTGGTCGGGTGGGGACGTTCATCCGTGATCCAGCCGGTGTCGACGGCGGTCATGAGGATCCCGTCGGTCTCGAGCATCTCGCCGGCACTGGTGCGGGTGAGCATGTTCAGCGAGGCTTTCGCCATGTTGGTGTGCGGGTGGCCGGGGCCTTTGTAGCGGCGGGCGAACTGGCCCTCCATCGCGGAGACGTTCACAATGTACTTCCGCCGTGCCGGTGAAGCTGCCATGGACGGACGCAGCCGGTTCACCAGCAGGAACGGCGCCGTGACGTTGCACAGCTGCACCTCCAGCATTTCCAGCGGTTCCACCTGGTCCACCACCTGGGTCCAGCTGTTGATGGGTGCCGTGTCCGGAACCAGGCCGCCGCCGTCGATCGCGGTTCCCGCCTCGAGCCTGGCCAGGGAGGATGATCCGGCGGTCAAAGCGAGTGAGGTCACGGCGTCCCCTGCCAGCACCGGGTGCTCGGCCACGGATCCGGCCAGCGCCGTGGGGTGGGCGTTGTACGTGTTGCCGAAGGTGACGAGTTCCGGCATCGGCCGGCCGGCCGGCAGCTCTTCGAGCTCGGCATCCATCAGCGGCTGATAGGCGTTGGAAGTGCGGCGGACGGTCTGCGCGGCGTTATTGATCAGGATGTCGAGCGGACCCTCAGCCGCCACGGCGTCGGCCAGCGAAATCACCTGGGCCGGATCACGCAGGTCGATTCCCACGATTTTGAGCCGGTGCAGCCACTCCGCGGAATCCTCCATGGCCGCGAAGCGGCGGGCAGCGTCCTTGGGGAACCGTGTGGTGACGGTGGTGTGCGCACCGTCACGCAGCAGCCGCAGGGCGATGTACATGCCGATTTTGGCGCGCCCGCCGGTTAGCAGTGCCCGCTTGCCCGTCAGGTCCGTGCGTGCATCCCGTTTGCTGTGGCTGAAGGCGGCGCACTCCGGGCAAAGCTGGTGATAGAACGCGTCGACAAGGGTGTAGGGCTGCTTGCAGATGTAGCAGTTGCGCGGCTTGAGCAGGGTACCGGCGGAGGGACCGTGGGCGGCGCTGGTGAGCTGGGCACCGCGGGTCTCATCATCGATCCGGTCCGGCGCGCCGGTGGCCGTGCGGGCGACGACGGCGCGGTCTGCTTCCGCGACCGCTTCCCGTTTGGTGACCTTGCGGTGTTTCTTGACGGCTTTGAACATCTTCGCCGTGGCCCGGCGGACGGCCACATGGTCCGGGTGCTCTTCATCAAGGACGTGGATCTGGGACAGGACCCGAAGACAGGCGTCGAGGTCTTCAGGGCTCAGGTCAGTGCTGCTCATGGAGTCGTTTCTGCGGTGTGGGTCCGCCGGCGGTGTACACGGCGGAGGCAATCTGGTGCCCTTTGACTCTACCGCGAACCCGGGCAGGGCCCGGTATCGGCCAACCCAGCTGCCGGTGCTAGCCGGTCCGCACCGACTGCCCTTTACTCACCACCGTAAGTCCCGACGCCGTGACCGTGAACCCGCGGGCAAGGTCCAGTTCCCGGTCGACGCCGATAGTGGCCCCCGGCGGCACCTGGACGAACTTGTCGATGATGGCCCGGCGGACAATGGACCGTTCGCCCACGTGTACGCCGTCCATGATGACGCTGTCGCTGACCGTGGACAGGGCGTCGACGTAGACGTCGTGGGCCAGCACCGAACCGCTGACGCTGCCGCCGGAGATCACTGCGCCGTTGGACACAATCGAGTCCATGGCAGTACCCGGCTCGTCATCGGCCCCGCGGACAAACTTCGCGGGTGGGGAAATGCTCTGGCGGGTATAGATGGGCCACTGCAGGTTGTAGAGGTTGAAGGCCGGCAACGGGGAGATCAGGTCCATGTGGGCGTCGTAGTAGGAATCCAGTGTCCCGACGTCCCGCCAGTACCGGTGGTCGCGGCCGGTGGCGCCCGGGATGACGTTCTCGGTGAAGTCGTACACCGCCGCTTCGCCGCGCTCCACGAAGTAGGGAATGATGTCCCCGCCCATGTCGTGCTTGGTGATCAGCCGCTCTGCGTCGACGCGCAGGGCTTCAACCAGCGCGTCAGTGGTAAACACGTAGTTGCCCATCGAGGCGAGGAAGCTGTCCGGGTCATCCGGCAGGCCGGGGGTGGTGGACGGCTTTTCCACAAAGGCGGCAATCCGTCCCGGAACCGCTGGACTGGTCTCGATGACACCGAACTGATCGGCCATCGACAGCGGCTGCCGCACCGCCGCGACGCTGCACGGCGCCCCGGATTCAATGTGGGCCTCCACCATCTGGGAGAAGTCCATCCGGTAGACGTGGTCTGCACCGATGACGACGACGATGTCCGGCCGCGCGTCGTCGATCAGGTTCATCGACTGGTAGAGCGCATTCGCGCTGCCCAGGAACCAGCTCTTGCCCACCCGCTGCTGGGCGGGGACGGACGCGACGTAGTTCTGCAGCTGGGTCGACAGCCGCCAGGTTTCGGAAATATGCCGGTCCAGGCTGTGGGACTTGTACTGGGTCAGCACCACGATCTGCAGGTAACCGGAATTAACCAGGTTGGACAGGGCGAAATCGATCAGCCGGTACTTGCCGGCAAACGGCACCGCGGGTTTGGCCCGGTCGGCAGTGAGCGGCATCAGCCGCTTCCCCTCGCCGCCGGCGAGGACGACGGCCAGGACTTTCTTGGGTGCCATTGTGCATACTCCTGACTTTTCCCGCAGGGAAAATGTTGAGCGATGACCGGACAGATAAGCGTGCTGCCCATCACACTAGATCAAGGAAGGGGCGTGCACTACGTTGGTCAGGGTGCGAATAGATATCGTTTCCAAGGAATTCCCGCCCGAGATCTACGGCGGTGCCGGTGTGCATGTCGCAGAGTTGAGCCGGGTACTGGCCAGCCGGGTTGACCTGCGCGTTCACTGCTTCGGAGCGCCCCGGGAGGCTGATTTCCACGGCGCGCAGGTGCAGGCCTACGGCGTGCCGGGTGAACTGTCCCGGGCCAATCCGGCGGTTCAGACCCTCGGCACCGACCTGGACATGCTTCAGGGCCTTGCCGGTGCCGACCTGATTCATTCGCACACGTGGTACGCGAACCTGGCCGGACACCTGGGATCCCTGCTTTACGGCGTGCCCCACGTGCTGAGCGCCCACAGCCTGGAACCGCTCCGGCCCTGGAAAGCCGAGCAGCTGGGCGGTGGCTACGCCCTTTCCTCCTGGGTCGAAAAAACGGCGTACGACGCCGCCTCCGCCATCATCGCCGTCTCCGAGGGAATGCGCAGGGACATCCTGCGCGCCTACCCCGAAGTCACCCCCGGCAAGGTCCGGGTGGTCCACAACGGCATCGACACCGTCGCCTGGCATCCTGACGAAGACCCGGACGCCGTCCGGGCGCTTGGCATCAGTCCGGATGCGCCGAGCGTGGTGTTCGTGGGCCGGAACACCCGCCAGAAGGGTGTTCCGTTCCTGCTGCGCGCAGCTGCGCTCCTGCCTCCCGAGGTCCAGGTGGTCCTGTGTCTGGGGGCGGCAGACACTCCTGAGCTGGCCGCAGAGACAGCGGTCCTGATCGAGGAACTGGCACAAACGCGGAGCGGAGTGGTCGTTATCGAACGAATGCTCCCGCGGGCAGAGCTTCTCAAGGTCCTCAGCACCGCCACCGTTTTCGCCTGCCCCTCAATTTACGAGCCGCTCGGCATCGTGAACCTGGAGGCGATGGCCTGCGGCACCGCCGTGGTGGCCAGCGCCACCGGCGGCATCCCGGAGGTTGTCGACGACGGCGTGACCGGACTTCTGGTCCCGCTGGAACAGATGGGTGACGGCACCGGCACGCCGCTGCACCCCGAAGTATTCGTGCGGGACTTCGCTGCGGCCCTGACCGCCGTCGTCACCGATCCGCTGCGTGCCAGGGAGATGGGGGAGGCCGGGCGGCGGCGCGCGGCAAAGGAGTTCTCCTGGGATGCGATCGCCGAGGCCACGCTCGACGTTTACCGGTCAGTGCTGCCGTAACAGGTCCGGACACGGCCTGGCCTCAGACAGTAAACGCCGATGCCCGCCTGGAGATCCAGGCGGGCATCGGCGTTTGCCCGGCAGCGGCGGTTACCGCCCAGAGGTGTCAGCCCTTGGACCTGGCAGCCTGCTTTTTCCGCTGGATGAGCGTCTTTTCCTCGATCGGTGCGGCACCGCTGGCGCGCAGCAGCCGCTGGTATTCCATTGACTCATCCTGGCGCGTCTTTTCGGCGCCCGTGGCGATGGCCGCGCGCAGGTGCTCCGGACCATAGCCAAAGGCATCCACCAGGTCCAGGGCGTGCGGCCGCAGCTTCGCGAGCAGCCGGTTGATGTACTCACCCAGGGTGCGGGCGCGCTGGGAGGACAGCCGGCCGTGCATCAGGTACCAGGCCAGGTTTTTTTCGAGCAGTCCCAGGCCAAACAGGTCGCGCAGCCAGGTGAGCACCTGGCGCGTTCCGGCGTCGTCAATGCTGTCCAGGCCCCGGGTGAACGCTTCCCACTGCAGCAGCTCGGCGTGCGCGCGGGCCGCTTCGATCAGGTCATGCTGGTTCTGGTTGAATACAGCAGCACCCTCTGCCTTGGGCAGCTTGCGTGCTTCGCGCAGGTTCGCTGCCACTTCGGCCACCATCGTTGCTACCCGGTCTGCCAGCAGGTCGTGCTGCGTCTTCGGATCCCGCAGTGCAATCGCTGACTTCTTTTCCGAGCCGGTATCCGCGACGGTCTGGACAATTTGGCGCAGCCCCGAACGGTTGAAGGTGCGCTCGGTTGCCTGCCCCACCACGTAACGGGCCAGCACGCCGAAGTCCGCTCCCTGGAAGTCCTTGGCGTAGTCGGCCAGCAGGCGCTTGGCGACCAGCTGGAGCAGGACGGTGTTGTCACCTTCAAACGTGACGTAGATATCCAGGTCGGACCGCAGGGCGGTCAGCCGGTTTTCGGCGAGGAACCCGGCGCCGCCGGTCGCTTCGCGGCACTCCTGGAGCGTGTCCAGCGCGTGCCAGGTGGAAAGGGACTTCAGCGCAGCGGCGAGGGTTTCCAGGTCCTGGCGGTTCTCGTCCGTGTCGTCGGCGCCGGAGAAAACGTCGTCGAACTTGGCGAGCAGCTCATCGTGGGCAAACGACGCCGCGTAGGTGGTGGCCACCAGTGGCAGCAGCCGGCGCTGGTGCTGCTGGTAGTCCATCAGGACTTCTTCGACCGTGTCCGAGGCACCGTTGAACTGGCGGCGCTCAGTGGCGTACTGGACGGCGATCTTAAGGCCGAGCTTGGAGGCGGCCACGGCTGCCCCGTCAAGGGAAACGCGGCCCTGGACCAGGGTGCCGATCATCGTGAAGAAGCGGCGGCCCGGGCTCTCGATGGTCGAGGTGTAGGTACCGTCCGCGGCAACGTCGCCGTAGCGGTTGAGCAGGTTGGTCCGGGGGATCCGGACGTTGTCGAAGTGCAGGCGGCCGTTGTCGATGCCGTTCAGGCCGCCCTTGACGCCGTCATCCTCGCCGCCGACTCCCGGAAGGAAGCCGTTTTCGCCGCGAAGCTCCACGTAGAAGGCGTGCACCCCATGGTCCACGCCCTTGGTGATCAGGTGCGCGAAGACCACGGCTGCCTTGCCGTTGACCGCGGCGTTGCCGATGTAGTCCTTCCACGCAGCCCGGAAGGGTGTGTTGATGATGAATTCTTCCGTGCCGGCATCATATTCGGCAGTGGTGGCAATGCTGGAGACGTCTGAGCCGTGGCCGGTCTCGGTCATCGCAAAGCAGCCGGGGATGTCCAGGTTCATAATCCCCGGAAGCCACTTCTCGTGGTGTTCACGGGTTCCCAGGTGAAGGACAGCGGAGCCGAAGAGACCCCACTGGACACCGGCCTTGATCTGCAGGGAAGGGTCAGCCGTCACCAGCTCCTCAAAGCCCGCGATGTTGCCGCCGTGGTTGTCCTGGCCGCCGACGTAGGCCGGGAACGCCCGGTGGACAGCTTTGGAGTCCACCAGGACCTTCAACTGTTCCATCACGCGGAGCCGGTGCTCGGTGTGGGTCAGGCCGGCAGGTGTGTGCAGGGCCTCGTTGCCCGCCAGCTGGCGGGCCTGCAGCCGGATGTCGTGCCACTTACCCAGGAGCGCACGGCCCAGGACCTCCACATTCACGGTGGCCGAATCGTCATCGCTGATGATGGTGCTGGCCGGAAGCTGGCGCTGTGGGGTGGAGACTGATTGCGTCATTGCATGTCCTTACTTGTCGGCGCCGGCCGCGGCGGAGTTTTTCCGGGTGCGGTCGTGCGGAGGGGCTGATGAAGAAGCGGAGGCGGCTGCGGGTTGGGGGCTGTCCCATCCAATGCCGTCGAACAGCCAGGCCGTCAGCTGGTCGGTCATTTCAGCTTCAGTGGGGCGGGCCGGTCCGGGAGGCGTGGCCAGCCACCGCTCACCGGCGGCCCTGACCATGCCAAGGGCCGCCGTCGGCCAGAAGCCGGCGGCCGCCTGGGTCACCGCATCTGACTCGTGGCCTTCGAGGTAGAACCTCACGGCGTGGTCCATCATGGCGCTGATGTTGGCGAAGAAGTCCGACAGTGCTGCCGCGACACCGGGCTCGTTCGTCCCTGCGGCGTCACCGGCCGGACCGCCGGTGACGAAGGCGTACACGGCGGGAGAGGTCTCTGCCATCTGCAGATAGGCGGAAACCATGGCGCGCAGACCGGACCGCGGAGAATCGGCACTGCGTGCCGCAGACAGGATCTTGTCCTGCATCTGGCTGATGACCACCTCGCCCATGGCCTGCTGAAGGCCGGATTTATCACCGAAGTAGCGGTAGTACACGGATTTGGAAGTGCCTGAGGCGGCGGCAATCTCCTCCATCGACGCCTGCGCACCGATGGTGTGCACGGCGCGGCGGGCGGCTTTGATCAGAGTGCCCCGGCGTTCAGCCCGGTGGGCCTCCCACCGGATGGACCGGCCATCCGGAGCGGGTGTGGTTTGTTTCACTGCGCTGTTCACGATACTCAGCGTATCAGGTACGCTGAGTTACAGTAACTCCCGTCACACAACGACCCACAAGGAGATCGACGAATGGCTGCTCAACCCACGTCCGCGCCCCGCCCGGCACAGCCCGCAGGTCCCGCCGTACGGAATGCCGTGGTGATTGGCGGCAACCGCATCCCGTTTGCCCGGTCCGGCGGAGCGTACGCGCACAGCTCCAATCAGGACATGCTGACCGCCGCGCTGGATGGGCTCGTGGCCCGGTTTGGCCTCCAGGACGAACGGATCGGCGCCGTATCTGCCGGGGCCGTCCTGAAGCACTCGCGGGACTTCAACCTGACCCGGGAAGCTGTCCTGGGCTCGGCGCTGTCCCCCGAGACTCCGGCATACGACGTCCAGCAGGCCTGTGCCACCGGACTGGAAACCGTTGTCTCCCTGGCCAACAAGATCAAGCTCGGCCAGCTGGAGTCCGGGATCGCCGGCGGCGTCGACTCCGCCTCCGATGCGCCCATTGCCGTCAGCGAAGGGCTGCGCCGCGCACTGCTGGACCTCTCCCGGGCCCGGACCACCAAACAGAAGATAGCGGCTGTCGCGACGATCCGGCCCAAAGACCTGGCTCCGAACGCACCCAACACCGGAGAACCCCGGACAGGTCTGTCCATGGGGGAGCATCAGGCGCTCACTACGGCACAGTGGAAGATCACCCGCGAAAGCCAGGACGAGCTGGCCTACAACAGCCACCGGAACCTGGCGGCCGCCTATGACCGCGGGTTCTTCGACGACCTCATCACCCCCTACCGCGGACTGTCCCGGGACTCCAACCTTCGCGCCGATACCTCGCTGGAGAAGCTGGCCTCACTCAAGCCCGTCTTCGGCCGCGCGCTCGGCGATGAAGCGACCATGACCGCAGGCAACTCGACGCCGCTCACCGACGGCGCTTCCGTGGTGCTGCTTGGTTCTGAGGACTATGCCCGGGAGCATGACCTTCCCATGCTCGCCAATATCGTCGACGCCGAAGCCGGCGCCGTCGATTTCGTTCACGGACGCGACGGGCTCCTGATGGCCCCGGCCTTCGCCGTGCCGCGCCTCCTGGCCCGGAACAACCTCAGCTTCGACGACTTCGACTTCTTCGAAATCCACGAGGCCTTCGCCGGAACGGTGCTCAGCACCCTCGCGGCGTGGGAGGACGACGAATTCTGCCGCACCCGGCTGGGCTTGGAAGGACCCCTGGGCAGCATTGACCGGAGCAGGCTGAACGTTAACGGCTCTTCCCTGGCGGCAGGCCACCCGTTTGCGGCGACCGGCGGCCGGATTGTTGCCAGCCTGGCGAAGATGCTGCATGAAAAGGGAACCGGGCGCGGGCTGATTTCGATCTGCGCCGCCGGCGGCCAGGGCCTCGTGGCCATCCTGGAGGCCCGCTGATCATGACCGATGCCTACCTCAACCTCGTCAATTCCGGTTTCACCAAGGAAATCGCCAAGAAGCTGGGTCTTCCCCGTCCGGCCGTGCTCCGTCGCTTTGACCCAGCCAAACCACTGGTTCCGGGCCCCGTTTTGGTGCTGGGAAAGGGTGAATCCGCGGACACCCTGGCCTCCACGCTGCTTTCCTGGCAGCAGGATGTGCGCCGCCATGCCACGCCCAAAGAGCGTCTGGGCGCCATCCTGATGGTCCTGGACGAAGCGCTGACACCGGAAGACCTTTCCGCCGTCGCTCTCGACGCCGGAGCCAGCCTTCGCGACCTGGCCCCGGGCGGGCGGATCATCACCGTCTCCCGTCCTGCCGCCGAAGCCCAGGATCCGGCCGCCGCGGCAGCCAGGCAGGGCATCGACGGCACCCTCCGTTCCCTGGCACATGAACTGCGCGGAGGTGCCACCGCCAACGGCATTGTGCTGGCCAACGGCACGGACGCCACCGCGCCGTCCGTGGCCGCCGCTCTGCACTTCCTGCTCTCCGGCCGCAGCGCGTATGTCAACGGCCAGTTCATCACCATCGGTTCTGCGGCCGGTGAACTGCCCGCGGACTGGACGGCTTCGCTGGCGGGGAAAACCGCCGTCGTCACCGGTGCCGCCCGCGGGATCGGCGCCTCCATTGCCCGGGTCCTGCACCGCGAAGGCGCCAACGTGATCGTGGTTGACGTTCCGGCGGCGGGTGAGCAGCTCGCTGCCGTTGCCAACGAAGTCCGGGGAACCGCCCTGCAGGTCGATATCACCCGGGACGACGCCGCCGACCGGATCCTGGCGCACGCGGCGGAACGCTACGGGCACCTGGACATCGTGATCCACAACGCCGGCATCACGCGCGACAAGCTGCTGGCCAACATGGATTCATCCCGATGGGACTCGGTGCTGGCAGTCAACCTCTCCTCCCAGCTCAGAATGAACGCAGCCTTCCTGGCGTCGGAGACCTTCAGCCGCAGCGGCCGGATTGTCTCCCTTGCCTCAACCAGCGGTATAGCGGGGAACCGCGGCCAGACCAACTACGCCGCTTCGAAGGCCGGGATTATCGGCATGGTGCGGGCCACCGCACCGCTGCTGGCGCCCCGCGGCGGATCGATCAACGCGGTGGCACCGGGCTTTATCGAAACGGACATGACTGCGCGGATGCCTGCCCTGACCCGGCAGGTCGCCCGCCGCCTTTCCAGCCTGCAGCAGGGCGGACTTCCCCTGGATGTCGCCGAAACCATCGCCTTCCTGGCTTCCGATGCGGCCGCCGGCATCAACGGCACTGTCCTGCGGGTCTGCGGCCAGAATATGGTGGGCGCATGAGCGTTCAGGAACTGGAGGAAATCCCGGCCCTCGGGCGGCTGTATCTCGCCGCCGTGGGCAACGCGGCACGCAGCCGGCTTTCACCGCCGTCGCCGGCAGAGGAGCTTCCCACGGCACGCCACTCTGTGCCGCAGGCACGGGTTGACCTGGCGAAACTGACGGACTTCCAGCGGCTGGTCATGCACAGCGCGCAGGACACCCTCCCTTCCGGATATGTCCACACCTTTGCGTTCCCGGTGGCCATGAGCGTGATGGCCCGGGAGGATTTTCCGCTGCCGCTGCTCGGAATGGTGCATCTGCGCAATGAGGTCCAGCACCTGCGGCCGATCCATTACACGGAACCGCTGTCCGTGACGGCCTGGGCGGAAAACCTGGCCGGCCACCGTGCCGGAACCCAGGTTGAGCTGGTCGCCGAAGTCCGTTCCGGCGCGGAACTGGTCTGGACCGGAAGGTCGGTGTACCTCGCGAAGGGAGTTTTCCTTCCCCGTCTTGACCGTCCGGCCCGCGGAGCGGAACGTGCCGACTTCACTCCGCCGCTGCCCACGGCGCAGTGGCGGCTCGGCGCGGATGCCGGGCGGAACTATGCCAGGGTCTCCGGAGACTTCAACCCGATCCACCTCAGCAGCCTCTCCGCGAAAGCGCTGGGCATGAAGCGCTCGATCGCCCACGGGATGTACCTCGCCTCCCGGGTGGTCGCGGAGGCGGGGCCCGCGGTGCAGGAACCGTTCGAATGGAAGATTGAGTTCGAGTCTCCGGTATTCCTCCCCGCAACGGTCAGCCTGCGGATTTCCGACGCCGGATCACCGGGGGAGCGAGGGGAAACCACGTTCACCGGCTGGAATCAGCGCACCCGCCGCCGGCATTTCCACGGATCCGCCCGTCCGCTGGGTGCGGCCGGGGGACCGGCCGGCACCTAGGCTGCTAGGGTTCGGGCCATGACGGGCTCTCTCCTTTCCAACCGCGCCAAGGAACTCGACGCCGCCGATCCGCTGGCTGATCTGCGGGAGGAGTTCATCGGGCACAATGACCCCGGAGTCAGTGCCTATCTGGACGGCAACTCACTCGGCCGGCCGCTGGCGGCAACGCTGGACCGGATGACGGAGTTCATCTCCGACGCGTGGGGCGGGCGGCTGATCCGCGGCTGGGACGAGGGCTGGCTGGGTCTGCCCAAAGCGATCGGAGACCAGCTGGGAGCCAGCGTCCTGGGCGCGGCTCCGGGCCAGTGCATCGTGGCGGATTCAACCACGGTCCTGCTCTACAAGCTGGCCCGCGCCGCCGTTGCCGCCGGGAGCGGCCGCACGGAAATCGTACTGGACCGGGACAACTTTCCCACCGACAGATACGTTATGGACGGTATCGCCCGTGAGTGCGGGCTGACGCTGCACTGGGTGGAAGCCGCTTACGACGGCGGCGTGACACCCGCCGCGGTGGCCGCAGCCGTCGGGCCGCAGACCGCCCTGGTCGTGCTGAGCCATGTCGCCTACCGCTCCGGCTTTATCGCCGATGTGCCGGCCATCACCGCATTGGTCCACGCGGCCGGCGGACGGGTGCTGTGGGACCTTTGCCATTCCGCCGGTTCGGTTCCGGCCGAGCTTGATGCCTGGAACGTGGACTACGCCGCAGGCTGCAGCTACAAGTATCTCAACGGCGGTCCGGGCGCGCCCGCCTGGGCCTACGTCGCCCGGCGGCACCAGCAGCACTTTGCCCAGCCCATCCAGGGATGGCTGGGCGCCGGTGATCCGTTCGCCATGGAAGCTGGCTTTGTGCCGGCCGCCGGTATTGCCCGGGTGGTCTCCGGAACGCCTCCGATCCTGGGCATGCTCGCCATGCAGGATATGGCGGATCTCATCTCCCGGGTCGGGATCCAGGCCGTTCGGGCAAAGTCCGTTGCCCTGACGTCCTTCGCCGTTGAAGCAGTGGATGAGGTGCTGGCCGGGCACGGTGTCGTCCTCGCCTCACCGCGGGACCCGGAGAACAGGGGGAGCCACATTACGATCGACCATCCGGCATTCAGGGACATAACCGCACGGCTGTGGCAGCGCGGCATCATCCCGGACTACCGCAATCCGAACGGCATCCGGCTGGGCCTTTCACCACTCTCGACGTCCTTCTCGGAGACATGGACAGGTATCGAGGCAATCGCGGAGGAACTGGAGCGGCAGGGCTAGTTCCAGAGAGTCACTGCCCGGCTTTGACACTGAGAACCGGACAGTCGGCTTCGAGCAGCACCCGCTGGGCCGTGCTTCCAAGGATCAGCTTGCCGACCGGGGTCCGGTGCCGGATGCCAACAACGATCAGCCGGCCGGAATACCGTTCCGCTGCAGCGAGAATCTCATCAGCGGGATCGTAGTCTCCCTCCGGGTGCGCAATCTCGAATGGCTGGCCGTCGGCCTGCAGCTGGGCCGCGATCGCGTCCAGATCGTCGGCCGCGTCTTCGCCGTGGGCATGCCCGTGCCCCAGCCCGCGCCCCGTGGTGCGGACATTCACTATCACCAGCAGATCCCGCGCCACGGCAGCTTCCGCGCGTGCATGCGCCAGCGCCGCCTCGCCTTCGGGGCCGGGCACGTAGCCCACGACGATGCTAGCCATGGAGTTCCTCCGGGTCTGTGAAGCGCGTGCGCTTGGCTTTGACCGCGCGGTTCCAGAGCCAGGTAAAGAACCACAGCACGACGCCGGCGGCGAGCAGGATCCCGGCAATCCGGTATTCGATGGGGTCCTGAGCCCAGGGCCCCACGAGGAAGGCGCAGCTCAGGGCCCCGAAGTACGGAGTGATCCCGGGGGAGCGGAAGGTCTTCCGCGGCGGGTGGCTTCCCCCGCCCCCATCGGGCTGCGGATCGGGCGGGTGCCGGCGCAGGACGATGCAGGCAATGTTGACCACCGTGAAGACACACAGCAGCAGCAGGGCGGTGGTCCCTCCGAGGGCGGAGACTGTCTGGGGTCCCATCACGTTGGTGACCAGAATGATCAGGCCCACTGCGATCGCCGTGGTGAAGAGGATGGCGGCCCACGGTGTGCGGCGGCCCGAAAGAACCAGGGCCAGGGGCCGGGGAAGGACCTCCTGGCGGGCCATCCCGTAGAGCAGGCGGCTTGCCATGAGCATGTTGATCAGCGCCGTGTTCGCTACCGCGAAAATGGACAGGAACGGGTAGACGACGTCGATCGGAAAACCGGGTGCGCCGGTCTGAACAACCTCCAGCAGTGGCGTCTGGCTCGCTGACAGCTGCCCCACCGGCACCACGGCTACGGCAGCGATGGACACCAGCACGTAGATGAGGACGGTGATGCCGAGTCCGCTGAGCATGACTTTAGGGAAAATCCGTGCGGGATCGCGGGTTTCCTCTGCCATGTTGACTGAATCTTCAAAGCCGACCATGGAAAAGAACGCCAGGGACGTGGCTGCCGTCAGGGCCAGAAAGACCGATTTGCCCTCTGCCGTCTCGAAGACCATCACGCGGGAGAAGTCCACATTGCCCTGCCCCATGGCCCAGAAACCTATGCCGATCACGATCAGCAGGCCGGTGAGTTCCACGATGGTCAGGAAGACGTTGAACTTGATGCTCTCTCCGACGCCGCGCAGGTTGACCACGGCGAGGAGCAGGACAAAGCTCACGGCCACCGCAGTAACCCCGAACTGCCCCCAGCCGAGGTTGAAGCCGACCAGGAAATTCTCCGCCAGGAACTTCGATGCGGTGGAGGCCGAGGTGATGCCCGAACACAGCACGGCAAACGTCACCAGGAACGTCACGAAGTGGATGCCGAATGCCTTGTGTGTGTACAGGGCGGCGCCGGCGGCCTGGGGGTATTTGGTCACCAGTTCCAGATAGGACAGCGCCGTAACCGTTGCGACGATGAAGGCGATCAGGATAGGCGCCCAGGCGGCGCCGCCGATCTCTCCGGCAATCTGCCCGGTGAGGGCATAAACACCCGTGCCGAGAACATCCCCGATGATGAACAGCAGCAGAAGCTTGCTCCCCATGACCCGTTTCAGGGCGGGGCCGGTGCTGCCTTGCGGCGCGCTTCCGGCTGCTGTTTCCTCGCCGGGGCTGGGAAGACTCATGCCCGGTATTCTCCGCCCAGCGCCAAGGAGCCTGCAATGCACACCCGGGCTTTCCTCCGGCGAAGCTGCTGATTCACTCTTTCGTCCTCCTGCCGGTGCTTCGGTCAGACGCCGGCGGGGCCGGAATCACGCGCACAGCACGGATGCGATGGTGCTCGACATCGAGCACCCGCAGCCGGCCGCCGGGCGCGGACACGGTGTCTCCGGGCACAGCCATCCGTCCCAGCCGGTCAAGGATGTAGCCGGCCACGGTCTCATATTGTCCCTCGGGCAGCTCCATGCCGGTGAGGCGGGCGAACTCCTGAAGGATCAGTCCGCCGTCGACCATCAGTTCTCCCTCCACCATCAAATGCCTGTCCTCCGGATCCCGGCCGGTGTCATATTCGTCGTAGATCTCCCCGACCAGCTCCTCCACCAGGTCCTCAAGCGTCACGATCCCGTCGGTGCCGCCGTATTCGTCCACAACGACGGCGATGTGGCTGTTTTCGCGCCGCATCCGCGAAAGCGTGGGCAGCACCGTGGCGGTGCCGGGCAGGAAAAGGATCGGCCGGACGATGCCGCCCACCCTGACGTCAGCGGCAGACTCCGGGCTCCGGCCGAGGAGGTCACGAACATGGACGAAACCGAGGACGTCGTCAGTGGACTCACCTGTCACCGGGTACCGGGAATAGGGCAGTGCCTGCACCCTGCGGCCGGCTTCTGCCAGGGTGAGTGAGGCTGGCAGGAACTCCACCAGGGGACGCGGGCGCATGACTTCCTGCAGCAGGCGCTGGCCTGCACCGAAAACATCCGCCAGGATGCTGCGGCTTTCATCCGCGAGCACCGGGCTGGCCTTCACCATTTCCAGCAGTTCCTGCTGCGAGACAGGCAGGTTCTTGAGGTTGGGGTCTGCCCCAAGCAGCCGTACCACGGCGTTGGTTGAGGCGGAAAGCAGGCGGATCACCGGGCGCATCAGAGTGGCGAAACCGGCCAGGGGAGGGGATAGGACGCGGGTAAAAGCTTCGGCGTTCTGCATTGCCAGCCGTTTGGGGACAAGCTCGGAGAACACAAGCGACAGGTAGGCGACCACCAGCGTCATGGCGATGAATGCCGTGCTCTGCGCTGCGGCCGGGTTCAGTCCCCAGCTCTCAAGGACCGGCGCGAGCGCCGGTGCAAGTGCGGAGGCGCCGTAGGCTGCGGAGAAAAATCCGGAAAGGGTGACGCCGATTTGGATGGCGGAGAGGAACAGATTGGGGTTCCGGGCCAGCTGTGCTGTCTTGGCTCCCCGCTTTCCGGAGCTCTCGATCCGCAGGATCTGCCCTTCACGCAGGGACACGAGCGCCATTTCAGCTCCGGCGAACACTCCGCCCAGCAGCACAAAGAAGAGCACCAGGATAACGTTCAGGAGCCCGCTGCCGTCCATGATGTGAGCGTACCCGCTGGTTCTGCGGCCGTGACAGGGGGGCCGCCCGGGACGCCTTTGAGACTAAGGACACACTGGCACCCGAAACCTTGGAAGCAAAAAATCCTCCCGGTTTCCATAAGGAATCCGGGAGGATCTTTGCCGTGGTTATCTCCACTGTGCGCGGAGGGGGACTTGAACCCCCACCCTCAATAAGAGGACTAGCACCTCAAGCTAGCGCGTCTGCCATTCCGCCACCCGCGCTTAGGTGTCTTCCGAAGGCCGGTTTTTATTCCGTTTCTTCGTTTGCAACGGGAAAAACTCTAACACGGTTTTGCCGTGAAGGACGAATCGGCACATTTCGGCCGCGCGTCAGATGTCACTGGGCTAAGAATGCCGGGCACGCTGAGCCGGCAAGTGGCTAGGCTGGCCCTAAACCCGTGACCAAGGAGAGAGCTGCATGACTATTCGCGCCGAAGACGAAGTCACCCGCATCTGCCAGGACCTGATTCGAATTGACACCTCGAACTACGGCGACGGCACCGGCCCAGGCGAACGTGCGGCCGCCGAATACACTGCCGGCCTTATCGCCGAGGCCGGCCTCGAAGCGGACCTCTTCGAATCCGCGCCGGGCCGCGCCTCCGTGGTGACCCGGATGGAAGGCAGCGATTCGTCCCTGCCTGCCCTTGTAGTCCACGGCCATCTGGACGTTGTCCCGGCACAGAAGCAGGACTGGACCGTTGACCCCTTCAGCGGGGAAGAACGCGATGGACTGATCTGGGGCCGGGGAGCGGTTGACATGAAGGACATGGACGCCATGATCCTGTCCGTGATGCGGGAGATGTCCAGCACCGGCACCCGGCCGCGGCGTGACATCATTTTCGCTTTCTTCGCCGATGAAGAGGCCGGCGGCAGCTACGGCGCCGGCTGGGCCGTCGAGAACCGGCCGGAGCTTTTCGAAGGTGCCACTGAGGCCATATCCGAGGTTGGTGGATTCTCCGCCACCATCGGGGGGCGCCGGACCTACCTCCTGCAGACCGCGGAGAAGGGTATTTCCTGGCTTCGCCTGCGGGCCCACGGCCGGGCCGGCCACGGCTCGCAGATCAATACCGACAATGCGGTGACCCGGCTGGCCGGGGCTGTGTCCCGTATCGGTGGGCATCAGTGGCCCATCGAGCTCACTGACACCACCCGGGCCTTCCTGGACGGCGTTACGGAACTCACCGGGGTGGAATTCGATCCGAACAACCCGGAGAAACTCCTCGCGGAGCTCGGGACGGTGGCCCGGTTTGTCGGAGCCACGCTCCAGAACACCGCCAACCCGACCCTGCTCTCCGCCGGCTACAAGCACAACGTGATCCCGGGAACGGCGGAGGCCCTCATCGACGCCCGGACGCTTCCCGGCCAGGAGGAACACCTGCTTGAGGTGATCCGCGGCCTGGCAGGCGACGGCATCGACGTCAGCTACGAACACCGCGACGTTTCCCTGGAGGTGCCGTTCACCGGAAATCTGGTGGACAGCATGGTGGCTGCACTGCAGGCCGAAGACCCAGGGGCTCCGGTACTGCCCTATACCCTTTCCGGCGGGACGGATAACAAGTCGCTGAGCCGGCTGGGCATCACCGGCTACGGCTTTGCCCCGCTCCGCCTGCCGGAGGACCTGGACTTCACCGGAATGTTCCACGGCGTGGACGAACGGGTTCCGGTGGATTCCCTGAAGTTCGGCACCCGGGTACTTTCCCGCCTGCTGCACCGATACTAAAGAGAACTCCTTCCCGCCGGAATCCTGCCCAACCACAAGACCCCGAACCGAAAAAGGAACACAACCCCATGCCTGCCGGAGATATTCTCACCCCCGAACTTCTGGAACGGCTGCGCAGCCGGGCACCGGAGTACGACCGACGCAATGAGTTTTTTGCCGAGGACCTCGAAGACCTCCGCCGCGTCGGTTACCTGGCTTTGTTCTCGACCCCGGCACAGGGCGGAGCCGGGCTCGGCCTTCCGGAAGTGGCCGCCTGCCAGCGGCTGCTGGCCTCCGCTGCGCCGGCGACCGCCCTGGCCATCAACATGCACCTGGTCTGGTGCGGGGTGGCGCACCTGCTGTCACTGCGGGGCGACGATTCCCTTTCGTTCATCCTCGAGGAAGCGGCCCGTGGGGAAGTCTTCGCCTTCGGCATCTCCGAACCGGGAAACAGTGCCGTGCTGTTCGATTCCAATACGCAGGCAGAACCGCGCGGCGGCGGCTACGCCTTTACCGGCCGCAAGATCTTCACCAGCCTGTCTCCGGCCTGGACCCGGCTTGGCATTTTCGGCAAGGACAGCACCGATCCGGACGAACCGCGGCTCGTGTTTGGTTTCGCGGACCGGGGCACCGAAGGGATCACCACGCTGGATGACTGGGACACCATGGGCATGCGGGCTTCCCAGTCCTGCTCCACGGTGTTGGAGGGGGCCGTTGTTCCGGCAGAACGGATAGTCCGGCATACCCCGGTGGGGCCGCACGCGGATCAGTTCGTCTTCGGCATCTTCAGCCTCTTTGAAACGCTGCTCTCCGCGGTCTACACCGGGATCGGAGACCGGGCGGTCACCCTCGCGGCAGAAGCCGCAGCCTTCCGGAAGCCCGGCGGTGTTCCGGCGGCCCAGGACCCGCACACCAGGTGGCGGATCGCTGACGCGGCCATCCGGATGGACGGAGCCGCACTGGAGCTGGAAGCAGTCGCCCGTGACCTGGAAGCCGGAGCGGACCACGGCGGGTTCTGGTTCGCCCGACTGTCAGGACTCAAGCTGCGCACAACCGATACGGTCCGCGGCGTCGTTGAAACCGCCATGAAAGTGGCGGGCGGCAGGAGCTATTTCCGCGGCCAGGAACTTGAACGGCTGTACCGCGACGTCCTCGCCGGCATGTTCCATCCCTCAAGCGAGGATTCGGCCCACAACACCATGGCCACCGCACTGCTGGGACCCGCGGATACGGAGTAGGCCGCCCGGGGACCGCGCTGGGAAGGGCGCTCCGGGTTTTGAACCGGGGCTCAGCGGGGAGGGCTGACGGAGCAGGGCTAGAACGTGCGTTCGACCCGCATGATTTTCCGGCGCAGCCAGTAGCGGTGGTGGCCGCCGCGGTAGATGCGGGTCCGTTCCAGTTCCCACTTGCCATACTCAGCGTGGTCAGTGAGTGCCCTCCGGACTTCAGGGAGGGACTCAGAGGGTCCTACGGAGAGGACCAGGTACTCATAGCCTTTGGCGGGACCGGCTTTGAAGGACCGGTCCGGTCTAAGAATTTGTTCTCGCATTTGCATCCCATTTTGCCTGCTTTACCGATAACGTCTAGTCCATGAGCATAGATCCGCGCGTTGCGCTCCAGTCCCTGGTCGCTGCCTTCGAAGAGCACCTGGCTGCCGCTGCTGCCCGCCGCGGAGAGAAGGATCCTGCTGTCGAAGGGGCCTATCTGGCCATAGCCGACGCGTTCGAGGTGTACGAGGAAGTCCTTTACGACGCCTATGGCGAAGTGACGCCGCTGGAGATCTACGACGACGAAGACGGCGACGAGGACCTGCTCGACGACGATGAAGAGATGCTCCGCAGGTCCGGCTTCGGTGACCCTTCGCGTTTCGGCGCGGATGAAGGGACCGAAGAAATCTCAACCGGGTCCCTCGACCAGGATGATTACCGCCGGCAGTCAGGCAGCGACCGGTAGCACGCGCCCCCGCCTGGCAGGTCCGGGCGGCGCTGTGCCCTAGAGTCGTAGGGTGAATTGGTTTGAAGCGATATTCCTTGGTTTCCTTCAGGGCCTGACCGAGTTCCTGCCCATTTCTTCCAGCGCGCATCTGCGGATTGCCGGCGAGCTGCTTCCCGGCGCCCAGGATCCCGGCGCCGCGTTCACCGCTATTACCCAGCTTGGGACAGAGACTGCTGTCGCGGTGTATTTCTGGAAGGACATCGTCCGGATCGTCAAGGCATGGTTCGGGTCGCTGGCCGGCCGGGTGCCGCGCTCTGATCCGGACGCACGCATGGGCTGGCTGATCATCGTTGGCACCATCCCGATCGTTGTGCTTGGGCTGCTGTTCCAGGACCAGATTGAGAGCACTTTCCGCAGCCTCTGGATCGTGGCGACCATGCTGATCGTGTTCGGCATTTTTCTGGCGATCGCCGACATCATCGGGAAGCAGCAGCGGACCCTGGACCAGCTCACCTACAAGCACGGCATCCTTTACGGCTTCGCCCAGGCACTGGCGCTCATCCCAGGCGTCTCACGCTCCGGCGGCACCATTACGGCGGGCCTGCTCATGGGCTACACCCGTGAAGCGGCGGCCCGGTACGCTTTCCTGCTGGCTATTCCCGCGGTGTTCGGCAGCGGCCTTTACCAGCTGGCCAAATCGTGGGGAGAGACGGGCCCCTATGGCGGGGCGGAGACCGCACTCGCTACCGTGGTGGCCTTCGTCGTCGGCTTCATCATTATCGGCTGGTTCCTGCGCTACGTTTCCACCCGCAGCTACCAGTTGTTCGTCTGGTACCGGATCGGCCTGGGCGTGGCCATTTACATCGCACTTGGCTTCGGGGTGCTGCAGGCCTGAGTGCGCACCGGCCCGGACACAGAACGTGAACCGCTATCGGAGTCAGTAGAGTTGAACCTGTGATCGCTTGGAAATCCCGCCCCCTGCCAGTACTGCCCGGAAAGTCTCCAGGCCTCGTCCTCTTCGATTCGGCGCTGCGAAGGGCAGTGCCCGTCCGCCCGGACGGTGAAGCCGGTCTCTATGTTTGCGGGATCACCCCGTACGACGCGACCCACATGGGCCATGCGGCGACGTACGTCGCGTTTGATCTGCTGAACCGGCAGTGGCGGGACGCTGGACACACAGTCAACTATGTCCAGAACGTCACTGACATCGACGATCCGCTTTTGGAGCGTGCTGCCGCGACCGGGGTTGACTGGACCGTCCTCGCCAAGGAGCAGACCCAGCTCTTCCGCGAAGACATGGAAGCGCTGAACGTCATTGCTCCGCAAAGCTACATTGGCGCCGTTGAGTCCATCGAATGGATCGTGCCCGTGGTTGAGGCACTGCTCGAGAAGGGGATCGCGTACCGCGTGCCCGGGACCGGCGCCGAGCCCGACGGAGACGTTTACTTTTCCGTCGATGCCGCACAGGAACTGGAAAAGCAGGGACCCGACGCATGGTGGCCGGGCCAGGTATCCGGCCTCACAGCCGAGCAGATGCTGCCCGTCTTCGCAGAACGCGGCGGCGACCCCAGCCGTCCGGGGAAGCGGAATCCACTCGATGCGCTGCTGTGGCGGGCCGCGCGGCCCGGTGAACCCCTTTGGCCCGGCGGAGAGCTTGGCGACGGGCGTCCAGGCTGGCACATTGAGTGTGCGGTCATTGCCCGCCGGTTCCTTCCCGCTCCCTTTACGGTTCAGGCCGGGGGATCAGACCTGATGTTCCCGCACCACGAAATGAGCGCGGCACATGCCTACGCCTGCTCGGGTGAGCCACTGGCAAAGCACTACGCCCACGCCGGCATGGTGGGCCTGGACGGCGAAAAGATGAGCAAGTCCCTGGGCAACCTCGTTCTGGTGTCCCGCCTGCGGGCGGAAGGGGTGGAACCGGCAGCGGTCCGCATCACCCTTGCCGGCCACCACTACCGGTCAGACTGGTTCTGGACGGCCGAGGACCTGGGCCGTGCCGAGGACCGGCTGCGGCGTTACCGCAGGGCCTTGCCGCTGACCGGGGAGCAGGCTGCCATGGAGCTGCTGCAGAGTTTCCGCATGGCCCTGGCCGATGACCTCAATGCTCCGGCCGCCCTGGCTGCCGCCGATGCATGGGCTGCGGCGCTCCTCGACGAGCCGAAGGCGGCAGCAGCCGGCTCCACGGCCGGAGCAGAACTGGTTGAAGCAGCTTTCGATGCCCTCCTGGGCATCCGCCTGCGCTAGGCGCATCCGGGACAGCACAGTGACCGCGGAATCCGTCCGCGGTCACTGTGCTGTCCCGGGCTAGTCCCGGCGCCGCCGCTTAAGGTAGCGCTCAAACTCCCGTGCAATCGATTCGCCGGTTGCTTCGGGCAGCTCAGCCGTATCCTTGGCTTCCTCCAGCTGCCGCACGTAGGCCGCTATTTCCGGGTCCTCCGTGGCAAGTTCATCCACTCCGCGTTCCCATGCCTCGGCTTCCTCCGTCAGGACGGCGGTGTCGATCGGGGTCTGCAGCAGCTCTTCCAAACGGTGCAGCAAAGCAAGCTGCGCCTTGGGCGACGGCGGCTGCCCCACATAGTGCGGCACCGCCGCCCAGAGCGACAACGTGGGAATGTCGGCCAAATTGGCCACTTCCGCCAGGACACCCACAATTCCGATGGGCCCCTCATACTGCGAGGACTCAACGCCGAGGTGTTCCCTCAGGTCTTCTTCCTCACAGGTGGCAGTCACCGGAATGGGGCGGGTATGCGGAACATCGGCCAGCAGCGCCCCGGTGAGCACTATGCAGTCCACGTCGAGTTCCTTGGCCAGCCCAATGACCTCAGCCGTGTAGGCGCGCCATTTGTAGGACGGTTCAACACCGGAAACCAGGATCAGGTCCAGGTTGGTTCCCGGGACCTCTGCCCGGGATATCCGTGTGGTGGGCCACTTGATCCTGCGCTTGCCTGCCGCGTTCCGCTCGATCGCAGGGCGGGTGAACTGGAAATCGTAGTATTCGTCGGCGTCGATCCCGGCGATCTTTTCGCTGTCCCAGTACAGGGAGAGGAAGTTCAGGGCGTCACTGGCGGCCTCTCCGGCGTCGTTCCAGCCTTCGAAGGCAGCCAGCATCACGGTGACCCGCTCTCCGGAGCCGCCGCCAAAGAAATCCTGCAGGCCAGCGGCTGGGGTCTTATCGGTATAACTCACAGATTCACCATATGCTCCCGGCACCGCAGTGTCAGTCCCGCCCGCAGTCCGGGCAGCCCGGCCGGGACAAGGAACCCTGTCCGGAGCCACGTAGACTTGCGGTATGTCCCTCCCAGGAAGTTTCCTCCCGTCCGGCGGCCCCGATAGCCAGCTTCAGGCGGTTTTTTGGGATATGGACGGCACGATCGTCGATACGGAACCCTATTGGATCCAGGCGGAAAAAGACCTTGTTGCCTCGCACGGCGGCACCTGGACTGATGAAGAAGCCCTGGAACTGGTGGGGCAGGCCCTTACTTTTTCTGCCCGCCGGCTGCAGCAGGCCGGCGTTGACTTGAGCGTTGACACCATCATTTCCACCCTGACGGACCAGGTGGCGCGGCAGGTCCGGACCCATGTTCCCTGGCGCCCCGGCGCACGCGAGCTGCTCGGGGAACTCGCAGCCTCAGGCATTCCCTGCGCAATGGTCACCATGTCCACCGCGGTCCTGGCCCGGGCCATCGCCTCCCATTTGCCGGAGCGGACGTTCCGGATCCTGGTCACCGGCGACATGGTTGAACGCGGGAAACCGCATCCGGAGCCGTACCAGCTGGCCTTCACAGAGCTGGCGCAGTCAGTTCCCGGACTGTCGAAGTCCCGCTGCATCGCCATCGAGGATTCCTACCCGGGCTATACATCCGCCCGGGCTGCCGGGCTGACTGCCCTGGCCGTCCCGCATTTCGTCCCCCTGCCGCCGGACGCGGACAGGATCGAATGGACCACGCTTGCCGGACGCAGCATCAGCGACCTGCAGGCATTGACGGCGCCCGGCACCGGAGCACCGGAATCCGGCAGCCATGAGTCAGGAGCCCAAAAGTGACGCAGGGCCCGGACAGCGCGGCGGCGGAGGAGGGACGCAGCGAAGGCATACCCCTGGGAAAGATCGGGGGAGTGCCGGTCACCCTGGCCTGGTCCTGGTTTGTCATTGCCGCAGCGATAGTCCTGCTTTTCGGACCCCAGGTGGCCCAGGCCCTCCCGCAGCTCGGCAGCCCCGGCGCGTACGCCGTCGCCCTGGGCTATGCGCTGCTCCTGCTGCTCTCAGTCCTGGCCCATGAGCTGGCCCATGCCCTCACCGCCCGGGCCTGGAAATGGCCCACGCCGAGAATCGTCCTGACGCTGTGGGGCGGGCACACCCAGTTTGGTGATGTGAACGCGACGCCGGGCAGATCCCTGGTGGTTGCCCTGGCCGGACCGGCCGCGAACTTCCTCCTGGCCCTGGCCGGGCGGCTGGTCCTGCCGTTCTTCGAACCCGGCACCGTGGGCTGGCTCCTGACGGACATCTTTGTGTGGGCCAACGTGCTGGTTGCCATCTTCAATGTCCTCCCCGGCCTGCCCCTGGATGGCGGACGCATCGTGGAGTCCGCTGTCTGGAAGGCCACCGGGGTCCAGGAGAAGGGCACGATCGCCGCCGGCTGGGCCGGGCGGATTATCGCCGCCGCACTGGTGGCCGTCGTCTTTATCCCCCCGTATCTGCGGGGCCAGACGCCCGGCCTGAGCCTGGTGATCATCACCGCCCTGGTCTCAGGCTTCCTGTGGATGGGTGCCTCAGCTTCCATCAGTAACGCCCGCCTGCGGCTGCGGCTGCCGGAACTTTCGGCCGGCAGCCTGATGGAACCGGCCTTCCAGGTGCCTTCGGGGACGCCGGTGTCCGAAGCCCGGCGCTTCGCAGCTGACGGCGCTTCCGGTGCACTTGTGGTGACAGGGCCCACCGGCCGGCCGGAAGCCGTGGTGGATCCCGGCGCGATGGGCTCCGTGCCCGTGCACCTGGCCGCCCAGACCCCGGTCAACGCCGTGGCCCGCGCGCTGGCACCAGGCGCCTATGTTCCTGATGCCGCCACGGGGCAGGAACTCATCCAGTACCTATCGCAGCTGACCGGCAGCGAGTATGCCGTTATCAACCGCGAAGGCACGGTGGTCGGCCTGCTGCGGCAAGCCGCCGTCGTCGCCGCTGTCACCGGCCGCCGGCCGAAAACCGGCAGCTAACCAGCCCAGCCACCAGCGGGCCAGCAGCCCTGGCCCCGCATCCGACCTGAACCGCCTGAAACCGAAGGACAGCCACATATGAACAACCCGGGTACACCCTCTGCTCCCGCTGCCCACGGCGCGGACATGCGCCGTGGCCCCCTGCGGCCCGGGGAGCGCGTCCAGCTCACCGATGAAAAGGGACGCCGGAACACGATCACGCTCACGGAAGGCGGCGCCTTCCACACCCACCGCGGCTACCTTCCGCACGAGAGCATCATCGGGGTCTCCGAAGGCACCATTGTCACGAACACCACCGGCCACCAGTACCAGGTGCTGCGTCCCCTGCTCTCGGACTTCGTGCTCTCCATGCCGCGCGGCGCAGCCGTGGTCTATCCGAAGGACGCCGGCCAGATTGTCACCATGGCAGACATCTTCCCGGGCGCCCGCGTCGTCGAAGCCGGCGTCGGATCCGGAGCGCTCAGCATCTCCCTGCTCAGGGCGGTTGGCGACAACGGCTCGCTGCACTCCTACGAGCGCCGCGAGGAATTCGCTGACATCGCCCGCGGGAACGTGGAAACCTTCTTCGGCGGCCCGCACCCCGCCTGGGAGATCACCCTCGGTGACTTCCAGGACCAGGTGGTGAAGAACCAGGAACCCGGCAGCGTGGACCGCGTGGTCCTGGACATGCTTGCCCCCTGGGAATGCACCGACGCGGTAGCGACCGTCCTGGCCCCGGGCGGCGTCTGGATCTCCTACGTCGCGACAGTCACCCAGCTTTCGCGCACAGCGGAAGCCATCCGCGCTGACGGCAGGTTCACCGAGCCCGAGGGCTGGGAATCCATGGTCCGCGGCTGGCACCTGGAGGGACTGGCCGTGCGCCCGGACCACCGGATGGTGGCCCACACCGGGTTCCTGCTCTCAGCCCGCCGGCTCGCCGAGGGTGCCACGGGGCTGGTAGCCAAGCGCCGCGCCTCCAAAACGGACTTCAGCCAGGAAGACCTCAATGCCTGGACCCCGGCAGCCGTCGGCGAGCGGCAGGTCTCCGACAAGAAGCTCCGCCGGGCCGCGAAGGATGCCAGTTCAACCGTCCAGCGCGGTGCCCTGGCCAAGGCCGAACGCTTCCAGGAAGATCACGGCACGGAGTAGCCCCGCCATAGCCGTAAAGCTGGAAAACACAAGACTCCGGGCACGGTGCATTGCGTGCGCCACTGCGTTATCGTCAGACGAAGAGACCCTGGAGCGATGAAGGCGGTCGGACAATGGTTGAAGCGGAAAATACCAGCGGAGCCGGGGTTGAAGGTATGCGTACCGATTCCCCTTACGGAACAGCGGCCAGTGCCGAGTCCCGGCAGCTCAACATCCTGCGGGATAAGCTGCGGAACGTGGACCGGCAGCTCGCGGCGCTGACGCATAACAATGCACGGCTGGTGGCAATGCTGGAAACCGCCAAGGCGGAAATCATCCGGTTGAAGGACGCGCTGGAGAAGGAGGGCGCCACACCCTTCAGCTTCGGCACGGTGATTGCGGTCAATGAACGGCAGGAGCCCGAGCCCGGAGTAAGCACCACGGCCACGGTCCAGGAAAGCGTGGACATCATCCAGTCCGGGCGCAAGCTCCGGGTGGCGGTGAGCCCGCTCCTGGACCTGGGGCAGATTGTCCCCGGCCAGGAAGTCCTGCTGAACGAATCCCTGACGGTGGTGGCCGGGCTCGGTTTCGAGAAGGCCGGCGAACTCTTTACGGTGCAGGAACTTCTGGAAGGGGACCGCGCGCTGGTCGTGGGCCGGGCTGACGACGAGCGCGTGGTCCGGCTCAATGGCCCGCTGATCGAGGAAAAGATCCGGGTCGGCGACGCCCTGACCGTGGATACCAGGATCGGTTACGCCCTGGAGAAGATCCCGCGCAGCGAAGTCGAGAACCTGGTCCTGGAGGAAGTTCCGGATATTTCGTATTCGGATATCGGCGGGCTGGGTCCTCAGATCGAGGCGATCCGCGACGCCGTCGAACTGCCCTTTATGCATCCGGACCTGTACCGCGAACACGGGCTGAAGGCCCCCAAGGGCCTTCTGCTCTACGGCCCTCCCGGCTGCGGCAAGACCCTGATCGCCAAGGCCGTTGCGCATTCCCTGGCAGCCCGGGTGATGGAACAGACGGGCTCCCTCGGGACCCGCAGCTACTTCCTGAACATCAAGGGACCCGAGCTGCTGGACAAGTACGTCGGCGAAACGGAACGCCATATCCGGCTCATTTTTGCCCGCGCCCGGGAGAAGGCGTCCGACGGCAGCCCGGTGGTGGTGTTCTTCGATGAGATGGATTCACTTTTCCGGACCCGCGGAACCGGCGTCTCCTCCGACGTCGAGACCACCATTGTTCCGCAGCTGCTCAGCGAGATCGACGGCGTGGAGAAGCTGGAGAACGTGATCGTCATCGGTGCCTCCAACCGCGAGGACATGATCGATCCGGCCATCCTGCGCCCCGGCCGGCTGGACGTGAAGATCAAGATCATGCGGCCCGACTCCGAAGGTGCAGGGGAGATCTTCGCGAAGTACCTCACACCGGACCTTCCGCTGCACCGTGACGACCTCGCCGAACATGGTTACGATCCGGTCGCCACCGTCGGCGAGATGATCCGGAGGACGGTCGAAAAGATGTACGCCGAGGACAAGTCCAACGAGTACCTGGAAGTGACCTACGCCAACGGGGACACGGAAATGCTCTACTTCAAGGACTTCAACTCCGGAGCCGTGATCCAGAACGTCGTGGACCGCGCCAAGAAGTACGCCATCAAGGACTTCCTGACGCTGCGCCAGCGCGGACTGCGGATCGAGCACCTGATGCGCGCCGTCGTAGACGAGTTCCGCGAGCACGAAGACATGCCCAACACCACCAATCCCGATGACTGGGCACGCATCTCCGGCAAGAAGGGCGAACGCATCACCTATATCCGGACGATCATCCAGGGCAAGGCCGGCCAGGAGCCCGGCCGGACCATTGAAACGACGGCCAATCCGGGACAGTATCTGTGACGGTCCGCAGGGTGATGGGGACGGAGACCGAGTACGGCGTACTCGCTCCGGCCCTGCCGAACGCCAACGCCACCGTGCTCTCCAGCCAGATCGTCAACGCCTACGCCGCCACGGTGCGCACCGGGATGGGCAACCTCACCGGTACCCGCTGGGACTACACGGACGAGGCGCCCCTGAACGATGCCCGCGGGTACACGGTTCCGCGGACCGCCGCCGACCCGTCCCAGCTCACCGACGCACCCCCGGTGATGGATGCCGAACAGATCGCCATGGAAGGCGGGGGACCGTCTGCCCTGTACGGCGACACCGAGGACAACGCGGTGCTGATGAACATGGTCCTGGGCAACGGAGCGCGCCTCTACGTCGATCATGCCCACCCGGAGTATTCCTCGCCCGAGGTGACCAACCCCAGGGACGCTGTCCTGTGGGACAAGGCGGGCGACGCCGTCGTGCTCGCAGCGATGCGCCACATCGCGGCGACGCCTGGCTTCGCGCCGGTCCACCTGTACAAAAACAACACCGATAACAAGGGCGTTTCCTACGGCGCCCATGAGAACTATCTGGTCCCGCGCAGTGTGCCCTTCACCCGCCTGGTCGCCGGGCTGCTGCCGTTCTTTGTCTCCCGCCAGGTGATCTGCGGCTCCGGCCGCGTGGGGATAGGAACCAGCAATCAGCGGCAGGGTTACCAGCTGAGCCAGCGCGCCGACTTCTTCGAAACCGAGGTGGGCCTGGAAACCACCATCCGCCGGCCCATCATCAATACCCGGGACGAGCCGCACGCCGTCGCTGAGAAGTACCGGCGGCTGCACGTGATCATCGGCGACGCCAACCTCAGCGAAGTATCGGCCTTTTTGAAAATGGGCACGGCTTCGGCCGTCCTCTCCATGATCGAGGATGGAACGGCTCCGGTGCTGGAACTGCGCGATCCCATCGGCGCGCTCCAGGCCATCAGCCATGACCCGTCCCTGGGCCAGCTGGTCGAGCTCAAGGACGGCCGGATGGTCACCGGGCTGGACCTGCAGGAGATCTATCTTGAGGCCGCTGCCGACCACGCGCGGGGACGCGGGGGTGCGGACGCCGCCACCGAGGATCTCCTGACCCGCTGGACGTCCGTGGTGGGAACGCTGAAACGGGATCCGATGGCCGCCGCCGCCCAGGTTGACTGGGTAGCCAAACTCAAGCTTCTGCAGGCCTACCGGGACCGTGACGGGCTGGCGTGGAATGACGCCCGCCTGAACCTGATCGACCTGCAGTACTCGGATATGCGTCCGGAAAAAGGGCTGTACTACCGGCTGGCGGCACGCGGCCAGATGGAACGCATCCTCACGGATTCGGAAATTGCCGCGGCCGTGAGCCACCCGCCCGAAGATACCCGCGCCTATTTCCGGGGACGGTGCGTAACCCGGTTCCCGGACGAGGTGATCGGTGCGAGCTGGGACTCGATCATCTTCGAGCTGCCGTCCCGGCGCCGGCTGCAGCGGGTGCCCACGCGTGAACCGCTGCGCGGAACCAAGGAGCTCACCGGCAAACTCTTTGAGGATTCCGCAGATGCAGAGGATTTTGTGACCCGACTCCTGACCGGTCCGGAACCTACCGTGGCACCATAGGACGTAGGACACATCGGCTCAGCAAGAAAGGGCACCAGCATGGCAACCCAGGATCGCAGGAACACCGGATCACGTCCGCAGGAGGTCGAAGAAACCGACGAGGTTACTCCGCCCCCAGCCGCAGAACCCACCGAGCAGTCCACAGCTCAAACCGAGGGGGTGGACGATCTCCTGGATGAGATCGACGGTGTGCTGGAAAACAACGCTGAGGAATTCGTAAGGGGTTTCATCCAGAAGGGTGGTCAGTAGCGGATGACGCACACAGATCCTGCCCGGGCCGTGGCCGCCGCTGCGGGCTCGTCCTTTACCGAGCACCTCAGCCGCCACCACCCCGAGCTGCTGCCCTCGGCACGCAGCCTCGGAACGGCTCCAGCAGGATCGGCCGCCGCGGCCGCGCCGCAGGCCACCACCATCGTCTCCCTCACTTATGCCGGCGGCGTCCTTGTAGCCGGGGACCGGCGCGCGACCATGGGCAACATGATCGCCAGCCGCCATATCCGCAAGGTTTTCCCGGCGGACACCTACTCAGTCCTCGGCATCGCCGGAACGGCCGGCCTTGCCCTGGACATGATCCGGCTGTTCCAGGTGGAGCTTGAGCACTACGAGAAAATCGAAGGCACGGCGATGAGTCTGGACGGCAAGTCCAACCGGCTCGCGGCCATGGTGCGGCAAAACCTTCCGCTGGCGCTCCAGGGACTCGCCGTCATCCCGCTGTTCGCCGGTTATGACACGGAGAAGCATGTGGGCCGCCTGTTCTCCTTCGACGTCACCGGGGGCCGGTACGAAGAGTACGAACATCACAGTGTCGGTTCCGGCTCGGTTTTCGCCCGCGGTGCGCTGAAGAAGCTGTGGCGTCCCGGGCTGGACGAGGACGAAGCAGTCCGCGTAGCCGTTGAGTCCCTGTACGACGCGGCCGACGACGATTCGGCCACGGGCGGGCCGGACCTGGTCCGCCAGCTGTGGCCGGTGGTCTACGTGGTCAACTCCGCCGGAATGCGGGAAATCCCAGAGCGTGAACTGCACCAGCTCGCCCTGGAACTCGTGGAGCGCCGTACCGCCGCCGGACTGGAGGCATAGGAGATGACGCAGCAGTTCTACGTATCCCCTGAACAGCTCATGAAGGACCGGGCAGATTTTGCCCGGAAAGGAATCGCCCGCGGCCGGTCCGTCGTCGTCCTGACCTGCCGCGACGGTATTGCCCTGGTGGCAGAGAACCCCTCGCCGTCGCTGTACAAACTTGGGGAAATCTACGACCGCATCGGCTTCGCCGCAGTGGGCAAATACAACGAGTTCGAAAGCCTGCGCCAGGCCGGGGTGCGTTACGCCGATGTCCGCGGTTATTCCTACGCCCGGGAGGACGTCTCAGCCAGGGGACTGGCGAGCGTCTACGCCCAGAGCCTCGGTTCGGTGTTCACCACCGAGGGCAAGCCCTTCGAAGTGGAGCTGGCCGTCGCCGAAGTCGGCGCCGAACCGTTCAACGACCACCTGTACCGGCTGACGTTTGACGGTTCCATCGCAGATGAGAGCAACTACGTGGTCATGGGCGGCCAGGCCGACATCGTCAACGATTCACTCGCCCGTTCCTGGTCACCGGACACATCGTTCAGCGAGGCAATCCTGGTGGCGGTCAGGGCCCTCTCGTCGACCCGGCAGGCTCCGGAAGCGTCCTCCAACGGTGAACCTGCCGGCGCGGACCAGAGCACCGAGCTCCTCGGGGCTGGCCTGCTGGAGGTAGCCGTGCTGGACCGCGATCCGCAGTCCGCCCGGGGAAGCGTCCGCGCTTTCCGCCGAATCGGCACCGTGGAGCTGGACCGTTTCCTGGCCAGCGCGGAGGGAGACTGATGGACCGCAGGATCTTCGGGATCGAAACAGAATTCGGGATCGCCTATTCCGGGCCCGATTCGCGCCCGCTCTCCCCGGAGGAGGTGGCACGGTACCTCTTCCGCAAGGTCGTGAGCTGGGGAAGGTCCTCCAACGTGTTCCTCACGAACGGCTCCCGCCTGTACCTGGACGTTGGATCGCATCCGGAATACGCCACCGCGGAATGCGATGACCTGGCCCAGCTCATCGCCCATGACCGGGCCGGGGAACTCATCCTGGAAGACCTGGTGGATGAGGCAGAAGAGCGGCTGAAGGCAGAGGGCTTCAACGGCAGCGTCTACCTGTTCAAAAACAATACCGACTCGGCCGGCAACTCCTACGGCAGCCATGAGAACTATCTGATTCCCCGCCGGCTGGAATTCTCCCGGCTGGCAGACATTCTGATTCCCTTCCTGGTCACCCGGCAGCTGCTGGTCGGCGCGGGCAAGGTCCTGCGCACCCAGTCCGGTGCCCTGTATGCCTTCTCACAGCGTGCAGACCACATCTGGGAAGGTGTCTCCTCCGCCACCACGCGTTCCCGGCCCATCATCAATACCCGCGACGAACCGCACGCGGATGCCGAACACTACCGGCGGCTCCACGTGATCGCAGGCGACTCCAACATGTCTGAGACCACGTCCATGCTGAAGGTCGGATCCGTGGACCTGATGCTGCGGATGATTGAAGCCGGTGTGATCATGCGCGACCTGCGGCTGGAGAATCCGATCCGCAGCATCCGGGAAATCTCCCACGACCTCACGGGATCCGCGCCCCTGAAGCTTGCCAACGGCTCCACCATGACTGCCCTTGAACTCCAGCACATCTACCTGGAGCGGGTGCAGGATTTCGTTGTGGCCAACGGCTCACACAACCGGCATGTCCCGCGGGTCCTCGACCTGTGGGAACGCACCCTGAACGCGGTGGAGTCGGGGGATACCTCCGGAATCGATACCGAAATCGACTGGGCCATCAAGAAGAAGCTCGTGGACCGTTACGCAGAGCGCGCCGGCCTGGACATAGGCTCTCCCCGCCTCGCCCAGATCGACCTCACGTACCATGACATCTCGCGCCGGCGTGGTCTCTTCTACCTCCTGCAGTCCCGGGGAGAGACCGCCCGGGTGGTTGATGACCGGGAGGTCAAGGAGGCGGTCGACGTTCCGCCGCAGAGCACCCGTGCCAAGCTGAGGGGTGACTTCGTCCGGCGGGCCAAAGCCGCCAACCGGGACTTCACCGTGGACTGGGTCCATCTCAAACTGAACGACAGGGCCCAGCAGACTGTGCTGTGCAAAGACCCCTTTGCTGCCGTCGATGAGCGGGTCGAAGCTTTGCTGTCCACCTTGTAGGCTGCCAGGGGCCCCTGATCTAGGCTCCTTTCAGGTCCACGCGTTAGGGTGGGTCTTGCTGCCCTGGGGCTGGCGGGGCTTCCGGCCGTGCTGACCCCGGCGGCCGTGTCATTGCCCACCACTGAAAGAAGTACGGTGCGAAAAGTACTAGCTCTGCTCCTGCCCGCCCTTTTGCTGCTCACCGCCTGTTCCGGCAGCAGCAGTTCCGAGCCGCTGTCCTCCGTGAAGGTCAGTTCCAACGGTGAGAACACGGTCCCGACCGTCGAGTTCGACGCACCGCTGAGCGTCGATGAGCCCACCCTGGTGCGGGTGAACGACGGCGACGGCGAAGAACTCACGGAGGGGCAGACTGCTTCTGTCCGCCTCGTGGTGCTCGATCCGGAAAGCGGAGAAGCCGGCCAGGAGACGTACACCGCTGAAACAGCCGAAGATATTGCCGTGGACGAGACCCTGAAGCAGGGCAACGAGCAGATGTACAGCGCACTGGTCGGTGCGCCCATCGGCTCCGACTTCGCTTACTACGTGCCTGCCAACGAGACTTCCGGGAGCGCTGCACAGTTCATCGTCTTCACCCTCTCCGGAGCCCGTGACGTCCCCACCCGCGCCTGGGGCACCGACGTCGCACCCGTGGACGGCCTGCCGACGGTGACCCTCGCCGAGGACGGCAAGCCGACCATCACCATTCCCGAAGGGGAAGCTCCCACGGAACTGGTGGCCCAGGAACTCAAGACCGGCGACGGCGCCGTTGTGGAAGCCGACGACACCGTGACTGTGCAGTACCACGGCGTGAAGTACTCCGACGGAACCGTCTTTGACTCCAGCTGGGAGCGCGGAAGCTCCACCTCCTTCGGCCTGGACCAGGTGATCTCCGCTTGGACCGACGGGCTGGCCGGCAAGAAGGTCGGATCCCAGGTTCTGATTGTTGCGCCCCCTGCCACTGCCTACGGTGCCTCCGAGGGCAACGAGCTCCAGAACGAAACCCTGGTGTTCGTGGTCGACATCCTCGAAGCCAAGTAGGGCCACGCCAAGCAGCCGGTTAGATCCGGATAAGATGGCAGGCAGTCCCACAACGAAGGAGCAACATGTCATTCGGAAAGCGCGAATACGACCGCCAGAAGCCGGAAATTGATTTCCCGGAGCACGACGCTCCGACCGAACTCGTCATCGAAGACATTGTTGTCGGTGACGGGGCGGAAGCGAAGCCCGGAGACACGGTCTCCACCCACTACGTCGGTGTGGCGTTCTCCACCGGAGAAGAATTCGACGCTTCCTGGAACCGCGGTGCGCCGCTGGACTTCAAGGTCGGAATTGGCCAGGTCATCGAAGGCTGGGACCAGGGCCTGCTGGGCATGAAGGTCGGCGGACGCCGCCGCCTCGAGATTCCCGCGCACCTTGCTTACGGTGACCGCGGCGCTGGTTCTGCGATTGCTCCGGGCGAGTCCCTGATTTTCGTGGTTGACCTGCTCGGCGTCCGGTAGGACGTTCTCCCGCCGCTGCGAAGGGCGGACAGCCAGCCGTTTGTGCTGGCTGTCCGCCCTTTGCGCGTTTGCCCGCAGACGGGCGGTAGATTAGCCGTGTGAGCCCGCAACCTGCCGAGAAGCGAACCGAACGCCTGCTGAACCTTGTCATCGCCCTGCTCTCCAGCCGGCGTGGCTTTACCAAGCACGAGCTCTTCGACGAGATCGAGCTCTATTCGGAGGCAGCCACCCCGGAGGCCCGGGAAAAACTCTTCGACCGGGACAAGGCATTCCTGCGCGAACAGGGCATCCCGGTGGAGTCCTACAGCGATGACCAGCTCTACGAACAGGACAACTCCGCGCAGCGCTACCGTATCCGTAGCGAAGAGTACCGGCTGCCCGAGGTAGCCTTCACCGCCGCTGAGTCCGCCGTGCTGGCCCTGGCCGCCCAAATGTGGGAGCAGGCCGCACTCGGGTCAGCCGCTGCACGGGCCCTGCGAAAACTCCGTGCCCGCGGTGTGATCGCGGAGGACGCCGCGGCCAGCCCTGTGCAGCCCGGCATCCGCACCTCGGATCCCAATTTCACGGCAGTTTTCCGGGCAGCCTCCGACCGGCTGCCGATTAGCTTCGGCTACCGCGATTCCGGGGGAGCGGAAAGCACGCGGCGCCTGCAACCCTGGGGAATGGGCTCGCGCTACGGCCGCTGGTACGTTGTGGGCTGGGATCTGGACCGCCAGGCAGAACGGTTTTTCCGGCTTTCCCGCATGACCACCCCGGTCAAAACGGGTAAGGCGGCATTCACTGTCCCAGCCGGCTTCGACATTCACACGTCCCTGGCGTCACTGGATACCGTCTTCGCCCCGCAGACCGCTGTTGTTGACGTCAGTGCCGGAGCCGGGGCGGAACTCCGCCTTCGCGTCTCCGGTCCCGGTACTGCACCGGCCGGCCTTCCCGAACCAGCGGCCGGACGGGACCGTCTGTGCTTCTCAGTCACCGACCTCGACGCCCTGGCCGCGGACACCGCCGCCCTGGGACCCGCGGCGGAGGCCATCCATCCCGCGGACCTGCGCAGCGCGGTCCGCAGTGCGCTGGCCCGCGCGCTGGCAGCACAGGATCTGCCGGTCCCCGACCACCGCGCACCGGCTGCGCCCCGGACGCGGTCAACGAAGGTTTCCGGTGCGCAGGAACACCTGAGCCGCCTCTTGGACCTTGTCCCTTACATCCTGGCCAACCAGGGAGCGGACATGGACGAAACAGCCCGGAAGTTCGGCATCAGCCGGGACCAGCTGGCAGCGGACCTGAATCTGCTGTTCGTCAGCGGTCCCCGCTACTATCCCAATGGGCTGATGGACGTTAACTTCGAGACCGGCGAGATCTTCATCGACAACGCTGACAACCTCTCTGAGCCGGTGCGCCTGGCCATGGACGAAGCGGCAGCCCTGATTGTGGGACTCGATACGCTCGCCGCCTTGCCGGGCATCGCTCCTCCGGACGCAATTTCCAGTGCCCACGCGAAGCTCAGCGAGGCGGCTGGAACCGCCGGTGCCGCCGGGACCACCCTCGCGGCCACCCTGGTTCCCGCGGGTGCGGCTCCGTCAGTCCTGGAAGAACTGCGCCGCAGCGTCGGACGCAGGCGCCTGGCGATCCGCTACGTGGTTCCCAGCCGGGACGAAGTCTCTGAGCGCATCATTGATCCGCGCCGCATCTTTTCCGAGAACGACACGTGGTACCTGGATGCCTGGTGCCACAAGGCCGGGGCAACCCGCTTCTTCCGGGTGGACCGGATTGTGAGCTGGCAGGACGCTGGACCGTTCCCGGAGGGCGTGCCGGAACCGGATCAGCACTTCCCCGCGAGTCTCTTCACCCCCGGGGACAGCGATGAATCCGTCACAATCCGCCTTGAACCCGAAGCGGGGTGGGTGGCAGATGCCTACCACGCCGAACTGCGCAGCGCCCTGCCCGGCGGTGGACAGGCGGTAGTCCTGCGGACACCCTCAACCGGCTGGATTCCCGGTTTCATCGCACGTCTGGGCGGTGCAGGGGCTGTGACGCAACCCCCGGAGCTGCGGGCAGAAACCACCGCCTGGCTAAAGGCAGCCCTGGAGAACTACGAATGAACAGCCGGTGAAACCCCGTCTCCGCCAAGCTGAACCGGCACCGCAGCCTTGCTTACCTCATCTATGCTGGAACCATGCCTTGGTGGTCGTGGATATTGATATGGGTTGCCCTCACAGCGGTGGCCCTGCTCTTCTATGCCCTGATCGGCTACCGGATCTTCCGCCAGTTCATGGCAGTGCTCCGCGAAGTCCAGGCTGCCGGATCCCGGCTGTCCTTTCCCCCCGCCGCAGTCCCGGCAGCCCCGGAGGATGCAGGCACCCGCGGGCCGGCCATCTTCGAAGACCCGGAGGCAGCACGCCGCCGGTATGAAGACGGCAAGGCAGCGCGCAAGGACGCCCGGCGCGAACGCCGGGTGGAACGCCGGCGCCTGCGGGGACAACCGCGCGCGTGGCGCGATATCCCCGGGCTCTGACATAAAATGACCTCAAACGAAAGGACACCGGCATGCGCTTAGAAGGCTGGCACATTGTCATCATCATTGTTATTGCGATCCTGCTTTTTGGTGCGCCCAAGCTGCCCGGGCTCGCCCGCAGCGTCGGACAGTCCCTCCGGATTTTCAAGTCCGAGGTACGTCAGATGAAGGACGAGAATCCGTCCGGCAACGCCGACGGGGAACCCGTCGAGGGCCGGGTCGTGAACAACCCGGCGCAGGCTTCGCCCACCCGGAACCACGGCCCCGAGACCGGACAGACCCCGCCGTCAGGGACCAGTTCCGGCACCGGTAATCCGCCCACCAACCCGTAGTGGCAGTGGCGCTGACACGAGGGCGCAAATCCAACCCTGAAGGGCGGATGGCCCTCAAGGATCATTTGAGGGAATTCCGCAACCGGCTCTTCAAGGCGGCCATCGCCGTCATTCTGGGCACTGTAGGCGGATTTTTCCTCTACATGCCCGTCTTCAACGAACTGACCCGTCCGGTTCAGGAGCTGTCGGAGCAGGAAGGCCGCCTCGCCACAATCAACTTCGACGGCGTGGCTACCTCCTTCGACCAGATGATCCAGGTCTCGGTCTTTATCGGCCTGCTGGTTTCCAGCCCTTTTTGGCTCTACCAGCTCTGGGCTTTCATCACGCCCGGCTTGAAGACCAAGGAACGGCGCGCCGCGCTGGGTTTCCTCGCGGCCGCCGTGCCGCTCTTCCTCGCCGGAGTCTGGCTTGCGTGGCTGATTCTGCCCAACGCCGTCGGAGTCCTCACCGACTTCACGCCTGAAGGCGCCGCGAACGTTATCACGGCCTCTGTCTACCTGGCCTTCGTCCTGCGGCTGCTGCTGGCTTTCGGCATTGCGTTCCTGATCCCGGTGGTCATGGTGGGCCTGAACCTGCTGGGGCTCCTGTCCGGCAAGACCATCCTGAAGTACTGGCGGATCACGGTATTCATCATCTGCCTGTTCGCCGCCATGGCAGCACCTGGTGGAGATGCGCTGAGCATGTTCTACCTCGCAGCTCCGCTGCTGGTGCTCTTCGCGGTGGCCGTCGGGCTGTGCTTCCTCAACGACAAACGGCGGGCCCGGCGGAATGCCGCGAGGGAAGCCGCCGTGGAGGCGCAGGCGGACAAGGCCTCAACCCTCGAGGATTTGTAGCCCTGGCTCCTGGCTCCCGCCCGCGGCCGGACAGGAGCCAGGATCAGGCGAGGCAGTCCATCGACTCCACAGCGTCTAGGCTGGATATATGACTTCCCCGTCTGAGCGGTACCTTGCCGCCAAAGAACGAACCGGCCACGCGCGGACCCGACTGGGAGTCTTTGAACAGTCCCTCGGGTTCGACCTCGATCCCTTCCAGCTGGAAGCCTGCCGCTCCGTGGAAGCGGGCCGCGGTGTCCTGGTCGCCGCACCTACCGGTGCCGGCAAGACCGTTGTCGGTGAGTTCGCCGTCTACATGGCCCTGGAGCGCGGCCTCAAAGCGTTCTACACCACACCCATCAAAGCCCTCAGCAACCAGAAGTTCGTGGAGCTCTCCGCCTCCTACGGTTCGGAAAACGTGGGGCTGCTGACGGGGGATACCAGCATCAACCCGGACGCCCCGGTGGTGGTAATGACCACCGAAGTCCTGCGGAACATGCTGTATTCAAACTCTGAAACCCTGGATGACCTCGGTTACGTGGTGATGGATGAGGTCCACTATCTGGCGGACCGGTTCCGCGGAGCGGTCTGGGAAGAAGTCATCATCCACCTGCGCTCAGACGTGCAGCTGGTTTCCCTCAGCGCCACAGTCTCCAACGCCGAGGAGTTCGGCGCCTGGCTGGACACCGTCCGGGGCGACACCGACGTGGTGGTCACCGAACACCGGCCGGTGCCGCTCTGGCAGCACGTAATGGTGGGCCGCGAAATCCTCGACCTCTTCGCCACCGACGTCTCCTTCGACGAAGCGGCCGAGGAATCTGACGGATCCGCCGGGATCAAGGACCGGTTCAAGGTCAATCCCGAGCTGCAGGAACTTGCCCGCGCCGAGTCCCGCCTGAACCAGCGCGGCCGGTGGGGCGGCGGGCGCCCCGGCTCCGGCGGCCGCAATCAGTCACGGAGCCGCGGCGGGGCACCCGCGGGCGGACCCCTGACCCGCACGCCGCGGGCATCCCGTCCGCAGGTGATCGCCCAGCTCGACAAACGCGGGCTGCTGCCCGCCATCACCTTCATCTTCTCCCGCAACGGATGCGACGCCGCGGTCCGGCAGTGCGTCGACGCCGGCCTGACGCTGACCAGCGAGTCAGAGCGCAGTGTCATCGCCCGGATGGTGGACGAAGCCAGCCAGGACATTCCCGAGGACGATCTGGAGGTGCTCGGGTTCTGGACCTGGCGTGAGGGCCTGATCCGGGGTTTCGCCGCCCACCACGCCGGCATGCTGCCCACCTTCAAGGAAGTGGTGGAAAAGCTGTTCGCTGCCGGACTGGTCCGTGCCGTGTTCGCCACCGAAACCCTCGCACTTGGTGTAAACATGCCCGCCCGTTCCGTGGTGCTGGAGAAGCTGGACAAGTTCAACGGCGAAGCCCACGTGGATGTGACGGCAGGGGAGTACACCCAGCTGACCGGCCGCGCCGGCCGGCGCGGCATCGACGTCGAAGGCCATGCCGTGGTCCTGTGGCAGCCGGGGACCGATCCGGCTGCAGTTGCTGGACTGGCGTCACGGCGGACCTACCCGCTGAACTCCTCCTTCCGGCCGACCTACAACATGAGTATCAACCTCATTGCCCAGTTCGGGCGCAGCCGTGCCCGGGAGATCCTGGAATCCTCCTTCGCCCAGTTCCAGGCCGACCGCTCTGTCGTGGGCCTGGCCCGCCAGGTCCGCTCGCGCGAAGAGTCACTGGCGGGATATGAAAAAGCCATGACGTGCCACCTCGGCGACTTCAGCGAATACGCCGCGCTCCGCCGCCAGCTGTCCGACCTGGAACACACTGCCTCCCGGTCCAAGGCACGCAACCGGCGCAGTGCCGCCGCCGCGTCGCTGGAGACGCTGCGTCCCGGGGACATCGTTGACGTCCCCGGAGGCCGCAGCCCCGGTTATGCCGTGGTGCTCAGCACCGACACCAACGGCCGCGAACCCGCCCCGTCCATCCTGACCGAGGACAAACAGATCCGCCGCCTGTTTGTGCAGGACCTGGATGGCCCCGTGAACGTTGTCTCCCAGATCCGCATCCCCAAATCCTTCAACGCCCGCACTCCCAAGGACCGCCGGGACCTCACGTCCTCCCTGCGCAACGCGCTCCGCGAGCACCGCCCGCCCCGGCCTGCCGGCGGGCGCGGCGCGTCGCTGCATACGGCCGGCAGCGAGGCCCAGGAGCAGGCCATCGCCGACCTCCGGCGTCGCCTGCGGGCCCATCCCTGCCATGGCTGCAGCGACCGGGAGGACCACGCCCGCTGGGCTGAGCGCTGGTGGAAGCTGCGGCGCGAGACCGACAACCTCTCTGCCCAGATCCGGGGACGCACCAACACCATCGCCAAAACGTTCGACCGGGTGAGCAGCGTCCTGTCCCACTACGGCTACGTCGCCGCAGATGCCGACGGCGTTCCCCGGGTTACCCCGGCAGGAACCAAGCTGCGCCGGATCTATGGCGAAAAGGACCTGCTGACAGCCCTCGGACTGGAACGCGGCGCCTTTGACGACGTCGACGCCGTTGAGCTTGCCTGCCTTGCCACCGCGCTGGTCTACCAGCCCAAGCGGGAGGAACGGGGTCTCCGCCCGCGGATGCCGAGCGCAGTGCTGGACGGCGCCGTCGACATCCTCATCCGCCAGTGGTCCGAGCTCACGGACATCGAGGAGGCAGAGAAGCTGCCGCTGACCGGTGAGCCAGAGCTCGGGCTTGTCTGGCCGATGTACAAATGGGTCAACGGCAAGCACCTCCAGGTGGCCCTCAACGGCACAGAGCTGGCGGCCGGAGATTTCGTCCGCTGGTCCAAGCAGGTCATTGACCTGATCGACCAGCTGGCGAAGGTGCCGGATATTCCTGATGCACTCCGCCGGCGCTGCCGTGAGGCCATCGAGCTGATCCGACGCGGCGTCGTCGCGTACTCCGCTGTCAGTGAATGATCTGCCGTCAGTGAATAGCCCAACCGGCGCATAATCCCGCCAGCAGCTGCTGGCCTTTTCCGGCTCCGTCCATGAGGGCGGTTCCAACTGCACGAATTGAAGAACAGGTGAGTCCTTGAACACCACGGCCCCGGCTAAAAGCCTGACCCTTTACCGCAACGGTTCTGTCTACAGCGCCGCCGATCCCTTCGCGACCGCCATGCTGGTGGACGGTGACACCATCGCCTGGGTGGGCTCGGAACACGCTGCCACCTCCATCCAGGACTCCACCATGCGCGTGGTGGACCTGCAGGGCGCACTGGCCGCACCGGGGTTCGTGGATTCCCACGTCCACCTGACGGAAGCCGGCCTTGCCGAATCCTCACTGGATCTCTCCGGGGCACGGTCACTCGCGGAACTGCTCGACGCCGTCGCTGCCGCAGCCCGCGCCACATCCGGCCTGATCACCGGGCACGGCTGGGACGAGACAGGCTGGCCGGAGGGCCGGGTGCCGACCGCTGCGGAGCTGGACGCCGCGTCCGGACAGCGCCGCGTCTATCTGGCCCGTGCTGACGTGCATTGTGCGGTGGTCTCCGCGACGCTGGCAGCGGAGCTCCAACTGGCCGGGATGGACGGCTGGGACAACGGTTTTGTGATCCGGGCCGCCCACGACGCCGCCCGCACCGTCTCCCGGAACCTGAGCCTCTCCGAACGGGCCAGGTACCAGCGGGCAGCCCTGGACCGGGCTGCCTCCCGCGGAATCGTTGCCGTGGCGGAAATGGCAGCACCGCACATCGTCCCGCCGGAGGACCTGCGGCAGCTGCTGGGCCTGGAAGGCAGCCTCGGAGCGGGGCCGGTGCCACAGGTGCTTCCCTACTGGGGGCAGCTGGTGCGCAGTGAAACTGAGCTCTCCGAGGTGACCGATATGTTCGGCGGCCGCCTGCTTGGACTGGGCGGGGACCTGAACATCGACGGCTCCATTGGCGCCAGAACCGCAGCGCTGCGCGAACCGTACACGGATGCTCCCGAGACTTCCGGCAGCCTGTACCTCAGCGTTGACGAGGCAGGACGCCACATCGAACTCGCCACCCGGGCCGGCCTCCAGGCCGGTTTCCATGTGATCGGTGACGCCGGCCTGGATGCCGCCATCAGTGCCCTGAGGTTCGCAGCCGACGCAGTGGGGGAGTCTGCCGTACGAGCCGCGCACCACCGCTTGGAGCATGTGGAGCTCAGTGACGATGCAGCCATCGCCGACCTGGTCCGCTTCGGTGTCACGGCCAGCATGCAGCCTGTTTTTGACGCCATGTGGGGCGGCCCCGGCCAGATGTATTCCCAGCGGCTTGGCTCCCGCGGCGGCGGAATGAACCGGTTCGCCTCGCTGCTCTCGGCGGGCGTCCCGGTAGTCTTCGGCTCCGACGCTCCCGTCACTCCGCTGGACCCCTGGCGCGCGGTACAGGCCGCAGTCATGCATTCAACTGCGCAGGAGCGGATCTCTGCCCGGGCGGCTTTCATCGCCCACACCCGGGCCGGATGGCGTGCCGCGGGGACTGGGAACCCGATGCTTGGCCAGCTGGCACCGGGCACCCCGGCATCTTTCGCCGTGTGGGAGGCTGACGAGCTGATGGTCCAGACCCCCGATGCCTCCGTGGCTTCCTGGAGCACGGATCCGCGGGCCGGAACGCCTCTGCTGCCCGCCCTGGATACGGATAATCTGCCCCGCTGCCTGCAGACGGTTCACCACGGGGCTGAACTCTACCGCGCGCCGGATTTCAGTTAGGGACCCGAAAAATATTTTCCCTGGGCGAGAAGCCCAATTGTGCCTCTGACCTGCAGAAACGCAGTTTTACCTAGTCAGCGGCGTGTTGACACTTCCCGCTCAGCACGTAGTCTAGGGGGACCGCAGACCGAACCGGCCCAGGCCGGCGTCGGGCTGCCGCGGCCCGAGCACGCGTGCGTGGGGGGTTGATGGGCCTTCCGCCCATTTTGGTGCGGGGTCATCAGTTGCAACACACTGGGGTGGGTTCAACCGTCAGTAGAAAACAGGTCCGGGATTCCCGGAACTGGCCCGAAGACGGCGGAGCCCGCCCCTTTGCCTGCCCGCTCCTGGCCCGTTCCGGAGGCCGGAACCCCCGCCCGCACGGGGTCCCATATACTGGTTATTCTGCCGCCCATGCGGCAGCCCTCCGAGCCGCGAGCAGCGCGGCTCGTGTTCGTTGAAAGGCCCTTTGCGTGCGCGTTCTGACCATCATCCCCACTTACAACGAGATCGAGTCGCTGCCCAAGACCCTCCAGCGGCTGCGGGCGGCCGTCCCCGACTCCGATGTACTGATTGCGGACGACAACAGCCCGGACGGCACCGGGGACTACGCGGACGAGCAGGCGGCACGCGATCCCCGGGTCCACGTCCTGCACCGCAAGGGCAAGGAAGGCCTGGGTGCGGCCTACATCGCCGGATTCCGGTGGGGTCTGGAGAACGGCTACGACATCCTGGTGGAAATGGACGCGGACGGCTCCCATAAGCCGGAGCAGCTGCCGCTCCTGCTGGAAGCTTCCAAGGCCGGAGCTGACCTGGTCATTGGGTCCCGGTGGGTTCCGGGCGGCTCGGTCGTCAACTGGCCGCTGCACCGCAAACTGCTCTCCCGCGCCGGAAGCACCTACTCCCGGCTGATGCTGGGAATCCGCACCCGGGACATTACTGCCGGCTACCGTGCCTTCCGCAGAAGCACGCTGGAACGGCTGGATCTGGCAGCTGTCGAATCCGTCGGCTACGGCTTCCAGGTCGACATGACTTTCCGGGTCGCGCGTCTGGGCATGACCATTGTGGAAGTGCCCATCACCTTCGTAGAACGCGAGTTCGGCGCGTCCAAGATGAGCGGGAACATCGTTTTCGAGGCCATCGCGAACGTTACCAAGTGGGGTCTGTCCGCCCGGTGGCAGAAGCTGACCGGCCGCGGTTAACGGACATGAAAAAGGGCCGGCTGCCATTTCTGGCAGCCGGCCCTTTTTCCGTCCATCCGGTCCTACCGCGCCGCAGTCCCTGTCCGGAGACCGGGTCCGGCGCCGTGGCTAGGAAGCGGTACGCTCGCCCCGGCGCTCCCGCAGCTTGTCCAGACGGTCCTGGAGGATAACTTCGAGTTCTTCAATGCTGCGGCGTTCGAGCAGCATGTCCCAGTGGGTGCGGACAGGCTTGTCGTTGCTTGTGTCCGGCTTCTCGCCGTCCACCAGCAGTGCTTCCTTCCCGGTCTTGGATACCCAGACCGGAGGAACCTCCGCTTCCGCGGCGAAGGTCACGAACACGCGTTCGCCGTCTTCGCAGCGGTACTCGACACGCTGGCGGGGAGCCGGCTCCACACCGGATTCCGTCTCCATGCTCTGCGCACCCAGACGCATACCCCGCAGGCTACGATCGCTCATTTTCTCTCCCTAAATCAGTTTCGAAGGACCCGTGAAGATCCATCCATAGTGCCCGCTGCGCGTGAACACAGCTGCTAAAGTCTCTTGCCGCACATTCAGGCCCGTCAGGTACAACGCCTTCGCCGCAGATCCTGTTCCCGGCACAGCGGATCAACCGCCCGAACCCGGCAAACAGTCAATTATACCGGGACCACGCATCATCCGTGACCGCTGCAGGCTGCAGTACCGAACCTAAGAGGCGGGCGCTTCACCTTGGCGCTGGTGTCCGTCCACGGGAGAAACAGCTCCGGTGGCGCGGGCGTCAGCCTCTGCGCCTCCCGCCGGCGCGGCCGGTGTGCGTTCCGCGCCGCCTCTGGTGTCCGGCAGGAAGTCGCCGAGCGCGGAACCCACCCCGCGAAGTGCCTCGCCGAGCTCGCTCGGAATGATCCAGACCTTGTTGGAACTGCCTTCTGCCAGCTTCGGCAGGGTCTGGAGGTACTGATAAGCGAGGAGCTTCTGGTCCGGGTTGCCCTTGTGAATGGCATCGAAGACTTTCTGGATCGCCTGGGATTCGCCGTCGGCGCGCAGGATCGCTGCCTTGGCATCACCTTCGGCAGCCAGGATGGCCGCCTGCCGGCGGCCTTCCGCGGTGAGGATCTGTGACTGCTTGGTGCCCTCGGCCGTCAGGATGGTGGCGCGGCGTTCACGCTCGGCGCGCATCTGCTTCTCCATAGAATCCTGGATGGACAGGGGCGGCTCAATTGCCTTCAGTTCCACCCGCGAGACACGGATGCCCCAGCGGCCGGTGGCCTCGTCGAGGACACCGCGGAGCTGGCCGTTGATCCGGTCGCGGGAGGTGAGCGCCTCTTCGAGGTTCAACCCACCGACGACGTTGCGCAGCGTGGTGGTGGTGAGCTGCTCTACTGCGTGGATGTAATTGGCGATCTCATAGGTCGCCGCACGGGCATCGGTCACCTGGAAGTAGACCACCGTATCGATGGACACCACCAGGCTGTCCTCGGTAATAACCTGCTGCGGAGGGAAGGAGACCACCTGCTCGCGCAGGTCCAGCAGCGGCAGCAGCCGGTCCACAAAGGGTATGAGGATGTTCAGGCCCGGATTCAGGGTGCGCAGGTATTTACCGAGGCGTTCGACAACTCCGGCGCGCGCCTGCGGAATGATCCGGATGGACTTCACCAGGACGACCAGGACAAAGATGACCAGGACGGCCAGGATAATCAGCAGAACGATGGTGTTGTTCATATTCCCCCTTGCATTGCGGCCGGATCCTCAGAGGTCCTGCCTGATATTTGCCTCCGGTCGAAACCGGCGGCCTGCGTCCGGCAGGCTGCACCTTCCGGACAGGTTAGGTTTGTCAGCGTCCGGTCAGCCCGTCGTCCTGGCCAAAGGGGCCGGCGGCTTCGGAGCCGCCCGCGGGACGCAGGGGCTCCACGACTGCCGTGGCCCCCTCGATCCTCGTTACCGAGACCTGTTCACCCGCCGGCAGGAGTGAGCCGTCGCCCGACCGGGCCGTCCACGTATCCCCGCCGATCTTGACGGTTCCGGTGCGGGAACCGACGGGTTCCAGCGTCACAGCAGCCTCGCCGATGAGGCGGTCGATGTTGGAGCGCTGGTCGCGGGTGCCCATATTCAGGTGTTTGAGGGCGACCGGGCGGACCAGGACAATCATGAGCAGTGCCACGACAGAGAAAACGACCACTTGAAGGAACAGGGGTGCGGACAGGATTGCCGCAAGCATGGCGGCCAGGGCGCCTGCCGAGAGCATGGCGAAGAAGAGATCCAGGGTGAGGGTCTCTATGGCAGCGAGGCCGAGGAAAAGAACCAGCCAGACCACCCAGCCGTAAGCCACGAGCCATTCGTACACTTCTTGCATGATGCTTCCCTCCGGCTCCACCCATTCCCGTGCCGGGAGTTGCTGGCCGACCGGCTGCGGGCGGAGGAGTATATGCAGGCTTTTGGCTTATTGTGCCTGATCTTGGGCACATTACCTAGGCGGCCCGGCAACGGCGCGTCAGTTGCTGGGGCCGGTGTCATCCCTCGTCAACTGCGCACCGCCGGACTCCACGGCCCGGAAACGCTGGAGCGCGAAAGCCGCGCTGACGTTCCAGGGGAACGCTGCACCATCGAGCGCCGCCTCCAAGGCGGCCGGATCGAGGTGGTGGGCGGAAGGACCCATCAGCGCCGCATTGCGCACATCGGTCCGTGAGAGGGCCATGCTGTATTCCACGTGCTGACTGCCGTCCGGTGCGAAGCCGTCACCGAGGGAACCGGCAACCCGCTCCTCTTTTTCCGGCCCGATGCCGAGCAGTCCGCCCAGCGACCTGATTTCGCTCAGGTGCCCGGGCAGGGGAGTGACGACGACGAGGATCCCCCCGGGGCGCAGCACGCGGCGGAACTCGGCCGGGTTCCGCGGAGCAAAAATGTTGAGCACGGCGTCCGCTGCGCCGTCGGCAAGCGGAAGCCGGCGCCAGACGTCCCACACCAGCGCGTACCCGCGGGGCAGAGCCTTGGCGGCCCGGCGAAGGGCGAACTTCGAAATGTCCAGCGCAACCGTGGCTGATGCATCCACGGCGTGCGCGGTTTCAGCGAGGTAATAGCCGGTTCCGGCCCCGGCATCGACGAGCACCGGGCTGGGTCCAGCCGCCTCCGCCATGGCAGCCACCCCTTGCGCCAGCGGACGGTAGTGCCCGGCTGTCAGGAAGTCCGCCCGGGCCTGCACCATCCCGGCGCTGTCTGCCTGAAACTTGGTTCCCGCCCCGGTCAGGAGGTTGAAGTACCCCTGGCGTGCCGCGTCGAACCGGTGCCCGGAAGGGCAGCCCAGCTGACGCCGCTCCCGGTGGGGAAGTAGTGCCTCCTGACAAACAGGGCAGGTCAGCAGGGCGTTGTTTGCGGAGGGCATAACCCAATCCTAGGCCGCGGACTCCTCCCCGCGCGCTCCGGTGCCGGCTCCGAAGCACCATGGGCAGCTTGCTAAGCTCGGAACCGTGAAACCAAGTGACCTGGATCTCCTGAACTCCGTCTCCGAACCGGCAATCCACCCTGACGGAAGCCGCGCCGTCGTCTCCGTCCAGCGGCCTGACTTCTCCGCAGATGCCTATGTGGGGCAGCTGTGGAACGTCAGCCTGGCCGGCGGGGAACCGCAGCGGATATCCCGCGGTTTCAACGACGCTGCGCCGCGCTTTTCCCCCGACGGAACGGTCCTAGCCTTCCTGCGGTCCGATCCGGGCGGCCGTCCGCAGCTCTTCGCCATGCCGGCGGGAGGCGGCGAGCCGCTGCAGCTGACCGATCGGCGGCTCGGCGTCTCCTGGTTCCGGTTTTCGCCCGACTCGGCCCGGATCGTCTTCTCCTCCCGGGACCCGGAGCACGGCCGCTACGGCACGGTCGACGGCGTTCCCCCGGGCTCGGAGGACCCCCGGCTCATCACCACCTTCAATTATCGGATGAACGGTGCCGGGTACTCGCGGGACAAACGCGTACAGGCGTTCGTGCTGACCCTGCCGGATCTCACCGATGAGCCCTTCATCAAACCGGCTGGCCGGGCCGCGGCAGCCGACGGCGCTCCCGGCACCAGCGGCCGAACTGGTCTTCCCGAGGTGCTCCAGCTGACCGACTGCGACGCAGATGCCCTGAACCCGGTGTTCACAGCCGACGGCACGCACGTGTTGTTCAGCGCAGCCCTGCACGCGGAGGCTGACACCGATCTGGTGACGGATGTGTACGCCATTCCGGCCGGCGGCGGAGCCGGGCCCCGGCGCCTGAGCAACCTCGGCACGGGTACACGGCTTTCCGTATCCGATCCGGTTCAGAGCCTGGACGGAAAGTGGCTCTTCTATCTGGGCCAGGACCTGGCGGAAACCGGCCGTGACTTCGTGGCCCGCAACACCGCCCTCTACGCCGCACCTGTCCTGGACCCGGCGTCCCCGGTCCGGCTGACAGATCCCTCTACGGTGGACCTGGCCGGCGGCGGAATTGTTCCGGACGGCGCTGATGCCGCCCTGGTCCTGAACCTCAGCCGGGGCAGCAGCGAACTCCTGCGGGTGAATGCCCGCGGCGCGGTCAGCACGCTGGTCTCAGGGCCCCGGGTGGTCACCGGCGCCGCAGCGGCGGATTCGGGCACCGTCGTCGTGACCTTCACGGATCCAAGCACGGCCGGCGACGTTGCCGCCCTTGATCCCGCGGCACCCGGAAATCTTCGGAAGCTGACCGATTTCTCCGCCGCGCTGCGCAGCCGGACAACGGTGCGGCCGCCGCAGGAGGAAACCCACCTCTCCGCGGACGGCTATCCGGTCCACGGCTGGGTGGTGCTTCCGGAGGGCGAAGGCCCGCATCCGGTGCTGCTCAATATCCACGGTGGCCCGTTCTCCCAGTACGGTTGGGGGCTCTTTGACGAGGCCCAGGTTTATGCCGCTGCCGGCTATGCCGTGGTGATGTGCAATCCACGCGGGTCCTCCGGTTACGGCCAGGAGCACGGCCGCGCCATCAAGGAGGCCATGGGCACCCTCGACCTGCAGGATGTGCTGGGCTTCCTGGAGGGTGTGCTTGCGTCGCACCCGGAACTTAATGCCGGGCGCCTGGGCGTGATGGGCGGGTCCTACGGCGGCTACCTGACCGCCTGGACCATCGCCCAGGACCACCGGTTCACCGCCGCGATTGTCGAGCGCGGATTCCTGGACCCGCTCTCCTTCATTGGCTCCTCGGACATTGGCTGGTTCTTCTCCGAGGCCTACACCGGAGCAGATCCGGAGCGGGTGCTGGCACAGAGTCCGTTCGCACAGGTTGACAAGGTCAAGACCCCGGCGCTGGTCATCCACTCCGAAGAGGACCTGCGGTGTCCCGTGGAGCAGGCGCAGCGGTATTACACGGCTTTGAAACTCCGGAATGTTCCCACTGGACTGTTGCTGTTTCCGGGGGAGAACCACGAGCTTTCCCGGACCGGGACTCCCTGGCACCGCCGCCAGCGTTTCGAACACATTCTGGCGTGGTGGGCGCGCTGGCTGCCCACCGCAGCGAACAGCACGGAAGAGTCAACGGCCGACGACGGCGAACCGGCCACGGCGGGCGTCTAGCCAGAGCCGTTCCCGGCGCCTCCCGCAGCCCGGTGCGTGCTGGGCTAGAAGCCCAGGACGCGCCGGGCTTCGCTGATTCCCGGCGCCGCCCAGCGCGCATACTCGGCATTGGAACACAGGGACCGTGTAAGGACCTTGTCCACATAGACAATGCCGTTGAGGTGGTCGGTCTCGTGCTGGACGATCCTGGCCGGCCACCCGTGGAACTCGCGCCGGCGGGCGGTGCCGGCTTCGTCGTCGTAATCCAGCCCGACGGAACGGTGGCGGACCACCACGCCCTGGTACCCCTCGAAGGAAAGGCATCCCTCGTAGAACGAGGCCGTACGGTCATCCAGTGGCTCGTAGCGGGGGTTCACGATGGTGAAGAACGGAAGGGGAGTACGCTCCCGGATTTCGGCTGACTCCGGGTCCGGAACGAACCCGTCTTCCAGCACTGCAAGCCGCAGCGGGATACCGATCTGCGGGGCCGCCAGCCCCACTCCGGGCGCGTCGTGCATAATCCGCCGCATCAGTTCCACCAGGGCGGCGAGCTCATCCGTCTCCAGCTGGCCGTCGAAGGGGACGGCCGGGCGGCGGAGCGCCGGGTGTCCCAATTGGACGATGGGAACTAGTTCCTGCTCCAGCATGGGCAGGACAAGGCTGCGGATGGCGGCAGCAGATTCGGCTGGGCCGGGTTCAAAGATCACGGATCCATCCTAATGGCCGCCGGGTTTCCTGCTGCTGGACTTCTTCGGACGCAGTACCCCAGGGGAGACTGGCCCAAAGCGGACCGGAAAAAACAGGCCCGGGCATTTCTGCCCGGGCCTGTTTTGTGCACTGTGTGCGGGGGAGTGCCGCTAGCCTTCGCAGTCCACGCAGTACTTATCGCCGTTCTTCTCCCGTGCCACCTGCGAACGGTGACGGACGAGGAAGCAGGACATGCAGGTGAATTCGTCAGCCTGGGCCGGAACGACCTTGATCAGCAGTTCTTCACCGGAAAGGTCAGCGCCCGGCAGGTCGAAGCCATCGATGGCGTCAGACTCTTCGACATCGATAACCGCCGTCATCGCTCCGCCGCGCTGCTGGGCTTTCAGTCCCTCCAGCGAGTCGGTGGGCTGGTCTTCTTCCTTGACGCGCGGGGCATCGTAATCGGTAGCCATTTGTAGTGCTTATCTCCTGAATTTGTGGGGGGTTCGAGCGTAGATCATATAGGTGAAGCTGCCGATCACACCAAACGGCGACTCTCTGTGAGCCATATTCGTCCGAATAAGGCCTGCCTGTGACCAAGCTGCCTGCCGGGTGCGTCCGGCGGTGCCGCCGGACGGCTTGCCGGGGAGCTGGCCACGGTGTCGTTCCGCGGTACGACTCTCTCCAGCCGCAGGTCAACGCCCGGTATAACGGCCCGGCACACCGAAATGTTCCCGCAGGGGATGGTGTGCATTATGTAAAGCTGCAAACCGCACCCAACCTGCGGCGGGGGACGTTATGTCAACTCAAATCGATAGGGAGCGCAGTCTCGGGCGAGAGCAAAAACACGTGAGGTCCTCACGCGGATTCCGCCGCCTGGAAACGGTCTGCCAGGCAGTGCTGTCCGGCAGAGGGTGGCTGGAGTGTTCCCAGGCTTTACTGACAGGCGTCCGGAGAGCGAAAACCAGAGCTGCGGAAAGGTTGGTACAAACGGCAGCCGGGGGTGGCCTGAGCCACTTTCAGGCAGCATTCCGTTGCGCCGATAATCTACATTATGTCAACTAACATTCTGGAAGCCTCCCCTGAGTGACTGCGGGGGCTCCATGTAACAGTGTCCGCCGCTCTCGCCGGGCGCTGCACACCGGAAGGTTTCATCAGAAACTTGCGCAGAAACGCTTATATTTGTGCCCAAATAAGCTATATGCTTATGCGATGCCGGACTCCGTGATCGCACTCATCGTCGACATTGTGAAATCGCGCGAACTCAGCGACCGGGTCGGCGCGCAGCGCTCCATCCGCGAGGCGTTCGGGCAGGCGCACGGCGCCCGGCCGATATACCGCCCGCTCTGGCCCACCGTCGGCGACGAGTTCCAAGCCGTATTCCACACCCTGGGTGATGCCCTGCTGACAACCACGCTGGTACGCCTCCTTCTTCCGGAGGGTGTGGACTGCAGATTTGGACTGGGACGAGGAATCACGTCTGACGTCGACGAACAGGCTCCGGGAGCTATTCAGGACGGGCCAGCGTGGTGGAATGCCCGGGAAGCCATTGAAGAAACGCATCGCCGCGAGCATGGCGCGGACCCCTATCTGCGGTCCTGGTTCGCTTCGGATGATGCTGGAGCCGCCGGTGAGGTGTCGCTGGTCAACGGTTTTCTGCTGCTCCGGGACGCGTCAATCAGTTCGATGCGTCCGCGCGACCGCCGCATAACTGCCGGTGTCCTGCTCGGGGTGTCCCAAACGGAACTTGCGCGGCGGGAGAAGATTACCCAGTCGGCTGTTTCGCAGAGCCTGCGGCGCTCGGGTGCATCGGCGCTTCTGGCGGCGCATCAGGAACTGGCAAAGGGCATGCTGCGGTGATCGGCTCAACCCTTTTGCTGATGGTCGGCCTGGTGGATATCGCCGGCGGGCTGCGCCTTGGCCGCACCTTGCCCGGCAGGCTGCTGTTCCTCGCTGCCGTGTCGGTGCTGGTCATGACCGGGCTTGGCATCCCCTTCCTTGCCGCAGCGGCCTGTGGAGCCCTTGCCTTTGGCTGGACACTCAGCATGCCTGCACCAAAACCGACGGAAGGCCGGCTGGACGGCCCCTCCCCCGCCGTCCCCCGGCTCTGGCCTGTCATCGTGCTGTTTGTCCTGGTTTTCGGAATCACCGCTTTTGACCGGACGGCCCAGTCGGCATCAGGTTTCCTCCTGGATGCCTACTCCCTCACGGCCCTGGAATCTGCGTCGTCCGTCTCCGTGGAAACCGTCGTAGCCGCTGCTGCTGTTGCCGTCTTCCTGACCAGAAGCGCAAACATCGTCGCCCTTGCCGCACTGGGCCGCGCCCACCAGGACGACACCCGCCCTGGGAATAGCGGGAGAGGTGAAGCGAGCCCTGCGGCAACACAACAGCCCAACGTCTGGGAGTTGGTTATCCGCAGCAGGCAGGTGGCCAGCGTCCGCGCCGGCGAAAAACCTGCCCGTGGTCCAGCTCTCAAGGGCGGCCGTCTCATTGGTCCGATCGAACGCCTGCTCATTGTCGTCCTGGCTTTCGCCGGAGCACCACAGATCATTGCCGCACTCGCAGCCGCGAAGGGCGTTGTGCGGTTCCCGGAAATTGCAGAAGACCGGGGAACGGGCTCCAAAGCGGAGGAATTCCTCGTGGGCAGTCTTGCCAGCTGGACACTGTCGGCCCTCGCCGTGCTCTACCTGGCTCTCGTCCACAACGGCTAATAGTCAGCTTTGTATTAGCTCTAAGCTAATGGTTGGCGCGCCTATCCACCCACGTAGCGCCCGTTTCCCCGCTGAATGTGCACGGAGGGACTCCCAGGGTCACAGCACCCCACCCTCTCCCGTCACGCTGAATCAGAATCTCCTGCCGGAAACCCTTGTCAGGAGTTTGTTTGTAAACCATACTTTCAAACATGTTGCTCCCAGAATTCCCGGCCGGCTCCCCCGCGGCACCTACGCGCTCACGGCTCACCCGGCCCGGGTTCCAGCCAGAGTCCAGGGCACTGCCAGGTCATGCGCGGAGCCACAACCTGGCACTGGTGCTCCAAACCCTCTACCGGGACGGGGAACTCAGCCGCGCTGACCTTGCCCGGGAACTTGGTTTCACCCGGGTGACTGCTTCGGATCTCGTCGCGGAACTCATCGCCAACGGGTATGTCGTCGAACGCGGACACCGTGAGGAAGCCCGGCCCGGGAAACCGGCGATGCTGGTGGACATCAATCGAAGCGGGCTGCAGATTGTCAGCCTCGACCTCGCCGAGCACTCGGTATTCCGGGGCGCGCTCCTGGATCTGGACGGCAACGTACTTAAACGCTGCGAGGTCCATCGGGCCGCCGGCCCGGGGGAAGGCACCCTCGAAGAAACCATTTCGCTTCTTAGCCAGACCCTTCAGCTGGCTACCGCACCCGTTCTGGGAGTCGGGGTCGGTTCCCCGGGAGTTGTCGACGCCGACGGAGTCGTCCAGTCCGCACCGAACCTGGGCTGGTTCGGCGTTGACCTGCGGGCAGTTCTCTCCGGCGTTTCCGGCCTGCCGGTCACGGTGGGCAACGATGCGAACGCGGCGGTGCTGGCTGAAAGCGCTGTTTCCAACTCCTCGAATGACCTGATGCTGATCAAAATTGGCCACGGTGTCGGTTCAGGGCTGGTGGTCGGCGGCCGGCCGCTGCTGGGCAGCCGTTTCGCAGCCGGAGAGATCGGGCACGTCACCGTTGGCACCGACGGCGGAGCCCGCTGTGTCTGTGGGAAGACGGGCTGCCTCGAAACATGGCTGTCCGTCCCGAACCTGGAAACCGCACTCTCCGGCAAAGACGGCGCGCAGCGCCAGACAGTCCTGGCCGCAGCGGGCCAACGGCTGGGCATTGCCCTTGCGCCGATAGTCGGAGCGCTGAACCTCTCCGAGGTTGTCCTCAACGGGCCACCCCACCTTGTTGACGGCCCGCTGCTCGACGCGGCCGCACAAACACTCCAGGAGCGGACGCTGGCCGAATTCACCAGCGGCGTCAGTTTCCGGAGATCCACCCAAGGCCAGGACATCGTCCTGCGCGGAGCCGCAGTGATGGTCCTTTCAGCGCAACTTGGAGTTGCCTGACCCGGGCCCCGCAACGAACGCATGCCCGGTATTTCAATGACGAAAGGGAAGCTTCACATGAAAAGAACCTACAAGGCTCTGGCACTCGCCACGGCATCCGCGCTGATGCTCTCGGCGTGCAGCTCGGGAGCCGCAGAAACCGACTCGAACGACGCCGCCGCTGACAGCAGCCAGGAAATCACGCTGTGGCTGGCGGGCGGCGACACCAACGATGAACTCCGTGAGTACTTGAAGACAACCTTCAAGGAAGAAACAGGAGCCACGCTGGTCATTGAGGAACAATCCTGGGGTGACGTCGTCACCAAGCTCACGACCTCCCTGCCCGACGCGAACAACACTCCCGACGTCGTCGAACTGGGCAACACCCAGTCCCCCACCTTTACCAACGTCGGCGCGTTCGCCGATATCTCGGACATGTACGACGAGCTCGGCGGAGACGACCTGCTTCAGTCATTCGTCGAGGTCGGAGCGGTGGAAGGCGCCAACTACACCCTGCCTTACTACTTCGGCTCCCGCTATATGTTCCAGCGGAAGGACCTGTGGAGCGAAGCCGGAATAGAGCAGCCTAAAACCCTGGACGAATTCAATGCGGCTGTCCAGGCACTGGCCGCCGCCAACCCCCGCGGAATCGACAACTTCTCCGGCTTCTTCCTGGGCGGCCAGGACTGGCGCAACGGCATCTCCTGGGTCTTCGCCAACGGCGGCGAGCTGGCACGCAAGGACGGCGACCAGTGGGTGTCCGCTCTCGCTGACCCCAACACCATCACCGGCCTGACGCAGCTGCAGGAAATCTACCGGAACGCGTCGAAGGCACCCGCCGATGCCAAGGACGTCACCCCCTGGCTCTACATCAATGACGCCGATGAGATCCTCGACGACGATGGGAATCCCACCGGCAGCACTTCCCTTGCCGCTGCCACCATCATGGCTCCGGGGTGGGCCAACGGTTCCATCGGCGATCTGGGAACCGGCGAAGACGGCAAGCCTGCCCGCATTTGGAACGATGAAAAATTCGGCGCCTTTGCACTTCCCGGCAATGACGGCAAGCCCGCTCCGGTCTTCGCCGGCGGCTCGAACATCGGAATTTCCGCAGCATCAAAGAACCAGGACCTGTCAAAGGATCTCCTGCGGATCATCTTCTCCGAGGAATACCAGACGATGCTCGGTGGTGCGGGACTCGGCCCCGCCAACCAGAACTACATGTCCAGCCTCGGCGACGATCAGTTCGCCAAGATTGCGGTGGAGGCGGCATCGAATTCCAAGCTAACCCCCGCGGCCCCGGGCTGGGCGGCAGTGGAAGGCGCATCGATTCTCGAAGAGTTCTTCGGCAAGATCGCCGCCACAGACGACCTCAAGTCCCTGGCCGAGGAGTACGACGCGAAAATCACTCCCATGCTGAACGCCAAGGGCTGACAAGAGTTCAGTGTGCGGTGCCGGGCTGTAGCCTGGCACCGCACACCCTTTCTGTCGAACCCGGCTCAAACTCAGAAGGAGGCAGGTTTGTGACGGCTGTCCATACCCCGCCTGTTGCCAGATCGAATGCTGCAGCTGGACCTGATGCAGGTCCCGGGCGGCGCTCCCGCCGCAGGATCCGCCGTGGCTGGTCCGCGCCGTATATTCTCCTGATCCCGGCGGTTCTTGTCTTGGCCGCAGCATTGGGATACCCCCTGACCTGGCAGGTCATCACCTCTCTGCAGGAGTTCGGCCTGGCCCAGCAGTTCGGCCAACCGCCGGAATTCGTTGGTCTGCAGAACTACATCCAGCTCTTGACTGACAGCTATACCTGGGCCGTTGTTGCCCGTTCACTCATCTTCTGTCTGGTCTGTGCCGGCGCCACCATGGCGGTCGGCATAGCGCTGGCCCTGCTGATGAAACGGGTCACCAAAGTTATTCGGAACATTCTGCAGATCGCTTTGCTGCTGGCCTGGGCCATGCCCGTCGTCGCTGCCATGACGGTTTGGATCTGGCTCTTTGACTGGCGGCGCAGCATCGTGAACTGGCTCCTCACCCAGGCCGGGCTGGACTTCCAGGGCTACAACTGGCTGGCCGCTCCCCTCACCTTCTACCTGGTCGCGGCCATCATCGTGATCTGGATGAGCGTGCCGTTCGTTGCCTTCAGCGTCTACGCCGGCCTGACCCAGGTCTCAGACGAGGTAGTGGAAGCAGCTCAGCTGGACGGGGCCACCGGCTGGCAGCGGCTTATCCACATCATGCTCCCCATGATCCGGCCGGTCCTGGCCATCGTCATGCTCCTGCAGGTCATTTGGGACCTCAGGGTTTTTACGCAGATCAGAATCCTCCAGGACGTGGGATCCGTTCCCAGCGAAACCAATCTCCTGGGCACCTACATCCATCAATTGGGAACCGGATCAGGAGATTTCGGCATGTCCAGCGCAGTCTCAATTTTCATGCTGGTGCTGACACTCAGCATCAGCTGGTTCTACGTTCGCAGAATGATTCGAGAGGACGGTGCAGCATGAGCGTGCTCCCCGGAACCCGCCGCCGCCGGCCACCGGCAATCGCATCGTGGCTCTGGGGCACGGTAGCGGTGTTCGCAGCTGCGTGCTGGGCCTTCCCCGTCTACTGGATGCTCAACTCCGCATTCCTTCCGAACGTGACCCTGCAGTCCGCCACCCCGACATTCACCCCGTTTGGCGGCTCCTTGGACAACTTTTTGGCGGTGACCGCCTCCGGGACTTTCTTCTCAGCCCTCGGGATCAGCCTGGCCGTCACCTCCATCACCGTGGTTTGCTGCCTGCTTTTCGCGTTCTTTGGCGCCTTAGCCATCAGCCGGTTCCGGTTCTGCGGCAGGAAGGGCTTTGTCCTGGCACTGCTGCTGGTCCAGATGCTCCCGGCGGAAGGGCTCTTCATTGCGCAGTACAAGATGATGGCAACTGCGGACCTGCTTAATTCGGTGATCGGAATCAGCGTCCTCTACATCGCCGCTGTTGTTCCATTCACCATCTGGATGCTTCGGGGCTTCGTCACCGGTATTCCGGTGGAGCTTGAGGAAGCCGCGATGGTGGATGGACTAACCCGGACCCAGGCGTTCCTCCGGATCACCTTCCCCCTGCTGGCTCCTGGCCTTATTGCCTCGGGCGTGTATGCGTTCCTGCAGGCCTGGAACGAGTTCACGGTGGCCCTTGTGGTGATGACCAGCGATTCGTCCAAGACCATCCCGCTCTGGCTCCGGGGGTTCCTGCAGTCCAGTGCGAGCCGGGAGACGGATTGGGGCCAGGTCATGGCGGCGTCCACACTGGTTGCCGTCCCGGTAATCATTTTCTTCCTGCTTGTCCAGGGCAGGATGAGCAGCGGTTTGGTCGGAGGAGCGGTTAAAGGATGAGCGCCACCGCGAACCTCCAAGCCCTGGAACCCCGGAACATCCGCGCCCTGGTGGCCGGTTCCCTGCTTCCCGGTTTTGCCGGGTCCCGGCTGCCGGACTGGGTTGCCGGGGAACTCAAGTCAGGACTTGCCGGAGTCTGTCTCTTCGGCAGCAATATCGAATCGGGCACCCAGCTTCAGGAACTTACCAGCGCGATCCGCCGCGCGAACCCCGCTGCGGTCATCGCCATCGATGAAGAGGGCGGGGACGTCACGCGGCTTCATTACAACACCGGATCGCCGCACCCCGGCAACGCGGTCCTCGGCCGCCTGGACGACCCCGGCATGACGTTTGCCTCGGCGGCCGCGATAGGCAATGAACTCCGCCGCGCCGGCTGCACCCTGGATCTGGCACCGTCGGTGGACATCAATTCCAACCCCGGCAATCCTGTCATTGGGGTTCGCAGCTTCGGGGACAACGCGCCGCTGGCCGCCAGCCATGCAGCGGCCTGGGTACAGGGACTGCAATCCACCGGCGTCGCCGCCTGTGCCAAGCACTTTCCAGGCCATGGAGACACTGCCCAGGACTCGCACCTGATGCTCCCAACCGTCGAGGCAACACCGGGTGTTCTGGCTGAACGTGAGCTGGAACCGTTCAAAGCCGCCATCGCAGCCGGAACCGCGTCCATCATGACGTCCCACATTCTGGTGCCTGCCCTGGACCCGGACAATCCCGCCACGTTCTCTACGGCAATTCTCCAGGGTCTGCTGCGGGAACAGCTCGGCTTCACCGGTGTCATCGTCACCGATGCCCTGGACATGAAGGGAGCCAGCGGCGGTATCGGCATCCCCGCAGCTGCGGTCCGCGCCCTGGCAGCCGGGTGCGATCTGCTGTGCCTGGGCTCGGATACGGGCGAAGCTCAGTTCAACGCCGTGATCACCGCAGTTGCTGAGGCCCTGCGCTCGGGGGAACTTCCGCTCCGGCGGGTTGAAGAAGCCAGAACCAGGTCCGCCGGGCTTTTGAACCTCCTCCCCCGGGATATCCGGCCCGCTGAAGAACTGTCCGGACACCCTTCCGGGTTACCGGTGAACCCTGCCCGGGCCGCTGCCGCGTTCCGCCTGAATACCCGGGCACGGAAGTGGCTGCGCAGCAGTGCACACCCCTTCGAGCTTCACCAGCTTTCCAGCACCGCCAACCAGGCCGTGGGCAGCGTCCCGTGGGGTCCCGCGTCGCTTGAACCGGACTGGAATCCGGCAATTGCCGTGCGGATCGTTGATCCCGGCCACCGGTTGCCGGCCCATCGAGCCGGCACCCGGATAGCTCTGGTAGGGCGGAATCTCCACCTGCATCGGCAGAGCATGGAGCTGATCAGCAACCTGCGCCGGCAGGACGTGGACCTGATCGTCGTTGAGATGGGGTGGCCCTCCGCCGACCCGGGTATTGCTGATGCCTGCACCTTCGGCGCTTCCCGTCTCGTGAGTACAGCGCTGATGCAGCTGCTCACGGGCAGGCTTCCGCAGGGGGTGGAATGAGACTCGGAATAGATATCGGCGGTACCAAGACCGAAGCCGTAGCAATGGCCGGGGGTGAAATCCTGCACCGGTTCACCGTGCCCACCGGCCATGGCGCAGAAGCGGTGGTGCGATCCGTCATGGACGCCGCCGAAAAGGTGCGCGCCTCGTGTGGTCAACCGTTTGATGCCTTCGCTTCGATCGGCGCGGGCATCCCCGGGCATGTTGATCATCACACCGGCACAGTCTCGCATGCAGTAAACCTCGGATTCGAGGAACTGGACCTCGGAGCGCTGCTGGCCGCCCGCATGGGCGCCGTCGTGCACATCGACAACGATGTAAACGCTGCCGCCCTGGGGGCGCACAGATGGGTGGGGATCGCCACCGGGCAGAGCACTGACCTCCTGGCCTACCTCAACCTCGGAACCGGTCTGGCGGCCGGCCTGGTGCGGGATGGCACAATCTGGCGTGGAAGCAACGGAGTGGCCGGCGAAATTGGGCATATCCCGGTTCGTCCCAACGGCGTGCTCTGCGCCTGCGGACAGCGGGGATGCCTCGAAACACTCGCATCCGGTTCGGCAGTTGCCCGCACGTGGCCCGTGTCCCTCCCCGCCCATGCACTCCTTTCCGCGGCAGGACGCGACCCCGCAGCAGCCCGGGCACTCGACGATCTCTACGAGGGCGCTGCCGCCGCCGTCCGGATACTGGCCCTCACCACAGGCGTCCGAACGGTGGTTGTGGGCGGTGGGCTGACCGCCCTGGGGACTCCGCTCCTGACGGGTATACGGCGGAGCCTGGACAAAACCGCCTCAGAGTCCAGATTTATCGCATCCCTCGAGTTACCGCGTCACGTCCAGCTGCTGCCGCGCAGCTTTCCCGCCGCCGCCGTTGGCGCGGCACTCATCGGCTCCACCCGCATCCCGGCCGCCGCGGACCTGCCGCTGGCTGCTTCCGGGTAGCACCTGATCATGGACCCGCGCACCACGGCAACAGCCACAAACCCCCCGTATACCACAGCCGGGGCGGGAGTAGGCTCGAAGTATGACAACACGTACTTATATCGTCACAGGGTCCGCTTCCGGCATCGGGTCAGCCACCGCTGAACTGCTCAGGGAACGCGGCCACAAAGTCATCGGCGTCGATCTGCGCAACGCAGACGTTGAGGCGGACCTCAGCACTCCCGAAGGACGGCAGACCGCCGCCGACCGGGCAGTGGAGGCCGCCGGCGGCTCGGTTGACGCCGTTATTGCCTGCGCCGGTATCTCCGCGCCCATCCCCCTGACCGTGTCCGTGAACTTCTTTGGCGTCACCGAGTTCCTGGACCGGCTGGCTCCCGTGCTGGCCCGCAGCGAGGCGCCGCGCGCCGTCGTCGTCAGCTCCATGGCCTCCCTGCAGCCGAACTCCCCCGAACTCGTGGATGCCATGCTCGCCGGCGACGAAGCCATGGCGCGGCAGATCGGCCAGAAGCTGGCTGACCAGGGCCCCCAGATCGGCTACCTGAACTATCCCTCCAGCAAGCGCGCCCTCAGCCGCTGGGTACGCCGGGAATCCATCGGTGAACGGTATGCCGGCAACGGGATTCCGCTCAACGCCGTCGCACCGGGCACCGTCCTCACCGCGATGACCCGTGAACTGCTGGCTGCGCCGGAAGGCGCCAAGATGGTGGATGAAAACGTCCCCATGCCCCTGAACGGGCACTCGGAACCGGTGGTAATCGCCCGCCTGCTCGCCTGGCTGGCCAGCGAAGAGAACACCCACCTTGCCGGACAGACGATCTACTGCGACGGCGGCGCTGATGCCTCCCTGCGCGGCGACGACATCTGGTCCTAGATACAACGCTGCGGCGGCCGCATCTCCACGGGAGTGCGGCCGCCGCAGCGTTTAAGCACTCCCGGAACCGGTGCTGTGTCCCGTCGGCAGACACGAGGACAATTCGCAGGCCTACGCCGCGGCCTCCAGCTCGGAGCGTACCGGGACCGATTGCCCTCCCGTCACGGTATCCAGGAACCTCAGGGTGTCCGCCAGCACCATGCGGGAATCCTTGAGCTCCAGCTTGAACTGATACTCGTGTCCCAGAGACGGCTTGTGGTCCTTCGGCCAGAACCGGCGGACCACCTGCACACCCAGCTCCTCCAGCCTGTCTGCCAGCGGCTTGGACTGCTGCTCGGTAAGGTAGTCGGCGTTGCCGCCGGAGATAAACGTCGGCGGAAAATCCGGATTCACGTGGTCCAGGATGGACATGTGCTCCGCGGCAGGGGTGCGTGCCCAGTCCTTCTTGCCGGTATATGCCCACAACGCGGTCCGGAATCCCCAGCCCACGGCGCCTTTCAGCCGTGCCATCGCTTTGAGATCGTAGACTCCGCAGAACAGCAGTGTTCCGAGCAGATGCTCCCGCGCGGCGGCTGGAACGACGCCGGTACGCCGGGCATACTCCGGGTCAGTAATCATCAGCGCCAGCTGCGCCGCCAGCTGCGCTCCCGCCGAGTCCCCGGCCAGCACTATCCGGTCGGGATCGATGCCGTAATCCGACGCATGTTCGCGCAGGTAGGCCAGCGCGCTGTTCAGCTCGGTCACGGCCTGGGGATAGTTCGCCTCCGGGGATATTGAGTAACCGGCGCCCACCACCGCGTACCCATGCGCGGCCAGGATCTGCAGATAGGGGGCCACATTCTCCTTGGAACCTGAAATCCAGGCGCCCCCATGCACCCAGACAACAACGGGAAGCGGACCGCCGCCGGCATTCTCGGGCAGGAAAACATCAAGGGTGGGACGTTTGGATCTGCCGAGATAGGGCAGGCCGCGGTGGGCCCTGACTCCCCCGGCCCGAACGTGCCTGCGCAGGGTGCTCAGCCGGACCCTTCCCCCGCTGGAAAACACCCCGCGGATGAAGAAAGCCGACGGTCGTGGGTCTTTGTGGATAACAGCTGCGGCAAGCGTGCCGGCTGCGGCCACAGCTCCGGCCATGAACCCCGCTGCCGCGAAAGGCAGGTTCCTCATATTTTCAGGGTAGGACGCGGCGGAAGTCACCCTGCGGGCTCTCCCGCGGCCCCGGGCGGGAGGCAGCGGCTCCGGGTGGGGAGGTTCACGGACCGATGTGCCGCAGCAGACAACTTCCTGGCGCTGCAGGACGGTGCGGGCAGTTTTATCCCGGCACCCTTCAGCGCCCGGCGCAGAGTCGATAGCGTGGGGACAAGTCACCGCGCCGCCTTCCACGGCTGCGGCTGCGTCTGATATCCCTGAGGAGCCACAGATGGAATCCATTCAAGGCATCAATCCGGCTGTGCCGCCCAGCGGACCCGGCTGCGCCGAGTGCCTGGGGCAGGACGGCTGGTGGTTCCACCTGCGCCGGTGTGCCGAGTGCGGGCACGTGGGCTGCTGCGATTCGAGCCCCTCGCAGCATGCGTCGGCGCATGAACGGGCAACAGGGCATCCGGTGGTCCGCAGTTTCGAACCCGGTGAGGACTGGTTCTACAGCTATCCGGAGCAGGCCATGTTCGAGGGCCCGGACCTCGCCCCGCCGCAGGCACACCCTGACAGCCAGCCGGTGCCCGGTCCAGCCGGGCGTGTACCGCCTAACTGGATGAGCCTGCTGCACTAGCTGTACCGGCATCACCAGATGGATCCGCTCCGTTGGGTGTACCGGCTGCCCTGGGTGCACCGGCCGCCCGGCGTCCCTGCGGGGACGTCCGGCGCAGCGGCCCCATCCGCAGCCACAGCCACGCCAGGCCGCCAGCCGGTATCGGGAGCCAAAAGTTGAAGATCCGCCAGGACAGCACACCCAGGACGGCGGCAGAATTCGGGGCGCCGAATCCCACCAGGACAGGCACCAGGACCCCTTCGACCAGCCCAAGCCCGCCGGGAGTCAACGGTGCCAGGGCCACCAGGTTGCCCAGCGCATAGGCGATCAGCAGTTCCCCCGGTGCGAGCACATGCCCAAAGGCGGCCACAAAGGTCCACAGGCACGCGGCGTCGAAACCCCAGTAGCTGACGGCCAGCACCAATGCCCGGGCCAGCCGCCCCGGGTCCTGGCGGAACATCGCTGTCTCCGCCGCCATGGTCCGGACGAAATTCTCCGCCGAGTCCGGCTTGACCACCTTGACCCAGCCGGCAACCCGGCGCGCCGCCCGCACTGCTCCGGTCAGGCGGCGGTCCAGGACAGAGAGCACCAGTCCGCTCACCGCCAGCAGGAGCAGGACGACGACGCCGGCAGTGACGAAATACCGGTTCACCCGAACCTCGCCCAGTGCGCTCAGCATCCCAACGGCAAAAAGTGCGCCGAGCACCAGGTTCGCGCCTACCACCTGAACCATCGCGGCACTCAGTGCATCCTGGGGCCGTACACCTGCCCGCGTCAGGAGGCTGTACCGCACGGCCGCTGAGGTGGTGCCCCCTCCGGGCACGACGTGGTTTACCGCCAGGTCGCTGAGGTCTATCCGCAGCAGGGTGAAGTAGCGCGGGCGCCGCGATCCGGGCAGCACCACCCGGGTCAGGGCGCTGTAGGCGCACAGGGACAGGATTTCCAGGCCGGCAGCCGCACCGAGGAGCACCGGTGAGAGTCCCGTCAGCGCCCGGAACACATTGTCCGAACCCACAAGCTGCGGCAGGACCACATACTCGACGATCAGCAGCAGCACGACGGCGCCAGCCAGCCAGCGCGCTGTCCTGGAGCCGCGCAGACGGAGCCAGATTTCGCGCAGCACGGTCATTCCTCAAGCACAGCAGAGCCCGCGCCTGCGTGCCAGATTACGCCAGGGAAACCCATGGGCATGGCGTTGCTACAGTTATGGTTACCCACGATCACGATGTCCTCCATCACTGCGACAGGGTTGTTGAGATGGTGGACGGCCGGCTGGCCTGCTAGAGAATGCAAGAACAGGAGGGCCCGTTGCCCCGCATCACTGCCCCGACGGTCGCCGAGCACCGGGCGGCACAGCAAAGGGCACTCCTGGACGCCGCCAGGACCCTCCTCGCCAAAACGGGTGAGGCCCCCAGCATGGCCGAAGTTGCCGCACTGGCGGGCCTCGCCCGCCCCAGCGCCTACCAGTACTACAAGTCCCGCACCGACCTGCTGAACGCCCTGGTGCTCGATGTCTTTCCGCGCTGGGCGCGGCGGGTGGAAGATGCCATGGCCGCCGAGGAACAGCCGGCCGACAGGATCCTCGCCTATGTGCTGACCAACATTGCCCTGGTGGCCGAGGGTGAGCATGCAGTCGGCAGCGCCCTCGCCGCCGTGGCGCCGAGCGAGGAACTGGATGCCCAAAGCAACCGGATGCACCAGCAGCTCCTCGATCCCCTGGTCAGCACGCTTGAGGAAATGGGTGCCGCCGATGCCGCCAGCACCGCCGCACTCATTAACGCAATAGTCCACACCGGGACCCGCCTGCTCGAAGCCGGCATCCCGCACGAACAGGTGCGCGCACGCGTTTACGAACTGCTGGGTCCCTACGTCCAGGCCCATGGCGGACATCCAAAGCACTAAGCACTAAGCACTAAGGACATCAGCCCTGTGAAGACCCCGCTCTCCCGTTTCTGGCCCGCGTTCCTGGCCGCCGACGTCGTACTCATCATTACCTTCGCCGCACTCGGCCGGGACACGCATGCCCACGGGCTGGACCCGGCCGGCGTGCTGCTCACGGCCTCACCGTTCATCGCCGCCTGCCTGGGCGGCTGGCTCGCGCTGCGTGCCTGGCGCCGTCCGGCGGCGCTGTGGCCCACCGGCGTCTGTCTTTGGCTGGTGACAGCGGGCGCCGGACTAGCCATCCGAAGCCTTGCCGGAGGCGGAACCGCCCTGAGCTTCCAGCTGGTGACTTTCGGCGTGCTGGCAGCCTTCCTCCTGCTTCCCCGCGCGGTCTGCTCCGCCGTTACGCGCGGGCGCGCCCGCCGGGATTCCACTAGGCTCAAGGACAGGGCCTGACACTCCGCGCCCTGCAGCACCTTCGAAAGGCAATCCATGATCACCGCTTTCGTCCTCATTCAGACCGATTCCGCCCGGATCCCCGAATGCGCCGAGGAAATCTCCGAAATCGAGGGCATCAGCGAGGTCTACTCCGTCACGGGTGAGTGGGACCTCATCGCCGTCGCGCGCGTCCGCCGCCACGAGGACCTTGCCGACACGATCGCCAACCGGCTTTCAAAGGTCTCCGGCGTGATCGGCACCACTACCCAGATCGCCTTCCGGGCTTACTCCAAACACGACCTTGACGCCGCTTTTTCACTCGGGTTCGACAGCTAGTTAGGCTGGCAAAACAGATAGTTCGCCAGCCTAACGCAGCACCAGCTACAACGTTTGGATAACGAACTTTGCTGTGATCCACGCCAAAACGGGCACAAAAAAGAGGCAGGCCACCGTGGCCTGCCTCTTTTTTCGGCATCTGGAACGCCGGAGTCCGCAGGACTACTGCGTAACCTCCACCCACCGGTCCAGCGCAGCCCGCGCCTGTCCGCTGTCCACTGACTCCTCAGCACGCCGCAGGGCTGCACTGAGGCGCTCCGGCAGCGTGCCGTGGGCGGAAGTATCCAGGGCCACCAGCGCGGCCGCCGCGTTCAGCAGCACCGCGTCCCGTACCGGACCCTTGTCTCCGGCGAGGACGCTTAGTACGACGGCGGCGTTGGCCGCGGCGTTGCCCCCGCGCAGATCGTCCAGCGTAGCCCTGCTGATCCCGATATCCAGGGGATCCACCACGGAGCGCTCCACGGTGCCGTTACGCACCTCCCAGACAGTGGAGGGACCCGTCGTCGTCAGTTCATCCAGGCCGTCTCCGCCGCGGAACACCAGCGCCCGGACACCCCGGGCTGCCAGCACTCCGGCGATAAGCGGCGCAAGGCGCTCGTCGGCAACGCCAATCGCGGATGCGGACGGGCGCGAAGGATTGGTCAGCGGTCCCATGAAGTTAAAGGCGGTGGGTACGCCCATGTCGCGCCGGGCGACGGCAGCGAAGCGCATCGACGGGTGGAACACCTGGGCGAAGCAGAACGTGATTCCCGCCTCCACGGCGGCTTCCGCAACGCGCTCCACCGGTAGATCCAGGCGGACACCCAGGGCTTCAATGACATCGGCGGAACCGGAGGACGACGACGCCGCGCGGTTGCCATGCTTAACCACCTTGGCCCCGGCGCCGGCACACACGAGGGCAGCCATCGACGAAATGTTCACGGTGTTGTGGCGGTCTCCGCCGGTTCCAACGATGTCCAGTGTTTCGCCGGGAATGGAGATGGGCCGGGCGTTCTCCAGCATCGCCTCGACCAGGCCGGTGAGCTCTTCAACACTTTCGCCCTTGGCCCGCAGGGACACCAGGAACCCGGCGATCTGGGCGTCCGTCGCCTCTCCGGCCATGATCGTGTTCATGGCCCACCAGGTCTGTTCGGTACTCAGGTCCTCTCCCGCAATGAGAGCGTTGATCAGCGTCGGCCAGGTGTGCTTGGAACTCGGAAACGTACTCACACAACCTAGGTTATCTACGAATTGTAGAAAATGCTGATTTGTTTCCGGAGCGTCAGTTCCGCGCCGTTATTGGGAAGCGGGCGGTTTGGGAACGAATCGGACTCGCCGTTCGTGCCGTTCTGTTGGTGAAGTGGGGAGTTTTGCGGCCATAATGTCTATGTGACAACAGCGACCCATGCCCCCAGTACCCCGGCTCACCCCACGCTGAACCGCCCCAATATGGTCTCCGTAGGGACCGTGGTGTGGCTCTCGAGCGAGCTCATGTTCTTTGCTGCGCTGTTTGCGATGTACTTCACTCTCCGCTCCACCTCGGGCGAGATGTGGGAGATCGAAACAGCCAAGCTGAACGTGCCCTTCGCCTTCGTGAACACGGTGATCCTTGTTTCCAGCTCCTTTAGCTGCCAGTTCGGTGTCTTTGCCGCCGAGCGGCTCCAGCCGCGCCGTACCGGCGGCTTCTTCCAGATCGCACGTTGGGGAATGGTCGAGTGGTTCTTCCTGACCTTCCTCCTCGGAGCAATCTTCGTTGCCGTACAGGCATACGAGTACGCCGAGCTTGTGTCCCACGGCATCTCGCTCTCCTCGAACGCGTACGGATCCTCCTTCTACATCACCACCGGCTTCCACGGCCTGCACGTGGCCGGCGGCCTGATCGCCTTCCTGTTCATCATCGGACGTGCCTACGCCGCCAAGCGGTTCGGCCACTTCGAGGCAACCTCGGCGATCGTGACGTCCTACTACTGGCACTTCGTTGACGTGGTCTGGATTGCCCTCTTCGTCATCATCTACTTCCTCAAGTAGCCCGCCAGCTGGGCATCACCACACCAAGATCCAAAGTGGCACGAGCAACCAAAAGACCACACAAGTTAGGAACCACTAAGTGAAGGCACTATCGCAAAGGCGACGTCACCCCTTGGCAGCAGTAGTACTGCTGCTGCTGGGCCTCATCGTTACCGGTGGCATCTATGCAGCCGCCAGCGGAGCGAACGAGGCACAGGCCGCCACTACCTACACTGCCGATGATGTGCAGCAGGGCGAGAAGCTTTTCATTGCCAACTGCGCAACCTGCCACGGCATGGAGTCCACCGGAACCGAGAACGGACCCTCCCTTGTAGGCGTCGGTGCGGCATCGGTCGACTTCCAGGTCGGCACCGGCCGTATGCCGATGGCTATGCAGGGCCCGCAGGCCCAGCAGAAGCCGGCGCAGTTCAACGAGGACCAGACCGCGCAGCTGGCTGCTTATGTAGCCTCCCTCGGCGCAGGTCCCTCCGTTCCTGAAGAGCAGTACCTGGAGACCACCGGCGACGCAGCTGCCGGCGGCGAGCTGTTCCGGGTCAACTGCGCCATGTGCCACAACGCAGCAGGCGCCGGCGGCGCCCTGACCCGCGGCAAGTTCGCCCCTGCCCTTGAAGGCGTCAGCGAAGAGCACATCTACGAGGCCATGGTCACCGGCCCGCAGAACATGCCCGTCTTCTCCGATGCCAACATCTCCCCCGAGGAGAAGCAGGACATCATCACCTTCCTGAAGACCGTCGAAGCCAACGGCTCTCCCGGTGGCGCCGAACTCGGTTCACTCGGTCCGGTTTCCGAAGGCCTGTTCATCTGGACGGCCGGACTTGGCCTGATCATTGCTTTCACCATCTGGTTGACCTCCCGGTCTTCCTAACCATCGCCGCGCTCACCCCACGGGGTGACATCACAGTTACACATAGGTCTACTAATGCAGTTTCAAGAGAAGGATGAGGGGGATCATGGGCGACCATAGTCACGGCAGTCCGAACACCTCGGGCACCGTTGCTACGGCTGGCCAGGGCGTAGAAGGGGAATTCCAGAATCCTGGACTTCCCCCGCACCGTCCTCGCCTGGCCGACACGGATCCCCGGGCAGAGAAGCGCGCCGAAAAGCAGGTGGCGATTCTCTTCGCCATCTCGGTCATCGGAACGCTGCTCTTTTTCTACGCGTATTTCTTTATCCGGCTGGACGAGACCATCGGCACCCTGCGGGTGCAGAACCTCTTCCTCGGTCTCGGCACCGCATTCGCGATGCTTGGCATCGGCGTCGGTATCGTGCATTGGGCCAAGACCCTCATGCCGGACCACGAAGTCATTGAGGAACGCCACGAGGTCCGTCCGGAGGAAGACCGCGTTGTCGCCGAAAAGATGATCGGCGACATCATCGAGGAGACCGGGATCAAGCGCCGCCCGCTCATCCGCAACACCCTCCTGGGTGCGGTGGCACTGGCACCGCTTCCCGCCATCGCAATGTTCCGCGACCTGGGTCCGCTTCCGGGCGACGTCCTGCGTCACACCATGTGGGACAACGGCGTGCGCCTGACCCGCGATCCGAGCGGCACCCCGATCAAGGCATCGGATGTCACCCTTGGTTCCGCGTTCCACGTGATCCCCGAAGGCCTGAACGACGCCGAGCACAAGCTGGAGGAGAAGGCCAAGGCTGTTGTCCTGCTGATGCGCCTGGATCCTTCCAAGCTCAACCCCTCCCCCGGCCGTGAAGACTGGTCGGTGGACGGCATTGTCGCCTACTCGAAGATCTGCACGCACGTTGGCTGCCCGGTTGCCCTGTACGAGCAGCACACGCACCACCTGCTTTGCCCGTGCCACCAGTCCACGTTCGACCTGACGCAGGAATGCGCGGTCATCTTCGGACCGGCCGTCCGGCCGCTGCCTCAGCTGCCGATCGCCGTTGACGATGAGGGCTACCTCATCGCGACCAGCGACTTCACCGAACCCGTTGGACCGAGCTACTGGGAGCGTGGCTGATCATGACTGCTACCTCTGCAACCAGCACGTACGAGCCGAAGACGAAGCTCGGACGTATCACCAACTTCGTGGATTCCCGCGTCAGCGGATCCATGATGGTCAAGGAGTTCGGCCGCAAGGTCTTTCCTGACCACTGGTCCTTTATGTTCGGCGAAGTGGCGCTCTACACCTTCGTCATCCTGCTTCTCTCCGGAACGTTCCTGACGTTCTTCTTCGATCCGTCGATGGCGGAAACCCACTACAACGGCAGTTATGTGCCGCTCAAGGGTGTGGAGATGTCCGTGGCGTACGCCTCGTCGCTGGACATTTCCTTCGATATCCGCGGCGGCCTCTTCATGCGCCAGGTACACCACTGGTCGGCCCTGCTGTTCGTGGCATCGGTCTCCGTCCACATGCTGCGCGTGTTCTTCACCGGCGCGTTCCGCAAGCCCCGTGAGCTCAACTGGGTTGTCGGCGGCGTACTGCTGATCCTGGCCCTCGCTGCCGGCTTCACCGGTTACTCCCTGCCGGATGATCTGCTGTCCGGCAACGGCCTGCGCATCATTGACGGCGTCATCAAGGCAGTCCCCGTCGTTGGCACCTACATCAGCTTCTTCCTCTTCGGCGGAGAGTTCCCCGGTACTGCTGTGATCGGCCGCCTGTATGTGCTGCACATCCTGCTGGTTCCGGCGCTCATCCTGCTGATGATTGCCATCCACCTGTTTATGGTCGTTATCCACAAGCACACCCAGTGGCGCGGCCCGGGACGCACCAACAACAACGTTGTCGGCTTCCCTGTCGGACCTGTCTACGCAGCCAAGGCCGGTGGATTCTTCTTCATCGTCTTCGGCATCGTGGCGTTCATCTCCGCGGTGTTTACGGTCAACCCGATCTGGAACTATGGTCCCTACGACCCCTCCCCCGTTTCGGCAGGCACCCAGCCTGACTGGTACATCGGCTGGGTCGACGGTGCACTGCGCCTGATGCCGGGCTGGCTGTTCGGCTTCCCGTTCGAATGGAACATTCCGTTCCCCTGGGGCGTCAACACGCTGTCCCTGAACGTGCTCCTGCCGGCGCTGGTTCCTGCGGGCATCGTCTTCACGCTGCTCTTCACGTGGCCGTGGATCGAAGCCTGGGTCACCAAGGACAAGCGAATCCACAACCTGCTTGACCGTCCGCGCAACGCGCCGACCCGCACCGCCATCGGCGTTGCCGGCGTTATCTTCTACTGCGTTATGTGGGCTGCTGCCAGCTCCGACCTCGTCGCCACGCACTTCCATGTGTCGCTGAACGATGTCACCTACTGGCTGCGCTTCCTGTTCTTCTTCGGCCCGATCATCGGCTTCATCGTGACCCGCCGCATCGCCCTGGCGCTGCAGCGCAAGGACCGCGAAATCGTCCTGCACGGCGTGGAAAGCGGACGCATTGTCCGCCTTCCGCACGGTGAGTACATCGAGGTCCACGAACCGGTCGACGAGTTCAAGCGCTACAAGCTGGTTGCTTTCGACTCGCCCCAGGTCCTGCCGGCCCAGCCGGATGCCAAGGGCAAGGTGAGCCGCTCGGAGAAGCGCCGCGGCGCCGTCTCCCGGTTCTTCTTCGAGGACCGTGTCGCTCCGGTGACGCCGGCTGAACTTGAAGCCGCACACCATCACGAAGCGCCTGCCGAAGTTGAGGCAAGCGAAGAGGACCAGGCTTCCGCTTCCATCGAGAAGCACTAGCCTTTCCCCACAAAAAGCTCCCGGCCAGCATTGCTGGCCGGGAGCTTTTTTGCGTCCGGGATTCCACAGCGGCTGCGCACAGCTGTGAAAGGCCTAAAGCTCGAAGGGCTCCCGGGACGGCAGAGGATGCTTCCGCTCGGGGTGGTCCAAACCGTCGTACGGGGCAGCCCCGATGCTCAGTTTCGTGAAATCCAGCCGGGATTCCCGGATGACCACCTGGATGCCCCTCACCGCCAGCTTGACGTCCGGAACCAGGCACAGGATGTTCAGCTTGTAGGGACCGAAGGCGGTTTCCTCCACCGATCCGAGGCCCCGCCAGGAGAAGTAAGTCCCGATGGCGGTCGCCGCCTTATGTTCGAGGTACCGGTCCCGTTCGGTGCCCTCACGGGACTTCAGCCGGTACTGGGCGATCACCCAGTGCTGTTCCTCTTCCGGGATCTCGGCATAGCCCTCGGCTGCCGCCGCTTCGCCAAATTTCGCCAGCAGGGCCGCGGCGGCATCGGCGTCAACGTCTTCGCGGACAGCTACTGTGCCTTCGTGCCCCACCCTCCCCTTCGTCGTCATGAACGATCCGTCCTCGGGCTCGTAGACGGCTTCCTTGAACAACATCCCGCGGGGCGGGTCCTGCTTGTACATCCTCAGGATCTCCATTCGGCGATCCCTCCATTCTTTGTCAGGTCGCCTGGTGGCGTCCGGGGTGGTAACTGCGCGGTGTCCGGATGCCGGGGCGCTGGAGAGGCACCCAGAGCTTGTACCGGTCGGCACGGTAATAGGAAACGGAATAGTCCACCATGGAGCGTGATACGTACGCATGGCGCTGGATCTTCAGCAGCGGGGCGCCAAGCTCAACGTTGAGCAGGCGGGCAATGGAGGCTGAGGCGGCGGTTGCTTCAATGGTGTCCTCACCCCATTCAATGACCATCCCGTACCGCTCGCTGAGTACCCGGTAGAGCGAGGTGGGCGGCTCTTCGTCGAGCATGCCCGGCACCTGCCACGCAGGGATGAAATTTTCGTCGACGCTCATGGGCTCGCCGTCGGCGAGCAGCTGGCGGCGGAAACGCACCACGGGCTGTCCCGGGTCGATCTGCAGCTCCCGTGCCACCAGATGCGAGGCTGGGACTTGTTCAAAGGTCAGTACGCGCGCGTCAGGAACCATACCGCGGCGGTGCATTTCCTCGCTGTAGGACGTCAGTTTGATCTGCAGGTCGAGCTTTGGCCGTGCCACGAACGTGCCCACGCCCACAACGCGTTCCAGGACCTCGTCTGCAACGAGTGCATCGATGGCCTGGCGGATGGTCATCCGGGCCACACCGAAGTGGCTGGAAAGTTCCCTTTCCGACGGCAGGGCTGCCCCTGCCGGTGCATGCTGGTCCACGAAGCGGCGGAGAATGCTCTCCAGCTGTCGGTGTTTTGGGACGCCGGAGGCGGCGTCAATGGATTCGGGAAAGTCCCGCAGGGCCCTCGCAATCACAAGAGGACCTGGGCAGGGGCGGACACGGCAAACATTCGGAGGGAACCCCCTGTAGAGGATAATGCGGCACTGTCTTTAGGATACCGCCAGGCAGGAACCCCTCAGCGCATCCGGTGCCCCGGTCAAAACGCGGCCGGCGAAGCAAAAAGGGAGGATCCGCAGTGCGGATCCTCCCCTTAGCTGAAGCTAACCAGCGGCAGACGCCCTAGTGGGCGTGGCTCCCGCGGCTGTACTCGAAAACCCAGCCGATGAGGGCAATGACGGCAAGGCCTGCACCGATGTAGAAGACCCACCAGCCGACTGCCAGGCCGAGGAAACCGGCTGCGCAGGCGGTAGCCAGGACCAGGGGCCACCAGCTCCACGGGCTGAAGAAGCCCTGCTCGCCGGAGCCTTCGTGGATTTCCGCATCCAGCCGGTCCTCCGGCCGCATGCCGATCCGGCGTGCGGTGAAGGCCAGGTAGTAGCCCACCATCAGGGACATGCCGGCCGTCAGGAAGAGCGCCAGGAAACCAACCGGTTCCATCCACTCCACGAGGTAGCCGTACACGACGCCTACCAGGAGGAAGAACGGAGCCATCAGCAGGAAGAGCTTGGACTCGATTTTCACTTTGCGGCCTCCTGGCGGTCAGCGGAACCGTAGACCTTGCCCGGCGCGGACTCGTTCGTCACGGTCTGCTGAAGTTCCGGGTGGTGCAGGTCCAGTGCCGGACGCTCCGAACGGATACGCGGCAGTGACGTGAAGTTGTGACGCGGCGGCGGGCAGGACGTAGCCCACTCGAGCGAGGCGCCGAAGCCCCAGGGATCATCAACTTCGACCTTCTTGCCATGGCGCCAGGTGATGTACACGTTCCAGAAGAACGGAATCAGCGAGGCACCCAGGACGAAGGAGGCGATGGTGGAGAACTGGTTCATAGCGGTGAAGTTGTCTTCCACCAGGTAGTCCGCGTAACGGCGCGGCATGCCGATGACACCCAGCCAGTGCTGGATCATGAACGTGCCGTGGAAGCCCAGGAACAGCAGCCAGAAGTGGATCTTGCCGAGGCGTTCGTTGAGCATCTTGCCGGTCCACTTCGGCCACCAGAAGTAGAAGCCGGCGAACATCGCGAAGACGACGGTTCCGAAGACAACGTAGTGGAAGTGGGCGACCACGAAGTACGTATCCGAGACGTGGAAGTCCAGCGGCGGGGAGGAGAGGATGATGCCGGTCAGTCCACCGAACAGGAAGGTGATCAGGAAGCCGATGCTCCAGAGCATGGGAGTCTCGAACGTAATCGATCCCCGCCACATCGTGCCGATCCAGTTGAAGAACTTCACACCTGTTGGTACCGCAATCAGCATCGTCATGAAGGCGAAGAACGGAAGCAGGACGCCGCCGGTGACGTACATGTGGTGTGCCCACACGGTCACGGACAGAGCTGCGATGGCAATGGTGGCGTATACCAGGCCCTTGTAGCCGAAGATCGGCTTGCGGCTGAAGACCGGGAAGATCTCCGAAACGATACCGAAGAACGGCAGCGCGATGATGTACACCTCAGGGTGCCCGAAGAACCAGAACAGGTGCTGCCAGAGGATGGCACCGCCGTTCTCCGGATCAAATATATGAGCACCGAAACGGCGGTCAGCGCCGAGGGCGAACAGTGCGGCCGCCAGCGGCGGGAAGGCCATCAGGATCAGGATGGCCGTGACCAGGGTGTTCCAGGTGAAGATCGGCATCCGCCACATGGTCATGCCCGGGGCACGCATGCAGATGATCGTGGTGATGAAGTTGACGCCGCCCAGGATGGTGCCGAAGCCGGAGAGCGCGAGGCCGAAGACCCAGAGGTCACCGCCCACACCTGGCGAGAACGTTGTATTCGACAACGGTGCGTAGGCAAACCAGCCGAAGGACGCTGCGCCCTGCGGGGTGATGAAGCCGGAGACTGCGATGACGCTGCCAAAGAGGAAGAACCAGAAGGCAAGGGCATTGAGCCGCGGGAACGCGACGTCGGGTGCACCGATCTGCAACGGCATGATGACGTTGGCGAACCCGGCGAACAGCGGGGTGGCGAACATCAGCAGCATCACCGTGCCGTGCATGGTGAACAGCTGGTTGTACTGCTCCTTGGTCTGCAGGATCTGCATACCGGGTTCAAACAGCTCGGCACGGATGACCAGGGCCATCACGCCGCCGAGGCAGAAGAAAATGAATGAGGCGATCAGGTACATGTACCCGATGGTCTTGTGGTCAGTGGAGGTGATCCAGTTGACGACGATGCGTCCCTTGGAGACCGGCACAACGCGCGGGGTGACCTGCGTGCGTGATTCCTCCGAAGTGTATTCCAGGGTAGTCATTGCTTTCCTCCTACCTCCTTACTTCGTCGGATTCAGGTTGGTGTTGCGGTCGTACTCCGCACCCAGCTGGCCATCATTGAGGGTGGCCAGGTAGGCCTCGTACTCGGCCTCGGAAACAACCTTCACGTTGAAGAGCATCTCGGAGTGGTACTCGCCGCAGAGCTCAGCGCACTTTCCTTCGAAGGTGCCTTCCTGCTGCGGGGTAAGAGTGATGTAGTTGGTGCGGCCCGGGATCATGTCCTTCTTCTGCAGGAACGCGGGGACCCAGAAGGAGTGGATGACGTCGCGGGCGTTCAGCTGCAGTTCAACCGACTTGTTCACCGGCAGGTACAGGGTCGGCATCTCTGATTCGGCCTTCTCCTGGCCGTCGAGGTTGACCTGGACTCCGCTGTAGTACTTGTCTTCGTTGACATAGTTGAAGTCCCAAGACCACTGCTTACCGCGGACATCGACGACGACGTCCGGGTTGTCATCGCGGGCCTCAAGTGCCCGGATGTCCTGGTCGGTGAAGAAGAACAGCACCAGGACCATGAACAGCGGGATGGCCGTGTAGAAGATTTCCAGCGGGAGGTTGTAGCTCAGCTGGCGGGGGTAGCCCGTCTCACCCTTGCGGCGCCGGTAAGCGATGATGCACCAGAGGAGCAGGCCCCAGGTGAGGATACCAACGGCCAGAGCTGCGATCCATGAATTGACCCAGAGGTCCATGATGCGGCCGGTGTGGTTGGTCGTGTCGTGTTCCGTGGGCAACCAGCCCCTTTGGACATCCGACGAACATCCCGATAAAAACAACGCGCCGGCCGACGTTACGGCTGAGATCTTTAAGATCCTGGCGCGTCGGCTGCTGGTTCGGTCCTGCGAACTCACAGACGGCCCTTCCTCTTGTTACGTGCAAGTGCGGCACAGCGGACATAAAAAAACCCCCAGCTGCGCACGATCAGTTTTACTACTACGTGTAGAGCTTACCCCGGACGCGGTGCTGTCCAGTGACAGACGGCACCGCGTGCCGGGCAGAATACCCTCTATTACGGTCCGGGGACCGTGCTGGGCCTAGTGGAAGGAGTCTCCACAGGCACAGGAGCCACCGGCGTTGGGATTGTCGATGGTGAAGCCCTGCTTGGAAATGGTGTCCTCGAAATCAATGGAGGCCCCGGACAGGTACGGCACGCTCATCTTGTCGACAATGACTTCGACACCGTCGAAATCGCGTACTGCATCCCCGTCCAGCACCCGCTCATCGAAGTAGAGCTGGTAGATCAGGCCCGAGCAGCCGCCCGGCTGTACGGCCACACGCAGGCGAAGGTCAGTGCGGCCCTCCTGCTCCAGGAGGGAACGAACTTTGCCGGCTGCCACGTCGGACAGCGCTACGTCATGGATCGGCAGTTCTGCTTCCGCTTCCGTCCCGCTCAGGCCGGCGGCATTCTCACTCGTGGAAGTACTCATTGCTTCTCTCTTTCCGTCCGGGCACCCGGCCTGCCGGCAGTAACGTCCGAATGTCGATCATTCGTGGGCCGTCATTCTTGAAACTGCGGGACCGGGAGCCAGTTCACTCCATGGTACGTCGGGGTACCCCCGGTCCCGTAACCGTCTAGGGGGTTTCCTGTATTCCCAGGCGCGCCAAGAGGAGCGCCTCCGCGAGGATGGCGTTCTCGAAGTCCGCGAGGTTCAGGGATTCATTGGCCGAGTGCGCGCGGGAGTCCGGATCTTCAACCCCGGTTATCAGGATCTGCGCTGCCGGAAAGACCTCAACAAGGTCAGCGATGAACGGGATGGACCCTCCGACGCCCATTTCCACGGGGGCAGTGCCCCACGCTGTTTCCAGCGCCCAGAGCGCGGTCTGCGCAGCAGGGGCAGAGGTGTCAGTGGCGAAAGCGTTGCCGCTCTCCCCCGGCGTGAAGATCACTTCGGCCCCAAACGGCCGGTGCGCCTCGAGATGCCTGGCCATGGCATCCATGGCTGCCGCCGGGTCCTGTCCCGGAGCCAGCCGGACGCTGAACTTCGCCTTCGCGGCCGGCTGGATCGTGTTGGAGGCCATCGCCACGGACGGCACATCGATACCGATGATCGAAAGGGCAGGCTTGGTCCACAGGCGCGAGGCGATGGTGCCGCTGCCCGCCAGCCGCACCGAGTCCAGGACCGAGGAGTCTTCACGGAAATCCCGCTCCGGGTAGTCCACCCCGGAGTCATCGAAACCGGTGAGGCCGTCGATTGCCAGGTTGCCCTGGTCATCATGGAAGGTGCTGATCAGCCTGGCCAGCAGGGTCGGAGCATCCAGCACCGGCCCCCCAAACATGCCGGAGTGGACCGCGTGGCCAAGGACACGCACTTCGAATGTACCGTCCACCAGTCCGCGCAGGCTGGTGGTCAGGGCAGGGGTGCCGACCTTCCAGTTCCCTGAATCCGCGACGACGATCACATCCGCCTGCAGCAGGTCCCGGTGTGTTTCGAGGAAGTTCCGGAAGGTGGGCGACCCCGCTTCCTCCTCCCCCTCGATGAAGAAGGTGATCCCCACGCCTGAATCAGCGCCAAGGACATCGTCGAGGGCACGGAGCGCGCCCACGTGCACCAGGATCCCGGCTTTGTCGTCCGCGGCGCCGCGTCCGTACAGCCGGCCGTTGCGTTCCGTTGCGGTGAACGGCTCGGTCTCCCACAGCTCCGGGTCGCCGGGCGGCTGTACGTCATGGTGCGCGTAGAGCAGGACCGTCGGCTTGCCCTCCTGGGCAGGGCGGCGGGCAACGACGGCGGGGCCGCCGGGCTTTCCGTCCTGCTCCCCCCGAAGGATCTGCACGTCGCGGAGTCCGGCGCCGCGGAGCAGTTCCGCCACGGCCTCAGCGGAATGGTCCAGGTGCACCGGATCGAAGGAATCCCAGGCGATGCCGGGGATGGCCACAAGGCTGGTCAGGTCTTCCAGGGTGCGGGGGAAGGCTGCCGCTACGCTGGCGCGCAGCGCCGCTTCGTCCGGCAGGGCGCTGGAGGATTCGGGTGTAGAAGTCATAGGGCAAACCCTACAACCGAGCCTGCTGCTCCCCCATGTCCGGGCTGATCAGGGGCGGGCAGCTCCCGTTCCAGGCGTGAACCGCGCCGCGTGCGCACACCCGCACGCGGCGCGGTTCAGGGTATCCTTGATGAGTGTTCGGACGAAAGAAAGAAGCGCCCACCGCGCAGGAAACTGTGGACCTGGCAGCCTCGGCCCAAGCGGAAGAGGCGCGGAGAGCTGCTTCCCCGTCTGCTGGCAAGGGAGCTCCCACACCGCGCCGCAAGGACCAGGTGGCAGCCCGGCAGCGCCCGCTGGTGCCCAATGACCGCAAGGCGGCACGCGATTCGAACCGTGCTGCCATGCGCGAAGAGCGCCTGAAGACCCGCGCGGCTCTCGACACCGGTGACGAGCGCTACCTGCCGCTGCGTGACAAGGGGCCGAACCGCAGGTTCGTCCGCGACGTCGTGGATGCCCGCTGGAATGTTGGCGAGTTCGTGATGATCGCCGCCGCCGTCTTCGTGGTGGCCAGCTTCATCCAGAACCTCGCAGTTCAGAGCTTTATCCTGATGGCTTTCTGGGTCCTGATTCTCCTCGTCATTGCTGACAGCATCCGGATCCGGTTCGTCCTGCGGCGCCGGCTCACGGAGAAATTCGGTTCCCCGAACCAGGGCGATGTCTGGTATGGCGTCTCCCGGGCACTGCAGCTGCGCCGCTTCCGCCTGCCGAAGCCGCAGGTACGCCGCGGCGACAAAATCTCCTAACACCTGATCCCTGTCCGGCGGCAACGGAGCGCCGGCATTTCAATAAAGCCCCAAAAGGGAGGGACCGCACCGCGGTCCCTCCCTTTTATCTGCCTGCTCAAAGCCCGGACGGTGTTGCCGCCGACGGCAGTGGTTAGCTCTTTCCCTGCCGCAGCCGGCGCAGCTGCCGGTTGATCCTGGCGGCCCAGAACGGCCCCTCATAGAGGAAGGCGGTGTAGCCCTGGACCAGGTTCGCCCCGGCGTCGAGGCGCTGCTGCACGTCGTTTCCGGATTCCACGCCGCCAACGGAAATGATGACCGGCCCCTCCCCCAGTGCGGCACGCAGGCGGCGGAGCACCTGCAGCGACCGTTCCTTCAGGGGGGCGCCGCTGAGCCCGCCCACACCGGCGGCGATGACGGTTTCCGGGTCCGTGACCAGGCCGTCGCGCCGCACAGTGGTATTGGTGGCGACCACACCGTCGAGCTTCAGGTCCAGGGCCAGCCGCGCGACGTCGTCAATATCTTCATCCGTAAGGTCCGGGGCGATCTTGACCAGCAGCGGAACGTGCCGGCCGGCAGCTTCGTCTGCAGTCCGGCCCACGCTGGACAGCAGGGGCCGCAGCGAATCGATGTTCTGCAGCTGGCGAAGGCCGGGGGTGTTGGGGGAACTGACGTTCACCACCAGATAGTCCGCGTCAGCGGCAAGCAGCCTGGTACTGGCGAGATAGTCCTCAACGGCATCGGCGAGATCCACCTTCTTGGTCTTGCCAATGTTGACCCCCACGATGGGCCGGCTGCGGCCCCAGCGCCGGTGCAGTCCGTCCACAGCCTTCCGGATCCGGGGGGCCACCGCAGCAGCGCCGTCGTTGTTGAAGCCCATCCGGTTGATCACCGCACGGTCCTCGACCAGGCGGAACAAACGGGGCTTGGCGTTGCCCGGCTGGGCCTGCGCCGTGACGGTGCCAATCTCCACATGGCCAAACCCAAGGTTGCTCAGCGCCACAATGGCAGCGCCTTCCTTGTCGAAGCCGGCGGCGACGCCGAAGGGTGAGGGGAAGGACAGGCCAAGTGCTTCGGTGGCAAGTTCCGGGGCGGGCCGCATGAGTGCCCGCATAACCGGTGCCGCCGGTGTGCAGGCCGCTGCACGGATCATTTGGTAGCCGAATTTGTGGGCTTTTTCTGGGTCCATGCCGGAGAAGACAATCCGGAAGAACGTGGGGTAGACGCGCATGGTTTAATGCTTCCATTCCGCGTCCCCGGGACCAAATCCGTGGCCGCCCGGCACCCGCCGATGACGCTGTGCCGTGCAGTAACCTCGGTGTATGGGGCAAAACTGGCAACCTGACAGACTCGGCGACGGCTACCGTTACCTCACACTCGACCTCGGCGAAGACGACGAAGGACCGGTTGTGGCCACCCTGGTCTCCTATACCGCCGAACCCCCTCCCCCGCCGTCGTTCATGGGCAGGCTCCGGTCCGCGCTCTCCCGGACTCCGGCCCCGGTGGTACCGGAGCCTGTTCACGCCGTCATTTATATCCACGGCTGGACGGACTATTTCTTCCAGACCGAACTGGCCACTTTCTGGGCTGACCGCGGCGTGGTGTTCTATGCCCTGGACCTGCGTAAATATGGGCGCAGCCTGCGCCCGGGCCAGTCGGAGGGCTTCATTACGGACCTGGCTGACTACGACGCCGATATTGAAGCGGCGCTGGCAGCGGCAGCGGAGGATATCCGTACGGTCCGCGGCGGGGATACGCCGGTGCGGATATCCTTAATGGCTCATTCCACCGGAGGCCTGGTGGCGTCGCTGTGGGCCCACCGGAACCCGGGCCGGATCGAAACACTCATCCTGAACAGTCCGTGGCTGGAGCTGCGGGGCTCGTCCCTGGCGCGGAATGCCGCCGCCGGCATTTTGGAGCCGCTGGCCAGGACCCGGCCGAAGACCAGGCTCAAGATCCCGGAGCTGGACTTTTACTGGCGGAGCGTCAGCGCCGAGGCTGACGGCGAATGGGAGCTCCACCCGGAATGGAAACCACGGGGAAGCTGGCCGGTCCGGGCCGGATGGGTCACCGCGGTGCTGGCAGGCCATGCCCAGGTGGCCCGCGGGCTCGACATCACGGCCCCGATCCTGCTGATGGCCTCCGCCCGGTCCACCATCGGGGCAACCTGGAATGAGTCGATGATGACTTCGGACAGTGTCCTTGACGTCACCCTGATGGTCCAGCGGGGTCTGTTACTGGGACCCGGCGTTACGGTACTGCGCTTTGACGGAGCGCTGCATGACATCCTGCTATCCGCCAAGCCGGTCCGCCGGCGGGTCTACAGCCAGCTGGACCGGTGGTCCTCCGCGTACCTGCTGAACTGACAGTTCTGGTGGCACCGGCTGCGCGGGCTAGGCTCCGGCGGCGGACTGGTCCACCGCACCCCCGTAGCGGCGGTCCCGGCGGGCATAGATTTCAACTGCTTCCCAGAGGGTTCGGCGGTCAACATCCGGCCAGAGTGTATCCATGAAGACCATTTCCGCGTAGGCGGATTGCCAGAGCATGAAGTTGGAGAGCCGCTGCTCGCCGGAGGTGCGGAGGAACAGATCCACGTCGGGCAGGTCGGGTTCGTCAAGGTAGCGCTGGATTGTCTTCTCGGTAATGCTGCCGGGGCGCAGCTTGCCGTTCTTCACATCCTCGGCGATCGCGCTGACCGCGTCCGTAATTTCCGCCCGGCCACCATAGTTGACGCACATGTTCAGGGTGCAGGTGGTGTTGTCCTTGGTTTGTTCCTCGGCGATCTCAAGCTCGCGGACCACGGTCTGCCAGAGCCGGGGACGCCGTCCGGACCAGCGGATCCGCACACCCCACTCATCGAGCTGGTCCCGCTGGCGCCGGAGCACGTCGCGGCTGAAACCCATGAGGAAGCGGACTTCTTCCGGGGAACGCTTCCAGTTTTCCGTGGAGAAGGCGTAGACGGAGACATGCCTGATCCCGATCTCGACTGCCCCGGCCATCACATCGAGCAGTGCAGCTTCCCCGGCACGGTGCCCTTCGGTGCGCGGGAGTCCGCGCTGGTTGGCCCAGCGTCCGTTGCCGTCCATCACAATAGCCACGTGCGCCGGCACAAGATCCTTGGGCACCGGCGGCGGCACGGCACCTGACGGGTGCGGCCAGGGCGCGCTGACCGGGGTGGTTCGGGAGGAGAACAAAGCTATACACGCTCCACATGTTGAAGGGATCTAATGACTCGTTCCAGATGCCACTGCAGGTAGCTGGCCACCAGGCCGGCTGATTCCCGCCGCGGCTGGGGACCGGTTGCGTCCGCCGTTTCCCAGTCGCCGGTGAGCAGCGCGGCGAGCAGCAGCATCGTTTCCGCCGACGGCGAGGCCGAACCCGGTGGACGGCAGGACGGACACACCGCCCCGCCCAGCGGCGCCGAAAACGCGCTGTGCGGTCCGGGTGCATTGCAGCGGGCGCAGTCCGTGAAGGTGGGGGCCCAGCCTGCCGTGGCCAGCGCCCGGAGGAGATAGGAATCGAGGATCAGCTCGGGCGCATGCGCGGACCGGCTAAGCGCCGCCAGCGCACCGATCACCAGGTGGTAGTGGGCATTGGCTGATTCCCCGTCGACGTCGGTCAGGCGCTCGGCAGTTTCCGCGATGGCGGCGGCAGCGGTGTAGCTGGCATAGTCAGCGGCGATGCCCGCCCCGTAGGCGCCTTTCGTCTGTACCTGAGTCACAATATCCAGGGTTCGTCCATGGCTGAGCTGCAGGTCAACAACCATGAAGGGCTCCAGCCGGGCACCGAATTTGCTGGAGGTCCGGCGCACGCCTTTGGCCACGGCACGCACCTGGCCGTGATTGCGGGTCAGTAGGATCACGATCCGGTCTGCTTCGCCGAGCTTATGGGTGCGCAGGACAACACCCTCGTCGCGGTACGTCCGCGACGCGAAAGACTTAGTGGCCACGGTTCCATTTTCCCATGAACGGCAGCGCCCGGCCGCGGAGGCAGCCGGGCGAGCCGTTTTGGTACGGAACCGTCAGTGCTCCTGGCCGGGAGCGCCGTCCCGGATGGCCCGGTTGACGGCGGAGATCACGGCTTTCAGCGCCGAGAGCGTGGTATTGGAGTCGATCCCCACACCCCACAGGACGCGTTCGCCGACGGCGAGTTCCACATAGGCAGCGGCCATGGCGTTCCCGCTGGCGGACAGGGCATGCTCGGTGTAGTCCAGCAGCCGGACGTCCACCCCGTCCTGGCCCAGGATGCCCAGCAGGGCGTCGATGGGGCCGGTTCCCGAAGCGACCCGGCGCTGCTGTACCCCGCCGGCCCGCAGGCTGGCGGTCAGCAGGAAGTCGCCGTTCTCCGAGGTGTCCGCCGTGACGGAGGTCAGCGCGTAGTGGCCCCAAGGCTCCCCGCCGGAATCCGGGGTGGTGGGCAGGTATTCGTCCTGGAAAACCTTCCAGAGTTCGGCGCCGGTGACCTCGCCGCCCACAGTATCCGTGCGGCGCTGGATCACGCCGGAGAATTCGATCTGTGCCCGGCGCGGCAGATCCAGGTTGTGCTCGCTCTTGAGCAGGTAGGCAACGCCGCCCTTGCCGGACTGCGAGTTGACCCGGATGACCGCTTCGTAGCTGCGGCCGATGTCCTTCGGATCGATCGGCAGGTAGGGGACGCCCCATTCCAGGTCGTCCACGGACTTCCCTGCAGCGGCAGCTTCCTTCTCCATGGACTCGAAGCCCTTCTTGATGGCGTCCTGGTGCGAACCGGAGAAGGCGGTGAAGACCAGGTCGCCGCCGTAGGGCGACCGCTCCGGGACAGGAAGCTGGTTGCAGTATTCGACCGTGCGCCGGATCTCGTCCATGTTGGAGAAGTCGATCTCCGGGTCGATTCCCTGGCCGAACAGGTTCATGCCCAGGGTCACCAGGTCCACGTTGCCGGTGCGCTCACCGTTGCCAAACAGGCAGCCCTCAATCCGGTCTGCTCCGGCCAGGTAGCCCAGCTCCGCTGCGGCGACGCCCGTCCCGCGGTCGTTGTGCGGGTGCAGGGAGAGGATGATCGAATCCCGGTTCGCCAGGTTACGGTGCATCCATTCGATGGAGTCCGCGTACACGTTGGGGGTCGCCATTTCCACGGTGGCCGGCAGGTTCAGGATCATCTGGCGGTCCGGGGACGCTTCGAGGACATCAGCCACAGCGTTGGAGATCCGCAGCGCGAAGTCCAGTTCCGTGCCGGTGTAGGACTCCGGCGAGTATTCGTACGTGACGTCGACGCCGCGCAGCTGCTCCTCGTATTTTTTGCACAGGCGCGCTCCGGTCAGGGCGATGTCCACGATTCCGTCCTGGTCGGTGTTGAACACCACCTTGCGCTGGAGGACGGACGTTGAGTTGTACAGGTGCACGATTGCACGGTCCGCGCCCTCGAGCGCCTCATAGGTCCGCTCGATCAGGTGTTCGCGTGACTGGGTCAGCACCTGGATGGTCACATCGTCGGGGATGCGGTCGCCTTCGATCAGCTGGCGGACAAAGTCGAAGTCCAGCTGCGAGGCCGAGGGGAATCCAACTTCGATCTCCTTGTAGCCCATGTTGACCAGCAGGTCGAACATTTTATGCTTGCGCTCGGGCGTCATGGGATCAATGAGGGCCTGGTTACCGTCACGAAGGTCCACGGCACACCAGCGGGGGGCTTTCGTGATGACCTTGTCCGGCCAGGTGCGGTCGGGCAGCTCGACGCTGATCTGGTCCTGGAACGGGACGTACTTATGGACCGGCATTCCGGAGGGCTGCTGTGCGTTACGCATAATGTCTGGGTGGCCTTTTCTTTGAGAGCTTCAGAAATGGTGGCCGGGCAACACAAACTCCGCAGCGAGGGTTCGGCCTAATCAGTGGATTGTGAGGCCTCGCCGCGGCAGCTAAGAAGGAGGTTCTCTGCGCGCACCTGCTCAGACTAGCACGCAGGTTACGGGCTGCCGGAAAGCGTTAGTAACCGAAGGCCGACTGGCACGTAACCTGCGCTGCGGTCTGCCCCGTCAGGCTGCCCAGGTCACCGGAATCCTTCATGGTGTTGCCGGTCCGGAAGTCGGCGCCCACCTGCACGACGACGCCGCTCACGGCAGCGCTGGCACTCACCTGCGAGGAGGGAATGTTAAGCGCTTCAGCAACCTGCTGCGCCATGGTGTCGTAGCCGGGGGTGAAGAAGACCTGAGTTCCCGGTGTGGTGGACTGGGAGAGTCCGCCTGCGATGGCCTGCGTGAACCCCTCACTGAGGAGGTAGCGCGCAAGTTCGGCGTCCCGTCCGCTGGCCTCTGAGCTGATGCCGTCAAGGAACGTCACCGGAATGGCGGCAGGATCCACGGCAGGCTCAGTGGCCTGGGGTGTTTCCGTGCCTTCGGTGGCTTCTGCCGCCGGCGCAACGGGTTCTTCCTCCCCCGTCACCGGCTGGTCCGAAACCAGCGTGTCGAACAGGGGCTGGGCTGCTGCCTCGTCGAGCACCAGCCGGTTGGGATCCAGCTCATACGGCGCCACCGGAACCGTCACGAATGCCACGCTGCCCAGGTCAACGTCCTTGAGCCGGCCCGCCAAAGCGATCAGCGTCGGAATGTCCGTGAGCCCCTCGTCCACGGTCAGGTTCCTGGTTACGGTCTCTGCGATGGAGTAGAGCCGCGGCAGGTTATTCAGCGTGCCTTCGCCCTGGACCTTGCGGAACATGGAGGCGAGGAAGCTCTGCTGGGCCGCGATCCGGCCTTCGTCACCGCCGTTGCCGAAACCGTGCCGGGTGCGCAGGAAGGCCAGCGCCTGATCGCCCTGGATGCTGGAGACACCTGCGGGGATATTTAGGCCGGAGAGCGGATCGTCGATGGGCTGGTTGACGCAGACCTCCACGCCGCCGAGGGTATTGGACAGCTCTTCGACGGCGTTGAAGTCGGCCATCATGAAGTGGTCGATGTTCAGCCCCGTGACCTCGTTGATCGCTGCCACCGTGCAGCCGGGGCCGCCGTTGCCCAGCGCTCCGTTGAGCTGCCCAAGGTCCATCGCCTGGTACTGCATTCCGGATTCCGGGTCGGTGCAGGCCGGCAGCGGAACCAGGAGGTCACGCGGGAAGCTGACGACCGTGACGTGGGACCTGTCCGCCGCCATGTTGACGAGCATCATCACGTCGGAGTTGTTGGAGTCCTGGCCGTCCCGGTTATCCGTGCCCAGCACCAGGATCTGCATGGAGTCCTTGTTGGAGTCTGCCGGGAATTCGTCCTGGTCCTGGCCGATGTTCAGCGGTTTGGTTTCAAAGTTGCTCTGCAGGCGCATCAGCTGCACCCCGGCAAAAACCAATCCGGAGACCAGCGTCAGGGAGAGCAGGACGGCCAGTCCCGCAAGCACCGGGTGCCCTCCCCTGGCCGCGCCGTTGCCGAGATGGCGGCTGCCGGGGACAGCGGTGCCGCGGCGGCCTGCCCGTGTGGCTGACCCGGAGGGACCAGGACCTGTTGCGGCACGGCGTGATGGCATGGCCGGTCCTTCCCATGAGTCAGTGAAAATCGAGCAGGCGAAAATGGATGTACAAAGTGTACGGGTTGCTCCTGTGAAGAAGCTTGGGGTGCGCTGGCGGTGGCCCGGGTGCTAGAAGCCCAGTTTTACCAGCTGCTTGGGGTCACGCTGCCAGTCCTTGGCGATTTTGACATGCAGGTCCAGGTAAACCCGGGTGCCCAGCAGTGCCTCAATGCCTCGGCGGGCGTTGGTTCCCACCTCGCGCAGGCGCGCTCCGCCCCGGCCAATAATAATCGCTTTCTGCGAAGACCGTTCAACATAGAGGTTCACCCGCACGTCGAGCAGCGGATTGTCCTCGCTGCGGCCTTCGCGGGGCACAATCTCATCCACGACCACGGCCAGGGAATGCGGAAGCTCGTCTCGCACGCCTTCCAGGGCAGCCTCCCGGACCAGTTCGGCGACCATCACGGCTTCCGGCTCATCAGTGAGCTCACCGTCAGGGTAAAGCGGCGGCGAGGCCGGCATGTGGGAGGCCAGAACATCGGCGACCGTATCAACCTGGAAACCGTCCGCAGCTGAAACCGGTACGACGTCGGCCCAACCGGTTTCGCCAAGGACTTCCGTACCCAGCGCGGTCACGGACATCAGCTGCTTGGCCAGTGCGGCGCGGTCCACCAGATCCGTCTTGGTGACCAGCGCGATCACGGGCTTGCGCCTTAGTGCTGCGAGCTGGTTTGCGATGTAGCGGTCGCCGGGGCCAACGGCCTCGTTGGCAGGCAGGCAGAATCCAATCGCGTCGACTTCGGCGAGGGTGTCGGCAACAAGGTCGTTGAGCCGCTGGCCCAGCAGGGTACGCGGACGGTGCAGCCCCGGGGTGTCGACCAGGATCAGCTGGGAGTCCTCCCGGTGGACGATCCCGCGGATGGTGTGCCGGGTGGTCTGCGGCTTGGCGGAGGTGATGGCCACTTTCTGGCCTACCAGGGCGTTGGTCAGGGTGGACTTGCCGGCGTTGGGCCGGCCCACCAGGGACACAAATCCGGCGCGGAACGTGGGCTCAGTCATTTCGGGGTACCAATTCTGTTGATTTCGTACGGCGGCGGGATTCGGCGTCGTCGTGGGTGTCGGTTTCATCGCCTGTGGCTTGTTTCCAGGCCAGTACGTGGGAAACCCGGTTGCGGCGGCCTTCGAGCCGCTCGGCGTGGAGGACGATTCCTTCGACAACCACTTCGCTGCCGACAATCGGAACGCGGCCCAGTGCTTTGGCCAGCAGACCGCCGACTGTGTCGACCTCGTCGTCCTCGAGGGTGGTGTCGAACAATTCGCCGAGGTCATCGATGCCGGCTTTGGAGCTGATCCGGTAGCGGCCCCCGCCCAGGTCTTCTATCTCGGGGCGTTCGGAGTCGTATTCGTCAACGATTTCGCCCACGATTTCCTCAATGAGGTCCTCCAGGGTGACCAGTCCCGCGGTTCCGCCATATTCGTCAATCACGATCGCAAGATGCGTTGATTCACGCTGCAGTTCCTGCAGCAGCTCATCGACGGCCTTGGATTCGGGCACGTAGCGGACCGGACGGCAGAGGCCATCCACCGTCTGGGTGGCTGCATCCGCTGCCCGGCCGTGCAGCTGTGCCGCGACGTCCTTGAGATAAAGAATGCCGCGGATCTGGTCGGCGCTGTCCCGGATGACCGGCACGCGGGAGTACCCCGAGCGCAGGAACAGGGACATGGCCTGACCCAGGGTGGAACCCGATTCCAGGCAGACCATGTCGGTGCGCGGGACCATAACAGAGCGCACCTTGGTGTCCCCCAGCTCGAACACTGAGTGGATCAGCTCTGCCTCGGTGTTTTCGATCATGTCCGCTTCGGAGGCCCGGTCCAGCAGTTCCCGGAACTCCTCCTCGGTAAAGAACGCGGCGTCCACGCCGTGGCTGCCCGGCGCGACGGCGGAGCCGACCTTTACCAGCCAGCCCGGGATGGGCCCCAGGACGGTGCGCAGGACACTGACCAGCCCGGCGGTGAGGACCACGACGCCGGTGACGTGTTTCCGGCCGATCTGCCGGGGTGAGACACCGACGAGCACGAAGCCCACGGCGGCCATCGTCACAGTCGCCAGCAGGCCGGCCAGCCAGAGGTTCTGGACCAGCAGCTGGAAGGCCATGGCCACGGACACTGCCATGGCCATCTCGAACCACACCCGCCAGAACCGGAGGGCGTGCATGTGCGCCACAGGGTGCTGCAGGATCCTTTTCAGCGGTTTTCCCGCCCGGCCGTTAAGCAGCCCCTCGGCTTCGTGGCGGGGCAGGTAGCCGTAGGCAGCCTCAGCGGCAGTGAGTAATCCGGCCAGGACCATAAAGGCCAAGGCCATGACTACCAGAATGCCTATGCTCAACTGCGCGTCTCCTTCGGGGCATCCTTGCCCAGGAAGTCGGAGAGCAGGTGACGCTGGAGGCCGAACATTTCGGCTTCCTCCTCCGGCTCGGCGTGGTCGTAGCCGAGCAGATGGAGGACTCCGTGGGTGGTCAGCAGGAGCAGTTCCTCTTCCATGCTGTGGCCGGCGGTTTCCGCCTGCTGGGCTGCGACCTGCGGGCAGAGCACGATGTCACCCAGGACACCGGCCGGTGTCGGCCGGCCCGGAGACCCGGGACGCAGTTCGTCCATCGGGAAGGACAGAACGTCTGTCGGCCCGGGGAGGTCCATCCACTCGATGTGGAGCTTCTCGATCGCGTCTTCGTCCACCAGGATGATGGACAGCTCAGCTTCGGGATGGACGTACAGCGCATCCAGCAGGAAGCGGCCCAGCCGGGCCAGGGCTTCCTCATCCGCGGGCAGAGCGGATTCGTTGTTTACTTCAATGCTCATCGTTTGTTCTCCTGGCCGGCACCGCGTGAAGCGGTGCGGGTACGGCGCTGCTCATCCCATTCTCCGTAGGCAGTCACGATGTCGCTGACCAGCCGGTGCCTGACGACGTCGGTCGCCGTCAGTTCGGAGAACTGCACGTCTTCGATGCCGTCCAGGATTTCATGGACAATGCGCAGGCCTGAGACGGTGCTGCCGGGCAGATCGACCTGGGTGACATCGCCGGTGACCACCATTTTGGAGCCGAAGCCCAGGCGGGTCAGGAACATCTTCATTTGTTCCGGGGTCGTATTCTGTGCCTCGTCCAAAATGATGAAGGCGTCGTTGAGGGTGCGTCCGCGCATATACGCCAGCGGTGCGACCTCAATGGTGCCGGCGGCCATCAGCCGGGGAATGGACTCTGGATCCATCATGTCGTGCAGGGCGTCGTAGAGCGGGCGCAGGTACGGGTCGATCTTGTCGTTGAGGGTGCCGGGCAGGAAGCCGAGCCGCTCCCCTGCTTCGACGGCGGGCCGGGTCAGGATGATCCGGTTCACTTCCTTCTGCTGCAGCGCCTGCACAGCCTTGGCCATGGCCAGGTAGGTCTTGCCGGTGCCGGCCGGGCCGATCCCGAAGACCACAGTGTTCCTGTCGATTGCGTCGACGTAGTTCTTCTGGTTCAGGGTCTTCGGCCGGATGGTGCGTCCCCTGGTGGAGAGGATGTTCTGTGTCAGCACGTCAGCCGGACGCTCGGCGCTCTGATCGCGGAGCATCGTGATGAGCTGTTCCAGGATCTGGGGGGTCACCCGGGTCTGGTGGCGTGCCAGCACACGCACCTCGCTGATAAGCCGGACAGTCCGGTCAACCGCCGCTGCGGGGCCCGTGACGGAGAGTTCGTTTCCGCGGACGTGCAGGTTCACCTCGGGGAAAGCAGCCTCAATGATTTTCAGTGCTTCATCGTTGGCGCCCAGCGACTGGACCATCTGTTCCGTTGAATCGAAGACGATTTTCTGCTGGTCTTCGCGGATAGTGCCGATTCCTGCTGAAGATTCGGTCATATATACGGCCCCTCGGCCTCTCATCGCCCCTTTTAGGAAGTTGGGTTGCAGTCCGGGTGGGCAAGGGCCTGACCGGCCTTACACACACCCTGGTTAATGTTACTTGATGTCCAAGGGGCTGTGCCTCCGGCATGCCTACCAGAAGCAGGCAGCCGCCGCACGGCCAGCTGGTGTTCGTGACCTCTGTTACACCCATTGTCTCGGCTTGGCATCGGCTGGGTCTCAATCGGGTTTCAGTCCCGTCGCAGAACAGTTAAGCCCCCGGTTTGCGGCCAGGCGGTATGCCAAGCTGGATTGCGTGCTGCCGGTTCCCGCCCCGGCAGAACCCCCACCACAGACGCGGTCTCCGGGCCGCAGCAAAGACAGAGGAAGGCAGGGACCGTTCATCTCACCGCACCGCAATTTCGGTCCCGGCCGCCGCATGTCCCTGTTGCTCCTGGCAGCAGCCGCGCCCCTGATGCTGGGCAGCTGCGGCGTCGTCGCCGAGCTTCCCACCACCAGCATGCCGAATTCCTTCAGCGGAAGCGCCAGCGCGGAGGGACGCCCCATGGCGGTCTCCGCTCCGGCGGAAGCCACCGCGTCCAAAGTGGTGATGCCGGTTTACTGGCTCGGGCTCAACGAATCTGACGTGCAGCTTTACCGTGAGTTCCTGCCCTCGGACAATCTGGGTGACCCGATCGGTGAAGCCGTCAGGGCGATGACCGTCGAAACCCCGCGGGATGGCGACTACTTCACTCCCTGGCATCCGGCGTCGAACGTGACTGCATCGATTTCCAGCAAGAATGTCATCACGGTGGACATCACTTCCGATGCATTCAAAGCGTCCCTGGATGCCGGCATGGCGCACCGTGCTGTCCAGCAGCTGGTCTACACGGCCACCGCGGCCGCCGCCAACGCCGGGCTGACAACCGCCGGGTTCAGCGCGAGCGTTGTGGTCCTGGTGGACGGAAAGGCCGGCTACCAGGCGTTCGGGCACGAGAGCCTGGAACAGCCACTGGTGCGCGATGCTTCCCTGCCCGCTCCCATCTGGATCATCACCCCCCAGGAGGGCGAGGCCACCGAGACCTCGCTGACCATCTCCGGGTCTGCGGTAGTCCGCGACGAGCAGCTTTCGTGGAGCGTGGAGCCGATTACCAACGGACGCCCGGAAACCACCCCGGTTGCCTCGGGCACCATCCGCCTGGACGCATCCGCCGGAGAGACAGCCCTGTTTGACGTTCCGGTCAAGCTGGAGCCCGGTGAATACAGCCTGCGGGTCTTCCACGGCGAGGGTGCGAACGAGGATTCTAAGCGGATTACCGTCTACTGACCGGCGACGGCCAGGACCGGTTGCAGATCAGGACCGGTTGCCGATCAGGGCCAGCGGCAGATCAGGACCAGCGGCCGAGCAGGTGGTTCAGCAGAACCAGGGCCGCCGGTCCGGCGCTCGAGGAACGCAGGACGTGCGGGCCAAGCCGGACCGCTGTGGCACCGGATGCACGCAGCGCGCCGAGCTCGGCGGGGCTGATCCCGCCCTCAGGACCAACAATCACCGCGATGGACAGCCGCTGGTCCGCATCAACTGATCCGGTGGCTTGATCCCGCCGGATGGAATCGATGACCTGGGCGAACGGCGCGTCGGCCTCCTCGTGGAGAACCAGCACCAGGTCCACTCCGGCGAGCTTCCCGAGCAGGGCCTTGCTGTCGGTGACTTCCAGGACCTTGGGCAGGCGCGACCGCCGTGACTGCTTGGCGGCGGAGGTCACTACGGCCTGCCACTTCGCCCGGCCCTTGGCAGCTTTGTCCGCGCGCCAACGGACGATGCTGCGGTCCGACTGCCAGGGGATGACGGTATCCACCCCGAGCTCGGTGGCCGCCTCGATGGCCTGCTCGTCCCGGTCCCCCTTGGCCAGGGCCTGGACCAGGATCAGTTCCTGCCCGGCTGCCGGTTCGGTCTCGATGTCCCGGATATCCACTTCAAGCAGGGCCGCATCGGCGGATCGGACGGTGCCGCGGAGGCGGAGGCCGCCGCCGTCGACAATGTCGACGGCCTCCCCCGGGGCGAGGCGCTTGACCGCCACCGCATGCCTGGCCTCCGGCCCGGTCAGCGCGAAAACGCCGCCCGGAACGGCCGCTGCGACCTGTTCCGGATCACCGAAAAAGATCGGGTTCGTCATTGCTTCGTCACCGGTATTAGTGGTTGCCCAGGCGGTCGCGGAGCTTGGCGAAAACGCCCGTGCTGCTGCCGCTGCCGACCCGGCCCTCGGCGAACTCCTCACCGCGCAGGCTGGCGAGCTGACGCAGGAGCTCTTCCTGCTCGGCGTCGAGCTTCTGCGGCGTTTCGACCTGGATGTGGACCATCAGGTCCCCCCGGCCATAACCGCGCAGGTGCGTGACACCCAGGCCCTTGAGCGTGGTGATCTCTCCGGACTGGGTACCGGCCTTGATGCTGATCTCCCGTGCGCCGTCGAAGGTGTCCATGCTGATGACGGTGCCCAGGGCAGCCGCCGTCATCGGGACAGTCAGTGTGGCGTGCAGGTCGTCGCCGTCGCGGACGAACACGGGGTCCGCGTTGACGCGGATCTCCACGTACAGGTCGCCCTGGGGACCGCCGGCAGTGCCGGCCTCGCCCTGGCCGCTGAGCTGGATGCGGGTGCCGGTGGCAACGCCGGCGGGGACCTTGATGGTCAGTGTGCGGCGGCTGCGGATCCGGCCTTCGCCGGCGCATTCGTGGCAGGGATCGGGGATGACGGTGCCGAAGCCCTGGCAGGAACCGCAGGGCGCGGTGGTCATGACCTGGCCGAGAATGGAGCGCACGGCCCGCTGGACCTGGCCGCTGCCATGGCAGATGTCGCAGGTGCGCGGCGAGGTGCCGGGCTGGCAGCAGGATCCGTCGCAGGTGGGGCAGACGACGGCGGTTTCGACGTCGATCTTCTTGTTGGTGCCGAAGACGGCATCCTTGAGGTCAATCCGGACGTTGATGAGGGCGTCCTGGCCGCGCCGGGTCCGGGATGCCGGTCCCCTGCCGCCGCCTGCGCCGCCAAAGAAGGTATCGAAAATGTCCTGGAACCCGAAGCCCTGGCCGCTGAAGCCGCCGCCATAACCGTTATCGGTCCCGTTTTCCTGCCCCGTTGTGTCGTAGACGCGCCGCTTCTGCGGATCGGAGAGGACTTCGTAGGCGTGGGTCACGGCCTTGAACTCGTCGCCCGCGCCGGGGGCGGTGTTTACGTCGGGGTGCAGCTTGCGGGCAAGCTTGCGGTAGGCCTTCTTGATTTCCTCGCCGGTGGCATCCCGGCTCACGCCGAGTACCTGGTAGTGATCACTCACTCGTGCACATCGCTTCCTGTATTGCGTGCCCCGCCTCGGGGGTAACTTGACTTACCGGCAGTGCCGCGGCAGCTGCCACTTCTATCCGGTCTTGAGATGCTCAGCTGTTCAGGACCCGTGAAAGGTAGCGGGCGACGGCGCGCACCGCAGACATGGTGTTGGGATAGTCCATCCGGGTGGGACCGAGGACTCCTACCATAGCGGACGCGTCCCGGCCATACCCAGTGGCGACCACGGATGCTTCCGAAAGTGAGCCGTAGGGATTTTCCGATCCAATCCGGACCGAGACACCCCTGGCGTCCTGCTCCATCTCCGAGAGCAGGCGCAGCATCACGACCTGCTCTTCGAGTGCTTCAAGGATGGGACCAATGGTCAGCGGGAAGTCGCCCGTGGAACGGGCCAGGTTGGCCGTTCCGGCCATGACCATCCGGTCTTCCCGGTTGATGCCGGCCAGCTGTTCCAGGCAGCGGCCGAGTGAACCGGCAACCCCCCGCAGCTGGACGGGCACGGTTGCGAGGGCGTCCGTGAGGTGGCTGGTAATCCGCGTGAGCGTGGTCCCGGCCAGTGCCTGCAGGAAGTGCTGGCGCAGTTCGTGAAGCGACGGTTCACTGACGGGAGAAGGAATGGTTGTCACCCGCTGCTCAACGCGTCCCGTGGTGGAGATCAGGACCACCAGCACCTGGGACGGAGCCAGCAGGACGAACTCAATGTGCCGCACCTTGGCATTTCCGAGGTGCGGGTACTGGACCACTGCCACCTGGTTGGTGAGCTGGGCCAGCAGCCGCACTGTCCGGTCCAGGATGTCGTCGATATCGTCAGCGCCTTCGAGCAGCGTCTGGATCGCCCGGCGCTCTGCAGCGGAAAGCGGCTTCACATCCGAAAGCTGGTCCACGAAGAGCCGGTAGCCCTTGTCCGTGGGAATCCGCCCCGCCGAGGTATGCGGCGCCACGATCAGTCCCTCTTCTTCAAGGACCGCCATGTCGTTGCGGATGGTCGCTGAGGAGACCCCCAGCTGGTGCCGTTCCACCAGTGCTTTGGAGCCAACGGGTTCACGGGAATGGACATAGTCTTCAACGATGGCCCGGAGCACCTCGAGCCGGCGCGGTTCGCTCACTGGTTTCCCTCCCTCGTTGTCTCCGGCAGATCTCTGCGCGTTTGCTGGTCAGCACTCGTTAGCACTAGTTAGCACTCGTTAGCACTCAGTGCCGTCAAGTGCTAAGTCTAATACCTTCCGGTTGCGTTGCTAGCATTGAACTTCGCGTGCCCGCAGCTTCGCCGGTGCCGCGCACCGCATCCAGGAATGAGGAAGATTCCGTGTCGAATTACCAGTGGGGGCCGCAGGATTTTACGGCACCCTCCCGCAAGGCACTGCGGCAGGTTGGCGCAGAAAAGGGCCTGGTGCTCGAGGACGTGCAGACCGGCTGGGTTGGTGCCGTGATCCGCACGGAAAAGTCCGGCGGGCTGCATTTGATGGTCCTGGAGGACGGCCGCGGCCGGACCAGATCCTTCGAACTGGGCTTCGGCTTCCTGCTGGAGGGCGAGCCCGTGGAAGTGGTTCCTGCCGTTAAGGCCTCAGCTCCGGCTCTCCGGCGGACCGCTTCGGGATCCGTTGCCGTCGCGAACCAGCGCGCCCGCACCGCCAGGGCCAGCCGGATTTGGGTGGAAGGCAAGCACGACGCCGAACTGGTGGAAAAGGTCTGGGGTGATGACCTGCGGGTCGAAGGAATCGTCGTCGAACCCCTCCACGGGGTGGACGACCTCGCCGCCGCCATCCGGGACTTCGCGCCCGGCCCCGGACGCCGGCTCGGCATCCTGGTGGACCACCTGGTGGCAGGCTCCAAGGAGTCGAGGATCGCGGCCGAAGCGATGGCAGTGCCGGGTGCGGCCGGGAACGTACTGATTGTGGGGCATCCCTATGTCGACGTCTGGCAGGCCATCAAGCCGCACGTGATCGGCCTCCAGGCCTGGCCCGTGGTGCCGCGGCACGAAGATTGGAAGACCGGCATCCTCAAGGGCCTCGGCTGGCCGCACCGTGACCACACAGACATCGCTTTGGGCTGGAAGAAACTGCTGGGCTCGGTCCGCACCTATGCGGACTTGGAACCGACCCTGCTGGGCCGGGTGGAGGAAGTCATCGATTTCCTCACCGTGCCCTGACCGCCCGCTGCGCCCGGCAGCGCTGCGGCTGCCCGCTCCGGGCATCTTCCGCCACGCGGACCCGCCGGTTCATGTCCACGCTGCCGGACCCAGTACCCTAGATGGAACAACAGGTACCCGTGGGTGCAGACCCAGCGTCATCTGAGAGTTTAAGGAATGCAACCGTGTCCAACACACGCCAGAACCATCCGCCACAACCGGAGAACCAGGGTTCACCGGCGCGCCCGGACTATCAGGGTGCCCCTGCCAACGCCCTTCCCCTGACCGCTTCCGAGGACCGGCAGTGGGCCACGATGGCCCACTTCGGCGGCATCCTCGGCTTTGTGCCCTCCCTCATCATCTACCTGGTGTTCAAGGACCGCGGGCCGTTCACCGCCCAGGAATCGAAGGAAGCGCTGAACTTCACGCTGCCTCCCACCCTGCTGGCGCTGCTGGCCTGGCTGCTGTCCTTCATCCCGGTGGTTGGCGGCATCTTCGCCGTTATCAACGCACTGCTCTGGATCACCGTTGCCGTGGCTTCGGTGATTGCCGGGATCGAATGCAACCGCGGCCGCCCGTACCGCTACCGTTTCAACCTGCGCCGGATCCGCTAGCCGCTCAACGGAAAAGCCCGCCATCACATGATGGCGGGCTTTTCCGTGTGCCAGACACTTGTTGTCCTAGGGCAGCAGCCTTCGCACCACGGCGTCGGCCAGGAGCCTGCCCTTGAGCGTGAGGACCACGGTGCCCGCGAAGGCTGCCCGCGGCTCGACAAGCCCGTCCGCGATCAGGCCGGCGATGGCCAGGCGTCCCTCCGGACGTAGGTGGTCCCGGGCAATGCCTTCGGCCAGCCGGGCACGCAGCATCACGTCTTCGAGGTAACGGGTGTCCGCGTCCAGGGTTTCGCGTCCGACGGCGGGAGACTCACCGGCGGCGATGCGGCCCGCGTACGCAGTGGGGTGCTTGGCGTTCCACCAGCGGATACCCCCGACGTGCGAGTGTGCGCCAGGACCGATTCCCCACCAGTCGTCGCTGCGCCAGTAGGCCATGTTGTGGCGGCATTCGTCCGCCGGGGTGCGTGCCCAGTTGCTGACCTCGTACCAGGTGAGACCGGCAGCCGAGAACAGTTCCTCCGCCAGCAGGTACTTGTCCGCGTGGTCGTCGTCATCGATCGGGGGCACTTCGCCGCGGCGGATGCGTGCCGCCAGCTTGGTGCCGTCTTCGATGATCAGCGCGTAGGCGGAGATGTGGTCGGGTTCGTAGCTGAGCGCTTCCTCGACCGAGTACTTCCAGTCCGCCAGGGACTCCCCCGGCGTGCCGTAGATCAGGTCCACGCTCACTTTCAGGCCGGCGTCGCGCGCCCACTTCACGGCCTGCGGTACGCGGGACGGTGTGTGCGTGCGGTCCAGGACCGCCAGTACGTGCGGAACGGCAGACTGCATACCGAAGGACACCCGGGTGAACCCCGCGTCAGCGAGCAGCTGCAGCGATTCCGGGGTCACGGAATCGGGATTGGCTTCGGTGGTCACCTCAGCGCCCGGGGCCAGCCCCCACTGTTCGACGGCGGTGCCCAGGATTGCGGCGAGGTCCTCCGCCGGAAGCAGAGTGGGTGTCCCGCCGCCGAAGAACACCGTCTCGATGGGGCGGTGCGGGACTCCGGAGGCTTCCAGCGCGCCGGCGGCGAACCGGACTTCCTGCTGCGCGGTCGCCGCATATTCAACCTGCGAGGCGCCGCCGCCCAGTTCCGTGGCGGTGTAGGTGTTGAAATCGCAGTAGCCGCAGCGGACGGCGCAGAACGGAATGTGGACGTAGAGGCCAAACCGGCGCCCGGCCGCCGCGGCGGCGGCCTGGGCCGGAAGGATCCCGTCCTTCGGAGCGGGATCTCCGAGGGGCAGTGCGCTGGGTGTCACTTTTTGGATTTGTCCTTGGACTCATCGGAGGACAGCGCGGCGACGAAGGCTTCCTGCGGCACTTCCACGCGGCCGACCATCTTCATGCGCTTCTTGCCTTCCTTCTGCTTTTCCAGCAGTTTGCGCTTACGGCTGATGTCGCCGCCGTAGCACTTAGCGAGGACATCCTTGCGGATGGCGCGGATGGATTCGCGGGCGATGATGCGGGAGCCGATAGCCGCCTGGATCGGCACCTCGAACTGCTGCCGTGGAATGAGTTCGCGGAGCTTGCCGGTCATCATCACTCCGTAGGAGTACGCCTTGTCCTTGTGGGTGATGGAGCTGAACGCGTCCACCTGTTCGCCCTGGAGCAGGATGTCCACCTTGACCAGGTCGGCAACCTGCTCGCCGTCGGCCTTCCAGTCCAGCGAGGCGTAGCCCCGGGTTTTGGACTTGAGGATGTCAAAGAAGTCGAAGACGATCTCGGCCAGCGGCAGGCGGTACCGGATTTCCACCCGGTCCTCGGAGAGGTAGTCCATGCCGCCCAGGACGCCGCGGCGGGTCTGGCACAGCTCCATGATGGCGCCGACGAATTCGTTCGGTGCCAGGATGGTGGCGGACACCATCGGCTCGCGGACTTCGGCGATCTTTCCGGTGGGGTATTCGCTGGGGTTGGTCACGGTGACGACCTTCTTGTCCTCCAGCGTTACCTCGTACTCCACGTTGGGGGCAGTCGAGATCAGGTCCAGGTTGTATTCGCGCTCGAGCCGTTCGCGGGTGATTTCCAGGTGCAGCAGGCCCAGGAAACCAACGCGGAAACCGAAGCCCAGTGCCGCGGAGGTCTCGGGTTCGTACACCAGGGCGGCGTCGTTGAGCATCAGCTTCTCCAGCGCGTCGCGCAGCACCGGGTAGTCGGCGCCGTCGATCGGGTACAGCCCGGAGAACACCATGGGCTTGGGATCGGCGTAGCCGGGCAGGGACTCGGATGCGGGTTTGGCCAGGTTGGTGACGGTGTCGCCCACCTTGGACAGCCGCACGTCCTTCACACCGGTGATGAGATAGCCAACCTCGCCGACGCCCAGCCCCTTGGACGGGGTGGGTTCGGGCGAGCTGACACCGATTTCGAGGAGTTCGTGGCTGGCCCGGGTGGACATCATCTGGATGCGTTCCCGCGGCGAGAGCTTGCCGTCCACCACACGGACATAGGTGACGACGCCGCGGTAGGTGTCATACACGGAGTCGAAGATCATGGCGCGGGCCGGAGCGTCGGGATCCCCCACCGGCGCCGGAATGTCGCGGACAATCTGGTCCAGCAGGGCCTCGACGCCCACACCGGTCTTGCCGGAGACCCGCAGGACGTCCGCGGGATCGCCGCCGATCAGCTTCGCCAGTTCCTCGGCGTACTTCTCCGGCTGCGCTGCCGGAAGGTCGATTTTGTTGAGGACCGGAATGATGGTGAGGTCGTTCTCCATCGCCAGGTAGAGGTTGGCCAGCGTCTGGGCCTCAATGCCCTGGGCTGCGTCAACCAGCAGCACCGCGCCTTCGCAGGCGGCCAGGGACCGTGAAACCTCGTAGGTGAAGTCCACGTGACCCGGGGTGTCGATCATGTTCAGGGCATAGGACTCGCCGTCGAGCTCCCACGGCATCCGCACGGCCTGCGACTTGATGGTGATTCCGCGCTCACGCTCGATATCCATCCGGTCCAGGTACTGGGCCTTCATGTTCCGGTGCTCGACGACGCCCGTCGACTGGAGCATGCGGTCGGCCAGGGTGGACTTGCCGTGGTCGATGTGGGCGATGATGCAGAAGTTTCTGATGATCGCCGGATCCGTCGCGGCAGGCACCGGTGAGAAGCGGGCCATGGGTGACACTGTGGCGGTTCCTTTGCTGTTTGCGCCGTGTCCGCTTCCGGGCCGTCAGCCGGCGGCTGTTGTGCTGTGGGCCGTTAGCTGTCCGGGCGGGTGTGGACCTGCGCGCAGGGGTTGGTGGAAAAGATGGGTTTTCTAAATTAACAGTCTCCCACGTTTACCCCGCCGGACCCGAACTCCGGCGGTCCCGGCAGGGCGTCGAAGCCCGCCCTAAGATGCATCTATGGCGTTTTCTTCCCGGAACCTGATCGGACTTGCCCGGACGGTGCTGCGTGCAGCCCGTTCCCTCTCCCCGGGACCGGCCGGGCCGTCCCGGCCAACTGGTCCTGCCCGCACCGGCCCCCGGACCTCTCCCCCGGCAGCACCGCTGCCTTCCGGCGCTTCCCGCGGAAGCCGGCACTACGCCGGTGACTACAGGGGCCCGGTCTCGCCGGTGTATGCCCCGCAGCCTGACGGCTCTCCGGATCCCGGCGAAGTGGTGTGGGCCTGGGTACCGTATGAGGAGGATCCAGCCCAAGGCAAGGACCGTCCGGTCCTGCTGATCGGCCGTTCCGGACGGAACCTGCTGGGGCTGATGCTCACCTCCCGGGACCGTAACAATGCCTTCGGTGCCGATCCGGACTATGTCGACATCGGCACCGGCGCCTGGGACAGCAAGGGACGGCCCAGTGAAGTAAAGCTGGACCGGGTCCTGCAGCTGGACCCCGGCTCGGTGCGGCGGGAGGGCGCCGTCGTTGGCCGTGCGGTCTTTGAGAAAGTGGCGGCACGCCTGGCCGCCCGTTCCGGCTGGGAATAGCGGCCACGGCTTCCGCGTGCCGCCGGATCACACATCCGGACCAAAGTTCTGCTAACATTTATTGCTGTGTGTCCGCGCAGGTCGACGGGCACTTCAGGCCGGGCGCCATTACGGTATCCCCACGCCGCTCAGTCAATGTCTGGTCTGAAATTCCCTCACCGACCAAGTCCGCAATACAAAGAGAGTTTATAAGTGGCCAATATTAAGTCCCAGAAGAAGCGCATCCTCACCAACGAGAAGGCGCGCCAGCGCAACAACTCGGTGAAGTCCGAGCTGAAGACGCTTATCCGCAACGTGGATACCGCTGTCACCTCAGCTGACAAGGATGCCGCTCAGGCAGCGCTGCAGGCTGCGACCCGCAAGCTGGACAAGGCTGTCAGCAAGGGCGTTATCCACAAGAACAACGCTGCTAACCGCAAGTCGGCCATCTCCAAGAAGGTCAACGCACTCTAAGCGTTGCGGCTTTAGTCTTACCCGGCATGGCCGGTCCTTCGGGACCGGCCATGCCGCTTTTAACGCGCTTTATCGGCTGCCTGCATCACGGTGCCGGCATGATGCTTTACTGGCACCATGCGCAGAGTACTCATTCTTGGCGGGACCGCCTGGCTTGGCCGCGAAATCGCCGGAGCGTTGCTGGACCGCGGCGATGCCGTCACCTGCCTGGCGCGGGGCGAGTCCGGCCAGGTGCCCGAAGGTGCCACCTTCATCCGAAGTGACCGGCTCCTCCCGGATGCCTATGCCGCCGTCGAGGGACAGCCCTGGGATGAAGTGATCGAACTGGGGTATGAGGCAACATTGGTCTCCGGCGCACTGGAGGCGGTCGGTCCGACGGCGGCGCACTGGACACTGATTTCCTCAGTCTCGGTTTATGCCGGCGACTCAACACCGGATGCGGACGAGTCCGCGGCCCTGGTCGAGTCGGTAGGCGCAGAGGATTACGCAGGAGCAAAAGCTGCCGCGGAACGCATGAGCTCGGATATTCTCGGCGATCGGCTGCTGATCGTCCGGCCTGGGCTGCTGGCGGGTCCGGGTGACATCAGCGACCGGTTTGGCTACTGGCCCGCCCGATTCGCCCTGGCCGGGAGCGGACCTGTTCTGGTGCCGGAGCTCGACGGGCGCTACGTCCAGGTCCTCGAGGCAGCTGACCTGGCATCCTGGCTGGTGGCCGCGGGCGCTGACGGACGGACCGGTGTGTTCAATGCCACCGGAGACAGCTATCCCCTCCGGGAAGTCCTGACCCGGGCCGCCGATGCTGCCGGTTTTGACGGTAAGCTGGTCAGTGCCCCGGAGAACTCGCTGCTGGGAAAGGACGTCCGCTACTGGGCCGGTCCCCGGTCGCTGCCCCTGTGGCTTCCCGCGGTGGACGCCGGATTTGCCCAGCGGAACAATGCCGCCTTCCACGCCGCCGGCGGCGAAGTGTCTGCCCTCGGCGACACCGTGGACCGGGTCCTGATGGATGAACGGGAGCGCGGGCTGGACCGGCCGCGCAGATCCGGACTCAGCCGGGAAGAGGAGCTTGAGCTGCTCGGGCTCCTCGCGGCTGAACAGCCCTGATCCTCGGGCCCGGAATGTCCGGGTGCGGGCCTCCGTACGGTGTGGCAGGATGCCTGCATGCCCGGTCTGACGATAGAGCCCCCGTCACATCATCGGCATTGTCCTGTCCGCCTGCCGAAAGGACTGGCGGCGGCGATACTCCTCGCAGCACTCCCGCTGTCTGCCTGCACGCCCGGCGGAGGGAACCCTATCCACCCAACCGTCCCTGTGCTCTCGAAGACATGTCCTGCACCCTCCGAGATTCTGGACTCCTCCGGCCTGGTCGAAGTGGTCGGCACCTCCGCTCAGGGGCTTACCCTGTTCGGAGAACTGCAGGACCCCGACCCTTTGTCGGCTTCTGGGGAGACCAAAAAGATCATTTGGCGGGTCACCGGCACGGGGGATCCGGTGATGACAGTGACCGGCCCGTCGGCGGAGGCCGACGCCCTGGATTGGGGACCACGGCTCCACTACGGCAGCAACTATGACCGTCCCGGAGAGGAGTACGGTTCCGGTGTGGTCTTCGACGCGCCAGGTTGCTGGACCGTCACCTTCACGCGGGCTGAGGGCTCAGCCAGCGTCCAGTTCCAGGTTCTTTCCGCCAAGGACGCTGGGTAGGACCCCGCCGGTTCGCTGCCCCAGCCCGTGCTTGGATTGTTTAGTCCCGGATGCTGATCCCGAGATGGCTTGCCAGCGCGCCGGAGAACTCACCCAGCTGGAGGGAGCTCAGCGTTGCCCCTCGGAGCGATCCGATTCCGGAGATCCCGCGGATGGACGCGCCGCGCAGGTCCACGTGTTCCAGGACGGCCTGATCGAGGAGCAGTGAGTCGATCCGGGTGTTGGAAAAGGATGCCCGGGTGAGCCTGGCTCCGCCGAGGTCCAGCTCACCAATAACGCAGTCGCTGAACGAAACGTCCCGGAGTGCCGATCCCCGCAGGTTGAGGAAGTCCAGCTTGCTGCCGTCAATGCTCACGGCATTCCACTCCGCCGAAAAGGCCTCGGCAGAGCCGATCCGTGACGCTCCGATCGAGACATCGCGGAGAACCAGTCCGGGTGCTGTGAGGACCGGAGCGTTGAGCCGCTCCACTTTCGTATCCAGGAAGCGTGCGTTGCGGAGACTGGCCTCGTGGGCGTCCGCACCGATCAGTTCGCATTCGCTGAAGGAGATTCCGTCCAGAAGCTGGCCGGTGAGATCGGCATCCGAGTAGCTCTCGCCGTCGTACTGTCCGTGGGCCCGCAGGCGTTCCGGGTCTCCCTGGACCAGGGCCGGGAGCGTGATGCCGCTGATCCGCGGAGGATGGAGAGTTTTCCGGGCCATGTCGTCCTGTCTGCTGATCTTCTTGTTCTCCGGGGCCGGTCAGCGGCCGGAAGCGGCCAGGGCGATCACGGTGACGGCGCGCTCAACGGCGTAGACCGGGTCCCGCCCGGCACCCTTGACCTGGGCATCGGCTTCGGCGAGGACCTGGACCGCTTTGACCAGGGACTCGGAGGAGAAACGCTGGGCGTCTCGGCGGGCCTGGTCAACCTGCCAGGGAGCCATGCCCAGGTCCTTGGCCAGGGACGCAGAGGATCCCCGGAGGTCAGCGACCCGTGCCACGGCCCGGACCTTCATTGCCAGCGCAGCCACCAGCGGTACCGGATCAACCCCGGTGGCCAGGGCGTGGCGCAGCATGGACAGGGCGGCACCGGCACGTCCGGCCAGCGCGGCGTCGGCCACCTTGAAGGCGGTGGCTTCCACCCGGCCGCCATAGTACTTCTCGACGGTTTCCTCGGTGATTGCCCCACTGGAATCGTTCATCAGCTGCTGGCAGGCAGCCGCCAGTTCGGACAGGCTTGAACCGACGGCGCTGACCAGCGCCCGGACGGCACCGCTGTCGATCCTGCGCTTCGCCGACCGGAATTCCTGGGTCACAAAGTCGATCTTGTCAGCGTCCTTCTTGAAGGGCTGGCAGTCCACCACCGGCGCCTTCGCCGCCTTCACCGCCTCAAGGAGTTTCTTGCCGCGGTTACCGCCGGAATGGTGCAGGACCAGCACCGTCTCGGGTGCCGGATCCCGGAGATAGGCCAGGGTGTCAAGAAGGAAGTCCTCGCTCATGTGAGCCAGGTTGGCCACCTCGATGAGCTTGGCTTCACCAAACAGCGATGGGCTGGCGATGAGCGTCAGCTCTCCGGCCGTATAGGCGGCGGCATCGATCCGGATGACTTCAGTGTCCGGCGCCGCGCTGCGGCTCTGCCTGCGGATGCTTTCCATAGCCCGCCCGGCAAGGTATTCCTCCGGCCCGGTCAGCAGCACCACGGGCGCCGGCTGCACCTCCCGCCAGGAGATCGTTCCGGCCGCCGGCTTCGCGGAAGACTTCTTAGGTACGGCCGGATTCACGGGTGTGCTGCTCCTGGGCTCGGGTTGGGATCGATCACTCCCAACATTGCCACGCGGCGCGCCTGGGGCCAACTCCCCCGGCGGTCGTTTCAGCCACATCCTGCCGGGGGACGCTGCTGCCGGCCAGGACACATCAGGACTGAAGTTGGCGCCCCCTCCCATGACCGGCGATGATTCTTCCATGACACCAGCGCCTCCCTCCGCCACCACCAGGGACAAGGCCGGCAGTGGGAGGCTCGTGTGGGCGGCCATCGCGGTGACCGTGGTTCTCTGGGCCTCAGCCTTCGTCGGTATCCGGGCTGCCGCCGCCGATTATTCCCCCGGTGCCCTGACCCTGGGCCGGATCGCCGTGGGAACCCTAACCCTGGCACTGATGCTTCCCGCAACCCGGGCGCTGGGCCGCAGGCGCTCCACGCCGCAGGCAGCGGCGCCGGGTACGCGTTTTCCGCGGGGCCGGCTCCTGGCGCTCATTCTTATTTGGGGCGTGGCCTGGTTCGGGGCCTACAACGTGGCGCTGAATGCTGCCGAGCAGCACATTGATGCCGGAACCGCCGCCCTACTGGTCAATCTGGCGCCGATGATCGTTGCCGTCCTTGCCGGTTTGTTCCTGGGTGAGGGTTTTCCGCGGCGGCTGATCACCGGGATGTTCATCGCGCTCATCGGCGTCCTGTTCATCGCGGTGTCGACGTCCACGGGAAAGTTCGATTCCCTTGGCGTGATCCTGGGGCTGGTGGCCGCCGTTCTCTACGGAAGCGCGGCGACACTGCAGAAAAGCCTCCTGCGGCAGGTGGATGCTCCCACCATGACCTGGATCGGCTGCCTCGCCGGAACGATCGCCTGCCTGCCGTTCACGCCGCAGCTGCTGCAGGCGCTTGGCAGTGCTCCGCTGTCCTCCACCCTCGCTGTCGTGTACCTGGGCATATTCCCGACGGCGATCGCCTTCACGACGTGGGGCTACGTTCTTTCCCGGTCCAGCGCCGGGCGCACCGCTGCGTCGACTTACGCCGTACCGGCCGTGGTTGTGCTGCTGTCCTGGCTGCTGCTGGGCGAAGTGCCGCCGGCCGCGGCATTGTTCGGCGGAGCCCTGGCCCTGGCCGGGGTGGCGGTCGCTACGCTCCGGTGGCGGCGGAGGTCCTGAGCAGCATCCTTTTGCTTGTTTCGGCGTGCCCACCGCCACCCTCCACTTCGGCTACCCACCGCCCAGCAGCCGTTCAACGATCAAGCGGTTACCGTCGGTCCGCAGGGTGAAGGTTCCCAGCAGATCAGTGCGGGCAACCTGCGCACCGGCCGCTTCCAGGGCATCCAAGGTGTCGAGGGACGGATGCCCGTAGGTGTTTTCGGCTCCCACCGAGATGAGCGCCAGCTTGGGCCGGACGGCAGCCGGCAGTGCTGCGCCGCCGTTGCGGGCGCCGTGATGTGCGACTTTCAGGACATCGATCCGCGTCTCCCGCAGTGCTGGCGTGGTCTGCAGCAGGCGGACCGCGGCGTCCGCTTCGATGTCTCCCGTAAAGAGAAAGGTCAGGCCCGCGGTCTGGAGCAGCAGCACAGCACTGGCATCGTTCTCGTTCGTGATCGTTCCCGGGAGCATTCCTGCGCCGTTCTGGTCACCGGCGCCGGCACCGGAGCCGGCGCCGGCCAGTGTGCCGCTGGCTGGTGGCCAGAGGACCTGCCACCGCACGGCTCCGCTTTCGCCGTGCATCCCGCGGAAAAGCCGCTGCGGCTCCAGGCCCAGACCAGCCGCCAGCCCGGCGATCTCCCGGGGCAGCTCCGTTTCTGCTGAGGAAAAGGCCAGGCCGTGAACGTGCCGGCCATCCCCCGCTGCATCAGCGCCGGCGTAGTGATCGGCGTGGACGTGGCTGATGACGAGGAGGTCCACGGTATCGATCCGGAGGTCATCAAGGCAGCTGTCCATCGCTTTGGGTTCGGGCCCGGCGTCGATGACGACCGCCGCGGCGGGACCGGTCCTGATCACCATTGCGTCGCCCTGCCCCACGTCGCAGGCCGCCGCAGCCCAGTCTCCGGCCGCGGGGGCCCGCGCACCGGGCCGCCACCAGAGGAACGCTGTCACGGCCAACAGCACAACGGCCCCGGCAGTCAGCCAGCGTCTGCTCCAGGTCCCGCGGCCAGTACGCACCGCCGGTTCACCGGCCGGGTCCCCCACCTGGCTCCTGCCGATCAGCAGGCTGCCTCCCACCACGGCTGCACTGGCTACGGCCATCAGTGCAGCCCCCACAGCCCCGGGCAGCCATGGCAGCAGCGCACCGGGCGCGCCGGCGAAGAAGCGCGCGACCAGCGCCACCCAGCCTGCGCCGGCACCGGCTGCCCACAGCGGAACGATGGCCAGCGCCGGAAACACGGAGGCCAGGACGACAGCTGCCATGCCCAAGATGGTGATCATCGGCACCACCGGCGCAGCTGCGATATTGGCGGGCACCGAATACAGCGGCACATCGGGCTGCAGCAGAATCAGGACCGGTGCGCAGGCAACCTGGGCCGCCAATGGCACGGCCGTGAGCACTGCCAGCGGCTGCGGCAGTACCCGTTCGAGCGCCGCTGCGAACCTTGGTCCCAGCACAATGAGCCCGGAGGTGGCGCACACCGAGAGTATGAAGGCGTAACTCCCGCTGAGCCACGGATCAATGACCAGGAGAACCGTTATGCACAGGCAGAGCAGGGAGGCCGGAACCTTGCCCCGCCCGGTCAGCACCGCTGCCGTTCCGATGGATCCCATCACCGCGGCGCGCAGGACGCTGGGGTCCGGACGCACCACCAGGACGAAGGCGGCCAGGACCATAAGACCTGCTGCCGCCGCCCAGAACCTCGGCAGCCGCAGCACCCGCGCGGCCAGGACGACGAAGGCCAGCAGATAGCTGCAGTTGGCCCCTGACACAGCCGTGAGGTGTGTCAGCCCGGTGTCCTTCATGGCGGTTGCAAGATCGTCTGCAAGTGCTGCCCGGTCTCCCAGTACCATCCCGGGCAGCAGGCCCGAGGCATCCGTACGTCCCAGCTCTTTGGATTGTTCCGTGAAGTTTGTGCGGAGGGCCGTCGCCGTTCCATAGAGACCCGCGGCACGGATCACGGCCGGCGCTCGGCCGGCCCGGAGCACCGCTGCGGCCGGATCGCCTGCACCGGTGGCTGAAAGCGTGCCGGAGGTGGTGAAACTGTCGCCGAGCCGTATGTGCGCATACGCGTTGCTTCCAATGACCAGCACTGGCGCCTGGGCAGTCGAGCGGGTGCCATCCAGGGTGAAACTCTCCAGCCGTGCGGACACCAGGTAGCGCGGCTCGCCGCTAAAGCGGTCCGGCGTCCCCGCCCGGGCATCCCCCGCGGCACGAAACTCTCCCGAGATGACAGCTTGCCCGGCAATCGCGTCGTCGATCGGGCCGCCGGTGCGGTGCAGGAGGGATGTTCCAGCGGCGGCAGCAACCAGCACGACGACCGCCAGCGGTGCAAGGCACGCGGCTGCCACGCTTCGCACCGCACCGCTGCGCCGGAAAAAGATCGCAGTCCCGAGCACCAGCAGCAAGGCTGCCCCGGCGCCTGCTGCGAGGAAGACAGTTGGTGCCGGCAGGCGGATGGCTGCCGCAGCGGTGGCCCACGCGGCCGCGGCGACCGGCACGAGGCGAAGCTCGGTCAAGGGTGTCGGCAGCGGCCCGGAAGAACCAAGCAACCGTTCAGCTAGACCGCCGGTACGTTCCATCCCTGCCCGTGTGAGCCCTAAGACTGTCGGCGAAGCTGCCAGCTCGTGGGGGCGCGAACCTGGTTGGTGAGCCTGATCTGAGCCGGGCCGCGGCGGCGCCGACAGGTGCGGGCCGGTCAGGCCGGGCGGGCCACCTGCGGAGGACTGAGAGACGGCGGCTGATGTGTAGCGGTCCCAGCGGCTGCGCCGCCTCACCCCCGGTCCCGGCCGGTTCGGCGGAGGAGGGTCCCCTGGGGCCGGCCAGGAAACCATTCCCAGTGATGTGCAGCGAGCCAGGTTCCCAGGGTATTGGCGGGTTCGACATCCCAGCGGTTCGCGGTCATTCCGCTAAGTTAGGCATCTGTTGCCCTGACCTGCCCCCGGTCCCCGGACGATGCGGATACCTACCACCGATACCGTGCCCGGACAGACCGTGTGGAGGGCCAGTTGATGGCCGAATCCAGATCCGTGCCAACAGGGCACTCATTGATTGCCTTCAACCGGTTCGTCACTGATGCAGAGGATCCGAGGCAATGGCAGCGGCCACCCGGTCTTTTCGACGTCGCCGCTTAGAACACCGGTTGGGTTTGGTCCAGGATGTGCGCGGTCAAGCGACGTTACAACCAAGTCTCCCCTGGCAATTTGGCCACCAACCTCGTACCACTCAATCTTTCAAGCAATATGTGCATCACTCCCAGATGCGATACTTCGGGATATTGTGTGGAAGTTATATCACGCACGAGTGTTTCCAATGAAGGACTGGCATGCTTCCAGCGCAGCACAAGGAAACTAAAGTCCAAGAAGGTAAACAGGAGTGCAAATCGGCCATTCTCACGATCTTCATCGCTGAGTGATGCCACTACGAATCTAAACTCTCTTTTCGGCGAAGAACCTTGATCACGAAGCGCCAGCACCTGGGCTCCGCCCAGGCTAGTGTCACCAGCGCGAACAGCCTCCGCCAATACGCGCGGGACGTGAATATTCTGGGAAGCCGCGAGCGTGAGAGCGGTTTTTAGCGCCCACATATTTGTCAGTTTCTCATCACTGAGGAAACTGCCTGCGATAAACGCCTGCTCAATTGGAGACTCAAGTTTACGACCTTGCTCGTTGTTGCATGTTTCACACAAAACCGATGCCACAATTGGTTGAAGTTGCATTTTTTTCATCAGCCAGTTCGGCGTGCAGTGCTCCCGCGTTATATTTTCGGTTGTTAAACAGAGAAGGCATATCTCCTGAACGAGTGTTTTTGAGACTCGCCTGTCCACCGGGTCAATAAAGTAGTGTTCGTAAGTGACCGAATCATTAGCTTGATCGACATAAAGTCGAGGATTTGCGCTGATCTTAGCCCGCCAAGCCCTTGGAGATTTCAGAATCCTGTCAAAATTTGCCTGGGACATTAGAGCACCCGTGTCGGCTACTTGTGGCACTTTCACATCGGAGCCCTCCTGAGGCACAGACAATACTCTGAAGGTATTATCTCCGGCCGCTTGAAGCATCATCCCGAGAGTCTCTGTCAGAAGGATGAAATCTGCAAATAATCGGCTTATCGGAAGTTCCAGGCGCTTACCGTTTGCAGAAATCAGTAATATTATTACACCCTGCAGTTCGGTTATGTCGAAGGAGGCCCGGTTATCAAATTCAAGCGCCAAGGGAAAATAGAATCGACTTTCGCTCAGCGTATAGTTGGCTGGCCCCAGGTCCGGAAACAATGCGCTCCAATTCTGGATGATCACAAAGGGCACACAGCTTGTACGCGGCCTCCCCGCGACATCGGCAGCCATTCCACTGATGCTTTCTTCCAATGTTGCAAGGGTGAGAAGACGTAAAGCAGGGCGGATAACTATGCCACTCCCCTCCAGCTGAACACTAGGTTCGAACCATAAATCTTCGGGGATGGGCTCAGTGGGCATTCTGAAATAGTAGCGGCTAAAACAGGCTCCTCATTACCGGGGCTAGCCGCCTCAACGCCCGCGCCCGGGGGCAGGTCCCACAGGGGTCAGACCGTAACCAATGGCAGAAGCGCTGCGAGCATGGCCTCCCCGATTCCCGGTACGGCATCCAGGTCTTCCGGCCGCGTATACCTGCCGTGGTCGGTCCGCCAGGCTACGATCCGTGCTGCCAGGACCGGCCCCACACGGGGAAGAGTCTGTAGTTCAGCATCGGTGGCGGTGTTGAGGTTTACCGGCCCCGCAGCTGGTCTGCCGCCGGTTACACCTCCCGCTGCGCCACCACCCACCCCAGATGCATACCCCGGCGTGTAACCCACCCCCGGCCCGGATGGGTTTTCAGGCCCAGATGGACCAAAGGGGGCCGAAGCGACTGCCGGTCCCGCGGCGTCCGAGCCAATCGCGGGGATCACCACCATGCTTCCGTCTTCCATGAGTGCGGCGAGGTTCACCAGGGTGAGGTCAGCTTCGGGCAGGGCCCCGCCTGCCGCCCCAACCGCGTCGGCCACCCTGCCACCGGACTTGATACGCACGATTCCCGGGGCGGCAACGGCTCCGGCCACGTGGACCACGAATTCAGGGCTGGTGGCTGTTGTCCGTTCCGGCGACCCGGGCAGCTCACCCGGTGGCGCGCCATCCGACGGGTTCTGGGCCGGTCCCGTGGCTAAATCCGTTCCCGGCAGGCCCAACGCAGGCTGGTCCGATCCAGGAATGGATGTGACGCCACCCTCCGCGGTGTCCACGCCGGCACCAAGTTCCACGGCAATGGTTTCGTGTGGCTCACGATTCTGGATCAGGGGTATGGCGACGGCTGCCGCCACCAGCAGGCACGCAAACATAACGGCAGCACGCAGCGGAAACCGCCACCGTCGGGGAAGGGCAGCCGGTTGCTCAGCAGCCTGGATACCGTCCGGGGTCTCGTCCGGAAGGGCGCTGTCCAACCGCCTGCCAGCTGATTCCGGCGGCAGACCAGCGGCCTGCCGTTCCCTCCGGCGGCGGACTGTGAGGCGCGAGGGCAGGATTTGTGCAGGTTCGGTGTCCCAGCGGTGTGCGGCCATCCCTGAAACCTAGCCCGGGCAGCCTGTCCTGCCGGTTCAACCGAAGCCGTTGTGGATGCCTTCGGGCCGTACCGGTACCTGCCGGAAGTTGTGGAGGGTCAGTCGATGTCCGTGTCCGGATCCAAGTCACGCACTGATGCTGAGCCGCTCACCGGAGCGGGATCCGTTCCCTGCCCGGCGGCATCCGGCCGCTGACCGCGGGACGGTCCGGGATCCTGCTGGCCGGCATCCTTTGTTTCTGCCGGTCCGGGACCGGCCGGCCCGCTGGCATTCGTGCCTGTTTCAGCAGGCCCTGGATCCACCGCCGCCGCAATAGCCACCGCCAGCACACCAAGACCGGCGTGGGCGGCCAGCACAGCGGGCAGCGGACACAGCAACACCGTTGCATCGGCACGTTCACGGATCACCGCCGACGCCAGCCGCTCGGCCTCCGCTTCGTTGCCGAAATGGTGCACTGCCACACGGACCGGTCCGGTTCTGGCAGCGAGCTCCGCGCGGCAGAGCTCTTCCAGCCGGGCCAGGGCCTTCGGGGCAGTGCGGACACGTTCGATCGGGACCACCAGTCCGTCCCGGATGGCCAGGATCGGTTTGACCGCCAGCAGGGTGCCGAACCATCCGGCGGCAGCCCCGATCCGGCCGCCGCGGCGGAGCTGTTCGAGGCTGGGGACGTAAAAGAGGATGTCACCTGCGGCAGCCCGGGACGTGGCAGCCAACGCCACGCTCTGAGCGTCCGCACCCGCTGCCGCCGCTTCCGCCGCGGCCTCCACCGCGAATCCCAGTCCCATGGCCACGGACGCAGTATCTACAACGTGGACCGGGATTTTTGCCGTCCGGGCCGCCAGGCGGGCCGAGTCCACGGTTCCGGAGAGTTTGCCGGAAAGGTGGACGGAGACAATGGCTGCGTAGCCGGCGTCGGCGAGTTCGGCGTACACCGCCTCAAACTGCCCCGGCGCCGGGCGTGACGTGCGGACGTCCTGTCCCTGCGCGAGAGCCAGGGCCAGGGCACCGATCATTTTGTCGGTGCCCTCACCGTAGATCTGGTCGCCGATCATCACGGGCATGGAAACGACCCGGACCAGGGCGGCGACGCGTTCCGACTCCGCCCAGCCGCTGGGCAGCGAGCAGGATGAATCCGTGACGACGGCGATGCGCGGCGGCGGCACGGTGTCCGCCCCGGTTGCCCGGGGCTTGAACCACCGTCCGCGCAGCGCCGTCCAGTCCATGGAGCGCAGTCCTAGGCCGGCACGATGTTCACGAGCTTGGGTGCCTTGACGATCACCGTGCGGATCCCGGCTCCGTCGAGGACCTTGATGATCTGCTCCGAGGAAAGTGCCAGTTCGCGCAGGGCATCCTCGGTGATGTCGGCCGGAACCTCGAGCCGGTCGCGGACCTTGCCCTTGACCTGGACGATGGCAGTCACTCTGTCCTGTACGAGCAGCTCCGGGTCGACTGCCGGCCAGCCGGCGTTCGCCACGGAGGCCGGGTGGCCCAGCGCGTTCCAGAGGTCTTCCGCCGTGTACGGCGCGAAGAGGCTCAGGATCACGGCCACGGCTTCAGCAGCCTCGCGGACGGCCGGGTCGGCTGCGCCGGCACCGGAATCGATGGTCTTGCGGGTGGCATTGACCAGTTCCATCAGCTTGGCAATGACGACGTTGAACTTGCCGGCATCCAGCAGATCGGCGGCGTCCGCGACCGTGCGGTGCGTAACCGCGCGCAGCTTTTTATCACCCGCGGCGACATCGGCTCCGGGCTCGCTGGTGATGTCCTGGCCCAGGCGCCAGGCGCGGGCCAGGAACTTGGCGGAGCCCGACGGCGAAACATCCGCCCAGTCGACGTCGTCCTCCGGCGGAGACGCGAAGATCATGGTGAGGCGCACGGCGTCGACACCGTATTTATCCAGCTGCTGGCCCAGGTCCACACCGTTGCCCAGCGACTTGGACATGGCCTTGCCGCCGTTGAGCACCTGGCCCTGGTTCAGCAGGGCGCTGAACGGCTCGTCGGCCTCAATGAGGCCCATGTCCTTGACCACCTTGGTGAAGAACCGGGAGTAAAGCAGGTGCAGAATGGCGTGCTCCACACCGCCCACGTACTGCCCCACCGGCATCCAGTTCCGCACGGCTTCGGGATCGAAGGGACCCTCGGTGTAGTGCGGGGAAACGAAGCGCATGAAGTACCAGGAGGAGTCCACGAACGTGTCCATGGTGTCCGTGTCCCGCTTGGCCGGACCATCGCAGGACGGGCACGGGACGTTGACCCATTCCTCAACCGAAGCCAGCGGAGAGGTGCCCTTGGGCGCCAGTGCCTCGCCCTTCAGGTTGTCCGGCAGGGTCACCGGCAGCTGGTCATCCGGAACCGGAACCTCGCCGCACTTTTCGCAGTGGATGATCGGGATGGGGGTTCCCCAGAAGCGCTGCCGGGAGAGCAGCCAGTCCCGCAGCCGGAAGTTCACGAACTTCTCGCCGGTGCCCTTCTCCTCCAGCACGCGGATGGCAGCGGGAATAGCCTCCGCCTTCGGCAGCCCGTCCAGGCTGCCGGAGTTCACCAGGGTTCCCTCGCCGGTGGTGGCGGTGCCGGAGACGGCGGGGTCTTCTTCGCCGGTGTCGAGGACGGCACGCACGGGCAGGCCGAAGGCCTTGGCGAAGTCCAGGTCTCGCTGGTCATGTGCCGGGACGGCCATGATGGCGCCGGTGCCGTAGTCGGCCAGCACGTAGTCGGCGGCCCAGACCGGCAGCTTTTCGCCGTTGAGCGGGTTGACTGCATAGCGGCCGGTAAAGACACCGGTCTTCGTGCGGTCGGTGGCCTGGCGTTCGATGTCGGAGAGGGCCTTGACCTGCTCGCGGTATTCCAGCAGGGCCTCACGGTGCTCTTCGGTCACCAGGTCCAGTGCCAGCGGCGCGTCGGCAGCGACCACGAAGAAGGTTGCTCCGTACAGGGTGTCCGGACGTGTGGTGAAGACGGTGACCTGCTCTTCGGGCTTGCCGCCGGCGGCTTCGATATTGAAGCGGACGTGGGCGCCTTCGGAGCGGCCGATCCAGTTCTTCTGCATAGCCAGAACACGCTCCGGCCAGTAGCCCTTGAGCTGTTCCATGTCATCCAGGAGCCGGTCGGCGTAGTCGGTGATCTTGAAGTACCACTGGTTCAGCGACTTCTTGGTGACCTGGGTGCCGCAGCGTTCACAGGCGCCGTTGACAACCTGCTCGTTGGCCAGCACGGTCTGGTCCTTGGGGCACCAGTTGACCGGGGAGTTTTTCCGGTAGGCCAGTCCACGCTCGTAGAAGCGGGTGAACAGCCACTGCGTCCACCGGTAGTAGCCGGGATCCGAGGTGTGCAGGCGCCGGGACCAGTCCACGCTGATCGCGTAGCGCTTGAAGGACTCAGCCTGGGTATCGATGTTGCGGTACGTCCACTCGCTGGGGTGGGCGTTGTGCTTGATGGCCGCGTTTTCAGCGGGCAGGCCGAAGGAGTCCCAGCCGATTGGGTGCAGCACGTCGAAGCCGAGCTGGCGCCAGTAGCGGGCAACAACGTCGCCCATGGCGAATGCTTCAGCATGGCCCATGTGCAGGTCACCCGAGGGGTACGGGAACATGTCCAGGACGTAGCGGCGTTCACGGCTTCCGTCGTCGGCGGGCGTGAAGACGCCAAGATCGTCCCAGACGGCCGGCCACTTCTGCTCCATGGCCGCGAAACTGTATACGGCATCTTCCGACTGGTCAGTCTGTGACTGCGTGCTCACTATGCTTCGCCTCTGTCCTCAATGAATCCTGGTGATCCGCGGTCTCCGGCATGCCGCCGGTTCCGCCTGCGCTGTTAACTCTTCCCAGACACACAAAAGCCCCTCGTCAAATGCAAGGGGCTGCCGCGTTGTGCATCAACGCGGCTATCTAAGGAGGAGCAAAGCGGTCATTTATCCACTTTACAACAGGCAGTGCCCGACGGCGGCAGCGGAACAGGTGCCGCGCGCCCGGTTACGGACCCATGCAGACACCGGGAATGCCGTTTTCCGGTGGAAAACGGCATTCCCGGTCCTGGCGCATGTCCCTCCGGACAGGGAACCGGACCTTAACGCACGTCTTCGTCCACCCAATCGAAGGTGCGCGTGACGGCCTTGTTCCACAGCCGCATCTGGCGGTCGCGCTCCGCCGGCTCCATCTGCGGGGTCCAGCGCTTGTCTTCCTTCCAGTTTGACGCGAGTTCCGCGGTGTCATTCCAGAAGCCGACGGCGAGGCCGGCGGCGTACGCAGCTCCGAGCGCCGTGGTTTCCACGACCTCGGGGCGGACAACGTCAACGCCCAGGATGTCAGCTTGGAACTGCATCAGCGCGTCGTTGGCGACCATGCCGCCGTCGACCCGCAGTTCGGTGAGCGGAACACCGGAGTCGGCATTGACGGCGTCGAGCACTTCCCGGGTCTGGAAGGCCGTGGCTTCCAGTGCGGCCCGGGCAATATGGTTCTTGTTCACGAACCGGGTCAGGCCGACGATCACACCGCGGGCGTCAGCGCGCCAGTGCGGCGCGAAGAGGCCGGAGAACGCGGGGACGATGTACACGCCGCCGTTATCCTCCACCGCCTCGGCCAGCTTTTCGATTTCCGGGGCGCTCTTGATGATGCCGAGGTTGTCCCGCAGCCACTGGACCAATGAACCGGTGACGGCGATGGACCCTTCGAGCGCATAGACCTGAGGCCTGTCCCCGATTTTGTAGGCCACCGTGGTGAGGAGGCCGTTCTGCGACATGACCTTCTCTTCACCGGTATTGAAGATCAGGAAGTTGCCGGTGCCGTAAGTGTTTTTTGCGTCCCCGATCCCAAAGGCTGCCTGCCCAAAGGTCGCGGCCTGCTGATCGCCCAGAATGCCCGCTACCGGGACTTCACGGAGCAGCTGGGAACCGTGCACCGCTCCGTAGACTTCGGACGAGGACCGGATCTCGGGGAGCATCGACTTCGGAACACCGAAGACCTCCAGGATCGAGTCGTCCCACTGCAGCGTGTCCAGGTCCATGAACATGGTCCGCGAGGCGTTGCTGACGTCAGTGATATGGACCCCGCCCTCAACCCCTCCGGTGAGGTTCCAGACGACCCAGGAGTCCGTGTTCCCGAACATCAGCTCGCCCTTTTCGGCCTTTTCCCGGGCACCGTCAACATTATCGAGGATCCATTTGATCTTGGTGCCGGAGAAGTAGGTTGCCAGCGGCAGGCCCACTTTGGACTTGAACCGGTCCATCCCGCCGTCCTTGGCCAGTTCATCCACGATGGGCTGGGTTCTGGTGTCCTGCCAGACGATCGCATTGTAGACGGGTTTGCCGGTGTAGCGGTCCCAGACCACCGCGGTTTCGCGCTGGTTGGTGATTCCCACGGCGGCGATGTCGTGCCGGGTGAGGTTCGCCTTGGAGAGGGCGGTTCCGACGACTTCGCGGACATTGGTCCAGATCTCTTCGGGGTTGTGCTCCACCCAGCCGGCGCGGGGAAAGATCTGCTCATGTTCTTTTTGTCCGGACGAGACGATGCTGCCGGTGTGGTCGAAGACAATCGCCCGGCTGCTCGTGGTGCCCTGATCGATCGCGATGACGTACTGCTGCTTGCTGTCTGACACTTGGTCTCTCCTTCGAGGTGAGTGGATCGTGGGACCCGGGACCGGTTAGAGGATTGCCGGCAGTGGAATAATCGAGCCTACCCAGCCGCCGAGCGCTCCGCCGACCAGGGGCCCGAGAACAGGCACCCAGGCATAGGCCCAGTCGCTGTTTCCCTTGTTGCGGATCGGCAGCAGGGCGTGGACGATGCGGGGGCCGAGGTCACGCGCCGGGTTAATGGCGTAGCCTGTCGGACCGCCGAGGGAGGCACCAATGCCGACGACCAGCAGCGCCACAGCCAACGGCCCCAGCCCCGAAGGAGTGCCGGCGAAGGCCACGATAACGACCATCAGCATGAAGGTGCCGATAACTTCGGTCACGAGGTTCCAGCCATAGGACCGGATGGCAGGCCCGGTGGAGAACACACCAAGGATGTTGGCCGGATCCGGCTCTTCGTCGAACTGTTTCTTGTAGGCCAGCCAGGCTGCGAAGGCGCCGATCATTGCCCCGAGCAGCTGCCCGCCGAAGTAGGTCAGCGTGGAGCCGAAGGTCACGTCGATGCCGGGAACGAACTCCTCCGCGCCGCTGGTGATGATGCCGACGGTCACTGCGGGGTTGATGTGGGCGCCGGAAACCGCTGCCAGATAGACGCCGGCGAACACGCCGAGCCCCCACCCCCAGTTCACCATCAGGAAGCCGCCGCCATTGCCTTTGGTCTTCACCAAGGCCACGTTTGCGACGACGCCGCAGCCCAGGACGATCAGGGCTGCTGTACCCATCATTTCGCTGACGAATATCTCTCCTAGAGTCACCATCGACTCCCTCCGATCCATTGTTTGTTGTTCTGTTTAGGTTCTCATGGCGTGACCGTGACTCTGAGAGCGGGATGTAGCGCAGGCGGGGGCCTTCCAGCTCGGCGCACTGTAGGCCTATGGAATCAAGCTTTTACGTTTAGCGCCACGAAAACTTTAAAACTGCAGGTCAGCAAGTCTAATAAGCCGTGGTCAGGGACCCGCACCACCTCGTTGCTAACCCCGCGGGCTGATCTCGGTAGAGTTTGAGCATGCAACGGGCCCCAAAACTGACCTTGAACAACGGCGTGGAGATGGACCAGGCCGGATTCGGCACGTACAAAGTCCCGCCGAGGGAGGCCGCGGAACTGGTCACCTCCGCCCTGGACGCCGGTTACCGGCACATCGACACTGCCGCCCTGTACGGCAACGAGGAAGGCGTCGGCGCTGCGGTCCGGAACTTCACAGCCGCAGGGCATGTGGTCCGCGACGACCTGTTCGTCACGTCCAAGCTCTGGAACACCGACCAGGGGTACGATGCCGCCTTCCGCGCCTTTGATGCCTCGCTGGACCGGCTGGGGTTCGAATACCTTGACCTCTATCTCATCCACTGGCCCTGCCCCGGACGGGGACTGTTCGTCGAAACCTACCGGGCGCTGGAGGAGATCTATGCGTCCGGACGGGTGCGCGCCATCGGCGTCTCGAATTTCAACCAGGAGCACCTCGAGGAACTGGCCGCAGCCACCGGAATCGTGCCCGCGGTAAACCAGGTGGAGCTTCATCCGTGGCTGGCGCAGGCCGGACTGCGGGCCTTCCACGACGCGTACGGCATCCGCACGGTTGCCTGGAGTCCCCTGGGACGGGGCGCCGTCCTGGCCGATCCAGTGATCGAAGAGATGTCAGCTGATCTGGGACGGACACCTGCACAGGTGGTGCTGCGCTGGCATATCCAGTCCGGGAACACCGTGATTCCCAAGGCCAGCAGCGAGGACCGGATCGCCGGGAACCTCGACGTGTTTTCCTTCGAGCTCGACGCCGCCCAGATGGCCTCCCTCAACGCACTCGACCGCGGTCAGCGCACCGGCTCAGACCCCCGTGAGGTGAACTAGATGCGGCTGCTGCGCCGGCCCGGCACCGCCGGAATGGGTGCTCCCGGACCGTTCACGCGCGAAGCGGATGTCCGTACCTACCGGGTCCAGGGGACGGCCCAGCGGTGCTGGGACTTCCCCCAGCTTGGCGGGGCTCCGGACGCGCCGCCCATTTTTATGGTGCATGGTTTCCGGGGCGACCACCACGGCCTGCTCCGCATCGCCGAGGCCCTGCCGAACCACCGCGTGATCGTCCCGGACCTGCCTGGATTTGGCCAGGGCGCCGTCCTTCCGGGCACCCATGACGCGGCGGCCTACGCGGACTTTGTCCGCGCCAGTTTCAGTGAACTCGGGCTGGGCAGCGACACGGTCCTGCTGGGCCATTCCTTCGGTTCGATCGTCGCGGCACGGACCGCGGCGGAATCGCCGGAACTGATCAGCGAACTCGTTTTGGTCAACCCGATCTGCGAACCGGCGTTGGAGGGGCCGAAGGGCATCACCAGCAAGGCAGCCGAACTGTATTACCGGGCCGCGGCGAAGCTGCCGGAGGCTGCCGGGCATGCCCTGCTGGCCCATCCCCTCATCGTGCGGGGCACGAGCATCATGATGGCAAAGACGTCCGATCCGGGGCTGCGCCGCTGGATCCATGCCCAGCACGATGCCTACTTCAGCGCCTTCGCTTCCCGCGCCGTCGTACTAGAAGCGTTCCGTTCCTCCATTTCCGAGACCGTGCGGGACTCCGCTGCGGCGCTGCGGATGCCCGTCCTGCTGATCGCGGCGGACCGGGATGATCTCGGGTCGGTTCCCGCCCAGCGCAGGCTCGCCGGCATGATCCCGGACTCGGAGCTGGAGATCATCGAGGGCTGCGGGCACCTGGTGCACTACGAGGCCCCGGACGCGGCGGCGGCCCTGATCGCCGGCTTCCTGGACCGGAGGCACCGGGCATGAAAATTCTGTTCGATGCCCGGTTCACGCGCACTGATCAGCACGACGGGATCAGCCGGTACGGTGCCAGCCTTATCGAGGCCGTGTCCCGGCATGCGCAGGTGCAGATGCTGATCAGTGACGAGAGACAGCTGGCGCTGCTCCCGGATGTGCCCTGGGTCAAGGTTAATTCCCCACTCTCCCCCGCTGAGCTTTTCGTCGCGCGCAGGCTTAACCGGTTCGACGCCGATGCGGTGGTCAGCCCGATGCAGACCATGGGCAGCTGGGGGCGGAACTACCCGCTGATTCTGACCCTGCACGACCTGATCTACTACCAGAATCCGACGCCGCCGGGTTTCCTGCCGCTGCCGGTGCGGCTGCTGTGGCGGCTCTACCACCTGGCCTACTGGCCACAGCGCGTGCTCCTGAACCGGGCCGACGTCGTCGCCACCATCAGCCACACCACGGCTGACCTGATCAAACGGCACCGCCTGACCCGCCGTCCGGTCCGGCTGGTCTCCAACGCCCCGCAGCCCGGGACCGTGCCGCGTGCGGCCGGTTCCGCGCCGGAACCGTTCCTGCTCTACATGGGTTCCTTCATGCCGTACAAGAATGTTGAGACGATCGTTCGCGGCATGTCCGCCCTGCCCGGTTACACCCTTCACCTGCTCAGCAGGATCAGCCCGGACAGGCAGTCCGAGCTGGCAGCGCTGGCCGCGGAACCGTCCCGGCTGGTCTTCCACAACGGGGTAACCGATGAGGAATACGATGCCCTGCTCCGCCGGGCCACTGCGCTGGTCACTCTGTCCAAGGCGGAGGGTTACGGACTGCCCGTGATCGAAGCCATGGCGGCCGGGACACCCGTGATTGCCAGTGACATCCCCATTTTCCGCGAGGTGTCCGGCGGGGCGGCCCTTCTGGTTGATCCGGACAGGCCGGAAGCCTTCGCGGCAGCAGTCAATGATCTTACGGATCCGGGGTGCTGGGAGGCGACCGCCGCCGCCGGGCTGCGCCGGGCCGGCGAATACGGCTGGGATGCCTCAGCAAAGCAGCTCGTTGACGCGGCAGCGGAGGCCTCCCGCCTGTTCGCGGCGAGGAAACGCCGCAGGGCCCGCTAAACCGGGTGATCCGCTAAACCGGGGTGCCCGGGTGAACCCCGGTGCTCCGGGCTAGCCCAGCCGGACCACCATTTTGCCCTTGTTGGCGCCCTTCATCAGGTCGATGAACGCCTGCGGTGCGTTCTCCAGGCCGTCGACAAAGGTCTCGTCATAGCTGACCTGGCCGTCGCGCAGCCAACCGGCCATCAGCGCGGCGAATTCGTCCGCGTACTGGTTGTAGCTGCTCGCAATGAATCCACGCAGCGTCAGTTCCTTGCCGATCGCCAGCGCCAGGTTGCGCGGTCCGGTGGGCTTTTCGGTGGTGTTGTACTGCGAAATCGCGCCGCACATGGCAATCCGCCCGAACTTGTTCAGCACCGAAATCGCGGCTTCAAGATGATCTCCGCCGACATTGTCAAAGTAGACGTCGATACCTTCGGCACCGGCGGCCTGTGCCAGCTGCTCCTTGACGGGACCGTCGTGATAATTGAAGGCGGCGTCGAAGCCCAGTTCCAGCAGCCGCTCCACCTTCTCCGCGGAACCGGCGCTTCCGATTACCCGGCGTGCGCCCAGTGCCTTGGCGATCTGGCCAACCAGGGATCCCACGGCGCCGGCAGCGCCTGAAACGAAGACGGTGTCGCCTTCCTTGAATTCAGCCACCTTGGTCAGGCCGGCGTAGGCGGTCAGGCCGGTCAGGCCCAAAGCGCCGAGGTAAGCGCTGGCCGGGGCCAGGCTGGTATCGATCCTGCGGGCACGTGCGCCGTCCAGGACGGCGTAGTCCCGCCAGCCCAGGCCATGCAGAACGGTGTCGCCGGGCTTGAGGGCGTCGGAACGGGACTCGATGACTTCACCGACGGCGCCGCCGTCGAGCGGCTGATCGAGCTGGAAGGGCGGAACATAAGACTTCACATCATTCATCCGGCCGCGCATGTAGGGGTCAACCGACATTGCCGTGTTCCGAACCAGGACCTGGCCGTCCTGCAGTTCAGGCACGGGAACTTCGGTCAGCCGGAAGTTCCCGTCAACGGGCCACCCTTCGGGACGGGAGGCCAGGTGGATTTCGCGGCTTGTCTGGGGGTAGGACATCGATCTCCTTCGTGGGACGCCCTCTAATGACGGGCGCCCGAGTATTTCATAAGCACCCTGTCTATCCTGAGTGCCATGGAAAGACTATCAGCGGTGTCCGTGCAGAACCTCGCCGTGCGGCGCGGCGGGAGGGAAGTGTTCAGCGGATTGTCGCTGGAGGTTCCACGCGGCCAGGTGGTTGGCCTGATGGGTCCAAGCGGCAGCGGCAAAACAACGCTCCTGCGGTCCGTGGCAGGCACCCAGATAACCAGCGGCGGAGTGGTCACTGTGCTGGGTCAGCCGGCCGGTTCGGCCCAGCTGCGCGGCCGGATCGGCTATATGACCCAGGCGCCCAGCGTCTACGACGATCTCACGGCAGCGGAGAACCTGGCCTACTTTGCGCGGCTGCTGGGACGCGGGAGGGACGCCGTGGAGCAGGCCATCCGTGAGGTTAATCTCGGACCCGAAGCCCACCGGCCCGTGTCCGGCCTCAGTGGCGGCCAGCGCAGCAGGGTCTCGCTGGCGGCCGCACTGGTCGGCAACCCGGACCTGCTGGTGCTCGACGAGCCAACCGTGGGACTCGATCCGCTGCTGCGCCAGGAGCTCTGGAAGCTGTTCGCGCAGCTCGCCGAACGCGGCACCAGCCTGCTGGTGAGCAGCCATGTCATGGATGAGGCCAGCCGCTGTGGACGCCTGCTCCTGCTGCACAAAGGCCGGCTGCTGGCTGACCTGACCCCCATGGAGCTCCTGGAACAGACCGGGGCACGCGACGCTGACCGGGCTTTCCTTGTCCTGCTCGGCGGAGAACCGTGAAGCCCCGGCCGGCCCTGGCCACCGCTGTCCGCGTCCTCCGGCAGGTCCGGCATGATCCCCGCACCATCGTCCTGCTCCTGGTGATGCCCATCCTGCTGATCGGCCTGATGTCCTGGATCTTCGTGGACACTTCGGTGTTTGGGCAGGTGGGGCCGGCCCTGCTGGGTCTTTTCCCTTTTGTGGTCATGTTCCTCGTAACCAGCATCACCACCCTGCGGGAGCGGCGCTCGGGGACGCTGGAACGGCTGATGACGCTGCCGGTGGGCAAATTCGACCTGATAGCAGGTTACGCGGTCGCGTTTGGACTCCTGGGAACCGTGCAGTCACTGATCGCGGCCGGCTTTTCCGTGTGGGTCTGCGGCCTTGAAGTGAGTTCCCCGCCGTGGCTGCTGGTCTTCGTGGCCGTGATGAATGCCCTCCTGGGCACCACCCTGGGCCTGTTCGCCAGTGCTTTTGCCCGCACCGAGTTCCAGGTGATCCAGTTCATGCCTGCCATCGTTTTTCCACAGATCCTCCTGGGCGGGATATTCATTCCCCGCGACCAGATGCCCGATGTCCTGGCGGCAGTCTCCGATTGGCTGCCCCTCTCCCACACGATCTCAGCGCTCCAGGACGTCTCAACCGAGACGGATGCAGCGCCAGACGTCCTGCGTGAAGTGGGGATCCTGGCGGCTTTTACCGTGGCCTTCCTGGTGCTGGGTTCGGTGACGCTGCGCCGCCGGACCCCGTAGCCGGCGGCGGGACTCAGCCTGCGGGACTCAGCCTGTGGGACTCAGACTGCGGGACGGAGCCCCTACCGGGGACGGACGTCCCAGAGGTGATGGAGCGCGTCGTGAAGGAAGTAGCGGGCCAGGGAATCCACGGTGAAGGCGCTGCCGTCGGAACGCAGCCCGCGCCGGGAGAGCTGCCAGGGTTCGACGGCAGCGAAAGCCGCCGCGGTGGCCTCGGCCTGCGCTGCCAGTTCGGCGGCGACCACCGCCGGGTCCTGCTCGCCGTACCGCTCGGCAACCGCGGTGGCGTCCTGGTCCCAGTCTGCGAACCCGGCGCCGTCGGTCGCGAGCATCAGGTTCAGCCGCATCCGGTAGACCCGGCACAGGTCCCGGACATGGGCTGCGTATTCCAGGGGTGACCAGGTAGCGTCATCCGGGCGGCGCGCGGCACCCGGGGCGGCGAGAATTCCCTGCCATTGTTCCGCGCTGCCGCGCAGCAGGTCCGGAACGTCGCCGAAGGCCGTGGCAGCGGCGTCGAATCCGCACTCGGGGCACGGCCGTTCCAGGACCCAGGTCCAGTTTTTGGTATCGGGGGTTATGACCATCTGCACACTGTAGTGGACAGAACCGCTACAGGATGTCCGGGCCGTCAACCCGGACATAAACGGGATCACCGGTGCGGCGGGCGGAAAGCGCGGCCTTCGCGGCCCGCATGGCCGCCGTGACGGCTGGAGCGTCCCCGTAGGGGAAGAAGCACAGGGTGCGCCAGCGGCCTGTGCCGTTCAGGGTGCCGGGCTCTTCCCCGCGGAACGACTCCTCCACCGGTGCGGGTCCCACGATCCGGGCACGCTCCGGGAGGCTCAGTCTGGACACAAAACCTTCCAGGCCCTCCCGGGAACCGGTCAGCTCGGCGTACCGGACGGCCGGCGGGAGTCCGAGCTCGCGTCGGAGGGCAAGTTCACGTTCCGCGGCGCCCGCGGGATCCCAGCGGAGCAGATGGCCGACGGTTGCGGTGTCATCCGCCGTCACAACCACCACTCCCCCGTCCCTGGCAGGACGGACCAGGGCCGCGGCGGTCAGCCAGCGGCGCAGCGTTTCTTCCTGCGCGTCCAGGGACTGCCGCGAGAGCATCGCGGTACCGTCCAGCAGCAGCGCTGCCGCATAGCCCGACGGCGCGACGGGTTCGGCACCGGGGGTCGCCACCACCAGTGCCGGCGCGTCCGGGACCTCGGTCCGGATGTGATCCCCGGCCGAGGACACCACGGTCACTGACGGGAAGGCACGGCCCAGCTCCTCGGCTGTCCGGCCGGCGCCTGCGGTGGAGGCCCGGAGCCGGAAACTGCCGCAGGACGGGCAGTGCCAGCGCGGTTCGGGACGGGCACACCAGCGGCAGGCGGGCAGGGCATTGCGGCCGGCCTGGGCCATCGGGCCCTGGCACTGGCTGCACCGGGCCGGCTCACGGCAGTCCTGGCAGGACAGTGCAGGTGAGAAGCCGGTCCGTGCAACCTGCACCAGCACCGGGCCACGCTTCAGCCCATCCTGGGCAGCCTTCCACGCCGCGTGCGGGATCCGGGCGCGGGCGGCCAGCGGATCACGCTCCATGTTGAACGTGTCGGCAGTGCTCATGACCCGGGGTGTGGACTCGCGGACCAGCGTTCGATCAGCGGTGAGTGCAGCAGCCCAGCCCGATTCCACCAGGCGCTGTGCCTCGGTGCTTCGGGTATGGGAGGCAACGAGCATTGCGGCGCCGGCGGCCTCAGCCCGCAGCAGCAGGACGTCGCGGGCGTGCTGGTACGGTGCCCGCTGTTCGGCATGCAGGTCATCGGCGTCGTCCCAGATGCAGACCAGGCCCAGGTTCGCCACCGGCGCATATGCTGCCGAGCGCGTACCCACCGCCACCGTGGCATCTCCGTAGAGCAGCTGCAGGAAGCTGCGGTAACGCGGGGTCGGTCCGTCTTCGGCGGTCAGCCGCACTGCTGTGCCGTCCGCCAGGCGGGGCTCCAGGGCTGCCATCACGCGGGCCAGGTCCTTCTGGTCCGGGACGACGACGACGGCGCCGCGGCCTGAGCGCACGGTCGCCTCGACGGCGGCGGCGATTTCGGCCGGCCAGGCGTCGGGTCCGTAGCCGCGCAGGGAAGACAGCACGGCCCGCGGGCTGTGTCCGGCAGCCAGGTGGCCAAGGAACCGGGGTCCATGGGGATACCGCCGGAAGGGGGAAGGGGCAACGGGTTCGCTGGGTTCACTGGGTTTGCCCGGTTCAGCGGGTTCACCGGGGGCAGCCAGAGTGGAATCCACCGTGTCCTGGTCCGCTGCCGCCGGTACATCCGGAACATCCGGAGTTTCCGGAGTTTCCGCTCTTTCCGGCGCATTCGGTATGTCCGGAGCATCCGTCACGTCCGGTGATTCCGGTACCCCGCGGCCGGCGAACTCCTTTTCCACCCGCGCCACGCGGGGCGGCACGGCCACCCGGAGCACATCGTGAACGGAACCGGCGTACCGGAGAGCTACTGCCTCAGCCAGCTGCAGGACCTGCTGGCTCAGGACCGGGACGGGCGATACCACTTTACCCAGGGCGATCAGGCGGGCGGTGGTGTCCGTGGACTCCAGCCGTGCGGTCAGATATCCCGGCAGCTCCTGGCCGCCGAACCGCACCTTGACCCGGACGCCGGGCCGGGCAACGGCGTCGTACTCCGCCGCTACCAGGTAGTCGAAGGGCCGGTCTAGGTGCGGCAGCGGCGAGTCCAGGAGAACCCGTGCAATCGGCAGATGCAGGGCCGGCTGGGTCTTGCCCACCGGAGCCGCCGGTGGCGTGAAGCCGTGGAGCAGTGAAAGCTGCACGGCCTCACCGTTCCGGGCTTCCCCTTCCGGCCGCTGTCCCATCCGGATCAGGCGTTGAAGTAGCTGCGCAGGTCCTCGACCTTGTCGAGGCGCTCCCAGGTGAAGCCTTCCTCTTCGCGGCCGAAGTGACCGTGTGCTGCCGTCTTCTGATAGATGGGGCGCTTGAGGTCCAGGGCGTTGATGATCCCCAGCGGACGAAGGTCGAAGACCTCGTTGATGGCCGCCGCAATGCGCATCGGGTCTACGGTTTCGGTCCCGAAGGTCTCCACGTAGATGCCGACCGGACGCGCCATGCCGATTGCGTAGGCGATCTGGATTTCCGCGCGGCGGGCCAGGCCGGCCGCAACCACGTTCTTGGCGACCCAGCGCATGGCGTAGGCAGCGGAACGGTCCACCTTGCTGGGATCCTTACCGCTGAAGGCGCCGCCGCCGTGGCGGGAGAACCCGCCGTAGGTATCCACAATGATCTTGCGTCCGGTCAGGCCGGCGTCGCCCACCGGGCCGCCGATCACGAACGGGCCGCCCGGGTTGATGATGTGGCGGACATTGGAAGTGTCCAGGTCGATGCCGGCCAGGACGGGCTTCACTACCTGGGCAATCATGTCCTGGTGCAGCTGTTCCTGGTCAAGATCGGCGGCGTGCTGGGTGGAGACCACCACGGAGTCCACCGAAACCGGCCGGTCGCCGTCGTAGCCAATGGTCACCTGGGTCTTGCCGTCCGGGCGCAGGTACGGAAGTGTCCCGTCCTTGCGGACCTGGGTCAGCCGCTCGGAGAGCCGGTGCGCCAGCCAGATCGGGGTGGGCATCAGGACGCTGGTTTCGTCGCTGGCGAAGCCGAACATAATTCCCTGGTCGCCTGCGCCCTGCGCGTCGAGGGGATCAACGGCGCTGCCGGACCGGTTCTCCACCGAGTTGAAGACCCGCGAGGCGATTTCCGGGGACTGCTGTCCGATCGACACGGAGACACCGCAGCGGGCTCCGTCGAAGCCGTTGGCAGAGGAATCGTAGCCAATCTCAAGGATCGTGTCGCGGACCAGCTGCGGGATCTCTACGTAACCCTCGGTGGTGACCTCGCCTGCGACGTGGACCAGCCCGGTGGTCACAAGGGTCTCTACGGCGACGCGGGACTCGGGATCGGCCTTGAGCAGGCCGTCCAGGATGGCATCGCTGATCTGGTCACAGATTTTGTCCGGGTGTCCCTCGGTCACGGACTCGGAGGTGAACAGCCGGAGCGGGCGCTCGGCGCTGGCGGGAGAATTGCTGGAAGTCACGGGTTTACTCTACTTCGTTCCGGGGACAGTCCCCGTGCGGGGAGGTGCGTAGCTGTTCGAATGCCGTGCGGCTGCAATGCACAGCAATCCACAGTCATCTAACTTCTTCTGGCTAAACCGAGGGCAGTGCGGCGTCAAGTTCTTCCGCAATGCGGTCCACGAGGTGGCGGGCAACGTCTGCCTTGCTGCCGGCGACGGCCTCCGGCTCGGAGCCCGGCGCGTCCTGCGGGGAGAGGATACGGACTTCGGTGTTGTCCTGGCCAAACACCAGGGACCGGCCCACCTGATTCAGGACCAAAAGGTCGCAGCCTTTGCGTTCCAGCTTGCGGCGGCCGTACTCCAGGACCGAGGCAGAACCGTCTCCTGTTTCGGCGGCGAAACCGACGATAAGTGCTGGCCCCGTGCCGGATTCGGCCCGGCACTGCACGGCCTCCTGCAGGATGTCCGGGTTGCGGACCAGGGTGATCACGGGGTCCGCGCCGTCGTCACGCTTCTTGATTTTGGTCTCGGCGTTTTCGCCGGGACGGAAGTCCGCCACGGCGGCAGACATCACCAGGACGTCGGTGGAGGCCGCCGCAGCGTGCACTGCCTCGCGCAGTTCCAGCGCGGTTTCCACCTGGACCAGGTCGACGCCGGAGGGCACGGGCGTTTCCAGGTGGGCCGCAATGAAGCGCACCCGGGCACCGGCGGCAAGGGCTGCTTCAGCGATGGCTGCGCCCTGTTTGCCGGAGGAGCGGTTGCCCAGGAAACGTACCGGGTCCAGGGGTTCGCGGGTGCCGCCCGCCGTAACCGTCACGGTCTTGCCGGCGAGCCTGCCGCTGTTCGTGGAATTGTCCTGGTCCGTGTTTTCAGCGGCGGACTTTTCAGCCTTGGTTACTCCAGCGGCCGCAAGGGCCGCGGCGAAGATGTCATCGGGTTCAGGGAGGCGGCCCGGACCGGAATCTTTACCGGTAAGCCGCCCGGAGGCCGGCTCCATGACAATGGCGCCGCGTGAACGCAGGGTGGCCACATTCGCCTGGGTGGCCGGATGGTTCCACATTTCGGTGTGCATGGCGGGGGCAAAAAACACCGGCCCGCGCGCCATCAGCAGCGTGTTGGTCAGCAGATCGGAGGCCAGGCCGGCAGCCGCCCGCGCCAGCAGGTCGGCCGTGGCCGGTGCCACTACGATCAGGTCTGCCTCGTGGCCCAGCCGGACGTGGTTGACCGTGTCAACGGCGTCGAACACCGAGGTGCTCACGGGGTGTCCGGAGAGCGCTTCCCAGGTGGCTATGCCAACAAACCTGGTGGACGCTTCCGTGGGGATGACCTGGACACTGTGTCCGGCCTCCGTGAACAGGCGCAGCAGCGATGCCGACTTGTAGGCGGCGATGCCGCCGCCTACCCCCAGGACAATGCGCACGCCTGTCCTACCTCCCCTTGCAGCGCTAAGCCGTTAGTTACTCGGCGGTTTCGTTGGCGCGGCAGACCAGCATGCCGTCATTGATCTCGCGCAGGGCGATGGAGAGCGGCTTTTCATTGAGCTTGGTTTCCACCAGCGGGCCAACGTACTCGAAGAGGCCTTCGTGCAGCTGGGAGTAGTACGCGTTGATCTGGCGGGCACGCTTGGCACCGTAGATGACCAGGGCGTACTTCGAGTCGGCGGCCGTCAGCAGGTCGTCGATCGGCGGGTTGATAATGCCTTCAGGCTGGGTAGACAAAAGATCTCCAAAGTATTCGTGCGGGTCAGTAGGTTGCGCCTGCGCCAGAGCAGATCAGCGTGGGCGGGGACTGATCCCCATGAGTGATACGAGCTCTGCTGCAGCCCGCTGAACGTCATCGTTGATGACAGTGTGATTGAACTCGGACTCGGCAGCAAGTTCCAGTTTAGCGGTTTCCAGCCGCTGCTGCTGCTCTTCGGGTGTTTCCGTGCCGCGGCCGACCAGCCGGCGGACCATTTCATCCCAGGACGGCGGAGCCAGGAACACGAAATTCGCCTCCGGCATGGACTCCTTGACCTGGCGTGCGCCCTGCAGGTCTATCTCCAGCAGCACAGACTTCCCGTCGGCCATGGCGGCCTCCACGGTCCGCCGCAGGGTGCCGTAGCGGTTGCGCCCGTGGACAACGGCCCATTCGAGCATCTGCCCTTCGGCAACCAGCTCATCGAACTCCTCGGCGGTGACGAAGAAGTAGTGCACGCCGTTTTCCTCACCCGGGCGCGGGGCCCGGGTGGTGGCGGAAACGGAGAGCCAGACCTCGGGATAGTTGTCCCGGATGTAGGTGGACACAGTGCCTTTGCCAACGGCGGTGGGACCTGCCAGAACTGTCAGCCGCGGTTGCGACACGTAGACCTCACTTGTTTAGGGTTTCGGTCCGACGCCGCTGCCCGCAGTATGCGGAACAGCCTTAGTCGGACTCCAGTAATTCGATCAGCGCCTTGCGCTGGTGGACGCCGAGCCCCCGCACACGGCGGGTTGGGGCGATACCCACCGTAGCCATTATTCCAGCTGCGCGGCGTTCCCCCACACCGGGCAGGGCGCGCAGCAGGTCGACCACCTTCAGCCGGCCCACCGCTTCCTCGCCGGCGCGCGAAACGATGACCTCTTCGATGGAGAGTTCACCGGACTTGATTTTGGACTTAATCTCGGCCCGCACAGTGCGCGCGGCTGTGGCTTTCTCCCGCGCCCTGGTGCGCTCTTCTTCAGTCAGTGGTTTGAGGTTCAATTGACTCTCCCGGGCGAAGACGAACCGCTCAGGCACGGGTGCCGCCGGCGGTCTTTCGGTTACTTGGGCTAGTGTCCGAACCTATCCGCAAGGGTCCCGCTTTGCAACGGATACCGGCGGGGAAACCCCCGCCGGCACCGCTATGCGCGGGGCAGTCCTTCCAGCGTCCGTGCAGCCGCGGCCTGCAGCGACGCCCGGTCCGGGCCCGCTTTGAGGATGTCCCGGCTCGATGTCGCCAGCACATTGGCATAGGCGGCACCGAAGGTCCTCCGCAGGTCCTCGCCGGTGGCGCCCTGGGCTCCCAGCCCGGGCGCCAGGATCGGCGCGTTCGCGGCGGCCAGGTTGATGCCCAGATCCGCCAGCGCCGTTCCCACGGTTGCCCCTATCACCAGGCCGGTGGAGCCCAGCGTGCCCGCGGCGGAGTTCTCCGCCGCGGCCGAGTCGACAATGCGGGCCGCGACCGACCGGTCAGCACCCACATGCTGCACGGAGGCACCCTCCGGGTTGGAAGTCAGGCCCAGGACAAAAACTCCGCGGCCGGTCTCCGCCGCCAGATCCAGCGCCGGACGCAGCGACTCGAAGCCCAGGTACGGGCTCAGCGTCACCGAGTCGGCCGCCAGTGGCGAGCCGTTCCGGAGCCAGGCGTCCGCGTAGGCGGCCATCGTGGAACCGATGTCCCCCCGCTTGGCGTCGGCGATGGACAGCACACCGGCCCCGGTGCAGGCGGCAAGCAGCTTCTCCAGCACGGCCATACCGGCCGAACCATGGCGCTCGTACAGCGCCACCTGCGGCTTCAGGGCAGCAGCCTGCTCCCCCACCGCCTCCAGGACCGTGAGGGAAAAGCGCTCCAGCCCGGCGGCGTCGTCGTTCAATCCCCAGGCGGCAAGAAGGGCCGGGTGCGGATCAATTCCGACGCACAGCGGGCCGCGGGCATCCATCGCCGCCCGCAGGCGCGCACCGAAGAGTGCGCGCCCGGGGACGGCATCATGATTGCCGCGGGCCTGCTGCTCAGGCACCGGTGGAAGCCTGCAGCTTGGCAGCGTATTCCTGCAGCGAGCAGACATCCCATTCGTAGGAGCGCATGGCTTCGATAGCCTGCACCGCCGCACCGAACTCGGACACGGTGGTCATAACCGGGCAGCCGATCGAGGTGGCCGCTGCCCGGATTTCATAACCGTCGCCGCGGGCCTGGCCGCCGGAGGGAGTGTTGATCACCATGTTGATGTCACCGGCGGTGATCAGGTCCACCACGGTGCCTTCGCCGTCCGGCCCGCTGCCTTCGCCGACCTTGCGGACGGTGGTGGCCTGGATGCCGTTGCGGCGCAGCACCTCAGCGGTGCCGCCGGTGGAGAGGATCTCGAAGCCGAGGTCCACCATGAGCTTCACCGGCATGATGATGGAGCGCTTGTCCCGGTTGGCGACTGACACGAAGATCTTCCCCGAGGTGGGCAGCGCGGAGTTGGCTGCAGCCTGGGACTTGGCGAACGCGGTGTCGAAGTACTTGTCGATGCCCATGACTTCACCGGTGGAACGCATTTCCGGGCCGAGCAGGGAGTCAACGACGGTGCCTTCGGGCGTGCGGAACCGGCTGAACGGCAGCACGGCTTCCTTGACTGCCACGGGGGCGTCCAGGGGCAGGACCGAACCGTCGCCGGTGGCCTTCAGCTTCCCGGCCGCACGCAGCTCGGCGATGGTGGTTCCCATGCCGATCAGGGCGGCTGCCTTGGCCAGCTGAACGCCGGTCGCCTTGGAGACGAACGGGACCGTGCGGGAAGCCCGCGGGTTCGCTTCGATCACGTAGAGCACATCCGAGGCCAGGGCGAACTGGATGTTGATCAGGCCGCGCACGCCGACGCCGGAGGCGATGGCCCGGGTGGCTTCAACCACGCGGTCGGTCACGTCGGCACCCAGGGTGATCGGAGGCAGCACACAGGAGGAGTCACCGGAGTGGATGCCGGCTTCCTCGATGTGTTCCATGATCCCGCCGACGTACAGGTCGGTGCCGTCGAAGAGGGCGTCGACGTCGATCTCGATCGCGTCTTCCAGGAACCGGTCCACCAGGACGGGATGGTCCGGGGTGATTTCCGTGGCGTTGGCGATGTAACGCGAGAGGTTGGCTTCGTCATAGACGATTTCCATGCCGCGGCCGCCGAGCACGTAGGACGGGCGGACCAGGACCGGGTAGCCGATCTCGTCGGCGATCTTCTTCGCCTCGTCGAAGGACACCGCTGTGCCGTTCTTCGGGGCGATCAGGCCGCCTTCATCCAGCACGTGCTGGAAGGCGCCGCGGTGTTCGGCCAGGTCAATCGCTTCCGGGGACGTGCCCAGGATCGGGATGCCGGCGTCGGCCAGGGCCTGGGACAGCTTCAGCGGAGTCTGGCCGCCGAGCTGGACGAAGACGCCCAGCACGCCGCCGGTGCGCTGCTCCGCGTGGATGACTTCCAGCACGTCTTCAAGCGTCAGCGGTTCGAAGTAGAGCCGGTCGGAGATGTCGTAGTCCGTGGACACGGTTTCCGGGTTGCAGTTGATCATCACGGTCTCGTGGCCGGCTTCACGCAGGGCCATGGTCGCGTGGACGCAGGAGTAGTCGAACTCGATGCCCTGCCCAATCCGGTTCGGACCGGAGCCGAGGATGATCACGGACGGCTTGGCGTGCTGCGCAACCTCGTCCTCCTCGTCATAGGACGAGTAGTGGTACGGGGTGTACGCGGCGAATTCGGCGGCGCAGGTATCAACCGTCTTGTAGACCGGACGGATGCCCAGCACGTGCCGGACGCCGCGGATCACGGATTCGGACTGGTTGGTGAGCTTGCCGATCTGCTCGTCGGAAAAACCGTGGCGCTTCGCCAGCCGCAGGACGTCCTCGGTGACCTGCGGGGCGCTGCGGATTTCGGCGGCGACCTCGTTGATCAGTTCCAGCTGGTCCAGGTACCACGGATCGATGCCCGTGGCCTCGTAGAGCTGCTCGTTGGTGGCGCCGCCCAGCAGTGCCTGCTGGACCTGGGCCAGCCGGTCCGTGGTGGGGCGCTTGGCTGCCTCGATCAGGGCAGGAACATCAGCGGGGTCCACCGGGTCGAACGTGAGCTGGGCACCCTTCTGTTCCAGGGAGCGCAGTGCCTTCTGCAGGGCTTCGGTGAAGTTACGGCCGATCGCCATCGCCTCGCCGACCGACTTCATGGTGGTGGTCAGCGTGGGATCGGCGGCCGGGAACTTCTCGAAGGCGAAGCGCGGCACCTTCACGACGACGTAGTCCAGGGTCGGTTCGAAGGACGCCGGGGTCTTCTTGGTGATGTCGTTCGGGATCTCGTCCAGGGTGTAGCCCAGCGAGAGCTTCGTGGCGATCTTGGCGATCGCAAAACCGGTGGCCTTGGAGGCCAGTGCCGAGGAACGCGAAACACGCGGGTTCATTTCAATCACGACGACGCGGCCGGTGTCCGGTTCGATGGCGAACTGGATGTTGCAGCCGCCGGTGTCAACGCCGACTTCGCGGATCACGGCGATCGCGATGTCCCGCAGCTTCTGGTATTCGCGGTCGGTCAGCGTCATGGCCGGGGCGACGGTGATGGAGTCGCCGGTGTGCACGCCTACCGGGTCGAAGTTCTCGATGGAACAGACGACAACCACGTTGTCGTTCTTGTCCCGCATCATCTCCAGCTCATATTCCTTCCAGCCGAGGATGCTCTCTTCGAGCAATACCTCGGAGGTCGGGCTGTACTGGATGCCGGCGCCGGCAATCCGGCGGAGGTCCTCGGCGTTGTAGGCGAGGCCTGAGCCGAGCCCGCCCATGGTGAAGGACGGACGGACGACCATCGGATAGCCAAGCTTTTCCGCGGCGGCGAAGGCCTCGTCCATGCTGTGCACGATGATGGATTCCGCGGATTCGGCACCGCAGCGCTCGACGACGCCCTTGAACTTCTCCCGGTCCTCACCGAGCTCAATGGCTTCGATGTTGGCGCCGATGAGTTCGACGTTGTACTTCTCCAGCACACCGTTCTTGTCCAGGGCAATCGCGGTGTTCAGCGCGGTCTGGCCGCCCAGGGTCGGCAGGACGGCGTCGGGGCGCTCCTTGGCGATGATCTTCTCGACCACCTCCGGGGTAATCGGCTCAACATAGGTGGCGTCAGCGAACTCCGGATCGGTCATGATGGTGGCCGGGTTGGAGTTGACCAGGATGACCCGCAGGCCTTCCTCCTTCAGGACGCGGAGAGCCTGCGTGCCTGAGTAGTCGAATTCGGCGGCCTGGCCAATAACGATCGGGCCGGAGCCGATCACCAGGACGGACTTGAGATCGGTTCTGCGGGGCATTAGTTGGATTCCTTGTTCTTGCTGGCGGCCATCAGGTCGACGAAGCGGTCGAAGAGGTAGGCGGAGTCATGGGGTCCGGAAGCAGCTTCGGGGTGGTACTGGACGGAGAACGCGGGGATGTCCAGGCACGCCAGGCCTTCCACCACGTTGTCGTTGAGGCTGATGTGGCTGACCTCGACCTGCCCGAAGCGCGCTTCGGGAGCGGTTACCGGGCCGTCCAGAGGTGCGTCGACGGCGAAGCCGTGGTTTTGGCTGGTGATTTCCACCTTGCCGGTGCGCCGGTCCAGGACCGGCTGGTTGATGCCGCGGTGGCCGTAGGGCAGCTTGTAGGTGCCGAAGCCCAGCGCGCGGCCGAGGATCTGGTTGCCGAAGCAGATGCCGAAGAACGGCACTCCGCTGTCCAGGACATCGCGCAGCAGCTTGACCTGGTCATCGGCGGTGGCGGGGTCGCCGGGTCCGTTGGACATAAACACGCCGTCCGGGTTCACTGCCTGGACGTCAGCCAGGGTGGCGGAGGCCGGCAGGACGTGGACACGCACGCCGCGTTCGGCGAAGCGGACCGGGGTCATCGACTTGATCCCGAGGTCAAGGGCGGCGACGGTGAACAGCGGTTCCCCGTCCCAGCCGTGGGCGGACGGCTCCACGGTGTAGGCGGCGTCGATGCTGACTTCTTCAGCCAGCCGGGCGCCGGCCATGGATTCCTGTGCACGTACATCGGCCAGCAGTTCGGCGTCGGTGCGCTGTGCTGCTTCGCCGGAGAAGATGCCGGCTTTCATGGCGCCGCGTTCGCGCAGGTGCCGGGTGACGGCACGGGTATCAACGCCGGAAATACCGACGACGCCCTGGGCTTCGAGCTCTTCGTCCAGCGTCCGTTCGGAGCGCCAGTTGGAGGGCCGGCGGGCGGCGTCGCGGACGATGTAGCCGGCGACCCAGATGCGGCGGGACTCGGCGTCGTCGTTGTTCACGCCGGTGTTACCGATGTGCGGAGCCGTCTGGACAACCAGCTGGCGCGCGTAGGAGGGATCGGTGATGGTCTCCTGGTAGCCGGTCATGCCGGTGGCGAAGACGGCCTCACCCAGGGCCGACCCGGTTGCTCCGTAGCTGCGGCCGCGGAAGCTGCGGCCGTCCTCGAGCATGAGGACAGCTGTGGTCGGGGCGGGAGTTTGGTTCACTGTCACAGTTGTTCCTCGCTAGATGTTGCAGATGATTCCGGCAGCAGTGCCTTGATGGCCGAAACCAGGGGGGTCTTGTGGTCCGCGGACCGGGTGCGGAACCCGGTGTCGACGGTTTTGGGTCCGAGCTGCCAGGTCACCATGACCAGCCCGTCCTTTTCAACGAATTTGCCGGCCATGCCGCGTTCCAGGCGGACGCTGCGCAGGTCAGCGCGGTCAATCCAGACGTCGGGGGCGCCGCTGCGGGCGAAAAAGAGGCCCTCCGGGAAGACAGCCGCGGTGGCAGTTGACTTCACCCCCAGGCCGTAGACGGCAACCCGGTCCAGCCAGTCGCCTGCCGTGGTGGTGGCGACGTACTGCCCTTCAGCCTGGAAACGGGGCATTTCCAGGTCGTCCGGGAGCGGGCGCGGCCGGGGAATGTCTGATTGGCGGCGGCGGCGTCCCCGCCAGCCCAGGGCGAACAGCCCGAGCAGGAGCACTGCGCCGGCCAGGGCGCAGAACAGGAAGATCAGCCAATCCATGGTGTCTCCTCCGCAGCCGCGGGGCGCGGCGTGTTCAGTACTCCGTCAAGGACGGTCGGATGGCCGGCAAAGAAATTGGTCCGCACCACGCCGGGCAGTTCCAGCCCTGCAAAAGGACTGTTCCTGCCCATGGTTGCCATCTTATGGGGGTCGACCGTGCGGCGCGCAGCCGGGTCAACCAATATGACGTTGGCCGGTTCGCCCGGTTCCAGCGGCCGGCCCTGGGTGGCAACGCGGCCAATCTCGGCAGGGGCGGCGGAGGTTACCCGCGCGAAGTCCGCCCAGGTCATCAGACCGGTGTCGATCATGGTTGCCTGGACCACTGAGAGCGCCGTTTCCAGGCCGGTCATGCCCATGGCAGCCTGCGCCCACTCGCATTCCTTATGCTCGCTGGGGTGCGGCGCGTGATCAGTACCGACGATGTCGATGGTGCCGTCGGCCAGGCCGCGGCGCAGTGCCTCGACATCGGATTCGGTGCGCAGCGGCGGGTTGACCTTGTAAACGGGGTCGTAGCTGCGCACGGATTCGTCGGTCAGGAGCAGGTGGTGCGGGGTGACCTCTGCGGTGACGTTGATGCCGCGTTCCTTCGCCCAGCGGATGATTTCCACGGAACCGGCGGTCGAGACATGGCAGATGTGCAGCCGGGAACCCGTGTGCTGGGCCAGCAGGACGTCACGGGCAATGATGGATTCCTCGGCGACGGCGGGCCAGCCGGGCAGACCGAGGACGGCGCTGACATCACCCTCGTGCATCTGCGCGCCGTCGGTCATCCGCGGCTCCTGCGCGTGCTGCGCGATCACGCCGTCGAACGCCTTGACATATTCCAGGGCACGGCGCATCAGGATCGGGTCGTGGACGCACATGCCGTCGTCGGAGAAGACGCGGACCCGGGCACGGGAGTCGGCCATGGCACCGAGCTCGGCCATCCGTTCCCCCTTGAGCCCCACGGTGACGGCACCGACCGGGCGGACGTCCACCCAGCCGGACTTCAGGCCCAGGCTGTAGACCTGCTCCACGACGCCGGCGGTGTCAGCGACGGGATTGGAGTTCGCCATCGCGTGCACCGAGGTGAACCCGCCAAGCGCAGCGGCACGGGTGCCCGTCTCCACCGTTTCCGCGTCTTCCCGGCCCGGCTCACGGAGGTGGGTGTGCAGGTCCACCATGCCGGGAAGGGCAATCAGGCCGTCGGCGTCGATGACCAGTGCGCCTTCAGGGCCAGTGAGGTCCTGGCCGACGGCGGCGATCAGTCCGTCCTGAATGAGGAGGTCGGCACGCTCTTTCCCCAGCAGCGAGGCACCGCGGATCAGGTAGGCGCCGTTCGGGGACAGGGTCGGCTGCGCGGCGGGCGCGGGCGCTGCTGTAGTTGCAGTGTGTGTTGCGGTGTTCACTGTGCGGAAACTTCCTGTGGTGTTCGCTGGGAGCTGCCCTCACCGGAGAGCAGAAGGTAGAGGGCCGCCATCCGGACGGAAACGCCGTTGCTGACCTGGGCCAGGACGGTCGAACGCGGTGAATCGGCGGCGCGGGAGGAAATCTCCAGCCCGCGGTTCATAGGACCGGGATGCAGCAGGATCGTATCGTCCAGGCCAAGCGCATCCAGGCGGTCCAGCCGGACATCGTCAAATCCCCACCGGCGGGAGTATTCCCGGACGGTCGGGAAGAACGCCGAATGCATGCGCTCTGCCTGGACCCGGAGCATCATCACGGCGTCGGGCTTGGACTCCAGCGTCTCATCGAGTGAGTAGCTGACCTTGCAGGGCCAGGACTCCACGCCGAAGGGAAGCAGCGTGGGCGGGGCCACGAGCGTCACCTCGGCCCCGAGGGTTTTCAGCAGCCAGAGGTCGGAGCGCGCCACGCGGGAGTGCAGGATGTCCCCGACGATCGCCACGCGCATTCCGGAAAGGTCGGTGCCCTGGGACGGTGTACCGTGCAGCCGGGCCCAGTGCCGGCGCATGGTGAACGCGTCCAGCAGGGCCTGGGTGGGATGCTCGTGCGTTCCGTCGCCGGCGTTGAGGACTGCGGCATCGATCCAGCCGGAGTTCGCCAGCCGGGCCGGGGCGCCGGAAGCGCCGTGGCGGATGACGACGGCGTCGGCACCGATGGCGGCGAGAGTCTGGGCGGTGTCCTTGAGCGATTCGCCCTTGGAGACCGAGGAGCCCTTCGCGGAGAAATTGATGACGTCGGCGGAGAGGCGCTTGGCTGCGGCCTCGAAGGAAATCCGGGTGCGGGTGGAGTCTTCGAAGAACAGGTTGACGACTGTGCGGCCGCGCAGGGCAGGGAGCTTTTTCACTTCCCGCTCCCCTACTGCGGCCATGGTCTCCGCAGTATCCAGGATGGAAATCGCATCCTGGTGGGAGAGGTCCAGGGTGGAGAGCAGGTGTTTCATGCAGAGCCTTCGATCACGACTTCGTCTGCCGCGGGAAGGTCCGTTTCGACCAGCCGGACACGGACTTTTTCCACGGCTGCGGTGGGCAGGTTCTTACCCACGTGGTCGGCGCGGATGGGCAGTTCGCGGTGGCCCCGGTCCACCAGCACGGCCAGCCGTACGGCGCGGGGGCGGCCCAGGTCAACGAGCGCGTCAAGGGCGGCACGGATGGTGCGGCCGGAATAGAGGACGTCGTCCACGAGGACCACGACTTTGCCGTCAATGCCGCAGGCCGGAAGTTCGGTGGGGTACGGGGACCGGGTGGGCTGGTGGGCCAGATCGTCACGGAACATCGTGACGTCAAGCTGGCCGGTGATGGCGCCGGCGTCCACGGTGGGATCGGCGGCGGCGATTTTGGCGGCGAGACGCAGGGCCAGGGGATATCCGCGGCGCGGAATGCCCATCAGGACCAGGTCGGTGCCACCCTTGTTCGCCTCGAGAATTTCGTGGGCGATCCGCGTCAGGGCGCGGTCAATGTCAGCTGAAGCCAGAACGGTGCGGGCAGGCGCTGCGGCCTGCGTGGGATCGCTAAGATCCATATTCTGCTTCCTCCTTCCCCGCCTCACAGGACGGACTTAAAGGTTGAATGCCCTTCAAAGCTATCACAGCAGACCGGCCCGGATATTGTTGGGTCCATGACAGGCAACCGCACATGATCCCGCAGTCCGGACCGGGCTTTCCGGGGCTGCCCGGGCAGCCGGCAGACGGCGTCGCACCCCTCCAGGTTCCCCCCGCACCCCGGGCCGGAAGCGGCACGGTGCTCAATGTGCTGCTTATCACTGCAGCCTCGGTGGTCGTGGTGCTGGTGGGGTTCTTTCTTTTTGCCGCACTGGGCAGCGAAGCGTTCATCCTGTGCGGTTTTCTGGCACTGATCCCGCTGGGCATCTGCCTGCTGGGGCTTCATTGGATCGACCGGTGGGAACCGGAACCGCGGGCTGCCCTGCTGTTCGCTTTCCTCTGGGGCGCAGGGGTCTCCGTGGCCATCACCCTGCTGCTGGGGAGCATGGTCAACGAGGTCCTGATGACCCTGCTGCCGCTCACCCCGGCAGATGTCATTGCCACGGTGGTCCAGGCTCCGCTGGTTGAGGAGGCAGCCAAAGGCCTGGGAGTGCTGCTGCTGGTCTTCGTGCGGCGCAGCCACTTCGACGGCCCGCTGGACGGGATTGTCTATGCGGGCACGGTCGGTGCCGGTTTTGCCTTCACCGAGAACATCCTCTACTTCAGTGCCGCGCTCTTCGAAACCGGAGGCGTGAGCCTGCAGCTGGGCTTCGTGTTTGTGCTGCGCGGGCTCTTCTCCCCCTTCGCCCATGTGCTCTTCACGGCAGCGCTGGGAGCGGCCCTTGGACTCGCCGTCAGGAAGCCGGGCGGTGTTCGGATCCTCATCGGCTTTATTGCCGGCCTGGCCGCCGCGGTCCTGGGGCACATGTTCTGGAACGGCGGCATGGCACTGGTCTATGACGACTTCTTCCTGTTCTACTTCCTGCTCCAGGTCCCACTGTTCGCCCTGGCCCTCACCGGGGTCGCCTATCTTCGCCGAGCCGAGCAGCGCTTGACGCGGGAGCGGCTGGATGAATACGCGGCGGCCGGCTGGTTCACCGCTGCGGAGGTGGATATGCTCGCCACCCGGTCCGGCCGGCGGCAGGCCCTGCGCTGGGCCGGTGGTTTTGGGGGCAGGCCCACCATGCGGACCTTCATCCGGGAGGCGACGAACCTTGCCCTCACCCGGCAGCAGCTGGTGAGCGGGCGGGACCCGCGCGCCAATGCCGCCCGCGAAGACCGGATCCTGGACGCGCTGACCCGGACCCGGACCCGCCTCCTGCAGACGGCGGGCGCGCCGCAACGGTCCTGAGTCCGGGCGGTACTGAGACCCCCGGTACTGAGGTCCCCCGGTACTGAGGCCCCCGGTACTGAGCACACACAGCCCCGGCCAGCGCCGGACGGCCTTGGACAGCCCCTGGACAGCACAATGCCCGGCAGGAAACCTGCCGGGCATTGGGACAAATGTACTGCGGCGGAAGGACTGCATGGCCTCTAGGCCAGCAGTGAGTCCTTAAGCTGGTGCAGCCGGCCCAGCAGCCCGTTGATGAATGCGGGTGATTCATCGGTGGAGAGGGTCTTGGCCAGTTCGACGGCTTCGCTGATGGCGACCTTGTCCGGAACGTCCTCGTTGTAGAGCAGCTCCCAGCTGCCGATGCGCAGGATGATGCGGTCAACGGCCGGCATCCGGTCCAGCGCCCAGCCCTGCGAGTAGGTGCTCAGGAACTCATCGATCTGTGCCTGCTTGGCAATAACGCCTTCCACCAGGTCCATGGTGTACGGGTTAATGACCTGGTCCGTCTGCTCCCGGCGGGAACGGAGGGACTCAAGCGGAGACATGGATCGCTGCTCCGCTTCGAAGAGCACTTCAAGTGCCCTGGTCCGGGCTTTACTGCGTGCACTCACTCGTTAACGCGTCCCAGGTAGTCGCCGGTGCGGGTATCAACCTTGACCTTGGTGCCCTGCTCCAGGAACAGCGGCACCTGGATTTCGTAGCCGGTTTCCACGGTGGCGGGCTTGGTGCCGCCGGTGGAGCGGTCGCCCTGCAGGCCCGGCTCGGTGTACGTGATTTCCAGAACCACCGACGCCGGCAGTTCGATGTAGAGCGGGGAACCCTCGTGGATGGCGATGGTGACCATCATGGACTCGAGCATGAAGTTGGCGTAGTCGCCGACGATTGCGCCCGGTACCGTGAGCTGGTCGTAGTCCGACGTGTCCATGAACACGTAGTCATCGCCGTCCTTGTACAGGTACTGGTAGTCGCGGCGGTCAACAGTGGCAGTTTCGATCTTGATGCCGGCGTTGAACGTCTTATCGACGACCTTGCCCGAACGGACGTTGCGCATTTTGGTACGGACGAACGCACCACCCTTGCCCGGCTTTACGTGCTGGAACTCAATGATGCTCCAGAGGTTGCCTTCAAGCTTCAGCACCGTGCCGTTCTTGATGTCGTTGGTCGTTGCCACAGTTTCTCTTTCGTCGTTTCGCGTAACTACGTGTCTTGTCCGTCGACCATTCTACCTGTTCGGCGAATCCGCCCACGATGCCCGGAGGCTACAGGCTGAGCCGGATCCCGCCGTCGGGCTCCGAGGCGATCTCCTGGTACGCAGCGAACAGCAGCGAGGTGTCCGGCACTTCCAGGATGGACGGTTTAGCCAGGCCGTCCAGGACCACGAAGCGAAGCAGGTCCCCGCGGGACTTCTTATCCCGGCGCATACCGTCAAGCAGGGCGCTCCAGCGGTCCTTCCGGTAGGTCACCGGCAATCCGAGGGAGGTGAGGACGGCCTTGTGCCGGTCAGCCGTGGCATCATCGAGCCGGCCGACCATCCGGCCGAGCTCGGCCGCGAAGACCAGGCCCACGGAGACCGCAGCACCATGCCGCCACTGGTAGCGCTCGGCCAGTTCGATCGAGTGCCCCAGGGTGTGGCCGTAGTTCAGGAATTCCCGGCGCCCTGCCTCACGCAGGTCACCGGAAACCACCTCGGCCTTAACCCGCACAGCGCGCTCAACGAGCTCGCGGACAACGCCTGAGCTCCCGTCCGCCACGGCTTCCGGGTTGGCCTCAATGAGGTCCAGGATGGCCGGGTCGGCGATGAAACCGCACTTGACCACTTCTGCCATACCGCTGAGCAGTTCGTTCTTTGGCAGGGATCCCAGCGCATCCAGGTCTGCCAGGACGCCGGCGGGCGGGTGGAACGCGCCGACCAGGTTCTTGCCCTCGGCGGTGTTGATTCCGGTCTTGCCGCCTACGGAGGCGTCCACCATGCCGAGCAGGCTGGTGGGTACGTGCACTACTTTGATACCGCGGAGCCAGGTCGCGGCCACGAAACCGGCGACGTCGGTGACCGCTCCCCCGCCCACGGCGACAACCGCGTCGGAACGGGTGAAGTCATTCTGGCCAAGAACCTGCCAGCAGAAGGACGCCACCTGGATGTGCTTGCCTTCTTCGGCGTCCGGGATTTCCGCGGTGAGCGCCGTGAGACCGGCCGCGGCCAGTTCGTCCCGGACCGTGTCGCCCGTGGTGCGCAGGGCACGCGGGTGGATCACCAGGACACGGCGGACGCGCTCCCCCAGCATGCCGGGAAGGCGGCCCAGCAGGCCATTGCCGATGACGACGTCGTAATTTTCGGCGGGCTTATCGCCCGTCACCTTGATAACGGTGGGTTCAGCGGGCATTAGTGTTCTCCTTCGTCCAGGGCGGCGGTGATACGTTCCACGACTTCCGGAACGGCCAGTCCCCTGGTGTCTATAACAATGTCTGCCAGCGATTCATACAGCGGGCGGCGTGCCTGGGCCAGCGCGGACCAGCGGACCACCGGATCCCCGGCCAGCAGCGGCCGGTGGCCGGACCGTGAAATCCGCGGCAGGACGGTAGCCAGGTCGGTGTCCAGGAACACCACGGTAGCGTGCTGCAGGAGCTGCTGTGTGCCGGCGTCCAGCACGGCCCCGCCCCCCAGGGAGATCACCGAACGGACCGGTGAGTCCAGGGCGGCGGCCACGGCGCGTGCCTCCACCTCGCGGAAGTAGGCCTCGCTGTGGCTGGCGAAAATTTCGGGGATGGGCCCGTGTTCGTCCACTACCAGCTGATCGGTGTCCACATAGGGCAGCCCATGGCGGGAGGCAAAGGAACGGCCGACGACGGATTTGCCGGCAGCCATCAGCCCGATCAGGACCAGATGCTGCTCAGGCACCGGTGCCGGTGCCGATTGATCCGAGGGACGCCGGGATGTTCTCGAGGTAGGTGCGCAGGTTCCGTGCAGTCTCCGCCACTGAATCGCCGCCGAATTTCTCCGTGACGGCTTCGGCCAGGACCAGGGCAACCATGGCCTCCGCGACCACGCCGGCCGCCGGCACGGCGCAGACATCCGAGCGCTGGTGGTGGGCCCGTGCAGCTTGGCCGGTGCTCACGTCAATGGTCTTCAGTGCCCGCGGAACCGTGGCAATGGGCTTCATGGCAGCGCGGACCCGCAGGACCTCACCAATGCTCATGCCGCCTTCGATTCCGCCGGCCCGGTTGCCCGAACGGACAACCTGTCCGTTTTCGTCCTTCAGGATTTCGTCATGGGCGGCTGATCCACGGCGCGTGGCGGTCAGGAAACCGTCTCCGACCTCTACGCCCTTGATCGCCTGGATGCCCATCAGTGCGCCTGCAATCCGCGAGTCCAGCCGGCGGTCCCAATGGACGTAGCTGCCGAGTCCCGGCGGCAGGCCGTAGGCGAGTACCTCGACGACACCGCCAAGGGTCTCGCCCTCCTTGTGGGCGGCGTCCACCTCAGCAACCATCGCTTCGGTGACCGCAGGATCGAAGCAGCGCATGGGGTTTGCGTCCAGGGCGGCAACATCACCGGGGACAGGCAGGGCCGATCCCTCCGGCGAGCTGACGCCGGCGATCGCCACGGTGTGGCTCACGAGCTCGATGCCGAGCTCCTTCAGGAACGCGGCGGCGACGGCTCCGAGGGCAACCCGGGCAGCCGTTTCGCGGGCGCTGGCCCGTTCAAGGACGGGACGGGCCTCGTCGAAACCGTACTTCTGCATACCGGTGAAATCTGCGTGGCCCGGACGGGGCCGGGTCAGCGGTGCGTTGCGGGCCTGGTCGGCCAGGACCTCCGGGTCCACCGGGTCAGATGCCATGATCTGCTCCCACTTGGGCCATTCGGTGTTGGCGATCTCGATGGCGATGGGGCCGCCCTGGGTCAGTCCGTGCCGCACACCTCCGAGGATCCGCACCTCGTCCTGCTCAAACTTCATCCTGGCGCCGCGGCCATAGCCGAGCCGCCGGCGGGCCAGCGCCTCCTGGATGGACGGCGTGCTTACCTCGACGCCGGCGGGGACGCCCTCAACAATTCCAACCAGTGCAGGCCCATGGGACTCACCGGCGGTCAACCAACGCAACATGGCTTCAATACTGCCATGTCCGGCAGGTGGCTTCAGCGCTGAGGCAGCCCCACTGCGTCACACATCACGTTTATGACGGCACGTTCGTCGCGGAAGGCGTCCCTGGTGAAAAGGCGGACCTGTTCCACAGCCTGGTAGAGGAGCATTTCCAGCCCCGGCACGATCGTTCCCCCGGCCGCCTGCCAGGCAGCGGCAATGGCGCTGGGCCAGGGATCGTAAGCCGCGTCCAGCAGCACCGCGCCGTCGCGCCGGCGGCCCAGGTCCGCGAATTCGCCGGCAATCCCGTCCGCGCCGCGCGGCGGCAGGGTGCAGATCACGACGTCGGCTTCCGCGCAGGCGGCGGCGGCCATGTCCCAGCCGTGAAGCGCAACGTCGGTGCCCAGCCGGCTGCCCACTTCCTGGACTGCCGGCTGCCCGCCGGCGTCGCCCCGGAAACTGCGGGCGTAAATGTCCACACTGCTGCAGCCGAGTTCCGTCAGGGCCGCCACGGCAGCTGTTGCGGTGCCTCCGGCGCCCAGTACGGCCGCCTTTGGGGCGTCACCGGCACCCGCATGGCGCAAGGCGTTGACCAGCCCCGCGACGTCGGTGTTCCAGCCGGTCAGCACCGTTCCGCCGGCGCCGGGCTCGAACGTGACCGTGTTGATGACGCCAAGCGCTTCAGCCAGTGGATCCAGTGTGTCGACGGCGGCTGCCATGGCACTCTTCAGGGGCATGGTGACGGACAGCCCGTTCCAGCCCGGTTCCTGCCGGACGGCCGCGGCGAAGTCCGCCGCGGCCTCCTCTTCCACATCGATTGCAGCGTAGTCGCAGTCGAATTCCAGGTACCGGTATGCGGCACGGTGCAGCTCAGGTGAGCGCGAGTGGGCAATGGGATGCCCCAGAACCGCTGCGCGGCGGGTGATGGCAGACAACTACTCGCACCTTCCCGCTTCCTGCGTTCCGCACCACTCCTGGTATTCGGCAACATAGCGGGCATGCTCGGCCAGGGTCGAGGAGAACTCTGTCTTCCCGCTGTCCAGGTTGACGGTGACCCAGTAGAAGTACGGAACGTCGGCAGGGTTTGCCGCGGCCTCGATAGCCTCGATACTCGGTGAGCCGATCGGGCCCACCGGCAGACCCGGATTCGCGTACGTGTTGTACCGGTTACCCTTATCTGCCTTCTCCTCCGGCGTGAGGTTGTAGCTCTTGCGGCCCAGGCCGTAAGTGACCGTGGCGTCAGACTGGATCAGCCCGTTGGTTTCGGTGTTGTCAGCACGGAGCCGGTTTTCGATGGCACCGGCGACCGTGGCGTAATCCGCTTCGCCGGCCTCGGCCTGGATGATGCTGGCCTTGGTCAGGACGTCGTACTGGGCGGCAGCGTCGCTCACACCGCTTTCCTCCAGGGCGGAGAATGCGTTGTCCACCATCTCGGTGACGATTTCCGTGGCGGTGCTGTCAACCGGGAAACGGTATTCACCGGGGAAGAGGTAACCCTCCAGGCTCACGGCCTCTGCCGGCAGGCCAAAGTCCTGCGGGCTGGCTGCCAGGGCTTCGAATTCCGTCAGCGGGATACCGGTGGACTCAACCAGGATGTCGAAGGTTTCGCTTTGCCGGAGATCCCGGGCGATCGCGGCGTAGTGCACGGCCGTTCCGCCGTCGCCGAGCAGTGCGGTGACCGCTCCGGAGGCCGACATCTGGAGCCGCATTTCGTAGGTGCCTGGCTGGATTTCGCGCCCGTCTGCTTCCTGCTGGAAGACTTCGACGAACTTTTTGCCCGTGGCCACAATGTCCTGTGCTGCGAGGCTCTCCCCGATCAGCAGCGGCCCCTCACCCGGATGGACCACGAAGGAGACTGTTCCCTCGCCCGGACCCGGGTAGTCCTTGGTCTCGTTCATTCCGAGCAGGTCCCGCAGGAACAGCGTCAGGCCGAACACGACTCCGGCAAAGACCGCAAGGACAACGACCATCACCAGCGTGCGCCGGCGGCGCCTGCGCTGCTTGTCACGGGAAGGCCGCCGGCTGCGCCGGCTTGGTGCTTCATCGGCAAAGAAGGTCTGGACTACGGGCGCGGGCTCATAGCCTTGTTCGGCTCCAACGTGCTGCAGGCTTTCATGGGCGCCGGCGTAGGCGTCCTGGTGGCCGTCGGCTGGACCGTATCCCTGCTCCGGAGCACCCTCGCCGGCAGATCCGCCCGCACTTGGATCGTATTCCGGTTCCTGTCCCGGCGGACGATGGTCGGGATACCTGTGGCTCACGGCGCTGAATCGCTTTCGGGGCGGCTTTCCTCGGAAATAGTTAGCTCCTCGTCTGGGGCCGAAGCCGCGGGTCGCGCGCTTCGGCGAAATGTGACCGATGCCCCCACATCGCGTCCAAGGGAACGCTGCATATCAATGGCCTGCTGCAATATACCCACAGCGGCCACTTGGTCTACCACTCTACGGTGATTTCTGGTGTCCAAGCCAGCTTCTCTTAACGAGCGGTGGGCGCTGACCGTACTCAGCCGCTCATCAATCAGGCGTACCGGGACGTCCAGGCCTGCCCGGTCGAGTGCTTCGGCAAGGGCCTGGGCGTAGCCGCGGGCCATCGCCGTCGAGGCGGTTTCGGTGCCGCGCATGCTTTGGGGCAGGCCCACAAAAACCTGAACGGCACCCCGTTCGGCCGCTTCGCGCACCAGCACGGCAATGTCGCTGTTTTTCTTCGCGTCCCGCTTGAGCGTCCGGACCGGCGTGGCCAGGAGCGCGTCGGGGTCACAGGTTGCGACCCCGACGCGCGCCAGACCGACGTCGACGCCGAGCTTTGGTCCGCGGGGATAGTCCGGCATCAGCGGTGCTAAGCCCGGTTGGCCACCGCGGCACGGATGGCAGTCAGCGCCTCGGATACCTTGGAGGCGTCGGTTCCGCCGCCCTGGGCGACATCGTCCTTGCCGCCGCCGCCGCCGCCGAGGACTCCGGCGGCGGTTTTGACCAGCGCGCCGGCCTTGACGCCTGCGGCGCGGGCTGCCTCGTTGGTGGCCACGATCACCACCGGCCGTCCGTTGGCTGCGCCTGCGGCGGCAACGACAGCAGCTTCACTGCCGAGCCGGGAACGGAGGTCCAGCGCCAGGGTGCGCAGGTCGTCGGCCCCGGAAACGGTGCCGGCGTCGTGGGCCAGGAGACGGACGCCGTCAATATCCACGGCGGTGTTCACCAGGGCCGCAGCCGAGGCGGCCAGCTGCTCGCGGCGCAGGCGCTCCAGTTCCTTTTCAACCTGCTTGAGCTTGGCCAGTGTGGCGGCCACGCGCTCCGGCAGCTGCACCGAGGGAACCTTCAGCAGGTCGGACAGTTCGTTCACCAGGGCGCGCTCGGCGGCCAGGTGCCGGAAGGCATCCATCCCGACGAAGGCTTCAACACGGCGGTTGCCGGATCCGACCGACTGTTCGCCGAGCAGGGTCAGGCTGCCGATCCGGGACGTGGAATCAACGTGTGTGCCGCCGCAGAGCTCGCGGGACCAGTCGCCGTCGATCTCCACTACGCGGACCTGGTCACCGTAGGCTTCGCCGAACAGTGCCATGGCGCCCAGCGCCTTGGCCTCTGCCAGCGGCATGACCTTGGTCTCGACCTTGTGGTTGTTGCGGATCGCCAGGTTGGAGACCTCTTCGATTTCCGACTTCGCGGCATCGGACAGGCCTTCGCCCCAGGCGAAGTCGAACCGCAGGTAGCCTGCCTTGTTGAAGGAGCCGCGCTGCAGTGCCTCCGGGCCGAGGATCTGGTGGAGCGCGGCATGCACGATGTGCGTGCCGGAGTGCGCCTGCTCGGCGGCATGCCGCTGCTCGGCATCGACTGCAGCCATGGCCAGGGCGCCGGCGGAAATTTCACCCTCCCGCACGATCGCCTTGTGCACGGTCAGGCCCTTGACGGGGCGCTGGACATCGGACACCTCGAGTACGAAGCCGTCACCGGTGATCAGTCCGACGTCGGCTGCCTGGCCGCCTGCTTCGGCGTAGAACGGCGTCTCATTCAGCACCAGCTGGATTTCCGAGCCCGGGCCGGCGTGGGAGACGGATTCACCGTTGGAAATGATCCCGCGCACGGCTGATTCGGTGGTCAGCTCGTCATACCCGGTGAACACGGTCTGGCCGGCCTTGAGCAGTTCGTTGAAGACCGAGACATCGGAATGGCCGTGCTTCTTGCCGCGGGCATCAGCCTGGGCACGCTTGCGCTGTTCCTGCATCAGGGAGCGGAATCCGGCCTCGTCCACCTTGAGCCCGGCTTCTTCGGCCATTTCCAGGGTGAGGTCGATCGGGAAGCCGTAGGTGTCGTGGAGGGCGAAGGCGTCCTCGCCGGACAGCGGACGGCCAGCTGCCTTGGATTCCTTCACCGCGGCGTCGAGGCGCTCGGTGCCGGAGGCGATGGTGCGCAGGAACGCCTTTTCCTCGGCGTAGGCGATGCGGGAAATCCGGGCGAAGTCGGTTTCGACCTCGGGGTAGGTGCCCTTCATGGCGTCCCGTGAGACCGGCAGCAGTTCCGGCAGCACAGCGGTTTCGACGCCGAGCAGGCGCATGGCCCGTACGGCACGGCGGATCAGGCGGCGCAGCACGTAGCCGCGGCCCTCGTTGGACGGGGTCACGCCGTCGGAGATCAGCATCAGGGCGGACCGGATGTGGTCGCCTACAACACGCATCCGGACATCATCGGTGTGGTGCGGGTCCGAGGGATCTTCAGCGGAAGTGTATTCCTTGCCGGAGAGCTCAGCGGCCTTGTCCAGCACCGGACGGACCTGATCGGTCTCGTACATGTTTTCCACGCCCTGGAGGATCATCGCAAGGCGTTCCAGGCCGAGGCCGGTGTCGATGTTCTTCTGCGGCAGTTCGCCGGCAACGTCGAAGTCGGTCTTGGAGCGGACTGCGGAGAGCTGGTACTGCATAAAGACCAGGTTCCAGATTTCGATGTACCGGGTCTCGTCGACGGCAGGGCCGCCCTCCTGGCCGTAGGCCGGACCGCGGTCGTAGTAGATCTCGGAGCAGGGTCCGCCGGGACCGGCCTGGCCGGTGGTCCAGTAGTTGTCTTCCTTGCCGGTGCCGATGATCCGCTCATCCGGCACGCCGATCTTGTCCCGCCAGATGGCGCGGGCCTCGTCGTCGCGCTCATCGCCGTCCTGGTAGACAGTGACCCAGAGGCGTTCGGGATCCAGGCCGTAGCCGCCGTCCTCGACCGGGCTGGTGAGCAGCTCCCAGGCGAAGGTGATTGCCTCTTCCTTGAAGTAGTCGCCGAAGGAAAAGTTTCCGGCCATCTGGAAGAAGGTACCGTGTCGGGCGGTCTTGCCGACCTCTTCGATGTCGGCGGTGCGGATGCACTTCTGCACGCTGGTCGCGCGGTTGTACGGCGGTGTTTCCCGGGCGGTGAGGTACGGGATGAAGGGCACCATGCCGGCGACCGTGAACAGCAGCGACGGGTCATTGGAAACGAGCGACGCGGAGGGAACGACCGTGTGGCCCTTCCGGCTGAAGAAATCCAGCCAGCGGCGTGCAATCTCGTGGGACTTCATGGTGTTTCTTACCCTTCTGGTAAATCAGGCACGCGCAGGGCAGCTGCACGCGGGGGAAAAGTCAGCGGCGCGCAGCTGACATGGTGTCGGCGACGGTGTCAGTGGTTTCCAGCCCCAGGGCGGAGCGGAGCTCGCCCTCCCGCTGGTTCATGGCGTCGCGGAACGCGTCGGTGAAGTGGTGAACGGCGTCGGAGGCACTGCCAACGGCGCGGTTGAGCCCGGCGGGACCCAGCGTTTCCCTGGCCTCCGAAAGGCGGCGGACGGCGATGACGCCGATGGTGATGCCGATCGACATCCAAAACACACGCTTAATCATGGCTGCTCCTGTGGTGGGCTGTGTGGGGCGGTCAGGCCTAGCGGCTGCGGCGGCCGCGGCCGGCGGGCCGGCGGGCAGCCAGCGCTGTACGTACACCGTAGGTGAAAGCGGAGACCTTGATCAGCGGGGAGCCGACGGTAGCCGCGATCAGCGATGTCAGTGCCGAGACGTTCGCGGACGCATCGGAGACGTTCGAGGAAATGCCGTCCACCTTCTGCAGCTGCAGGTTGGTGGTGGAAACGGTGGTGGTCACTTCGTCGATCAACGGAGTGGTCTCGTCACTGAGGGTCTTGATGGATCCGCGAAGTTCATCGAAGACCTTCCCAAGTTTGATGATGGGTACGGCCAGCAGTGCAACCAGCACGGCAAATACACCGGCTGCGATCAGACCGGCGATATCTCCACCTGACATGGTTCTCCTTGGGATCGGTTCGAAGACATTTCCGCTATGTACCTTACCCATTCACGGGCCGGGACACTCACTCGCATGCTGCGGGACTGCGGTTGCGTCCAGCCCTGTGCGGCTGGAACAAACGAAACAGCCCGCGGCACGGGGGCCGCGGGCTGTTCCGGTTTCGCCTTGTGTCCCCGGGAACCGGGAACGCAGTCGAATTAGCGTGCGTAGTATTCCACCACGAGCTGCTCTTCGCAGGTCACGGGGATTTCCGAGCGCTTCGGGCGGCGAACCAGGCGGGCCTGCAGCTTGTCCAGGGAGACATCCAGGTAACCCGGAACAGCGGGCAGGACGTCGCGGTGGGCGCCGGCAGCGGCAACCTGGAACGGCGTCATGGTCTCGCTGCGCTGGTGCACATGGATGAGCTGGCCTTCGGACACGCGGAACGACGGGCGGTCCACGCGGGCGCCGTCAACCATGATGTGGCGGTGCACAACAAGCTGGCGGGCCTGGGCGATCGTCCGGGCGAAGCCGGCACGCAGCACGAGGGCGTCAAGACGCATCTCGAGAAGCTCGATCAGGTTTTCACCGGTCAGGCCGGCGGTGCGGCGGGCTTCTTCGAAGACACGGGTCATCTGTGCTTCGCGGATGCCGTACTGTGCACGCAGACGCTGCTTTTCACGCAGACGTACTGCGTAGTCGCTGTCCTGCTTGCGGCGGGCGCGGCCGTGCTCACCCGGGGGGTAAGGCCGACGCTCGAAGTACTTTGCTGCCTTGGGGGTCAAAGCAATGCCGAGGGCGCGCGAAGCGCGGGCCTGACGGCGTGCACGTGTTGAATTAGCCACGTTCACCTTTCACTGTTTTGGCGGTTTCGCTGCGTCTGCGCCGGGACAACCCGGCGTTTCCGCAGCTGATACGTAGTCACTGGCCTCCATTAGGGAGAGCTCCGGCCAACCGCTGCCTTCCGCTGCAACGCTGCTGTCCTGACACGCCTCTGACCTGCCGGGATGAACCGGCTGAAGCAGAATTGGAGTGTCCGGCAGAACGCTTGCCAGTCAACCATCAATCCTAGCATGGGCGGACCCGCCAGCCGCGGCACCGTGGCGAGGCTGGATTATTGCCCGTCACTGCCCGCGGATGATCCCGCGCAGGCGTTCCAGCCGCGCCGAAATATCCCGTTCGGCACCATTGGCGGTGGGCTTGTAGTAATCCTTGCCCACCAGGTCATCGGGGGCATACTGCTGCTTGGCGACGCCGTGCGGTTCGTCGTGCGAGTAGACGTAGCCTTTGCCGTGGCCCAGCTGTTTCGCCCCCGGGTAATGAGCGTCCCGCAGGTGGGCCGGCACCCCGGCGCCGTAGCCGGCCCGCACATCGGCTGTTGCAGCACCAATTGCCTTGTATGCGGCATTGGATTTGGGCGCCGTTGCTATGTGGACCACTGCTTCCGCCAGGATCAGGCGGCCCTCCGGCATGCCGATCATCTGCACCGCCTGGGCTGCGGCAACCGCCGTCTGCAGCGCCGTCGGGTCCGCCATGCCAACGTCCTCCGCTGCGGAAATCATCAGGCGCCGGGAGATGAAGCGCGGGTCCTCCCCCGCTTCGAGCATTTTCGCCAGGTAGTGCAGGGCGGCGTCGACGTCGGATCCCCGCAGTGACTTGATGAACGCGCTGGTGACGTCATAGTGCTGGTCCCCTGCCCGGTCATAACGCAGGGCGGCAACGTCCAGGGCCTGCTCGGCATGGGAAAGCAGGACGGTAGGCACCTCTTCGTCCGGGCCGCGCTCGGAATAAGCGACGCCGGCAGCGGCTTCCAGCGCGGTCAGTCCGCGGCGGGCGTCCCCGGCAGCGAGCCGGACCAGATGCTCCAGGGCCTCGTCGCTGAGTTTGATCCGTCCGGCGAGGCCACGCTCATCGGCTACGGCGCGGAGCAGAAGGTTGGAGATGTCCGCCTCGGTCAGCGGCTTCAGCGTCAGGAGCAGTGACCGGGAAAGCAGGGGCGAGACCACGGAAAAGGACGGATTCTCGGTGGTCGCGGCAATCAGCACCACCCAGCGGTTCTCCACGCCGGGCAGCAGGGCATCCTGCTGGGCCTTGTTGAACCGGTGGATTTCGTCCAGGAACAGTACTGTGGTCAGGCCGTGCAGGTCCCTGGCCGTCAGAGCATCGTCCATGACCCTCCGGACGTCCTTGACACCTGAGGTGATGGCGGAGAGTTCCACGAACTTCCGTCCCGATCCGCGGGCCACGACGTGGGCCAGGGTGGTCTTGCCGGTACCGGGAGGCCCCCAGAGCATGACGGATGAGGGTCCCGCCGGGCCGCTCTGCGGACTTTCGGCCAGGGTGCGCAGCGGGGAACCGGGTGCCAGCAGGTGCTGCTGGCCGACTACCTCATCGAGGCTGCGCGGACGCATCCGCACCGCCAGCGGACTGCGCGGACGTTTGCGCGCATTGTCGTCGTCGCGCTCCCCCGGGGCATCGACGTCATCGAGGTCCGCGTCCTCATCGCTGCTGAACAAGTCACTCACGGTCTCAAGGCTACCCGCGCCCTCCCCCTGCCCTTGCCGCCCGGGGTCCGGGCAGCCGGTTCCTCAGGGCAGCGCTCAGAGCGAAACCGATCCGTCGACGCAGGTCACGGACTCCCCGCCCACCCAGATCCGGCCTTCGCGCATAAAGACCCGAACCAGCCCGGACCGGTGGACCGCTGTGCCCTGCGTGACCGTGTAGCGCTCCCCGGCTAGGCCTTCTCCGATCAGCCACTGGGCCAGGCCGGCATTCAGGCTGCCGGTGACAGGATCCTCGGACACCCCCAGGCCGGGGGCAAAGGCACGTACCTCGAAGTCCGTTTCAGCAGTCTCAGGCTGTGGACCGATCACACCGACCCGCAGGCTGCCGAGCGCCGCGTGGTCCGGCCGCAGTGAAAGCACCGTCTCGGCGTCGGGGAGCAGCAGCCCCAGCCAGCCCGGACCGTTATCCACCCATTGGTGGCCGTTCACCTGGTTCGCCGTGAGGCCCAGTGCCGCGGTGACCCGGGCCAGGATGTCCTCTTCCACCGGTCCGGTGCGGATGAGCCGCGGCGCGGCGAAAGCCGCCAATCCGGCGTTAACCCGCAGCGGAACCAGGCCGATTCCGCACTCCTGAATGACCAGTCCCGGTCTCATCGGTGTGTTTCCGGCCTCGGTCCAGGCATGGCAGGTGCCAAGTGTCGGATGGCCGGCGAACGGGATCTCTCCCCCGGGCGTAAAGATCCGGACCCGGTAGTCGGCCTCGTCCTGCGTGGCAGGGAGCACGAACGTCGTCTCCGAGAGATTGGTCCAGCGCGCGAACTGGAGCATGGCTTCGTCGTCGAGGTCTTCACCGTCCAGCACCACCGCCAGCGGATTGCCCTGGTAGGGCCGGCTGCCAAAGACGTCTACCTGCTTGAACCAGCGTTGTCTCATGCGGACACTTTAGTGGTTTTCCCGGCGCCGGCCCGGCAGCCCGGTGGTTACGAAGTGTTGCGCATCCCCTGCTGCGTGTGACGCGGGTTTGCACCCACCCCTGCCCCGCCCCTAGATTGATGGGCAGAATCAAGAGTTCCAGCCACAGGCCCTGGCCGGTTGGACGGCAACCCTCTCGCCATAGCGGGGTGCTCCAGGTGACGATTCGGCCGTCCCGGTGGATCTCCCGGTGCGGCAAGTACAGCGTCCCCGTGCTGCTTCAGTGCAGTTGGGCGCATCAGGCAGAGGAAGTCCCATGGCCCTTGAAACCGATCTGCAGCCCAATGCACTCCGCCGGGCGTTCGGCCGTTTTCCCTCCGGAATCGCCGCTCTGTGCGCTGAAATTGGCGGCGTGCCGCAGGGCATCGTCGCTTCATCCTTCACCGTGGGAGTCTCCATGGAGCCTCCGCTGGTGATGTTTGCCGTCCAGAACACCTCACGGACCTGGCCGGTGCTGCGCTCTGCGCGGCGGATCGGCGTATCCGTTCTCGGGACGGGGCACGACGGCGTCTGCCGCCAGATTGCTTCCCGGGACGGCGACCGGTTCGCCGGCCTGGACCTGCACGAGGCCGGGGGCGCGCTCTTCCTGGACGACGCTGCCCTGTGGCTCGACTGCTCGATCGAAAACGAGGTGCCAGCCGGAGACCATGCCGTTGTGCTGCTGCGGGTCCACGGGTACTCCACGCATGAAGACGCCCATGAACCGCTGGTGTTCCACGGTTCGGCGTTCCGGAACCTCTCGGTTCCTGAGTTCGCATGACCCGCGCTGGGAACAGGCGGGCAGGGCCCAATAGTCAGGGTGCCCGTCCCGGCCGGGACGGGCACCCTCACTATTGCTTACGGGATCTAGCTGATATCTGCCGTGCTACGCGTCGAGGCCGAGGCTGAACAGGGTTGCGAGGCTGGCCGCCTTCAGGCTGGCCATCCCCGGATTGGCTGACACGGTGAGCCCTGTCCAGAGCTGGTTTGCCCCGTCGTTCTTCGAATACATGCCCACCAGTCCCTCGTCACGGTAGAAGTCGAGGTAGCTGGAGACCGCACTCTTAAGGTGACCGTCGGCCTCCGGAATCCACACCTGGGATGCATCGGCCGGCGAGCAGGCAGCAACGTTGACCGGCGTGCCGGGCACCAGGCACATATCCGGCCGGGCTTCGCTGTGGATCGCACCGCGCACGTCGATAAACCAGCGCTGGGCAGCGGTGTCGGCGCACCAGGTCTTGTATTTGGGGACAGTAACGCCAAGGTTGCCGCCCAGCACCAGACAGTGGCCATTGTTGACGAGCAGCCGTCCACCGGCGGGAAGGACCCGGGTGGAGCTTTCCGTGAAGCCGTTTGAGGACAGCAGCGAGGTGAGTTCCGCCGTGGCTGCCTTGTCCTTCGCGTCGAGTTTGGCCTGGTTGTCCTGGATAAACGTGTCGATCGCGGCGGTGGCGAAATTCAGTCCGGAAAGTGTCGCCAGGCTGCTGGCCTTCAGCGTGGCCATTCCCGGGTTTGAAGAGGCCGCCAGGCCCGTCCAGATCTGGTTGGCTCCGGATGTCCGGCCGTACATCCCGGCGATTCCCTGATGGCGGTGGAAGTCGAGATAATTCGACACCGCGCTCTTCAGGTGTCCGTCCGCCTCCGCGATCCACACCTGGGACGCCGCGGTTATTGCGCAGGATGCCACCTTCACCGGCGTTCCCGGTACCAGGCACAGGTCCGGGCGCGCTTCGCTGTGAACCGCCCCACGGGCGTCCATCACCCAGCGCTGGGCGGCGGTGTCGGCGCACAGTGTTTTGTCCTGCGGCACCGTGACACCTAAGTCCGGACCCAAGACCAGGCAATGACCGCCGTCGACTTGCAGCCGGCCACCGGCAGGGAGGACCTGGGTGGGGCTCTCGACGAGGCCGCGGGAAGACAGCAGCGCGAAGAGCTCCGCCGTGGCGGCCGCATCCTGGGTGTCAAGCTTGGCCTGATTGCGCTGGATGAAGGCATCAACCGAGTCGGCGGCCGCGGACTGTTCCTGGAGGGCTGCTGCCACGCCCTGGGCCACCGGGGTGAGTCCGCTCAGATCGTCTTTCCAGCTCTCCAGCAGGACCGTGCCGTCCGTGTCCAGCAGCGGGAGCTCCCGGTTGGCTGCCGCCTGAAGCTTCACCTCAAGTTCCGGGAGTTCGACGGCGCGCAGCGCTTCGTAGCCGGCGTCCTGGCCGATGACGACAGCCGGACGCAGCGGCTCCTGGTCCGGTGCGATGCTAATCGTGTTGCCGAGCTTCGTCGTAGTGCCGTTCACCCGGCAGTGGATGCTGGCACCGGTTGGCTTGTCGGCCTGGGAGAGGTTGATGTTGAACTGCTTGACGCCGTTGGTGGCCAGCAATGCGGTTTTGTCCACGCGTCCGTCCTGGAAGCTGATTTCCATCCAGCACCGGCGGGTGGAGTCCGTGGCCGCGGTCTCCGCCTGCGGAAGGTTGAAGACGTTCCCGTAGTTGCTCCGGAAGGCAGGGTAGAGCACTGTCTGCTCAGGTGTTCCAGGGTTGTACCCGCCGAGCAGGGTGTACACGGGAACTCCGATCTGGGAGGGCCGGGGCGCTGAGAAAGACGGCGTTTTGGCTTTCGCGTCGACGTATCCGCCGGCGGCGGAATCCCAGTCGCGGTAGCCGCTCGGATAGGCAAGATCCGGCACCACGGTCCGGAATGAGCGCTGGCTGATTTCAGCGCTGTAGCCGGTGAGGTGCGTGTAGCGGGAGAGGGTGCTGGAGTTGGCTCCCCCGGACATGGTGTCCCGGTGGTAGTTGTAGATGCCCTGGTAGTTCTGCGTGAAGTTGCCGGCACTCAAATCGAAGCCGGCGGCGGTAAAGGCCGTGTTCGCCGAGAGATTGGAACGCATCCGGTCCCGGTAGGCGATGTAGCCCCAGCCGCTCTCACTGTGATGGCTCGCATTGATCACCCGCTCATCGCCCTGCTTTGACGTGTCGACGCCGGGATAGTGCCCCAGGCCGTAGGAGTGCCCGAGCTCGTGGCTGAGCTCGTTCCCCACCGAGTCGTACAGGGTGGCCATGCCGTTGCCGCCGCTGAGGCCGTGGGTCTGCACGCCGTTGGCGTAGTTCCCGGCGGAGTGGTGGATGATCCGCTGGTTGAAGGTGCCCGGCTGCTTTTGGTCCATCGGTCCGCTGGTGGTGCCGAAGTTGGCGAGGTTGATACCGGTGCTCACCTGCGCCTTGCCGACGTTTTCGCGCAGGTCGCCGGAGTAGACGTCACCGTTGACGGCGCTCTTCTGGTCGTAGATCACTCCGGACGCCACAATCACCTTGTCGAGACGGACCGGTTCATAAATGGCCATTGTCAGTTTCGAGACCGGAATTGTCTGGAAATAGTCTGCTCCGGATTTCTCCGGTTCGTTGAACATGTAGTGGCCGTCTGACCTCGGGTAGTCCGTGAGCATGCCGAGCTCAATGGAGCTGATGATCATTTCGGCCGGAGCGGCGAACTCGATGCTGTTCGACCCTAGGACTCCGCTGCCAGTATCCGTTGCGAAGGTCAGTTCCAGGCCGGGTTTCATCCAATTCCACGGCAGCTCGGCTGTCCAGGCCGTCGATGAATAGGTGACATCCGGTCTGTTATTCGTGATATTCATATCCGACCGGGGAATATCGGACGGCGGGGCCAGTTCCAGCGTTCCCTGTGCTGCCCCGTTAACCGTGGCCGTGACACTTACCCGCGTGGCTCCGGAAAGCGGTGAGAAGAGAACCAGTGCAGCCCTGTCAGTGACCAGGGACGGCATTTTTGCCGCAGCGTTGCCGTTCGCGTTGATTGTATGGCTCTGGGCGAACTGCACCTGGCCTTCGAGATTTCCGGTGAGGTCGCTGCGGAGCTGCCGTGCGGTTCCGTCTGCCGATGTGTCATAAAAACCGGCGAGGGCTGGAGGAAGGGGGGTCGATGCCGCATTCGCGGTGAAGGATTCTCCTCCGCGTCCTTCTCCCGTCCGGGGTATGTCTGCGAACCCGGTGATGCCCAACACGAGGGCCGGTCCGACGGTTGCCGTGGCCAGCCGGGTCAGAAACGGGTATTTGTGGCTCTTACTGCGTCTCCTGATGGGCGGAGCGTTGCGCTGCATTCGTGTTCCTCGTCGGCCCGCGGTATATCGACGATGTGACTTATTGTCAGGTGCGGGCAGAAAACAATCGCCTTCTAAACCCTAGGATCGGCATTCCTCAGCTGGAATAGCGGGCACCTGAAAACGGCTCCAAAACCCGGAATTAATTCTGCGGTAAATACAAGCCTGCTTGCTTTTCTTTCTCGTGCGTAGCGGGATTGCGCAAAGTTCCGCGGAAATGCGGGAGACGCGCGCTGTTGCGGCTGCTCCCGTTGGGCTGGGACTGGCCCGTTTGGGGACAAACCGTTTGGGGACAATCCGTCCGCCGCGGGACAATCCTGCCGCGGCGCCGCGCAGGAAAGTCCCCTAACGGCAGGAATGTCCCACACTGGAGGAGAACCTCGCCGCGCCGGTCCCCGGCGGACAGCCAGGCGGCGTCCATGCCCTGGGAAGACCAGCCGCAGACGCGATCCAGCCGGAACCGAAGCCAGCACCGGTCTCCCTGAGTCTTCCTGCGTCCCCCTGAAGCCCGAAGCAGGCAAACACAGGACCACCGTCCCGAAACGGGGCGGTCAGCACGCAAACGCCCGGCTGGGGATTCCCAGCCGGGCGTTTGGACAATGCCTCATAAACCTGTACTCAGACAGCCGAGGCTGTGATGGGCCGCCCGGAAATCCCAAATGACTTCCGGATGCCCTTCAAGGCCTGGCGGCACCTGCTACTCAGCGGCAGGCTTCTCCTGCTGCTTGTCCTGCTTCTTCTCCGGCTTGAAATCGACGCCGGCTTCCTTGCGCTGCTGGGCGCTGATCGGAGCCGGAGCGGAGGTCAGCGGATCGTACCCGCCGCCGGACTTCGGGAAAGCGATGACGTCGCGGATGGAGTCGGCACCGGCCAGCAGGGCCACCACGCGGTCCCAGCCGAAGGCGATGCCGCCGTGCGGCGGAGCGCCGTACTTGAAGCCTTCGAGCAGGAAGCCGAACTGCTCCTGCGCGGTTTCCTCGGAAATGCCCATCACCTTGAAGACGCGTTCCTGCACATCGCGCTGGTGGATACGGATGGAGCCGCCGCCGATTTCGTTGCCGTTGCAGACAATGTCGTAGGCGTAGGCCAGGGCGGAACCGGGATCCTTGTCGAAGGTGTCCATGAACTCGGGCTTCGGCGAGGTGAACGCGTGGTGCACCGCGGTCCATTCACCTTCACCTGCGGCGACGTCGCCGGCAGCGACGGCTGCGGCGGCGGGCTCGAACATCGGGGCGTCGACGATCCAGACGAATGCCCAGTCCTTGGGGTCGATCAGGCCGGTGCGGTGGCCGATTTCGACGCGGGCTGCGCCGAGCAGGGCGCGTGCTTCGGAGGTCTGGCCGGCGGCGAAGAAGATGCAGTCGCCGGGCTTGGCGCCGACCTTTTCGGCGAGGTTCTCGCGCTCAAAGTCGGTGAGGTTCTTGGCGACCGGACCGGTGAGGGTGCCGTCTTCCTGGACCAGCACGTAGGCCAGCCCCTTGGCGCCGCGCTGCTTGGCCCATTCCTGCCAGGCATCGAGGGTCCGGCGGGCCTGCGAGGCACCGCCGGGCATCACCACGGCGCCGACGTACGGAGCCTGGAAGACGCGGAAGGTGGTGTCCTTGAAGAATTCGGTCAGTTCGGTCAGTTCCAGGCCGAACCGGAGGTCGGGCTTGTCCGAGCCGTAACGGGCCATGGCGTCGGCGTAGGTCATACGGCGGATCGGCGTTTCGATCTCGACGCCGATCAGCTTCCAGAGCGCCTTCACGATTTCCTCGCCCAGGGCGATGATGTCGTTTTCCTCGACGAAGCTGGCTTCGATGTCCAGCTGGGTGAACTCCGGCTGGCGGTCGGCGCGGAAGTCCTCGTCACGGTAGCAGCGGGCAATCTGGTAGTACTTTTCGAACCCGCCGACCTGGAGCAGCTGCTTGAACAGCTGCGGCGACTGGGGCAGGGCGTACCAGGAACCGGGTGCCAGGCGCGCCGGCACCACGAAGTCGCGGGCACCTTCGGGCGTGGACCGGGTCAGGGTCGGGGTTTCGATTTCAACGAAGCCTTCGCCGTGCAGCAGTTCGCGGGCCACGCGGTTGGCTTCGGAGCGCAGCCGCAGGGCCGCGGACGGTGCCGGGCGGCGCAGGTCCAGGTAGCGGTGCTTCAGGCGGGCTTCCTCGCCTACTTCCACGTGCTCGTCGATCTGGAAGGGCAGAGGATCGGAGGTGTTGAGGATAACCACCTCGTCGGCAATGACCTCGACTTCACCGGTGGCCAGGGCCGGGTTCTCATTGCCTTCGGGACGGCGTTCGACCTTGCCGGTAATCTGCAGGACGTACTCGTTGCGCAGGCCGTGGAAAACGTCTTCTTCCCGGACAACCACCTGGGCAACGCCGGAGGCATCACGCAGGTCAAGGAAGGCGACGCCTCCGTGGTCGCGGCGGCGGGCAACCCAGCCGGCCAGGGTAACGGTCTGTCCAATATGCTCGGCCCTCAGGGAACCAAGGGCGTGTGTGCGCAGCACAGCAGTCCTTTCAAGTTTGATTGCTTGCGGAAACACCTGTTCCCGCCCATTGTGAGTAGAGATCTTCTTCGAGTTTACCGGTGATCCATTCTGTTCCCGGCCAAGGGCAGACTGATCGGAGGATGAGTGTCCGGCAACGCTGCCCTCAACCGTCCCCTCGGCGGCTTCGACGCGACGATGGCCGGCATCGGTTCCATTGTCGGAGCCGGGGTATTTGTGGTCTTCCCGGCTGCCATTGCTGCTGACGGCGGCGGGCTGTTACTGCCGCTGATTATCGCGGCTGTCATTGCCTACGCCTGCGGTGTGTCGATCTTTCAGGTCAGTGCCGCCCTGGATGCGGGAAGGGCCAATTACGACGACGGCGGGACCCGCGCAGCGCGCCTGCTCCTGGGACCCACGGCAGCCTTTGTCACCGGCTGGGTGTTCCTCTGTTCACGGCTGGCCGCCTCCGCTGTTGCTGCCCTGATGGTTGGCACCTACCTGCTGCCGGATTTCGCGGTGCCCGCGGCGGTGGCCGCCGTCGTCCTAACCGCTGGGTTGAATGTCTTTGGGATAACGCGCAGCGACTGGGTGTCCCGTTTCATCGTCGCGTTCGTGATCGCGGTGCTGGCCTTCGTGGCGGTGGCTGCCTTCAATTCCGACCGCCCGCCCGGAAGCGTCAAACTGGCGACCCTGCCGGAACCGGGGCTGGCCGGCACCCTGGAATCGGCTGCGCTGCTCTACTTCGGCTTCATCGGCTATGGCTATCTCGCGTCGCTGGGCCCGCACGTGCGCTCCCCCGCACGGAACATTCCGCTGGCCCTGCCCGCCGCCCTCGCCGTCGTACTGGGCCTGTATCTGGTGGTGGGGCAGTCACTGCTGAGCTACTTTGGGGCTCCGGCCCTGGCCGCGGAAGCCACTCCTCTCATGGGTCCGGTAAGCCAGGTCAGCGGCGGTATTGGCATCGGGGCTGTCATGATTGCCGCCGCGGCTGCCGGGCTGGGTGCGCTCTCTGCCCTGAATGCGGGCTGCGCCCGGGTTGCGGCGGCCATGGCGGACGAAGGGGAACTGCCTTCGGTATTCGGCAGGACACGGGCCACGCTGAAGGGGCGCCCGGAGACGCACTGGGCGGGCGTGACCGCGGGAGCCGCCGTCGTCGTTGTCCTGGTGGTGGCGTTTCCGCCCGGCACCCTGCTGGGGGTGGCCGCCTTCTTTGGCCTGCTCTATGCCGGCACCACCGCCGTGACCGCCTTCAGCCTGCGGTCACGGCACTGGTATACGCCGCGGGTGCTGAACCTGCTGGGACTGGCCGGTGCCCTGCTGCTGGCGCTGTCCCTGCCGTTGCTGGTCATCTCCCTGGGGTTGATGGCCATTGTTGCCGGTGCCGTCGTCCGCCTGGCCTTCCGGCGGGGACGGTGACTATTCAGTCCCCTGCACCAGCAGCCAGGCCTCGAGCTCGGCCAGCAGCTCATCCTTGCGTTCGGCAGCAGCAAACGAGCCGGTGATCGAGTTGCCGGCCAGCTGCGCCAGCTGGGCTGGATTCAGGTCGAAGGTCTCGCGGAGGACGGCGAAGTTGTCGTCCACGTAACCGCCGAAGTAAGCCGGATCATCGGAATTGACTGAGACGTTCAGGCCCTGTTCCAGCAACAGCGGCAGCGGGTGGCTTTCCAGCGAGTCCACGGCCTGCAGCCGGACATTGGAGAGCGGGCAGATGGTCAGGGGAATCTGGTCCCGCTCCAGGCGCTCAACCAGCGCCGGATCATCCATGCAGCGGATTCCGTGGTCAATCCGGTCCACCAGCAGCAGATCCAGGGCCTGCTCGATGTAGTGCGAGGGACCTTCCTCGCCCGCGTGGGCCACCAGTTTCAGGCCGGCGGCGCGTGCCTGCTCGTACAGCGGCACGAAGTTCTCCGGCGGGTTGCCCACTTCCGCTGAATCCAGGCCGATGCCGATGATCGGGGCGTTCATGTCAAGCAGGTCGGTGAGGACCTTTGCGGCCTCCTCCGGTGACCGGTCGCGCAGGAAGGCGGCAATCAGGGCCGAGGAGACCCCGAACTCCTCCTGGGACACCGCCAGGACGGAGGCCACACCGTTGATGCAGGTTTCCAGCGAGACGCCGCGGACCAGGTGCGCCTGCGGGTCCACCATCATTTCCACGTGCCGGACGCCGGCCGCCGCTGCACGCTTGAGGTAGGCGCGGGTCATGTCCGCGAAGTCCGCTTCGGTGCGCAGCACGTTCATGTTGGCGTAGTACAGGTCCAGGAAGGACTGCAGATCGGTGAACTCGTAGCGCGCGCGGAGCTCGTCCAGATCTGCGTAGGGCAGCTCGATGCCGTTCCGGGCAGCCAGCTCAAAGATCAGCTCCGGCTCCAGGGTGCCTTCAATATGGAGGTGGAGTTCAGCGCAGGGCAGCTTGCTCAAGGGAGTCCTTTCAATGATCCGTCGGCTGCGGGCGTGCCGCAGCGTCCCGTTAAGCCTAGGGTGCCGCCGCCGCGGAGACCATTCCGCGTACCTGGCGGTTCCTTCGACTATGTGGCGGTCCCTTCTACTAAGCACTGGGCCTCGCCTGTAGCAGCAGGCCATACTGTGGAAATGAGCAGCGACCAGCCGGCAGCGAACACACAGTGGTGGTCACGGTTGGAACCCGCCACCCGTACATGGCTGATGAACAACAACGGCGATGCCGTTCCCGACGGCGTGGCAGCTGAAGTCCTGCGTGCGGGAGGCCCAGCAGCCCTGCCTGCTGAGGTGCCTGCTGAGGAAGACGGTGGCCAGGGTGGCCTCTACTACTCAGATGAAGTCATCGACTGGATCGAGGCAACTGCCAACGCTGAGGACGCATAGGGGCCACTCTTTTTGGGGGCCATGCCCGGCGGGCTTTTCACTGCCAAGCCACCAGAGCTGCACACTCCCGGTCCAGCCAGCCCCGGCAGCCCCGGCAGCAGCTACTCGCCCGCCAACCACCCGATGATGCCGGACGCCGGCCCGACCGGAGCGCTGCGCCAACCGGTGCCCGCCCACAGATGCAGGGTGTCACTGTCTCCCGCCTTGCCCGCCGCCTGGCGCAGGCCACGGGTGAGGTGGTGGACGGAAGGGTAGGCATTCAGGGCGTGCGCCTCGTGCCGGTCGATGAAGCCGTTGCGCAGCGCGCGGGCCGGACGTCCGGTGAAAGAACGGGTCAGGATGGTCTCGGTGTAGGCGGCGTCGGCCAGGGCTGCCCGGTGTGTTGCGGAGGTGCCGGCCTCGTCGGCCAGCAGCAGGAGTGTGCCAACCGCAGCTGCTTCGGCTCCGGCGTCCAGCAGCCCGCGGATAGTCCCCGGGCCGTCGACTCCGCCGGCGGCGATGATCGGCAGGCTGGATTCGGCGCGGACCGTCCGGACCAGATCCTCAGTGCTGACCGGATCGATCCTGCGCTCCGGGTTGAACGTGGCGCTGTGCCCTCCCGCGGACGGGCCCTGCACCACCAGACCGTCCACCCCGGCTGCTTTTGCCCGATGCGCTTCGGCCGTGGTGGTCACCGAAGCGAGGACCCGGCTTCCTGCCCGCTGCAGGGCGGCGATGGCCGCGGGCTCGGGCAGCGCAAAAGTCAGCGAGACCACCGGCACGGGATCCTGCATCAGGAGGGCCAGCTTCTGGTCCCAGAAATCGTTGTCCTGAACGGGGACCGGGTCGAGCTTCATACCGTAGCGGTCCGCTTCCGGCTGGAGTTCCTCCGCATAACCGCGGAAGGCTTCTTCATCAACCTTGGCAGGGGCGGGGACGAAGAGGTTTACCCCAAACGGATGCCCGCTGGCCTGGAGCTGCCTGATCTCCACGGCGAGGGCATCGGGAGCTTTGTACCCTCCGGCCAGGAACGGAAAGCCTCCGGCTTCCGCCACCGCGAGGGCCAGCGCCGTCGTCGTTGGGCCGCCTGCCATGGGAGCAGCGGCGATCGGCAGACGGGACTTCAGCAGCGGTTCTTCCATGGGAAAACCCTCTCATCTGAAAACAGCGTTGTCCCGTCGGCCTGCCCTGACACTGGCCTCCTCCGCACCGGTGGCGGAACGTTCTAGTGCTGCGTGAACAGCTCTTCGATCCGGCATTGGAATACCGAAGCGAGCCGGAATGCCAATGGCAGCGAAGGGTCGTAGCGCCCCTTTTCGATGGAGATGATGGTCTGGCGTGAGACTCCGAGTTCGTCCGCCAGCCGCTGCTGGGACCACCCGATCTCCTGCCGTCGCTGAGGCAGCGTGTTTTTCATGCTCCGGCCAGTTTTTTCAACCACAGGTAACGTGCACCGAAATCCAGCATGGAAAAGAGAACCACAACTGCAAGGATCAGACTGGCCGGCCCTTCAATCCCCAGAAATGCGACTGCTGCACAGCTAATCCCGGCAACCAGCAGAATGTCCGTAAAGGCACCACTGGCTGCCTTGTCATACCAGGCGGACTCCACGGAATCCTCGGGTTTGTCGACTGCTCCTGCGAGGGTTGAGCGGTCAACGAGCACAGCCCAGGCAAGTGCGGCTGCAACCGGCAGGACAGCAGCAGCCATCACGGCAAACTCCATCAGCGGATTTTCGCCGTTCCGCAGCCAGCTAAACAGTGCACCGCAACCGGTGGCTATGAGCGCTCCGATCACTAACGCAGCGCCCAGCAGTGCCGGCGTGCCGCCCCCAACCCGTGCACGGCCCCATTTGCTCCGCTGAACTTTGGCGGTCATGTGGCTGCCCTTCATAGAGGTGGAAAAGCTTGTCAAGGAAACTGTACAGACAAGCACCCTTTACGTAAAGCATCCTTGACCTCGATCGATTCAGGCCCGCTCGTGGGAGTGCAGATGCGCTTTTTCCCCTCCGTGATCGAAAATCGTCAGGATCTCCACCGGCCCTTCGTGGGCGCCGATGTGGTGCGGGACCATCGTGGAAAACTCGGCGGCCTGCCCTTCGTGCACCAGGATTGCCCGCTCCCCCAGCACCAGCCGCACACTTCCGGACAGCACGGTGAACCACTCGCGGCCAGGATGAACGCTGAGCGCGGCGTCGTCCTGTGAGCGCTCGGGGGTGATCCGCATCTTCGCTACCGTAGTGCCGTTGTGCTCCCGCGACAGCAGCCACGTGGTGACTCCGCGCTGGTGTTCAGGCTCCGGACGGATCACGACGTCGTCATCCTCGCTGGACTCCACCAGCTGGTCCAGCGTGGTCCCCAGCGCCTTCGCCAGCGGCACCAGCTGGTCCAGGGCAATCCTGCGGTGTCCGGTTTCGATGCGGCTGAGGGTGGACGGACTCAGGAAGCAGCGGGCTGCGAGGGCGTCCAGGGACCAACCCTTCGCCAGCCGCAGGCCCTTGATGCGCTGCCGGATTACTGTGTCCAGGGAAAGATCGTGAAAATCTTGCGTCATAGGCAAGAGTGTATTCGCACTGGGCAAGGCGTACGTAGGCTTAACCCATGACTTCCCAGCACTCCCAAAAACCGCACCACGGCCATCACGACAGCCACCAGCAGGGACATCAGTTCAGCGGGCACTCCAGCCACCAGCACGATGACGAGTCCGGCCTGGCCGAGGTGCTGGACCTTGATGCCCTGTTGCTGAGGGACCATCTGCAGGAGATCTTCGAGTGGACCGCCGCCCATCAGCCAAACCCGGCAACCATCCTGGACCTGGGCGCGGGAACCGGGACCGGCACTCTTGGCCTGACCCGCACCTTTCCCGCCGCCCAGGTGACAGCAGTCGACCAGTCCGAATTTATGCTGCAGCGGCTGGCCGCAATGATGGAGAATCAGAGGCTGTCGGCCCGGGTCTCCACCCTCCAGGCCGATCTCGATACCGGCTGGCCCCAGCTTTCCGGCATTGATCTGGCCTGGGCGGCCTCCTCGATGCACCACATGGGCGACCCTGCGCACATTTTTGACCAGATCGCCCGGACACTGACACCGGAGGGCCTGCTGGTGGTCGTGGAAATGGACACCCTGCCGCGGTACCTCCCCGATGACCTGGGCTTCGGCACACCGGGCCTGGAACAGCGCTGTCACAATGCGGTAGCGGCTGCCGGCTGGAACTCACATCCGGACTGGGCCACTGCCATCAGGGATGCCGGCATGGTCATCGCGGGGCAGCGCACCTTCGTTTACGCCACGGACGATAACCGGGACCTGATTGCCCGCAACGCCCAGGCTTTCCTGTCCCGGATGCGCACCGGCCTGGAGGACACGCTTTCCCAGGAGGACCTGGCCACCCTGGATCAGCTGCTGGACCCGGACGGCCCGCAGTCCTTGGGCCGGCGCACTGACCTGACGATGCGTGGCAGCCGCACGGCCTGGGCCGCCCGGCCGGGTCACTAGGCGTCCTCGGAATTCACCTCGTCTATGGGGTACAATTAGTTCCACTATGACCGGTTCCGCCTGCTTCGGCAGGTCCAGGGCCGGTCTTCACTTTTGTCTCAACAGGGAGGCGCGGTTTGCAGGTAGCCCCCAAAGCTTTCAAAACCTACGAAGAACAAATTGGCCTGCTTTCCTCCCGGGGCATGGATATCGGCAATCCCGACGTTGCAATCAAGCAACTTCAGCATGTCAACTATTACCGCTTGAGTGGCTATTGGTACTCGTTCCGCCGCCACTCAGGCCAACATCGTGAGGATGACTTCTACCCAGGCACGATTCTGCAGGATGTTGTAAAGCTCTACAACTTTGACGAGGCTCTCAGAACCGCAACCTTTGCTTGCCTGACACCTATTGAGCTAACCGTGCGAGCCCTTCTTGGCCACGAACTCGGTCTACTCGACGAGTGCGCACACCTTAAGCCCGGAATTCTGGGTCCACAGGCCGGAAAAGGTGCCATCTACTCGACATGGCTCAAGCGCTACGAGAAGAGTCTCAGGGAATCAAAGGAAGATTTCGTCAGTCACCACCGGGTGAGGTACGGCGGCACATTGCCCGTTTGGGCAGCGGTGGAGATCCTCGATTGGGGAGCCCTCACGTACTTGTATGGCTTTGCGCCCCGCGGGATCCAAGACAGTGTTGCGGATAAGTTTGGCCTCACGGCCCCCCAGCTTGGATCCTGGATGAAGTCTCTCAATGTCGTCCGGAATATCTGCGCGCACCACGGACGACTCTTCAACAGAGTCCATGCGATCAAACCCAAACTTCCTAAAGTCGGCCAGTATCCACATCTCGACGAAACGCGAAATGAGATGAACAGGACCTTTGGCCAGCTAAGTCTCATTCAGCATATGCTCCACCACCGGGGAATCGGGCGGCCACAACTTTTGCCAGCAGTCCTCCGCAGCTACCCGGATGTGAAACTACTGCCGCTTTCTCATACCGGCGCACCGGCCAATTGGGGAGAGTCCGCCCTTTGGCGCTAGTACTAAGGACGCGAACAGCCCTGCCCGCCGGATAACTCCGGCAGGCACGGCTGTTCCGCTCCAACGAAAACTCTGCGGCCCCGACCCGGTCAGTTACCCCCGGCCGCCAGCGTCACCTCAATCGGCTCATAGTCGGCGCCCCTGGTATCCACGCCTTCCTCTTCCAGCTCGGCCAGCGCCTTCTCCACGTACTCATTGGTATACGCGGTGGCCGGCGGTTCTTCGCTGATGATGGTCGCGCCGGTTTCGTTTTTGGTGCCCATAGCGATCTCCACGGTCTGCTCCCAGGCCGCTTCGTCGATCAGGCCGACGCCGTTCGTGGATGGCCAGAGCAGCTTGTTGGTTTCGTTGGTCATCCATAGCTGATGGCTTTGTCCGAGGGTGGATCCAGCACCGGTCACAATGGAAGCTGCTTCCTCGGGGTTGTCCTTCGCGTAGGCCCAGCCTTTGATGGCAGCCTTGATAAAGGCCACGGTGGTGGCCTGGTATTCCTCGTCATCTTCCAGGCGCTGGGTATCGGCCCAGATCGCGTCCTGGAGCATGGCGGTACCTTCCTCGTTCCAGTCGATGACTGACAGGTCCTCCGGCTGGTAGAGCTCCCCCGTGTCAGGGTTCTCGGTTTCCAGCACCTGCGCGTACTCGTTGTAGGTCATGGCCTGGGCGGCGTCGATGTCCCCGGCCAGGAAGCCGTTCATATCGAACGCCTGCTGGATCAGTTCGATGTCACCGATTTCCACGCCGGCTTTCTGCATTCCGGCGAAAAGCTCCCATTCGTTCCCGTACCCCCACGAGCCCACTTTCTTGCCGGCCAGGTCCTCCGGCCCGTCAATTCCGGAATCCGCCATCGCCACCTGGAGCGTGGCACTCCGCTCAAAAATCTGCGCGACGTTGGTGATTGCCGCACCCTGTTCGATCGAGCCGAGCACCTTGGGCACCCAGGAGATGGCATAGTCGGCGTCACCGGAGGCCAGGACGTCCTGCGGCACAATGTCTGCACCGCCTTCCAGGATTTCGACGTCGAGGCCTTCCTCCTCGAAGAAGCCCTGGTCCAGCGCCGCGTAGTAGCCCGCGAACTGGGCCTGGGCGAACCACTGCAGCTGAAGCTTCACCGGCGTCAGATCCCCGGCTGCTTCGCCGCTGTCCCCGCCGCTTCCTCCGCAGCCGGCCAATGCCAGGGCTGAAACAGCCAGGGCCGAAGCCACCGTGGTGAGTGGTTTTCTCGCTTTGTTCTCTCGGTTCATGGACTTCCCCTTTTGCGGACGATGGTGCGGATGAAATGGAGCGTGAATCAGGTGCGCGCCGTGTGCCGGGAGAAGTATTTCTCCAGGCCGGCGGTCACCGCGTAAAAGAGCAGTCCCAGCAGGACCGCCCCCACCACATAGGCCCAGGCCAGCGTGTAGTTGCTGCTCGACGCGGCGGAGGTCACCGACTTCCCCAGGCCGCCCACGGGTCCGCCGAAATACTCCGCGATGAGAGCTGACACCACGGCCAGGGAGGAGGCGATGCGCAGTCCGGTGAACATGTACGGCACGGCGCTGGGCAGGGTGACGCTGCGGGTGATCTGCCATTTGCCGGCCGCGTAGGAACGCATCAGATCCCGGTGAACCGGGGCTACCTGCCGGAAACCGCGCAGCGAGTTCACGTAGACCGGAATGAACACCGCAATTCCAGCCACGATCTGCCGGGTGGCCTGCTGATCCGCGCCGTACATCGTGTAGAGGACCGGGGCCAGGGCCACGATCGGAATAACCGACAGGGCCACCACCATCGGCGCCGCCAACCGGTCCAGCGCCGGCACTGCAGCGGATGCCACGGCCGCTGCCACACCCAGCAGCCCTCCCACCACCAGTCCGACGGCTGCGTTCGCGCCGGTGACGGCCGCGGCCTCCAGGACATTCCGCAGGTTTTCCAGGAAAGCCCCGGCGATCGCCAGCGGGCCCGGCACAATGAATGGTTCAATCTCCAGCAGCCAGACGGCCCCCTGCCACAGCAGGAGCGCTGCCACCCCCAGCAGCAGCGGTGCGGCCAGGTTCCGGCCCAGGCCGGACAGCCGGCCAGGATCGATTCCCGCCGTTCCCCGCGTTCCGGACGGCACCGCGGTCCGCTGCAGCGTCCGGGCCCCCGGCGCCTCCGGCGGATCCTGAACGATCCCGCTCATCGGGTTTCGGCTCCCCGGACGGCGGCAGGTTCCGCACCGTGCAGGGCTTCACGCACCAGCCGGATCGCGTCGTAGAACACCGCTTCCTCCCGCAGCCCGGCACCGCGGCCGACGGCGGCTCCCAGGGTAATGTCGACGACGTCCCGGATTTCGCCGGGCCGGGGAGACATCACCACTACCCGGTCGGAGAGGAACACCGCTTCCGGGATGGAGTGGGTGACGAACACGACGGCGCAGCCCGTTTCCGCGCAGATCCGGATCAGTTCGTTCTGCATCCTTTCCCGCGTCATTTCATCCAGCGCCCCAAAGGGTTCATCCATCAGCAGCAGCTTCGGGCTTTCCGCCAGTGACCGGGCGATGGCTACGCGCTGCTGCATGCCGCCGGACAGCTGGTCCGGATAATGCTCACCGAAGTCCGAGAGCCCCACCATCGCGAGCAGCTCGTCAACGCGCTCCCGGCGTTTAGCTGCTGCGGCACCGTGCGTCAGCAGCGGCAGTTCGATGTTGCCCCGGACGCTCCGCCAGGGCAGCAGCCCGGCCTGCTGGAAAGCGATCCCGTAATCCTGGTCCAGGCGTGCCTGCCGCGCCGTTTTTCCGAACACGTTGATCGTTCCGGAGCTGGGTGCGTCCAGGTCCGCGATCAAGCGCATCAGTGTGCTTTTGCCGCACCCCGAGGGCCCGATCAGGGAGACGAATTCACCGGCTGCCACAGTGACGCTGACGCCCCGCAGTGCCTGCACCTCCTCCCGGCCTGACCGGAAGATCCGGTCCACGCCCGTCACCTCGACGGCGGCAGCTGCCGGAGGGCGGATGGTTGCCTCGTTCATACGCCCTGTTCTCCTCTGCGGTAGCGGCGCAGCAAAACGCCGATCAAAGCAACAAATCCCACGGCGGCCAGGCCGAGCACCACCGCTCCGAAAATAGGTGCCCAGGGCTTGCCCGGGTCCCCACCGGCAGCCGCCGCGAATTCCACGATCATGCGCCCGATTCCACCCCGGAGTCCGATCGACACCTCGGCCACGACTGTCCCCACCACCGCGCTGGCGGCAGCCAGCCGCAGGGCCGGGAGCAGATACGGCACGCTGGCCGGAAGCCTCAGCCGCAGGAACGTCTGCCACCAGCCCAGTGCGTAGGTGTGCATCAGGTCCTCATGGGCCTTCTCCGGTGCGCCGAAACCCCGCAGGGCACCGACGGCTACCGGGAAAAACGCCAGGTAGGCCGCGATCACCGCCACCGACATCCAGTTCTCCCAGACGAAAGGACCGAATTCGAGCTGGGAACCCCAACGCCGTACCAGCGGAGCGATGGCGATCAGGGGGACCGTCTGGCTCAGGATGATCCAGGGAAGCACCGCTGAGTTGGCACTGCGGAAACGCTGCATCAGCATGGCCAGTCCCAGGCCGACCACCGTTCCGATCAGCCACCCGGCACCGGCAATCCCCAGTGTGAAGCCCGCTGCCTGCAGTACCGCGGTCCACATGGGCGCAGCCCCGGCAGCTGAGGATTCCGGCGCGAACAGCCTGGCGAGCATGGTCCAGGTATGCGGCATGGCCAGGTCCGTGGTGCGCGGGAGCACCGGCACGCCGCCGATGCTAATGCCCTCTGCGGGCCCAAGTGCCTTGTAGAGTTCCCAGGCCATGACGGGGACCAGCACCCCGCCCAGCCCCCAAAGGAGCCGGGCGGGCAGCGTCCGCACGGGTTGCGCACCCGTTTTCATGCCTTGGCAGCCACGTTCTCGCGCAGTGCCGGGATAACGGTCTCGCCGTAAACGCGCAGGGTTTCTTCCTTGTTGTCATGCTGGAGGTACCCGGCGAACTGGGTGACCCCCAGGGCCTTGAGCTTCTCGAGCTTCTCCATGTGCTCTTCGGCGGTGCCGAGGATGCAGAACCGGTCCACGATCTCGTCCGGCACAAAGTCGGCATGGGTGTTCCCCGCCCGTCCGTGCTCGTTGTAGTCGTAGCCCTGGCGTCCGGCAATGTAGTCGGTCAGCGCCTGCGGCACGGACGAATCCGAACCGTATTTGGAGACGATGTCCGCCACGTGGTTGCCTACCATGCCCCCGAACCAGCGGCACTGGTTGCGCATGTGTTCAAGGTCGGTGCCGATGTACATCGGAGCCGCAACACAGAAGGAGATGCTGTCCGGGTCCCGGCCCGCGTTGGCCGCGGCCTGCCGGACGGTGCGGATCATCCATTCGGCAATGTCGACGTCGGCAAGCTGCAGGATGAAACCGTCACCGACTTCTCCGGTCAGCTTCAGGGCCAGCGGCCCATACGCCGCCACCCACACTTCCAGTTCCGAGCCTTTGCTCCAGGGGAACTGCAGGGTGGCGCCGTTGTATTCAACCGGCCGGGAGTTCGCGAGTTCGCGGATCACATGGATGGCCTGCCGCAGCGTCTTCAGCGTGGTTGGAGCGCCGTTGGTCACCCGCACCGCGGAATCGCCGCGGCCGATCCCACACACCGTCCGGTTCCCGTACATCTGGTTCAGGGTGGCGTAGGTCGACGCCGTTACGGTCCAGTCGCGGGTGGCCGGATTGGTGACCATTGGCCCCACCTTAATGGACCGGGTTTCAGCCAGGATCTGGCTGTAGATCACGTAGGGCTCCTGCCAGAGCAGATGCGAATCGAAGGTCCAGACATAGTCGAACCCGTGTTCCTCGGCCATTTTGGCCAGTGCCACTGTCCGCTGGGCGGGAGGGTTGCACTGCAGTACCGCACCAAATTCCATGTTCTCCCCTAAACCAGGTACTGGCTGGTGGAGCGGCGGACGTACTGTCCGTGGCCCTTGCTGCCCAGATACTCGTTGTTGTTGACGACCACCTTGCCGCGGGACATCACTGTGTCCACATGGCCCTCGATCTCGTACCCCTCCCACGCTGAGTAGTCCATGTTCATGTGGTGGGTTTTTTCCAGACCGATCGAGGTGTGCCCGTTCGGATCGTAAATAACGACGTCGGCATCGGCGCCGGGGGCGATCACACCTTTGGTGCCGTACATGCCAAACATCCGTGCCGGCGTCGTGCTGGTGATTTCCACCCAGCGTTCGAGGCTGATCTTTCCGTCCACAACCCCCTGGTACATCAGGTCCATCCGGTGCTCCACCGAGCCGATGCCGTTGGGGATCTTGGAGAAGTCCCCCACTCCCAGGTCCTTCTGCCCCTTCATGCAGAACGGGCAGTGATCGGTGGCGACCATCTGGATATCGTTGGTGCGCAGCGACTGCCACATGTGGTCCTGATGGTGTTCGTGCTTGGAACGCAGCGGCGTGGAACAGACCCACTTGGCGCCCTCGAAACCCTCCGCCCCCAGCTGGTCTTCCAGCGAAAGGTAGAGGTACTGCGGGCAGGTTTCGCCAAACACGTTCTGCCCGTTATCCCGTGCCGCTGCCAGCTGCTCAACCGCCTGCTTGGCTGACACATGGACCACGTACAGCGGCGCTCCGGTGAGGTTCGCGAGCATAATTGCCCGGTGGGTGGCTTCCTCCTCCATCTGCCACGCGCGGGCGACACCGTGGTAGTACGGGTCGGTCTTGCCCTGGGCCAGGAGCTCGGCCACCATCGCGTCGATCGCCGGACCGTTCTCGGCGTGCATCATGGTCATCAGCCCGGTCTCGGCGCCGACCCGCATGGCCTTGTAGATCTGGGCGTCGTCGCTGTAGAACACCCCGGGGTAGGCCATAAAAAGCTTGTAGCTGGAGACTCCCTCATCGAGCAGGGAGTTCATGGCTTTCAGCGAGTCGTCATTGACGTCGCCGATAATCTGGTGGAAGCCGTAGTCGATCGCGCATTCCCCGGCGGCTTTCTCATGCCAGGCGGCGAGTCCGTCCATCACCCGTTCGCCGTAACGCTGGATCGCGAAGTCCACGATGGTGGTGGTTCCGCCCCAGGCTGCCGCGCGGGTTCCGGTTTCGAAGGTGTCACTGGCCTCGGTGCCGCCGAAGGGCATCTGCATGTGGGTGTGGGCGTCGATGCCGCCGGGAATCACGTATTTCCCGGCCGCGTCCAGGACGGTGTCCACCGACCGGGCGAGGTCCTGGCCCAGGAGCGTGGAGCCAGGTGCCAGGACCGCGGCTATTTTCTCTCCATCCACCAGGACATCCGCAGCGCTGCGGCCCGTGGCGGTGACGACGGTGCCACCGGAGATAAGTGTTGTTGCCATGGAGCGTTTCCTTGCCTTCCTCTGAACTGGTCCGGGTGCGGCGCCTAAGGTGAGCCGCGTGCTGCCTACGGGGCAGTGATCGGGCTGTAGGCGTCCGGCCGGCGGTCCCGGTAGAACTGCCAGTTGTTCCGGGCGGTGCGGACCAGGTCCATGTCCAGGTCCCGGATCATCAGTTCCTCACGGTCCCGGGCACCACGGTCCCCCACATAGTTGCCCTGCGGGTCCGCAATGTAGGAGGTCCCGTAGAAGTCAACGGCTTCCTCGCCGAACTCATTGGTTTCCTCCCCCACCCGGTTCGGCACCACCACGTAATAGCCGTTGGCCGCTGCCGCAGTGGGCTGCTCAAGGTCCCAGAGCCGGTTGGAAAGCCCGGGTTTGGAGGCATTGGGATTAAAGACAAGCTGTGCGCCGTTCAGTCCCAGCACCCGCCAGCCCTCCGGGAAATGCCGGTCATAGCAGATGGTGACTCCAACCTTTCCGACCGCCGTGTCGAAAACGGGCCAGCCAAGGTTCCCGGGGCGGAAATAGAACTTCTCCCAGAATTTCTCCACGTGGGGAATATGGTTCTTGCGGTATTTGCCCAGATAGGTGCCGTCTGCATCGATCACTGCGGCGGTGTTGTAGTAGACACCGGGCTGTTCTTCTTCATACACCGGGAGAATGATCACCATTTTGTGCTCGGCGGCCAGTTCGGCGAAGCGTTCGGTCAATGGTCCCGGAACGGACTGAGCGTATTCGTAGTACTTGCTGTCCTGCACGATTCCGAAATAGGGGCCATGGAACAACTCCTGGAAACAAATGATCTCCGCGCCTTCCGCTGCGGCTCTCCGGACGAAGTCCTCATGCTTGGCCACCATGGATTCCTCGTCACCGGTCCACGTTGTCTGCGTCAGTGCGGTACGGACGATTGTCAAAACAGCCTCAACCTTCCGGCGGCACTCCTGCCGCCTGTTCTGAAAAGACCGCCAAGGGTCTTTTCACATCCTTTGGGCTAAAGATTTCCCCTGCGTTTCGGAGGCATTAAAGCTGTGGGGCAGCTGTTTTCTCCGTGCCCGACATCCTTGGCTATGCGCGCCCGTTCTGCAAGAGTGTAGAAATTGCCGCAGGTACGCTTTCAGCCCGGCGGCAGGCATCGTTTCTCCGGCCGGTCTGGCCGGGATCCGCTGGCCTCGATTTGGGCCATGGCCATGATTTTTTCCGGGTTCCCCGCACAGATTTCCGCGGAAGGTCCCCACAGGTCCCGTCCAAATCCCACCAGCGAGGTCCCATGTCACGTCCCAGCACCCCCGCCCGTCCCAGCACCCCCGCCCGTCCCAGCACCGCCGTCTGTCCCAGCCCCGGCCCCCGGCCCACAAAAGATCCGCGCACAGCGGACCCACGGCCGAAGACCTCCCTGCGATGGGCTGCCGTCTTCTGCGGAGCAGTGCTGCTTTCCGGTTGTTCGACCGCGCCGGCGGAGGTGCCGGCACCAGCCGCGGAAGCAGCCCAAACTGAAACAGCACCGCAGTCCCCTGCCTACCCCGTCGAGCTGGACAACTGCGGGACCCCGGTGGTCCTCGACGCCGCGCCCGAACGGGTGGTCACCATTAAGTCCACGTCCACCGAGATGCTCCTTGCCCTCGGACTCGGCGACCGGATCGTGGGAACAGCATTTTCAGACGGCCCGGTCCCCGTTGCCTGGGCACCGGAGACGGCCCCGCCGGTCCTGGCAGACAAGGTTCCCTCCCGGGAGGCCGTGCTGGCACTGGCGCCGGACCTGGTGTTCGCCGGGTGGGAATCGAACTTTTCCGCGGACGGAGCCGGTGAACGCAGCCAGTTGGCAGACCTTGGCATCGCGAGCTATGTCTCCCCTGCCGCCTGCCAGCAGGACGGCTACCGGCCGGATCCCCTGACCTTCGACGACGTTTTCTCCTCGATCACCGAAGCCGGGGACCTGTTCGGTGTTCCGGAAGCCGCGCAGGAACTCGTGGACGCGCAGCGTACTGAACTCGACGGTGTAGAGCCCTCGGACGCCGGGCTCACCGCCCTCTGGTACAGCTCCGGGTCCGACACACCCTTTGTTGGTGCCGGCAGCGGCGCGCCGCAGCTGATGCTGGAAGCTGCCGGCCTGGAGAACATCGCCGCCGACATTAAGCAGGCCTGGAGCCCGTACTCCTGGGAGGCGGTGGCCGCCGCGGATCCTGACGTGATTGTCCTGGTGGATTCGGCGTGGGGCAGCGTCGAAAAGAAGAAGGCCGTGCTCGAATCGCACCCGGTGATTTCCCAGCTTCAGGCCGTGCGCAACCAGCAGTACCTGGTGGTGCCCTTCGCCGCCTCGGAGGCCGGGGTGCGCAATGTCGAAACCGTCCGGTCGCTCACCGAACAGGTGGCTGCTTTTGACTGATGTTCGGGTCCCGGGGAATGTGCCTGCGCAGGTGAGCAACGACGACGCCGGCATGGCCACCCACGCGGCGGCCGGCGCAGGTACCGCTCCCGTGCCGGAACCGGACCGGATCCATTCCCGGTCCCGGGCCTGGCCGCTTGCGGCCCTGCTGGCTACTGCCCTGGCAGCAGCCATGCTCTGGGCCCTCACCGTGGGCCCGGCCGGCCTGGGCCCGCGGGCGGCCTGGCTGGCCCTGGTCTCACCGGGCAACAGCGCCCTCAGTCCCATCCAGGAAGCGATCATCCGCGAACTGCGGCTCCCCCGCCTGCTGACGGCGGCGGCTGTCGGCGCCGGGCTGGCGCTGTGCGGAGCGGTGATCCAGGCGCTCACCCGGAATCCCCTGGCCGACCCCTACCTCCTGGGCCTCAGCTCCGGGGCCTCCTTGGGAGCGGTTTCCGTGCTCCTCCTGGGCTTCGCCGTCGCGCTTCCCGCTGCTGCCTTCGCCGGGGCCATGCTCGCCATGGTGCTCACGCTCACCCTGGCGGGTGCGCTGGGCACCATCACGCCCACCCGGACGATCCTGGCGGGGCTGGCGGTGTCCTCGCTTGCCGCGGCGGGCGCGTCCTTCATCGTGTTCTGGACGGCCCAGGGTGATTCCTACCGCGAGGTCCTGGGCTGGCTGATGGGGTCCCTGGCCGGGGCGGGCTGGAGCAGCGTCGGTATCACTTTGCCGGTCCTGGCGGTGGTGGGCCTTCCGCTGCTGTTCTGCGGCCGGATCCTGGATGCCTTCGCCTTCGGTGACACCGCAGCCTCAGCCCTGGGCGTCCCGGTGCCCACCGTGCGCTGGACCCTGCTGGGTGCCACCGCGCTGCTCACCGGAGCCATGGTCTCCGTCAGCGGCTCCATCGGGTTCGTGGGCCTGGTGCTTCCTCATGCCGTCCGTTTGGTCGCCGGGTCCGGGCACCGCGCCCTCCTGCCGCTCTCGGCGCTGGCCGGGGCGCTTTTCCTGGTCCTGGCGGATACCGCAGCGCGGACGGTCTTCGAACCGCGGGAAATCCCGGTCGGCATCGTGACCGCGCTGATCGGCGCACCCGTTTTCATCGTCCTGCTACTGCGCCGGCGGAGCATCGCATGAGCACGGTCCGGGCGCCTGCCTCCAACGGCAGCCGTGTCACGAAGCCGCTCCCGCTGTCCGCGGAACACGTCACTGTGACCCGCGGCGGGAAGGCACTGGTCGACGGCGTCAGCTGCAGCCTCCGCCCGGGAACCGTCACGGGCATCCTGGGTCCCAACGGGGCCGGGAAGTCCACCTTGCTGCATCTGCTCGCCGGCGTCCTCCCGGCAGACTCCGGCACCGTGCTGCTGGGGAACCGTCCCCTGAGCCGGATCAGCACCAGGGAGCGCGCCCGCAGCATCGCCCTGGTGGAGCAGTCGCTGCCCGACGACGTCGCGCAGCCGGTCCGCGGGGTCGTGGCGCTGGGCCGGACCCCCCACCGCAGCCTGTTCGCTGCGGACGGGCCCGCCGATCACGCTGCCGTGGAGCGGGCCCTGGCAGCAGCCGGCGCCCGGCACCTGGCGGAACGCCTGTACCCAACCCTCTCAGGCGGAGAACGGCAGCGGGTGCAGCTGGCCCGGGCGCTGGCACAGGAACCGGAAGTGCTGCTGCTGGATGAACCCACCAACCACTTGGACGCCGCCGCCCAGCTCGAAACCCTGGACCTGCTGCAGGGCCTGGCCGCAGAAGGGCTGGCCGTTGCGGCCGCGCTGCATGATATCAACCATGCGGCGGCTTCCTGCTCGCACCTGCTGCTCCTGCACGGCGGACGGGTGGCCGCGGCCGGACCGACGGAAGAGATCCTCACGCCCGAACTCATCCGCCGGGTTTACGGCGTCAACGCCGTGTTGCTGGTCCACCCTGCCACGGGACGGCCGCTGGTCGCGCTCAGCCGCCGCTAGTTCGAACCCGCCGCGCTCAGCCGCCGCTGGTTCGACCCCCGCGCTCAGCCGCCGCTGGTTCGACCCCACCGCGCTCAGCCGCCGCTGGAACGGGCCCGGCGGCGGGCCTCCGACGCCGCTGCGGCGTAACCGGCCGCGTAGCCGTCTTCATATCCTGCCGCGTGTCCGTCGTCGTATCCGGCGTTGTAGCCGGAGCGGGTGCCGCTGCGCCGTCCGTCCTCGAACGCTTCAGCGCTGCCCTGCCGGAACAGGTCCTCCTCCGCCGGGCGCAGCAGGGCCTTGGCACCGGGGTCACGGTCCATCCCGCCCACCGTCACCAGAGTGTCGAGTCCGCGGACCAGCGCGACGGGCACCCCGAAGGTCTTTCCCTTCACCAGATCGGCTGCGGCGGCAATTTCGTCGGCCACCGCGGTGACGGTCGCGGACATCGGCCGTCCGGAACTGTCCGGCAGTCCGCGCAGGTCCAGCAGTACGTCCAGGCCTGCCGCGCCGATCGCGGCATCTGTTTGGCCCTGGCGCCAGGGCCGGCCCAGGGTATCGGTGATCACCACGCCGACGTCCACGCCCCAGTCCCGTTTCAACCCCCGGCAGATCCTGCGGGCGGACGCGTCCGGATCCAGCGGCAACAGCAGGACCGTCCCCTCGGCCGTGTTGCTGGCGTCCACACCGGCGGCCGCGGCAACGATTCCGAGCCTGTTCTCCACTATGCGGGTGGTGCCGTGCGCATGCTCGCGGCTGGCGACCACCCGGGACGTTTCCTGCTCGACGGCGTCATCCCGGCGGTCCGCTGGCAGTGTGCGGCCTTCGGCCTTGGACACGATCTTGGAGGTCACCGCCAGGATGTCCCCGCTGCGGAGATCCCGGCCGCAGGCTTTACCGATCAGCTCCACCAGGTTCGCCCCGGCCTGCACTTCCCCGATGCCGTGTACCGGGGTGATCACCAGGCGCGCTGCCGCCGGCGGTTCCGCATTCAGCACGGGGGCAGGGTCCAGGGCGGGGGCAGGAGCCGCCGCCAGGTCTTCGTTGGGAGTTTCCGTCTCTGGGTCAGCGGGGACGGTTCCGGTCCAGCCAGGATTCATCGGTGCAGCTCCGGCAGGACGCTGGCGGAGAACGTGTCGATCCATTCGCGCTGGTTCCGCCCCACATTGTGCAGGTAGACGCGGTCGAAGCCGAGGTCCAGGAATTTCTGGATGTAGGCGCGGTGAACGTCGGGGTCCTCGGAAATCAGCAGCCGGCCTTCAAAGTCCTCCGGGCGGACCAAACGGGCCATCTGCTCCAGTTCAAAAGGTGAGCGGATGTCCGCCTTGGGGAACTTCATACCGCCGTTGGGCCATTCGGTCATGGCGTTCGCGAGGGCTTCCTCGTAGGTGGGTGCCCAGCTCATATGCAGCTGCAGGACCTTGGGCATGGTGTCCGGATCCTTGCCAGCCTCGCGGGCACCGGCGTCGAAACGGGCGAACAGCCCTTCGATCTTCTCCAGCGGGGCACCTACGGTGATGAGCCCGTCAGCGTGTTTTCCCGCGCGCTTGGCCGTCACGGGGCCGGCGGTGGCAACAAGGATTTCCGGGGCAACCTCCGGCATGGTCCACAGCCGGGTGGATTCCATCTTGTAGAAGGTCCCGCTGTGCCGCACGTCCTTCCCGGCCAGCGACGCGGCGAAGAGCTTGGAGATGATTTCGATGGCCTCGAACATGCGGTTGATCCGCTCCGGTGCCTCGGGCCAGTACTGGGCCGTGATGTGCTCATTCAGTGCCTCGCCGGACCCCAGCCCCAGCCAGTGCCGCCCCGGGTACATGGCCGCCAAGGTGGCGGAAGCCTGCGCCACCATCGCCGGGTGCCAGCGGAAGGTGGGTGCGGTGACTCCGGGCCCGATGTCGCCTTTGGTCCGTTCCCCCAGAGCGGAGAGGACATTCCAGACGAATGCGGACTGTCCCTGCGCGGGTACCCAGGGCTGGAAATGATCGGCAGCCATCACTCCGGAAAAGCCGCGCTCTTCCGCGTAGGCGGAAAGAGCCACGGCTTCCGTCGGATGAAACTGTTCCAGCATGGCCGCATAACCGATCCGGAGTGGGGTTTTCATGCAGCCACTATAGGCCAGCCGCAGTGAACAACCCGGAAGCGGCGTGTTTCAGCCGTGCAACGAATCAGTTAAGGAAGGAATTGCTTAAAGAAGGAAAAGAAGGAATCAGCCGCGGGCGGTGATCTGCGGAAGCAGGTCCTCGGCAGGCGGGGTCCAGACGGCCGGGTCGGCGGAAACCTGGTCCCCGGAGCGGATGTCCTTGACCTCGTGGCTGCCATCCTCGGCGGTGAACCAGACAAAGGGAATGCCGCGCCGGTCGGCATACTTGATCTGCTTGCCGAACTTCTCCGCCTTCGCTGCCACCTCCACGGAGATGCCGCGTCCGCGCAGGGCCACGGCGACGTCCTGCGCCGCGGACCAGGAATCGTCGTCGGCCAGGGTCACCAGCACGGCGGTGGGAACCGAGCGTGAGGCTTCGGCGAATTCCTGGCTGAGGATGCGCATCACCAGGCGGGTTACACCGATGGAGAGCCCGACGCCGGGGAAAGTCCGGCTGCCCTTGGCGGCCAGCGCGTCATAGCGGCCGCCGGAGCAGATGGAACCCAGCTGCTCGTGTCCCACCAGGACCGTCTCGTAGACGGTGCCGGTGTAGTAGTCCAGGCCGCGGGCGATGGAAAGATCTGCCACGACCTTGCCCGGAGCGCGCTTGGCTGCCTCCGCGATCACCTGCTCCAGCTCATCAAGGCCGGTTTCCAGCAGGTCGTTCGTGACACCCAGTGCCCGGACCTGGGCAGCAAAGGAGACGTCGTCGGTGCGGATGGAGGCCAGCTTCAGTGCCAGGTCAGCCTGCTCCGGCGTGGCACCCAGCTCTTCCTGCAGCAGCTCGGCCACACGCTGGGGGCCGATCTTCTCCAGCTTGTCGATGCTGCGCAGCACCCCGGCGGTGTCTTCCAGCCCGACGCCCCGGTAAAAACCCTCGGCCAGTTTGCGGTTGTTGACCCGGATGCGGAAGTCCGGGATCGGCAGGGCACCCAGGGCCTCGGCGATGACCAGCGCCAGCTCGACGTCGTACCGGAACGGCAGGTCGCCGTCGCCCACCACATCGATGTCCGCCTGGGTGAACTCGCGGGCGCGGCCCTCCTGCGGACGCTCGCCCCGCCACACCTTCTGGATCTGGTAACGGCGGAACGGGAAGGCCAGGTGGCCTGCGTTCTCCACCACGTACCGGGCGAACGGCACCGTCAGGTCGAAGTGCAGTGCCAGCTGGTTCGGGTCCTGCTTGCCGCTGCTTTCGCCTTCCTCCGCCTGCAGCCGGCTGAGCGCATAGACTTCCTTGTCGATTTCGCCCTTGCGCAGGAGCTGCCCCACGGTTTCCACCGCGCGGGTCTCAATATTGGAGAAGCCGTGGAGTTCGAAGGTCCGGCGCAGCACGTCCAGGACATGGAGTTCAACCAGGCGCTCCTGCGGTAGCCATTCGGGGAAACCGGACAGTGAGGCCTTGCGTGCCATGCGGGAGAACTCCTTAGGTGGATCGGCTCCGGAAACAGGCGCAGAGGAGCGCCCGGGGCCGGATACTGGGAAACCACAGCTGCTGCATGCATAAACTGTGTGCGGCACTCATTTTAGCCTCTTCCGGTCCGGTGGGTGCCGCAGAGCACCCCAGGCGCCTCCGCGGCGCCCGGATCCAGTCCCCCGAAGGAGGCAGCGGTGAAGGTCACCAGCCGTACCGACCGTGAAACCCGCCGTCGTGTGGCCCGGATGGAAGCCCGCCAGGCACTGGCCCGGGAGCAGGGCCGGCGGAGGCTTAAGGACAATGTCTACGCCGGAATCGCCGGGGTCCTGGTCCTGGCGCTGGCCGTCGCGCTCCAGGTTTTCTGGTTCTCCTCCAATCCCACTGCCGAGGACCTGGCCCTGCTGGAAAGCCAGGCGAAGGTCACGGCGGAGGAAACCGGCAGCGAATCCACCGTCCCGGATCCGTCGCTGGCCGAGGGAAAGGTCTTCAGCGGCACGCTGTCCCTCAACGGCTCGGAAGTGGGAATCGAGCTGGACGGCAGTGCCGCGCCGCAGGCGGTGTCCGTCTTCAAGTCCCTGGCGGACTCCGGTTTCTTCGCCGGCAAAGACTGCCACCGGCTGACCACAGCAGAGACCATGGGGGTTCTCCAGTGCGGGTCGGCGGACGGGACCGGGGCCTCCGACCCCGGCTATCAGTGGGGTCCGGTCGAAAACACTCCCGCTGACGGTGTCTACCCGGCCGGCTCGGTCGCCGTCGCCCGCGCCGGGACCACGGATTCTCACGGTACGCAGTTCTTCATTGTCTATAAGGACTCGGTCATAACGCAGGACACCGGCGGGTACACGATAATGGGTAAGGTAACGTCAGGGCTTGATGTTCTGGAATCCATCGCTGCAGCCGGGACGGCAGGCGGCGTCCAGGACGGAGAACCCCTAGCACCGGTGACGATAGATTCGTTTACCCTGAAGTAAATGGCACGGCAAATACATGGCACAGCGGCTTCGCTCAGCGCCATCCATCGAGTGAAAGACTTTTAGCGGTGACAGACAGTCAGAAATCCGACGAAACAGCCACCGGGACTGCTCCGGACAACCAGCGCACCCCTGCGCCCAGCCCAGCCGCCTTCGCGGCACGGCGTCCGGTTCCCGCTCCCGCGGCACCCGTTCCCGGAGCCGCTGCGCCCGCACCGGCCGTAGCCCCGCCGGCAGCACACACCACGCCGCTGGAAGAAGCCGCCCGGTTTGCCCGCGTCGAGGAAGACGGTCACGTGTTCCTGATCGTCGGGAGCGAAGAGTTCCCGGTGGGTCAGTACCCCGATGCAACGCGCGAGGAAGCGCTGGCCTACTTTGTGCGCAAGTACGACGACGCCGTCAGCCAGGTCATGCTGCTGGAAGCCCGCGTGGCAGCCAAGGCGCCGGCCTCGGACATGCACAAGACCCTCAAGCACCTGGCCGAGCAGGTTGCCGAGCGCAAGATGGTAGGCGACGTGCTTGCCCTCGACGCCCGCATCGAAGCGCTGGGCTCGAGCATCAAGGCAGCCGAAGCAGCAGAGCGCGCGGAAGCCGAGGCCGTCCGCGCCCGCGAGCTGGCCGCACGCGAAGCGATCGTCGCCGAAGCCGAGGAGATTGCGGCCAAGGACCCGGCCTCTATCCAGTGGAAAACCAGCAGCAACCGGATGAACGAACTGTTCGAAGCGTGGAAGGCCGCGCAGAAGAGCGGGCCGCGCCTGGGCCGAAGCAACGAAGATTCCCTGTGGAAGCGTTTCCGTTCCGCCCGCACCGTCTTCGACCGGCACCGCCGCGCCTACTTCTCCCAGCTGGACAATGAGAACGCCGAAGCCAAGCGCGCCAAGGAAGACCTCATCGCCCGCGCCGAGGCACTGTCCACCTCCACCGACTGGGGCAACACCGCTTCCGAGTACCGCAGCCTCATGGACGAGTGGAAGGCCTCCAAGCGGGCCAGCCGCAAGGACGACGACGCGCTCTGGGCCCGCTTCCGTGCCGCCCAGGACAAGTTCTTCGCCGCCCGCCAGGCCGCCAACGAGGTTATTGACGAGGAGTTCGCCTCCAACCTCGTGGTCAAGGAGGCACTGCTCAAGGAAGCCCAGGGCATCCTGCCCGTGACTGATCTGAACGCTGCCCGCAAGGCCCTGCAGTCCATCCGCGACCGCTGGGAGGAAGCCGGCAAGGTTCCGCGTGCCGACATGGGCCGGATGGAAGCCGGCATCCGGAAGGTGGAGGAAGCCGTCAAGGCTGCCGAGGACGAGCACTGGCAGCGGAGCAACCCGGAAACCAAGGCCCGCACCAACAGTGCCCTCAGCCAGCTCGAAGCAGCCATCACCTCGCTTGAGGATGAGCTTGCTGCCGCAGAGAAGGACGGCAACGCGAAGAAGATCGCGGATGCCCGCGAGGCGCTGGAAGCCCGTAAGCAGTGGCTGGAAACCCTCCGCCGCTCAGCCCAGGACTTCTCCTAGCCCAGGACTTTTCCTAACCCAGGACTTCTCCTAGCCCAGGACTTCTCCTAGCAAGAAGCCCGTGAGGCCCGGATACCGCTTTTCCACAGGCGGCATCCGGGCCTTCCGCATTTCCCGCCGGCAGGACAGTCTTGACGAATGTCCCAGTCCAGCCCCCATTCGGGCTCCATCCCGGAAGTCACCTCCACCGGGGGTGCCATTTTCCATCCGGGCGGCCTCTTCTCGGCGGAGGAGCTGCAGGGTATGTGCCGGGACCTCCTGCTGACCCGTGTGTACGGCTCCACCTATGTGCGCTGGGATGTACGCCCCGGTTCCCTGGCCCGCGCCCTGGCGGCCCACCATCATCTTCCGGCAGCCCTGCGGGGGCGCCACGTCTTCGGGCGGCTGACCGCAGCCTGGATCTACGGCTGCGCTCCCCCTCCGCGGCGGCTGACGCTGCTTGCGGATACCCGCCGGCGCAGCACGTCGCTGCCGCCGTTCAGCGGCGCGGTGCTGCACGAGGTGACACTGGGGCCAGCGGACCGGCTGGAACTGGGCGGGGTGCCGGTGACGCAGCCGCTGCGGACCGCCGTCGACGTCGCACTCCACACCCCGCTGGAGGAGGCCGCGGACGTGCTGCTGATGATGTCCCGGGAGCCCGGCTTGAACGCACCGCTGCACTACGTCCGGACGCTGCTGCGGAGCGGACACCGCGTCCCGGGCACCCGGCAGGCACTGGAAGCTGTGGAGCTGGCTGAGGCAGCCGACGGGGGAACACCGGGACCGGGAACGGAAAAAACGGGGCCGGAGCCGGATAATTCCAGTTCCGGCCCCGTCACGTGTTCATCTGGCCAGGGTGTCCCGCCCTAGATCCGTCGCTGGTTGCCCGTGGTGCGGTAGACATCGTAAACGCCGTCGATCCGGCGGACCGCGCTCAGGATATGGCTGAGGTACTTCGGATCGCCCATCTCGAAGACGAACTTGGACATGGCCACCCGGTCGCTGGAGGTGTTGACGCTGGCCGAAAGGATGTTGACGTGGTTCTCGGACAGGACCCGGGTGACGTCGGAGAGCAGGCTCTTCCGGTCCAGTGCCTCCACCTGGATTTCCACGAGGAACACAGAGGACTGGGTGGGAGCCCAGTCCACCGGCACGATCCGGTCCGGCTGGTCCCTCAGCTCCTGCACGTTCCGGCAGTCGGTGCGGTGCACCGACACGCCTGAACCACGGGTGACGAACCCAATGATCGGATCCGGCGGCACCGGCGTGCAGCAGCGCGCCAGCTTGACCCAGACATCGCCTACACCCCGCACAGTAACGCCCGAGTCGGAGAACTTGGGCCGCCGCGCGGCCGAGGACACGGGGGTCTCTGCCAGGTCCTCTTCGGCGCCCTGGTGACCGCCCATGAGGTTGACCAGGTGCTCGATGACGTTCTGGGCCGAGGTGTGGCCGTCCCCAACGGCCGCGTACAGGGCGGAGATGTCCTGGTGATGCAGTTCCTGCGCCACCGCCAGCAGGGCGTCATGGCTCATCAGCCGCTGCAGGGGAAGGTTCTGCTTCCGCATGCCGCGGGTGAGCAGGTCCTTGCCCTTTTCGATCGCCTCTTCGCGGCGTTCCTTGGTGAACCACTGGCGGATCTTGTTCCGGGCGCGGGGGCTCTTGACGAAGCCCTGCCAGTCCTGGCTGGGGCCGGCACCTTCGGCCTTGGAGGTGAAGATCTCCACCCAGTCACCGTGCTGGAGTTCGCTGTTGAGCGGTACCAGTTTCCCGTTGACGCGGGCGCCAATGGTCCGGTGGCCCACTTCGGTATGCACGGCGTAGGCGAAGTCAACGGGTGTTGATCCGGCCGGCAGCGCCATGACCTCGCCCTTGGGGGTGAAGACAAAGACTTCGCGGGCGTTGATTTCAAAGCGCAGCGAGTCCAGGAACTCGTCCGGATCCGAGGTTTCCTGCTGCCAGTCGACCAGGGACCGGAGCCAGCCCATGTCGCTGTTGTCCGGTACTGTGGCGCCGTTCTTGGCGCCGTCTTTGTACTTCCAGTGCGCGGCCACGCCGTACTCGGCGCGGCGGTGCATGTCATGGGTGCGGATCTGGATTTCCACCGGTTTGCCGCCCGGGCCGATCACCGTGGTGTGGAGGGACTGGTACATGTTGAACTTCGGCATCGCGATGTAGTCCTTGAACCGCCCGGGCAGGGGGTTCCAGCGCGCGTGCAGCGCGCCGAGGGTGGCGTAACAATCGCGCACGGAGTCCACCAGGACGCGGACGCCCATGAGGTCGTGGATGTCGTCGAAGTCCTTACCCCGCACGATCATCTTCTGGTAGATCGAGTAGTAGTGCTTGGGGCGGCCGGTGATCGTGGCCTTGATTTTGACGTTGTGCAGGTCTTCGGCGATCTGGCTGCGGACGGTGGTGAGGTACTTCTCGCGCTCCGGGGTGCGGTCTCCGACCATCCGGACAATTTCGTCGTACACCTTGGGGTGCAGCGCTGCGAAGGACAGGTCCTCAAGTTCCCACTTGATGGTGTTCATGCCGAGCCGGTGGGCCAGCGGGGCGAAGATTTCGAGCGTTTCCCGTGCCTTCCGGGCGGAGGACTCCGGTGAGACGAAGCGCCAGGTACGGGCGTTATGCAGCCGGTCGGCGAGCTTGATCACCAGGACTCGGATGTCCTTGGCCATGGCCACAACCATCTTGCGGACGGTCTCGGACTGGGCTGCGTCCCCGAAGGTGACCTTGTCCAGCTTGGTGACGCCGTCCACCAGCATGGCGACTTCCGGTCCGAACTCGCTGCGGAGTTCGTCCAGCGTGTAGGACGTGTCTTCCACCGTGTCATGGAGCAGCGCGGCAGCCAGGGTGGTTCCGGTCATGCCCAGCTCGGCGAGGATAGTCGCCACGGCCACCGGATGGGTGATGTACGGGTCACCGCTCTTGCGCTTCTGGCCTTCGTGGCTGCGCTCGGCAACGAGGTAGGCGCGCTGGATGAGATCAAGGTCCTCGCGCGGGTTGTTGGCGCGGACAGTCCGCAGCAGCGGTTCCAGCATCGGCGAGTAGGCCGTGCCTCCGCGTCCGGCCAGGCGTGCCAGCCTGGCCCGGGTGCCCTGGCGGCGTGCCGTCACCGGTTTGGGGACTGCCTTCGAGGCAGGCTTAGAGGCCGGTTCCGCCGTTTCCCGTTTGACCTGGATTCCGGCAGACCCGTTATTCCCGGGACTCGATTCCTGGGAGTTCACCGTACCGGGGGCTGCTGCGGCGCCCCGGTCTTTCCCTGCGCTGTCGGCAGGTGTAGCGCTATCGGCCAACTGCTGCCCTTTCTTTCCAGATATCTGCCCAGTCTATGCCCCCCGGCTACTGCACTTACACCACCGGTTCCGTTCTTCCCCGGAGGGAAGGAACGGAACCGGTGGTGTTTGGTGCTGCCGGAGAACTACGTAGCCGCCGACGCGGCCTCGGGTGCTGAGGCTGTGCGTGCCTGCTGTTCGCGGCGGTCCAGCACGCGCTTGGCCTGCTTCACGATCTCGGGTTCCTTCCGGCGGAGCCACGCATACAGCGGTGCCGCAACGAACAGGGTGCCCAGGGTACCCAGGATGATGCCGATGAACAGCGCCAGGGAGAGGTCCTTCAGCGTGCCGGCACCGAGCAGGTAGGCGCCGATGAAGAGAACAGACGCAACCGGCAGGACGGCGACAACCGAGGTGTTGATGGAACGCACCAGGGTCTGGTTGACGGCCAGGTTGACCTGCTCGGCGAAGGTGCGCTTGGTCTGTTTGTCCAGATTGGCCGTGTTCTCGCGGATCTTGTCGAAGACCACCACGGTGTCATACAGCGAGTAGCTGAGCACGGTCAGGAACCCGATGATCGCCGACGGCGTCACTTCGAATCCGCTGAGGGCGTACAGGCCCGCGGTCGTCACCATCACCGCGAGCAGACCGGTAATCGCCGCGGCGGACATCTTCCAGGTCCGGAAATACAGGGCCATCAGGACGGCGGCCAGGCCTACGAAGACCACCAGGCCGATCAGCGCCTGACGGCTGACATCACTGCCCCAGGTGGGGCCAATGAACGTCGAGGTGACCTGGTCCTCGGACACGCCGTAGTCCTGGGCCAGTGCAGCCTTGACTTCCAGAGTCTGGTCGTCGGTGAGTTCTTCGGTCTGGATGCGCATGGTGCCGGGGGAAATGTTGGTGACCCGGGGATCAGAGCCGGACACAACCTCGGCAACAGCCTCCTCGCCCACCGAAACCTGTGTGTTTTCCACGCCCGAGACGGTGAACTCCGACCCGCCGCGGAAGTCGATCCCGAGGTTGAATCCGCCCTTGACCACGGGGATCAGGATGGAGAGCAGGATTGCAGCGGCAGCGATCAGGAACCACAGCTTGTAACGGCCGACGAAGTTGTAGGACCGCTTACCGGTGTAGAGCTCATTGCCAAACGTGGCGAATCTGGGGAGCTTACTCATCAGTTGCCCTCCTTCTCCGCGTCGCGGCCGGAACCGGCCATCGAACCTTGCTTTCCGTCGGCTTCTCCGCCGGAACCTGGCTTTTTACCGCCCTGTTTTTCCTTCTGGGCTGCGGCTTCCGCCTGCCGCCGCTCGGCGATCGTGAGCCGGCGTTCAGCTTCCTTGGCCGCTCCCTTGTTCTTCGGGGAGACGGTCTTCGAGGAGCTCTGCGGCTCCGTGCCCGCTCCAGCGGCTGTGGCACCTGCCATGGCCGGTTCCCGCAGACGGCCTGCGCCGCGGTACACCGGCACCGCACCCAGGCGCGTCGCATCCAGTCCGGACCACTTGTGGCCCTGGCCGAAGAACTTGGTCTTGGCCAGCAGCACCATCACGGGGTGCGTGAACATAAAGACCACGATCAGGTCGGCGATGGCCGTCAGGCCGAGCGTAAAGGCGAAGCCACGGACGTTGCCAACTGCAACGAAGTACAGTACGACGGCGGCAAGCAGGTTGACTGCCTTGGACGCCAGGACGGTGCGCTTGGCACGCTTCCAGCCGGTGTCGACGGCGGAGACCAGTCCCCTGCCGTCGCGCAGTTCGTCACGGATTCGTTCGAAGTACACAATGAACGAGTCCGCTGTGAGGCCAATGGCGACAATCAGGCCGGCCACACCGGCGAGGGAGAGCCGGTAGTTGTGCGACCAGCCGAGAATCGCGATCGCCAGGTAAGTCAGCACGCCGGCAACCACCAGCGACGCGATGGTGACGAAGCCCAGTGCCCGGTACTGGAACAGGGAGTAGACAGCCACCAGGATCAGGCCGATCACACCGGCGATCAGGCCCATGCGCAGCTGGTCGGCGCCAAGGGTGGCGGAAACCTGCTGCTCGCTCTGGATGTCGAAGCTGATCGGCAGTGCGCCGTATTTCAGCTGTTCGGAGAGGGCCTTGGCGCTCTCCTGGGTGAACTGGCCGGTGATCTGGGCGTTGCCGTCGGTGATCAGGACGTTCATGGTCGGCGCGGAAATGACCTGTCCGTCCAGCACGATCGCGAACTGGTTCTGCGGAGTCCCCTCGCCGAAGCCCAGGAGCCGCTCGGAGACCTGGCGGAACAGCTCGGTGCCTTCACCATTGAAGTCAAGGTTCACGGCCCACTGGTTCAGGGACTGGCCCTGACCACTCTGGGACAGACCAAAAGTGGCATCCTCAAGCATTGAACCCGGCACCTCGACGGGGCCCAGGATGTACTTGCCGGCAGTTCCCGGCTCACAGGCGACCATCGGCTGGTCGGATGCGGCCGGTTCGATCGATGCCTCAAGCGTGGCCGGGTCAAGGCAGTTCGTGGTTTCGAACTCCTTGTACAGCTCCGGGGTAACCCAGTTGAAGTCGGATCCGTTCTCCGGCTCGGCCGTTGGCTGCGGCAGCTGGTCATCCGGCGTCGGTGTCTCGGCTGCCGGTGCCTGTCCTGCACCGCCAAGGATGACGGCCCGGAACTCCATGGCCGCTGAGGCCTGGATCAACGCACGGGTTTCCGCCGACGGTGTGCCGGGCAGGGAGACCACAACGTTGCGCCCGGACTGCGTGGTGATTTCCGCTTCGGAAACACCGCTGCCGTCAACCCGCTGGCGGATGATCTCCACAGCCTGGTCGAGCTGTTCCTGGCTGATTTCAGAGTTGCCGCCCTGCACCTTCGGCGACAGGATCATCTGCGTGCCGCCCTCGAGGTCGAGGGCAAGTTTGGGAGCCCAGCTGGCGTTGCTCATCATGGAGCCGCCGCCAAGCAGGAGGGCCAGGGCAGCGAACATAACGCCCAGCCAAATGAGCGTCTTTTTCGCGGCGGGGCCGGAGCCGGTTCGAGGCATAGAGGTTTTCCTTTAGGGCGTAATCGCCGGAGACAAAGTGATCCGGCGGGCCTGCGGACTCAGTCCACCCCGCAGGCCCTCGGAGAGTCTAGTTGTCTTTCTTGTTCTCGCGGTCCAGGCGCCGGAGTGTTTCCTCGGGCGTCTCCTCCCGCTGAACTGCGTCGGCAGCTTCGGTGTGTCCGGCACGCTGCGTCTCTTCGGTGAGTGAGGACGCGTCGTCCGGAACAACCGGCTCCGGTGCTTCCGCTTCGGCGGGCGTGGCGGTGACAACCTTGGTCAGCGCCTGCAGGTGGATGGTGGCCGTGTTGCCCGGGGACAGTTCAAGGACAGCCTTGTTCTCTTCCTGGTCAACGGACACGATCGTGCCGAACAGTCCGAACTGGGTCATGACCTCTGTGCCCGGAACCATCTGGGTGCGCTGTTCCTGGACAGTCTTCTGGGTCTTCTTCTGCTTGCGGAACATCATGAAGATGAAGAGTGCCAGCAGGATCGGAAGGAGGAGGTTCGACAGGGCGAACCCGCCTCCGTTGCCGGTATCAGTGGTCGTCTGGGCCAAGACATTCAAGAACACGAAGGGTTCCGTTTCTGTTGCGGTTGCTGGATATCGGGATGCTTTATCAGTTCACTCAGGGCACCGGGCCTGACGCGCCGGCATGCGTAAGCGTCAGATCAGTCTAAGGGGAAAACGGATCTGCAGCCCTTTAAGTTTCAATGTGCAGTGTAAGTCACGCGCGGTGCCGGGCGTCACATTCCCGGGGAGCGGTGCCGGGGCAGCAGCGGGGCCGGGCAGCAGCGGGGCCGGGGCACCAGCGGGACGCCTCCGGCTGCCTGCGGATTCAGTTGCCGGTTCCGGTGCCGGCAGTTCGGGCTCCGGGCCCGGAGTACACGGCATCGGGGATGGCCTGGGCGGCGGACTCCGGCATATCGAGCCCCAGGTGCTCCCAGGCGGCCCGGGTCGCGATGCGTCCGCGCGGCGTACGGCCCAGCAGGCCTTCGCGGACGAGGTACGGTTCCGCGACGGTTTCCACGGTCTCCGGTTCCTCGCCGACGGCGATGGCCAGCGTCGACAGCCCAACCGGGCCCCCGTTGAACTTGGTCACCAGGGCATGCAGTACGGCCCGGTCCAGCCGGTCCAGCCCGCGTTCGTCCACCTCATACATGTCAAGTGCCGCTCCGGCCGTGCGCGCGTCGATCTGATCAACGCCGTGGACCAGCGCCCAGTCGCGGACCCGGCGCAGGAGGCGGTTCGCGATTCGCGGTGTTCCGCGGGACCGTCCCGCAACTTCGGAGAAGCCGGCCGAGTTGACCTTCATGTCCATCAGCATGGCCGAGCGCCGCAGGACCAGTTCCAGTTCCGCGGTGGAGTAGAACTCCAGGTGCCCGGTGAAGCCGAACCTGTCCCGCAGCGGTCCGGGCAGCAGCCCGGCGCGGGTGGTGGCGCCCACCAGGGTGAAGGGTGGAAGATCCAGCGGAATGGCAGTGGCTCCGGCACCCTTGCCCACGACGATGTCCACCCGGAAATCCTCCATGGCCATGTAGAGCATTTCCTCCGCCGGACGGGACATGCGGTGGATTTCGTCGAGGAACAGCACCTCCCCTTCCGTGAGGGAGGAGAGAATGGCGGCCAGGTCACCGGCATGCTGGATGGCCGGGCCGGAACTGATCCGCAGCGGAGCGTTCATTTCCGCGGCGATGATCATGGACAGCGTGGTTTTGCCCAGGCCGGGAGGGCCGGAAAGCAGCACATGGTCCGCGCTGCGGCCACGCAGCCGCGAGGCTTCCAGGACAAGGGAGAGCTGTTCACGGACGCGCTTCTGCCCCACGAAGTCATCGAGGTTCTTCGGACGCAGGGCGGCTTCTATTGCCTTGTCGTCCGGATCAGGTGCGGCCGCGGTGAGCGGTTCGGCGGCGGCCACGCTAGCCGGCCTGCTTCTGCGGTGCGCGGGAGCGTGCACCGTCCTGGCCGAGGCGGCGCAGCGTCAGGCGCAGGATTTCTGCGACGTTCCCGCCCTTCGCCGCGTCCGGATGTTCGGCGGCGGTGGCTTCAATGGCGGCCGTGGCGTCCTTTTCGGACCAGCCGAGTCCGGTCATGGCGGCCAGTACCTGTTCGTTCCAGGCCGGGGCCGCCGCTGGTGCTTCTTCGGTGCCCAGCGGAACGAGTTTGTCTGCCAGTTCCAGCACAATGCGGCGCGCACCTTTCGGCCCAATTCCGGAGACCTTGCTGAACGCCTTGTCATCCCCGCTGGACGCTGCGATGCGAACCGCTTCCGGGCTGTGCACGGCCAGTACGGCGAGGGCCAGGCGGGGACCAACGCCTGAGACGCTGAGCAGCGTCTCAAACACTTCCCGCTCCCCCGGCTCAGCGAAGCCGAAAAGGGTCATGGAGTCCTCGCGCACGATCAGAGCCGTGTGCACCTGGGCTTCGGCACCGGTCCGCAGTGAGGCGAGGGTCTGCGGCGTCGCCTGGATAAGCATGCCGATGCCGTTGACGTCAATGACGGCAGACGAGGTGCCGACGTGCGTTACGACGCCGCGAAGGGAGGCGATCATGTGGGGACTCCGAGCAATAATCCGTGGACTGAAAATAATCCGTGAACTGAATAGAACATATCTACGAACAGCCTACTGGTCCGCCCGGGATTTCCCGGCACTTTAGCGGCGGGCGCGTTTTGCTTTGGCTTCCGCCTCGGCCCACAGCCGCTGCGCCGCTGTCAGGCCGCCCTGCACCGGTCCACCGCCGGAGGAAGCCGAACCCGCCGTCGAGGCCTGTCCGGGGCCCAGCGCCCCACGGCGCCAGGCATGGGTGATGGCCAAAGCCAGTGCGTCGGCCGCGTCGGCGGGCCGCGGCATCTCATCGAGGCGCAGGATCTTGGTGACCATGCGCCCCACCGCTTCCTTGTTCGCCGAGCCGGAACCGGTCACCGCGGCTTTCACTTCGGTGGGGGTATGAAGGGCCACCGGAATGCCGCGGCGGGCGGCAGCGGCAATGACGACGCCGGAGGCCTGGGCGGTGCCCATCACGGTACTGACATTGAGCTGGCTGAACACCCGTTCCACCGCTAGAACATCAGGGGTATGGGTGTCCAGCCACAGTTCAATCGCCTCGGAAATCGCCAGCAGGCGGGCATCCAGTGCGGTGCCCGCTACCGTACCGGCGACCCCGACAGCCACGAGGGTGGCCCGGCGGTTACCTTCCACGTCCACCACGCCCAACCCGCAGCGGGTGAGGCCCGGGTCCACCCCCAGGACCCGGATCGGCACGGCGGGGTGCTCAGTCTTCTTCGAGCTGCGCGAGGACGTCCGCGGAGATGTCGGCGTTGGAGTAGACGTTCTGGACGTCGTCCAGGTCCTCCACCGCGTCGACCAGCTTCATGAACTTCCGGGCGTTGTCTGCATCCAGCTCCACGTGCATGGAGGGCAGGAACTCGGCCTCATCGGTGTCGTATTCGATTCCGGCTTCCTCGAGGGCAGCCACGACGGCGCGCAGGTCCGCAGCTTCGGAGATGATCTCGAAGTTGTCGCCGGCTTCCTTGACCTCGTCAGCACCGGCGTCGAGCACTGCCATCAGCAGGTCGTCCTCGGTGAGGTCCTTCTTCGGCAGCGTGACAACACCTTTGCGGGTGAACATGTACGCAACGGAACCCGGATCGCCCATGTTGCCGCCGTTGCGGGTCACGGCCAGGCGGACCTCGGAAGCGGCACGGTTTTTGTTGTCGGTGAGGCACTCGATCAGCAGGGCTGTGCCCTGGGGGCCATAGCCTTCGTACATGATCGTCTGGTAGTCAACGGCCTCGCCCAGGAGCCCGGCGCCGCGCTTGACCGCACGGTTGATGTTGTCGATGGGAACAGAGGTCTTTTTGGCCTTCTGGACGGCCAGTTCCAGGCCGGGGTTGCCGGCCATGTCGGCGCCGCCTGCGCGGGCCGCAACTTCGATGTTCTTGATCAGCTTGGCAAAGGACTTGGCACGCTTGGCATCAATGACGGCCTTTTTGTGCTTGGTGGTTGCCCATTTCGAGTGGCCCGACATGCTTTACGCGTCTCCTCTGATCATTTGAATAAATAGTTCGTGGATGCGGCTCTCCCCCGTGACCTCCGGATGGAACGAGGTGGCCAGCAGCTTTCCCGAACGCACTGCCACAATTCTAGCGACTGAATCCTTTTCCGCCTCCGATGCGGACTCCGCGGGGGTCACCTGTGCCAGCACCTGCACGGTGGAGCCTACCTTTTCCACCCACGGCGCGCGGATAAACACGGCGTGCACACCAGCCACCGGCTGGCCGGGGTCCTGTGACGGCAGAGCCTGCAGTCCCTCGAAGGCCAGTTCGGTTTCAAAGGACTCGCGCTGGCGGCCAAAGGCGTTGCGCCGCACGACGATATCCAGCCCGCCCAGGGTCTGCTGGGGTTCGCCGGCGGCGTCCACTGCGGGATCGGTGATCCGGTCTGCCAGCAGGATCAGGCCTGCACAGGATCCGTAAACCGGAAAACCGGCGGCGATCTTCGCTTTCAGCGGATCCGCCATCCCGAACAGCCGCATCAGCTTGTCGATGGTGGTGGATTCCCCGCCGGGCAGGACCAGCCCGTCCACGGCCTCCAATTCGGCGGGCCGGCGGACCAGCATGGTGCGGGCTCCGGCAGCTTCCAGCGCCCGGATGTGTTCCCGCACGCCGCCCTGCAGTGCGAGCACTCCAACGAGCGGCGCGGCTGAACCGCCGGATCCAGCAGAGACTAGCCCGGTAGAGCCCGGGGCAGTGATTTCCGTCATTGGACCATTCTAGGTGCCCGGGGGTGCGCGGGACGGAACAGGGCCGTGGGATATATTCGGTATCCATGAGTTCTTTCTCCATCCTGGTAGGCAAGCTGGTCCGCGCCGCCTCCCGGCTGCGCGGCGGCGGGTCCGCCCTTCCCGGCCTGGTGGTGGAGAAAATCGATCCCGATTTCATCCGCCGCACGCTCTCCACCCTCCCCCTCGGCGTCGCCGTCGTCTCCGGAACGAACGGCAAGACCACCACCACCAAGATGGTGGTGGAACTCCTGGAGGGCCAGGGGCTGAAGGTCTTCACGAACCGCACCGGCAGCAACTTCACCCGCGGTGTGGCAGCAGCGCTGATCGGCGAGGTGAACCTGCGCGGCCGGCTCGATGCGGACATTGCCGTGCTGGAGCTGGACGAGGCCCATGCCGTGCACTTCGTGAAGCTGATCCAGCCGCGCTACTCGCTGCTCCTGAACGTCCTGCGGGACCAGCTGGACCGCTTCGGCGAGATCGATAAGACCACCCGGCTGCTGGAGCAGATTGCCCTGGCCACGACTGACACAGTGGTCCTGAACCGCGAGGATCCGCGGGTGGCTTCCATCGCGGAATCACTTTCCGGCCCTCAGACCGTCTACTTTGGCCTGGACGCCTCGCTGCGCAGCACCTTCCCCAATGACGATGAAATGCGCGGATCGCGCTCCGAAGCCATCGCCGCAGCCCAGCCCGCCGACGTCGTGCTGGAGCGCGTTGCCGAAGATGAGGCGGATTTCCGCCTGGACGACGACATCACCACCACCTCGCTCAAGCTCCGCGGCGTCTACAACATCTTCAATGCGGCCGCGGCGCTGACGTTCGCCCGGCAGATCCTTGGCGGCAGGGCGGACCGGGCAGCGCTGTTCGAGTCCCTGGCCAACGTGCAGCCGGCCTTTGGCCGCGGCGAATCCCTGACCGTGAACGGCGCACCGCTGGAACTGGTCCTGGTGAAGAACCCGTCCGGCTTCCGGCTGGGCCTGAAGTCCTTCGCGGCGCACGGCTACGCCACCATGATCGCGGTCAATGACAATTACGCCGATGGCCGGGACATGTCCTGGCTCTGGGACGTGGACTTTGAGACGCTTTCCGGCGGTGTGGACATGGTCAGCGGCGTCCGGGCCTATGACATGGCCCTGCGGCTGAAGTACGACGACGTCCCGGTCCGGGACGTGGACACCGACATCCCCGGTGCCCTGGCCAAGTTCATTGCCGGGGCAGGCACGCAGCCCATGCGGATTTTCTGCACCTACACAGCCATGCTTTCCGTCCGCCGGGAGCTCTCCAAGATCACGAAGGTGGAGGTGGTCTCTTGAGCCGCGATATCCGCATCCTGCAGCTGTACCCGCGGGATATGAACATTTACGGCGACTGGGGCAACGTCCTGGTCCTGAAGCAGCGCCTGAAGTGGCAGGGCTACAACCCGGTTGTCACCGAGTACAACCCGGGTGATGAGTTCCCTTCCGACGTGGACCTGATTGTCGGCGGCGGCGGCCAGGACAGCGGCCAGGTGGTCATCCAGCAGGACCTGCAGCAGCTCGCGCCCACCCTGCGCGGCCTGGCCGACGACGAGCTGCCGATGCTCGCCATCTGCGGTCTCTACCAGCTTTTTGGGCGGTTCTTCAAGACGCACGACGGCGTCCTCATCCCCGGCATCGGCGTGCTGGACATTGAGACCCACGGCGGTCCGGAGCGGCTGATCGGCAACGTGCTCTCCGTGAGCGATGAGTTCGGCGAAATCCACGGCTACGAGAACCACAGCGGCCAGACCTTCCTGGGCACGGACGCCCAGCCGCTGGCGCACGTGCGCAAGGGCGAGGGCAACAACTCCAAGGACGACACCGAGGGTGCCCGCTACCGGAACGTGGTGGCCAGCTATCTGCACGGGTCGCTGCTGCCGAAGAACCCGGCGATCGCGGACTTCCTCATCGAAAAGGCCGTCACCCGCCGCTACGGCTCCTTCGATCCGGCTCCGCTCCCGGACGCCGACCTTGCCGGCCTGGCCCGGCTTTCCGAGCTCGCCCGGAAGCACGCTTCCGACCGTCCGCGTTAGGTTCTTCCTCCGGGCGCTCCGCCGGCATCACTTCTGCTGCCAGTTTGTGAAAAATCGACCGGTCCGCGGCGGAGCGATGTCCCAAACCGGCAGCAATGCACACGCCGCACCGCGCTTGGGGCTGCACAGTTACCGCGCGGAAACGTCCTGCGTCACCAGCCATTCGTGGGCCCCGGCATCCGCCGCGCCCATCGACTCGACCACGGAAATGGTCCGCTGCCGTACCTCGGCCTGCTGCGTTTCGGAAGCACACGGTCCCTGCGGCAGGTCAGCGGCCACTGAACACCAGCGGTAGGGATCCCGCACGATCACCGAGGGCGCCCAGGCGAGGTCGTTGACCCGCCAGGCGCCGCCGTCGTCGTCCTGGACAAACTGGGCGCGGACAATCAGCCCTTCGTTGTTGACCCGGTACCACGGTGAGAGTTCGGTGACGGCGTTGCCGAGACCATAGACGATCCAGGTGCCGTTGTAGTTCTCAATGGGCAGCACGGAGTGCGTGTGGTGGCCGTAGATGAGGTCGAACTCGCCGCTGTCGGCCAGGGCATGGGCCGTTTCAACCTGCTGGCTGTTGGGCAGCGAAGCGTATTCGTCGCCGGCGTGCACGCCGCCGACCACCAGGTCAGCTCCCTGCGCACGGGCAGCTTTGGCCCGCAGGATCATGTCCCCGGGGTCGAGCATGTCCACCTGCCAGGGATAGTCGGCAGTCAGCCCGTTGAGCCCGTACGTCGACTCGATGATCCCGATCCGGGCACCGGAAGTGTCCATGATGAGCGGCGCCGCGGAATCGGCCTCGGAGGCGTAGGACCCGGTGTGCTCCAGGCCCAGGGAATCCAGCACCGACAGGGTCCGGTTCAGCCCGGCGGTCCCGGCATCCATGGTGTGGTTGCTCGCCGTCGTGCAGGCCTGGTATCCCACCGCCGCGGCCGCGGTGAGGATCTGCGGCGGCACATTGAACATGGGGTAGCCGGCATACGGCCCGCCGGCTTCGGCAACCGGGGTCTCCATATGGCAGACGGCCAGGTCGGAGCCGGAAACGTAGGCGCGCATTCCCTCCAGCAGCGGTTCGAAGTCCAGGGGCTGCTTGCCGCTGGCGGCGGCGTCTGCGGCGGCCTGGTCCCACAACTGCGGATGCACCAGCAGATCCCCGGCGAGCATCACCGTGGAGCAGCGCAGGCCCGGACACGCCACGCCCACTCCGGGCGTGGCCGTCGGCGTGGGGACCGGCAGCTGGCTGGCGGATTCGCCGGCGCCGGCCGAAGCTGAGGGTTCCTGAGTGACGGGTGCGGCCGTACATGCGGTCAGCAGCAGCGCTGTCAACGCTGACAGCAGCACCGCTGCCCGGCTGCGCACGTTCGCGTCAGACCTGATTTTCATGGTTCCCCCCGGAACATGTTGTGACGCGCCTGCAGCGGGCCGCCGTGCGGCGGTGATGTGGCGATCAGGGATGAGCATACGCGGCCCGTCGGCTGGTTGGGCGGCGGCTCGTGTGAAAGTGTTGTTGACCATGAGCAATGCCCTTCTTTCCGCGAGCACCCTCCCGTATGACCTCCCGGATTTCGCCGCCTTTACCGACGATGATTACCTTCCCGCCTTTGAAGCCGGGATGCAGGAACATCTGGCCGAAATCCGCGCGGTCACCGCCAATCCGGAACCGGCGGACTTCACCAACACCGTCGCCGCACTGGAGCGGTCCGGCCAGTCCCTGGCACGCGTCTCTGCGGTCTTCTTCAACCTGGTGATGTCCCACGCGACCGAGGCCATCCAGGCCATTGAGCAGCAGATAGGTCCGCGGCTCGCTGCCCACCAGGACGGCATCTTCCAGGACCAGGCGCTCTTCGAGCGGGTCAGCAGCGTGCCGGAAACCGGGCTGGACGAGGAACCGCGCAGGCTGCTGGCTGAGTACCGCCGCCGGTTCCTGCGTGCCGGAGCAGGGCTCGACGACGCCGGGAAGGCGCGGATGCGGGAGCTGAACACCCGGCTGTCCGAACTGGGAACGGCGTTCTCACAGCAGCTCCTGGCCGATACCAACGGCTCAGCCCTGAAAGTCGACGACGCCGCCGAGCTCGAGGGCCTCTCCTCCGATGACATTGCGGCCGCCGCTGCCGCGGCCTGCGAGACCGGGTCTGAGTCAAAGTACCTGCTGTCCCTGATCCTGCCGACGCCCCAGCCGGCCCTGGCCCGGCTGACAAACCGCGGGACCCGGCAGCGGCTCTTCGAAGCCTCCGTGAACCGCGGTTTCCGGAACAATGACCACAACACCCTGGGCATCGCCGCGGAAATGGCCGCCCTCCGCGCCGAGCGCGCGGCGCTGCTGGGTTACGGCAGCCACGCCGAGTACGCCGTCGAAGATCAGACCGCACCGTCCCTTGGCGCAGTGCGGGAAATGCTGGCCCGGCTGGTTCCGCCTGCGGTCAGCAACGCCGAGACGGAGGCGCTGAAGCTGCGTGCCGCGGCCGCCCGCGACGGAATCAAGGACCTGCAGCCCTGGGACTGGGCCTTCTACTCCGAGCAGGTCCGCCGCGAAGACTATTCAGTGGACCTCGAGGCCCTGCGCCCCTGGTTCGAGCTGGAACGTGTGCTGAACGACGGTGTGTTCTACGCTGCCAACCGTCTCTACGGGGTCACCTTCACGGAACGCCCTGACCTGGCCGGCTACCACCCCGACGTCCGGATCTGGGAAGTCCGGAACGAGGATGGGTCAGCACTGGGCCTGTTCCTGGGCGACTACTTCTCCCGCGACACCAAGAGCGGCGGCGCCTGGATGAACGAGCTGGTGTCCCAGTCCCGGCTGCTGGGCAGGCAGCCGGTGGTGGTGAACAACCTGAACATCTCCAAGCCTGCCGACGGTGAGTCGGCGCTGCTGACCTTCGACGAAGTGGTGACGGCGTTCCACGAGTTCGGCCACGCACTGCACGGACTGTTTTCCGACGTCGAATTTCCACTGTTTTCGGGAACTGCCGTTCCGCGTGACTTCGTCGAATACCCTTCCCAGGTCAATGAAATGTGGATGCTTTGGCCCGACGTGGCGAACAACTTCGCCCTGCACTATCAGACCGGCGAGCCGCTGCCGCAGGAAACCCTGCAACGCATCCGGGCCGCGTCGCTCTGGGGAGAAGGCTTCCGGACAGCGGAGTACCTGGGAGCCACGCTGCTGGACCTGGCCTGGCACGAACTTCCGCCGGGAGACACGGTGACGGATCCCGCCGCCTTCGAGAAGGAGGCACTGACCCGCGCCGGAATCGACCCGGCCCTGGTTCCCCCGCGCTACCGCACCGGCTATTTCAAGCACATCTTTGCCGGCGGGTACTCCGCCGCCTACTACTCCTACATCTGGAGTGAGGTGCTCGACGCCGATACTGTTCAGTGGTTCACCGAAAACGGGGGACTCACCCGGGCCAACGGTGAAGCGTTCCGGACCAAGCTGCTCTCCCGCGGCTATGCCGCCGATCCCCTGGAATCTTTCCGGGACCTGCGCGGCCGGGACGCGGACATTGCTCCCCTGCTTGCCCGCCGTGGCCTCGCCTAGCTGCCGTGGCCACCATCGCATCATGCCAGCGCATGCAGCACGCCTGGTTCACCGCCCTCGCAGCAGCAACGGGAGGGCGGTCTTTCGGCACCCACGAGTCGCGCTGGGTTTGGCTTCCGGCCCGGCGGCAGCTCATGCTGATGTTTCCCGACGTCATTTCGCCGGCGGGTATCCGTCCGGGCCTGGCCGAGGGTTCACGGCTCGGTGCCTCGACCGTAGGGGTCTGGCTGGGTGGATCAGTGGATCCCGCACCCCTGGAAGCCTTCGGGTTCCGGCGTGGCCCGCAGACCTGCTGGATGACGGCACCGGTCCATGCTCCGCAGGCGTGGCCCGGGACCGCGGCGTCAGTGGAAGTCCAGCCGCCGGAAGTATCCGGGGCCGATGCCGAGGAACTGCGGGTTGGCCATTCGATACCCCGGCAGGCCTGGCATATCGCCGCACGTGACTCGGCCCGGCTCACCGGGCGGGCGTACGCCTTTTATCCGAACGGAACCGCCGGATTGTCCAAGGTTGGCGGTATCTTCCACCTTGCCGTCGGGGCATCCAGCCGGCGCCGCGGTTTCGGCACTGCCCTGCTGAGCTCTGCCGCTGCCGCGGCCGAGACTGCGGGTGCCGAACACCTGATCGTCAACGCGACCGCTCCGGGCCAGGACCTGTGCGCTGCACGGGGCTTCTCCCTGGTGGGCCGGGGGCAGACCTACTCGATGGCGATCGGGTAGGCGCAGGTATGCCGGGCAGATAACACTGCGGCCGGATCCGGGACAGTGTCCTGGATCCGGCCGCAGTAGGTTGGGAACTTTCCCTGTCAGAGAGCCTTGCTGCTACCAGCCGCGCTCGGCGAGGCGGTGCGGCTGCGGGATCTCGTCGACGTTGATGCCGACCATGGCTTCGCCAAGACCGCGGGAGGCCTTGGCAACTTCGTCGGGATCGTCGTGGAACGTGGTGGCCTTGACGATCGCGGCGGCGCGCTCGGCAGGATTGCCGGACTTGAAGATACCGGAGCCGACGAATACGCCGTCCGCACCGAGCTGCATCATCATGGCTGCGTCTGCCGGAGTGGCGATGCCGCCGGCGGTGAAAAGCACCACGGGGAGCTTGCCGGAGGCAGCGACTTCCTTCACCAGTTCGTACGGCGCCTGCAGTTCCTTGGCCGCGACGTAGAGCTCGTCTTCGGGCAGCGAGGAAAGGCGGGCGATTTCGGTGCGGATCTGGCGCATGTGCATGGTCGCGTTGGAGACATCGCCGGTGCCGGCCTCACCCTTGGAACGGATCATGGCAGCGCCCTCGTTGATCCGGCGCAGCGCCTCGCCCAGGTTGGTGGCGCCACAGACGAAGGGAACGGTGAACTTCCACTTGTCGATGTGGTTGGTGTAGTCCGCGGGCGTCAGCACCTCGGACTCGTCGATGTAATCAACGCCGAGGGACTGGAGGATCTGCGCCTCAACGAAGTGGCCGATCCGGGCCTTGGCCATGACCGGAATGGAGACGGCGTCAATAATGCTGTCGATCATGTCCGGGTCGCTCATCCGCGACACGCCGCCCTGGGCACGGATATCGGCGGGAACCCGCTCCAGAGCCATGACTGCAACCGCGCCGGCGTCCTCGGCGATACGGGCCTGCTCAGCCGTCACGACGTCCATGATGACGCCGCCCTTGAGCATCTCTGCCATTCCGCGCTTAACGCGGCTGCTGCCGGTCGAAGCGGTGTTTCCGGAGGCGGACGGGAATTCTGTAGGCATGGCGGGGCTCTCTCGTAGATCGGGCTGTAGAGACTATGCTAGCCCGCTGGCCGCATCCGGGAGCGACTGCTACGTATCTTTACCCAGCACCTCCGTTGTGGCCTGCCGGCGCACGGTGCCCATCCGCTGCACGATCGTCACGCAGCTCGCCAGGCACAGCAGCACCAGCACAATCAGGAGGACCATCTCGGGGACGCCGAGGCCCACCAGTCCGGTGGCCGTCAGCAGGAAAACCAGCCGTTCAGCGCGTTCCGCCAGCCCCACATTGGCGTCAAAGCCGAGGGATTCAGCCTTGGCCCGGATGTAGGAAACCAGCATGCCCAGGACCAGGCAGATGAGGGCGGTAATCCCGATGGCATCGTTGTTCCCGCCGGTGAAGAACCAGATGCTGACCCCCGCGAAGAGGGCTCCGTCGGCGAACCGGTCGAGGGTGGAGTCCAGGAAGGCGCCCCACTTGCCCTTCCGTTCCTGCTGCCGGGCCATGATGCCGTCAATGACATCCGAGAAGATGAACAGCACAATGAAGATCGTGCCCCAGAAGAGCTGGCCCAGCGGGTAGAAGACCAGTCCGCCGATCATCACGCCGAGCGTACCGATAATGGTGACGGCGTCGGGGCTCACCCGGCGGCGGATCAGCCAGGAGGCCAGGGGCGTGAACAGTGCGGTGAAGAAACCGCGGGCGTATTTGTTCAGCACGCCTACGCCCCGCCCGTTCCTGCAGCAGACGCAGAGCCGGCGGCGTCCGCCGGCCAGGCCTCCGCGACCTGGCGGCGGACCTCATCGAGGGTCTGCGTAATGGCCTTGGTCTGGGCGATGATCGGAAGGAAATTTCCGTCCCCGCTCCACCGCGGAACGATGTGCTGGTGCAGGTGCGCGGCAATTCCGGCGCCTCCGGCTGCCCCTTGGTTCATGCCGAGGTTAAAGCCGGCCGGCGCGGAGACCTTGCGCAGCACCCGCATTGCCGTCTGGGTCAGGGCCGCGATTTCAGCGGTTTCCTCCACGTCAATGTCCGTGTAGTCCGGCACATGGCGGTAGGGGCAGACGAGCAGGTGTCCGGCGTTGTACGGAAACAGGTTCAGGATGACGAACGCATGCTTTCCGCGGTGCACGATCAGTGCTTCCTCATCCGTGTGGGACGGAGCCGCGCAGAACGGGCAGTTTGCCTCTGAAGAGACCTGGTCCTGCCCGCCCTTGATATACGCCAGCCGGTGCGGGGTCCAGAGCCGCTGGAAGGCATCCGGCACCCCCGCAAGTTCGAAGCTGTCGGTGACATCGCCGTCGTGCGGGTACTGCTCCTGGCTTTCCATGCGGTCTGTCCCCCGTGCCTTACTTGTCCCGGTTCCGGACGGCTTCGACGATCCGCTTCACTGCTTCTTCGACCGGCACGCCGTTGTCCTGGCTGCCGTCGCGGAATCGGAAGGAGACTGCCCCGGCTTCGGCGTCCTCGCCGCCGGCAATCAGGACGAACGGGACCTTTTCCTTGGAAGCGGTGCGGATCTTCTTCGGGAAGCGGTCGGTGCCTGCGTCTACCTGGGCGCGGATGCCTGCGGCCTTGAGCTTGTCGACGACGTCGTACATGTAGTCGTTGAAGGCTTCGGCCACGGGAATGCCGACCACCTGCACCGGAGCCAGCCAGGCCGGGAAGGCACCGGCGTAGTGCTCGGTGAGCACTGCCATAAAGCGCTCCACGGAACCGAAGAGGGCGCGGTGGATCATGACCGGGCGCTGGCGGGTGCCGTCGGCTGCCTGGTATTCGAGTTCGAAGCGTTCGGGCAGGTTGAAGTCCAGCTGGATGGTGGACATCTGCCAGGTGCGGCCGATTGCGTCGCGGGCCTGCACGGAGATCTTCGGGCCGTAGAAGGCCGCTCCCCCGGGGTCCGGGACCAGGTCCAGGCCGGAAGCCTCAGCGACCTCGGCCAGGGTGCGGGTTGCTTCCTCCCAGGCGTCGTCGGAGCCAACGTACTTTTCCGGGTCCTTGGTGGAGAGTTCCAGGTAGAAGTCGTCCAGGCCGTAGTCCTTGAGCAGGTCCAGCACGAAGTTCAGCGTGGTGGTCAGCTCGTCCTTCATCTGCTCGCGGGTGCAGTAGATGTGGGCGTCGTCCTGGGTCATGCCGCGCACGCGGGTCAGGCCGTGGATCACGCCGGACTTCTCGTAGCGGTAGACCGAGCCGAATTCGAACAGCCGCAGCGGCAGTTCGCGGTAGGACCGTCCGCGGGAGCGGAAGATCAGGTTGTGCATGGGGCAGTTCATCGGCTTGAGGTAGTAGTCCTGGCCCGGTTTGGTGACCTCGCCGGTTTCCGGATCGGTGACCTCATCCACGTGCATGGGAGGGAACATACCGTCGCGGTACCAGTCCAGGTGTCCGGAAACCTCGTACAGGTGGCCCTTGGTGATATGCGGGGTGTAAACGAACTCGTAGCCGGCCTCGGTGTGCCGCTGGCGGGAGTAGTCCTCCATGGCCTTGCGGATGATGCCGCCCTTGGGGTGGAACACCGGCAGGCCGGAACCCAGCTCGTCCGGGAAGGAGAACAGGTCCAGTTCGGTGCCGAGCTTGCGGTGGTCGCGGCGCTCAGCCTCGGCCAGGCGCTCCTGGTAGGCCTTGAGGTCGTCCTTGGTGGGCCAGGCGGTGCCGTAGATGCGCTGCAGCTGCTGGTTGTTCTGGTTGCCCAGCCAGTAGGCGGCAGCGGAACGGGTCAGCGCGAAGGCGTTGGAGATCAGCTTGGTGTTCGGCAGGTGCGGGCCGCGGCACAGGTCGCACCACACGGTGTCGCCGGACTTGCGGTCCACGTTGTCGTAAATGGTGATTTCACCGGCGCCGACCTCAATGTTCGCGCCTTCGCCGGCTTCCTCGGCGCCGTCCTTCTTGCCGAGCAGCTCCAGCTTGTACGGCTCGTTGGCCATGGCTTCGCGGGCTTCGTCTTCGGACACCACGCGGCGGACGAACTTTTGGTTCGAGTTGACGATCTTCTGCATCATCTTCTCGAGCGTCTTGAGGTCCTCCGGGGTGAAGGGCTCGGCGACGTCGAAGTCGAAGTAGAAGCCGTCCTTGATGTACGGGCCGATGCCAAGCTTGGCATCGGGGCGCAGCTGCTGCACGGCCTGGGCCATCACGTGGGCGGTGGAGTGGCGCAGCACGTTCAGGCCGTCTTCGGAATCGATGGTCACGGCTTCGATGCTCTGGCCCGGGGCCAGCGGGGTGTCGAGGTCCTTCAGGACGCCGTCGACCTTCATAACGACTACTTCGCGCCGCTCGAAGAAGAGCTGCGCACCGGTGGTGCCAGTATCCACCGTGGTCTCTTCGCCGTCGACGATGAGGGTGAACTGTTCCGGCACTGACACGTTGTCTCCTAGATTCGTTTGTACTGGCGCCTCCGCACGGGTTTGCCCGTGCACCGCGCCTTTACGATGTTATCCGCTGTGCCGGAGCCCTACCAACCTGCCGCGCGGTTCACCTGCACCAGGAGCGGGGTGCGCGCCGTGCCCGGAGCCGGCAAGCGGCAGGGAAGCGGTATCGGTGAGGTCCCAGGCTTCCAGCGCCTGCATGCTGATTCCGCGCGGACCCGTGCGGCGCGTCACACCGCGGACCAGCAGCAGTTCCGTGCCGAAGAGCAGCGGACCGGACTTTTCCTGCGCCTCGTGGAAAAACGTGCAGTCCACGCATCCGGTGCCGTCATCCAGGCTGATGAAAACCACCCGCCGGCCGCCGCGCATAGGCGGGGTCTGGGTGGCCACCCGGATGCCGGCAACCAGCACCTCGGTGCCGCCGCGCAGATCCATCAGGGCTTCAGCCTTGGTCACGCCAAGGCCGGTGAGCAGCGGAGCGTAGCTGTCGATGAGATGCGCGCTGACGTCGACGGCGAGCAGGTCAAGTTCGGTGCGGACCTTTTCCGGCAGGGTGGGCTCCGGCAGCGTTGGTACGAGGTTTTCCAGCTCGGTGTCCCCCAGTGGCAGGGCAAGCTGGCCTGGAATGGGATCGTATTTCCGTGACCCTGCTTTTCCCGGGACCTCGGCCAGGTGCTGCAGCAGGTCGGCCCGGCTGCCGCGGGAACCTGTCTCGCGGGCCAGAGTGTCAAAGGCACCCAGCTGGGCCAGCCGCTGCAGCGAGGGCCGGGACAGGCGGGCCCGGGCGCGCAGATCCGCCAGCGAATCATACGGCTGCCCGGCAGCGATCCGCCGGACCTCCGCAGCGGAGAGGCCGTAGATCCCGGCAAAGCTGAGCCGGATGCCCAGGCGTTCCGGGAGGGCTTTCCGCCCGGGACCGGCCGGGACCGGGGGGACGCGTTCCACCCGGTACGCCTCGCCGCTGCGGTTGATGTCCAGGGGCAGGATGGGAATGCCCATCCTGCGGGCTTCGGCGACCAGCAGCCGCCGCGGATACATTCCCGGATCGTGCTCGAAGATGCCGGCCAGGAATGCCTCCGGGTGGTGGGTCTTCATCCAGGCGGACTGATAGGTAGGCACGGCAAAGGCTGCTCCGTGGGCCTTGCAGAAGCCGAAACTGCCGAAGGCCTTCAGCGTTTCCCAGACCTTGTCGATGGTCTGCGCCTCATAGCCGCGCTCTGCCGCGGCCCGGCGGAAGAAGTCCTCCACCCCGGCTTCGGCGTCGGGGTTGCCCAGCAGCCGGCGGAGTTCATCGGCCTTCGCCAGTCCGCAGCCGGTGAACACGTGGAAAGTCCGCAGCACCTGTTCGTGGAAAACGGTGACCCCGTGGGTTTCGGCCAGCACCGGGCGCAGCGATTCGTGCGGATACACCTCCGGTGACCAGCCGTGCCGGTGTTCAAGGAACGGACGCACCATGTCCGATTTCATCGGTCCGGGGCGGAAGAGGGAAATATCGATGATCAGGTCGTTGAAATCCCGCGGAGCCATTTTGCCGACCAGCTCCCGCTGGCCCGGCGACTCGATCTGGAAGCAGCCCAGGGTGTGGGTGCTGCGGATCAGTTCGTATGTCGGTTCATCATCCAGCGGCACGGCGTCCAGGTCGATCCGCCCGTCCTCCCCGATCCAGGCCGGCGGATTCCCGGCGGCGTCCAGCGGGTGGCCTCCGGCCCGGACGACGTCTTCCTGCGATGGGTGGATCCGGATGACCTCGTTCAGGGCAAAGGCCATGGCCGACTGCATGCGGACCCCCAGCACATCCAGTTTGAGCATGCCCATCGGATCCATGTCGTGCTTGTCGAACTGGGACATCGGCAGGCCCAGGCCGCTGGGCTGGACCGGGGTGCGGTCCAGCAGCGAGGTGTCCCCCAGGATCACCCCGCACGGGTGCATGGAAATGTGCCGGGGCAGCCGGTCCAGCCGCTCGGTCAGGTCCACCAGCAGATCCAGCTGCCGGTTCTGCTGCACTGCTTGGGCAACATTGCGAAGTTCGGGTTTCTCTGCGAGCGCCTCCCGGAAGTGGCTGGCGGAGAAGCGCCACAGTGCCTTGGCCACGGCGCCGACCTCCTCTTCGGGTAAGCCCAGCGCCATACCTGCATCGCGTACTGCTCCGCGGGCACGGTAGCCGTTCTGCATGCTCATCAGCGTCACGCGGAGGGAACCGAAGCGGTCGAAGATGCGGTGGTACACGTTGTGCCGTTCGGCGCTTTCGACGTCGATGTCGATGTCCGGCAGGGTGGAGCGGTCCTGGGAGAGGAAGCGCTCAAAGATCAGGTCGTGCGCCAGCGGGTTCACATGACTGACGCCGAGCAGATAGTTGACCAGGGAGGACGCACCCGACCCACGGGCTGCGGCACGCACGCCCATCTCCTTGATCATGGCGGAGACTTCAGCGACCGTCAGGAAGTAGGACGCGAAACCGAGCCGTTCAATAATGCCCAGCTCATGCTGGAGCCGGTTACGCATGGCTGCCTCGTCGGATCCCCGAAGGTGGCCGAAGCGCCTGCCTATTCCCGCTTCGCAGCGCAGGCGCAGTTCAGCCGCAGGCTCATTCGCGATTCCGATAACCGAGGCTTCCGGAACCACCGGCTGCTTCCAGCCCATGTCAGCCGACGGGTCGATCCGGCAGGTATCCGCGAGCGCCTGCGTAGCTGCCAGCAGTTTCACTGCGCCGGAACGTCCGTACCCGGCTTCGCTGCTGATCTCCGCGGCGAGCGCCGCCATCTGGTTTTCGCTCTTGAGCCAGCCCTGCCCGTTGGGCTGCAGGTCGCCCAGCTGGGCCATGGAGGTCAGCGCCCGTGCGGCATCGAGCACGTCTGCGGTCGCGGCGCCGTCGTCGTCCACATAACGCACCGCATTGGTGAGGACCGCAGGAATGTTCATCTCATCCGCGAGCCGGTGCATCCGCACGGCATGGGCCAGGCTGAGGTCCGCGCCGGGCGCGCTCAGGTGGGTGACTACCTCGACGGCGAGCGCAGCTCGGGGAACCGTGGCCAGCCAGCGGGCGAAGAGGGTGCGGGCGACGGCGTAACTGCGGCTGCGCATGGAGCGGCCGACGTCGGAGTACGGGCCTACCAGGACCGTAAGCACCGGCTCGCCGTCCTCCCCCAGGACCCGGGCGGCGAGCTGCTCCAGGGTAATGCCCGCCGGCCTGCCCGCCCGGCCGCGTGACGGGGAGGTACCTGCATGCGCGTCCGAGATAAGCCGGCACAGCGCGTGGTACCCCGCTCCGCCGTTCTGCCCATGGGCCAGGATGACCACCCGTCCGGTAACAGAGGCATCTTTGCCTTCACCATCGAGAACGGCCAGGTCCACCCCGACAATCGGATCGATGCCGGCGTCCATGCAGGCACGCAGATGCTTGACAGTGCCGTACAGACCGTCGCGGTCAGTGCAGGCCAGTGCGTCGGCGCCGTCCGCTGCGGCGGCCCGGGCCAGTTCCTCCGGCCAGGACGTGCCGTAGTGGGCGCTGAACGCCGTGGCCACATGCAGGTGGGTAAAGCTCATGGCACAGGGACGCTAGGCACTTTCCCGCAGGGCGTCATGGACGCGGATCAGCCGCCAGGTATCAGAGGCTACCTGCCGGGAGATATCCAGGGTACGCAGCGCGGAGCGGTTGTTCAGCCGGGCCTGGACCCGCCAGATCTCCGAGTCCACCAGGCCCGGACCGTGTCCGCGCTCTGCCCGGGGCTCTTCCTCCCACCAGCTGCGCCGCTCATACCAGCGCACCGGATGGGCGGCCACCTTGTAGGTCCTTCCCTGCCAGGAAAGCCGCAGCGGGATGCCCGCCGGCGAGCTCACCACCTCAATCGATTCACTGAAAAGTCCCACGGCTGCCCCTCACTGTGCCTGACCCCTATACCTTCCCCACCCAGCCGGACCTGCAGCTGATGGGACCACGAGAGTATTCGAACATATATTCGAATCTCCAGTGTACGACTGCAGTCTGACAATCGGCACGGTGCCCCCTAGGAACCTGATGGGAACCTGTCAGGTACACGGGCATGCCTGCGGGGCTGATCAGGGCGAACTCCCTCCCCCGCTACTCCGCAGCCGCTTCCACCCGGGACTGGGAGGAGAGCGGAATCTCACGCACAAACAGGCACAACACAGCACCTGCTGCCGCAATCGGCACGCTCAGCAGGAAAATCGGCGGCATGGCCTGCCCGAACGCTGCCGCAATGGCCTCCTGCACCGGCGGAGGCAGGCTGCGGAGCAGGTCCGGACTCAGGGAGTTGATGCTTCCCCCCGGAATAGCCGAGGCGGCACCGCCCGGCGCTGCGGCCAGCTGATCAGTCAGCCGGTTGATGAAGATCGAGCCGAAGGCGGCGATTCCAAAGGACGCCGCGATCTGCCGGAAGTAGTTCGCCGCGGAGATCGCCGTCCCCATATCCTGCCCGGGGACACTGTTCTGCACAATCAGCACCAGATTCTGCAGCAGGGCTCCGATCCCCATGCCCAGTACCGCCATGCCCACTGCGGTGAACCAGTACGGCGTCGTCTCCGAAATCCGGGACAGCAGCAGCAGCCCGGCAACCACCACCGCGAACCCCGCCACCGGATAGACCTTGTACCGCCCTGTGCGGGAAATCAGCTGCCCGGTGCCGATCGAGGTGAGCAGCAGCCCGGCCATCATGGGCAGCATCATCAGCCCGGATTCGGTGGCGCTTGCACCGTTGACCATCTGCAGGAAGGTGGGCAGGTAGGAAATCGTGGAGAACATGGCAATGCCGACGCCGATGCCCGCCAGCACGGGCACCAGGAAGTTCCGCAGCCGGAACAGCCGCAGCGGAAGGATCGGTTCGGCGGCCCGGGTTTCCTGCCAGATGAACAGGCCGGCAGCGATGACGGCGAGCGCCGAGAGTCCCAGGATCTGCGGGCTGGACCAGTCGTAAGTGGTTCCGCCCCAGCTGGTCACCAGCACCAGTGCCGCGGAGGCGGCCGCCAGGAGCACGGCTCCCGGGTAGTCCAGCCGGGGCCGCGCGCCGTGGTGTCTGGGCAGGTGCAGGGAGGAGATGACGACGGCGAGCGCCACTGCGCCGATTGGCACGTTGATGTAGAAGACCCAGCGCCAGGACCAGTTATCGGTGATCCATCCGCCCAGCAGCGGTCCGCCGACTGAGGCGATGCCGAAGGCAGCTCCGATCAGTCCCATGTAGCGTCCGCGTTCCCGCGGTGAGACCAGGTCCCCGATGATCGCCTGGGCCCCGATCATCAGCCCGCCGCCGCCGATACCCTGCAGCGCCCGGAAGGCGATTAGCTGGCCCATGTTCTGCGCCAGTCCGGAAAGCACGGAGCCAACCAGGAAGACCGCAATTGCAAAGATGAAGATGTTCTTGCGCCCGTACAGGTCGCCGAGCTTGCCGTAGATGGGCAGGCCGATGGTCGCAGCGAGAATGTAGGCGGTAACGACCCAGGAAAGATGTTCCAGCCCGTTGAGGTCACCCACGATCGTCGGGAGGGCGGTGGCGACGATTGTCTGGTCCAGGGCAGCGAGCAGGACCGAGAGGACCAGCCCGGTGAAGACCAGGGTCCGCCCGCGCTTGGCACCGTCATCCTGTGCCGGCTCGCCTGGTCCTTCCGGTGTGCCCTGCGCACCGGCCATGCCGGTAATCCGGCCTGCGCCTCCTCCCCCTCCGGTCATGGACGAACCGCCGGGGCGAACCACCGACGCACTGGCCTCGGCCTGCATTTCCTCCGGTGTTTTCCGGTGCCTGGGTGTCTTGAGCGGTGCCGTCCGCCAGGAAACGGCTGCTGCTCCCGCACGCACCTCGGCTCCTGAACGCAGCTGTCCGCCCGCAGGCGCTGGATTCAGGGGCGGCAGGAGGCGGGCAGCGGGCCAGTGCGCGGCAGGCGCGGCATGGGCCGGAGCCTTCCGGTGTGTGTGCCCCTTCTCCGGAAATCTGGCGCTTCCCTTGGGTGCGGGTACTGCCCGGTGCACCCCGGATTCCCGTTTGGCCATTAGTTTTCAGCCTCCTTGTCCTGCTGCACGTCCTGCTGCACGTTGCCCAGCTGCACGTTCGCCCTGGTTGACAGTGGAATCGCCCGGATAAAGAGCGTCAGCACAAAGGCGGCACCCAGGGCCGGTATGCCCAGCAGGAAGACCGGCGGCAGCGCTTGCCCGAATGCGCCGGCGATAAACTCCCGCACCGGGGGCGGCAGCGCCTTCAGCTGCTCGGGGCTGATCGAGTTCAGCCCCTGGCTGGTCACGCTGCGGGCGGATTCGGGCGCATCGGCCAGATGGCTGTTGAGCCGGGAGATAAACACCGATCCGTACACGGCTATGCCCAGGGTTCCGCCGATCTGCCGGAAATAGTTTGCCGAGGAAACTCCGGTGCCCATGTTCTCGGCCGGGACACTGTTCTGCACGATCAGCACCACGTTCTGCATCAGCGCTCCGACGCCGAGGCCCAGCACGAACATTCCGAGCGCGGTGAACCAGTACGGGCTGGTTGCGGAAATGCGGGACAGCAGCAGCAGTCCGGCGATCATCACCGCCGCCCCCAGGACCGGATAGATCTTGTACCGCCCGGTCCGGGAAATCAGCTGTCCCGTCCCGATCGATGTGGTCAGCAGGCCCGCGGTCATGGGCAGCATCATCAGCCCTGACATGGTGGCGCTGGCTCCGTTGACCATCTGCAGGAAGGTTGGCAGGTAGGAAATGCTGCCGAACATCGCCAGCCCCACTGCGAAGCCCACGAGCGTGCAGATCACGAAGTTCCGGATCCGGAACAGCCGCAGCGGCAGGATCGGTTCCGTTGCCCGCAGCTCCACCGGTATAAATGCGGCAACGGCGGCGGCTGCGACGGCGCCGAGGCCCAGGATCGCCGGTGAGGTCCACGCATAGACGGTCCCGCCCCAGCTGGTAATGGCCACCAGCGCTGCACTGGCGACGGCGAGCAGGGCCGCTCCTGCGTAATCCAGCTTGACCTCTGCAACACTGCGTTTGGGCAGGTGCAGCGAGGTGATGATCAGGGCCAGGGCAACGGCGCCCAGGGGAAGGTTGATGTAAAAGACCCAGCGCCAGGACCAGTATTCGGTCAGGTAGCCGCCCAGCAGCGGACCGCTGACCGACGCGACGCCGAATGCGGCGCCGATCAGCCCCATGTACCGCCCGCGCTGGCGGGCCGGAACGATGTCTCCGATGATGGCCTGCGCACCGATCATCAGGCCGCCTCCGCCGACGCCCTGCAGGGCCCGGTACGTGATCAGCTCAGCCATGCTGTTGGCCTGGCCGGACAAGGCCGATCCCAGCAGGAACACGATGATGGCGAAAACAAAGACGCTTTTGCGCCCCAGCAGGTCGCCCAGCTTGCCGTAAATCGGAAGCCCGATGGTGGAGGTCAGCAGATAAGCGGTGATCACCCAGGACAGGTGGTCCAGTCCGCGCAGTTCGCCGGTAATTGTCGGCAGCGCAGTGGAGACAATCGTCTGGTCCAGGGAGGAAATCAGGACCGCCATGATCAGTCCGCTGAAGATCAGGGCCAGCTGCCGCCGCGAGTGCGGAGCCGGAGGTTTGCCGGCTCCCGGTCCGGCTGGTGCCGGCTTCACTTCCGTTGCGGTGATGGTACCGGTGCCCTGCGGTTGGTGCAGACCGTTCGGCTCGTTCGGGTCGCGGTCACAGGGAGCCGGAGAGCCGAGGTCAGTGGCAGTTTTGGTTGCTGGATGGGCCGGGTCCGTGTTGCGGGCGAAAAATCGTGCCATGGACGCCTCCTGGGAGCCGAGCCGCTGTCTGGAACAGGACGCACCTTCCATCAGAAGCCCGCAGCCCGGCAGAGTCAACAGTCGGGGGCGGGCCAGAGTCAACAGTCGGGGGCGGGGCGGAGTCAACAGTCGGGGGCGGGCCAGCGCGGCACCCGGTTCAGCCGGCTGGATACCCGGCAGCTTGTCTAGGCGAACTCCATCCCGTCCGCCGGACGAGGGCGCGCCAGCCAGTAGCGGGAGCCATCGGGGCTGCGGCGGACAATTCCCTCATCCACCATTGCCCGGCGGACCATCGCCGGGTCATCGGAGTATTCGGCCAGGCGGGACGTTACTTCCGCCTCGGTCAGCCGTGCTGGCGAACCGGCAGGGTCAGCTCCATCCATGCCTGTCTCCCCGCTTGTCCCAGCCTCCGAATCCCCTCCCGTTCCGCCTGTGCCCGCGCCCAGCGAGCCGTGCCGGGAAAACACCGCTCCGGCCAAATGATGCAGAAGCTCCAGGCGGTCCGCCCGCCGGCCCGGAAGATTTCCGGCCCGCCCGGGGGTCAGCAGGCGCAGAGGTGAGGTGACCGCGGGCTGACGGCCGCCGGTCAGCAGATTCTGAAAGACGCCGGGATCCGCGCCGAGGGCTCCGTCTTCCGCGGCGGTGACCAGCCCGGCCTTTTGCAGCACTGTCAGGGATTTGACCTCCGTCCGGTCCAAACCGGCGCGCTGCAGGGGCTGGCCGCTGTCCGCAGCTGAAATGATCCGGCCGTACAGGCGCAGCCTCCTGTCATCGGCGAGCGCCGCGGCGAGGGCCTTCCACCGGTTGGAGGCGCCGCCGTCGTCTGCGCCGGTATCCGTACCCGGGAATCTTCCTGCCGTCACTGCTGCTCCTTCAGACCTCTTACTGTGCCCGGCGTGTGCCGGTTTGCGCGTACTGCCGGTCCCCCGCGCCGGAAAGACACGCAGCCACCGGGTGTTCCGCCCCCGGACCCGTGACGTAGCCTACTGGCACTGGCTCACAAACCCTGGCACGACCTCACAACCCGAGCGGAGCGGCCTTATGGAATCGTGCTATCCCGTGCGTTCCTTTGCTGCGGCTGCCGTGGCTGCGGCAGGGCGGGCGGTCGCTGAACTGGCCGAATCGATCGCCGGCACACCGATATCCGCCTCAGCTGATCCGGACCTCTCCCGGGCGTGGTTCGCCGGATCGTTCCAGCCGGCGGGCTGGGACCTCCCCTCACCATGGGACGCCCTGTCCCGTGACTACCTCTGTGCCGACGGCTGGATCAGGCTGCACACCAATGCCCCGCACCACCGGGCGGCAGCGCTCGCCGTGCTGGGGCTGCCCGGTGATGCGGACACCGCCGCCGCCGCGCTTGCAGTCCGGCCGTGGAAGGGCGGGGAGCTGGAAGACGCTGTGGTGGAGGCGGGAGGCTGCGCAGCCAGGATGCTCACCGTGGAACAGTGGCTCAGTCATCCGCAGGGGCAGGCAGTGGCGGGCGAACCGCTGGTCGGCTGGTCGCGGCGGCGGCCGGCGGCACCGGAGAAGTCCGCGGGAACGGTCCGGCGGCCCCTCCGCGGGGTCAGGGTGCTGGACCTGACCCGGGTCATCGCCGGGCCGGCCGCCACCCGGTTCCTGGCCGGCTTCGGTGCCGACGTGCTGCGGATCGACCCTCCGGACTGGAACGAGCCCGCGCTGGAGCCTGAGATGACCGTAGGCAAGCACTGCGCCCGGCTGGACCTGCGCAGTCCCAGCGGAGCCGCGAAGATCCGGGAACTGATTGCCGGGGCTGACATTGTGGTGCACGGCTACCGACCCGGCGCCCTCACCGGGCTGGGCCTGGACGAACACCGGCTCCAGCAGCTGCACCCCGGGATCATCACCGTGGCGGTCAACGCCTACGGCTGGAGCGGACCATGGCGGGGCCGGCGGGGCTTCGATTCCCTGGTGCAGATGAGCTCCGGAATTGCCGACGCCGGCATGGCCTGGGCAGCCTCGGATGCGCCCCGCCCGCTGCCGGTCCAGGCTCTGGACCATGCCACCGGATACCTCGCCGCAGCTGCCGCCGTGCGCGCGTGGACCCGGCGGCTCGACGGTGAGGTCCATGCGGCACGGCTTTCCCTGGCCCGGACCGCCGTTGAACTGCAGCGGGCCGCCGATGCGCGGCCCGCTGTTCCCCCGCTCTGGAAGACCGGCCAGCTGGCGGCTGCCGCGGAGGAATTTCCCATGGCAGCAGAACAGACCCGCTGGGGTCCCGGGCAGCGGCTCTTTCCGCCGCTGGTGTTTAGCCCGGAGGGAAGCAGCCCGCAGATGGGCTGGGAAGTCCCGGCGGCACCGCTGGGTTCAGCCGCTCCGGAGTGGGCCTAGGCCGCTCTCCTAACTCCTGCTGAACGCGTCCAGGCGCGCCTGGGCCTCGTCTTCGCGGCGGGTCCGCAGCTCGTAGTCGATGAACGCATCGATCATGGCCCGGTAGGTCCGTTCCACCACGGTGGAGTCCTGGTCCTGCGCTTCGGCGGTCTGCCGGACGTGGTTGATTACTTCGTCGATCCGGTCTCTCGCCTTGACCTGGGCATCGTCGTCCTTGAGTCCTCCGGCGAGCCGGACCAGCCTTTCCCGGCGCCAGATGAGCGCCACAATCTCTTCGTCAATCTCGTCTATCGCGGTGCGCACGGCATCGAGCTGCTCGGTCATGGGGTCTGTTTCTACTGTTTCAGCCATGTGATCCAGCTTATCGGGAGCCGGCGCCTGCCTCTTGCGGCTCATCAGTCCTGGAGACTTTGGCGAGTTTGGAAGGCCACCAGATCTTCGGGCCAATGTCGTAGGACAGCGCCGGCACCAGCAGCGAGCGCACCACCAGGGTATCCAGCAGCACCCCGAAGGAGACGATGAAGGCGATCTGCGCCAGGAACAGCACAGGGATAACGCCGAGCGCAGCGAAGGTCGCGGCCAGCACTACGCCTGCGGAGGTAATCACACCGCCGGTAATCATCAGCCCGCGGATCACCCCGTTCCGGGTTCCGTGGACAAGGCTCTCCTCCCGGACGCGGGTCATCAGGAAGATGTTGTAGTCCACGCCCAGCGCCACCAGGAAGATGAATCCGTACAGCGGAACCGCCGGATCGGCACCGGGGAAGTCCAGTACCTGGTTGAACACCAGTGCGGAAATCCCCAGGGTGGCAGCGAAGGAGAGCATTACGGTAAGGATCAGCAGCACCGGCGCCAGGATCGAACGCAGCAGGAGCATCAGCAGGAACAGGATGACCACCAGCACCACGGGAATGATCAGGTTCCGGTCATGGGTGGCGGCAGCATTGGTGTCCACGCTGGTGGCCGTGGTTCCGCCCACCAGGACACCTGGATAGCCGGCAAGGTCCGAGCGCAGTTCCTTCACCGTGTCCTGCGCTGCGTCGGAGTCCGGATCCTGGGTCAGGGTCGCTTCAAGCAGCACCTGGCCGTCCACGGTCTTCGGTGCCGCGGATTCCGATCCGGGAATCGGCGGCACCTGCACACCGTCTGCAGTGACCGGGAGCTGCCCGGCCGGTGTTCCGGACGCGGCGACGGCCACCGAGGCGATGTCCGGGTTAGCCAGCACCGTGTTGGCCACGGCCTGCAACTCGTCCTGCGGAGCAATGATCAGCACCGGGCTGCCCGAGCCGGAGGGGAAATGCTCGCCGAGGACCTCCTGCCCGTCCCCTGACTGGGTCTCGCCAAGCACCACGTCGCTCTGGGGTATTCCGCTGGCCCGGAACTGCAGGGTTCCGACGGCGGCGGCTGCCAGGACGATGGCACAGATGACCCAGGTGCGGCGCGGGTGGGACCTGATGGTCCGGGCAGTCCGCGCCCAGATTCCCTTTGACTCATGGTCCAGTTCGGCATGCTCGGAACCGAACACGGGCCGGCGCGGCCAAAAAGCCGCCCGGCCGAAAACGAACAGCAGCGCCGGCAGCAGCGTCATGGCTGCGAGGAAGGAGAAGGCAATACCGATCGAGGCCACCGGAGCCAGCGCCTTGTTGGAGTTCAGATCGCTCAGCAGCAGGCAGAGCAGCCCGGCAATAACGGTGGCCGCAGATGCCAGGACCGGCTCGAACGTGCCCTTCAGCGCAGCCCAGGTGGCACTCCAGCGGTCACTGTAATCGCGCAGGGTTTCCCGGTAGCGCGAGACATAGAGCAGCGAATAGTCGGTGGCTGCACCGATACCGAGGATGAACAGGATGCCCTGGACCTGGCCGTTGATGCTCACCAGGTTTGCCTTGGCCAGCCAGAACACCACCAGGATCGCAGCGGAGAGGGCGAATATTGAGGTCAGCAGCACCAGGATGGGCAACAGCGGCGAGCGGTACACAATGATCAGGATGACCAGCACCGCCCCCACGGCCACCAGCAGCAGTGTGCCGTCAATTCCGCTGAATGCGTCGGAGATGTCCGCCAGCTGCCCGGCCGGACCGGTCACGTAACCGTCCAGGTCCTCCGGGGGCGGCCCGTCCTCGATCAGGCTGCGCAGGTTCTCCACCGACGTTGTTGTCTCGGAGTCATCTGCCACCGGCACAAAGAACTCGGCGGCCTTGCCGTCCTGCGAGTACTGGACGGGAGAGATCTCGCCGGCCACGCCCTGCGCGCCTTCGACCGCCTGGGCACGCCCTTCAATGAAGGTGCGGTCCTCCGCGGTCAGCCCGCCGTCGTTCACGAACACCACGACGGCGGGAATCGCGTTGCTGTCACTGAACTGTTCCTGCAGGTCAGCCACCTGGGTGGAGGCAGAGCTGGCCGGCAGGTAGGAGGCCTGGTCATTTTCCGTGACTTCGCTGATTTTTCCGAAGTACGGTCCGCCGATCCCTCCGACCACAAACCAGACGATGATCAGCACCACGGGAATGAGTATCCTCAACCAGGCCGGAGGGCCGTTCCTGCTTCCGGAGCCGGCGGGCGAACGCCCTTGTGCACCGGTATCTGGAGGGATCGCTGTGCTCATGGGTCTCGTCGCATTCTCGCGAGAGCGTGGGCCAGCCCGTATCCGGGCCGATTCCCCGCCGGTGGGCATGCACTGCTGGAAATCCCATGACAGCCTTTGACCGGTCTCCGCGTCAACACATCCGGGTCTGCCGGCGCCTGCGCGGCACAAAAGACATGCGTGGGAGGTTCTGGGATTGGCGGCTTTTCAGTGGCAGGATCGGATCATGTTGCCCCAGTTGAGTGTCGTCACCCTCGGTGTGCGTGATGTCGAAGTTACCTATGCGTTTTACGCCCGGCTGGGCTGGGAACCGCTCCAGTATGTGGCCGGCGAAGTGGTCTTCTTTCAGGTCGGCCACGGAGTGCTGCTCTCGTTCTTCCGCAGCGACCATCTGGCCGCGGAATCCGGAGCCACGGGAGCCGCCAGCCTGGCTCCGGTCACTCTGGGCCACAATGTGGACTCGCCGAACGACGTCGACGTTATCCTCCACGAAGCTGCAGCGGCCGGCGGGTCGATTGCCGCTCCCGGCACGCAGATGAGCTGGGGAGGATATTCGGGTTACTTCACGGACCCCGACGGGTTCCGCTGGGAGGTGTGCCACAACCCGGGTCTGTCGGTGGACGCGAACGGGAAAGTTACCCTGTCCGTCCTGGATCCGCTGGGAGGGGAGAGCACCGGTTCCGCAGATGCTCCCGGGGCACCGGAGTCAGGGGCAGCCGAGTCAGGGGCAGCCGAGGCCCGGTTGCTGTAGAACCTAAAACAGGACGTTCTCCGTGGCAGGCTCCCGCACCCCGCCGGGGGCGCTGCCCGCAGCGGTGTCCTGCCCCGGTGGTGTGTCCAAACGTGGTGCTGTGTCCAGCCCTGGCACAGTGTCCAACCCTGGTGCAGTGTCCAGCTCCGGTGGCTCCAGCAGCCACGGACCATCGTTGCGCACACTGCCCACAGCCGGGTCCGCGGCACGGATCTGCAAGTTCGACGCCGTTGGGTAGGCCTGGTCCAGGACCTGGCCCAGCAAATCCAGGGCCCCGGTGTTGCTGAGGGTTCCGGGTGCAGTCCAGGCCGCGAGCGCAGCGGAAGCCAGCGGCAGCGGAAGCCGGTTGTGCAGCGTGCCGAGCCCGGCCAGCACCGGGTGGGGATCCTCCGGATCGGGTGCGGCCAGCGTGATGATGGTGGTGGACAGCAGCCAGCGGCCCGGGTCCCCCGCCGGCACAGCCGGGTCCGCCCACCACTCGTACAAACCGGCGAACCAGCTCAGCTTCCCGTCCGGCCGGTGCACAAAGTACGGCTGTTTGCTGTTCCCCGGGCCGGTTTTCCATTCGTAGTAGCCCTCCATCGGTACCGCGCACCGGCGGGAGAGGACGGCATCCCGGAAGGTCGGCTTTTCCAGCAGGGTTTCGCTGCGGGCATTGAACGCCCGCACTCCCACGGAGATGTCCTTCGCCCAGCCCGGAACCAGGCCCCAGCGGGCTACGTGCACCTGTCGCACGGCCCGTGGCTGCCGGGCGGAAGCTTCTCCCTCCCTGTCAGTCCCGGTCCCGACTGTCTGAGGCGTTCCGGTCCCAGCAGTCCCGTCGATCAGGCGCTCGAGGACCACCGGGACGTCGGAGGTCGGCGCCACGTTCCAGGACTGGCGCAGCTCCAGGTTGGCATCGGCTTCAGCCTCTGCCTCTGCCACGAGGTCTCCGATGGCCTTGGCCATGACGTATCGTCCGCACATCCTCCCAGTCTGCCTGTTCCGCCGCTGGAGGACGGAATCGGGTGCGCCGCGGCCTGGCTGTCCCGCCGGCCAGCTGCCTAGCCGTCCAGCTGGCTAACCATCCAGCAGCCTACTTTCCGGGTTTTCCGGGCTTCCCGTTCCCGCCGTTCCCGTTCCCGGGCTTAGTCTCCTGACGGAATACCTGGACGACGGAGGGCCGGGGTGCCCGAACGGTCCCCGCAGCCGGCACCGCGCCGTCGGGCACGTAATCGGGGAAATAGGAGGTGTGGGCACCGTAGCTGCCGTCCTCCCCAGGGTGCTGCACGGCGACGAACACCATGGATTCCTCGTCATGGATCACCGGTCCGCACGTTTCGCCGTCACGCGGCACGGAGAGGAACTGCTCCACCTTGCCGCGGTCGCGTCCGTCCAGCGCCACCTTGAACAGGCCGTCGTTGTAGCCAATGCCCGACGGCGCACCATCGGTGGAGATCCAGAGGTTGCCGGCAGTGTCGAAGGCCAAGTTGTCCGGGCAGGAAATGGGGCTCACCTTTTCCTGTGGGTAGCCGGAGAAGTACGTGGGATCTCCCTGCGCCGGATCACCGCAGAGCATCAGCAGGTTCCAGCTGAACGTCGTGGCCGTGGCATCGGAACGGTCCTCCGTGATCTCCACGATGTGCCCGTCACGGTTTTCCCTCCGCGGGTTGGCTTCATCTGCCGGTGCGTTGGTGCCGGTGCCGCGGTTGGAGTTGTTGGTGCAGGCCACGTACACGCGTCCGGTGGCGGGATTCGGTTCGACGTCCTCACAGCGGTCCATCTTGGTGGCCCCGGCCTTGTCAGCTGCCAGCCGGGTGTAAACCAGCACCTCTTCCACACTCATGCCTGCGACGGCCGACTTGCCATGCTCTACCAACGGGAGCCAGGTGCCTCGGCCGTCGAAACCGCCGTCGGCCGGAACGCTCCCGGAGCCGTCGATCTCGGCTGCCGGCGAACTCCCGGTGAACCGGGCAACGTACAGGTCGCCCTCGGTCAGCAGGGTCATATTGTGCCGCTTGTTGTTCTTCCGGTACTTGCTCTTCGAGACGAACTTATACAGATAGTCGAACCTCTCGTCGTCGCCGGAATATGCCACCGCTTTGCCGTTCCGGGCGATGATGACGTTGGCGCCCTCATGCTTGAACCGGCCCAGGCTGGTGTGCTTGCGCGGGATTGATTCCGGATCCTCGGGATCCAGTTCCACGATGTACCCAAAACGGTTTGGCTCGTTCCTGGTCTGCCCTGTGCGGGCGTCAAACCGCGGGTCCTCCTGCTCCCACCCCATGGCCGTGGGATCACTGCCAAGGCCGTAGCGGCGGTCTTCAGGACTGGTCCCGCCGGTCCGGAAGAAGCCGTTGAAGTTTTCCTCCCCGGAGAGAACCGTCCCCCACGGCGTGCTCCCGCCGGCGCAGTTACCCAGGGTTCCCAGCACGTACCGGCCCTGCGGATCCGCGGCGGTCTTCAGCAGGTCCGAGCCGGCGGCAGGCCCGGTGAGCTCGAAGACCGTGTCCAGGGTGATGCGCCGGTTCAGGCGGGCACCGCGGACATAGGACCAGGGCGTCCCGCGTGAACTGCGTTCCAGTTCCACCACGGAGAGGCCGACGGCGTTGCGGAAAATGCCGCGCCGCTGCGCCTCCTCGGCCGCCGTAGCCGGAGCTGCCGGGAACATGATCTGCGGATTGACGTACTCGTGGTTGCAGACCAGCAGTCCTTTTTTGCCGTTGGGCTGGCGGAGGATCTCCAGGTAGTCGTTGTTGTACCCGAATTGGCGGGCCTGGGCCGCTGCGCTCTGCGCGTCGAAGTCGAACTCGGGCGAGTCGGCAAAGAGCGGGTCGCCCCAGCGCAGCAGCGGTTCCCAGCCGTAGCCTCCGGGGACATCCAGACTGTCGACGGCGGCATCCACCGGTGCTATCGGCGTAAACGCCAGCCGGCCCGGCTTGGAACTGCCGCGGCCGGGGTCAGCTGCCGCTGCGGGGAGCTCACCACCAAGGGTCAGCACTGCAGCACCCAGGATTCCGGCCGCGCCGGCACCCAGCGCCGAACGCCGGGAGAGTTCAGCCGAAACGATGTCCCGGAAGTAGCTGTTGGAGGAGGTGTTGCAGACCGCCTTGCTGCAGGCATTGTCACATTTCAAGGCGCAGGTGACCGCACTGCGCTTTCCGCGGGTGTGCCCGAGCATGGGCAGGAACCTCTTCTTGGCAGGGCGCGGGCCCGAAACAAACGCGGCGCGGGAATCAGGGTTCATCTGCTCAGTCATCTCTGGTCTTCCTCCGGTGGGGTGCTTGCGCGGCCCACGCTGGCAGCCCCAGGCGGCCTGAAGGCGGACGCTGGTTTAACGGGAGGTGAATTTCGGGCCTGGTTCCGCAGTTCCGGGGCTTTCCATTCCCTGGAATAGATGCCTCCGGGAATGGAAAGCCCCGCGCGGATGTTCCCATGGCAGCAGAACCAAGCAGTAACCAGCAGCAAGCACGATCCAGCTCAAACGATCCAGCAAGGAGTTCCCAATGCCCGCAACTGCCGAAGCGTTTACCCCCGAGGCCGGGACCATCACCATGTTCTCGACCACCTGGTGCGGCTACTGCCGGCGTCTGAAGTCGCAGCTCGATTCCCAGGGCATCGGCTACACGGAGGTCAATATCGAGGACGTTGAAGGCACCGCGGACCTGGTGGAATCCCTGAACGGCGGCAACCAGACCGTGCCAACCGTGATCTTCCCGGATGGTTCTTCGGCAACGAACCCTTCCGCCGCCGAGGTTAAGTCCCGTCTGGGTCTCTGACTGAACTGACCAGCGCCTGTTGGGCCCAGGGTGTTCTGGCTCCGACCTGCACTGGCGCAGGCCGCCGCCGGGAGCACCAAAAGTGACTCCCGGCGGCGCCCTCCCTAGGATGGAGATGCCCCCATAGCTGCGGGGTGCCCTGAGTAATCTCCCGAGAGGCAGTCCTTCCCCATGGTTCACAAGGTCCAAGCGGTAGTCGTCAAGGAAAAGAACGCCCCCGTCACGCTGGAGACGATCCTCGTCCCGGATCCCGGCCCCGGCGAGGCCCTGGTGGACATCCTCACCTGCGGCGTCTGCCACACCGACCTGCATTACAAGCAGGGTGGCATCAGCGACGACTACCCCTTCCTCCTCGGACACGAAGCCACCGGCATCGTCTCCGCCGTCGGCCCCGATGTCACCGAAGTCGCTCCCGGCGACCGTGTGATCCTGAACTGGCGCGCTGTCTGCGGCGAGTGCCGCGCCTGCCGCAAGGGCCAGCCGCAGTACTGCTTCAACACCCACAACGCCACCCAGAAGATGACGCTGGAAGACGGCACGGAGCTCTCCCCCGCCCTGGGCATCGGAGCGTTCGCCGAGAAGACACTCGTAGCCGCCGGCCAGTGCACCAAGGTGGACGACGACGTCGATCCCGCTGCGGTGGGCCTGCTCGGCTGCGGCGTGATGGCCGGCATTGGCGCCGCCATCAACACCGGTGAGGTCCAGCGCGGGGAATCCGTGGCCGTGATTGGCTGCGGCGGCGTCGGCATCGCTGCCATCGCCGGTGCCAAGCTCGCCGGCGCCACCACCATCATCGCCGTGGACATTGACCCGGCGAAGGTTGACCTGGCCCTGTCCCTGGGCGCCACCCACGGCATCAACTCCCGCGAAGAGGATCCGGTGGAGGCCATCCGTGCGCTCACCGGCGGCAACGGCGCCGACGTCGTCATCGAAGCCGTGGGCCGTCCGGAAACCTACAAGCAGGCTTTCTACGCCCGCGACCTCGCCGGCCGCGTGGTCCTGGTGGGCGTGCCCACCCCGGACATGCAGATCGACCTGCCGCTCGCCGACGTGTTCGGCCGCGGCGGATCGCTGAAATCCTCCTGGTACGGCGATTGCCTGCCCTCGCGTGACTTCCCGATGCTGGTGGAGCAGTACAAGCTGGGCCGGCTGGACCTGGACGCGTTCGTGTCCGAGCGGATCGGCCTGGGCGACATCGAGGAAGCCTTCACCAAGATGCACGACGGCAAGGTCCTGCGTTCGGTGGTGGAGCTCTGATGGCGGCGCGCATCGACAAGGTAGTCACCTCCGGCACCTTCAGCCTCGACGGCGGAACCTGGGACGTGGACAACAACGTCTGGATCGTCGGTGATGACCTCGAAGTCATCATCATCGACCCGGCCCACGACGTCGACGCCATTGCGGCCGCCGTCGGCGACCGGGAAGTCATGGGCATCCTGCTCACGCACGGCCATGACGACCACATCCGTGCCGTCGCCGAGGCCCGGGACCGGTTCAGTGCTCCGGTGCTCCTGCACGAAGCAGACCGGATGCTCTGGGACGCCGTGTTCCCGGATGAGGCTCCGGATGACGTGATCGAAGACGAAGACACATTCGAGATTGCCGGCGCCACGCTCGAAGCACTGCACACCCCCGGGCACTCCCCCGGCTCGGTCTGCTTCCTGCTGGAAGACGAAGAAGGCAGCTCTCCGGTGCTGTTCTCCGGCGACACACTGTTCAACGGCGGTCCCGGTGCCACCGGCCGCTCCTACAGCGATTTCGGCACCATTATCGACTCGATCCGCGAACGGCTGCTCACCCTGCCCGCGGAGACCATCGTGAACACCGGACACGGGGATTCGACGTCGATCGGTGCCGAGGCCCCGCATCTGGACGAATGGATCGCCCGGGGTCACTAAGCCCTGAAGGGTTTTATTGAAGGCGCTGTTTCCGGCTTCGGAAGCAGCGCCTTCAGGTTTGCTGCCTGGCTATTAACTTCCGGTACACGCTTCCGGTAATTATTGCCGGGCCTGCACCTGCCAGCACACGCCGTCGAGCCCGGCCGCGAAAGGGTCATCGGCCGCGGACCCGGGCCGGGGTGTGGTGTGCGGTGCGCTGGCTCTCTGCCAGTTCGTTGGCTCGCCGGCGGGTGCCAGCACGTCGTTCAGCCACCAGGTTTCGCCCGGCCCCCACCCCGCCAACATGGTTTTCGCTTCACCGGCGGCCAAAACCGCCCCGGCGGTGCTGAGGTAGCCGATGACGGTCAGGTGCACGGCGTCGTACTCATCAGCCACGGCGGTGAAGTCCGGTATCACCCAGGTCCAGTCTCCGGTCTGCGGAACCGCCAGATTCCAGGTGCTGCCCCGCGACCGGGTGACCTCCAGCGGATAGCGCACTGCGAGGTCCTGCCAGTCACCGGGACCACGGATCTCGCAGATGCGGGCACCGGGTGCCGGACGCACCGGATACGAGCGGGCAAGCGTCCATCCCAAGGCGTCTTCCACCAGCTCCAGGCCGGCCGGACCGTTGCCTGGCACGGCCGGCGTGCTGCTGACCAGGCCGGACAAGGTGGGCGAGGACCACCAGCGGCCGGTCCACCCCGTGGAGAACGGCGTATTGGACTCCTGTGCCGTGATGCCCGACCGCCACCGGGCGAGGGCGGGTCCGGCGTCGTCCAGTGCAGGAGGCGGGGTTCCGGGAACGGTACTGGTTTGTACCCACTGCACGCAGTGGGTCACCGGAGCGGCAGGATCGCTCCACCAGGCGGCGGCCGGCGAACGCACGACGGCGGCGGCCACCTGAAGCAGCGCCCGGCACGGTTCGGCTTCAGTCAGCAGCTGCGCCGTTTCATCCGGGGGCTGCCAGTACACTGCCTGCCGGACAATCCGGGCCAGGCTGCGGTGCAGGTCCGAGCCGCTGAAGACAGGCCGATCCGGGATACCCGCCAGGATCCGCAGCACCTGCTCACTTTCACGGGACAGACCCGGAGCCGGCAGCACCGTGCTTCCGTAGGATTCGCCGGGACGCCGGGGCGCTGTGATCCTAGCCAGTTCAAGGCAGAGCCCGCGGCCGCGGGGACCAGCGAGCAGGGCCGTGGTGGATGTGAAATCCATCGATCAAACGTACCAGCCGGCCCGGTGCCACCAGACCAAAATTCTGGAGAGGACCAATAATCAGGCGGCCCCCAACCGGTCTGCGCCCCGCACACCGCCACGGTCCACCTCACCACCCCGTCAGCGTTGCCCGGGCCGGGTCGCAGACCAAAGCACCGCCCGGTCTCTGATCCCAATCAGGCAGCGGCGCAGGGTAGCCCAATCCACCGCGTCGAGTGGCAGGCCCGCCAGGCCGCCCGGCCGCAGCCCGTACCGGAACCGGCCACGCACCACCAGCCTCGTCTGCCCGCTGCGGACCGGCTGCAGCAGCCAGAGCCAGGTGGACCGGCCGTCGCCGTCGGCCCACAGCATCCATTCGTTCGGTTGGACTTCCTTGATCCGCAGCCGGTGCCCGGCGCCGGTGGCCAGCAGGTCACCGATGTCGTCTCCGATGTCCTTCCCCGGGTTCTCCCCGGTGCCCAAAGTCCGCAGCGGAGTAAACCTGCCCGGCACCCGGAAGTCCGGGAGGGCAACATCCGGGACATTGGAATCAAGGACATTGGGATCCGGGAGACTGGAATCCGGGAGACTGAGCCGGTCCAGGAGGTACCAGCCGGCTCGACCGTGGTCCACCAGGTTCAGGAAGGACCAGATCTCCGGTGCGGAAGCGGAAATCAGGATGCTGCGCGTGCGCTGGCGGACCGAGCCGGAAAGCACCGAGTCGCCGGGCATCCTGTGTCCCGGCGGGGGCATGACGCGCTGCTGCCTGCGGTGCTGGAGAACCCGGAGATAAAGACCCGCGGCGGATCCGGCCGCGGCCGCCGCGCCCAGCGCCCGCCGGTACGGCCTGCCTGCGTGCCCGAAGGCATCCCGCCAGCCAGCCACGAAACGTTCTAGTTCCGTTCCGGCGTCATCAGGAAATTCCCCGCAGGGTCCCGAAATCCGGCGGTCAACGCGAAGCGGCGGGCGGCAGCCCTGTCCGCCAGGCCGACTCCGTGAAACGCGCTGCCGTAGTCGAACATGGTGGCACTCCTTTGCCTTGCCGTGCCGTGCCGTGCCTTGCCGTGCCCCTCGATGATAAACCCGGGAGTCGCCCCGGGCACCGGTCATCCCTAGGTGCCCCGGACGGCGGGCTGCCGGATTTACCAAGACCGGGTTTACGGGCTACTGGGTTACCAAGACCGGGTTACCGGCTGCCGGGTCACCTCAGCCCAGCTTTACCGCAGGCCAGGCAGGCCTTCAAATACGTCGCCCAGCACAGCTGCCGCCGCCGGTCTGGGCGGCCAGGCAATGACCAGCGCTTCGGCGCCGACGGCGCGTGTCCACCGGGCGTCTTCCTCCGCGTCAGGCGGGACGCCGGGAGAGACAACATGGCGCTGGGTCCGGTGCTCCAGAAGTCCGGCAACCACCCGGTGGGCCACGGTGCTGACGTCCACTTCGATGCCTATCTGCTCATCCGGCACCGGATGCAGGTCATACATCCGGCCGGCGTCCCAGGGATCCAGGCCGTGGAGGATGCGTCCGCGGTTCCAGCGCTCCCAGGTGGACCGGCGAAGAGCACCGTGCACCAGCCGCAGGAGGCCAGGACCGCCGTCGTTCCGCAGATCCGCAAACGCCACGTCGGTCGCGGCGCCCACGGCAATATGGTCCGGGTGGCCGGTCAGCCCGTCGGGGCCAAAGGTGGCGACAACGTCGGGCCGCTCCTCGGCGAGGATCCCGCCGATCCGGTCGACGAGTTCCGTCCGGGGAACCCCGGCAAGTTCACCGTCGTCGTACTCCAGCCACTCGTGCCGGTCCGGTGGACGGCCGTGCGCCGTCCACGCCGCGTCCATTTCCCGCCGCCGGATCCTGCCGAGCGGCTCGTGCAGCGGCGGGTAGGCAGGATCCACCTGCCCGGCGCCGCCGTCGGTTGCATGGACCAGAATAAAGCGGAACCCGGGATCATATTCATGGAGCGCCACCGTTCCGGCGAGCCCATAAGCATCGTCGTCGGGGTGCGCGACCACCAGTGCCAGGACGCGCGGGGCGGACATTTCGATACCTCCGCCTAGCTGGAGAGTTTTTTGCCACCAGTCCCAGCTTAGGAGCTTCGGGGCTAGGGTGGTGGCGCCATGGAATATTTCAGTGCAGAGGGATATGAGCTGGCGCGGCAGGTGCTGCAGCGCGGTATTGCGGCCGTGTTCCTGCTCGCGTTCCTCAACGCCGCCGCCCAGTTCCCGCCCCTGCTGGGCGAGCATGGCCTGCTGCCGGCACCGCGGTACCTGGAACGATCCGCCGGCCGGAGGATTCCCACCCTCTTCCGGCTGCATTATTCGGACCGGCTCCTGCGGGTGGTGGCCTGGACCGGTGCCGTGGCCTCCGCCCTTCTGGTGGCAGGGCTGCCGCAGCAGGGCCCGCCGTGGGTGCCCCTGCTGGTGTTCGGCCTGATCTGGTTCCTCTACCTTTCGATCGTGAACGTCGGCCAGGTGTTCTACGCCTTCGGCTGGGAGTCCCTGCTCCTCGAGGCCGGTTTCCTGGCGGCCTTCCTGGGCTCCAACGAGGTTGCGCCTCCGGTCACCGTGCTGTTCCTGTTCCGCTGGCTGGTGTTCCGGCTGGAGTTCGGCGCGGGGCTGATCAAGATGCGCGGGGACCGGGTGTGGCGGGACCTGACCGCACTGTACTACCACCATGAGACCCAGCCGATGCCCAACCCGGCCAGCTGGTTTTTCCACCATCTGCCCAAACCGCTCCACAAAGCCGAGGTACTCGGCAACCATTTCGCCCAGCTGGTTGTTCCGTTTTTCCTCTTCTTTCCACAGCCGGTGGCTTCCATCGCGGCCGGCCTGGTGATCCTCACACAGCTGTGGCTGGTGCTTTCCGGCAACTTCGCCTGGCTCAACGTCCTGACCATCCTGGTGGCCTTCAGCGCCGTGGATGATGCAGCCGTGCGGGCAGTCCTGCCGTGGGCGGCCTTCGGGTCACCGGACCCGGGCAGCACGCCGCTGTGGTTTGTGGCGGTGGTGCTGCTGATGACGGCGGTCATGCTCTATTGGGCCTGGGAGCCGCTGCGGAACCTGTTCAGCCGGGACCAGTTGATGAACGCGTCCTTCAACCGCTGGCACCTTTCCAATGCTTATGGCGCCTTTGGCAGCATTACCCGGCGTCGGAACGAAGTGGTCATTGAGGGGACCATGGACGAGCCCGGGCCGGACGCCCGCTGGCGGGAGTACGGCTTCCACGGAAAGCCCGGCGACCCGGCACGGCTGCCGCGCCAGTTCGCCCCCTATCACCTGCGGCTGGACTGGCTGATGTGGTTCCTGGCCCTGGGCTCATCCGGCGGGAACTGGTTCCCGGTGCTGCTGCAGCGGCTGCTGGCTGCCGATCCGCGGACGCTGAAGCTTCTCCGGGAGGACCCGTTCGACGGTCAGCCGCCGCGCTGGGTCCGGGCCCGCGTTTTCCGGTACCGGTTCTCCACCCCACAGGAACTGCGCGCCGAACATGTCTGGTGGGTCCGTGAACCCGCCGGTGTGTTGGTGGATCCGATCAAGCGCAGGGACCGGGACGCCTGAGCCGGTGTGTTGTGCGGCGTGGCGCCCGGGCTTTACGCTCCGTCCGGTTTGGTGACCACGGTGTGCGTGGCGTGGTCGTAGAGGAACGTCACGGGCCCGCCGGCGTGGTGGAAGCTGTAGTTCGCGCCGTCGAAGTGGGCTCCGTAGCCGTAGTTCTCCTCCCAGGAGCCGTTAAGTGCAGCCTTGAATTCATAGTCGCCGGCCGGGAGTTCCACACTGAGTTTCCACAGTTCGTCGCTGCGGTCAAAGGTCAATTGGACAGCCGGGTCCGCCGGCTCCCAGTCCTCGCCGCCGAGCGCGGATCCGAAGGTACCTGCCACCGCCACCGCCTGCGGCTGCGGGAAGGACGGGCCTTCGTAGCGGTCTTCCGGATGCGATCCGTGGGGCGGCTGCCCGCTGGGTCCCTCGGAATCGATCAGGGCTTCCTCCAGCACTGCCTCGCTGCGGGTTTCCGCCGGTGTTATGGCTCCTCCCGAAGCTTTGGTTCCGGCCAGCGCGGCCTGCAACTGCTCTACGTCGGGGAAGTCCGCCAGGGCGGCCCGGCCCGCGGCGGTGATGCTCCACCCTGCGCGCCCTTCCTTCAGGATCCAGCCCGCCTTGACCAGCTTGGTGGTTGCAGTCACCAGCGTGCGCTCTCCGCGGGCCACTCCGCTGGCCAGGAGATCCGCTTCGGGTCCTTCCAGCGGGACCTGTTCCAGGGCCTGGCGCAGCACGTCGGCGCGGCCTGTCCTCCCCGGATTCGACGGATCCTGGACGGCCAGAGTCTCCAGGATGACTTTCAGCCGGGTGGCAGTGTTCTCAATGCTCTTTTTAGGCAAGGTGGAATCCTCCTGATCGGTGGGCGCCGCTGGGTTGTTCTGTCGGCTGGACTGGCGGGATGTCCTGGACCGGTTGGTTGTCCTGGACAAGTTCTGTGTCGGCTGACGTGGTTCGCTGGTTCTGCGGTTCGCGCCCGATGTTATGGGGAACGGGCAATGGTTGGAAGGACAGGACCCGGTCCGCCCGTGATTTCCTCCAGGAGGGAGGCATCCCCTTGACGCAGGCCCGCATACCTGCGATAGCCGCCCAGGAGTGCTGTCTCGGCATCGTCCATCGTGAGTCCCGGCGCCAGGTCCTCGGCGGCGCCTGCAGTCGCGGGATCCCAGTCGAGACCCAGGGCCGCGTAGACAGACGTGAGTACGCGGCGCAGCGGATCAGCATTCCGGACCACCACCACCGAGGAGAACAGCCAGGCTCCGGACACCACACGCTGCGCGGTTCCCACCAGCTTGATGCGTGTGTCTCCGGTCCCGCCGTGCACGGTGTACTCACCCGGGCAATACTCCCCCGGGATTTCCCCCACTGCTGCCGGCACCCCGGCGTCCTGCAAGGATGTGGCCAGCAGCTGCGCAAAACAGGAAAAGCGGGCCAGGGACTGCGCGACGGCGTTGGGCTCGGGTTCGATGTGGTCCAGGATCAGGCAGCCTTCGTGGTACGCCGCGGCCCGCCCGCCGGCCTTGCGGATCAGGGGCTCGAAACCCTGTTCGCGGCAGGCATCGGCAGCGGCCGGGAAGCCCGGCAGGCGGGCGTCGCGCTGGCCGAAGGCGACCGTGGGCCGCGGACGGTAGATCCGCAATGCCGGGCCAAAGTCGCCGTGCCGCGCCGCAGTCAGCAGGTTCAGTGCGCACTCCAGGTCTGCTGCTGCCCCAAAGGACTGCTGCTGGCGGTAAACGTCCAGCACCCGGGGAGATTCATCCACCGGCTAGCCCTTGCTCAGCGGACGGACGGTCAGGATCTGCTCGCTGCGGCCGAAAGGTCCTGCCAGGTCGTGCAGCACCGAGGAGGTCAGGCCGATTCCATCCGTTCCGAAGGTGACGCGGGTATCCAGTCCCAGCCAGCGTCCTGCCGGCTGCCGGTACAGGTGCATCTGCAGGTCCACGTTGGGGAACATCCAGCTGTCCCCTCCCGGCGGCACCCGGGCGGCGATCCCGTTGGCTCCGTCCACCAGTCCCAGCAGGCTGACCAGGTCCGGGGTCGGTTCGCCGTCGACCATTTCAAACGGCGAGCGCACCCAGACCTGTCCGCGGCCGGGACGCAGGCCGGGTACCGCCCGGAATTCCAGGGTGTTGATGAACTTCCCCGGCCACGCGGTCATCCCGGTGAAATCGGCGGCTTCCTCCGGTCCGGGCATCGGCTCATCCTCAACGGCAGCCACTTTGGCGGAGTCGCCCAGGGCCAGGCGCCAGGCCGTGGCACGGATGGCGGTGCGTCCGCCGGCCACGAGCTCGGCTTCGAGAAGTTCGATCGTGCGGCCGGCCCGGATAACCTTGGTCCGCACATCGAAGGTGCCCTGCGGAATGACGCCCAGGATTTCGTAGCTGACCCGCGCCAGGCGCATATCCGGACGGGGATCCGTCTGCTCCAGGCAGTGGACCAGCAACCCTGCTGCCGGTGCCATGTGCTGTTCGTGGTCGTTCCAGGCGCCCTGGGTGAGGAGTGTTGATTCGAACGTTCCCTCACCCAGCGGGCGGTAATACGATTCCGGCACAAATCCTCCTGGCAGGTCCTTAAAAGATGCGCTCTCAGGCTACAGGAGGCGGTGCGTTCCGGAGCACTTCCCTCCGGGGTGCCGCCGGCTTTGCGGCTGGCCCTTCCTCGCCTTCCGGGCCGGGCGCAGAATGGTGGCGGGCCGCCCTCCCGGCGCTGCGGAAGATGCCCATCCCACTAGAGGAAACCGAGGAAGCATGAAGTACACACATTTGGGCCGGTCCGGTGTGCAAGTTTCGCGCTTGTGCCTGGGCACCATGAACTTCGGACCGAAAACCCCCGAGCTGGACGCGCACACCATCATGGACGCCGCACGGGAAGCCGGAATCAACTTCTTCGACACGGCCAACGTCTACGGCTGGGAGAACAAGGGGCTGACAGAGGAGATCGTGGGCCGCTGGTTCGCCAGGGGCGGCGGCCGGCGCGAAGACACGGTGATCGCCACCAAGCTCTACGGTTCGATGGGCCCTGGCCCGAATGACACCTTCCTCTCGGCACTGAACATCCGCCAGGCCCTCGACGCCAGCCTGAAGCGCCTGCAAACCGACCACATCGATCTGTACCAGTTCCACCATGTGGACCGGAACACGCCCTGGGACGAAATCTGGCAGGCCATGGAAACCGCCGTCGCCCAGGGAAAGGTCATCTACAACGGCAGCAGCAACTTCGCCGGCTGGCATATTGCCGAGGCGCAGGAAAGCGCCCGGCGCCGCCGGTTCAACGGACTGATCAGTGAGCAATCCATTTACAACCTGCTCCGGCGGACCGTCGAACTGGAAGTGATCCCGGCCGTGCAGAAGTACGGCCTGGGCCTGATCCCCTGGTCTCCCCTGCAGGGCGGGCTGCTCGGCGGCATCCTGAAAGCCCAGAACGACGGCGGCAGGCGGGCGGAGGAACGGGTCCAGAACCTGCTCAACAAGCACCGGGACCAGATCCAGGCCTACGAGGACCTGGCTGTGCAGCTGCAGATTGAGCCGGGGATCCTGGCCCTGGCGTGGCTGCTGCACCAGCCCGCGGTGAGTGCTCCGATCATCGGGCCCCGGACCTCCGGCCAGCTTGATGACGCGCTCGCATCCTTGGACGTCGAGCTTGATCAGGATGCCCTGGCAAAACTGGAGGAGATCTTTCCCGGCCACCGCCCGGCCCCGGAGGACTATGCCTGGTAGGCCGGGCCGGCCCCCGGCTGGTTAGTCCGCTCTCAGGATTTGGCCGGCTCGCACTCGTCTAGGTCTCCGATCCAGCCGGTTCGATCAGCTGCGGACCGTTGTTGCGGACGGAGTTCACCTCGGTGGAGACCACCCTCGGGCTGAGCACCGGATCGGGAATGGCCTCCAGCAGGCGGGCAATCGCCTCCGCGTCCATCAGTGCAGGGTCCAGCCATTCGGCGTACATGTCCGGCGGTACCACCAGCGGGGTCCGGTCATGGATGTGCCCGAGCTCGTCCGCCGCTTTCGTGGTGATGATCGTGACGCTGAGCAGCCACTTGTGTTCATGGTCCTCGGGCAGGTTTGGATCGGGCCAGAACTCATACAATCCGGCGAACGCCAGCGGCTCCGGAACAGGGGGATGCAGGTACGTCGGGACCTTGCCCTCCTCCGTCTTCTCCCACTCGTAGTAACCGTCCGCGGGAACCAGTGCCCGCCGCTTGACCGCGGCCTTCCGGAATGCGGGTTTTTCCAGGATGGTTTCCCGCCGGGCGTTGATCAGCCGTGCCCCGATCTTCGGATCCTTGGCCCACACCGGGACCAGCCCCCATTTTGCCGTCGCCAGGCGGCGCACGGTGCCGTCCGGATCATCAGGCCGGTGGCGGGCGGTGATGATGCGCACATCATCGGTGGGCGCCACATTCCACGAGGGCTCAACGTCCTCCCCCACTACCTGCTCCGCCGCAAAGGCTGACACCAGGTCCGACGTCGCCCTGGCCATCACGTATCGTCCGCACATGGCCAACATTGTGCCCGAAAACCCTTCCGGAACACAGCGGCAAACCCTCCCGCCGCCGTCGAACCCTCTTCGAACGTATGTTCTACTGGGAAGATGGATCAGAAGGCTGCAGGGCGGCTGGCTGCCCGCTATGCCAGGCGCGCCGAACCCATCGGGCTGACCCCCGAAGAACTTGATTTTGACCACACCCCGGTGACGACGTCCCTGCCCGCAATCCCCGTCTGGGCATGGATCCGGTTCCCGGGCTGTGCCGAACTGGTGAAAGGGGAAACCTGCACCTGGTCTGCGAAAGCAGTGCAGGTGCTGTGGGAGGACGCCGGCATTCGCCGCTCAACCTGGGTGTGGGCATCGGCGGTTTCCCGGCGTTCCGCGGAGGGCGGGCGGAGTTCCCTGGGCGACCGGACCCCGGCACGGAAGAGTAAAAATTAAGGGGATAGGTATCTCCGGTTCCCAGAAAGGTTCAGCGCCCGTGTCCGCACCGTGCACCTGCATCCAATCGGCCGATCCCTTCTCCGGCCGGATCGGCGTTACGGTCTATGATCCGTTCTGCCGCCAGCGCATGCACCGCGTCAGTGGCTCCACGCTGCGCGAATCCAGCTACGACGCCGGGCGCTGACAGTCCCCGGGCGTCCCCGGGTGCCCTTGGCTGTCCCCGGTTGTCCCCGGCTTCAGCCGTGGCGTGCCGCTGCCGCCGCATGGGAGGCAATGCTGAGCTTGTCGATCCAGGCCAGCGCCATGGCCGAGAGGATAAAGGCAATGTGGATCACGGTCTGCCACAGCAGGACGTCCCCTGCATGCGCTCCAAGCTCCGGGTCCTCAAAATAGGTGCGCGCTTCCACGAAGGACTTCAGCAGGTGCACCGAGGAGATCCCGATGATCGCCATGGCCAGCTTCACCTTGAGGATGTTTGCATTGACCTGGGAGAGCCACTCGGGCTGGTCGGGGTGTCCGTCCACGGACAGGCGTGAGACGAAGGTCTCATAGCCGCCGATGGTGACCATGATGATCAGGTTGGCCACCATCACCACATCCACCAGGCCCAGGACCATCAGCATCATCTCCGCCTCATTCAGAGTGGTGATGTGCGTGGCCAGATGCCACAGCTCACGCATGAAGGTCACCACGTAGAGCATCTGGGCAACGATCAGTCCGAGATACAGGGGTGCCTGAAGCCAGCGGCTGGCGAACATCACGGCACCCAGATAGCCGCGGGCACGGTTGCCGGGGCTCATGCCGCCGGGCCTTCCATGCGCGGCCTCGTGCCGGATCGTCTCATGCAGGACTGTCAACTAGTACCCTCACTATTCTCGCTGTTCTCCCCCGCAGGACTGTCGGCCCCAGCCGGAGCATCGTCACCAGCCGGCGGCGTGGGCTGAGTCACAAGGGTCGAGGCATGGGGGTGTGCAGGGAGGCGTGAAGCAGGGTGCGCAAAGGCGTGAGGTGCCGATGATCCCCGGCAGTAACGCGTTGCCGGTGAGTTTCAGCGGGTTGGTAAAAAGAGTGCGTCAGCCGCGCGTCAGGGGTTCATAGCGGTGATTTGCAGGAGGTTGCCGCAGGTATCAGAGAAGACAGCCGTCGTTACCGGACCCATTTGGGCAGGCGGCTGGGTAAATTCCACGCCCAGTCCCGACAGCCGGTCATACTCGGCCTGGACATCTTCCACCGCGAAAGAGTTGAAGGGAATGCCGTCACGGACCAGCGCTTCCTTGAACGGTGCCACAGCCGGGTGCCCGCTCGGTTCCAGCAGCAGTTCCACGCCGCCCTGCTCCCCGCGATTGCCGACCGTCAGCCAGCGGGCACCTCCGGCGGGTTCGTCTGAGCGTTTTTCGAAGCCGAGTACCCGGGTATAAAAGTCCAGCGCCTTGGCCTGGTCATCCACGAAGATGCTGGTGAGGGTGATTCTCATGACTGTTCCCTTCCACTCCGCGTCTGCGCGGATGACCGGATGCTACTACCTTTACGGCCGTCAGGACTGTACGTGGTTGCGCCGGTGACGGTGCTCCAGAAGCAGCCTGGCTCCGTTGAGAATCAGCGTTTCCACGGGGACACCCTGTTCCGTAGCCAATTCTTCCAGCTCCCGCCCAAGTTTTGGCGGGATATACACCTCGACATTCATGGGTTAAACGGTACCTGCTGCCCGCCCGGCGGCTGGACGATCCACCCCGGCCAGAGGATCGACGGCGCCGCCCAGTCATTGTTATCGACTGCGGTTGTGGCACGGAAGAGCGGTGCGCACTCTCCCAGATACAGCAGCTGCCCCTGCATGTACCTTCGGTTTGCCGCCGCTTCCGGTAGTGGATCGCTCCCATCGCGCTCCGCCATCCGTTGAAAGGAGGTGGTGAAGGACACGTGGAGGAACACGGACGCATCCCATATCTGCACCAGCTCCGGACGGTGCAGGAAGATGCCGTCAATCAGGATGACCGACGGCACGGAAATGGCCAGATCGGGGCCGCCGAGGAGGGCATCCGTGGCAAGGTCGTGACTTGCCGCGCGGTACGTGCCGGAGCCTCCGGGTTTCAGCGGCTCCACAACGAGTCTGCGGAACGCTTCATAGTCGTAGGAATCCTGCCAGAATCCTTCCGGTGAGTCTCTCCCCTGGCGGTAGCGTTCACGGCGAATCCGGTGGAAGCCGTCAATCGACACCCGGACAACTGGGGAAACCCTCACGGAGTCTCCACCGTGCCCCTTTGACAGGGCAACGGCCAGTTCGTCCGCGAACATGGTTTTTCCGGCTCCATCGACTCCGTCGACGCCGATGAAGACGTGCCTGCCGAGGTCCTCCGGCCGCGGAAGTCCTCCTGCCAGCTGCCGGAAAATGTCCCCTGAGGTTGCTGTCGATTCCATAGGCGGCACCCTAGCCACTACTTTCCAGCCACCGCCACCGTCCAGTGCTAACCTTGGAGGAATCGAAAGTATGTTCTATGGAGGTCTGCGGATGCCTGTGTTCTCGGGTAATACTCCCGGGACATCGTCCCGGTCCCAGGCCATGTCCGACGGCGATGCCGCCTCCGGCTTTCCCAGCCCGTCCCGCGACTATTTCGATGGCCGGATCGACCTCAACCGGCATCTGATCCGCGACATCACCTCGACGTACATCGTGCGGGTGTCCGGGGACTCCATGACCGGCACCGGAATCAGCGACGGTGATGAGCTGATCGTTGACCGTTCGCTCACGCCGCGGGACGGGGCCGTCGTCGTCGCCGTCCTGAACGGCGAGCTGGCCGTCCGCCGGCTCCGGCTCACCGGCCGGGGCATTGTCCTGGCCGCGGAGAATCCCAACTATGAGGACATTCCGGTGCCGGACCCGGCGGAGCTTTCGATCTGGGGCGTTGTGACCCGGTGCCTGCACCATGTCTGAGACTGACATGCCCGGCACCGTTATGCCCAAAACTGCGACGCCGGGTCCCGCCCTTCCCTGGCCCGGGCCCGCGCCTGCTCCAGCGCAGCTGCACCGGATTGCCCTGGTGGATGTCAACAGTTTCTACGTTTCCTGCGAGCGCGCGTTCGATCCCGCGCTCGCAGGCATTCCGGTGGTGGTGCTTTCCAACAATGACGGCTGCGTGGTGGCCCGCTCGGATGAGGCCAAGGCGCTGGGCATCAAGACCGGCGAGCCGTGGTTCAAGCTGGCCGACGCCGCACCGCGGCTTGGCCTGGTCCAGCGTTCGAGCAATTACGAGCTGTACGGCGACCTCAGTTCCCGGGTCATGGAGCTGCTGGGCCGGTACGCGCTCTGGCAGGAGGTCTACTCCATCGACGAATCCTTCCTGGGCCTGGCCGGCACGGCAGCAGAACTGGACGCCCAGGGCGCGGACATCCGTGCCGCCGTCGCCCGCCACACCGGCCTGCCGGTCTGCGTGGGCATCGGCACCACAAAGACCCTGGCAAAGTTTGCCAACCGGATCGCGAAACAGAACAAGCACCTGGGCGGAGTCTGCAACCTGGACACGATGGATCCGGACGTGGTGGAGACCATCATGTCCCGCGTCCCGGTGACGGGTCTCTGGGGCGTCGGAGCCAAGCTGGGCAAGCGCCTGCATGCGCTGGGTATCCGCAGCGTCGCGGACCTGAAGGCGGCCGATCCGGCGCTGATCCGCAGCCGCTTCTCCGTCACCCTGCAGCGCACCGTTCTGGAACTGAACGGGACCTCCTGCCTGCCGCTGGAGGAAGAACGCGCAGACCGGCAGCAGCTGATCTTCTCCCGCAGCTTTTCGGCGCCCGTGACGACGGCGGCGGAGATGCGGCAGGTGATGAGCATCTATGCCCAGCAGGCGGCGGCCCGGCTGGAACGCGAGGGGCAGCATGCCCGGGTGCTCACCGCTTATGCCGGCACCTCGCACTTTAGCCAGAAGGCGGCGTCATTCCCCTCCGTTACGGTTCGCCTGCAAAGCCCGACGTCCGATCCCGTGGTGCTTACCCGCGCCGCTGTCGGTGCGCTGGAGGACTCCATCGTGGAGGGGGTCCCCTACACCAAGGCCGGAGTGATGCTGAGCGGCCTGTCCGACGCCGGTGCACAACCGGTGTTTGATGAATTCGTCTCCGCCCATGAACACCGGCATCTCGGCGAACTCCTGGGGAAGGTTGCGGACAAGTACGGTGCCGCCAGCATCGGCCTGGGCCTGGCCGGCCTCTCCAGCGCGAAACCGGATTGGACCATGTCCCGGAAGTTTTCGTCTCCCCGGTACACCACCGAGTGGGAGGAGCTGCCGGTCGTGAAGGCCTGCTGAGGAAGTACCGCTGGGCGAAGGACAACCGTGGCGGGCTGCTGTGACCGTACCCATCCGCATGCGCGCGCCTATCCACCTGTGCTGTTATCGACACAGGCAGTTATCGATACAGGCAGTTATCGACACAGACAGTTATCGACACAGGCAGTTATCGATACAGGCAGTTATCAATACAGGCGCTCATCAACATAGGCAGTTATCGACTTAGGCGCTTATCCACATGGGCATCTCTGCCCATGGACGCCGTTCGGGGTACCGCCTAATCTCTCCTGCAGATGTCAGCGCGGAGCTCCTCCCCTAACCCAGCCGTCGCCATCGGCGCCCGCCGCACTTACTCCTCGACGTCAGGCCTGGTCAGGCGCAGCTCCTCGACGTCGAGCCGTAGCTCCAGGAGACGCAGCACCCGGTCGTCGATGACCCTGTCATCCCGCAGCTGCAGAAGCACCGTACGTTTGCGTCCGAGCAGCGCCAGCCGCAGTTCCGAGTCCTGTTGATGACGCATCACCGCAGGCGGAGACTCCTGCGTTTCGCCGGTGCCGGTCCCGGTTGCGCGCAGGACATCGAGATGGTGCCAGTGTTCCCGGGTGATCCGGTCCACGACGTCCCCGTTCGTACCCAGCTGCGCTGCCAGCCGCGGAATAGCCAGGAGCCCGTCCTCGGTGGTCCGGATTTCGGCCAGCTGGCGTTCTTTCTCCATCGCGGTGTCCTGCGGCAGCCGGGCCCAGCGGGCTACGAGGGGCAGCAGCGGGCCTTGGACCGTCAGGGTCACAACAATCACGCCCGCGGTCACGAAGATGATCATGCCGCGGTTCGGAAAGGGGGTGCCTGCGGCGGTGAGGACCGGAACGCCCAGGGCTGCGGCTAGCGAGACAGCGCCCCGGAATCCCGCGACGCCGCTGACTACCCATGAGCGGTTGCTGACCTGGCGCAGTTTTCGGGTGGTTGCCCTGCTCCGCAGGGGGACGCGGAAGCTGGTGAGGAACAGGAAGGAGAAGCGAATCGCGAGGATCACTGCGGAGACGACGGCGACCCAGAGCAGGCCCAACGCGATTTCGCCGCCGCTGAGGATCCGCACGACGGCGTGCAGTTCAATGCCGATGAGGGCGAACAGGGCCCCGTTGAGCAGGAAGGTCGAAAATGACCAGAACGCCCGGGCCTGCCTTCGGGCCAGCGCGGAGTTAATCCGCGGTCCGGCCTGGCTCATGATCAGGCCGCAGACCACCACGGCCAGCACCCCCGATCCCCCGAACTCTTCGGCGAGCAGGAAAGCGGAGAACGGCGTCAGGAAACTGATGACAGTGCTCAGCAGCGCGTCGTCGACACGGCGGCGCAGCCGGATCCCCGCCCAGGCCACCAGGAATCCGGCGGCTATGCCCCCTGCATAGGACAGGACGAGCAGGCCCGAGACGACGAGGGGCGTATAGTCCCGGTCTCCCGCGACTATCCCCACCGCCACGGCATACACCACAAGGGCGGTTCCATCATTAATCAGGCTCTCAGCGCGCAGCAGCGTCACGCTGCGGTGGGGCAGAATCCTCGCCAGGGCGGCGACGGCGGTGGCGTCGGTGGGTGCGACGGCGGCACCCAGGACCCAGGCCGGCCCCCACGGCATTCCCAACGCATGGGCTGCGGCGGCGACTCCTGCTGCGGTTAGGACAACAAGGACCGTGCTCATGAGGATGATCCGCCGCTGATGGGTGCGGATTTCCCGGAGCGACGTCGTCAGGCTTTCCCAGTAGAGAAGGGCTGGCAGGAAGAGCAGCAGCACCACCTCGGAAGGCAGTTCGACTTCCCGGAAGGCAGGAACGAAACCCAGCAGGACGCCCCACGCCAGCAATAGCAGAGGGGCTCCTATCCGAAGGTACGGAGCGGCAAGGGAACAAACGAGGATTGCTATTCCCAGGCCAACGAGGAGTTCCAGACCGAGCACGGGCAACCTCCCGGATATTTCGTCCGGCCGGAACAGATTCTGTAATCCGGCGCTGTTTCAGTCTGGCAACCGGGGAGGGGTGCGTCGAGACCTCCTGCATTTTGCTCTGCTGTTCCTGGTTCCACCGGGGCCCGCTGCGGCCGGGTGGGGCTCGTGGACACTGTGGGGCGGGCGCTGATTTATGAGGCTGACTCTTTTAACCTGTGAAGCTGGTTTATGCCGCCGCGCCGGAAACAGGCTCCCTGATCATGGACCAGACCATTGGTCCGCCGTCGGGCATCTCGGTTACGGCCCAGACCACGAAGCTGCGTCTGCGGTAAAAGGCGAGGTTCCGGTCGGAGGATGTTTCGAGGGCGATGCGGCGCCCATACGCGTCCGCGTGCTGCAGCATGGCTTCCAGGAGGGCGGAGCCGAGCCCATTGCCTTGGATGTCCGGAGCGACGCCGATGGTCGCCAGCGTCCAGGCAGCCGGGGGCGGCTGCGGCAGGCGGGTTTGCAGACGGTGCCCTGCCTCACCGTGCAGTTCAGACAATTTTTTCTGGAGTCCGGGATCCAGCTCGATGGGTCCTGGCTGGACGAGGACGGCAGCGCATTCAAGCCGGTCGTCCGTCCATACCTCTCCGTAAGGGAGTCCCACGTGCTCCAGGTAGAGGCGCTGGATGGCTGCGAGACGGGCCTCGTGCCGTTCACTGTCCACGGTCCAGCAGGTCCAGGGGTAGTTCTCGAAGGCCTCGGCCAGGGTTGCCGCGAGGGCGGTAATTTCGGCCGGAGATGCTTGCGTCAGCCGGCGGATTGCCATGCGGTTCCTTTGTTTGCTGTTTGCTGTTTGCTGTTCGCTGTTCGCTGTTTGCTGGTTGCTGGCTTGCTGTTCGCTGCGGGGATCGGAGGATGCTGCGGTTCCTAGCGGCTTTCCGGGGGTACGCGTCGGCACCTGTCACCGTAAACCGTATGTCACATCCAAAGCCGAAACCGAACCCGATTTCCAGCCGGGTCTGTGGGCTCGGATGCCGCCGGTCGCCTTCCTACCCGGCACGGATGTCCGCCCTCAACGGTTCCCACCCTGGCCGGCGTGACCGGATCTCTGGGGTCCGGCCGCGGGCACTGGCGGGATCTCTTGGGCCCCGCGCGCCCAGGCCGGGCTCCTAGGGCCCGCCCGCGGAACACGCTCAGAACGGTGGCGGGTCCAGGTCGTGAGCTGTCTCGACGTTGGCGCTTTCTCCGGGCATACCCGGTGAGCCAGCCATACCATTTGGGCCGCCCATCCCGGTTGCGCCGACCGTACCCTGTAGGCCGCCCACCCCGTTAGGACCGCCCACCCCGGTCGCACCAGCCATACCATTTGGGCCACCCATCCCGGTTGCACCTCCTCCACTCCCCTGCCGGGCGCCAGAGTCCGGTGGGGTCCAGTGGCCGCCCGGAGTTACCCGGGCTCCATATCCGAACATTGGCGTGGTGCGGTAGCTGCGGCCCATAGGAGATGTCCATTCGATGGTCCCCGGCTCTGGCTGTCTGGCCTTCCAATGCCCGAGTGTCTTGAATCGATGATGCTTCGGGCACAGGTGCTCAAGGTTTGAGTGCACAGTGTTTCCGCCGTGGGCCCAAGGCCGGGTGTGGTCGATCTGCGAGCTCTGCACGCTGACGCCGCAGCCAGGAAACCTGCAGGTGCCGTCCCTTGCCTGGAGCCAGCGCTTCAGCCCCGCTGGGATTCGCCGGCGGCGTCCGACCCCGAGGATCTCACCGCTCGCCGGGTCCTGAACCAGCGGCGTCCAGCTCAGAGCCTGAGAGATCATTCGGCGGCCGGCTTCTGGGCTCAGGGGGCCGTAGCCGTTGAGTTCCACAGGTGATTCGTCGAGCCCTGCGAGGGTATCAGCGTTGATCAGGACCATGACCTCCGTCCTCAGACCGTTTCTGCGGGCCTTGCGCGCCTTGGGGTTCCGGGGAGCGCGGGCTTTGCGAGAGCTGTCCGCCACATCGAACGGCCGGCCAATCGGTGCAGGGTCTCCGGCAACGCCCGCCCCGCGGACCGACGGTGCTTTTTCATCCGGCCAGCTGATGGGAAGACCCCCATCCAGCAGCAGCGACTGGAGGATGTCAGCCCGGAGCTGGTCCATGGAACGTTCATCCCCCGCTGACTTCTCGCCGCGGGCCGCAGCAGTCAGGGCCGAATGGATGGCCAAGCCTTTTTCGGCTGCCAGAAAAGCGGAGATGCAGGACATTCCGTCGGGCCGGGCCTCAAAGCAGACGCGTCGCTTGGCCAGGGCGTCCTTGTGCCGTACGGGGATAGTGTCCGGAAACAGAGATTCCCGAAGCCTGCGGGCCTTTGCTGTGAAGCGTGCCGCCGTGATCCCTTCAGCATGTGCGAGCAGGTCCCGTTCAAACCGGGCACGCGCACTGCAGGCGGGGCCACCATCGGGCAGGTCATCCAGCCCCTCGCAGCCGGGATTGCAGGCTGGGTCTTCAGAAATCCCGTCAGGAACGAATTGTGCCTCGTCCAGGACCACCCTGGCATGCTGGTAGCTGATCCGGCCTTCCGAAAGCCGCCGCAGTGTCTGAGTGTGCCCGGTGCAGAGGGTGTCGGACTCGTTAGCCAGACGCAACGCGCTCATATGTGGCAGGTTGAGGATGGCTCCAACCTCAGCCGCCGCCAGGCTTTGTGCCCATGCAGGGTCCTCCCGGCCGGTTGACTGGGCGATGTCGCGGGCGAAGAGCTCCTCGATCCGGGCCACAACCAGTGCCTGCTGAGCCTGTGCCCAGGAGACAAGGGCGCCGAGTCTGGCCAGAGTGGTCCCGGCCTCCACATCTGTCAGGGAGCCGGGGTTCTTGAGGGAAAGTCTGCCGTCAAAACCGCTGGGGAACGTGTCGCGGGCAACGGCTGGAGCTTCGCCGTCCGCACAGAAGACCGCGAGCGCGGAGCTTGCACCAGGAGCCGATTCCGGGGAATCCGGGGCACCTGCGCTAGATGGCCGCGTGTCTGAAAAGCTGTTCATGTGTCCAAGGCTTTCATCTGCCACTGACATTTGAGGCCCCTAATTGGGCACTTTTGGCGTGGTCGGATACGGGACATTTGCCGTCGAATACTCGTTTTTCCATGCCGAAATAACCGGAGCCGAGTAGCGTGCCGGGCGGTGTCTAAGCCAGGGCCTCAACGGTGGTCCCAGCCAGGCAGCCAACCGCACCAGGCAACGTCCGACGCCGCCAATACCCCCACCCCCCAGCTCGCGCGCTCGCACCCGCTTCGCCCACGCCCACGCACCCGCTTCGCTTCCTGCACCCCCACGCAGCTCGCGCTCACGCGCCGCGCCGCGCCTCGCCGCGCCTCGCCTCGCACTCAGGCACCCCCACCCAGCCAGCCATTCACCTCGCCCAGCTTCCCGGGTACCAGTCAGGCGCGGCCCCCTCCGTTTCGCCGCCCTCCGCTTCTTCCCCTTCCGCTTCTCCGCCCTACGCGCCGCCACCAAGGCCTCGGTGGTTCCGGCACGGCTTCCGGAGGCGCTGCCGCAGCCCTGCGTTCCCGCCAGCGCCGGACCTCAGTGTCGACGTCGCGCATTTTCGTTATGACCGGAGGACCACCGAGCAGCTGTCGGCGGGCCTCCACGATGCGCGCGTTGAAGTCCTCCACAGCCGCCCGGACCAGGGCAGCGGACGGAATCGTATCGAGACGGCTGTCCAGTTCGGCGTCCTCGACACGCAGCAAAAGGGCAGGGGGTCCCAGGCCGCTGAGCTTTTCGCGCTGGATGAGTCCCTTGATCCACCAGTCCGGATCGTGCCCCTCGCCCATTCCGGGTATGGGTTTACCCGCATACTGGAGGTTGTCGAATTCACCCCGCTGCATGGCGTCGCGGATGAGGTAGTCCGCTCTGTCCCCCGGGTCAATCATCGCCTTCCTGCGCCGCAGCTCGGCCTCCGCCGGGGTTTCCGGGGCCTCCTGCTGCTCCGGAACTCCGGAGGCACGCAGCCTTGCGGCCCGCTCCATCCGGCGGCGGTAAGCATCAGCTCCCCGGTTGCCCATCCTGCCCGTTCCTCCATTCCCTGCCACCGGCCTGCACACCCGAGTCGAACTCCGGCGTCCCGGTAAACACTCCAACGTCTGGGTTCCAACGTACGACGGCGTCAGCTCACCGAGTACTCCGGCCCCACCTCATGCGTCACTCACCGAAGCTCTCCGGCGCACGCTCACCACGCCTACCCACACGAACCCCACCCCCGGCAACCCCGCAAGCCCGGCACCCCTGGCCACCCCCGGCACCCCCGGCACCCCGGCCACCCCCGGTGACGGCACCGAGCCCCCACCCCCGGCCTCACTTGTCGATCGTTTTCTCCAGCTCCTCCGGATAGCGCGCCCCCTGGACCGGGATCCGCAGAACGGCGTCACCGATTTCCCGAAGGTCATTCTCTGAGAGCTCCACCGCTGTTGTCTCCAGGTTCTCTTCCAGCCGCTCGAGTTTCCGGGTCCCGGGAATCGGCACGATCCATGGCTTCTGGGCCAGCAGCCAGGCCAGCGCGATCTGTGCCGGACTCGCATCCTTCGCCGCCGCGATCCTGTCCAGCTGCTCAACCACCGCCTGGTTCGCCTCCCGTGCCCCGGGCGCGAACCGCGGGAGCCGTCCCCGCATGTCCCCGGCAGCAAACTCCGTGGACGGCGTGATCTTGCCGGTGAGGAATCCGCGTCCAAGGGGGCTGAACGGAACGAATCCGATGCCCAGCTCCTCGCAGGCAGGCAGCACCCGCCGCTCCGGCTCCCGCCACCAAAGCGAGTATTCACTCTGCACGGCCGTCACCGGCTGCACGGCATTCGCCGCCCGGATGGTAGCCTCCGATGCTTCGGAAAGCCCGAAGTGTTTGACCTTTCCCTCGGTGATCAGGTCTTTCACGGTTCCGGCGACGTCCTCGATGGGGACTCCGGGATCCACCCGGTGCTGATACAGCAGATCAATGGCGTCCACCCCGAGCCTCCGAAGGGAGCCGTCGACAGCCTCACGGATGTGCTTGGGACGGCTGTCCAGCCCGACCTGGCGCCCGTCGCTGTTGATCTTGAACCCGAACTTAGTGGCAATGGTGACCCGCCCCCGGTAGGGCGCCAGCGCCTCGCCCACCAGCACCTCGTTGCTGTACGGACCGTAGACCTCCGCTGTATCGAAGAGAGTTACTCCCCGGTCCACGGCAGTGCGGATGACGGTGATGGCAGCTTCGCGGCTGGCAGAAGGGCCATAGCCCTGGCTGAAGCCCATGCACCCCAATCCCAGCTCAGATACCCGGAGCCCTGCCAACCCAAGTTCACGCGCTTTCATCCATCTCTCCCGTTCATTGGTTCCTACCGTGGCAGGATCAGGAACGACGGCGGCTGGCTGGCCCTGCTTCCCACACCCGGTGATTTCTTCCACCCTGCGCGCAGGGAGCGGGAGCGTCAACCGTTGCCGCCGCCTGCCGCGGATCGGCTTACCGGGCGTCAGTCCGCTGGGCGTCACCGCCGCCGGGGATCGCCGAAGCTGGAGGTCCGCCCGGGAGCGCGCATCAGGTACGGGTGATCTCCTGCGGATTGGGACCTCCGCGGATCCCGGTGTCCAGCGCGCTGATGTCCGAGAGCTCGGGTGCCGTGAGGGAGAAGTCGAAAATGTTGATGTTCTCCGCGATCCGCTTGGGGGTGACCGATTTCGGTATGGCGCAGATCCCGAGCTGGATGTGCCAGCGCAGGATCACCTGAGCCGGCGTCTTGTGATACTTGGCGGCCAAGGCGGTGATCACTGGATCCTGCAGCGGGTCCTTCAGCTGCCCGGCATCGGACCAGTACCGGTTGACGCCCCCGATCGGTGACCAGGCCTCCGTGAGGATCCCCTGTTCCAGGTTGAAGGCCCGGACATCGGGTTGGCTGAAGTAGGGATGCACCTGGATCTGGTTTACCGCGGGAACGACGTCGGTGCGCGCCAGCAGCTCGGCCAGCTCTCCGGTGTCAAAGTTGCAGACTCCAATGGCCCGGACCATGCCTTGTTCGTACAGGGTCTGAAGCGCCTGATAAGCGGCCACGGTGGCGTCAAAATCCGACGGCAGCGGCTGGTGCAGCAGATAGAGGTCCAGGTAGTCGAGTCCCAGTTTCGCCAGGCTGGCGTCGAAGGCGCGCAGCGCCGAGTCATAGCCGTAGTCATCCACCCACAGTTTGGTGGTGATGAACAGCCCGGCCCGGTCGACAGCGGACTGGCTCAGAGCCGAACCGACCTCTGCCTCATTCTGGTAGGCGGCCGCAGTGTCGATCAGCCGGTAGCCGTTGGCCAGCGCGGTCTCCACGGACACGGTGGTCCGGGCCGGAGGGCTGCGGAACACCCCAAAACCCAGGGCGGGGATGGCGGCGTCGTTGTTCAAAGTCAGCGTCGGCATGATTCCAGTCATGGCAGGTTCTCCGATTCGGCCAGAGCTTGTCCCCCAGTGTCCCGCACCGTCCCACCGGCTGCACAGGGTGCTGAACAGACTTCCCCTGCAGGACCGCAACAGCGTGCCGGACTGTGTTCGTGTGGATGGCTCTTACGGATGCAGCGCCCGGTGCCGGCGCACGGCCGCCCGGTTCCCGCACCGCACGGAGCAGTACCGCTGCCGGCCGTTGCGGGTGACATCGACGACGACGTTCCGGCAGGGGTCCCCGGGCGTGAGTCCGGCTTCGCACCGGCGCAGGCGGGTCATTCCCCGGGTGGTCAGGTGCAGGGCGGTGCCCACACTGATGACGGCCAGCAGAACCTCGGCCAGCGACTGTCCATCGTCCCGGTAGTGCAGATGCCAGCCTTCGCCATCGTGGTCAGTAAGCCGGGGGTAGGCCGCCGCGTCCTTCATCAGTCCATTGAGCAGACTGGCACGCTGGTCCGCGCCGGAAGCGTCCACAACCGCCAGCCACCGGTCCACTACGTCCCTGACCTCGCTGTGATCTGCCGGTGTCCGTGTGAAAGCCATCGTCATACCGAAGTCACGGGTCCTGGCCACAATGCCGCTGCGGGTCTGGGGCCAGTCGTTTGCCAGCGACGCCGCCAGCAGCACGGCGTACTCCCCGTAAGGGTTGAGATGCATAACACCATTACATCATGCTCAGTACATGGAAACACAGAAGAAACCGGCCAGCCCCGGAGTCCGCCAGGAGTGTGAACACGGGTGGGTCACGGCCTCCCGGCACCGGACATCCCAGGGAACAGTTGCCTACCGGATGTGCGTCCGCTGCGGCGTTTACCGCGTGGAACTCAGCGAGCCCGGTTCCTGGCTGCCTGCGTCTCCACTGAGCCGTCCTGCCGGCGGAGCGGCGGGAGGGTCGAGCGGCAGTTCCGCACCCGCCAGGGGCAACCTGGCGGACGCGCCCGCCTGCGGATAAGTCCTCCCGCCTTTGACCTGCCGGGCACCAGCCGTTGACTGTTGTGAAGCGCCGCTGCCCGCGCCAGACTGGGCAGATGGCCGGGACCTGGCGCTCCGGCCGGCCCCCGCGGGATTCGCCGCGGAGGCACAGCACCCCAACCGTGCAGAGGACTGGAGCGGACATGACAGCGGATGTACTGGCAGTGATCGGCGTTGGCGGGATGGGGCAGGCCGTTGTGCGCCGGTCCGGTGCGGGCAGGAAAGTGCTCCTTGCCGACTTCAACGAGGCGCTCCTTCAGGACGCCGTGGATACGGCACTCGGCGAGGGGTACGACGTCGCCTCCCAGGTTGTGGATGTCTCCTCACGGGATTCAGTAGCAGCTCTGGCAGCTGCGGCCCGGGAACTGGGTACGGTCACCGGCGTCGTGCATACCGCCGGGCTCTCCCCCGTGCAGGCGCCGGCGGAAGCCATCTGGAAGGTGGACCTGTTCGGCGTCGCACTGGTGCTGGAGGAGTTCGAAAAGGTGATCGCCCGCGGCGGCGCCGGCGTCGTCATCTCCAGCATGTCCGCGTATATGGCCGGCGGCCAGATTCCCGCTGAGGCGCTCGCGGACCTCGCCGCCAAGCCGGCGGATGACCTGCTGGGGCTGCCGTTCGTGACGGGCATCGACAATTTGGGCTACGCCTACAGCGTTGCCAAACGGGCGAACCAGGCGCGGGTCCAGGCAGAAAGCGTGCGCTGGGGCGGCCGCGGTGCGCGGCTGAACAGCATCAGTCCCGGAGTGATTTCGACGCCGATGGGCCGGCAGGAGCTAGCGGGCGAATCCGGGGCGCAGATGCGCGCCATGATTGAGGGCTCCGGCACCGGCAGGCTCGGCACCCCGGGCGACATCGCGAACGCCGCAGCGTTCCTGCTCAGCAGCGAGGCCAGCTTCATCACGGGTACGGACCTGCTGGTCGACGGCGGTGTTGTGGCAGCGCTCGACGCCGGCCGGTGGGCGCAGGAGGCGGGATAGCTGCGGCCCGGGGCAGGCTGCCAGCCATGCCTGCTTAGTAGCCCGGGGCGGGCGGCAGGCCGGCGTGCTCTTCCAAGGTGATTCCGGCGTCGAACAGTTTCTGCGCAACGTCCGGGCCCACGTAGCGGAGATGCCAGGGTTCGTAAGTGAACCCGGTGATGTGTTCCGCTCCGTTCGGATAGCGGATGATGAACCCGAACCGGTGGGCATTGGCTGCGGCCCAGGCGCCGGCCGGGGTGGTGGCGAAGCAGGACTGCAGTGAGCAGGCGCCGTCATTGTTGCCGATATCCACTGCCAATCCGGTCTGGTGCTCACTGAAGCCCGCGCGGGCGGAGATGGCCTCGGCAGTGCTCACTCCGTAGTTTTGGGTGTAGGAGTCGTGAAGCAGCCCCTGCGCATCCGCGGCCCGGAAGCCGCTGACGGCGGTTAGCCCGATGCCTGCCGCCGCGGCGTCGGCGCTCATCTGCAGGTAGGCGGCCGCGGCTTCTGCGCGCAGCTGCACCCCTGAGGCGTCGGCCAGGTCTCCGGGGACGTAGGCGCGGTCTGTCAGCGGGCGGTGTTTGTTGACCACAACGGTGACGCTCTGCGGTGAGTCGAAGTCCGGGCCGGGCGCGCTGGCCGTCGCCGGGGCTGGGGCAGGGGCACTGGTCTCCGCGTCCGGATCGGAAGCAGCTGCGCTGGTTGTCCTCTCCGAATCCGAAGCAGGTGCGCTGGCATTGATGTCGGGCTCCGGCGCGGACCAGGAAAGGTAGGCCAGCAGGCACAGGCATACACACACGATCATGGCGATGTGTGTGTTGACGTGCTGACGCGGCATGCTTTTCCTCCCCCGCAACTTTCCCACAATCGCGCCGTGCCCGTTAGTACCGACGCGGAGGCCGGAAGTGGACTATCCTCGAAAGCTCCTCAAAGAGCCGGTGCCGCCTCGGCTCCCAGGGAGCCTCCCGGAAGAGATGGAGTCCCGTGACCGATCTGCAGTGCCCCGCCACCGCTGTCCTGCTTGAGGACCAGGTGCTGCCGCCGCCGTGGCTCAAGCGGCTGCCGGTGGCCGCCAGCTTCGAGGCGCCGGTGCCAGGCACCGCGGACGCACTGGTTGAAGAATCCGCAGATCTGTTCCGCGGCGAAACGTTCGTGATCCGCGCTCCCCTTGCTGAGCTGGTGGAGATCCTGCAGCGGCGGGGGCTGGCTGGCACGATTCCCGCCCTCCTCGAAGTCGATTCCGAGGGCTGGAGGCGGATCCCACTCCCCCATTAGCCGCCCCCCAATCGCCAGCCCACCGCTACCCGGATAGCCTCACCCCTGGACCGGAAACCCCGGTTCGGCAGGGTGAGCCTGCCGAACCGGGGCCATGGCTGAGGCTCTGCTTGATCAGGAAGCGTCCCACGGCACTGCTACGTCGAGCACCCAGACCACTCCGAAGGGATCCTTGAGCATGCCGTACAGCGGTGCGAAGCCGGACGGGCCGAGGTCTTCCACGATGGCCGACCCTGCGGAGAGCTTGTTCCACAGTTCGGTGATTTCATCTGCCGAATCGCCGCGGACAGAGATGAACACGGATTTTTCGCCCTGGTCGTAGGAGGTGCCCGACGGCACGTCATAGGCCATGATCTGGAAGCCGTCCGCGCCGGTGACCTGGCCGAACTTGATCTGCTTCGCCTCCTCGGGCGTTTCCACGGAGTGTGCGTCCTCGTTGGTGATGAGGACAAGCTGTCCGCCAAAAACGGACTGGTAAAACTCGAGTGCCTTGGCGGCTTCGCCGCGGAAGTTCAGGTGTGGGGTGGTCGTAACTGACATGACGGCTCCTTAGCTGATGCACCACGGAAGGTGCGGAGTTCCCGGTTTTCCGGGTTAACACCACTCTCACAGCAGTAGAGGTCAGCTTCTGTCCTCTACTGGAACTACGATCGAAAACATGACCACAACTTCCCGGCTGCTTCATCTGCTTTCCCTGCTGCAGACGCGGCGGGACTGGCCCGGCGAAGTTCTAGCCGGCCGCCTGGAGGTCAGCCACCGGACCATCCGCCGCGACGTCGACCGGCTGCGGGAAATGGGCTACCGCATCAGCGCGGTCAAAGGACCGGACGGCGGATACCGCCTGGACGCAGGCTCCGAACTGCCACCCCTGCTGTTCGACGACGACCAGGCTGTGGCCCTCGCCGTCGCCCTCCAGACGGCAGCCGCCAGCGGAGCCGGGATTGAGGAAGCAGCACTGCGGGCTCTGACAACCGTGCGGCAGGTTCTCCCTTCGCGGCTGCGCCACCGGCTTGATGCCCTGGAGTTCACGGCCATTCCCGCGGGACGCACTGCCCCTGTGGCTCCCGACGTGCTCCTGGCCCTGTCCAGCGCTGTCCACGCCAAGGAAGTCCTGCGCTTCGACTACCCGGCAGGGCAGCCGGATACACCGGACACCCCCGCGCCTGTCCGCCGGGTTGAGCCGCATCATCTGGTCACGGTACGGGGGCGTTGGTACCTGGTGGGGTGGGATCTGGAACGCGGAGACTGGCGGATCTTCCGGGCCGACCGGATGCACCCCCGCACCCCGGCCGGACCGCGCTTCACCCCGCGGGAACTCCCGGGCGGTGACGTGCGCCAGTTTGTGGCGGCACGGTTCAAGGGCTCAGATCAGGCAGACGCCTGGCCCTGCAGCGGCAGTGTGGTGCTGAGCCTGCCCGCCGTCCAGGTGCTGCCCTTCGCCGGGGACGGGGTAGTTGAGGATCTTGGCACCGGGCAGTGCCGGCTGACGGCGGGTTCCTGGTCCTGGGTGTCGCTGGCGGCCTCATTCGGCCGGTTCGACGCCGATATTCAGGTGATTAGTCCGCCGCAGCTCGCAGCAGCATTCGGGACTCTTGCCTCGCGGTTCGCCGCCGCGGCAGCAGACGCAACCCGCTAGGATCCTCCCATGCCTACGCCCCTGCCTCAGGAGAACACCTTCGACCACCTCCGCAGGCTCGACGGCGAGCATGTTGGCTACATCCATATGGCGCCCGAGGGCGGCTTTGTCCCCTTCGACCTGCTGCACCGGCAGCGGGCCGAGGCCATGGAACTGGAGGACGCGGAGAGCCTGTTGGATGAACTGGGACTGCGGATGTTCACTGAGAACTGGTGGCTCGACGTCGACGGTGAGCGGATGCAGGTCCTGATCCAGGAAGTGCGGCGCGACCGGGTGCATGTAGCACCGTCTGCAGAAGGTGCCATCGCCAAGTCTGCCGACATGCGGGCCTCGGTGGTGCTGCTCCTGCCGACCGACCGGCTGTACCAGCAGGAACTGCCCTGACTCGGCTTACCGGGATCCGGATGCGCTTTCGCGCATCGTCGAACCAAGGATCTAACACTACGAACAACCGTGTAATGCGGATCGCCTACGGCTGCGGGTATGGGGGGCCGAAGCCACCTGCCGATCCTTGGGGAGGTGCGTTATAAGGCCGCTTGATTTGAGTCTCCGCCGGCACCGGAGATCCCGGGTTGGAGCGCAAGATATAGCGACGTTCCAGCCACGCCGACCATCCCCGAAACAACATTGCGATTCCAAAAAATATGGCGAACATTAGGGAGGTCGAAGCAAACACGGTGAGCGGTGAGGCAGGGGTACCGTTGGGCGATTGGTATCCGGATGTCATAAAGGCCAGCGAAAAGACTACTCCGATAAACAGAAAGAACCAGTATCCCCAGCGGATAGCGCGAGCGAACGGACGGCGAAGGGGCACGAGCAGAATTCGCTGCCACACCCGGCCTGCCAACGAAGGACGCCCGTCGTCTGAGGAACGTTCGAGGGCATTTGATAATCGCGCATGTGATGCTGCGAGATCAGCACCCACAGCGTCTCTAGCCTGCCCTGTTTGTCCGGACGCGTTCTCTGGCATTAAGTCGTAAGTCTCCAACCACGAGCGCAGGTATCGAACGCGTGCCGATTCTTCGGATATGACTGTAGAACGCTGAAGTAGGGCCCCTTTGTCCTTGCGACGCTCAGCGAGCAGAAAGCCTAGTCCGGTGACAGCCGCCGTGATGAGGGCTGGCAAAACGGCTAGGGCTATCTCCCAAACGGGACCACCCATGGTCTCCCCTCCGCTGCATTGTGGCCTATCACTACAGTGAAACGCTGGCGTCCAACTTTCAAGCGGTCCCAGATACTCGGGACCACGTATCCGCCTGCACAAGGGGAAATTCCCGCAATCCAAGCTTTATCTGTCCGGCAAATACCCAGGAGTGAGGGCCCAGCACTTTCATGCGACGCTGGAACCATGGATCTATTGGTATCGCCGGAGCTGACGATTCCCGCCTCGGAACTTGAGTGGCGGTTCTCCCGTTCGTCCGGTCCGGGGGGCCAGCACGTCAACACCACGGACAGCCGGGTCGCCCTGTCCTGGAACGTGGCGGACTCAGCGGTGCTGTCGGAAGACCAGCGCGCAAAACTGTTCCAGCGCCTCAAACGCCGAATGATTGCCGGATCGCTGGTTGTGACAGTGTCTGAACAGCGTTCCCAGCTGCGTAACCGGGAGATCGCCCTGGCCAGGCTCGCCGCGCTGGTGGCGGACGGGCTTGCACCTGCACCTGCCGGGCGCCGCCGGACCAAACCCACCCGGGGTTCCAACTTCCGGCGCCTTGATGCGAAGAAGCAGCGCTCAGCAACCAAGCAGCAACGGCAGAAGCCTCCGAGGGACTAACCCCGTTCAGCTGTTCAGGAGCACGCTTGATGTGAGCAGGCCCGACAGGGCAGGCTAATTCACCAGCAGGTCAGGCAGGCTAAGTCAGGCAGGAAGGTTAAACATTGCAGCCGCAGCGGGCTGGTTAGCCCGCTGCGGCTGCAATGTTTTTGGAGGAACCCTCCGGGGAACTAGAAGTCCCAGTCGTCGTCTTCCGTGTTCACGGCCTTGCCGATCACGTAGGAGGAACCCGAACCGGAGAAGAAGTCGTGGTTCTCATCCGCGTTCGGAGACAGAGCCGAAAGGATCGCCGGGTTCACGTCCGTCAGGGTGGACGGGAACATGGCTTCGTAGCCCAGGTTCATCAGCGCCTTGTTGGCGTTGTAGTGCAGGAACTTCTTGACGTCCTCAGCCAGGCCGACGCCGTCGTACAGGTCGTGCGTGTACTGAACTTCGTTCTCATACAGCTCGTACAGCAGCTCGTACGTGTAGTCCTTCAGCTCCGCACGGCGCTCCTCGGAGGCACCATCCAGGTTGCGCTGGAACTTGTAGCCGATGTAGTAGCCGTGCACGGCCTCGTCACGGATGATCAGGCGGATCAGGTCAGCCGTGTTTGTGAGCTTGGCCCGGGAAGACCAGTACATCGGCAGGTAGAAGCCGGAGTAGAACAGGAAGGATTCCAGCAGGGTGGAGGCCACCTTGCGCTTCTGGGGATCGTCACCGCGGTAGTACTTGGTGATGATCTGCGCCTTCTTCTGCAGGTTCTCGTTCTCGGTGGACCAGCGGAACGCTTCGTCGATCTCCTTGGTGGAGGCCAGCGTGGAGAAGATCGATGAGTAGCTCTTGGCGTGCACCGACTCCATAAACGCGATGTTAGTGTAGACGGCTTCCTCATGCGGGGTGAGGGCATCCGGAATCAGCGAGACGGCACCAACGGTGGCCTGCACGGTGTCCAGCAGCGTCAGGCCGGTGAATACACGCATGGTGAGCTGCTGCTCTTCCGGCGTCAGCGTGTTCCAGGACTGGACGTCGTTGGACAGCGGCACCTTCTCCGGCAGCCAGAAGTTGTTGACCAGGCGGTTCCAGACTTCTACGTCCTTATCGTCCTGGATGCGGTTCCAGTTGATCGCCTGCACTTGGTCGATCAGCTTAAGCTTCTCGGTCATTAACTCTTCCCTCTGCCTCATAAGCACCAATTCGGAGTACCTCCGACGGCCAGCGATTCATTCTAGTTGCTCCACAAGGAAGCCGCACCCACGTGTAGCGATCGCGACTACACAGGAGTGCTGGGAGGGGGCAACATGCCCGCTCCCAGCACTCGGGCGCTACTACTTAGATTCTTTTACGGTCGTCGCGGGGTGCGACTTTCCATATTTGTCGGTTACATAGCGGCCTGTCTTAGCGCTGCGGTATGACCCTTTTGCCATGGTTCCTCCCCTCGTCTGTCGATCTCACAGCGGACATGAAATTCGTCACCTGACGGGACGAACCGTGATCCGGATAGTCCGGCGAATCGTACGGCGAATAGCCATAACAACCCCTCCTTTCGGAGTCCTGCCCGGTCGGAGGGCCTTCGACAGAAGGCCGACAACTCCTGTAAGCTCGACAGACCATCGCAAATGGGACTGTCTCGGTTACACCGGGACTTTCATGAGGAGTCAGGCTTCCTACAGCTTGACTCCTCAAGCCTTTAAGTGGGCTACAGCATGCAGGAGACGCAGCCCTCAACTTCGGTGCCTTCCAGGGCAAGCTGGCGCAGACGGATGTAGTAGATGGTCTTGATGCCCTTGCGCCAGGCGTAGATCTGCGCCTTGTTGATGTCGCGGGTAGTGGCGGTGTCCTTGAAGAACAGCGTCAGCGACAGGCCCTGATCCACGTGCTGCGTGGCAGCGGCGTAGGTGTCGATGATCTTCTCGTAGCCGATTTCGTACGCATCCTGGTAGTACTCCAGGTTGTCGTTCGTCAGGTACGGAGCCGGGTAGTACACGCGCCCCAGCTTGCCTTCCTTGCGGATCTCGATCTTCGATGCCACCGGGTGGATGGAGGAGGTGGAGTTGTTGATGTAGGAGATCGAGCCGGTCGGCGGAACGGCCTGCAGGTTCTGGTTGTAGATACCGTGCGCCATGACCGACTCGCGCAGCGCCGCCCAGTCCTCCTGGGTCGGGATCTGCACGTTTTCGAACAGTTCACGCACCCGTTCGGTCTGCGGAACCCATTCCTGGTTCACGTACTTGTCGAAGAACTCACCGCTGGCGTACTTGGACTTCTCGAAGCCGGCGAAGGTACGGCCGGTTTCGATGGCCAGCAGGTTCGAGGCCCGCACGGCGTGGTAAACGACCGTGTAGAAGTAGATGTTCGTGAAGTCGATGCCCTCTTCGGAGCCGTAGTGGACCCGCTCCCGGGCCAGGTAGCCGTGCAGGTTCATCTGGCCCAGGCCAATGGCGTGGGACTGGTCGTTGCCCCGGGCGATGGAAGGAACCGAGCCGATGTGGCTCATGTCCGACACCGCGGTCAGGGTCCGGATGGCTGTCTCGATGGTCCGGCCGAAGTCCGGCGAGTCCATGGTCTTCGCGATGTTCAGCGAACCCAGGTTGCAGGAGATGTCCTTGCCGGTCTCGTCATAGGAGAGATCGTCGTGGTACGTGGTGGGCTGGGAAACCTGGAGGATCTCCGAGCACAGGTTGGACATGATGATCTTGCCGTCAATCGGGTTTTCCCGGTTCACGGTGTCCTCGAACATGATGTACGGGTAACCGGATTCGAACTGGATCTCGGCGAGGGTCTGGAAGAACTCGCGGGCCTTGATCTTGGTCTTCTTGATCCGGGAATCGTCCACCATTTCGTAGTACTTCTCGGTGACCGAGACGTCGGAGAACGGCATGCCGTAGACCTTTTCGACGTCGTACGGGGAGAACAGGTACATGTCCTCATCCCGCTTGGCCAGTTCGAAGGTGATGTCCGGAATGACGACGCCGAGGGAGAGGGTCTTGATCCGGATCTTCTCGTCGGCGTTTTCCCGCTTGGTATCCAGGAACCGGTTGATGTCCGGGTGGTGGGCGTGCAGGTAGACGGCGCCGGCGCCCTGGCGGGCACCGAGCTGGTTGGCGTAGGAGAAGGAATCCTCAAGGAGCTTCATGACGGGGATGACGCCGGAGGACTGGTTCTCGATCTGCTTGATCGGCGCGCCGACCTCGCGGATGTTGGTCAGCGCGAAGGCGACGCCGCCGCCGCGCTTGGAGAGCTGCAGCGCGGAGTTGATGGACCGGCCGATCGACTCCATGTTGTCTTCGATGCGCAGCAGGAAGCAGGAGACCAGCTCGCCGCGCTGCTTCTTGCCGGCGTTCAGGAAGGTGGGAGTGGCCGGCTGGAAGCGGCCCTCAATGATTTCGTCCACGATCTGCTCGGCCAGCTGCTCGTTGCCGCGGGCCAGGTGCAGGGCAACCATGCAGACGCGGTCCTCGTAGCGTTCCAGGTAACGCTTGCCGTCGAAAGTCTTCAGCGTGTAGGAGGTGTAGAACTTGAACGCGCCGAGGAAGGTCTCGAAGCGGAACTTCTTCTTGTACGCGCGCTGGTAGAGCTCGCGGATGAAGTTCATCGTGTACTGGTCGAGCGTCTCGCGCTCGTAGTACTCGTTCTTTACGAGGTAATCCAGCTTCTCTTCCAGGTCGTGGAAGAACACGGTGTTGTTGTTCACGTGCTGGAGGAAGTACTGGCGTGCAGCCGCACGGTCGGCGTCGAACTGGATTTCACCGTTCTTGCCGTAGAGGTTCAGCATGGCGTTGAGCTCGTGATAGCCCAGGCCCTTATAGGCTTCCGGCAGCTCCTTGGAGTCCGTCATGCCGGCTTCTGCGACTGATGTGTCCAAAACTCTTCCAATCCTTGGTTTACTGTGGCGACGTCCTCGGACGTGCCCATGAGTTCAAATCGATAAAGCACGGGGACCTGGCATTTGACGGCAATGATGTCCGCCGCCAGGCAGTAGTTCTCCCCGAAGTTTGTGTTGCCGGCACCAATCACGCCCCGGATGAGGGAGCGGTTCTGCTCGACATTCAGGAACTTGATGACCTGCTTTGGCACCGCACCCTTGGCGGCGGCGCCGGGCTGCGCTGCCGTGCCGCCGTAAGTCGGCAGCACCAGGACGAAGGGCCTGTGGGCAATCAGTGTGGGGGCACTGGTGTGGAGCGGAATCCGGGCCGCCCCGCGTCCAAGTTTCTCCACGAACCGTCCGGTGTAGCCGGAGGCCGAGGTGAAGAAAACGAGATCGGCGTAGGTCTCCGGGTTGGATTCGGCAGCCGGATGCGGGTTCCCGGCGCCGTCAGCGGCCCCGGTTGTCAGCATCGCGATTCCCAAAGTCATTGCGTCCTGCTTCTCTGCTGCGGTTTCTGTAATGCTCTGTTGCCGGGGTTCGGCCGCGGCCCGGGGCTGCTGCCCCGCCGCGGCCGTCAACCGGCGCGCCTGCGGACCTAGGCGACGGAAGTGACTGCAGCCTGAGCCAGTTCCTCGATCTTGTCGGGCCGGAAACCGGACCAGGAGTCCTGCTCGGTGATGACCACGGGGGCCTGCATAAAGCCGAGTGCCCGGACACGCTCAAGAGCCTCCGGATCCTGTGACATGTCGACGCTCTGGTAGGCGATGCCCTTCTTGTCCAAGGCGCGGTATGTTGCGTTGCACTGAACGCACGAAGGCTTGGTGTAAACCGTGACGGTCATGGTGGTCTCCCCTTGATGATGCATGATGATGCCTTTGAAGTCTGTCCCTTGATACTACATCCGGCCACTACATCTAGTGCGCTGCCACGGGTCGAACCCCAAGATGATGTATTACAAGTATGTCATTCAACACGCTGTTCGTCCACAGTTTCTACACAGGGGCGACCCCTTGATTTACGTGGTTTTCCGCTCCGCGGACCGGGTTTCTCCACAGCCTGTGGAGAGTGGATGCACAGCCTGTGGGGCTGCCTGAATGATTGCGTGTCGCCTGCCATGGGCGTGTCGTCCGTAGTAGGTGGCACCACTAGATATGGTGGTCGACGGCGGTTCAGGGCACCAAGGAGAGCAAAGGGAGGGCATCGTGGTCAATCCGATCCATCTCAAGACACTCCTGGAGGTCATCCGGTCCGGATCCTTCGCCGCGGCCGCAGTGCACCTGGGTTACACACCATCCGCTGTGTCCCAGCAAATGTCTGCCCTGGAGCGCGATACCGGCACCAGGCTTTTCGAGCGCTCGGCGCGGGCGGCCGTTCCCACTGAGGCCGCCGTCGTGATGTCCCGCCATGCCGCGAAGGTGCTGACCGATATGGATGCCCTGCTCGCTGCTGCGGCGCGGGCCGAAGCCGGCACGGAACATGTTCTGCGCCTGGGCATCTTCCCCAGCCTTGCCACCTTTGCCCTCCCCCGGCTGGTGGGCTCCCCCGACTGGCGGGACCTCGGCATCAACCTCAAGATCTTCGTCGCGGAGCCGGGCCAGACGATTCAGGGCCTGCGCTCAGGCGGAGAGCTGGACGTCGCACTGGTCTTCCAGGTTGGGCAGGGCGGGCTGGCCTGGCCCGCCACCGTCACCCGTCAGTGGCTTGGTGATGATAACTTCCGCGTGGTCCTGCCGGCCCAGTGGGGCATACAGCCCGGCGCCAAGGTCTCCGCCGAACAGCTTTCAGACATGCCCTGGATCATGCACCATCCCGGTACCCCGGATGCCCTGGTGATCGAAAGGCTGTTCGCCAGCTGCAGCCTGCATCCACGCGTCGCCGCCTACTGTGACGACTTCAACGCGAGCCTTGAGATGGCCTCCGCAGGAATCGGTGCGGCGCTGGTACCCGAGCTTGCGATGCGGGGCCGGCAGGACGGCGTCGTGGTCCTGGATGTCCCCGAGATCCGGCTCGCGCGCAGTATCTTTGCTCTGCTGCTCAATGACCGGCAGCTGCCGCGGACCAGGGTCTTCCTGGACCGGCTCGCCGAAGTCCTGCAGGGCATCAGCATCTCCCCCGCCCGGGAAGAACCGGGTCACAGCTCACCGCCGGTCTAGACCGTACACTCCGGCCTGTGGGGCAGGTCCCATAAATCGACGCACCCAGCGCAGCAGGACATACTGGCCAAATGGCACTGCGAGGGAAATCCCTACCCAAACCGTCCTTGGCCGCTGTATCCAACCGGCTGACAGGCATGCTGCGCTATACGCGGCTCCAGCTGGCATTGAAAGCCGCACTGGCGGTGGGGATCGCCTGGACCATAGCCCCGCTGGTGCCCGGCGTGGCATCCCAGTACCCCTACTACGCACCGCTGGGTGCTTTGGTGAGCATGTACCCCACCGTTTCCGGCTCGGCACGGGCCGGGATCCAGACCCTGATCGGGCTGGTTACGGGAATCGGACTGGCGCTGGTCGCCCTGCTGTTCGGCGGGCCCACGGTTTGGACGATTGCCCTGATTGTGGGCGTCGGGGTCCTGCTCGCAGGTATTCCGCGGCTCGGGGCGGGCCGGGACTATCTCCCGGTCGCAGCTTTGTTCGTCCTGGTCCTGGGCGGGGATGACCCTGACGGTTATTCCTACGGTTACGGAGTCCAAATGGGCGTGGGCGTACTGGTGGGCCTGATTGTCAACGCCGTTGTCTTCCCGCCGCTGCACCTGAACGGTGCCGTGGACGGGCTGGCGGCGCTGCGGTTGAACCTGGCAAAACAGCTCCGGGAGATGGGCCTGGCCGTCGGAGAAAGCTGGCCGCCGGAACACGAGGACTGGTCCAACCGGCGCACCGAATTGGTTGCCTTTAGCCGCGAAGTGCGTGAAGCAGTGCAGCTGGCAGACTCCAGCCGGCACGGCAATCTGCGGCGGCGGCGCCACCAGCGGGATCTCAGTGCCGATTTCCGCGCCCTGCGTGCCATGGAACGCGTCACCCTGTACGTGGAGGACATGACGGAGGTGCTCGCCACCGCCATCTGGCAGACCCCGGAGGATACGCCGGTTCCCGGGACCGTCGCGGAGGCCCTGGAACGTGCCCTGCTTGCCAGCGCCGAAGCGGTCGAGACCTGGGATGCCGACACGGAGGAGTATCAGGAGGCGGTGGATGCAGTCCAGGCGCTGGTGCGCCGGATGAACAGCTCCGCTTCGCCGGACACCCCCATTGACGCCACGGCTTCGCTGGCCATGAGCCTGCGACGGATCATGCGCACGATCCGTACCGAGGAAGACCAGCCGTAAGGCCCTCAGACCCGGTTACCGCGTCCCCTGTCCGACGCAGGCGTTCCCGCTTCCGCTGCCATGGAAGCGCCCAACCGGCCTCGAACGCGGAGCGACATCACCGTCATCGCCGTCCCGGTGATGACGGCGGATCCCAGCCCAAAGAGGGTCGCAGGATTCCCCTGCTGCACCACTTCAAAGAGGTGCCAGGCCAGCAGTACGGCCAGAAGGGTGGCAGTTCCGCTGGCGGCGGCCATGACGGTTGCGCAGGCCAGCGCCCGGGGCGTGACCGGACGGCCCTGGACAGTCATCCCGACCAGACACCAGGCTGCCAGCACTGCGATCTGGACACACGCGAGTCCACAGACAACCACCGAAACATACGGCACCAGCAGGTGCGCGTACTCAGGGAACGACGCAGCCATTTCTGCACCCATCGTTGGGAAGAGAACGGCCTGGGCCAAAAGGATGAGCAGGAACATCAGGACCAGAAGGACTCGCAGCTGTACCCGCACCGGTCGATTCATAAATCGATTATCAGCGGTTAGCTATCGATTTTCAATAGCTAATCACATGCGGGGGTTAGCCTGCGTCGGGCAGCAGGCCAAGCTCCGACAGCTGGCGCGACATACCTGCGCCGTCCGGTGCGTAGATCCAGGGAATATCCCGGGGCTGCTCCCCGCCCCGGCCCGCCGACCGTCCGCCGGCCAGCACGGCTTCACCCGGTGACAGTTCCCGGATAGCTACGGCCCTTACGTTCTGCGGGTGGCTCCGGCTGAACTCTGCGTAGATCTGCTCATCGTGCTGCCCGTTGTCCCCGATCAGGAGCCAGCTGACCTCGGGGAACTCAACGGCGAGCCGTTCCAGCTGAGTGCGTTTGTGCTCCGGACCGCTGCGGAACCATCGGTCCCTGGTCGGTCCCCAATCCGTGAGCAGCAGCGGGCCCGCCGGATACAGGTTGCGGGTGATAAAGCGCGTGAGGGCCGGCGCAACGTTCCAGGCACCGGTGGACAGGTAGAACACCGGACCCGCTTCACTCTCCCGCGCCAGCCGGTCCATCATCACGGCCATGCCGGGAGTAGGCGTGCGGGCGTGCTCGTCCAGCACAAAAGTGTTCCACGCCGCGAGCAGCGGCCGCGGCAGCGCCGTCACCATAATCGTGTCGTCGATGTCGGAGATGACCCCGGTACGGGCCTGGGGGTCCACGATGAACACCGGCGACACGGCCGCCGGGGCCTCAGGCTCCGACTCAGGCCGCAGCGTCACTGTGGTCCAGCCCGGGGACAGGGAGGCAGGGAGCACGACGTCGATGACGCCGCCGCGGTCCGCCGTCACCAGATGTTTCTCGGTGCCCACTTCAATGCAGACAACAGCGTCATTAACCGGCGGAGACGTGAAGTTGCGCCAGCCGCGCACGCCGTCGCGCAGTGCCTTGGCGGATTCGCCGCTGCGGGCTGAGAGCTTTCCAGGCTTGGCCAGTACCACCCTGCCCAGTACCCGCACCCAGGTGGTGGATCCATAACCGGTAAAGGAGAGCACCGTCTGGACTCCGCCCCGTTTACGTACGCGTTCCATCCGGTAGGCGTGCAGCCGGTCCTCGAGACGGGCGCCGATATGGATCGCCTGGTCCTTGGTCCGTTTGACTGCGGGGAGGCCTGGGAGAGGAGTCGAAGACATGGTTTCAGTCTGTCAGATGCTGGCTGGGCTACCGGTACTGGGACCGGACAGGGCAGTCGAACGGATCCCGGGCGGCCAGGCCAACCCGGTTCAGATAGCGCACCACAATGCCGTAGGACTCGGTGATGGTGGCCTCCGTGTAAGGAATCTTGTGCTTGGCACAGTGTTCCTTGACGATCTCGCTGGCCCGTGCCAGGTGCGGGCGGGGCATGCTCGGGAAGAGGTGGTGTTCCACCTGGTAGTTCAACCCGCCCATAAACGTGCTCATGCCCCGGCCGGTGATGTTGCGCGAGGTCAGGACCTGCCGGCTGAGGAAGTCCACCTTGGAATCCCGCGGGATCAGCGGCATACCTTTGTGGTTCGGTGCGAAGGAAGCGCCCATGTAGACACCGAAGACGCCCAGCTGCACGCCGAGGAAGGCGAATGCCATACCCACCGGAAGGAAGAAGAACACTGCGCCGATGTAGAGGCCCAGGCGCAGGAATACCAGGGTGATCTCGGTGTAGCGGCCCTTGACCTTGTTCTTGGAGAACAGGTGCCGAATCGACGTCGCATGCAGGTTGATGCCCTCAAGGAGCAGCAGCGGGAAAAACAGCCAGCCCTGCCGGCGGGTCAGCCAGGCCATCAGGCCCTTACGGGTTTCTGCCTGCTCGACCTGGAAGGAGATGGTATCCATCTCAATATCCGGGTCCTTGCCAACCGTATTGGGGTTGGCGTGATGACGGTTGTGCTTGTTCATCCACCACTGGTAGCTGATGCCGACGACGGCGTTGGCCAGGAAGCGGCCGGCCCGGTCGTTCGCGGGTCCGGACTCGAACACCTGGCGGTGCGAGGCTTCGTGGGTGATGAACGCGATCTGTGTCAACAGGATGCCCAGCGCGGCTGCGATCAGCAGCTGGAACCAGCTCTCACCGATCAGGAAGAACCCTGTGCCGGCGGCAATCAGGCCGGCGCACAGGAAAGCGAAGGTGGTGATGTAGAAGGCCCGGCGCCGCTTGAGCAGTCCCTCGTCCCGGATGATTTTCAGCAGCGCCGAGTAGCTGCTGGTGACCGGGTTATCCCGGTTTCGGGGGGTGCGGCCTGTGTTTCCGGCCGTGCGGGACTGTGCAGCAATGCTCATAGCGCCTCTGGTGGTCTTCGACTTCCCAGCCGCGAAGGTAGAGCATTTGCTCTGCAGATGTGACCAGCGTAACCCGTCTTGCTGGCAAAACCCTGAGCGGTGTCTCCGGGGCGCGGCCGGTGCAGCTATGTGACGCTTCCGGATGAGCCTGATGACTCCGGTTGACGTACCGATGCAGCCCGGCCCCGTTGACCGGTCCAGTCTCCGGGCGGAGCATTGCTGGCAGAACCGGTCCCGCAACGCCAGCCCCCAGGAGCAGCCGTGATCCGAGTCCTGTCCATCGACGGCGGAGGAATCCGCGGCATCATTCCCGCGGCCTGGCTGATGAAGCTCGAGGAGCTTACGGGCAGGCACACCGCTGATCTGTTCGACATTATGGTGGGCACCTCCACCGGCGGCATCCTGGCTCTGGGCCTCGCCTGCCCTGCCCAGGGCAAAACCCCGCACAGCGCGGCTGCCCTGCGCAGCCTCTACGTCGACCACGGTGCGGAAATATTCTCCGGTCAGGGACGCCGCCTGAGCACCGGTTCAGCAGAACAGGCTTCCGCAGGACCGGCCCGGGAGGCACGCTATTCGTCCGAGCCGCTGCGCCGGTACCTGGACCAGTACTTCAGCGACCGGAGGCTCTCCCAGGCGCTGAAGCCGGTTGCGGTGGTCACGGTGGACCTGGCCCACTTCGCCGGCCTGCTCTTCAGCGGCGGCGGGCTGGGCCAGCACCCCCTCGGCGACGCACGGATGTCGCTGGCCGCACTGGCAACGTCCGCCGCGCCCACGTACTTCGAACCGGTGCGCTATGCCGGGCCGGACGGCGTCGACCGCCTCCTGGTGGACGGAGGACTGGCGGCCAATGATCCGGCGTTCGTGGCACTGGCGCTGGCACTGGTTCAGCAGCGGCGCTCCGGAGGGACGGAGGAAATCCTCCTGGTCTCCCTGGGCACCGGCCTCCAGGCAGGCGGCGGTTCCCTCGAAGCAAGTTCCCTGGCGCAGCTGGCCCATCCCGAACAGCTGGCCGCCTTGGAACCAATAGTCGAATCACTCTACGGGGCACCCGGACTGCTCACCCGTCACCTGCTCGCCTCCGCGCTGGGCACGGGATATGTCCGGGTACAGACCCGGCTGCTTCCCGGGGTGGACCATGCCCTGGACAACGCCAGCCCGGAGAACATCCGCGGGCTGCTGGCGACCGCTGATGCCCTGGTGGCAGCTGACGGCGAACGGCTCCGGGAACTGGCCGCTGCGCTGGCCGGTTGATGGTGGCCCGATGGCTGGCGGCCGATTGGATGGTCGCCGGTTGACATTGACGCGGCGTCAACTTGTAGCGTTGAGGCATGAGCCAGAAACCAGGCCCCGGACGCAGCGAATGGTCCGTGCAGGAAGTCGCGCGGCTGGCCGGAACAACCAGCCGCACCCTGCGGCACTACGACGCCGTTGGCCTTTTGCCGCCGTCGCGCATTGGGTCCAATGGCTACCGCTACTACGACCAGGCGGCACTCATCCGGCTGCAGCGCATTCTGCTGCTGCGCGGACTGGGCGTCGGGCTGGATGGCATTGCCGCGGTCCTGGAACGCGACGTTGACGCAGCCGCCGCGCTGCGGACGCACCTGGACTGGCTTCGAAAGGACAGGGACCGGCTGGGACGGCAGATCGCCTCAGTGCAACGGACCATCACAGCTTTGGAGGAAGGGAAGGACATCATGGCGGACAGAGCATTCGATGGCTTTGACCACAGGGAATACAAGGAGGAAGTAGAGCAAAAATGGGGCCAGGAGGCCTATGCCCGCTCGGATGAGTGGTGGCGAAACCTTCCCGACGGCGAGCGGACCCAGTGGCGGGCCGAGACGGAAGCGCTGGGACAGGCCTGGACCGAGGCGGCAGCGCAGGGCACCGACCCCACCGGTCCAGCTGCCCAGGGACTTGCGGCCCGCCACATCGACTGGCTGAAGGGAGTGCCCGGCGCTCCCACCGATCCGGAAAACCTGTCCGGGTATGTACGGGGCCTGGCCGACATGTACGTGGCCGATCCGCGGTTCGCCGCCAACTACGGTGGACCCGACGGGGCAGCGTTCGTCCGTGAGTCGCTGCTCGCTTATCTGGAGGGCGGGCTGAAGGGCTAGCTTCCCCGGCGGGTTCCGGGCGCGGGAGCTGATGCATGGCTAGTATCCAGGCATGAGATTCAGTGACCCGGCGCCCGAACCCGGGGCTGCCGGTGCCCCGGCGGAGAATCCCCCGGGGGCCGGCAGCCCGGCGGAGGGTGCCGGCCCCCGGCACGCCGCCCTCGGCCTCGGCGTACCAGCCGACGCGGAACCCTGGCGGGATCCGGGAACCTACTGGCCCTCGCTGAGCGCCGCCGTCGCGCACCTGGATGCGCCGGTGGCGGTACTGGGGCTCGATGCCCTGCGCTTTAATGCCCGCGACCTGCTCCGGCGGGCCGGCGGCCTCCCGCTTCGCGTCGCTAGCAAGTCCATCCGCGTCCGGGCGGTGCTGGACGCCCTGCTCGAGCTGCCGGGATTCAGCGGCATCTTCGCGTTTACCCTGCCGGAGGCGCTGTGGCTGGCAGAACGCTGCAGCGACGTCGTCGTGGGCTACCCCTCGGCCGACCGGAATGCGCTGAAACGGCTGCTTGCCGATGAACGGCTGGCTTCCCGGATCACGCTGATGGTCGATGACGAGGCGCAGCTGGACCTGGTCGATTCCCTGGTTCCTCCCGGGAGGCGCCCCCTGGTGCGAGTCTGCCTGGACGCAGATGCCTCCTGGCAGGCACCGGTGCTCGGGTTTATCGGCACCCGCCGCTCCCCCCTGCACGCGCCGGAACAGGCCCTTGCACTGGCCCGCCGCATCCTCGCCCGCCCGGGATTCACCCTGGTGGGACTGATGATGTACGAAGGGCAGATCGCCGGCGTCGGGGATGCGGTTCCCGGTGCCCTGCCGGCCAACCAGCTGATGCGCTGGATCCAGGCCCGGTCCATGGCCGAGCTGACGGAACGCCGCGGAGTAATCGTCCGCGGGCTCAGGCAGCTGGCGGACCTGGAATTCGTCAACGGCGGCGGCACCGGATCCGTCGAGGCAACGGGCCGGGATCCTTCGATCACGGAGATTACCGTTGGCTCCGGATTGTTCGCCGGGCACCTGTTTGACACTTACCGGGCCTTCTCCCCCGCCCCCGCTGCCGCCGTCGCACTGGATGTGGTGCGCCGCCCCAAGCCGGACACCGCAACCGTCCTGGGCGGCGGCTGGATCGCCTCCGGCCCGCCCGGCGCCAGCCGCGTTCCGCAGGTGGCCTGGCCACCGGGCCTGAAGCTGCTGCCGCGGGAGGGAGCCGGTGAAGTGCAGACCCCGCTCACCGGCAGCGCGGCAGCTGACCTCAGCGTCAGCGGCCGGGTCTGGCTGCGGCACGCCAAGAGCGGCGAACTTTCCGAGCGCGTCAACGAGTTCCAGGTGGTCCACGACGGCGTTGTGGTTGGCGTGCTGCCCACCTACCGCGGCGAGGGAAAGGCGTTCCTGTGACCAGGCGGGTCAAAACTCGACAGGAACAGCGCCAACGGCTGGAGTGGCGGAACTGGGGCCGGACCGTCAGCGTCCGCCCGGAACGGGTCGAGGCTCCCCGCTCCCTCCCCGAACTTCAGCGCCTGGTGGCATCCGCCGCGGGTGCCGGGCAGCGGGTCAAGGCTGTTGGCGCCGGACACAGCTTTACCGGCATCGCCGAAGCTCCCGGCCTGCTGCTGGATCTGGCCCAGCTGCAGGGACTGCTCGGTGTGGACACGGCCCGCGGCCAGGTTCGGCTGCTGGCCGGAACCCGTCTGCACCGGATTCCGGGACTCCTCGCTCCCTACGGCCTGGCGATGCCGAACCTCGGCGACATTGACCGCCAGTCCATTGCCGGTGCCGTCTCCACGGGCACCCACGGGACCGGCGCAGCCTTCGGCGGCCTTGCCACCCAGGTGGCAGGACTGACCCTGGTACAGCCCGACGGCGGCCTGCTCACCCTGGACGCCAGCGATCCCCTGCTGCCGGCGGCGGCTCTGAGCCTGGGGGCCCTTGGCGTCATTGCCGAGGTGACCCTGCAGTGTGTACCGGCGTTCGTGCTGCGTGCCGAGGAACGATCCGAGCCGCTGGCAGGTGTGCTCGAAGAACTGACCGAACGGGTCCTGGGCACCGACCACTTTGAGTTCTACTGGTTCCCGCATACCGACCGGGCTGCCACGAAGAGCAACACCCGGCTGGCGGGCTCCGTGCCGCGCCGGCCGTTGCCGCCGCTGGGCCGGTGGGTGGATGAGTCGCTGCTCTCCAACACGGTGTTCCGGGCAGCCTGCGCGGCCGGAACTCTTGCTCCCGCGGTGGTGCCGGCCGTCAACCGCGCCGCGGCACGGCTGCTGGGCGGCCGGGACTATGCCGATTTCGCGCCGAAGGTCTTTACCCAGCGGCGCACGGTGCGCTTCCGTGAAATGGAATACGGGCTGCCCGCTGATCTGCTGCCCGCGGCGTTCGAGGCGCTGCAGACTCTGCTGAAGAAAAACCGCTGGCGGATCTCCTTTCCGGTGGAAGTCCGCTGGGCCGCCGCTGACGACCGCTGGCTCTCCACCGCCTACGGCCGGGACACCGCCTACATCGCCGTACACCGTTACTACCGGGAAGATCCGGCCGAATACTTCGGGGCCGTGGAGGAAGTGATGCTCGCTCACGGCGGCCGGCCGCACTGGGGCAAGCTGCACGGCCTCGATGCCGCGGCCCTGGAGCAGCGCTATCCCCGCTTCAGGGATTTCCTGGCCCTGCGGGACCGGCTCGACCCCGGCCGTGTGTTCGCCAATCCGTACCTGGACCGGGTCCTGGGTCCATGAGCGGCGCCGGGCTCCTCAGTAGCCGAGCAGGTCCCTGAATCCACCGGCGCCGATGACGGAAGCACCGGCGCCGCGGCTGCGCTCCGCCAGCTCACGGTCACTCGTAGCCACGGTGACCGTCCGTCCATCAGCCACCAGCTGTTCCGTAACGGCGGCAATCGTGTCATCACCCGGGCCGTCGGCACGGACAACCCGAATGGGACCTGCGGGGTCCGGAGCGGACCGGGCCTGCCCCTCCAGCACCACCACCAGCTCGGGATACCAGAGGTCTTCCGGAAGGCCGAGCAGGGAGGCCGGAAGCCCGCGACCCGAAGCGGCGGCCGCGGCGTCCAGCAGCCGGGCCGCTGCGCCTGCCCGGTCCTTCCACCAGCCGTCCGGCACCGAGCCGATCACGTTGGCTGCATCAACAACAACCACAGGGCGGACGTCAAGCAATGGCCGCAGGCGCTGCCAGGACGCGGCAAACCCGGGGTGCAGCGGCAGCCCGGCAACGTCGTCGGGCGCCACCCAGGCAAGTTCATGGCTTTCGGGATCGCTGATGACGGGTTCAAAGGGGACGGTGACATCCCCGACGATCGTGGCGTAGGACCAGATCCCCAGGTCCAGCACACTCATGAGTCTGGGCCGGATGGCTGTTGCCGGTACACCGGCTTCCTCGGCAGATTCCCGCAGGGCCGCCGCCAGCGCCGGTTCGTGCTCGTGCCGTGCACCTCCCGGCAGCGCCCACGTGTCGCCGTGATGACTCCAGGTAACCCGGTGCTGCAGCAGGATCCCGCGTGCCGGGTCGAAGGCAAGCAGGCCGGCGGCGCCAAAGCGCCCCCAGTACCGCTCACCGGTTTCTGCGACCACCCAGGCATCGCCGGGATCCCGCGGTCCGTGGGGACGGCGGGGTTCTCCGGGGGCAGGTTGTTCAATACTCACGCGCCCACCTTTTCATATCCGGGCGTCCGCTGCCGTAAGGCACCCCGCCTGCACCGGCACCGGCACCCGGACACAAAAAAACCTGCCCCGCAGCTGCGGAACAGGTTTTTCGAATTCGTGAATCTTCTTCGAATTCGTGAATCTTTTTCGAATTGGTGGAGCTGAGGGGACTCGAACCCCTGACCCCCTGCATGCCATGCAGGTGCGCTACCAGCTGCGCCACAGCCCCAATTCAGTTTTTGTTTCCATCGGATCCTTCGATCCAACCCTAAACCACGGCTGCCCGTGTGTTTATCGGTGGAGCTGAGGGGACTCGAACCCCTGACCCCCTGCATGCCATGCAGGTGCGCTACCAGCTGCGCCACAGCCCCGAAATACTGCTCTATCAGTGCAGTTCAGAATGTCTTTCCCGCCTGGATTCTTAGGTCCCTGCCGAAGCAACTCCTCTACTTTAGTACAGAAGCGCGGTAGTGCAAAATCAAACTACACCGTTGGTATTCGCGCTGTGGGAGGGCCGGAGCCGGAAGCTCCTGCCCCCCACTAAGCAACGTTACTCGGCGTCGGCTGCCGGGGCTTCGGGAAGCTGCAGGTCAACCGCGGGGCAGTCCTTCCAGAGGCGTTCCAGGGCGTAGAAGACCCGGTCCTCCTCATGCTGGACGTGAACCACCACTGTGGCGTAGTCCAGCAGGACCCAGCGGCCTTCGCTGCGGCCTTCGCGGCGCACCGGCTTCAGTCCCGACTTGGCAAGCTCCTCTTCGACGCCGTCGACGATGGCGTTGACCTGGCGTTCATTCGACGCGGACGCGATGAGGAAAACGTCGGTGATAGCCAGCCGTTCGCTCACGTCGATCGCGACGATGTCATCCGCCAGCTTGGCCGATGCGGCTCTGGCCGCAGTCCGGGCGATATCTATGGATGATTCGGTGGCGCTCAACGTTTCTCCTTGTGTGGTATCAGCTGCCAAGGCCGCCGACGATCAGTATTATTCCGAGGATGAGGGCCGACAGGCCCACACCCACAATTCCCAGGGACACGGCTCGTATCCTCCGGCTGCGGCCGAGGCCGGCAGTCATAACATCCAGGGGGTCCAGGCCAAAGGCGCTCCGTGCACCGATCGGCTTGGCACCCTGGTCCGCTTCCAACGGGGCATTCACCAGTGCGTCGGCGCGGGCCAGGATCCTCGAATGCCGGACATCTGCCTGCTCCGGGGTCCGTGCCTGCGCGCCGCCGGGGCGGTGCCCCCTCGCCGGCTGCCGGACGGGAGCCTTCCTGCCGGCCCCCGCCGCCTGCGGTGGCGCAGGATTGGAGGGAGCAGCAGGATTCGACGACGTAACAACAGGCACGTGGGACGTGGCCGGCGGTTTCATGACCGGCCGCTCCAATCCCGGAACCTCTACGAACTCGAGCGGAGTCACCATGGCCAGGTTGTGGGCAGTCGTTGGGTCTGACTGAGGCGAGCGGCGCTGCTCGTTTTCCTGGGCCAGGCGCTGGATGTTCTGTGTCCGCCGGTTCAGGACGGCGGCCCGTTCGGCCAGAGCGCGCTGCTGCGCCAGCAGCTCCAGGTCCACGGCTTGCGGATCGGCCTGCTGCAGGGCCTCCATGGCTGCCACCTGGTTGCGCGCCTGATGCTTCAGCGCTTCCCGTGCCGCCAGTGCCTGTTCCACGGTCATATCCGCGATGTCCGCATTGGGTTCCGGGGCGGACGGGGGAAGCTTTTCAGGACCCGTGGATGACTTGACCCCGGTGGACCGCTTAACTCCCCGCGGCCCGGGCGCTTCGGTCTGAGCATCAAGCGCTGCGGCTGGATCCGCGGGTGACTGAGCTGGCGCCTTGACCGGTGCCTGAGCAGGTGCCTGAACTAACGGCGCGCGGCTCGGTGCCGGGGTAACGGGTTTGATGACGGGTGCCGGCTGCTCTTCGGCGGCACGCCGCCGGCGTTCCCTGCGGCTCGATATCTGGGGTGCCGGCTCGCTGGTCTGGTGGGATGCTGCTGCGGGGCCGGAACGGCGGCCGGAGCCGCCGGCGGCCGGCGCCTGTGTTCCCGCAGGCTTGCCGGGCACATCTCCGGCAGCGGGAGGAGCAGCGGGGGCGCCGCTGGCAACACCTGCGGCAGCCGAAGGAGCAGCGGGAGTGCCTCCGGGCAGGGGCGGGACAGGAACGGAGGTTTCCGGTTTCTGCTCCTGCTCGGCCGCAGTCTTTTCCCGGGCGGCCTGCTGGGCCTGCTGCTGGGCTATCCGCAGCTGCCGCCGGGTGGGAGGGTTGGCACTGGACTCATCGGGCCGCTTCTGGCTGTCGGTGAGCGCTTTGTAAGCACGAAGGGCTTCCCGGTCCCGTGCCCGCTGCTGGGACTCCCGTTCCTGGTGCCCCGCATCTGCCGTCGAGCCTGCCGCGCGGCGGCTGCGTCGAGGTGCGTCTGCGGACTCTGGACCGTTAGTCATTTCCTACCCATCCGGTGTTGATCGCTCAGGCTGCCGGTTTCAGTTCCGGCAGCCTATGCCTGCTGCTGCTGCGAAGGTGTGTACAGGTTGTGCTTGGCGATGTACTGCACCACCCCGTCCGGTACCAGGTACCAGACCGGCTCGGACGCTGCGACCCGCTGGCGGCAGTCGGTCGATGAAATGGCCATCGCCGGAACCTCCAGGAGGCTGACATCGTCGCGGCCCATGTTCTGCAGTTCGTGCCCGGGCCGGGTCACTCCAACAAAGTGGGCCAGCGTCCAGAGTTCCTGGACGTCCTTCCACGAAAGGATCTGCGCCATGGCGTCCGCACCGGTGATGAAGAACAGTTCGGCGTCCGGGCGCGCGCGGCGCAGATCCCTTAGCGTATCAATTGTGTAGGTGGGTCCGGGCCGGTCGATGTCCACCCGGCTTACCGTGAAGCGCGGATTGGAAGCCGTGGCGACCACTGTCATGAGATAGCGGTGCTCCGCCGGAGTAACCTCCTGGGCGGGTTTGTGCCACGGTTCACCGGTGGGCACGAAGACCACTTCGTCCAGATTGAACACCGCCGCCACTTCGCTGGCCGCCACAAGGTGGCCGTGGTGAATGGGATCAAACGTGCCGCCCATAACGCCAAGGCGGTAGGGGCGGCGTCGTCCCTCAGCCAGGTCTTCTGCTGTGTTCATGCGTGCGGTACCCGCGGCTCCACCTGGGGCGGGACCTTTATTCGGGGATGCCCTGTCCGTGGTCGTGCTTGTTCGGGTGCTGGCGCTGCGGATCCACGTGCTCGGCTACTGCTTCGTGGCGGTGGCCCAGGCTGGTAAACGCCATGGTGGCGAACATCAGGACCATGAAAATGCCGAAGATGACCGCTCCGTAGACGATCGCCGGGGTGCCCTCGGCGTGTTCTTCGGCAACTTCGGCCGCCATCAGTGCAGCACTGGAAAGCTGGATCAGCATGAATCTCCCTAAATCAACCGCCGGAGAACCCGGCAGAGCATCGTTTCTAGATCAATGGTACGCGTCTGCGGCCCGAACAACGCAGTCCGGGCCCGGGGGTGAAGGGCGTTAGCCCCGCACCTGCCCCTCGCCCTGGATGATCCATTTGGTGGTCGTCAATTCCTTCAAGCCCATCGGGCCCCGCGCATGCATCTTTTGGGTTGAGATGCCTACCTCTGCGCCAAGGCCAAGTTCCCCGCCGTCGGTGAAACGGGTGGAGGCATTGACGATCACGGCAGCGGAGTCGATTTCAGCAATGAAACGCTCGGCGTTGGCGAGGTCGTTGGTGATGATGGCCTCGGTGTGGCCGGTGGTCCAGCGGCGGATGTGGTCCAGGGCTTCGTCCATGGAGTCCACCATCGCCACGGCCAGGTCCAGGTCCATGTACTCGCGGCCCCAGTCCTCGTCCGTGGCAGCTGTTGCTTCGACACCGCCGGGCAGGATGGCCCGGATGCGCTCATCGGCGTGCAGCCGCACCCCGGAAGCCGCCAGGGTTGCCAGGACTTCACGGGCAGCTTTGGCGCCGCTGTGCACCAGCAGGGTCTCCACCGTGTTGCACACGCTCGGGCGCTGGGTCTTGGCATTGAGCAGGATGTCGACGGCCATCTCTTCGGGAGCGGTCTCGTCCAGGAAGATGTGGACATTGCCCTCACCGGTCTCGATGACCGGCACGGCTGCGTTGGTGACGACGTTCTGGATCAGTGCCCGGCCGCCGCGGGGAATCAGGACATCCACGCGCCCGCGGGCCTTCATCAGGACGTTCGCCCCGGCCCGGCCGTAGCTGTCGATGCTCTGGACTGCATCCGCGGGCAGTCCCACAGTGTCCAGGGCGTCGCGGATCAGGTCCACCAGCACCGTGTTGGTCGAAGCGGCGGCACTTCCGCCGCGGAGGATCACCGCGTTCCCGCTCTTAAGTGCGAGTCCCGCAATGTCCACGGTCACGTTGGGGCGGGCCTCGTAAATGGCGCCCACCACGCCCAGCGGCACATGGACCTGCCGCAGGCGCAGCCCGTTGGGCAGGGTCTGGCCGCGGGCGACCGATCCCACGGGGTCCGGCAGCCCGGCCAGGTTCCGCAGCGCGTCGGCGAGCCCGTCGATGCGTTCCGGGGTCAGCGTGAGACGGTCCAGCAGTGCCTCGGAAGTGCCGCTTTCACGGCCCCGCCGTACGTCCTCCGCGTTCGCGGCGAGCACGACGTCGCGCCTGGCGACGACGTCCTGGGCGATCTGCTCCAGGGCGAGGTCCTTCCAGGCCCGGTTGGCGCGGGCCATCCGCCGGGCAGCAGTCCTGGCCCGGTCGGCAATACGGTGCACGCCGGCTTCGACTTCCTCCGGCGAGGGTGCCTCACTTCCGGCGCGGTCGTCGGACGTGGCGGAAGTGGTGTTCACGGCGGTCATGCTCCCAGTGTAGCGGCGGCCCCGCCGGCCTGCCCGGTCCGTGACAGTGAGGGTCCTGCGTCCGCCCGGGCGGAGCGTGGCTGCAGGATCACAAGGTCGTTGACGTGCACCACCGAGCGCTCATAACCGCGGCCGAGTTCCCGGGCCAGTTCGCGGGTGGAGCGGCCCAGCATCTGGGGCAGTTCATCGGAGGCATAATTGGTCAGTCCGTGGGCCAGGACGCGTCCGGAGGTATCGCGCAGCGCCACCGGGTCACCGGGCTCAAAGTGCCCTTCCACAGCCACTACGCCCGCGGGCAGCAGCGACCGGCGCCGCTCCCCCACAGCCCGGGCCGCGCCGTCGTCAAGCACCAGGGTTCCCTGGATCCTGGCGAGGTGGGCCAGCCAGAGCAGGCGGATCGGCTGGCGCACGCCGCGGGTGGCGAACCAGGTGCCGACGTCTTCACCGGCCAGCGCCGCGGCGGCGTTTTCCGTGGACGTCACCAGTGCCGGAATGCCGGACTGCGCGGCAATGGTGGCGGCCTCGACCTTGGTGACCATTCCGCCCGTGCCGACGCCGGCTTTGCCGACCTTGCCGATCCGGACATCTTCCAGGTCCTTCAGGCCCGTGACCTCCGGAATGCGCCGCGCACCGGCCGACGGCGGGCCATCGTAGAGCGCATCGACGTCGGAAAGCAGAATCAGGGCATCCGCCTTGACCAGGTGCGCGACGAGCGCCGCCAGACGGTCATTGTCGCCGAAGCGGATTTCATGGCTGGCGACGGTGTCATTCTCATTCACGATGGGCACCACGCCAAAGTTCAGCAGCCGCTCCATCGCCCGGTGGGCGTTGGCATGGTGCGTCCTGCGCATCAGGTCTTCCACCGTGAGCAGGACCTGGCTGACCGTGACGCCGTGGGCGCCGAAGGCCTGGGTGTACCGGGCCATCAGCAGCCCCTGGCCCACGCTGGCGGCCGCCTGCTGTGTTGACAGCTGGGCCGGCCGCTTGGACAGGCCCAGGGGCGCCAGGCCGGCCGAGATGGCGCCGGAGGACACCAGGATGATTTCGGTTCCCTGCCGCCGCCGTGCCGCCAGGACGTCGGCAAGGGAGGTCAGTGCTTCATCGGAGATGCCGCCCGCAACGGACGTCAGGGATGAGGAGCCGACCTTCACGACTATGCGGCGGGCGCGGGCCAGGCCGGCCCGCGACTTCAGCGGACGTTTGGGAACGGGAGGGATCTGTACTTCAGTTTCTTCACTCATGACCGATCCACCCTATGTCCAAGTTCCCTCCAGCTCCGCTTCTATGACCGGATTAGTCCTCTTCCGCTGCCGGAGGAGCCGAATGCTTGTAGTTCACCGATTCGGTCCAGATTCCGGCCTTGCGCTCGGCTTCCAGCTCGGCACGGGCCGCGGCGCGGGCATCCTTGCGCTGCTGGTGATCCTCGCGCTTTTCGTTACGGGTCGGGCGGGAGAACTCTTCGATCCGGATGTCGGATCCGCGCGGTGAAGCAGCGAGGAGTTCGGCGCCGCCGATCATGGTCGGCTCCCAGTCGAAGACGACGCCGTCGCCCTCGCCGATAACCACCGCGTCGCCGGGCTTGGCGCCGGCCTTGAAGAGCTGGTCTTCAACGCCGAGCTTGGCCAGCCGGTCAGCCAGGTAACCCACTGCTTCGTCGTTGGTGAAGTCGGTCTGCTGGACCCAGCGCACCGGCTTGTCACCGATCACACGGAACAGCGGTTCCAGGTTGCGTTCCTCGCGGCGGATGGTGAAGCCGCCCTTGCCGTTGACCGAACGGGGACGGACCACGGGAGGTGCGATCCGCGGCGGAGCGGTCGCCACGGCCTTGCGGGCCTCGGAGACAATTGCTGCCATGGCGAAACCGAGTTCGCGCAGGCCTTCGTGGCTTGAGGCAGAGACCTCGAACACCCGGTAGCCGCGCTTCTCAAGTTCGGGGCGGACGAATTCGGCCATGTCGCGCCCGTCGGGGACGTCAACCTTGTTCAGCGCCACCAGGCGCGGACGCTGGTTCAGGGGCACGACGTCGCCGTCGGCACCCGCGTAGCTCATGTCCACTTCGTACTTTTCCAGCTCGGCCTCGATGATGTCGAGGTCGCTGAGCGGGTCACGGTCGCCTTCCAGGGTTGCGCAGTCCAGGACATGCACCAGGGCAGCACAGCGTTCAACGTGGCGCAGGAAGTGGTGTCCCAGCCCCTTGCCCTCCGACGCGCCCTCGATGAGGCCCGGTACATCTGCCACCGTGAAGCGGACATCGCCCGCCTGCACGACGCCCAGGTTCGGGATGAGGGTGGTGAAGGGGTAATCGGCGATCTTGGGCCGGGCCGCGGACATGGCCGCAATCAGCGAGGACTTGCCGGCGGACGGGAAGCCCACCAGGGCGATGTCGGCGATGGACTTGAGTTCCAGGACGATGTCCCGCTCATCTCCCGGGGTGCCCAGGAGGGCAAAGCCGGGGGCCTTGCGCTTCTGTGAGGAGAGCGAGGAGTTACCCAGCCCGCCCTGGCCGCCTGCGGCAGCCACATACTCGGCGCCCATGCCCACCAGGTCGGCAAGCACTTCGCCGTCCTTGGACTTGACCACGGTGCCTTCCGGCACCGAAAGGATCAGGGTCTCCCCCGTCTTGCCGGCGCGCCAGTCACCCATGCCCGGTCCGCCGTTGCCTGCGTGGCGGTGCGGTGCATGATGGTAATCCAGCAGGGTGGTCGTCTGTCCGTCCACGCGCAGGATGACGTCGCCGCCGTCGCCGCCGTTTCCGCCGTCCGGGCCGCCGAGCGGCTTGAACTTCTCGCGCTTTACGGACACACACCCATGGCCGCCGGCACCGCCCGAAACATGCAGTACAACACGGTCTATAAAGCTGGCCATGGTTCTCCTTGTTGAAAAATTTGGATCAAGCCAAGTCTACTCGGCTTAAAAAAACGGTGGGGGGGGCCCAAATGGGGCGC
>NZ_JACSQC010000003.1:39999-46608 GCF_014836875.1 Arthrobacter pullicola | reverse complement strand
GCCCATTATGGCCCGCCCCACCGGAAAAGCTATTTGCCGGAAATTACTCGGCTGCTGCTGCGACGATGTTCACGACGCGGCGTCCACGGCGGCTGCCGAACTCGACAGCTCCAGCCTCGAGGGCGAACAGCGTGTCGTCTCCGCCGCGGCCAACGCCTGCGCCGGGGTGGAAGTGGGTGCCACGCTGGCGAACGATGATTTCGCCTGCCTTGACAACCTGGCCACCGAAGCGCTTCACGCCGAGGTACTGTGCGTTGGAGTCGCGGCCGTTGCGAGTAGAGCTCGCACCTTTCTTATGTGCCATTTTCTAATCCTGCCTTTGCTCTGACTGATCTTGATGCCTAAGGTGCGGGCAATCCCGCGGTTCCGGCTTCGCTGATGAAGCCGGCACGTAGGAATCAGGAGTTGATGGAGGTGACCTTGACCTTGGTCAGCGAGGAGCGGTAGCCCTGACGCTTCTTGTAACCGGTCTTGTTCTTGAACTTCTGGATAACAATCTTCGGACCCCGGAAGTTCTCGATAACTTCTGCCGTAACCGTAACCTTTGCCAGGTCCGCAGCGGCAGAGGTGACCTTGTCGCCATCAACCAAAAGCAGGGCAGGCAGCTCAAAAGTGCTGCCGGCTCCACCGGGGACGCGGTCCAGGGTTACGAGGTCTCCGACGGAAACCTTTTCTTGGCGGCCGCCAGCGCGGACAATCGCGTACACCACTTGGGAACTCACTTCTCTCGACGTTTAATACTTGGATGCGCACTACCCGGATCAGAAATGTGTCCGGCTTGCGCCATGCAGTCACGCCCTGTACCGAAGAACGGCTTCGAAGGCGTTCGCACCGAAGTTCAAGGTTACGCTAAGGGACCCATAAGCCGCAAATGCACGGTTGTTTCCAGCGTTTCTCCACCTCGAACGTCATCGGACGTCACTGCGCTATGACTACTTTATAACACTTCCGGGCTGCTGGGCTGCGCCGGCACTCCGTTCCCGCTGCCGCCCGGCCGCCGCCATGCCGGGCTGCACAGCGTTTAACAGCAGCAGGCTGCCGTCCAGTGCGGACGGCAGCCTGCTGCGTTGTTGCCGGGGTTGGCCTGGGGCGCCCCTACAGGTCCGAAGCCGGGACTCCGACGCCGAGGATCACCGGGGCGGCAGCTTCGGTGCGCGGCTTGGCGGGCACCTGGGCCGATACCGCCGTCGTGCTCCCCTGTGCAGCGGGCTCTGCAGCCTCTGCCTTGATGATCTGCGCGTCGGCGGAGCCCTGCGGGCTGCGCGCGGCACGGCGCCGCCGCGGACGCTGCGGGGTTTCCGCGGCGCCGGTAGCCGCCGCAGCGGCAGGGCTGGCCACGGAGGCCTGCTGGGCACCGTCACGGCTCTGCTGGCGCGCTGCTCCGGATGCAGCCTGCTCATCTGTCCCGGTTTCCCCGGACGCTACCGGAGAAACCTCGTTGAACGCTTCGGTCAGGCTTTCCAGGGTCAGCTGGACGTCCTGGCGAACCGGGCGGCGGCGCTCCCGGCGCGGAACAACGACCGTCTCGCCCTGGATCCGCAGGATGGCACCGGCTTCCCCGGAGACATCGTCGTGCGGCTCCTTGATAAGGGGTTTCTCCTCCGCTGCGGCGGCGGGGGCGTCCTTGGCGGCAGGAGCAGCAGCCTCCGGGTTTTCTTGAGCATCGTGCGCGGCAGCCGTGGCCGCGGCGATGGAGGCCAGCGCCGCCCGGGCCGCTTCCGCCTTGGCGGCGCGCTCGGCGTCATCCGGCTGCGGTTCTTCAACCTTCACCGGCTCCGCGGGCGGAGCGGCCTGCGGCTGCTGGGCCTGATTCGGGTTCTGGTTCCGGTTGCGGCGCTTGCGCTCACCGCGGGACTGCTTCTCCTGCTTCAGGTGCTGCTGGTGGTTGTCGTCGGAGACAGCATGACCGGAGTGGCTGGTGCTGCGCCGGTGTTCCACGGGGATGTCATGGGTGATGACACCGCGGCCGGCACAGTGCCCGCACTCTTCGCCGAAAACTTCCAGCAGGCCGGTGCCCATCCGTTTGCGGGTCATCTGGACCAGGCCCAGCGAGGTCACCTCGGCGACCTGGTGCTTGGTGCGGTCGCGGCCCAGGCACTCAACCAGGCGGCGGAGCACGAGGTCGCGGTTCGCTTCGAGCACCATGTCGATGAAGTCGATGACGATGATGCCGCCGATGTCCCGCAGACGCAGCTGGCGGACAACTTCCTCCGCCGCTTCCAGGTTGTTCTTGGTGACGGTTTCCTCGAGGTTGCCGCCGCTGCCGGTGAACTTGCCGGTGTTGACGTCCACCACGGTCATGGCTTCAGTTCGGTCGATGACCAGCGACCCGCCGGAAGGCAGGAAGACCTTGCGGTCCAGTGCCTTGGCGATCTGTTCGTCAATGCGGCTGGCCGCGAAGATGTCCTCGTCCTTGGTCCACTTCTCCAGGCGGCCCACCAGGTCCGGAGCCACGTAGGTTACGTAGGCCTCGATGGTGTCCCAGGCTTCCTCTCCGGAAACGATGAGCTTGGAGAAGTCTTCGTTGAAGACGTCGCGGACCACCTTGATGGTGAGGTCCGGTTCTCCGTAGAGCAGTTCCGGCGGGAGGGTCTTGGTGGACTTGGCCTTGGCCTCGATGTTCTCCCACTGCGCCCGGAGCCGGTTGATGTCATTCATCAGCTCTTCTTCGGAGGCGCCTTCAGCGGCCGTGCGGACGATCACGCCGGCATTCTGCGGCAGGTGGTCCTTCAGGATCTTCTTGAGGCGGTTGCGCTCCACATCCGGAAGCTTGCGGGAAATACCGGTCATGGAGCCACCCGGAACGTAAACCAGGTAGCGGCCGGGCAGGGAGATCTGGCTGGTCAGGCGGGCGCCCTTGTGGCCAACCGGATCCTTGGTGACCTGGACCAGCACGGAGTCGCCGGATTTCAGGGCCAGTTCGATGCGGCGCGGCTGACCGTCCAGGCCGGCGGCGTCCCAGTTGACTTCACCGGCGTACAGGACGGCATTGCGTCCGCGGCCAATGTCGACGAACGCGGCCTCCATGCTCGGGAGCACGTTCTGGACCTTGCCAACGTAGACGTTGCCGATCAGGGAATCCTGCTGGGTGTTGGAGACGAAGTGCTCGGCCAGGACGCCGTCCTCCAGCACACCGATCTGGATCCTGTCGTCACGCTGGCGGACGATCATCTGCCGGTCAACGGATTCGCGGCGGGCCAGGAACTCCGCCTCGGTGATGACGTGGCGGCGCCGGCCGGACTCGCGGGATTCGCGGCGGCGCTGCTTCTTGGCCTCGAGGCGGGTGGAACCCTTTACCGAGGTGACGCGGTCGCTGACCGGCGCTTCAGCATGGGCCCGCGGCGCACGGACGCGGGTCACCGTGTTGGGCGGATCGTCGTCCGAGCCGCCGGTCAGCTCAAGATCGGCATCTCCGCGGCGGCGGCGACGGCGGCGGCGAGACGTGACACCCTCCGCGTTTTCATCGGCCGGCGCGGCTTCGCTGTCCTCTTCGCCCTCGGCAGCGGCTTCACCCTCGGGTTTCGTGCGGCCGCGGCTGCGGCGCCTGCTCCGGCGGGAACGGCCACCGTCACGGTTTTCATCATCCGAATCGTCGTCGGCCTCAGAGTCGGCCTTGGCCTCCACTACGGGCTTGACGGCCGTGAGGTCCGGAGCGTGGAAGAGCACCGAGGTTGCGGATTCGGGAATCGCGAAGGGGTTCAGCACGGAGGATGTCTCCTCGGCGGCCGGTGTTGCCTCACCCTTACCGGCTTCGGCCGGCGCGGGTGCAGTTGCAGCAGTTTCACCGGACTCAGCGGTTGCCGCAGTGGCTTCGCCGGATTCAGCGGCAGCAGGAGCCTGTGCCTTGGCCGTGGAACGGCGGCGGGTGCGCGGTGCGGCCTTGGCCGGGCTTTCCGTAGTCGCCGTGTCGGCAGCCGCCGCGGGTTCGGCAGAGTCAGGAATTTCGGCGGCTGCAGGTGCCGCATCCAGAGCCCGTTCTGCTGCCGGGACATCGGCGTCTGCGCTGGCCGTGGCCTTCTTTACGGGCGTACGACGGCGCCGGACGGCTTTTGCCGGGGCAGGAACGGATTCGGGGGCGTCAGCCGCGCCGGCTTCAGCGGGGGTTGCGTCAGCAGGGGTCGCTTCAGCAGGGGCCGTGGCTGCGGCAGCTGGAGCTTCGGCGGCGGCGGCTTCGCTGTCCGCGGCGGTTTCGGAGACGGTTTCGGCGGCTGCCACGGCCGGCTTGCGGCGGGGCGCACGGGTCCGCTTGGATTTCTCCGCCGGCTCCGGAGCCGGCGTCTCCGCGGCGGGAGGATCAGCAGGAGCTTCGGCCTCTGCTGCGGAAGCTACTGCCGGCTTCCGCCGGGTCCGGGCGGCCCGCTTGACGGGTGCTTTGGCAGCAGTTTCCTCAGCTGCACCGCCAGGAACGGAAGCCGCCGTTTCCGGCACTGCTTCAGCCGCCGGGGCGGCTTTAACTGCTTCTTCTGTTGTGCGTTCAGTATTCATATAAAGCTATGCTCCGGCCCCCGCGGCACTGGCCACATTCCAATGCCCGGAGGGCAATGTATCGGCTGTACGGGGCATCGCAGCCTGCGCCAGCCGGAAGTCGTCTAAATGTCATTCGAGGTCGCACCATCGTGAGGGCACGGCATCACTCGCAAGACCAGCGGCGCTTTTCCTGCTACCTGCTCGGAACGGCTATACGTTTGGGCTGTGGTAGGGCTGATCGGCGGATTCCCCTGCCCCATCCGGATTGATGGGTATTTCCTACCTGGGAAGCATCGCCGACAGCACCGGAAGCCTGTCGCTGGACCGTTGACGGAATGTGGTTCCGCCACCAGCCACAGCCATTATCTCACACGGAGGTCAAATCCGGACCTTTACACGGCATAGAATCGGACCATCAACACCCGTCCAAAGGAGCAACGCGTGCCTTCCAGCGCCACTCGCCCGTCCGACCGAGCAGACTTAGCCGCCGCCGACGGCGAGGCCGGCCTGGTGCGCTCCGCCCGCCAGCGTCCCTTCGCGCTACTGCTGCTCATCACGTCAGTGGTGGGGTGGCTTGCCTCCGGCATCCTCGTGTTGGAGCGGCTGCACGTTTATGAAGACTCCAACTATGTCACCAGCTGCGACATCAGTCCCTGGGTCTCCTGCGGGACCGTGTTCCAGACCTGGCAGGCCGCCATTTTCGGCTTCCCCAACCCCTTGCTCGGCATCGTCGCTTTCTCGGTGACCATCACCGTGGCCATGTCGATGCTGGCCGGCGCGCAGTTCTCCCGCTGGTACTGGATTGCCGTCCAGGCTGGAGTAACCGTGGGGATGGGCTTTGTGGTCTGGCTCTGGAGCCAGGCGCTTTTCGACATCTACGTCCTGTGTCTCTACTGCATTGTCGTCTGGACGGCGATGATTCCGCTCTTCGTCTTTACGACGGTCCGGAACCTGGCACACGGTGTCATCCCTGCCCCGGCCGGCCTGGTCCGTTTCCTGTCTGAATGGGCCTGGACCATTACCGCACTGCTCTGGGTGGCTGTGGCAGCTTCCATTTTCTTCCGCTTTATGAATTCGTTCCTCGGGAGCTAGCAACCCTCCGCACCGGTGATGATCATCCGCCGGGTGACTGCCAAGGCATCACCGGGTACCGGCGCTTAGGACGGCGCCCCTGGCAGCAGAAACCCATCGTGGCAACCAGTGCCAGCACCACGGCGCGCGGGTGGTAGCGCAGCACCTCGACGAAGGGCATCTTTCGATTCTCGCCCGTGGACTCGGATATTCCTTTGTCCAGAGTCCACCCAAGACCGGCACAACCTACGAGGGCGGCGAGGTGGTCTTCAACCGGTTCCGGCGTACCGCCCGGGCTTACCTGCCTTACCCGAGCGGCAGCGCCCAGCCCAGCACAACAGGTTCCCGCTGTCCCTTCCAGAGACCGGCCAGTGAGGGCGGCGGTGCTGCCCGTCCCCCAAGATCCACCAACCGCACAACGGACAGTTCCCAGTCCCCCTGGCGAAGGGTGGACGTTACCCATCCCTGGGGTTCATGAGCGGGTGCCTCCACCAGCTCTTCGCCGTCCGGCATACCGCTGCCCACAAGTTGCATGGTCGGCGCCAGTTCGTGCCGCACGCCGTCTTCCTCGGCATAGAGCGGAGCCTGGTCCACCCCGTCGATGACCGCAGCTGCGAAGGCCTGGGCATATACCGGATCTCCGCAGGCATCGTAGACCCAGCGCCTGCCAAGGACGGAATGCTCCATGATTCCCACCAGGAAGTCATCTGCGCCTGGCAGCGGCTCTCCCCGGTAGGTCAGGGGCACCTGGACTGTATGGGATCCGGCCCGCACCAAGTGTGTTTCGATGCCAACCTGGTCGGCCGGATCGTCAAAGCGGTAGGCCCCCAGCGGTTCCGCCTCAACCGGGCCGGCGTCCGGGAACCAGGAGGCTTTCGGCAGCCATTGGGAGATGAGTTCCATTTTTCCGGGGCGCAGCTCCGCGCGGTAGATACGTGCCATGAAACACAGCCTAGGCCACGCGGGCGTCATAGACACAGGAAGCCGGCCCCCCGGGGGGGGGGCGGCCCTGCTGTCGGGATTCCCGAGCGGTCAGTTCTGTTCGATCGCTGACTGATTGGCTGACTGGTT
>NZ_JACSQC010000003.1:0-39989 GCF_014836875.1 Arthrobacter pullicola | reverse complement strand
CACAGGACGCCGGCGCCCGTGGAGGGTGCCGGCTTCCTGGCGCAGGTGGTTGCTCCGGACTAGTTACCGAACCAAATACCGATCTCGCGTTCCGCGGACTCTGCGGAGTCCGACCCGTGGACCAGGTTCTGCTGGACCTTCGTGCCCCAGTCCCTGCCGAAGTCGCCGCGGATGGTTCCCGGAGCGGCAGTGGTCGGCTCGGTGGTGCCGGCCAGGGAGCGGAAACCTTCGATGACCCGCTGGCCTTCGAAGACCGCAGCCACGATCGGGCCGCTGAGCATAAACTCAACCAGCGGCTCGTAGAACGGCTTGCCAACGTGCTCGGCGTAGTGCGCCTCAAGCAGTTCCCTGGTGGCGTCCATCTTCTTCAACTCGGCCAGGACATAGCCCTTGGCTTCGACGCGGGCCAGGATGGCTCCCGTAAGGTTCCGCCTGACGCCGTCGGGCTTGATCAGGACGAGTGTGCGCTCGGTGCTCACGCTTGGTATCTCCTTGAAGTTGGGGTTGATCGGGATTAACTGCACATAAGCCTAGCTGCTGGCTTCGCCTGATTCCTGCCCGCCGGTGTCCACTGCGTGGGTTGCCTCCCACTCGGCCTGCTCCCGGTCGCGCTGCCGGTTTTCCCGGTCCAGCCGGGCTCCGGTACGCAGCGCGTACCACCAGGTGCCGGCAAACAGAGCGCCGACCAGGAACATCATCGGTTCCAGGAACCCGGTTGCGATGATGGCCAGCTGCAGGATCCAGCCGATCCACGGACCTGCCGGCTTGGACAGGAATGCGCACGCCGCCACCAGCGCGGCGGCCAGGAGTACGCCGCCGGCCAGGATCGCCACCGGTGCCACCCGGTCCCGCTGCAGGCCAAAAACCGCCAGGGTGCCGAACAGCACCACAAAGGCCTCCAGGCTCAGGACGGTGGACGCAAACATCACGCGGATGGAGCGGCGCTTCTTGGGCATGCCGGGACGCCACTCGCGCTGGGCCTTGGTCATTCGTGCCATGGGATTACTTTCCGAGAAGGGTGCGCGCTTCCGCGACCACCGTGATGGAGCCGATGATGAGCACGCCGCCGGCGAGGTCATTGTTTTCCTCTGCCTTGGCAACAGCCCACTCGATCGCGTTGTCGAGGGCGGGCTCCACCTGGATATCAGCGTCGGCGAAACCGGCGTCCACGGCGTCCTGGACCAGTTCCTCCGCGGGGATGGCCCGGGGCGAGCTGGACTGCGTCAGGCAGATGCCCGAGACAATGTCGCCCAGCGTTTCCCGAAGCTCGGTGAGGATGCCAACAGCGTCCTTCTCCGCCAGGATCCCGGCGACGATGACCAGGGAAGAGAGGTTGAAGGACTCCAGCACCGCCTGGGCGCTGGCTTTCGCCCCGGCGGGGTTGTGCGCGGCGTCGACAATGATGGTCGGCGCCGTGCGGACCACTTCCAGGCGCCCGGGAGAGGTGACCGTCTGGAAGCCGGTGCGGAGGAGTTCCACATCGAGTTCCTTGGTGCCGCCGCCAATGAAGGCCTCCAAAGCGGCGACGGCGAGGGCCGCGTTCTCCGCCTGATGCGCCCCGTGCAGCGGCACCAGCAGGTCCTCGTAACGGCCGGCCAGTCCGTTGATGGTCACCATCTGCCCGCCGACGGCCATGGTGCGGGACTCAATACCGAACTCCACGCCCTCGAAGCGGAACGGGACGCCGGCCTCGTTGGCCTTCTCCAGCAGTACCTGTGCGGCCTCCACCGGCTGGGCGGCGCTGATGAGGAAGCCGTTCTCCTTGATGATTCCGGCCTTCTCCAGCGCGATGTCCGCGACGTCGTCACCGAGCAGCTCGGTGTGGTCCAGGGAAATCGGGGTAACCACCGAAACCTGGCCGTCGCCGACGTTGGTTGCGTCAGTGATCCCGCCGAGGCCAACTTCGATCACGGCCACGTCCACGGGTTCGTCGGCAAACACGGCGAACGCCAGGATGGTCACGCATTCGAAGTACGTCAGCCGGGGCTCCCCCGCGGCGTCCAGTTCGGCGTCGACCATCTGCAGATACGGGTGGATTTCATCCCAGATCCGGACAAAGGTCTCGTCCGTTACCGGCTGACCGTCAATGCTGATGCGTTCGGTGACCTTGCTCAGGTGCGGGCTGGTGTAGCGGCCGGTGCGCAGCCCGTAGGCCTGCAGTCCGCCCTCGATCAGCCGCGCCGTCGACGTCTTGCCGTTGGTGCCGGTGATGTGGATGATCGGAAAAGCCTTGTTCGGCTCGCCCAGGAGTTCCATGGCGCGGAACAGCGGAGCCATGCGCGGCTCCATTTTGTTCTCAGGCGCACGGCTGAGCAGTTCCGCATAGACGCTCTCGACGGAGAAGCCGTCGATGGACCCCGAAGGGCTGTCCGCGTTGTTCATTAGATTTTCTCCACGGTTACATCGAAGGGCTCATCATTGGCCCCGCGGGGGACGACGGTGAGAACCAGATCATCGGTCAGGGTTTCGCCCTTGACGAGGTCCGCATTGGCTTCCAGAGCGGCAGCTTCCTCAGCGCCGGTGGCCACCGTGGTCCGGATCCGGTCGCTGATGTGCAGGTCCGCGTCGCGGCGTGCCTGCTGGATGGCGCGGATGGCGTCGCGTGCGGTGCCTTCGGCAGCCAGCTCGGGCGTGACCTCGGTGTTCAGGACCAGGAAACCGCCGCCCGGAAGGACGGCCACAGCCTTGGAGGATTCGCCGTCGCCGGACTCCACCACGGTTTCCAGGGTGTATTCGTGCGGTTCCAGCCCCAGTCCTCCGGCGGTGACAGCGCCGTCGTCGGCCACTGACCAGTCACCGGACTTAGCCGCCTTGATGGCCGTCTGCACATTCTTGCCCAGGCGCGGGCCGGCGGCCCGGGCGTTGACGACCAGCTTCTGGGTGATGCCGAACTCGGCCGGATCTGCAGCACCGGCGTCGATCAGCCGGACCGACTTCAGGTTCAGCTCGTCGGCAATGATGCCCGCGAAGTGCCCTTCCAGCTTTTCCGCATCCGGTGCAACCACCGTCATACCGGAGAGCGGCAGGCGGACCCGGAGGTTGGCGCCCTTGCGCAGCGAGGAGCCGACGGAGGCGATCTTGCGGGTGAGGTCCATCCGGGCCACCAGGTCAGCGTCCCGGGGGAAGGCCCCGGCTTCGGGCCAGTCGGTCAGGTGCACGGAGCGCCCGCCGGTCAGTCCGCGCCAGATCTCCTCCGAGACCAGCGGCAGCAGCGGAGCTGCCACCCGGCAGACACTTTCGAGGCAGGTGTAGAGCACGTCGAAGGCCTGGGTGTCTTCGTCAAAGAAGCGCGTGCGGCTGCGGCGGACGTACCAGTTGGTCAGCGTGTCCATGTACGCCCGCAGCATCTCGCAGGCGACGGACACGTCATAGGTGTCCAGCGCCGTCGTCATGTTCCGGATCAGGTCCCCGGTGGCGGCCAGCATGTACTGGTCCAGCGGCTCGGTGGACTCGTGGCGCAGCGTCGCCTCATAGCCGGCGCCGTTGTTGGCGGCGTTGGTGTAGAGGGTGAAGAAGTGCCAGACGTTCCAGAGCGGCAGGATGACCTGCCGGACGCCGTCGCGGATTCCCTGCTCGGTGACGACCAGGTTGCCGCCGCGCAGGATGGGGGAAGCCATCAGGAACCAGCGCATGGCGTCGGAACCGTCACGGTCCAGGACCTCGGAAACATTCGGGTAGTTCTGCAGCGACTTGGACATCTTCTGCCCGTCGGAGCCCAGGACGATCCCGTGGCTGATGACGTTGCGGAACGCCGGCCGGTCAAAGAGCGCCGTGGCCAGCACGTGCAGTGTGTAGAACCAGCCGCGGGTCTGGCCGATGTACTCCACAATGAAGTCGCCCGGGTTGTGGTGCTCGAACCAGTCCGCGTTCTCATGCGGGTAGTGCACCTGGGCGTACGGCATGGAACCGGAGTCGAACCAGACATCCAGGACGTCCTCCACGCGGCGCATGGTGGACTGGCCCTCTTCCGGGGTACGGGGATCGTCCGGGTTGGGCCGGGTGAGCTCGTCGATGAACGGACGGTGCAGGTCCGGCTTGCCTTCCTTGTTCAGGGGCAGGCGGCCGAAGTCCGCTTCGATCTCCGCCAGGGAGCCGTAGACGTCGGTGCGCGGGTAGTTTGGATCGTCCGAAACCCAGACCGGGATGGGACTGCCCCAGTAGCGGTTGCGGCTGATCGACCAGTCACGGGCGTTTTCCAGCCACTTGCCGAACTGCCCGTCCTTGACGTTCTCCGGGATCCAGTTGATTTCCTGGTTCAGTTCGACCATGCGGTCCTTGATCTTGGTGACCTCCACGAACCAGGAGGAAACCGCTTTGTAGATCAGCGGGTTCCGGCAGCGCCAGCAGTGCGGGTAGCTGTGCTCGTAGCTGGCCTGGCGCAGCAGCCGGCCCTCGGCCTTGAGCTCGCGGGTGATCGGCTTGTTCGCGTCGAAGACCTGCAGTCCGGCGATCTCGGACAGCGGACCCTCGCCGAACATGGGCAGGAACTTGCCGCCCTCGTCCACGGAGAGGATCACCGGGATTCCGTTGGCCTCGCAGATCTTCTGGTCATCTTCACCGTAGGCCGGCGCCTGGTGGACAATGCCCGTGCCGTCGGTGGTGGTGACGTAGTCAGCCACCACGATCCGCCAGGCGTTTTCCGTGCCCCACTTCTCGGCGTCGGCGTAGTAGTTCCACAGCGGCTGGTAACGCAGCCCCTCGAGTTCCTTGCCCGTGTGGACGGAGGTGACGGCGGCACGTGCCGCCTCGGCGTCGTCGTACCCCAGGTCCTTGGCGTAGGAGGCAACCAGGTCCTCGGCGAGGAGGAAGCGGCCCTCCCCCGCTGCCGTGCCGTTGGGGCCGGCCGGAACGACGGCGTAGCGGACCTCGGGCCCGACGGCGAGGGCCATGTTGGTGGGCAGCGTCCACGGCGTGGTGGTCCAGGCGATGGCGTTGACGCCCTCGAGCTCCGCGGAGAGCGCATGGTCTCCGGCGGTGATCGGGAAGGTGGCCGTGACCGTCTGGTCCTGGCGCATCTTGTAGACGTCGTCGTCCATGCGCAGCTCGTGGTTGGACAGCGGGGTCTCGTCCTTCCAGCAGTACGGGAGCACCCGGAAACCGCTGTAGGTCAGGCCCTTTTCATGCAGGGTCTTGAAGGCCCAGATGACCGATTCCATGTACTCGACATTGAGCGTCTTGTAGTCGTTCTCGAAGTCCACCCAGCGGGCCTGGCGGGTGACGTAGTCCTGCCATTCGCCGGCGTACTTCATGACCGAGGCGCGGCAGGCATCGTTGAACTTGTCGATGCCCATCTTCTCGATCTGGACCTTGTCGCTCATGCCCAGCTGCTTCATGGCTTCGAGCTCGGCGGGCAGGCCGTGGGTATCCCAGCCGAAGCGGCGCTCCACCCGGTGTCCGCGCTGCGTCTGGTAGCGGGCCACCAGGTCTTTGACATAGCCGGTGAGCAGATGCCCGTAGTGCGGCAGGCCGTTGGCGAAGGGTGGGCCGTCGTAGAAGACGAACTCGTTGGAGCCGTCCTGCCCGGCGGGGCGGGCGTCAATGGAGGCCTGGAAAGTGCCGTCCTTCTCCCAGTACTTCAGAACCCGTTCTTCGAGTTCCGGAAACTTCGGTGAGGATGCTGCAGCTTCGGCGGCATCGCCGGTGGAGGCCTTGGGGTAGATCTGTGGCATATTCGTCATCCTGGTAGCGGCAAGTGAATCTGGCTCGTGTAATACAGGATGCGAGGGCGAGCCTCCAGCCCGGCTGACGCCGGAGGAAACCGCGGTACCACCTCGCTTGCCGCCGTCGTGCGCCCTGAGACTGCTGGTGCGCGCGACAGCTGCCGCTCGTTGACTGCTGTGACGGGCTTACCCGTCCGGTTCTACTGGGTGCCGCCCTGTCCGTACGGCCGGCGGCACTTTTCTTCCGGAAGCTCGCCGGTGATAGCCGGGTCTAAGCTGCTTGGGCCAGTTTAGGCCACCCCCGGGGCGGATGTCGAAGCCGGCGCGGGGCGGGGGCGTGGGGGTGGCGCGGGCCGGCGCGTTCCGCTAGCGGCGGATCACCTTGTGCTGTGCCGCCTGGGCGACGGGACGGATGACCACCTGGTCCAGGTTGACGTGGTGCGGGGCATTGAGGGCGTAGGCCATTACATCGGCGACGTCCTCTGCCGTGAGCGGTTTTTCGACTCCCGCGTAGATCTGTGCGGCAGCCGCGGCGTCGCCGAGGCGGTTTACGGCGAACTCTTCCGTCTTCACCATGCCCGGCAGGATCTCGATGACCCGCACATTGTTCTCAGCTTCTTCGAGGCGCAGCGCCTGAGTCATGGCTTCTTCGCCGGCCTTCGCCGCGCAGTACCCGGCTCCGCCTTCGTAGGCGGCGAGCGCGGCGGTGGAGGTCAGCATCAGGATCGAGCCGTGGCCGTTTTCCCGGAGCGATGGCAGGAACGCCTGGGTCACGTAGAGCGTGCCCAGCACGTTGACGTTGTACATACGGGTCCAGTCTTCGGGGTTGCCTCCGGCTACTGAATCCATGCCGAACGCGCCTCCGGCGTTGTTTACCAGGGCGTCCACTCCCCCACCGGCCAGGACCTTCTGCGCCATGGCGTCCACCGAGGCCTTGTCCGTGATGTCACAGGTTATGGTTTCGGCGCCGGTTTCAGCGGCCAGGTCCTGCAGCCGGTCTTCCCGCCGGGCGACGGCAACCACGTCCCATCCGCTCTTGCGCAGCGCACGCACCGCCGCTGCACCAATTCCCGAGCTGGCTCCGGTTACGACCACGCGCTTTTTCGTCATGGCGTCAGACTATCCGCTCGGCTTTTCCTGGCCTGAACCCGGAGTCGTGGTGTTGCGTCCCGCGTCTGGTTGTTGGTGGGGGCGGGCGCCGGCGGCTGCCCGGGGTGAGGCTGCGAGCTGGACGGGAGTGGGGCGGCGGTGGCGGGCTGCACGAGCTGAGGCGGCGGCGGGCAGGACGGCGTACCACGCGGTCAGGACTTCGGGACGGTCCACATCCGCACCCACGTTCACGCCCATGCCCCGACACGCGTTCCCACTCTATGTAGCCTTCTGTGACAGATGAGGTCACACCAGCCACTCCAGATAACAAACAGTGGGAACCCGTGTCGCCCGGCATGCTGACGGCAACCCCGAACCCCAGCAAAACCACAACCTTTAGGACGGATGACGGACTCCAGAGAGCGGCCGGCGTCCCCGCCGCCCTGAGTCCTGCCGCCCCGAGTCGCCTCCGGGGCAGTCACACGACATGCGCTTACCTGGGGTCTCCTGCCCTGAGGGCCGCCCGGACCAGTTGCAGGAATTGCTCCGGCTGGTAAAGCACCAACTCCGCTGTCACCCGCAGGGTCTCAAATCCTGACGATGTCGCCGCGTTCCAGCGTCTACGGTCACGGCGGTAGTGTTCACGGCTGCTGTGAAAGCTGTAGCCGTCTATTTCCAGGATCAGACGACCCTCAACCAGGAAGTCCACACGGCCGATGCCCGGCAGGAATACCTCAGACTCGGCTGTGAGGCCAGTTGTCCGTAACCAGTATTCAGCGCAGACTTCCAGCGGCGAGGACGCGTTGCCCCTTACCTGTTCCAGCAGACCCCTGATCTTCCAATCCTTGGGCCCGTGGAAAGCCTCTCTTAGTTCACCCAAACGCACCTGGTTCCTGGCGAGGGCCGACTCCGCAATAACCAGTGCTTGGATAGGCGGCAGGCATCGAAAAGCTGCAACTACCACCTGTTGCCGGGGAGCAATGAGGCGAACGGCAAGCCTTGGCCCCCGGTGGGCCACCACACCGGGGACGGCCCTCCCAGCATCGATGCAGACGTGAATTCTGTCCGGTCGTTCTAAGACCCACCACCCGAGAACGCACGCCGCAGACGCGCAGGTCAGCGAGACACCCATCCGAGCCGCGGCCAATAACTCCTCTGGCGCGCCCTCTACTGCATACGTTCCCCGCCCGGCATGGCGGATAACGCCCAAGTGCACCGCCCGCTGGATCTCGGCACGCTTAAAACCGTTTGCGGCGAAGACTCTATGTCGGATGACGCCGTGATGCGCACGGACAAACGCCTCGACTCGGTCCATAAGGAACACTTTTGGTCAGCCCTGACAGCCTGAGCCGGGGCGGGCCCAGTTTGTGCATAACTCCGATGCCCCGCCGCCCGGTGGAGGACTGCATGCACACCCGGCCCGGCCGGGACCGGCACTGCGCAGTAAAGGAACCAACCACGGGGTTGCGCCACATCCTGCAGATACCGCTCGGCAAACCTGTCCCAGGGCTCCGGCCGGTGCCCGAACCGCCGGCGCAGCCCGTACTGGGAGCCACGTCCTTGAGCCAATCGACGAGGCGCGCCCGCTCCTTGGAGACCCCGCGGGGCCAGAGCCGGTCCACCAGAACCCGGCAGCCGACGTCGGGCTCCGCAGAGACCCGCCGGATCCGGACATTCGAACTGCCCTCGGCCAAACACCGGGTGGTAGCCGGGCACGGGACGGAAAGGCAGTTCACAGCGCCCGACACAGATGCCGGAGGAAAGGCCGCACATGGGACAATAGGCCGTATGGCTGAAAATACCCCGGGCACAGACACGCCCGCACCCGTCACCGTTTCCGTTCCTGACAAGCCCGCCCTGGAGGGGCTGGAAGAGTCCCTGAGCCGCCGCTGGCGCGAAGAGGGAACCTATGCCTTCAACCCGGACACCGTCCGGGACGAGGTCTACTCGATCGACACTCCCCCGCCGACGGCGTCCGGCTCGCTCCACGTGGGACACATGTTCTCCTACACGCAGACCGATGTCCTGGCCCGCTATCAGCGGATGAAGGGCAAGAACGTCTTCTACCCGATGGGCTGGGATGACAACGGCCTGCCCACCGAGCGCCGCGTGCAGAACTACTACGGTGTCCGCTGCGACCCGACCAAGCCGTACGACCCGGACTACCGCCCGCCGGCCACCGCACCGAAGAACCAGCGTGACTTCGACGTCGTCTCCCGCCGCAACTTCATCGAACTCTGCGAAGAGCTGGCCGTGGAGGACGAAAAGGTCTTCGAGAACCTCTTCAGCACCCTGGGCCTGTCCGTGGACTGGAAGCGGACGTACCGGACCATCGACGACCACTCCCGCGCCGTCAGCCAGCGCGCGTTCCTCGAAAATCTGAAGGCCGGCGACGCCTACATGGCCGAAGCACCGACCCTCTGGGACGTCACCTTCCGCACCGCCGTCGCCCAGGCCGAGCTTGAGGACCGTGAGCAGCCCGGCGCGTACCACCGGATCAGCTTCCACGCCCCGGACGGCGAGAAGGTCCTGATCGAAACCACCCGCCCGGAGCTGCTCCCGGCCTGCGTGGCTCTCGTAGCCCACCCCGACGACGAGCGTTACCAGCGCCTGTTCGGCACCACGGTGAAGTCCCCGCTGTTCGACGTCGAGGTCGAGGTTAAGGCGCACCCGCTGGCCAAGCCGGACAAGGGCTCGGGCATCGCCATGATCTGCACCTTCGGCGATCTGACCGACGTGACCTGGTGGCGTGAGCTGAACCTCCCCACGCGCGCCGTGATCGGCCGTGACGGCCGCATCCTGGCCGACACCCCGGAGTGGATCGCCACGCCGGGCGCCAAGGGAAACTACGCTGCCATCGCCGGCAAGACCGTCTTCAGCGCCAAGGAAACCGTGGTCGAGCTGCTGCGCGCCAGCGGCGACCTGGACGGCGAGCCGAAGAAGATCACCCACCCGGTGAACTTCTTCGAAAAGGGCGACAAGCCGCTTGAAGTCGTCACCAGCCGCCAGTGGTACATCCGCAACGGCGGACGCGACGCCGAGCGCCGCGAACGGCTGATCGCACGCGGGAAGGAAATCGACTTCCACCCGGCGTTTATGCGCTCCCGCTACGAAAACTGGATTGAGGGCCTGAACGGCGACTGGCTGGTTTCCCGCCAGCGGTTCTTCGGTGTGCCCGTGCCGGTCTGGTACCCGCTGGATGCCTCCGGCAACCCGGATTACGACAACCCGATCCTGCCGTCCTTCGAGTCGCTGCCGGCAGACCCGGCCGCTGATCCGGCCCCGGGCTACGAAGAGTCCCAGCGCAACCAGCCCGGCGGCTTTATCGGCGACGCCGATGTGCTGGACACCTGGGCCACCTCCTCCCTCACCCCGCAGATCGTGGGCGGCTGGGGCGTGGATGAGGACCTGTTCGCCAAGGTCTTCCCGTTCGACCTGCGCCCGCAGGGCCACGACATCATCCGGACCTGGCTGTTCTCCTCCGTGGTCCGCGCCGATGCACTGCAGCACGCCGCTCCGTGGAAGCATGCCGCCATTTCCGGCTGGATCCTGGACCCGGACCGCAAGAAGATGTCCAAGTCCAAGGGCAACGTGGTGGTCCCCACCGATGTGCTCAACGACTACGGGTCCGACGCCGTCCGCTACTGGGCAGCGTCGGCAAAGCTCGGTGCTGACACGGCCTACGAGATCGCGCAGATGAAGATCGGCCGCCGCCTAGCCATCAAGCTGCTCAACGCCTCCAAGTTCGTGCTGAACCTGGGCGCCACGGAAGCCAACGTGGTCACGGGAGACAGTGCCGTGATCACGAACCCGCTGGACAAGTCACTGCTGATCCAGCTGGTGGACGTCATCAACAACGCCACCAAGGCGTTCGAGAGCTACGACTACGCCCGGGCCCTGCAGATCACCGAGTCCTTCTTCTGGTCCTTCACGGACGATTACGTGGAGCTGATCAAGGACCGCGCCTATGGAGCCGCAGGGGACGCCGAAAAGGATTCCGTCCTGGCAACGCTGGCGACGACCCTGGATTCCCTGCTTCGCCTGTTCGCACCGTTCCTGCCCTTCGCCACCGAAGAGGTCTGGAGCTGGTGGCGCGCAGGTTCCGTGCACCGCGCCGCGTGGCCTTCGGCTGACGGCCTGGGCGGCAGCGCAGCCGGCGCCGATGCGGCCATTCTTGGAACCGTTGCCCAGGCACTGGGCGGCATCCGCAAGGCCAAGTCCGAAGCCAAGGTCAAGCAGCGCACCGAGGTGCTCACCGCCACGGTGAGCGCTCCCGCACCGCAGGTGGAACGCCTCCGTGCCGGCCTCCCGGATCTGCTGGCGGCGGGCAACGTCCGCAACCTGGATCTGGTGGCCGCCGACGGCGAACTCACCGTGAGCGGCGTGGAACTGGCTCCCGCGGAGCAGTAAGGAACCAGCCACACCAGCAAAGCCCCCGGCCGGAGATCCGGCCGGGGGCTTTGCTGTCTGCTGCACCTGCAACCGGACAGATGGGTCCGGGCAGATGGGTACCGGACAGACGGGTACCGGACAAATGAGACCGGTGCCGGGTCAGGCTCGTGAAAACGGTCCGGCAAGCTGCAGCGGACAGGTTAAGCGTCTTCCGGTCCGGGGACAAATCGGCCCGGTCTGCCCGGACAGCAGGGTGAAATCCGGCGCAGGAAACGTCGCTATCTTTAAGACAGTGCCCGCCCCGCCAGGGGCCAGTGCCGCCCTCCGAACCGTCTTCCGGCTTCCGCCTGATCCCGTTCCGCCGCGTGCTGCACTCCGCCGTGGCCCGGCCTGTACCGCACCGCTGCGGCCCGGAACCGGACGCCAGGACGGGGCACTGCACCACGGGACCCAAGGGTCCCCCAGCTGGAACCTCAACGAAGCGGAGAAGTTATGCCCACCAAAATCATCCTGGACTGCGACCCCGGCCATGATGATGCGGTCGCCCTGCTGCTGGCACACGGCAGCCCGGAGATCGATCTTCTGGCGGTGACCACCGTCGTCGGAAACCAGACACTGGAGAAGGTGACCCGCAACGCGCTGGCCATTGCCCGTGTTGCAAATATCACAGGCGTGCCGTTCGCCGCCGGCTGCGACCGTCCGCTGGTCCGGACCATCGAGAACGCTCCGGACATCCACGGCGAATCCGGCATGGACGGCCCCGAGCTGCCGGAGCCCGCCATCGAGCTGGACCCGCGGCACGCCGTCGACCTGATCATTGACACCGTCATGGCACACGAGCCGGGCACCGTTACGCTGGTCCCCACCGGCGGCCTGACCAACATTGCGCTGGCAGTGCGCAAGGAACCGCGCATCGCCGAACGCGTGAAGGAAGTTGTCCTCATGGGCGGCGGATACCACGTGGGTAACTGGTCCGCAGTGGCCGAATTCAACATCATCATTGACCCGGAAGCCGCGCACATCGTCTTCAACGAAAAGTGGCCGCTGACCATGGTCGGCCTGGACCTGACGCACCAGGCCCTGGCGACGGACGAGGTCGCCGCCCGGATCGCCGCCGTCGGCACCAAGCCGGCAAAGTTTGTCGGCGAGCTCCTGGAGTTCTTCGGCAAGACGTACAAGGATGCTCAGGGCTTCGACTTCCCGCCGGTCCACGACCCGTGTGCCGTTGCCTACGTGATCGACCCTTCCGTGATGACCACCCGGCGGGTTCCGCTGGACGTCGAGCTGACCGGCACCCTGACCCTGGGCATGACGGTGGCGGACTTCCGTGCACCGGCACCCGATGACTGCACCACCTCCGTGGCCGTCGACCTGGACCACCAGAAGTTCTGGGACCTGATCGTGGACGCCCTGGAGCGGATTGGCGAGGTGGACCTGTGAGCGCAACATCCCAGCGCCGCGTAAACGTGGCGGTGCTGATGACAGCACTGCTGGCTGCCTGTGTGGCCTTCCAGCTGAACGCTTCCATGCTGTCCCCAGCCCTGGTCACGATCGAAGAGGAACTGAACACCACATCGGCGGCAGTTGGCCTGAGCCAGACGGCGTTCTTCACCTCCGCAGCGCTGTTCTCCCTGTTCCTCCCCCGGCTCGGTGACATCATCGGCCGCAAGAAGGTCCTCGGCGGCATGCTGGTGATCCTGACCATCGGTTCCGTGGTCGCAGCGCTGGCGCCGAGCATCGAGGTGCTGTTTATTGCCCGCCTGATCCAGGGCGTGTCCGGCCCCGTGGTTCCGCTGGCCCTGATCATGCTCCGCGTGGAGATCCGTGAACCGAAGCTCTACGGCACCCTGATGGGCGTTATTACCGCCGTGAACGGCGGCATTGCCGGAGTGGACGCCCTGGCTGGCGGCTACCTGGCACAGAACCACGGCTTCGCCTCGGTCTTCTGGGCCATGGCCGTCGTCGGTGCCATCGCGTCGGTCCTGCTGCTTGCGCTGGCGCCGGAGTCCACCGCCGAGAAGAAGGAAAAGATGGACTGGGTGGGTGTGGTTCCCCTGGTCATCTCGGTGGGCACCCTGCTGACTGCCTTCAACGAGGCCGGCAAACTCGCGGACGCCAACTGGCCGCTGGTCATCGGACTCATCGTTATCTCCGTCGTCGCGTTTGCGGTCTTCTGGAAGGTGGAAAACCGCAGCGACCATCCGCTCGTGGCCACACATCTGCTCAAACAGCGCTCCACTTGGTCGCTGCTGCTGACCACCCTGTTGACCATGACCGGCGTGTTTGCCGTGATGAACGGGATCATTCCCGCGCTGGCCCAGGATGGGGCTGTGGGCTTTGGCATGGGCGCCGAAGAGTCCGCGTGGTGGACACTCACCCCCTATGCCATCGCCGGACTGGTGATGGGCCCGATCGCCGGCCGCCTCGCTGCCACCTGGGGCTACGGCAAGGTGCTTCGGATCGGCATGATCGGCTCCGTGATCGCCCTGGCGCTGATGCTGCTGGTGGTCGGCAGCGACTCCAGGCTTGGGCTGCTGGGCGTTTCCCTCCTGGTCGGCATCACCTATGCCGGCATTGGCAACATCATGCTCAACGGACTGGGCATTGTGCTCTCCCCCAAGGAGAACCCCGGTTTCCTTCCGGGCCTCAACGCCGGTGCCTTCAACCTGGGCGCGGGCCTCAGCTTTGCGGTGATCTACGCGGTCAAGACGGCGACAACCGCTGCGGACGGCTCCGGCACAGAAGGCTACTACGGCGGTATTATTACCGGTCTGGTGATTCTGGTGCTGGCTCTGGCCGCGTCCTTCCTGATCCCCAAGCCGGTTGACGCTGAGGTTCACGCCGACGCAGCCACCGCCACCCGCTGATCCCCCACTAAGGAGAGTCCTGCGCATGTCCGCCGGAAAAGTTGTAGTTGTAGGCTCGCTGAATGCTGACCTGACTGTCCGCACCGACCGTTTCCCCTCCCCCGGGGAGACGCTCAACGGCTCGGAACTGGTTATTGTCCCCGGCGGCAAGAGCGCCAATCAGGCGGCCGCAGCCGCCATCCTGGGCGCCGATGTGCGGCTCTTCGGGGCGGTCGGGGCCGACGGACACGGGGACCTGCTGCTCAAGGCGGCGGCCGACGCCGGCGTGGATGCCTCCCGCGTGCTGCGGCGTCCGGACACGGCCACGGGTACAGCCATGATCGTGGTGGATGCTGCCGGGGAGAACACCATTATTGTTTCCCCCGGCGCCAACGGCACGCTCAGCGGCGCCGATCTGCCGGACGATCTGTTCGACGGCGCAGCTGTGCTCTGCCTGAGCCTGGAGGTTCCGCTGGAAACGGTGACCGCCGCTGCGAAGGCAGGGCACGACGCCGGTGCCGCGGTACTGCTGAACCTCTCGCCTTACCGTGAAGTTCCGGCCGAGTTGCTGGCACTCACCGATGTGCTGCTGGTCAATGCACATGAAGCGGCCCAGGTCTGCGGCCTGGCCGATCCTGCCGCTGACTGGGAGGCGGTCATCGGGGCTTTTGCCCGCCTGGGCATTGACCGCGCCGTCATCACCCTGGGCGGGGACGGCGCCGTCGTACTGGATGGTACGGCTGCCGGTGAAGACCGCATCGTGCCGGTGGCCCCCACCCGGGTGAGCGCGGTGGACACCACCGGCTGCGGCGATGCGTTCACGGCGGCCACTGCCGCCCGGCTCGCGGCCCGCGACGCTCTGCCCGCCGCAGCCGGGTTTGCCGCCCGGGCCGGGGCGCTGGCTGCGACGCTTCCGGGCGCGCAGTCCTCTTACACCGCCCTGGCCGCCCTGGCCAGCCAGCCTGCCGGGCACTAAGCCGGGACACCTTCGCCGGGAGGTCAGCGCATGCCCTCCCGGCGGATGGCGGTGGAGATCGCTGCTGCCCGGGTCTCCACCCCCAGTTTCGCGTAAATGTGCGCCAGATGCGTCTTCACCGTGGCTTCGGAGATGGACAGGCGTCGGCCCAGGTCCCGGTTGCTGAGCCCCTCGGTGAGCAGGCTCAGCAGTTCCGCCTCGCGCGGGGTCAGCACGGCTTCCGGGTTGCGCAGCTGCTGGAACAGCCGGGAGGCCACCGGCGGGCTCATGATGCTGCGGCCCTGCACTGCACCCCTCACGGCCGCAAAGATCTCCTCCGGTGAGGCGTCCTTGAGCAGGTAGCCCATGGCTCCGGCATCCACGGCACGGACAATGTCGGCATCGGAGTCGTACGTGGTGAAGACGATAATCGCCTGGGAGTTGTTGCGCCGGCGCAGTTGCCGGATGGCTTCGATTCCGTCCATTCCGGCGCCCATTGCGAGGTCCATGATGACCACCGCAGGGGAATGCTTTTCCACTTGGGCAAGGGCCTCCTCCCCCGAGGCTGCCCCGGCCACCACTTCCAGGTCAGGCTGCGTTGCCAGCAGCGCCGTCAGGCCGCTGCGGACCACCAGATGATCATCCACAAGCAGCACGGTAATCGGGTTCATCGAGTGATCCCGGCGGGAAGGGCAGCGGCGACGATGGTTCCCGCTCCCGGGCTGCTTTCCAGCGAGAACTCGCCTCCCAGCTGTTCCACCCGCTGCCGCATTGCCCGCAGTCCGTAACCGCCGGCGTCGGACGGAGGCGGGACCGACTCCGGATCGAAGCCCGCGCCGTCGTCATGGAAATCGAGCGTGACGGTTTCGGGCAGGAAACCCAAGGTGAGCGTGGCGCTGGCCGCAGAGGCATGCAGCGCCGTATTGGCGGCGGCACTTTGAACCATCCGCAGCAGGGCATGCCGGATTTCGGCACCAACCTCGCGCGGTTCGCCCGTGACACACAGCCGGACCGTTGGCACGTACTGCGAGGCAGCTTGGTGCAGGGCGTCCGGAAGCGGTGCGCTCTCCAGCCCGGGGGACGCCAGTTCATGGACCAGGCTGCGGGTGTCGGCAAGGTTCTGGCGCAGCATAACGTTGGCGCTGCGCACCTCCCCGCGGGCCGCCGGATCGGGCCAGGACCGGTGGGCGGCTTCCAGCAGCAGCAGGCTGCTCGCCAGGCCCTGCGTCACTGTGTCGTGGATTTCGCGTGACACCCGTGCCCGTTCTTCAACGATCCCGGCCCGGCGTTCGGTGGCAGCAAGCCTCTCCTGCGCCTGCGAGACTGCCGCGTGCAAACGGCGCTGCTCGGCGGCGTCGTGCTCAATGCGGTCGTAGATGAGCGTCAGCATAACCCCCACCACCAGCGGACCCAGGAGCATGGCAACGTCACTGCCGCCGCTGAGCCGGAACAGTCCGGCGGCCGTTGCTGCCGCCGTCGCACCGCCGGTGACATAGGAGACCCATCCGGTGAAAGCCGTTCGGCACAGAAAGAACACCGCGAAGGAACCCCAGGCGAAGCTCGGGGCCACCACCACCAGCAGCGCCCAGAGTCCCACCAGGACAAACAGCCAGACGGCCCACGGCCGGGACCGCCGCGACAGCACCGCGATCAGGGCATAAAGTCCGCAGGCAGCCGCGGCAAGCACCAGCACACCCACGTTGTCCGCCGGGCTGTGCCGCATCACATAGCGGACGGCGGACGCCACCAGCAGCACGGCAAACCCCAGATGCACGACGGCGTCGATCCGGCTGAGCGTACCGGTTCCGGTGGCGGGGGCAGCGGCAGCAGCGGACTGCGGCCGGACGGTTGTAGACGAAGGCATAGGGTTCCGGTTCCGGTGGATGGAGTACTCCTTTCCATCCTATTCGCCGCGCTTCCAGGCCCCCTCAGCCTTTTGGCTGACATGGCTGGCCCTTTGGCGCAGACATCGGCAGGCGAAGGCCCGATGCCCCCTTCTCAGCCGCCGGGAACCATGGAAAGAGAACCCGGGCATCCAGCACCGGCCCCACCCCATAGAGGAGAACCCGTGAAGAAATCAGCGAAGATCACAACCGCCGCCGCCGCCGGGGCGTTGTTGCTGACCGGAGCGCTGACGGCCGCAGCGAACACAGTGAACACCCCCGTCGCTGCCGCCGGCCCGGGCTCCGCACCCGCGGTGCCGGCCGCGGCAGAAGTGTCCGTAGTCGATATTCAGCCCGCTCCGGAGACGACGGTTGCCCAGAACCGCATCACCGCCGAGGCCTCGGCAGCCGCGGTCCAGGCAGCGCTGAGCAGCTGCGTGGCCGGGAAGCTGCCCTTCGTGACGGTGGCGCTGGTGGACCGTTTCGGCACGGTGCAGGCCCTCCTCCGCGGGGACAACGCCGCAGAACACACCATCGAAGCTGCCCAGCAGAAGGCCTACACCGCCGCCGCCTTCGGAGCGCCGACCAGCGAGCTGTCCCAGCGGGTGACCGGCAGCGGTCCCGGCATCGCCGACCTGCCGGGGACGCTGTTCCTGGCCGGCGGAGTGCCGCTGAAAGTTGACGGGGTTTCCGTTGCCGGCATCGGCGTGGGAGGTGCCCCGGATGGCATGCTGGATGAAGCCTGCGCGGCAGCCGGAGCCGAAACCATCGCCGGGGCTGCCGCCGGCGCCGGCGGGAACGGCATCGAGAAATAGGAGCGTAATGTCCTTCAACAGGAACACCCGGACGCTCCTCCTGTTCTGCGGCGCCGTGCTCACGTTACTGATCGCGGTTTCGGCCTGCAGCCAGGGCACACCGCAACCGCGCTCATCACAGCCGGAATCGGCCGGGACGCAGGAAGTGGAAGCAGAAGGCAGCGCATCCGCAGCACCCGAACCAACGCCGGCCCCGGCCTGGCCTGCACCAACTCGTCCAGCGCCCACCGGACCAGCGCCGTCCGGACCTACCACAGGACCGGCGCCAGGACCGGCGCCGGTTCTGTCCCCGGGCAGCAGGCTGTTTTGGACGCAGAGCTTATCCGGGCGGCCAAGGCGAACGACGCCGCCCGGACCTCCGAGCTCATCGCCGCCGGAGCTGATGTTAATGCCAAGGATTCGCTGCAGGATTCGGCGTTCCTCTATGCCGGGGCGGAAGGCTTCAACGAGGTCCTGCAGCTGACTCTCGCGGCGGGAGCTGACGTGGCCAGCACCAACCGCTACGGCGGGACCGCGCTGATTCCTGCGAGCGAACACGGCCACACCGAGACGGTGCGGATCCTGCTAGGCGCCGGTGTGCCGGTGAACCACGTCAACAACCTGGGCTGGACGGCCCTGCAGGAGGCGATCCTGCTCAACAACGGCGGTCCCCGCCAGCAGGACGTTGTCCGGCAGCTCCTGGCAGCAGGGGCCGACCCAGGCATCCGCGATCCCCAGGGGCGGACGGCCCTGGAGAACGCGGTGCGGCTGGGTTACACCCGGATAGCCGAGATCATCCGTGAGGAATCCCGCCCGGGCTCGTGAGACGGGACTAATCGAAGGCAGGGTCCTCGGTGCGGCTGCGCTTGATTTCAAAGAAGTGCGGGTTCGAAGCCAGCAGCAGGGCGCCGTCGAACATCTTGCCAGCGTCCTCCCCGCGCGGAATGCGGGTGAGGACCGGGCCGAAGAACGCGGTACCGTTGAACGCCACCACGGGGGTTCCGACGTCGTCGCCCACCTTCTCGATCGCTTCCTGGTGTGAAGCACGGAGCTGGGCATCGTACTCGTCGCTTGCAGCAAAGGCGGCCAGATCCGCGGGCAGGGCTACTTCAGCCAGGGATTTGGCGATCACTTCGTCATAGTCGCTGATGCCCTGTTCGTGGATCCGGGTGCCCATCGCATCGTAGAGCTTCTTGATGTATTCGGTTCCATGCAGCTCAGCGGCAGCAATGATCACGCGTACCGGACCCCAGGCCCGGTCAATGCGCTTCCGGTAGGCCTCCGGCAGGTCGCGGCCCTCGTTGAGAACGGAAAGGCTCATAACGTGCCACTCGGTCCGCACATCGCGGACCTTTTCGACTTCGCCCATCCAGCGGGAAGTGATCCAGGCGAACGGGCAGGTCGGGTCGAACCAAAAGTCGGCTGTCGCAGTATTTTCGGGCACGTAGACACTCCTAGGAACGGTGTTCATGGTTTAGCGGTGGCAGGCGCGGGCGGCGCTAGGCGGACTTGTTCCTCCGCTTGGCGATCACGTCATGGGATATCAGGGTGGGTTCTGCCTTCTCCGTCACCGCTTCGCGGCTGATGACGACGCGGGCAATGTCCTCACGGCTCGGCAGGTCGAACATGACCGGCAGGAGCACCTCTTCGAGGATGGCGCGCAGGCCGCGGGCTCCGGTGCCCCGCTCCAGTGCCTGATCCGCGATGGCCTCTAGCGCTTCGGGATCGAAGGCCAGTTCGATGCCGTCCAGCTGGAACATCTTCTGGAACTGCTTGACCAGGGAGTTCTTGGGTTCCGTGAGGATCTGGATCAGCGCGGTGCGGTCCAGGTTGGAGACGGTGGTGATGACCGGCAGCCGCCCGATGAATTCGGGGATGAGCCCGAACTTCAGCAGGTCCTCCGGCATCACCTCCGCGTAGGAATCGGTACCCTTACTGGCTTCATTCAGGGGCGCACCGAAGCCGATACCCTTCCGGCCGGAACGCGAACCGATGATTTCTTCCAGGCCTGCGAAGGCACCGGCCACAATAAAGAGCACGTTGGTCGTGTCGATCTGGATGAATTCCTGGTGCGGATGTTTCCGCCCGCCCTGCGGCGGAACCGAGGCGACGGTACCTTCCAGGATCTTCAGCAGCGCCTGCTGCACGCCTTCGCCGGAGACATCCCGTGTGATGGACGGGTTTTCACTCTTCCGCGAGATCTTGTCGATCTCATCGATGTAGATAATTCCCTGCTCGGCCTTTTTGACGTCGTAGTCCGCGGCTTGGATGAGCTTGAGCAGGATGTTCTCCACATCCTCACCGACGTAGCCTGCTTCGGTCAGGGCCGTGGCATCAGCGACGGCGAACGGCACGTTCAGCCGGCGGGCCAGGGTTTGGGCCAGGTAGGTCTTGCCGCAGCCGGTGGGGCCGATCAGCAGGATGTTCGACTTGCCGATCTCCACGTCTTCAGTGCCGACGGCATCGGCGAGGTTGCCGGGGCCACGGCTGGCGTGACCCGACTGGATGCGCTTGTAGTGGTTGTACACGGCGACGGCGAGGGAGCGCTTGGCCGGTTCCTGGCCGATCACGTACTCCTGCAGCGAGTCGAAAATCTCTCGGGGCTTGGGCAGGACGAAGGAATCACCCTCGGCTACTTCGGAGAGTTCTTCCTCGATGATTTCATTGCAGAGTTCGATGCACTCATCGCAGATGTAGACGCCGGGGCCGGCAATGAGCTTGCGCACCTGCTTCTGGCTCTTTCCGCAGAAAGAGCACTTGAGCAGATCTGCGCTCTCACCAATGCGAGCCATAATTCTGTCCCCTTTAGATGGTCCTTCGTCAGCGGTTCTCGTACGAATGACGTGCCGGAAGGAAAAGCGTGCCAGTCAACCATGTTCCACTCTAGGACACTTGGGTGAGGTAATCAGCAACCCAGAAGCCCGTGGTGCGGTTTTTCCGCGCCACGGGCTTCCTCGGTGCAGCCCGGAGGGCTGGTGCCGCGCCGCCGGTGGTCCGGCCGAAACGGTGCCGCTAACCCTTATCAGGCCTTGTTGATTGCCGGGGTCTTGATCTTGCGGGAGTCGAGCACCTGGTCGATCAGACCGTATTCCAGGGCGCCGGCCGCGGTGAGGATCTTATCGCGCTCGATATCCCGGTTCACTTCCTCGGACGTCTTGTTCGAGTGCAGTGCCAGGGTGTCCTCCAGCCAGGTGCGCATGCGCATGACCTCTGCTGCCTGGATTTCCAGGTCGGAGGCCTGCCCGCGCTCCCCGCCGCCAAGGGCCGGCTGGTGGATCAGGACACGTGCGTTCGGAAGGGCCAGCCGCTTGCCCGGCGTACCGGCGGCCAGCAGGACGGCGGCGGCGCTGGCTGCCTGGCCCAGGCAGACGGTCTGGATCTCCGGCCGGATGTACTGCATGGTGTCGTAGATGGCCGTCATGGCCGTGAACGATCCGCCGGGAGAGTTGATGTACAGGGTAATGTCCCGGTCCGGGTCAGTGGATTCCAGCACCAGCAGCTGAGCCATGACGTCATCGGCCGATGCGTCGTCAACCTGGACGCCCAGGAAGATGATGCGGTCTTCGAAGAGCTTGGTGTACGGGTCCTGGCGCTTGAAGCCGTACGGCGTGCGCTCTTCGAACTGGGGCAGTACGTAGCGGCTGGACGGCATCTGCGATGCCGTGCTGCCGGGGGTTCCGAAATTGTGGTTCATTGCTTTACTCCTGAAGTCTGAGATGCGCTGGGCGGAAGCGGGGGTTATTCCTGCTCGCCCTGCTCCTGGTTGGTTCCGCCGCCGCCGGTAACGCCGCCGGCGTGGGCCGAGATCTTGTCGAAGAAGCCGTAGGCAAGGCCCTCTTCTGCGGTGAACCACTTGTCGCGGTCATTGTCCTTCAGGATCGTCTCCACGCTCTGGCCGGTCTGCTCGGCGGTGAGCTCGGCCATGACCTGCTTCATGTGCAGGATCAGTTCGGCCTGGATGCGGATGTCCGATGCGGTGCCGCCGATGCCGCCGGAGGGCTGGTGCATCAGGATCCGTGCGTGCGGGGTGGCGTAGCGCTTGCCCTTGGTGCCGGAGGAGAGCAGGAACTGGCCCATGGAGGCGGCCAGGCCGGTAGCGACCGTGACGACGTCGTTCGGGATGAACTGCATCGTGTCGTAGATCGCCATGCCGGCAGTCACGGACCCGCCGGGAGAGTTGATGTAGAGGAAGATGTCCTTTTCGGGGTCCTCGGCGGAGAGGAGCAGGAGCTGGGAGCAGATCGCGTTGGCGTTATCGTCCCGGACTTCCGAGCCGAGCCAGATGATCCGTTCCTTCAGCAGCCGGTTGTAGATGTAGTCATCCCGGCTGGCCGGGTCCACAGTAGCCATAGTGGGTGTGCTGGGTGCATTTGCCATACTGAGTGACCTCTCGCTCTGGCGGTAAAACGGGCCCGCTGTGCACCGGGCCGGCGTCCGCCGTTTATCTCTCCTTGGACACTAACCTCTCCGATGCGGCTTTTGCTCCCGTTACGCGCGCTGTTCGCTGACGGCGCACGGTGGCTCCGTGGCGAGCAGGCAGCGCCAGCCCCCCTCCGGCCTGCGCGTTAAAGCACGAAGCACCGCAGCCAGTGCTGCGGTGCTTCGTGGACTGCCGGACAGCCCGGCGGAGGGAAGGCTAAGCCTTGTCCTCGGTGGTTTCTTCGGCGGCCTCGGCGGAATCGGCGGCTTCTGCTGCTGCTTCTTCACCTTCCGGGCGGACGAATGCGCTGAGGTCGACCTCGGCACCGGTGGTGTCGGTGACCTTGGCGAGTTCGAGGACCTTGGCGAGTGCCTTGCGGCGGCGGACTTCGCCAACCATCATCGGAACCTGGCCACCCTGGTCGATCAGCTGGGCGAACTGGTTCGGATCCATGCCGTACTGGCTGGCCATGGAGACGATGTAGTCGATGAGCTCGTTCTGGTTGACTCCGACCTCTTCCTTGTCCGCTACTGCGTCAAGGATGATTTCGTTCTTGAAGGCCTGCTCCGTGTTGGTGCGGATCTCGGCACGGTGTTCTTCCGTGTCGTGGTCCTCGCCTGCGGCGTGCTCGGAGTCAGAGTTGAAGTGCTGCTCAAGCTGCTCTTCGATGACGGATTCCGGAACCGGAACCTCGACCATTTCCAGGAGCTTTTCCAGAACCTTGTCGCGGGCTTCGACGCCCTGCTCCATGACCTTGGACTCAGCAGCGCGCTTGGCCAGGTCTTCGCGGAGTTCAGCGATGGTGTCGAATTCGCTGGCGAGCTGGGCGAAATCGTCGTTGGCTTCGGGGAGTTCGCGCTCCTTGACGGCCTTGACGGTGACGGTGACCTCGGCGTCGGACCCTGCGTGCTCGCCGCCGGCCAGCTTGGTGTTGAAGGTAGCGGACTCATCCGTGGACAGACCGGTGACAGCCTCGTCCATGCCCTCGAGCATGGTTCCGGCACCAACCTGGTAGGACAGGTCTGCGGCCGAATCGACCTCTTCGCCGTCAACCTTGGCAACCAGGTCCATGGTGAGGAAATCGTTCTCGGCGGCCGGGCGGTCGACGGACTTCAGCGTGCCAAAGCGGCCGCGCAGTTCATCCAGTGCCTTCTCGATGTCGGCGTCGCCGGCTTCTGCGGCCTCGACGGTGACCTCGATGCCGGCGTAGTCCGGGAGCTCGATCTCGGGGCGGATGTCCAGCTCGACGTTGAAGACCAGCTGGCCCTCATCGGAAGTGGGATCCGGTACTTCGCTGATTTCCACCTCGGGGCGGCTGAGCGGACGGATGCCCGTTTCCTGGACAGCTGCCTGGTAGAAGCCGTTGAGGCCGTCATTGATGGCGGTTTCCAGGACGTAGCCACGGCCAACGCGCTGATCGATGAGCTGGTTGGGGACCTTGCCCTTGCGGAAGCCCGGGACCTGCACCTGGGTGGCGATGGTCTTGTAGGCCTCGTCGATGCTCGGCTTCAGTTCCTCAAGCGGAACTTCAACGTTGAGCTTTACCCGCGTGGGTGTGAGGTTTTCTACAGCGCTCTTCACAGCGTTAGTTCTCCTGAGGGGTCTGGGGTTGATCTGCACCGTCGTTTATACAGAGTCGGGGTGACAGGATTTGAACCTGCGACTTCCTGCTCCCAAAGCAGGCGCTCTTCCAAGCTGAGCTACACCCCGTCAGTGCACCTGACAGCCTACCGGCATTGCAAGTCCGATGCACAATTCCGGGATGCCGAACCCCATGTTGAACGCCTGATACCGGTGGTGACGCCACCGATTATTCATCCACCGAAAAGCCGTGTAAAGTAAATCCTGCCTTACGGCGCCGGGGATGTAGCTCAATGGTAGAGCCTCAGTCTTCCAAACTGATTACGCGGGTTCGATTCCCGTCATCCCCTCCAAATAAAAACCAGAAAAAGGTCCCGGACCACCTGATTGAGCGAGAGCTCAAGGGTGTGCCGGGATTTTTTTGCATGCAGGCGTCCTACCGTTCCTGGCAGGACACGCACCAGTACAGTTTCCGCGCAGCCATCTCAGTCATGGCAACCTCCGTGCCGCAGATCCGGCAAGGCAGGCCCTGGCGTTTGTAGACATAGTGGGCTTCCGCTGCGGGAACCGGCGCGGAGTCATCATTCCGGTGCTCCGGCCGGGTCGTAATAATCCGGCCCGCAGCGACGCCGTCGGCCATGACCGAGACAACATCGTTCCATAAATCCAGTGCCTGGTCCCGGCGCAGGGTTTTCCCCGTCCGCCACGGAGAGACCTGCTGGCGGAACAGGACTTCGGCCCGGTAGACGTTGCCGACGCCGGCAAGCACCTCCTGGTTCATCAGCAGCAGGCCAACAGGAGAGGCCCGCGCAGTCAGACGCCGCACGAATTCATCGGAATCTGCCTCCGGCTGCAGCGGATCCGGCCCCAGCTTTGCCAAGGCAGCCCGCTGCTCCCCGGGCGTGATGACCTCGCAGGCTGTCGGACCGCGGAGGTCCGCCCAGCCGTGTCCGGAGACCAGCCGGACCCGGACGGCGCCCTTGGGCGGCGGCGGACCAGCGTAGGTGTCACCGCCGCCGCCGTCGTCAGCCACCTCCCGCTCCCCCACCCGGCGCGGGGCGCCGATGCTGGAGGCACCGCGGAAGGTCTGGTCCCCGCCGAAGTCGAAGGCACCATAGAGTCCCAGGTGGATCCGCAGGAAGAGTTCATTGTCGAATTCCAGGAACAGCTGCTTGCCGTGGGCCGTGGCACCCACCAGGACCTGTCCATCCAGCCGTGCCGCACCAGCGGCGAACCTGCCCTGGGGGCTGGAAACGGAGAGCTGCTGCCCGGCAAACACCGAGGTGAACTGCCGGGCGAGGCGGTGAATGGAATGACCTTCGGGCATCAGCTTGCGGCGATGCTGCCGGTGACCTCGTACTCAGCGATCTGCGCGATGCGGCGGATGTGCCGTTCTGCCTCGCTGAAGGGTTCTTCCAGGAACGCGTCAATGATTTCCGTTGCCTCGGCCAGGGAATGCTGGCGTCCGCCCACCGCCACGACGTTCGCGTCATTGTGCTGGCGTGCCAGCCGTGCCGTGTCCAGGTTCCAGGCCAGCGCCGCCCTGACACCCCGGACCTTGTTCGCAGCGATCTGTTCGCCGTTGCCCGACCCGCCCAGAACAATGCCCAAGGCGCTGACACCCGACTCCTGATCCACGACGACGGCGGCTGCCGCATTAATGCAGAAGGCCGGGTAATCGTCTTCCGCGTCATACTCCCGGGGTCCGTGGTCTACGACGTCGTAGCCCTTGGCGGCGAGGTGCTCCTGCAGGTGTGCTGAAAGTTCGAGTCCGGCATGGTCGGTTGCGATGTGGACGCGCATTGGTTTCCGTTCATTGGAAGGACGTTGGCGGGACTGCCACATCAAGCCTAGCTTTTTTGCCGCTGTGTCTTCGAAACCGGTAACGCTGACGCGATGACGGCCGATAGCGGAGGGTGCAGGTGGTTTCGCTGGAAATGGGCTTTCCTCCGGTAGGTGGAAAGCCCCGGCCTGACCACTGCGCCCGGACCCGGATTTAACCCGCTATGCAAGGACCGCCATGAAAACCGGAAAACTCGCCCTACTTGCGACGCTGCTGTCCGCGCTGACGCTGGGCAGCCTGGTGCCGCCGGCCGCAGCAGCGGAGCAGCCGGTTCAGGAGACAGTGTCCCCGGCGGCCGAAGCACCGGGTAGCGAACCGGCACCTGCGCAGGATCAGTCAGCACCGCTGCAGTCCTTGCCCTCGGCAGTCAGCGACCCGGATACAGCCCCCGAAGCGACGGTTCTGCCCTCACCTGAGGTTTCCCTTCCTCCGGTGGAAGCCGTCCCGTCAGAGTCCGGCGAGAGTTCCGGCGAAGCGGAGGATGACGGGTACGAATATGTTCCCGTAGGTGAGGGCCATGTGGTTCCGGGACCGGATTCGCCGCTGATTACCGAAGCGGACGGAAGCGTTCACCCTGCCGTCGAATCCGGGGAGAATGAGCACGCACCGTCTGCCCGAAGCGCGGAGGATCCGGCCAGTATGCTCTCGGCAGTGGCCAGGGCTGGAAACATCAAGGTGACTCTCGTCCGGGCCACAGTGCACGGCAACGGGAACCTGGTGGATTTGACTGCCGCGAGGAACTCCATTTCGAGTGCCAGTTCCTACTGGCGTGCCATGTCCAATAACCGGCTATCCATGTCGATCGCGTCGGAGAAGGTGCATTACAGTGCCTCGGCATATGCCAACGACGACTACGCCACCATGATGAACAAGATTGCCCGTGAGCTGAAGTGGGTGGATAACCCCTACACCGCGCTGGTGGTGTTCGTGCCGACTGCGGATCTGAAATCCGGCGGCTACGGCGGCATTCTCGGAGGCGGCTGGACCGTCGGTGGTACTGCGGGCCGGATCCTGATGCCCGCTCCGTCCGCCTTCACCAACAACGTTGTCACCCACGAAGTGGGGCATGTGCTCGGGCTGCTGCATGCCAATAGCCTGCAGTGCACCAACGGGAGGTCAGACGTCAGCCGGGCCGCGAACGGGCGCTGGAGCGACGGAGCCTGCAGCAGCCGGGAATACGGCGACACCACGGATCTGATGGGCTCGGCCCAGTACAACCAGCCGGTGATCAACTCGTATTTCTGGGATGTCGGCAAGTTCGGCAACGGCAACGAGGTTCTGAACGCCGGCCGGATCTCCGGCTCCAAAACCTATACTCTCCGCCCGTGGGGCGGGTCGGGCACGAACCGCGCGGTGAAGTTCACCGACCCCGTATCCGGTGAGGTGTACTACCTGGAACTGCGCCAGCCGGCTGGCTACGACCAGTATCTTCAGTGGGGGCCTGCAGGCAACCGCGGCGTCAAAATCGTCAAGGCTGACGCAGTCAACACGTGGTCCGTCTTCTCCCTCATCATTCCACCGTCCACCCGTCCCTTCGCCGGTTACTACAACACCAACCATGCGTGGCAGGCGGGGCAGACCTTCACAACCCATACGGGGACGATCATCAGGATCAACTCGGTAACTGCGGACTCCGCCTCGGTGACAATCGGCACGGAGCCTTCGATTCCGTCCGTAGCGGACCTCGTGGCCATCGATCCGTCGGGAAACCTGGTGAACTACCGGTCCAATGCCAGCGGAGGGTTCTCGGGGACTCGTCAGATCGGTACCGGATGGTCAGGAACCGTCTCAGCTCATTCCGTCGATTGGAACGGTGACGGCGTTCTGGACCTGGTGGCCCAGACCTCCGGCGGGACGCTCAATGTCTACTACGGCTACAAGACGGGTGGCTTCAGCGGTCCCGCCACCATCGGGGAAGGCTGGTCAGGCCTCCGCATTACGGTTGGCAAGTGGGCTGCCGGCGATTCCCTGCCCGGCGTGATCGCGGTGGACACTCGCGGGCGGGCGTGGTCCTACCGCAATAGGTCCGGCGGCTACCTATCTCCCGGTTCCGTCATTGCCACTGGATACGACCCAAAGAATTTCGCAATTACGGACATGAATAAAGACGGCGTCCCAGAACTCGTGTCCACGATGAATAACGGGACCCTTGTCTCCAGGAAAAGGACCTCGGCCGGGGCTGCCGGAGCGCAGGTCCAGATCGGGGTCGGCTGGCACAATGCGACGAGCATTAGGGCTGCAGTTGATTTTAACGGCAAGGGTAGCCGTGGATTGCTGGCAACGTTCACCGACGGCAAGCTCGCCTATTACAACTCCAACGGCACCGGCTGGTCGGGATCCTGGACTGCCGGCACCGGCTGGAACGGCTTCCTCCCTCTCGGCACGCAGCGTGCCCCGGGGCCGGGTCCATCAATTGCTGCAGCAGACATCGTCACCCTTACAGGGGGATACCTTCAGCGATACGCCGCCAAACTGAATGGGGTCTTGGACAAACCGGTAAGAATCGGTGAGGGTTTCCACGCCGTGCAGTCCTTTCACACGGTTGATTGGAACAGGGACGGCGTGATGGATGTCCTAGTCCAGTGGGAGGAAGGCACTCTGACCGTTTTCTATGGAGCAGCGACTGGCGGATTCGCCTCGTCCCGGACCGTAGGCGTGGGATGGGGAGGCCTGACAATTTCATTGGACCGTCCGGCCAACGGATTGCCCGGAATTCTTGGGATAGATGCAATGGGCAATCTCCGCAGTTACGTCAATGTTGATGGTGTTTCCCTGCTGCAAGGCGGCGGCATTGTGGGAGTTGGCTGGTCTGGTTTGCGCATCCAGGTGCTTGATTGGGACGGGGACGGCATTAGCGATGTACTTGCAGCTGCCCCCAACGGTGACATGCGTTTCTACCGGCGCACGGTGGGCGGCTATTTCATTCAAGGAGCCCAGACAATCGGCTCCGGCTGGGACAGCATGAACAGCATTTCGGTTGGAACGGATCTCACGGGCAACGGCGGGATGAGTCTGGTAGCCCGCAGCAAAAAGGGCGACCTGTATAACTACGCAATACTGGGGTCAGGGCGCTGGGGAACGGTCCAAAAGCTTGGCGAGACTTGGACGAATCTCCGCATTGCAGGCGCGCGCTGACTTCCGTAAAGCAAGCCACGGACCGGCCGCTAGCCATATCCTTGCTTCCACCTGTTGCGTCGAAGAGTGAGAGAATGTTGCAATTGTTCACTTGACGCCGCCGGGTTCCAGAAGGACCGGCGGCTGCACTCTCCACTTCGAAAGGCTCTACCTTGCCAGGTATGAATCTCACCCGCACTGAAGCACGTGTCCGGGCAGAACTGATCGATGTCGAGTCATACGACATCAACCTGGATCTGACCCGTGGCGACGAAGTCTTCGGAAGCACAACCGTGGTGCGGTTCTCCGCGGCCCAGGGCGCCTCCACTTTCATCGACGCCGTCACGGCGAACGTTCACCGGATCACGCTTAACGGCGTCAGCCTGGATCCTGAAACCGTTTCTGACGGGGTGCGTATCCAGCTGCCCGATCTTGCCGCGTCCAATGAACTGGTGGTGGAAGCCGAGGCGTTCTATATGAACACCGGTGAGGGCCTGCACCGCTTCGTGGACCCGGTGGATAACGAGGTTTACCTCTACTCACAGTTCGAGGTCCCGGATTCACGGCGCGTATTCGCCGTCTTCGAGCAGCCTGATCTCAAGGCCACCTTCCGGTTCACCGTCACGGCCCCGGCCCACTGGGACGTCATCTCCAACTCCCCCACCCCCGAGCCGGTTGCGGCCGACGCCGCAGACAACGAGCACCCGCGCGCGACCTGGTCCTTCGAGCCGACTCCGCGGATCTCTTCCTACATCACCGCCCTGATCGCCGGCCCCTACCAGTCCGTCCGGTCCGAGCTCACCAGCTCCGACGGGCGAACCATTCCGCTTGGTGTGTTCGCCCGCCGCTCCCTGATGGAATTCCTCGACGCCGAGAACATCTTCGAACTCACCCGGCAGGGCTTTGCCTTCTACGAAGCCCAGTTCGGCACGCCTTACCCCTTCGAGAAGTACGACCAGCTGTTTGTGCCGGAATTCAACGCCGGAGCCATGGAGAACGCCGGGGCAGTCACCTTCCTGGAAAGCTATGTCTTCCGCTCCCGCGTTCCGGATGCCACGGTGGAGCGGCGCGCCATCACGATCCTCCATGAGCTCGCCCACATGTGGTTCGGGGACCTGGTGACCATGCGCTGGTGGAACGACCTTTGGCTCAACGAGTCCTTCGCCGAGTTCATGTCCGCGCTGGCAGCGGCGGAGGCTACCGAGTTCAAACAGGCGTGGACCACGTTCGCGTCAATGGAAAAGGCCTGGGCCTACCGGCAGGACCAGCTGCCCACCACGCACCCCATCGTCGCTGAGATCCGCGATCTCGAAGACGTCCTGGTGAATTTCGACGGCATCACCTATGCCAAGGGCGCTTCCGTCCTGAAGCAGCTGGTGGCCTGGGTTGGCCAGGATAAATTCATGCAGGGTGTTCGCGAGTACTTTGGAAAGCACTCCTGGGCCAATACCGAGCTCTCCGATCTCCTCTCCGAACTTGAGGCGGCCAGCGGCCGGGACCTCGGCGAATGGTCTGCCAAGTGGCTCGAGACGGCCGGGGTCAACACCCTGCGCCCGGAGCTGGAGGTGGACGGCGACGGCGTCATCACCTCCTTCGCGGTCCGGCAGACCGCCGTCGCGGAGTACCCCACGCTTCGCCCGCACCGTCTGGCCATTGGGTTCTATGATGCGGACGAAGATGGAAAGCTGCGCCGCAGCCACCGCATTGAACTTGACGTCGACGGCGAACGCACCGAGGTGCCTGAACTGGCCGGACGTGCCCGCCCGGACCTGCTGCTGCTGAACGACGACGACCTGGCCTACGCCAAGATCCGGCTCGACGACGTTTCCTGGCGCCTGGCCACCCGCAGGCTGCGCGACATCGCCGATTCCCTGCCCCGCACCCTGGTGTGGGCCTCCGCATGGGACGCAGCGCGCGACGGCGAAATCCCCGCCCGCAACTATGTTGAACTGGTCCTGCAGAACATCGCCTCTGAATCAGATTCCTCGGTAGTGCAGGTGCTGCTGCGGCAGCTTGCCACCACGCTTACGTTCTACGTGGCACCCGTTGACCGGCAGGCGATGACCGCTGCCGCCGCGGACAGCCTGTGGGACCTCAGCCGTGAAGCAGCCCCCGGATCGGATTCACAGCTCCAGTTCGTCAAGGCCTTTGCCTCCCACGCGGAATCCCCTGAGCAGCTTGATACGGTGGCATCCCTCCTCTCCGGCGACCTCACGCTGGACGGGCTGGAGGTAGGTTCCGACCTGCGCTGGGAGCTGCTCACAGCGTTGGTGGCCGGAGGGCGGATGGGCGAACCTGATATCGCAGCAGAACTCGAACGTGACGCAACCGCCACCGGTCAGCTCGCGGCTGCCGGAGCCCGCGCGGCTTTGCCCACCGCCGAAGCCAAGGCGGCTGCCTGGGACACCATTGTGGTCCGTTCCGACTTGCCCAACGCAGCCCAGCGCGCAGCGATCGGCGGGTTCAGCCGGGTCCATGACACGTCCCTGCTGGAGCCCTACGCAGACCGCTACTTCGATTCCCTCCGCGAGGTATGGGGCTCCCGCACCCACGAGATCGCGCAGCAGATCGTCGTCGGGCTCTACCCCTCCCGCCTGACCACCCAGGAAACGGTGGACCGCACCGATGCTTTCCTGGACTCCCTCGGGGAGGAAGCACCGGCTCTCCGCAGGCTGCTGCTGGAAAGCCGCGACGGCGTCGTCCGCGCGCTGAGGGCGCAGGCCGCAGACCGCTAAGACCGGCCTGTTGGCCCGAAAGGTTAAACACGGTGCCGCGGCTGCCTGTCCCGCCCACGGACCCCGCACGGTAGTTTGGAGCTGTGAATCTCTCTGAACACCGCTACGGTGTCTCCCTGGAATGGACCGGCAACCGCGGCACCGGCACGCAGACCTACCGCGGCTACGGGCGCGACCATGTGCTGCGTGCCCCGGGGCTGCCCGATCTGGCCGGGACCGCCGACCCAACGTTTCACGGCGACCGGGACCGGTGGAACCCGGAGCAGCTCCTGCTCTCGGCGCTGTCCCAGTGCCATATGCTCTCCTACCTGCACGTGGCAGTGAAGCACGGAATCAGCGTGATTTCCTACGAAGACGATGCGGAAGGAACGCTCCGGCTCAACCGCGACGGCAGCGGGGAATTTACCTCCGTGCTGCTGCGGCCCCGGGTCCGCATCGCCTCCGGAGATGCTGAGCTGGCAAACACCCTGCACGAAGAAGCGAACCGGGTGTGCTTCATCGCCCGCAGCGTAAACTTCCCCGTCCGGCACGAAGCCTCGATTGAACCTTAGCGGGAACGGGTAATCTGGGGACTACACCCCCTCCCCGATTTCAAAGGACGGCGCCCACCCGTGCACTTTCCCGCAACCGTAGAACCTGCAGCCATTGACGTAAGCGAGTTCGATTTCTCCGGGCTTCTGGAAGCAGGAATTATTCTCCTGGTCGGCCTCGTGGCCTGGCTCATTGCCCGCTACCTGATTTCCAAGGTCGTTGCGCGGGCGCAGAGGGGATCGGCGCTGTTCCGAACCGGCCGGCTCCGCTGGGCCCAGCCGGTCATGCGGAACCTCGATTCCAAGCGGCGGGCTCAGCGCGCTGACACCATTGGCGCCTTGCTGCGCAGCTCCGTCTCCGTGGCGATCTGGACGATCGTTGTCATCATGGTCCTCGGCGCGGTCGGCATCGATATCGCTCCCCTGCTGGCCAGCGTGGGAATCGTCGGCATCGCATTGGGCTTCGGTGCGCGGGAAATCATCCGCGACGCGCTGGCCGGGCTCTTCATCACCATGGAAGACCAGTACGGTATCGGCGACGTCATCGAAGTCGGTGACACCACCGGCACCGTCCAGTCCGTGGGCATCAGGATCACCCGGATCGTCGATGAGCGGGGAGTGATCTGGTACATCCGCAACGGCGAGTTCGCCAAGGTTGGCAACCGTTCCCAGGGACGGTTTGTGGACCCGGCTGCTGCGGAACTCAGCAGCGCACCGGCCGGGACGGCCAAGGAAGAGGACATGAAGTGAGCGAACAACCCCAGCGCCCGGCATCTCTGCCGTTGACGTCAGCCAATCCCGGCACCGGCTTTTCCCAGCCGGAGTACAACTTCTACGAGGCGGTCGGCGGCCATGACACCTTCGTGAAATTGGTGGATGTCTTCTACGAGGGCGTAGCGGAGGATCCGCTGATGCGGCCCATGTACCCCGAGGAGGACCTCGGGCCGGCGAAGGAGCGGCTGCTGATGTTCCTGGAACAGTACTGGGGCGGGCCCAAGACCTACGGCGAGCAGCGCGGGCATCCGCGGCTGCGGATGCGGCACATGCCGTTCCAGGTAACACCTGCTGCACGGGATGCGTGGCTTAGGCACATGCGCGCCGCTGTCGACTCGCTGGAACTTGCTCCCCTGCACGAGGCGACGCTTTGGGATTATCTGGACCGCGCTGCGCACTCCATGGTGAACTCCGCGTAACCGGCTCTCCGGCCTAGAACAGGAGTGACGGCGGACGCACCAGGATGTGACCACGTTCGGTGGAAAGCCGCAGCCATCTGCCGTTGCTGAACAATGCGGCCGTGGCGGCTCCGGCGGATTGCGGAAGGAACCCCAGGGTCAATGCCGCAAAGGCTGCACCTGTCGGCAGCGGCGCCCCGAGGCCGGGGATCGTTTCGTTCCACACCGGCCCCCGGACGCTGCTGACGACGGCGGCGCCGGGCTGGCCGGGCAGCCTGGCGGCTACTTCCAGGATGCCCCGGTGCGCTGTCTGCTCCAGCAGGGCAACGGGCACGTCTGCCTCCCGCTGCCAGCCGCTCCGCGGGGCGGCGATACCGGCCCAGCTCTCAGAGACCGTCATGGGAGGCACGGGCAGCTGCGTGTCTGTTTCCGCCATCCGCGCAAGCCTGTCTGCGACTGCCGCGAGGGCTACCGTGGTGTCCAGCTCGGCCGGTTCGGCCAGCGGCATGGCACGCATGCCGAGGATGGTGGGCATCCCTTCGCCCAGGACGCGTGGGCGCAGCACACAGACATACGCAGCCAGGGTGTTTCCAACCGCCTGCAGCCGGATTGCGCCGTCGTCGGCACTGCGTGCCCTGGACACAAAGTTCTTCAAATCTGCCCTGACCTGGGGATCGCCCAGCACGAGGTTCTGCGCCGGCATCAGTTCACCGCCCCGGCAGCGGCAGCGGCGCGCCGGAACGGGACGGGCCCATCCCGCCATCCTTCCAGGATCTCCCGCTGCCGGGCGGAGAGGGCCAGGGGCGCTCCGGTTTCCCGGCTGACCATCACCATGTCCGCTTCGGCAAGGGCGAAGACTGTTCCGCCGCCGGCGTCGGCGTCGGTGAGCCGAAACCCGTAGGCGAGGCTTGCTCCACCGATCCTGGTGACCCAGATCTCGATCCAGACCGGCTCCTGCCGGTAGGTCAGCGGCGTGCGGTATTCGATCTCCTGCCGTGCCACCAGTGTCACCCCGGCCTGGGCCGTCAGCGACCGGAAGTTCTGCGGCCCGCCGTCCGCACCGGCGCCCGGCAGCGGCAGAAGCGACAGGCGGACCCTGGCTTCCTCGAGGAACTGAACGTACCGGACATTGTTGACGTGACCGTTGGAGTCCTCGTCGCCAAAGCGCAGCTGGATGGGAAAGCGGTGGATAGCCATGGCATCCATCTTCTCAGGAAGGTTCAGGCAAGCACGAAAGCGGGCCTCACCGTCCGTGGCCGCAGCCCCCTCCACCGCCGCGGCTGCGAATGTTGGGCCTTGACCGCAGGTACGTCTAATCTCAAAGATGGGTCCCCGTGCCGGGACCGGTACCTTCACAGCCTCAGAAACTGCCTTCAAGGAGCAACTACCCATGGCATCAGCCGACAACTTTGATCCGACGGCCGCGCTGATTGACCTTCTGGATCTCAGCAATGCGGGCGGGGCAAAGACCGACGAGGACATCTTCGTCGGCGGTTCCCAGCACGAGCCGCGCAAGCGGGTCTTCGGCGGGCAGGTCCTTGGACAGTCGCTCGTGGCCGCCGCCCGGACAGTTCCGACCGACAGGCTGATGCACTCCATGCACGGCTACTTCCTCCGTCCGGGTGACACCGAAGTGCCGATCACTTTCGGAGTGGAGCGGCTCCGCGACGGCAGGTCCTTCTCTGCCCGCCGCACCCACGCCTACCAGAACGGCGTGCCCATCCTCTCCCTGATTGCCTCCTTCCAGGTTCCGGACGAAGGGCTCGCCCACCAGGAACCTATGCCGGAGGGCGTTCCGGATCCTGAGAGCCTGCCAACGACGGCGGATCTGCTGGCGTCCTTCGACCATCCGGTGGCCAAGGCCTGGTCCTATTACCGGCCCATGGACATCCGCCATGTGGACAAGCCCGTGTACTTCGAAACCGACCCTCACCGGACGGCACGCAACGCTGTCTGGATGAAGACTTTCGGTCCCATGCCCGATGACCAGAACCTGCACCGGGCCGCCCTGGCCTATGCCACCGATTACACTATCCTGGAGCCTGTCCTCCGCCGCCACGGCGTCTCCTGGGCCACCCCCGGCATGTCGGTGGCGAGCCTGGACCATGCCATGTGGTGGCACCGGCCGGTGCGTGTTGATGAATGGATGCTCTACGTCCAGGAGTCCCCCAGCGCTTCCGGCGCCCGCGGCCTGTCCACGGGCAGGATCTTCAACCGAGCAGGCCAGCTTGTCGCCACGATCGCGCAGGAGGGCATGATCCGGCTGCCGGAATCTGCCGAAGCCTAAAAGCCTCGCCTCCGGCCTTCCCGGCAAGCAAAACGCCCCCGTCAGCGACGGGGGCGTTTTACTTTCGTGCGTGCTAGTCGCGGGTCAGGCGGCGGTGCGTCACGCGGTGCGGCTTGGCTGCATCAGCGCCCAGCCGCTCCACCTTGTTTTCCTCGTAGGACTCAAAGTTGCCTTCGAACCAGTACCAGTTGCCGGGATTCTCGTCGGTGCCTTCCCACGCAAGGATGTGGGTTGCCACGCGGTCCAGGAACCAGCGGTCGTGCGATACGACGACGGCGCAGCCCGGGAACTCCAGGAGTGCGTTCTCCAGGCTGGAGAGCGTTTCCACGTCGAGGTCGTTAGTGGGCTCATCGAGCAGCAGCAGGTTTCCGCCCTGCTTCAGGGTCATGGCCAGGTTCAGGCGGTTACGCTCACCACCGGAGAGCACACCTGCCTTCTTCTGCTGGTCCGGCCCCTTGAACCCGAACGCGGAGACGTAGGCGCGGGACGGCATTTCGACCTGTCCGACCTGAATCCAGTCGTGTCCGTCGGAGACAACCTCCCACAGGCTCTTCTCCGGATCGATTCCGCCGCGTGACTGATCCACATAGGAAATCTTGACGGAGTCACCGATCTTGAGCTCTCCGCCGTCGAGCTCTTCCATACCAACGATCGTCTTGAAGAGCGTGGACTTACCCACACCGTTCGGGCCGATCACGCCAACAATGCCGTTGCGCGGCAACGAGAAGGACAGGCCGTCAATCAGCTTGCGGTCGCCGAAACCCTTTTGCAGGTTTTTGGCTTCCAGCACCAGCGAACCCAGGCGCGGGCCCGGCGGGATCTGAATCTCCTCGAAGTCCAGCTTGCGGGTGCGGTCTGCTTCGGCAGCCATCTCCTCATACCGGGCCAGGCGGGCCTTGGACTTGGTCTGGCGGCCCTTGGCGTTGGAGCGGACCCAGTCCAGTTCCTCCGTGAGGCGCTTGGCCAGCTTCTGGTCTTTTTTGCCCTGCACTTCGAGGCGCGCGCGCTTCTTCTCCAAATAGGTGGAGTAGTTACCCTCGTACGGGTAGAGGTGTCCGCGGTCTACTTCGGCGATCCACTGGGCCACGTGGTCCAGGAAGTACCGGTCGTGGGTCACGGCCAGGACGGCGCCATGGTAGGCGGACAGGTGCTGCTCGAGCCAAAGCACGCTCTCCGCGTCCAAGTGGTTGGTGGGCTCATCGAGGAGCAGGAGGTCAGGCTTCTGCAGCAGAAGCTTGCACAGCGCGACGCGGCGCCGCTCACCACCCGAAAGGAGGGTAACGTCGGCGTCGGCCGGCGGGCACCGCAGGGCATCCATGGCCTGTTCGAGCTGGGAATCAATGTCCCAGGCATCGGCAGCGTCAATGGCCTCCTGCAGCTTGCCCATTTCCTCCAGCAGGCTGTCGAAGTCCGCATCGGGCTCCGACATTGCCTCGGAAATTTCGTTGAAGCGCTGGATCTTTGCGTAGATCTCGCCAACGCCCTCCTGGACGTTGCCGAGTACGGTCTTTTCCTCATTCAGCGGCGGTTCCTGGAGCAGGATGCCCACGGAGTATCCAGCACTGAGCCGGGCCTCACCGTTGGAAGGGGTATCCAGTCCGGCCATGATCTTGAGGATGGTGGACTTACCGGCACCGTTAGGCCCCACCACGCCGATCTTGGCGCCGGGGTAGAAGGACATGCTTACGTCGTCGAGAATAACTTTGTCGCCAACGGCCTTTCGGGCCTTGGTCATCGTGTAGATAAATTCCGCCATGTTCTCAGGCTAGTGTGTCGATGCCACTAAGTGCCATTTGGTCCACAGCCCGGATCGGCAGGCGGATCCCCGGAAACCTGGGCTCGCTGCTCCTTCAACGTCCCTCGGCCCCGAAAGCCGGGACCTATCTGTCGTCTCCGATGAGGCACTGACCGCTTGAAAGCGCCGGAACCACTGTCACCGTAGCGCTTCCGCTGCGAACTTCTCCAAGCACGCACTGCCCGGCCACCGGGGCCCCTGCGACGATGGAGTCCACGGCGAGCCCGGTGGGGGTGATGTCCTGGGATACCTCGACTGCGTCGGGGCTGAACCCCGCAGCTGCGTAGGCCTCCCGGACGGCGTTCCGGGAGGGCGAAGGAGCCTGTGCGGCGAGAGCCTCGAGCTGTGTCTGCACGGCATCGGCTTCAGGAATCCAGGCCCGGGCCGGACCTGCTGCGCTTTCCCCGCTGCTGGATTTTGCCGGGATCGGCTGCTGTCCTTCCGCGGCGGGCCCTGCAGCCGCGCAGCCGGACAGCCCCAGCACCAGAAACGCCAGCGCAGCCGCGCCTGCAAGCCCCATCTGCCTGCGAATTCGGATGTCCGAACCTGTCCGGACCGGGGACGCCATCCCCGCAAACCCGGACTCCGCTGCCTGCCTCTGTGCATTCACCCCGTCATTCTGCCATGCACCGGGTGCTCGAAGAGCCGGAGAGAGGCGCCCCGGGTCCCCTCTGCGGGTGCGGTTGTGCAGTTGTCCCCGGCAGCTGAAGCTCAGTAAGCGGGTGCGGGCTCGCTCCCTTCTGCTGCTTCAACACCGTCCGGACTGAATCCGAGGCTGGTGCCCAATCCCCCACTGAAGTCATCGGTTCCTGCTGTCAGCAGCTCCCCGGTCTCCGGGTCCACGTCACCGGGCATGTCCCCTGCACTGTCGCCGGGGACATCCCGGAGCGACGAGGCGGCGCTGACATTTCTGCGGAAATTGGCCGTTCCCCACATCAGATCGTGCCCGATCGAATCCGCGTCGATATCAACGGACGTTCCACTGCGTCCGCCTTCAGTGGCCCACTGCCGGACGCGGAGCCGGCCGGTAACGATGACGCGGTCCCCTTTGTGGATGCTCACGCCGGCGTTGGTCGCCAGCTGCCGGAACATTGAGACGGAGTACCAGTTCGTATGCCCGTCTGCCCAGAGACTCGTTTCCCGGTCGAATCGCCTCTCTGTGGTGCACATCCGGAAACCGGCTATCGCCAGGCCACTCTCTGCCGTGGTGGTCCGGATCTCAGTTGCAACAAAACCGCGGAGGGTAATGGTGTCATTCATGGGTTTCCCCTTCTGCTGCTGTCGGCGCCGGTACCCAACGCCGGAATGATGCCGGCACGGTTGGCCGGTTCAGCCAGTGTGCTGGTCCGGGGCGGGGCCCTTGCGCGGCAGCAGCCGCAATGTGGATGGGGGCGAGTCAGCAGTCCCCTGTACACGGCTGGGGAGGACAAGTTGCCGCGCGGGGCATTGCCCGCCGCCTTGAGACCTTAAAACTGAAGCCTCCAGCCACGGCGTTGCCGGGCGGGAGGCTTCAAGGCGTGCCCCCGGCGCGACTCGAACGCGCAACCTACGGATTAGAAGGCCGTTGCTCTATCCATTGAGCTACGAGGGCAGACCAATCGATGATACTACGCACCTGCCGGCCCAGGCCGCAGGACGGCTGCCACCGCTGGGGCTTTGCTGCCCTGCGTCCGGAAGGCTGCCACGGCTTCACCTCCTCCAACCGCAGGCGGATTCGCCGCATCGTCCTGCTCTCTGGCGGAACCCCGGACGGGCAGGCAAGAAGGCCGGAGGAAAATATTTCGATGCTGCTGCATCCAAATACGGGTGCCCGGAAGTAAAGGAGATGTAGACCACAACAAAGCCGGACCTCAGACCGGCAAAAACCAGAGGAGAAAGCCATGCGCAGGACCGCCACACTATTCGCCGCAGCAGGACTGGCAGCCGGAGCAGGACTCGCAGCGGCTCCCGCAGCATCAGCTGCGGATGACGCCCAGCTCTCAGTTCTCCATGCGGTTCCCGGCACCACCGTGGACGTGTACGTCAACGGTGCCCTGACCCTTGACGATTTCACTCCGGGCTCCATGGCCGGACCCCTGCCCCTGCCGGCCGGAAGCTACGAGCTGGCGATTACCGCAGCGGATGCCGCTGATGCTTCCGCCCCCATCATCGGCCCGGTCTCGGCCAACCTTACGGCTGGCGGCAACTTCACCGCTGTCGCCAATCTGAGTGCGGACGGCACCCCGACGGCGAATGTGTACACCAACGATACGTCCACCATCGCGGCGGGCAAGGCCCACCTGACTGTCCGCCACGTCGCGGCCGCTCCGGCGGTCGATGTCCTGGCCAACGGCACTCCGGTGATCACGAATCTGGCCAACCCCGAGGAGAAGACCCTCCCGGTCGACGCCGGAACAATCTCGGCTTCCGTTGCCGCCGCAGGCACCACGGAGCCGGTGATCGGCCCGGCCGATCTCACGCTTCCTGAAGGTGTCCACACGATCGTCTATGCGTGGGGATCCCTTGAGGAAGGCAATCTGGCCCTGGCCACGCAGACTATCGCCGGCATGGAGAGCGCCCCCAGCGCTGTTCCCGGAGCACTGGCCGCAGACACTGCCCCCGACGGAACGGTGCTCGCTGCCGCGGGTGGCCTGACCCTCATGGCATTGGCCGGAAGCGCCGTGCTGGTCCGCCGGCGCAGCGCCGCCAAGGCAGAGGCAGCGGGGACCGTCTCCCGCTGACGGCCTCCGGCACCAGGCCAGCTGCCGTCTGGAAGGCCTGAAGGCCGCAAGGCCTGAAGGCCGCAAGGCCTGAAGGCCGCAAGGCCTGAAGGCCGCAAGGCCTGAAGGCCGCAAGGCCTGAAGGCCGCAAGGCCTGAAGGCCGCAAGGCCTGAAGGCCGCAAGGCCTGAAGGC
>NZ_JACSQC010000002.1:140833-655595 GCF_014836875.1 Arthrobacter pullicola | reverse complement strand
CGCCATTCGCTGAGGACTCCAGTGGATAAGGCGGCCAGGGTGTGGGGCATTTCGTGGACCAGGGCTTTGCCGAGGCCTAGGTGCCTGCCGCCGCGGTGGGGTGAGTCCCTCCGGGCCAGTGCGATCTGCGTTCCGATACCGCGCCCGAGCTGGGTCGGCGGGATCCCGGCCCGGGCCTGTGCCTGCCGCTGGGAAGCATCAAACGCAGCAGCCGCACGAGCCTGCACCGCGGCTGCCGCAGACTTCAGTTCTTCCAAAACCCGCGTCAGGTCAATCAGGTCCGAATCGCTCAGGCGGATTACATCAGAGTCGCTGTCCTCCAAGAGGCGAACCCACTCACGGACTTCGACGACTCGGGAACGGGCTGCATGCTGGCGGGACGGGCCGGTGGTTCCCCGATCAGAGAACGTATTCGCATCTGCGGGATCCGAGAGAACATCTGTGGACTCGGGGTGAAAAGGACGGTTCGCCGGAGTACGGCGTTTCGGGTGCGCCTTTGGCACCTCGGGACCTGCCCAATGAGTTCCGCCCCGTAGTTCCGCTTCCATCTCCAACATGGTCAAAGGCTAGAAACCAGCAGCCGATCCGGGGCCAGTGGAAGACCCAAATGTGGATAAAAATCCCAGCTACTGGTGCAGATCGGAACCTGTGGAGGACAAGAGTAGGGAGCAGCAGTGGTCGCTGCTCGCTCGCTCCGCTGCCGCTCCGGCACCGCAGCTCCGTTGGACTCCGCGCCTCCGCCATCACGCCGCCGCTCCGCGCTCCGCGCGCCGGCCGCGCCGCCGTCGCGCCCCGCGCCCGGCCGCTCCTCCGTCGCGCTCCGCGCTCGGGCCGCTCCCCGCCCGCGCCCGCGCCGCCACGCTCCGCTCCCGCGCCACCCCGAGCCCGGCCAGCACAACTACCCCTCCAAAACCTCCGGCTGCGTAAAGATCCGCGGCTCGTCCTTCCAGACACCCTCGACCTCAGACTTTGTCCGCCGCATGATCTGGTCCATCGCAGCACGCGCCGCTTCGGGCTGACCCGCCTGGATGGCGTTGGCGACGTCGACGTGCCATTGCAGCGCTTCTTCGTGTGGATGAGTGGGCATGAGCCCGTAATCGGTCCGGCCGCGAAGGACCTCAGCGATCATGGATTGCATCTGACTGAACATTTCATTCCCCGACGCCGCCAGAACCAGAGCGTGATAGTGAATATCCAGCTCCAAAAACTGCTGCAGATCCCCGGCACGGCCCACAGCACGCATCTTCGCGGCAACAGCCATAAGCTCGGCGGCCATATCCTCCGGAGCGTGTTGCGCCGCAAGCTCCGCGGCAGCAGGCTCGACGGCGGAACGCAGCTCGGTCAGGGACCTCAGCTGAGCGCCCTTGCCCGACTTGGCTGCGAGCCGCCACCGCACAATGTAGGGATCGAACACGTTCCAGGATGTTTCCGGAAGCACCCGGATCCCCACCCGTTTGACGGTTTCCACCAAACCAAGGGATTGCAGCACCCGGACAGCCTCACGGGCAACAGACCGGGAGACATTCAGCTCCGACTCGAGCTGTTCGGAGAGCATGGTGTCGCCGGGAGCCAGCTCGCAGGAAACAATTCTCCGCCCGAGCGATTCGATGACCAGGCTGTGCAGGCGCGAACTCATGGGAGTCTTCGGGTAGCAGTCACCCAGTCATCATATGCAACGCTGACCGCATCAGTTCTGCGGTTTGACCACGGGAAACATTCCGTTGGGCTCTTCGCCTTCCTCGTAATGACTGGCTGCCGGACCCACGATCAGCTGGTCCGGAGCGTGCGCGACGCTCAGGTCCTTGTTCGGATAGTCCACCCCGTGCAGGACAAAGCGCATCGCCTCGAGCCGGGCCCGCTTCTTGTCGTTGGATTTCACCACCGTCCACGGCGCGTCGCCGGTGTCCGTGTAGAAGAACATGGCTTCCTTGGCCTGCGTGTAGTCGTCCCACTTGTCCAGGCTGGCCAGGTCAGTGGGGGAGAGCTTCCACTGTTTGACCGGATCTGTTTCGCGCGCGGCAAACCGGGCCAGCTGCTCCGCCCGTCCCACCGAGAACCACAGTTTGCGCACCAGCACGCCCGAGTTCACCAGCATGCGTTCCAGCTCGGGTACTTCCCGCATGAACTCCAGATACTGGGCGGGGGTGCAGTAGTTCATCACGCGTTCGACGCCGGCACGGTTGTACCAGGAACGGTCCATCATCACGATCTCCCCGCCGCTGGGCAGCCGGGCGACGTACCGCTGGAAATACCACTGCGTGCGTTCCTGATCGGAGGGCTTTTCCAGTGCGACGATGCGGGCGCCGCGGGGATTCAGGTGTTCGTTGAACCGCTTGATCGCGCCGCCTTTTCCGGCGGCATCGCGGCCTTCGAAGATGATCAGCATCTTCTGGCCGGTTTCTTTGACCCAGAGCTGCATTTTCAGCAGCTCGATCTGCAGCTGGCGCTTCTGCTGGTTATAGGACCGGCGGGACAGCTTCTTGTCATACGGATAGTTATGCGTCCAAGCGGCGTCATCGCCCTTTTCTTTAATAACCGCAGTCTTGGAGTCCAATTCCTCCAGCTCATCGAGTTCCGCTGCATAGTCCTCCGCAACGGACACTTTTGGGTCTGCACCGTCGGATGCGGCAGGCCGTTTCCCATTCGCCTGCTTGGGACCGGTGGGGATTGTGTTCTTGCCGGTGGCCATGGGTTCTCCTCGTGAGGGGTTGCACCACCGAATTTACGCGCCGGCACTGGCCAGCGAAAGGGCGCGCCGTGAGCCTCCCCGGCTTTTGGGCAAAGCGCGCCGATAATTGATGCCAAATGAAATACCTGCGCTCCATTCTGCTGTCCCTGTCCGTCCTTTCGTTCCTCGTCTTCGGAACCGCCTGCGTCCCGCAGGACTCCGGACCCGCAGCGGCGGCGCCACCCACGCAACAGGCCCAGGCCGGAACCGCGCTGGAGCAACTCGCCGGGATCACGATCAAGGGCAGGGCGCCAAAAACCGGATACGACCGGGACGAATTTGGGCCGGCCTGGGCCGACGTCGACCGCAACGGCTGCGACACCCGCAACGACATCCTGGCCCGGGACCTGATAAACCTTTCCTTCCGGGAAGGCACCAAGGACTGTGTGATCACCTCCGGCATGTTCCTCGACCCGTACACCGGCACATCCATCAGCTTTGTCCGCGGCAATACAACCAGCACAGCGGTCCAGATCGACCACGTGGTGGCCCTGTCCGACGCCTGGCAGAAGGGCGCCCAGCAGCTGAGCGCGGAACAGCGCCGGCAGCTCGCCAACGATCCGCTGAACCTGCTGGCCGCCGATGGTCCCACCAACGGCGCGAAGTCGGATTCCGACGCCGCCACCTGGCTGCCGCCGAACAAGGGCTTCCGCTGCGAATACGTTGCGCGGCAGGCCGCGGTGAAAGCAGAGTACGGGCTCTGGATGACCCAGGCCGAACACGATGCGATCGCCACCGTCCTCTCCGGCTGCCCGGATGAGCCCGTGCCGGCGCGGGAAGGGGCGGCGGCCCGGGCCGCCGCCGGAATAGACGCTGCCGGAATAGGCGCAGCGGGAACCGACGCCGCAGGGACCACGACGCCGGTCTATGCCAATTGTTCGGCCGTCAAGGCTGCGGGAGCCGCGCCGATCCGCCCCGGTGATCCGGGCTGGGATCCAAAGTTCGACGGCGACGGAGACGGAGTTGGCTGCACCTCCTAAGCGGACCTTCCGGGCCCGCAAAACACTCCGTCAAACACCTTCCGATGCGGACCAATCCTGTCCTGAACGGCATCGTCCGGACCTGCCGAAGCTTCTAGCGTTAGTTCCGGTAAGAAGAGCTCCCTGCCGGACAGTGCGCACAGCGCAGTGGCGGCACAGGGATATAGGGATAGGGATGTGAGTAGAGCCATGGGGCTGATGGAGATTGAACTGGCGCGGCTGGATTACCGGGAGCGCGCGGACGAAGCGGCTCGGGCAAACGCCGAGCACCGCCGAAGGGCCGAGTACAGGAGAAGGGCTGAGCGCAGGAGAAGGGCCGAGCACCGTGCGGGGACAGAGCGCCGCAGCGGGTCAGGGACCTTGGCCAGCCAGGCATCCGATACCCGCGGTGGCGAATCTCCGGCTGGCACGGTCCGGAGGCCGGCAGGCGAATCGGAACTGACGTCAGAGTCGACGCCGGGACTGCTGCCAGTCCCGGCCCGTCGGGAAGCAAAGATTGATTCCCCCGTGCTTTCGATCCGCTTGGGCGGATTCCGCTACCGGCTGTGGTTTACCCGCAGCGTTGCTCTCTAAACCAGGCCGCTGCAAAGGAACGGCGCTGCTGCAGGGTCAGCTTGAACCGGGGCCGCACCTCAGTCCGCCGGCGCAGGTGCCGCGGCCCCAGGCGCATCCTCCGGAACGTCCAGCCGCTCCAGAACGAACACAGGGATCTCCCGATCAGTCCTTGCCTGGTAATCGGCGTACGGCGGGTAGGCCTGGACGGCGCGTTCCCACCACAGGGCCTTCTCCTCGCCTGTGATTTCGCGGGCCTGCATATCCCACTTCTGCGGACCGTCCTGCAGCTCCACATGCGGATGGGTCTTCACGTTGTAGTACCAGACCGGGTGCCGGGGCGCGCCGCCGAGCGAGGCGACCACCGCATAAACGCCGTTGTGCTCCACCCGCATCAGTGGTGTCTTGCGCAGCTTGCCGGTCTTCGCGCCTTTGGTTGTCAGCAGGACAACAGGCCGACCGTTGAGCGTGGTGCCGCGGGTGCCGCCGGAGGACTCAATTTCCTGGGCCTGCTTCGCGGACCATTTGCTGGGACTGGGGACGTATTCACCGGTGAGGGGCATGCCACCAGTGAACACCTCGGCGGCAGAACGTGGCCAGCCCTCAAAACCGGTAAATATTCCGGCCGGGCTCAGGCAGGATCAGTTCAACGCCCGCGGTTCACAGGCCCGCGGTTCGACGACCCATGCTTCAACGATCCGCGCCCGGCGGCTCAAAGACCCACGGATGCAGTGGCAGTTTGGCAGGGTCGAAGGCAGCCAGGGCCTCGGGCAGAGTTCCCGGGAGGCCCAGCGATCCGAGGATCATCGCCGTCGCCTCGGGTACCGAAATCCCCAGTTCAGCCAGGGCTCCCAGGGTTACCGCGCCGTCCCGCTTGGCCAGACGCTTGCCGGTACGTCCCAGGACCAGCTGGACGTGGACGTAGTCCACCGGCGGCAGTCCCAGCAGCGAGGCGAGGTAAGCCTGCCGGGGTGTGGAGGACAAGAGGTCGTCGCCGCGGACCACCTGGTTGACCCCCTGGGCCGCATCGTCGACGACGACGGCCAGGTTGTAGGGCGGGACGCCGTCATTGCGCAGCAGCACCAGGTCATCAACCGCGCCGGTGTAGTCTCCGTGCAGGACATCATGCACGGTGTACTCGGTGACCTCGGATCGAAGCCGCAGGGCCGGCGGACGTTCGGGCCGGCGTCGTTCGCGTTCCGCCTCGGAGAGATTGCGGCAGGTCCCCGGATAGGACCCGGGCGGGGAATGCGGGGCGCGGGGTGCATCCGAGATCTCGCTGCGGGTGCAGAAACACTCGTAGACCCTGCCTTCTTCCTGCAGCCGTTGGATCGCTTCGAGGTAGACCGGAGTCCGGGCGGACTGGCGGAGGATACCGCCGTCCCAGTCCAGCCCGACGGCGGCCAGATCGCGCAGCTGCGCTGCTTCGGCGCCGGCGCGGGCCTGATCCAGGTCCTCCACGCGGAGGAAGAAATCCCGGCCGGTGCTGCGCGCGAAGAGCCAGGCCAGCAGGGCCGTCCGGAGGTTGCCGACGTGCAGCTCACCTGACGGGCTGGGAGCAAAACGTCCGGCACCGGCCACGGAAACACTGGCAGGGGCGGCGGGAATCTCAAGAGGCACGTCTTCCAGCCTACAAACCCTGCTGCCCGGATGCGGCACCGGAGGACTAGGCTGGGCCGTCCCGCACCACAGACGCCAGGAGTCCACGATGCCCGACTACGGCCGCGACCTGCTGTTCGGAGCCTTCATCACCCCCTTCGCCTCCCCGCCGCAGCGCGCCGTCGAGCTGGCGCAGACCGCCGAAGCCGCCGGACTGGACCTGGCCGCATTCCAGGACCACCCATACCAGCCGCGGTTCCTGGACACCTGGACGCTGCTCTCCTACGCGGCAGCGCGGACCACCCGGATCCGGCTGGCTACGGATGTGCTGAACCTGCCGCTGCGGCAGCCGGTGGTTGTGGCCCGCAGCGCGGCGAGCCTCGACCTGCTCAGCGGCGGCCGCTTCGAGCTTGGGCTGGGCGCCGGAGCGTTCTGGGACGCGATCGCGGCCGCCGGCGGAGAGCGGCTCAGCCCGGGCGACGCGGTCACCGGCCTGGCAGAGGCCATCCGGATCATCCGCGGGATCTGGGACGTTTCCGCGGGCACCCCGCTGCGGGTGGAGGGGACGGTCCACCGGGTCGACGGCGCCAAGCGCGGCCCGGCACCGGCGCACGACGTCGGCATCTGGCTGGGGGCCTACAAGCCACGGATGCTCCGGCTCACCGGAGAACTGGCAGACGGATGGTTCGCCTCACTCGGGTATCTGCCGGGCGGTCCACGGGAGCTGGCCGGGTTAAACGCCCGAATTGACGACGCCGCTGCCGGGTCCGGGCGCGATCCGGCGGATGTCCGCCGCCTGCTGAACATCAGTGGTTCCTTTGGATCCGCCGGCTCCGGACTGCTGCAGGGACCTCCAGGCCAGTGGGCGGGTCCGCTGGCGGAGCTGGCACTGGATTACGGGATCTCGGGCTTTATCCTGTCGAGCGACGATGCCGCCGATCTGTCCCGTTTTGGGAGCGAGGTCGCTCCCGCTGTGTGGGAAATCGTAGCGGAGGCACGGGCCGCCGGTGGCTGAAGTCCGCGAGGCCCTTCCCTGCCGGGGGCTGCGGCTCCTACTGTGGGGCCATGACATCGGAGTTGTTGCTGCCCGCGCTGAACGCCGCCCGGAAGGGTATGGCGGAAGGCGGTATTCCCATTGGGTCGGCGCTGTACGTTGAAGGTGCGATCGTGGCGACGGGACGCAACCGCAGGCAGCAGCTCGGCAGCGTGATCCGGCACGCGGAACTGGACTGTTTGGAGCAGGCCGGACGGCTTCCCGCCGGGTCCTACCGGCAGGCCACCCTGGTCACCACGCTGTCGCCGTGCGACATGTGCGCCGGAGCAATTCTGCTGTACGGGATTCCCCGCGTAGTCATCGGAGAGAACCGGAACTTTACCGGCGCGGAGGACCTGCTCAGGAGCAGGGGAGTGCAGCTCGAAGTCCTGGACGATGAGGCCTGCGCCCTGCTCATGGAGGAATTCATGACCGAATATCCCTCGCTGTGGAACGAGGACATCGGGCTCCTGTAACCCCTCTCCCCGCAAGCCGCCCGCTTAGGCCTGCGCCCGCACCTCGGCTGCCAGGCCGGCAACCGGTCCGTTCCACGGAGCCCCGTGGCCGGGCAGGACCCAGTTGACCTGTTCCAGGCCGGTGACGCGGTCGAGTACCTCCAGTGCCTGTGCCGGATCGTCGGTGAAGGGCGCCGGCTGGGGGCCAAGCTGACCGGTCAGGACATGACGGGTGGTCAGGGCGTCACCGACGAAGAGCGCTCCCGCGGCCGGAACGTAAACGGCCACGCTGCCGGGGGAGTGCCCCGGCAGTCCGATGATCTGCGGGGAGCCGGGCAGGTCCAGTACGTCGCCGTCTTCCACGGGGACGACGTCGGTCAGGTATTTGGTGCGCCAGCCGCCCTTCCGGATGGAATAAGCAAGGAAGCCCGCGGTGGGACCGATACGCATGCGGCCGGCCGACGCTTTGGGTTTGTCCTGGCCCTTGGCCCGGGCAGCGTCAGCGCTGTGCACATAGACGGGAATGCCGGTGGTCAGGCGGAGCCGCTCAGCGAAACCGAGGTGGTCGGTGTCGCCATGGGTCAGCACAATGCCGCGGACATCGGAAAGGGAACGCCCGACGGCGGCGAGCTCGCGCTGCAGGTCGCGCCAGTGCCCAGCGAGGCCGGCGTCGATAATCGTGATGCCCTCATCCGTAACGACCAGATACGCTGCCACGATGTCGTTGCCGATCCGGTGCAGCTGCGGTCCAAGCTTCATGGTTTTCTCCTCCACCGGCCGGGGCGTGTCCCGGCGATATGGTTACGGTAATTAGCTATGATGGCTAATGTCAATAGCTTACGTTTCCAGCCAGGAGTTGTTATGCCCACACCGCAACGAACATCGCTCGCTGAAATCGTGGGGGCCGGCAGGGAGGTCCTGGAGACGGGCGGTCCTGACCGGGTGACCATGCAGGCGGTGGCTGAACGGGTGGGCGTCCGGGCTCCGTCGCTGTACAAGCGTGTGCAGGGCCGGGAGTCCTTGCTGACGCTGATCGCCGCGGCCACGCTCCAGGAACTCCGGGAACGCTTGGCAGCCCAGGACTCACTGGCTGCAATGGCGCACGCGTACCGGGCTTTCGCACATGAGCGGCCGGAGGGCTTTCGGCTGCTCAGCACCCGCAGCGCTTCGGCTGAGGACCTTGCCAGGGCCAGCGAACCGGTCCTGGCTGCAGCGCGGGCCGCTGTTGGTGACGCGGACGCGTTGGAAGCCGCACGCTTTATGACGGCGTGGCTGACCGGCTTCATCTCCATGGAACTCGCAGGTGCCTTTCGTCTGGGCGGTGACCTGGATCGGGCTTTCGCCTACGGCATCGACCGGGTGACCGCTGCGCTCGCGGGCTAGCGGAGCTCGTCCAGTTCCTGAAACAGGGTCAGCTGCAGTCCGGCCGGGCCGTTGAGCCGGGAGTTCAACGACCGCCACGGGGTCTCGCGGGGCTCAGCAACCAGTTCGGCTCCGCCGGCCACCGCCTGCTGGGTGCGGGCAGCGGCGTCGTCCACTTCGAAGGCCACCCGGAGCTTCAGGCTGGGCAGCCCATCCGCTTCCACCTGGTCAATCATGCGGACCTGGGCCGGATTGGAGAGCTCCAAGGTGGCGCGGCCGGCGTCGAGGATCGTGACCCTGGCGCCGCCTTCGCCCTGATAGGCCTCCTGCTCGGGCAGGCCCAGGACGTCCCGATAGAACGTGAGGGCGGCGTCGTAATCTTCGGCTTCGACCACCAGGCGCAGCTGGCGGACGGGATTCGGTGTCTCCATGCCAGCACCAACCCTGCACGCGGCCGTTGCATTCCCCGCTCCGCAAAACCCAGCGACGGCGGCAGCTGCCTGTCCTCGAAAAGGCAGCTGCCGCCGTCGTACTGTTGGAGTTTATTCGGGTTCGCCGGCCGCGGCGGCTTCGGGATCGCGGGGGATCAGCGGCTTTTCGGCACGCGCCTTGATCTGCTGCACCACCCAGCTGTTGCCGTCCGGATCGTCGAAGGTGAACATGGTGCCGCCGTCGCGCTCGTCGAGCACCATAATCTCGCCGGCCTCGACGCCACGGGAGAGCAGTTCCTTCCGGGCTGCCTCAGCATCGGAGACCACCAGCTGCAGTCCTTTGATGGAGCCCGGCTCCATCTGGGCCTGCCCGGGAACGTTGCCGATCACGATCGAGCAGCCGGATCCGCGGGGTGTCAGCTGGGCGAACTGTATCTGCTCCGTCACGGTGTGGTGATCGAGCGTGAAGCCCACCTGGTCGGCATAGAACGCGATACTCCGGTCCAGGTCGCGGATCGGGAGCACAATGACTTCCAGAGTCCAGTCCATGGTTCCTCCACACGTCGTATCCGGCAGGGCGTCAGGCAGTGGCGAAGGCCAGCAGCTGCTCGAGCTTGTCGTAGCCGGAGGCCATTCCGGATTCCATCCCCGAGGAGACGAAGTTATCCCGCGTCTCAACGGAGGGATAGAGGGAATGGCCGATCAGCCTGGAACGCCCGTCCGGAAGGTCCTCGAAACGCATGTAATCCAGGCTCGTCTCGTCCGGGAAGCCCTCGTACTCGAAGGTCTGCAGGATGAATTCGTCCGGACGGACGCTGTGGAATACACCGCGGAACGCATACTCGCCCTCACTGTCGGTCTGGACGAACCGGTAGCTGCCGCCCGAGGTTGGTTCGAAGGCGTCGATCCGGGTCTCCAAGGAGCCGGGTCCGATCCACTGGGCGTAGGATTCCGGGTTTACATGGGCGCGGAAGACCTCACGGGCGGGGTAGTCGAATTCGCGGACGTAATCGATGTACGGGACGCCGTCGGGAACCGTAACTTCCAGTGCGTTGGTCATGATGCCTCCTGAGGGGTCTTTTCGCTGAGGGTGCCCAGCAGTTCTTCGAGCCGGTCATAGCCTTCGCCGAGGCCTTCCTCCATGCCGGAAGCGGCCATCCCGTCGCGGGCCTCCATGCTGGGGTACACAGCGTGCGCGGTGAGCCGGGTCCTGCCGTCGCCCAGATCCTCGAACGTCTGGGATTCGATGCTGACGACGTCGGGGTAGCCGGAAAATTCGAAGGTCTGGATCGCGAACTCGTTCTCACGGACGGTGTGGAAGATGCCGGAAAAGTCATACGCGACGCCGTCCGGACCGGTGTGGGTGTATTTGTAGGAGCCGCCGGTGGTGAAATCGTAGTGATCGATTTCCATTTTCAAACCGCGCGGCCCAAGCCACTGGACTATCAGCTCCGGATCGCGGTGGGCCCGGAATACCTCTGCCACCGGAAAATCAAGCTCGCGGGAGAAATCGATGAAGGGGACGCCCTCGGGGGCGGATACATGCAGTGCGTTGGTCATGAGGGATCCTTTGCCTGCGGGCCGCTGCTCGCGGCCTGTTGGAAGAGCACGGCGTCGAGGCTGCGGAACTGCTCCTCGCGGACCAGCCGGTAGCGGTCGATCCACGCGGTGAGCGCCTCCAGGCGTGCGGGGTTCAGGTGTACGGGCCGGCGCTGGGCGTCACGGGTTCGCGTGACGAGCTGCGCCTGCTCGAGGACCTGGATGTGCTTCGAGACCGCCTGCTTGGTGATCGCGAAGGGTTCCGCCAATTCGTTGACCGTTGCCGGGCCCTTGGAGAGCCTGGCGATGATGCGGCGGCGAGCCGGATCGGCAAGGGCCAGGAAGGCCTTGTCGAGGAGGACGTCGTCACGGGATTCGTTCATGTGCTGGCCAACGTTTCGTGTGCAGTAACCAAAAACGCTTATTCAAGGTTGCGTTTTATCAACTAGGAGGTTGATTAGGCCCCAACCTACGCCTGCCCGGGAGCGTGGGCAAGGGTGGGCCGGATGTTTTTTTGACTAATTCTGGCGGCTGCGGCACGCCCACGCCCCAGCGTTTTCGTCATGCAGCACTTCTCCTCCACAGCTGCTGTTAGCGTATGGGCGATGCGCTCGCATCTACTTGTTTGACTCATTCCTGGGGGAATCCATGTCCGTTCTGCCTGTTCGTCGTAATTTGTCCATCAACCGGGCAGCGCGTCCTGGCCGTTCCGGGGCAGTTACCCTCGGGGCGTTGGCCCTTGCCGTCGTCGCGCTCTCCGGGTGCGGCGGTAACGCGGAACCTGCGGCCGCCGGCACGCCCACACCGTCCGAGACGACCACCTCGCCGTCGCCGACACAGACACCTATTGCGAATCAAGCCTGCAAGACGGTCGACGCCACACAGACGCAAAGCGCGAAAGCCAGTCCGAGCCCGAGCCAGAGCTCCAGCAGTGCGAAGGCATCCGCCAAGGCTTCGCCCTCCTCTTCCGCGACGTCTCCGTCTGCTGCGCCATCGTCCGGAAGCGTGGTCTACGTCTGCACGGAGAATGAGCAGGGCAGACTTGTCTGGATGGACAAGGACAGCTCCGTCAAGCTGGTTGCCGCTCGGAAGGCTGAAGCGGATCAGAAGGCAGCGGAGGAAGCGGCTGCAGCGGCCGAGGTTCAGCGGCTGGCAGACGAAGCTGCGGCGGCCCAGGCAGCTGCGGCCCAGCGTCTGGCAGATGAGGCTGCGGCAGCTGAAGCACAGCGCCTGGCAGATGAGCAGGCCCGCCAACAGCAGTACGTGCCGCCGGCTCCCGCACCTGCCGTGCCCGCTCCGGCACCGGCACCGGCAAACGTTTACTATGCGAACTGCGCAGCTGCCCGAGCAGCCGGAGCAGCCCCCGTCTACGCCGGCAGCCCCGGCTACGGGACGCATCTGGACCGCGACCGCGACGGCATCGGCTGCGAGTAACAGTTCAGTTTTCCGCATCCCTGAGAGGTGCTGTGGAGCCGGCTTTTTGGTGACTCCACAGCACCTTTTCTTGGTTTGTGGATTTAGGAGCTTTTTCGGCTGCTCCCACCCCGTGGGCGGGGACGTAGGAGTAGCGTGGTTGTTTCCGGCTGGGCCGATTTGGCGGCATCAGCCCGCGTGAGGGGATCCCTTATGAGCGCCATGGACCACAGCCGCGGGACCACGCAGGGCCGCAGCGAAACCGGTTTTCACTGGCCCAGTTTCGCCCTGGGCCTCGTCCTTATGCTGCTGGTCCTGGCACAGGGAGAGGACAACGGCCTCCCGGGGTTCGTTGGCATGGCCGGACTGATCCTGCTGATCACTGGCCTGTACTCCGCTGCGACTGTCCGAAAATCCTGGCTCCGGCTGACCACCGGGGCTGCGGCGTTCATTGTGGCCGCCGCCGGAGCGGCGCTGATGCTGCTGGCCCTCAGCCTGAGGCTGATCGGTTTGTGACGCGCCGGGCTGCAGGACAGGCAGCGGCGGCCGTTACGCTGGGCGGATGCTCACCGATGAACGAATGGATCCGCCGGATGCCGGCCACGAACGCGAGACTCTGAACGGATTCCTGGATTTCCTGCGGGCCAGCGCCGTCCATAAGGCCAAGGGACTCAGCGACGCCGACGCAGCCCGGCAGGTCCTGCCCTCCATCACCACCGTCTCCGGACTGCTCCGGCATCTCGCCGATGTCGAACGCACCTGGTTCCGGGACCAGATGGACGGACAGACCGGAGTGCCCACACGCTGGAGCGATGCGGACCCCGACGGCGAATTCCGGGTGACCGAAAACGACAGTCTGGCCGAAATCATCGGCGACTACGAGGCAGCGTGCGCCGAATCGCGGGAGGTAGCCGCGCGGTACCAGCTCGACGATCTGGGCAAGGCCGAGGGGATGACCCACAACCTGCGCTGGGTCCTGGTCCACATGGTCGAGGAAACCGGCCGGCACTGCGGGCACCTGGACGTTGTCCGCGAACTGCTGGACGGAACAACGGGGGAGTAGCCCTCAGCCGGAAACCGGCAGCCAGAGGACGGCAACGATTCCCACGGCACCCAGGATGACGACGGCGAGGGACAGTGTCAGCGCCGCTCCGGTATTCGGCTGCCCGGCTTCACCCGAAATGCCGGCGGACGCCTGCCCGTAGCGGCGCTTCTGGGTGAAGTGAATGGCGACGGCGGTGACCAGGGAGACGGCGACAAGAGCCCCGGCAAACCAACCGTGCTGGGGTGCCCAGCGCAGGAAGATGGCCGCGGCGACCACCAGGGCAAGGGCCGTCCGGCCCCAGGCAAGTGCTGTCCGCTCCGGCTGGAGGCCGGGATCCTGGTGCACGGACTGCGGGGCCGCCATCTAGGCCGGCCGCAGGACGACGAAGACCACCAGGACCGCGGCGGTGATGCCGCCGCCGACTGCGAGAATCGGGGCAAGCAGGGGAAGCGGCAGCGGCGTCTTGTTCCGCATGGCCCGTTCCACGCCCAGCCAGCGGAAGAACGCACCGCCGCCGATGGCCATGGCAAGGATCAGCAGCAGCAGGGCCACGGCTTTCCGGACCTCGGGGACAAACAGGTCCGCAGTGAAGGCTTCCACGGCGATGCCGCCGGCCAGAAGCGCCAGCGAGGTGCGGATCCAGGCCAGAAAAGTGCGCTCATTGGCAAGGGTAAACCGGGGATCGGGTTCCTCTCCGCCCCGCAGTAACCGCGCAGAGAACCGTCCGCGGCCAGCGGGTGGACTTAGCGTTTTGGAGGCCGGCACGTCAGTCTTCCTTCGCATTTTCGGGAAACATTCTCCTTTGGATGGTAGCGCCGGGCGGTTCCCGGGACCGTAACGTGCCCCGTCATGCGCCACCTCTTTCCACTGGCTGGAAAGCTTGTAGTGCCGTGGATCACGCTGAACCGTAACGTCCACTACTGAACTCATGCGCCGTCTCGGTGCAGATGGGCTGAAAGGAACGGCTGGGATGACTCAAGGAAATAGCGGCAGGACAGTTGTCCTGGAGAAAAAGGAGACACTGGCCGACGGCGTCGTCCGCCTGACGCTGAGGAACCCGGACCGGTCTGATTTTCCGCAGTGGCAGCCCGGCTCCCATATCGACCTGGTCCTGCCCGATTTCATCCGCCAGTACTCGCTCTGCTCGCCGTGCGATGACCCGTCGATGCTGCAGGTCTCCGTCCTGCGGACTCCGAACTCCCGGGGCGGATCAAAGTACGTCCATGAATCACTGGCTGCGGGCACCGAGTTCACCATCAACGGGCCCCGGAACAACTTTCCGCTGCAGGATTCCCGGAAGTACCTGTTTATTGCCGGCGGGATCGGCATCACTCCCATCCTGCCCATGATCGAGGCCGCCGAAGCAGCGGGCCGCGAATGGCGACTGGCCTACGGTGGCCGCAGCCGCTCTTCCATGGCCTTCGCTGACGAGCTGGAAGCCAGATATGGCAGCGAAAAGGTCCTGCTGTATCCGGAAGATACCCACGGGCGGATCGATCTGCAGGGCCTGCTGGGCCTGCCCCGGGCCAAGATGCTGGTTTACGCCTGCGGTCCGGCCCCGCTGCTGAATGTCATCGAGGACTTCTGCATGGGCTGGCCGCCGGGTGCGCTGCACACAGAACTGTTCTCCGCCGCCGCACTGGACGGCAGCGGAGCATCAGCGGAGCCATTCGAGCTTTATCTGCGGAACTCCGGCCTGCGCCTGGAAGTGCCGGTGGACAAGACGGTGCTGGAAGTCGTGGAGGAAGCAGGGATCCGGGTCCTCTCCTCCTGCCGGCAGGGGGTGTGCGGTACCTGCGAAATCCGGGTTGCGGCCGGAGAAGTGGACCACCGGGACGCCGTGCTCTCCGAGGAGGACAAAGCCTCCGGCGAAACCATGCTGGTCTGCGTATCCCGCGCCGCGGCCGGCTGCAGCACCCTCTCACTGGAGCTCTAAACCTTCAGCCCGAAAGACTCGCCGATAGGAACCCCCATGATATTCAAGACTGCTAACGCCGACGCCGCGGCACCCGTCCCGGCACCGGCACCCGTCCCGGCACCGGCACCCGTCCCGGCACCGCACACAGCGCCGTCACACGACCCAGTTCCGTCCCTGGCCGATGATCCCTTTTCCCTGGCGAACCTGGCCGATCCCTACCCGCTGCACCAGAAGCTGCGGGAGGCCGGGCCGGTGGTGTGGCTGGAGAAATACGGCTCCTATGCTGTGACCCGGTACGAACCGGTGTACGAAATCCTCACCGACTTCGAGACCTATATCTCCGGCGGCGGCCTGGGCCCGGCGGACCGCCGGAAATCCGCGGAATGGCGCCGGGCCGGCATCCTGGAATCCGATCCGCCCACGCACACCGCCATGCGCCGCGGCCTGTCCAAGGTGGTGAGCCCGTCCTCCGTACGTCGGCTTCGGGCGGAGTTCGAACCGCCGGCACGGGAACTGGTGCAGGAGCTGGTGGCCCGCGGCAGCTTTGACGTGGTCGCTGACCTCGCCGAGGTGTATCCGCTGCAGGTCTTCCCCGACGCGGTCGGGATTCCCCAGGACGGCCGGGAAAATCTGCTGCCGTACGGGTCCATGGCCTTCAACGCCTTCGGCCCCCGGAACGAGGTCTACGCCGAAGCGTTCCGGAATGAGGCAGCAGTATCAGCCTGGGTCCTGGAAAACTGTGAACGCCGGAACCTGCGGCCCGGCGGATTCGGGGCCGGCATCTGGGAGGTGGCCGACGAAGGCGGCATCACCGCCGACGAAGCGGCACTGCTGGTGCGGGCGCTGCTCTCCGCCGGCGTCGACACCACTGTCACCGGGATCGGCAACACGCTGCTGTGCCTGGCCCGGAACCCGGATCAATGGGAGAAACTGCGTGCGAACCCGAACCTGGCAAAATTCGCGGTGGACGAGGCTCTGCGTCTGGAATCGCCGTTCCAGATGTTCCACCGCACGGCGGCCGTGGATTCGATGATCGACGGCGTGCTGATCCCGGCAGACTCGAAGATCCTGCTGTTTATGGGCGCAGCGAACCGGGATCCGCGGAAGTGGGGGGACAACGCTGACAGCTTCGACCTGGACCGCAGCGCCTCCGGGCATGTGGCGTTCGGGATGGGCCTGCACCAGTGCGTCGGCCAGCCCATCGCCCGGCTGGAAATCGAGCTGGTGCTGCAGGCCCTGGCCGGGTCAGCTGAACGGATTGAGCTGACCAGCGAACCGGTGCCGCAGATCCACAACGTGCTGCACGCCTTCTCTTCGATCCCGGTTCGGGTGGTTCCGGCAGGCGGATAAGCGCCTCTTTGCCGGAACATGCGGGAACATGACGCGGGCGCGGCGCCCGAAGCGGCCTGATGGGGGCGCTTCGGGCGTTTCGCTATATAACAAAGGAAGCCCCGCGATGGGCGCACAGATCTACCGGAGGGTGACGCAGTGGCAGGACAGGCAGCGGCCAAAGGGAAATCGGTCACATCGCGGGCGCTGAATATTCTCGGTGCGTTCGACGCCGACAATGTGAAGCTGACTCTGTCCCAGATCTCCCGCCGCTCGGAAACTCCGGTGGCCACCTGTCACCGCCTCCTGGGCGAGCTGCTCGAGTGGGGAGCCGTGGCCAAGCGCGGCAACAACTACTACGTGGGGCACCGGCTCTGGACGCTGGGGCTGCTGGCTCCGGTGGAGAAGGACCTCAAAACCATTGCCGGCCCGTATATGCAGGACGTGCTTTTCGCGACCCGGCAGGTGGTCAACCTGTTTGTCCTGGAGGGGCAGCAGGCGCTGCTGATCGAACGCTTTGCGGGCACCGCGGTGGGCAAGCCTGTGGCGCAGGTGGGGGAGCGGCTTCCGCTGCACGTCAGCGCCGCAGGGAAGATCATCCTGGGCTATGCCCCCGCGGAGGTCCGGGCGAAGGCCTTCGCCAATCTGGCCCGCCGCACCCCGTACACCGTGATCGAGCCCGGCAAACTACATCGACAGGTCCAGGAGGCCCGGGACAACGGGTACGCGACCACCCGCGAGGAACATGCCCTGGGCACCTCCGGCCTGGCGGTGCCGGTGTTGAACTCCAAGGGCCAGCTGATGGCGGCCCTGGGAGTCGTTTTTATCGGGCCCATGCGGGAACCCGAGCGAATCATTCCGGCCCTGCAGGTGGCCGCGGCCGCCGTCGGGCGTGAAGTGGGCGGCCTGGCCGGGCTCGCGGGCTAGCGTGCTGCCAGTACCGGGACCCCTGCGATTTCGAACCGGTTGCCCGGAGCGGCCACGGTGATGCGGCCGCCGAATTCTGTCCGCACGCCCGCTGACCACTCGTCGTCGCTGGCCAGCCCGGCCAGGTGCGAGAGCACCACGTGCGGGACGCCGGCCTGCGCCGCGACCCGGCCGACGCCGGGAGCCGTGGTGTGGGAGATCCGCTGGTGATTCAGGAACTCCGGCGCCATGTCCAATGCGGCGAAATAGTCCAGATTCACTGCTTCGTGAATCAGCAGGTCGGCACCGGTGGCGAGCGTAACCATGTTGGCGCATTCAGTGGTGTCACCGGAAATGACCACGGACCCGTAACGGCTCTCAATCCGGAACGCGAAAGCGGGGAACACCGGAGGATGCTCCACCAGGATCGCGCTGACCCGCACCAGCTCGTCCTCATAGACGAGGAAGGGTTCCATGGCGGGGGTGTGATTCCCGTGCGCCGTGTCGGCCACCCCGGCCGGCAGCTCGATGTCCGCAGCGAGCACCAGCTGCCGCAGGTCCGGCCGTCCCTCATCATGGACCCGGATGTTGATGTCATAGGAGTACGCCTCCAGCACGTGCTCGACCATGGCACCGGTTCCGCCGTTTTCGCCGGGGATTCCCTGCGGATCGGTGCCCGGCCCGAAGACAGTCACGGGGGTGGTGATGCCGCTGACCGGACGCCCCCAGTTCCACAGGAAATAGCCCGGGAGCTCTGCCACATGGTCCGAATGCAGGTGCGTGATGAAGCAGGCCCGCAGGTTCTCTCCGCGCAGCCCGGCGCTGTTCGCGGCCCGGGTGATCCCCAGGCCAAAGTCCACCAGGTAGAAACTGCCGTCCACCACGACGGCGGTGGCCATCCCCGGATGCGGACCGCGGATGGCCGGTCCGGCGGCGGTTCCGAGGGTGATGACGGACATGCCCGCCGCAGGCTCCGGGAGGGGCTTGTTCATGTTCGTGTGCTCGCATATCTTCGCCGGCCCGGCGAGGTTGGAAGTCGGTTGACTCCAGAATGCCTGCCCGCGGAGAGAAAATCCGGAAGACCTTTCCGGCCACCGGAAAGCGCAAATTGTTGCTCAGATCACACGAATCTACAGTCGAGGAATAACGCCCCACACCGGATGCCTGCGCGGTATCCGATTACGAAAGTCTGGTAGGCCCGTGTCCCTCAAAGAACCCCCCACGTCTGTTCGGCAGGACCCAGGTAATCCGCGCTACTGGTCCGCCGCGAGACGCAACCGGTATGCCTGGTTCACCACCTCTTCCCTCCTGGTGCTGATGATGCTCAGCTGGGCGGACAAAGCGGTCCTGGGTATTGCGGCCGTTCCGCTGATGCGGGACCTTGGCATCACGCCGGAACAGTTTGGCCTGGTGAGCAGCGCCATGTTCCTGACCTTCGTGGTCATCCAGTTCGTCGCGGCGCCGCTCGCCAACAAGATTCCCACCAAATGGATCCTTCTGGTCCTGTGCCTCACCTGGTCGGTGGCGCAGCTGCCGATCCTGATCCTCGCCTCGCTGCCGGCCCTCTGGATTTCCCGGCTGCTGCTCGGTGCCGGAGAAGGCCCGCTGGCTCCCGTCATGATGCACAGCATCTACAAGTGGTTCCCGGAGAAGAAGGGTGCGACGCCGGCGGCGGTCGCTTCCTCCGGAGTCACCCTGGGTGTGGTGGCCTTCGCGCCGGTGCTGGCCTGGGTGGTTGGCGCCTTCGGCTGGCAGACTGCCTTCGCCACGCTGGCCATCATCGGGCTGGTCTGGTCCGTCTTCTGGGTCATTACCGGCAAGGAAGGCCCCTACACCAGCCGGCAGGTGGAGCGGGAAATCGACGGTCCCGACGCCGGTGCCGGGGACGACGATGAGGAGCCGGCGGCCGCCGTCGCCGAAACGAAGGTCAGCTACAAAAAGACCATCTTCACGGCCAGCTGGATCATCGCCGTCCTGACCTCGTTTATGGGTTACTGGACGTTCACCCTGGCGATGTCCTGGGGACCGGCCTACTTTGAAACCGTTCTCGGCTACTCCAGCCAGGCTGCAGGCAGCATGATTGCTCTTCCGGCTGCCTGGGGCGCCATTACGACTATTTCCCTGAGCGCGCTGACCCAGCGCCTGCACCTGCGCGGGCTGCCCACGCGTCAGGCCCGGTCCTTTGTCCTGGGCGGCGCCGCCACCCTGGCCGGAGCGGCCCTGCTGGGCGCCACCCTGGTGCAGTCCCCGCTGCTGTCCCTGGTGCTGCTGGTTCTCGGCCTGGGCACGGCCCCGGCACTGTTTGCCATCACGTACCTGATCGTTTCCGAACTCACCACCGTTGCGCAGCGCGGGGCGAACCTCTCCATTGCCAACGCGGTGCTCTCCTCCGGCGGCATCTTCGCCCCGGCCGTCTCGGGCTTCCTGATCGGCGGCGGGTCCACTCCGGCGGAGGGCTACACCGCAGCCTTCGCCCTGGCCGGCGGGCTGATGCTCCTGATGGGCATCCTGGCCCTGCTGTTCATCAACCAGCAGCGCGACGTGCGCCGGCTGGGGCTTGCTGAGCCGGTGAGCATGGGCAGCCCGCAGCACTAAACCCTCGCCCGGCTGCGGCCGGAACCGAGAAAGGTCCCCTTCCGAACACGGAAGGGGACCTTTTTGTGGTTGGCTACGGCGGGCTGCCGTAGCCGGGCGCTACTTTCTAGGCTCTAGCTGCTCTGGGCGGCGGAAGATGCACCGGCTGCCGCGGCGGCGTGGTTCCCCGCCATGGCGTTGAGGGTGCGGGTCTGCAGGTATTCGGACAGACCCCACCGGCCGCGTTCACGGCCCATGCCGGAGGCCTTCCACCCGCCGAACGGCGCATCCAGCTCCACCTGCGTGTGCTGGTTGATCCATACCGTGCCGGCCTCGATCCGGGCGGCCAGCTCTCCGGCGCGGTCCAGATCGGGCGTCCAGACCGACGCTCCGAGCCCGAATTCCTGTGCGTTCAGCTGCGCCAGCACGTCCTCGACGTCGTCGTACACCGATACCGGAAGCGCGGAACCGAACTGTTCGGAGCAGACCAGAGGGGTGTTGTACGGAGCGTCCGCGATGATGGTCGGTTCCATGAAGTAACCGGGAAGCGAGGTTCCGGTGCCGCCGCCGAAGGCGAGCTTGCCGCCGTCGTTCACTGCCTGCGTGACCAGGCTGGAGACCAGGTCCCGCTGTGCGGCGTTATGCATCGGACCCATGCTGGTGCCGGCGTCGAGGCCGCGGCCCACCACCAGGCCGGCAGCGGCGGAGGCAAGGGCTTCGGTGAGTTCGCCGGCCAGGCTGCGCGGCACAAAGACCCGCTTCACCGCCATGCAGACCTGCCCGGCGTTACGGAACGCCGAACCGATGATGCCTGCCGCGGTGAATGCCGGATCGGCGTCGGGCAGCACGATCGCCGGATCGTTGCCGCCAAGCTCCAGCGTCACCCGCTTGACCGTGGGCGCGGCCTGCGCCATGATCGCGGTGCCCACCTCGGTGGAACCGGTGAAGGAAATCTTCCGCACACCCGGCAGGGTGCTGAGCGCCCGGCTGAGCACGCCCCGGCCGGTCACGGATTTGAGCACATGCGGCGGCAGGTAACCGTTCATCAGCTCCACCAAGGCGATGGTGGAGAGCGGGGTGCTCGGTGACGGCTTGGCGATCACCGTGCAGCCGGCCACCAGCGCCGGCGCCAGCTTGACCGCCAGCAGCGAGATCGGGAAGTTCCACGGCGTGATGGCACCGACCAGGCCCACCGGACGGTAGTCCACCGAGAGCTGGCGGCCGTCGCGTTCAGGCAGCTGCTCGGTCTGGTCCCATTCGAGATCGGCGTAATACTCGAACAATCCGGCGGCGACCTGGAACTCCATGACCGCCTCACGCAGGACCTTCCCCTGTTCGCGGCTGAGGATTTCCCCCAGACGGCCCGACTGGGTCCGGACGGCAGCGGCGATCGAGCGCAGGGCCGAGCGCCGTGCTTCCCGGTCCGCGGCCCAGGCAGCGGCGGCAGTGCCGGCCAGGGCGACGGCGCGTTCAACATCTTCCGCCGTGTGCAGGGGCGCGGTGCCGACTACTTCCAGGGTGGCCGGGTCGAAGACCTCATAGGTGGTGGGGGAAACAGTCACTGGCCGTCCTTTTCGCGTTGTCACTGGTGTCCCCAGCCTTGTCGGGTGCGGAGAAACGGACAAGTCCCATTATCTGTCCAGTGGAAAAGCGGCCTTGCCTGGGTGCGTGTGGAGGAGAAGATTGGTCAGCGATGAGCCGCGGCTGCTGCCGCGGAAGCACGGAGATAACGGAGACGAAGCATGGGCATATTTGCTGACCAAAGGATTGTGGTTACCGGAGCTGCCTCCGGCATCGGCGCCGCCACGGCGGCGGCGTTTACAGCTGGCGGAGCCGAGGTCATCGGCATCGACCGCAACCCGGCCCAGGATTTCCCCGGCGAGTTCATCCAGGCCGACCTCTCCTCCCCGCAGGGCGTAGCCGACGCCGCCGCGCAGGTCCGCGGCACCATCCACGGCCTGGCCAACATCGCCGGCGTTCCCGGCACCGCACCGTTTGAGCTGGTGCTCGCGGTCAACGTCTTCGGGCTGCGGGAGCTCACCAAGGCGCTGCTGCCCCAGATTGCCGACGGCGGATTCGTCACCCACCTGGCCTCCGCCGTGGCAGCCGGCTGGGGCGAGCGCCGCTCCCAGCTCTTCGCATTCGTCTCCGCCGCCGACTGGGACGGCGCGCTTGCCGGGGTGCACCAGGACGCTGAGGTCACCGGTAACTCCTACCGCTTCTCCAAGGAAGCTGTCCGGCTGCTCACGGAACTGCAGGCCAGCGAAAACCTGGGCCGCGTCAGGGTGAACTCGGTAAGCCCCGGCCCCGTCGAGACGCCGATCCTGGCCGACTTCATGAAGGACCACGGTGTGGACAAGGTGGAAGGCGCTGTGGCCCTGCTTGGCCGGGCGGCTTCCGCCCGGGATATCGCCAACGTGATCACCTTCCTGGCCTCGCCGCAGGCCAGCTGGGTCAACGGCACCGACATCCGGGTCGACGGCGGGTTGGGAGCCCACCGCGGTTCGGTGCAGCTGGCCGCCGAATAGGTTTTTCGCCGGCCGAGAGCTGGCCGGGTGAGGCGCCTCAATATGGAACGCGCGTCAATATGGAACGCGCCTCAACATGGATCTGACTCCCCGGCCTCAACCGGGGAGTCGTTCCAAGGTTCGGCCATCGAACCTACTGGTCCCGGCCATGTGGACCTGACGGCCCTCCACTGGGGAGGACCTAGTTGGGATCTTCTGCAGCAAACCTCAACCTTCTTCCAGTAGAGCACCAGCACGCGCGGAGGGAAGCCCATAACCCGAATTTCTTCCCATCGGACCGTCAGGCCAGCATCACCGCAGGTCAGCGTCCCACCAAAGGGAGAAAGACGTGATAGACACGAACCATGGCAACCACAGCATTTAAAGAGAACCCTGTCCGCACCTCCGGTGAAATTCCCGCCGTCGGCACCTCCGCTCCGGCCTTCGAACTGGTCGGCACCGACCTCGCCGCCGTGACCCTCTCCGGGTTCGCCGGCCGCCGGGTGGTCCTGAACATCTTCCCCAGCGTGGACACCGGTGTGTGCGCGCAGAGCGTCCGCCGCTTCAACGAGGTGGCCGCCGGCCTGGAGAACACCGCAGTGGTGTGCGTCTCCAAGGATCTTCCGTTCGCGCTTGGCCGTTTCTGCGGCGCAGAGGGCATCGAGAACGTGGTGGCGGCTTCCGCCTTCCGCAGCAGCTTCGGCGAAGACTTCGGACTGACCCAGGCCGACGGGCCGCTGGCCGGTCTGCTGGCCCGCGCCGTCGTCGTCCTGGATGCCGATGGCACCGTGCTGTACACGCAGCTGGTTCCGGAGATCACCACCGAACCGGATTACGACGACGTCGTCGCGGCTCTAGCTTAGTCTTCAGTTCGCGCTTGGGGCCCGTTCCGCTGTTGCGGGGCGGGCCTTGCTCTTGGGGAAAGCCGCAGGTCAGGGGCCTAGAATGGTGCCGGGGCCACCAGCCGGACGGACGTGTCCCCATCTTTTTGCACGCAGCGCTTACCGCATGGGGGAAATAAATGGATAAGGAACAGGGCGGGCCTGGGCTCGGCGACGACCAGGGGCAGACCGGGGCACTGGAACCTGGGGAGGCTCGTGAATCCGGGGGAGCGGCACCCGCGCCGGCGCCCGCTGAGCCGCCCGCTATGCCGGCGCCCGAATCGGCGTCCGCTGAGCCGGCGCCCGCTGAGGACGCACCCGCAGTGGAACGGAACGGCAATGCGGCCGTGTCTGCAGGCGCTGTTGGCGGGCCCGGGATGGACGACGGCTCCCGGCTGGCGCCGCCCAGCGGATTTGCCGCTCCTGGCGGCTCGTTCGCTCCTCCCGGCTATGGTCGGGCAGGGTATGGCACCGCTCCCGGCAGCAGCGAACCAGCGGCTCCAACTGGCCAGCAGCCGCACCCCTACGGCGGGAGCGGCAGCAACAGCAACAGCTACGGCAACGGCTACGGCAACAGTGCGAGCAGCCACGCCAGTGACGCGGCGGGTGCCCAGAATCCTGCGGCCGCTGGTGGCCCGTACATCGTTGACGGTTACCCCGCCGCCACCCGGCCTCTGACCTCGTATGACAGGCCCAGCGGAAATCCCTACGCCGGGATTCCCTCGGCCGGGAAACCCCCTGCCGGTGGTCCGGCGCTGCCCCCATACCCTCCGGCTGGCCAGCCAGCGGGCGCGCCGGAATCTGTCGATCCGAATGCCGCAGCAGCGGGTTCCATCGATCAAGGCTCCGTGGATCAAGGCGGCGTCGGCACCGGCACCGGCACAGACGATCCGGCTGCCGGCGCACCCGAGTACGTCCGCCCGCACTACGGAATGCCGGAGCAGGGCCCGTACCAGTACGCAGCGCAGGGACAGAGTCAGCAGCAGTACGGTGCGCCGGGCCAGGCCCCGAACCAGTACGCGGCTCCGGGGCAGGGAACACCCGGCGGATACGGTTCCGGGCCGGGCTATCCAGGCGCTGGCTACCCGGGCGCGGGCTACCCGGGTGCCCAGCCGGCGCGGACTCCCGGCAAGGCACTGGGCATCGCGGCACTGTGCCTCGCCGGTGTTGGCCTCCTCGTCTCCTGGATTCCGTTCATCAACGTCTTGACGTTCCTGCTTGGCATCGTGGCCATCGGTCTCGGAATCCCCGCGATGATTAAGGGATTCCGGGCACGTAACGTGGCCCGGATGCTCTCCATCATTGCCGTGGGTGTGGCAGTGGTGTCCATGATCATTGCCGGTACGGTGTCGGCCATGGTGGTGGACTCGCTTCGGCAGCTGGGCATCGGCGAATACCCCGCAGCGGAGGCAGAATCTGAGCCTTCCCGGCCGCTGCCAAATGCTTCCGGCACGCCGGGCGCCCAGGCTTCCCCGGATGAGTACACCTACGAGAACAGTGATGCGTTCATCGAAAAGATGCTCTCCGCACCGGCAAATTCGGCGGGCGAGGAGGTCAAGGTGGGCGACTACACCGTCACCCTGGTCTCCGTGGACCGCAACGCCTCCGCCGAGGTGCAGGAGCGGGACCGCACTGCCGGCGCACCGGACTACAACTACGTGATGTTCGAGTTCGACGCGGTCTACAACGGTGACGGTGAAGGACGTTTGTGGCTGGACCTCGCTCCCGAGTTCATCGGTGCGGACAACCGCTCCTACAGTGTCCTGGACTGCTCCATGGATCTTGGGGTGAGCGGGTTCAGCCAGCCCAACCTGGCCAAGGGGGAGGCCCGCTCCCACGAGGTCTGCTTCGACCTCCCCGAGGAGGCCCTGGGCGAAGACAGCCGGATGAGCCTGCGCATGATCCTGGCAGAGGACAACGACCCGGTGTACTGGCGCCTGCCGTAAATCCGGGGACAGAACAGCGGCCGATGCCGGCACCCACGCGGGTGCCGGCGTCGGCCGTTTTGCTGTGGCTTCGACTGTCTTCGCGGCACCCGGAGCGACCACGCATGGTGCCCGGAATCACGAAGCCGGGAATCCTCCGCCGGTGATTTCTACACGCCGTAGAAGAGGAGTAATGTTGCCTCCCGGAAGTCGTTGAATTTCCTCATGGCTTTCGCATTGCGTTTCGTTAAGTCAAGGAGTTTTACGTGCTTTCAGATACATCCCGTCCCGTTATTGAAGCCACTTTGCCGGTGGTCGGTGAGAATATCGGGGAGATCGCGAAACGCTTCTATTCACATATGTTTGCGGAGAAACCCGAACTCCTTGATGGACTTTTCAACCGCGGAAACCAGGCCGAGGGCCGTCAGCAGCAGGCCTTGGCCGGATCAGTTGCCGCTTTTGCCACTTTCCTGGTGAACAAACCCGGTGTCCTGCCTGACCATTTGCTGGCCCGGATTTCGCATAAGCATGTTTCCCTGGGCCTGCGGCCGGAACAGTACAAGATTGTTCACGACCACCTGATGTGGGCCATTGGCGACGTCCTGGGAGACGCCGTCACCCCCGAGGTCGGAGCCGCGTGGGACGAGGTGTACTGGCTGATGGCCAACGCCCTCATTAATCAGGAACGGGCCATGTACACGGCTGCGGACCTCACCCCGGAAAGTGTCTGGAGCACCTGGCGGGTGACGGAGAAGATCCAGGAAACCACCGACGTCGTGACCTTCGTGGTCGAGCCCCTCACTGCCGGCCGGATGAAGCCGGCGCTGCCCGGCCAGTACGTCTCGCTGAAGGCACTGATGCCCGACGGCGTGCACCAGCCGCGGCAGTACAGCCTCACCCGCGCCGACGATGGCGAGCGCCGCCAGTTCTCCGTCAAGCGCGTTCACGGCCGGCCTACCCCCGACGGCGAGGTCTCCAACCTGCTGCACGCCAGCGTGAACGTGAATGATGAGGTGGTGCTGTCGGCGCCGTTCGGCGAGGTTGTGCTCACGGACACCGACCGGCCCGTGGTCTTTGCCAGCGCCGGCATCGGCATCACACCCATGGCCGGTATGATTTCCCATCTGGTCCAGTCGGCCGCAACCCGCCCCGTGACGCTGCTGCACGCCGATAAGTCGGAGCAGACCTTCGCGCTGCGGGACCAGGTGCGGGCGGACCTGGCGAAGCTGCCGGATGCCTCGCTCACCACCTGGTTCAGCCAGCCTGCGGGCCAGGAGAGCGCCAACCAGTTCTCCGGTTTCATGGACCTTGCCGCCATTGAGCTGCCCGCCGACGCCGATTACTACCTGTGCGGTCCGCTTGGCTTTATGCAGGCGATCCGCAGCGCGCTGATTGCGCGCGGGGTTCCCGCCCAGGACATCCAGTACGAGGTCTTCGGTCCCGACCTCTGGCTGGCCGCCCCGCAGTAAAGGGACGTCCCTGCCGGTGGCCCCTGCCTGCCGGTGGCCCCGGTGGCCACTGCGCCCTCGAGCCGGCCCAGGTTGGTGTCGGGTAGGCTCGCCGCCATGGGGAATCACACACCTTCGGACGATTACCGGTTGTACGCGCGGCCACCGGCTGGCCAGGCTCAGGACCCGGTGCAGATTGTCGACGACGGCGGGACTGTTCCGTCTGCCGTGGGGCGGGCCACGCGGAACGATGATCCCGGAGTGTTGGCCTCCGGCAGCGCCGGGGGCCGCTCCGCCGCCCGGGCTGGGGACCGTGCCGCCGCCCGGGCTGGGGGCCGCTCCGCCGCCCGCGCCGGGGACCGCGACGCCGCCCGCGCCGGGGATCGCGACGCCGGCTGGCAACACCTGGTTCGGGACGCCGGCGGGAGTGGCGCCTCGGGCCGCGGAGATGGTTCCTCCTGGGTTGACGAGTCCACCAGGGTTGAAGAGGCGGGGAATCCGGGCCGCTCCGATGGTGTCCCCGGGGCGTCGGTTCCTGGCGGATTCTCCGCCAGCTACGGTCTATCCGCACCCGATGGGTCCCGGCGCTGGCTCAACCCGTACCTTTGTGCGGCTTGGGCGCTGGTAGCCATGATGCTGGCAGCTGGCCTGTTCTGGCTGACGGGTGCCCTCGCGCCGCCTCGATACATCTCGGTTGACCCGGCCACGGGGCAGGGGATGGAGGGCATGTCGGGCGTCATCGCTTCCAACCTGTACAGCATGGGCCCGTTCCTGCTGCTGATCGGGCTGATCGGTGCGTTGGCGCTCCTCACCGTGCAGGCTGCTGGCTTCCGGCGGGTTCGCGCAGGCTAGCCGTACTCTCTGCCGTTTGAGCCCGTTTTCCTCCGGATGGGGATTCCCCTGCCAGTTTGGGACTTCCCTGCCGTGGCGCCACGGCAGGGAAGTCCCAAAACGGTCGATTTGACCCAGAACGGAGGGTTCTTCGTCCGGATCCATCTGGGTACCTACCCGGTTGCCCAGCCTCGGTGCGGCTGGGGCCGGTGTTGCCCCGGCTGTGCATTCTCGCCGCGAATCCTGAGCACTCTGGCCCCGCGGGAGCAGCTCCCTCGTGGTTTGGGTGGCTGCGGGCCGTGGTTCCCAGTGAGTGTTGAAGGAGTTGCCTGGTGTGACCTCAGGGGTAACTCCTGTACCAGTGGCTGGGAACGGCGGGTCGACCGGGTTGGCTCCGGAGCGGGGAGGCTGGCCTGGGTGCTGGCCGGGGTCTATCTGACCGCGGTTCCCAGTGAGTGTTGAAGGAGTTGCCTGGTGTGACCTCAGGGGTAACTCCTGTACCAGTGGGTGGGAACCGCGGGTCGACTGGATTGGCTGCGGGGCGGGGAGGTTGCCACTGCCCGCGTGTCTGGCTGCGTTGGTGGGGTTGGCCGACGCTCGGAGTGCGGCACGGTACGGCCCGGTGGACTGGCTGTGGGGAGGCAAGGTGCGGCCGCGCGGCGTTCGGATCGAGACGGCAAGGTACGGCTGAACGTGGCGTTCAGGTACGCGCACCGGAGGAGGGGAGCCTGGGAGGCCAAAGTGTTCGCGCACGGTTGGCCTGGGCGACTGTGCGTGTTCACCGCCGATTAACCTTTGCTGGGTGAACTCGGAGAGTCCCAACCGAGTACCACCCAGAGGTTCCATGAATACCAAGCTGTCCTCCAGTCCGCAGGCTCCTGCGGACGTTCCGCCCGCAGTCAGCGGATTGTTCAATTTCCGTGACGCGGCAGCAGAAACCGGAACTCCGGGACTGCGCCGGGGACTGCTCTTCCGGGCCGGAGCCCTGAACGGCCTCGACGCCGCCGGTCTCGCTGAACTGACGGCAGTACGGATCGGCATGGTGTTGGACCTGCGCGAGCCGGTGGAGATTGCCTCGGCTCCGGACAGTGTTCCGGCTGGAACGCAGGTGCTGAACGTCCCGCTCTACCGCGGAAGGATCCCCGTCTCCGAACCGATCGAAGCCGTCTACCGGCATCTGCTGCAGAACTGCGCTCCGGCACTGACCAGCGCCGCCGCGGCTGTGATCCGAAACCTCGACGGCGGTGTACTGGTGCACTGTGCCGCTGGGAAAGACCGTACCGGGTTGGTCATCGCTCTGGTGCTGGACGCCGCCGGTGCCTCCCGCGGTGCCATTGTGGCGGATTACTCCCGCACCGAAGCGGCCCTTCCTGCTTCCTTCCGCCAGGCTGTGCTGACTCGGCTCCGCAGCCGGATGACGGATCCCGCGGAACTGGCCGCCGCTGTCCGCCTGCATCTGGGCAGCCCGCCCGAGGTTCTGGAGAGTGCCCTGCAGCTTCTGGCGGAAGAATCCTTCGACGGCGAGACGGGTGCCGCCGCTTACCTGCTGCGGCACGGTTTGGGCCAGGCCCTGCTGGATCGGGTCCGTGTCCTGCTGGACTCTGGCATACTCCCGGCCCGCGACCGGCTGCAAGACGACGGAACCCCCGCGGTATGAACGGGCCCGGATACACCCTGATTCATCTCACGGACACTCATCTGCACCAGCCGGACGAGCTGCTGTTTGGTGCCCTGGACACGTGGGCACGGACCGCCGAGGCCCTGCGCGCTGCCGCCCGCTACCGGCCCGACGCCGTCGTGGTCACCGGTGACATCGCCGATTCCGGCGGGGATATCTACGCGGCTGCCTCCGGCCTTTTCGCCCGGGCCGGCCGGGAGCTGGGCTGCCCGGTGATCGTGCTGCCCGGTAACCACGACGTTCCCGGCACCCGCGCGTGGGCAGCGGAAGAGTTCACAGGTTCACGGACAGATGCGGGCCCCGGCCCGGGGAACGACGTGCATTTCGTCGGGGGACTGCGCCTCATCACCCTGGATTCGGACGACCCCGGCCAGCCCGCAGGCCGCCTCACCGGCGAGCAGCTGCACTGGCTGGATACTGTCCTGGCCGAGCCTGCGCCCGACGGCACCGTGCTGGCCCTGCACCATCCGCCCGTGGATTCGCTGCTGCCGCAGCTGTCCGGCCGTGGTCTGGCCCGGCCGGCAGAACTCGCCGGCGTGCTGTCCGGCACCGATGTCCGTGCCGTCCTGTGCGGGCACTACCACCATGCGGTGTCCGGCCGGCTGGGCGCGGTGCCGGTGTGGGCCGGTCCGGCGGTGTCCTACGGGCAGGATCTCTCCGCTCCGCCGGAGACAGTGCAGGGCCTGGACAGCAGCTGGCTCTCGGTCATCCGGCTGGGCGAAAAGGGGAGTTTCAGCGCCGTTCCGGTGCCGCTGCAGTCAGCCGGGGGCCTGCAGCACGCCGGAGCCCCGGTATTCAGCAAGGCCGCCGTGCACCTCAATCTCACTGGGCACCTCAATGCCGCAGCGAGTCCCAAGACCGCCGCGGACCCCGAGACCACCCCGCACCCCGCTTCCACCCCGCACCCCGCCGCCGTCCCAGCCGCGGCCACCACCCGTTCCACCCATCCGATCCCGGTGCCCGCACGGGCCCCGGGCCACCCCTACCGGCAGCAGCCGCTGCTGCCGGTTTCCCAAGGAGAACCCATTGCTGCACCGCTCTAAGTACCCCGCCCTCGCCGTCGCTTCGCTGGCTTCCCTGGCTCTCCTGACCGCCTGCAGCGGCAGCGCCGACGGCGCCGAAAACTCCCCGTCAGCCGCAGCTTCCAGCACCGCGGCCGGCGCCACCGGCACCCTCACGGTCTACACCTCCGAGCCGCAGGCCAAGATCGATGAACTGGTCGCCGCCTACAACGAGGTCAATCCAGAGGTCAACGTTGAGGTCTTCCGTGCCGGCACCGGCGAACTGAAGACCCGGATCGCTACGGAGAAGGAGACCGGCGGCATCCAGGCAGACGTGATCCTCGCCGCCGACGTCCCAACATTCGAGGCGTACGCCGCTGAGGGCGACCTGCAGGTCCTGGACATCGACAACGCTGGTGAACTGAATCAGGACATTGTCGACGCCGAGGGCTACTACGTGGGCACCCGCATCATCCCCACGGTCATCGCCTACAACACCACGCTGGTGGACAACGCCCCCGGGTCCTGGGCCGAACTGACCAACGAGGACTACAAGGGCATGATCGCCATGCCGAACCCGGACGTTTCAGGGGCCGCAGCCTTCAACACCACGGTCTGGCTTGAGACCCCGGCCTTGGGCGAGGACTGGCTGAAGCGCCTGATCAGCAACGAACCGACGGTTTTGGAAAGCAACGGCCCGGTGGGCCAGGCCGTGGCCGCCGGCACCTCGGGCATCGGGATCGTAGTGGATTATGTGGCCCGCGAACTGGCAGCGAAGGGCTCGCCCATCGCTCTGTCCTACCCGTCCGACGGCGTTCCATACGTCTCGCAGCCGGCCGGGGTCTTCACTGACTCCAAGAACCCGGACGCTGCCAACGAGTTCGTGGAGTTCCTGGTCTCCAAGGAGGGCCAGGAGCTGGCCGTGGCGCAGTCCTACCTCCCGGTCCGCGACGACGCCGGCGTTCCCGAGGGTGCGCCCGAGCTCGCCGACCTTCAGCTGCTGAACCCGGACCTTGCGGTCATCGCCGAGAAGCAGGCAGGAGCGGTCGCGAAGTTCAATGAACTCCTCAAGTAATTCCGTGTCCCCGGAGGCAGGGCGGCTCGGCGCTGCCGGGCCGGGCCCCGCCGCTCAGAGCCCCACCGTTTCCAGGCCTTCCGGTTCCAGGTTCACCGGCTGGAGGCGTCCCGGCTGGAGGTTTTCCGGACGGCTGCCCGCGGGGCAGGTGCCCGCGGGACGGCTGCCCGTCAGGCGGGGATGGGCAGGGCGACGACCCGACGCACAGGTATCGGCAGGACGATGGCCCGCCGGACAGACGCCAACCGGGCGACGTCCAACCGGCCAGAGCTTAACCGGACAGAGCCCAGCCGGACAGAGCCCGGCCGGACGATGGTCTGCCGGCCGGTTGCCAGCCGGCCGGGCCGCCGGGCCGGCTGCCCGACGGGACGCCGGAGGGACCTCAGGCCGGGGATCCGCCGGCCGGGGCGCTCCAAAGAAGGGTGCTCCAAACATGGGCGAGCCAAACCGGGGCGCTTCAAACATGGGCGAGCCAAACCGGGGCACGTCAAACAAGGGCGCTTCAAACCGCGACTCTTCAAACCAGTCCGCTTCAGACCGGGGGCCGCGGGGCGACGGACTGCACTGGCTTCGGCTGGCGGTCTGGGCGGCGCTGGCCCTGTTGGTGCTCCTCCCGCTCGGCGTCATCCTGTTCCGCGGGGCCCAGCCGGCCAACGCCGATGTGCTCACGGACCCCGACGTCCTGGCGGCGGCATGGAACTCCGTCTCCTCCGCCGCCGGATCGGCCGCGCTGGCCACCGCGTTCGGTGCGCTGCTCGCCGTCGTGCTGGATCGCACCGATCTGCCGGGCCGTACCGTGCTGCGCTGGATCTTCCTGCTCCCGTTCCTCATTCCGCCGTTCATTGGCGCGATGTCCTGGATGGCGCTGCTCTCTCCGGCGGGCACCGTGAACCAGACGCTGATGGCGCTGACCGGATCTACGGGCCCGGTGCTGGACATTTACGGCGGCGGCGGTGTGGTGTTCCTGCTGGCCGTGCACTCCTATCCGCTGGCGTACCTGGTGATCAGTGCGGCGCTGCGCCGGGTTCCCGGCAGCCTGGAGGAAGCCGCCCGGATCAGCGGTGCCGGCGGGCTGCGCACGTTCTGCCAGGTGACCCTGCCGCTGGTGCGCCCAGCCGTGGTGGCCGCGTTCGTGCTCACCCTCGTCGCCAACCTTTCCGACTTCGGCATTCCCGCGCTGATCGGCCTGCCGGAGCGGTACACCACGCTCACCACCCTGGTCTACCGCTACCTCGCTTCCGGCACCGTGACCAATCCGCTGCCGGCCGTGGCCGCGATCGGCGTGGTGCTGCTGGTCCTGGGCCTGGCGGCCGTGCTGATGCAGCGCCGGCTGCCCGGGGGCAGCGAACTGGGCGGGTCCGGAGCGGCTGCACTGCCGCTGCAGCTGGGGTCCGCCCGCTGGGTGGTGGCGGGGCTGCTCTGGTGCACCGCCGCCGTCGTCTGCGTCCTGCCGCTGCTGGCGCTGACGGAACAGGCGCTGCTTCCCGCTCCCGGTGTGCCGCTGACCTGGGAGAACCTGACCCTGGCGAACATCGCCCGCGCGCTCACCAGCGGCGGAGCGCTCACCGGCATCGCCAACTCGGTGCTGCTTGCCCTCGGTGCAGCTGTGGCCTGCGGCGTGCTGGGACTCGCTGTTGGTGCGCTCCTGACCCGGACCAAACACCGCTCCAACACCGCACTGGACGTCACCGCCATGCTGCCGCAGGCACTGCCGGGCCTGGTCCTGGCCGTCGCCTGGCTGCTGATTGCCCCGGCGCTGGGCATCTTCAACACACCGTGGGTGATCCTCGGCGCCTACGTGATGGCGTTCCTGGCCCTGGTGGTCCAGTCGGTGCGGGCACCGCTGGAATCCGTGCCGGTGTCCCTGGACGAGGCGGCACGGATCTCCGGTGCCGGCCCGCTGCGGGCACTGGGCGACGTCGCGCTGCGGCTGAGCGTGCCCGCGGCGGTGAGCGGCGCCGTCGTCGTCGCCCTGACCGCCGTGCGCGAACTGACCATTTCCATCCTCCTGGTGGCGCCCGGCTCCCAGACGCTGGGCGTGGTCATCTTCAACCTCCAGCAGGCCGGGGACTACAACTCGGCGTCCGCCCTGGCGCTGCTGGTCACGATCGTCGGCGTCGCGGGGCTCTCCGCGACCGCCGCCCTGGGCGCCCGCCGCACAGCGCGCACCCGCTTCCAGAAGGGAAAGTAAATGTCTTCGATCAGCCTTCAAGGCCTGCACCACGTCTACGCCAACGGCCATGTTGGCCTCTCCGAAGTGGACCTGGAGGTGCACGACGGCGAATTCCTGGCTCTGCTGGGTCCGTCGGGTTCCGGGAAAACCACGCTGCTGCGCAGCATCGCCGGGTTTGTTCAGCCGGAGGGCGGCACGCTGTGCCTCGGCGGCAGTCCGGTGGCGGGACCGGGCGTCTGGGTCCCGCCGGAGAAGCGGAACCTGGGCATGGTCTTCCAGGATCACGCGATCTGGCCGCACTGGTCCGTGGCCCGGAACGTGGGGTATCCGCTACGGCTGGCGGGTGTGCCGCGTAAGACTGCGGAGGCCCGGGTGCGCAGTGTGCTGGGACTTGTGGGGCTGGACGGGCTGGGGGAGCGGGCACCGTCGGCACTCTCCGGCGGGCAGCGCCAGCGGGTCGCCCTGGCGCGGGCGATCGTCGGCGCTCCGCAGGCACTGCTCCTGGACGAAGCATTGTCTTCCCTGGATGAACCGCTGCGGGCCCGGCTCCGCCTGGACCTGAAGACCCTGACCAATGAGCAGGGACTGACGGCGGTACACGTCACGCACGACCGTGCGGAGGCCCTGGCCTTGGCCGACCGGGTGGCGGTGCTGCGGGCCGGCCGGATTGAGCAGATCGGCACCCCGCAGGACCTGGTGCGGAACCCGGCGTCGGCCTTTGTGGCGTCCTTCGTCAACGATGCCGTGCTGCTGGACGGCACCTGGGCCGAGGGCCGGCTGCAGATCGCGGAGGGCAGCAGCATTCCCGGCGAACGGCTGGAGGCCGGGCCGTGCCTGGGTGCCGACGGTCTGGGACGCCGCGAACTGGCAGTGACAGCCGCGGTGTCGCCGCTGGACCTGGTGCTGCATCCGGTGCACCCGGACCACGACGGCGACACCTGGGACACCGGCAGGGAACGGACGGGTGTGGTGACCTCCGCGCTCTACGGGCCGCACGGGTTCGACGTCTCCGCCGACTGGCAGGGCCGGACCCTGCGGGCGCATGTCACCGGCTGGGTACCCAAGCCGGGCGACCGGGTCCTGCCCGAGGTGCTCAGGGCCCAGGTGTTCGCGGCGGAGGTGTCGGGGGCCGTGGCGGGTACGGCGGCCGCCGCGGGAGTTATCGGGGGAGCCGCGGGGAACGGCGCCGGGAATGCGACGGGGGATGCGGGCGCGGATGCTGCGGCCGGTCCGGATGCGGCGGCCGTCCGCCGGACGCTGGTGACGGCGTGAGGCACGACGGTGTCCGCACACCACCGGCACGGCTGGTCCTGGTGCGGCACGGCGAAACAGACTGGAACCGGCAACGCCGTCTGCAGGGCCGCACCGATAACCCGTTGAACGGCGTGGGCCGTGCCCAGGCGCGCCGGGCCGGGCGGCTGCTGGCCGCCGAACCCTGGGACGTGGTGGTTTCCTCGCCGCTGCTGCGGGCCGTACAGACAGCTCAGATTGTTGCCGACGCAGCCGGACTGCAGCCCGCCGGCACCCTTCCCGGGCTGATCGAGCGGGACTACGGATCGGCCGAGGGGCTGCACCTGAACGGGCTGACCGAACCGCAGCTCACAGCTGCACTGGGCATCGGGGAACCGGAGGACGCAGTGACGGAGCGCGGAATCTCGGCCCTGCGGAGTGTGGCTGCGCAGTATCCCGGCCAGCGGATCATCGCCGTGGCCCACGGCAGCCTGATCAGGCTGACCCTTTCTGCGCTGACGGGCCGGCCGTATCCGCGGGTGCTAAACGGTGAGGTGGTGGAGGTTCCGCTGGCTGCGCTGCGCGAGTCCCGCCTGCCACCCCGCCAGATTGCGATTGGATAACTATCGGAATTCCCCTTGCCGAGCGGCTTCGCGCGGAGTTAAGTTGTGCTCGCCTACAAATGGTTGACCGCAGGACGTCGACTCAGGCGCTACAGCGTTGTATCCGCTCGACCCAGTCGTCCGGGAAGTGGCCTTCCCGCTCTTCCTACCGCGTGCGTTTTGGTGTTGGCCGGCCGGGTCCTTTTCGAAGGTTCGACCATGAGCAAAAGAAAGAATGTTCCGGCCCTCTTAGCTGCCTTCGGTCTCGCGGCGGGATTGGCGGCCTGTGCTCCCGCCGGAACCACCGGGGACGGCGAAGGTGACAGCAACGCAGTCGAGTGCAACGTGGGCATCTCGATGCCTACCCGCAGCCTGGAGCGCTGGATCAACGACGGCGAGGGGCTGAAGGAGAAACTCGAGGCCCAGGACTGCACCGTTGACCTGCAGTACGCCGATGACAAGACCGACCAGCAGATCAGCCAGATCCAGAACCAGGTGGCCGGCGGAGCCAAGATCCTGGTGGTCGCCGCGATCGACGGTGAGACCCTGGGCCCGGTCCTGGAAGACGCCAAGAGCCAGGACGTCACGGTCATCGCTTATGACCGTCTGATCAACGGCACCGACGCCGTGGACTACTACGCCACATTCGATAACTACCAGGTGGGCCAGCTCCAGGGCGAGTTCATCGAGGAACAACTGGACCTGGCCAACGCCGAGGGCCCGTTCAACCTGGAACCGTTCGCCGGCAGCCCGGATGACAACAACGCCGCGTTCTTCTTCGCCGGTGCCTGGGATGTGCTGCTGCCCTACGTGGAAAGCGGCAAACTGGTGGTTCCCTCCGGTAAGTCCCCGGCCAGCAACGCGGACTGGACATCCATCGGCATCCTGGGCTGGGGGTCGGCGGACGCGCAGGCGGAAATGGATAACCGGCTGCAGTCCTTCTACACCGGCGGAGACAAGGTCGACGTCGTCCTCTCGCCGAATGACAGCCTGGCGCTGGGCATCGAGCAGTCTCTGTCCAGCGCCGGCTACGCACCCGGCACGGACTGGCCCCTGATCACCGGACAGGACGGCGACGTCGCGAACATCAAGGCCATCCTCGCGGACCAGCAGTCCATGACGGTCTGGAAGGACACCCGCGAGCTCGGCAGCCAGGTGGACAAGATGATCCAGCAGATCGTGGCCGGGGAAGAGGTGGACGTCAATGACACCGAGTCCTACGACAACAAGGTGAAGGTGGTCCCCACCTACATCCTGGAGCCGCAGGTGGTGGTCAAGGATCAGGTGGAACCCGTCCTGGTGGAGTCCGGGTTCGTGGAAGCCTCCGATATCGGTCTGTAGCCACCCCGGTTCGCAGGGCACGACGGCGACTGCCGCCGTCGTGCCCCGCCTTCCCCCATCAGGTAAGGCGAGACATACATGATCGACGACGACGTCATCCTGCACATGGACGGCATAGTGAAGGAGTTCAACGGGATCCGGGCGCTGGACGAGGTATCCGTGAGCGTGAAACGCGGCGAGGTGCACGGGATCTGCGGCGAGAACGGAGCCGGCAAGTCCACGCTGATGAAGGTACTCAGCGGCGTGTACCCGCACGGCAGCTATTCCGGCACCATTTCGCTCGAAGGCACACCGGTCAGCTACGGCTCGATCAATGACAGCGAGCGGGACGGGATCGTGATCATCCACCAGGAGCTGGCGCTCAGCCCCTACCTGTCCATCGCGGAGAACATTTTCCTGGGCAATGAGGTGCAGCGCGCCGGGGTGATCGACTGGAACCAGACCAACCTGCAGGCCGCGGCCCTGCTCAAGCGGGTTGGCCTGGAGGAGAATCCGGCTACCAAGATCCTCGAGCTGGGTGTGGGCAAGCAGCAGCTGGTGGAAATCGCCAAGGCCCTGTCCAAGGAAGTGAAGATCCTGATCCTGGATGAGCCGACGGCGGCACTGAACGACGGCGATTCGGCGCACCTTCTGGGCCTGATCGACCAGCTGCGCGACGGCGGTATCACCTCGATCGTGATCTCCCACAAGCTGAAGGAAATCCGGGCCATCGCGGATAACGTGACGGTGATCCGGGACGGCCGCACCATCGAGTCCTTCCCGGTGGAAGACACTCCGGAAATCGAAACCCGGATCATCCGGGACATGGTGGGGCGGCCGCTGGACAGCCAGTTCCCGGACCGGCTCCCGGAGATCGGGGCGGAGAAGTTCCGGGTGGAGGACTGGACCGTGCACCACCCGATCGACGTGGACCGCGTGGTAGTTTCCAACGCATCCTTTCACGTCCGGGCCGGGGAAATCGTGGGCTTCGCCGGGCTGATGGGAGCTGGACGCACCGAACTGGCGATGAGCATCTTCGGCCGGTCCTGGGGGACCGGAATCTCCGGCCGGGTCTATAAAGACGGCGTGGAAATCCAGACCCGCTCGGTGGGGGAGGCCATCCGGCACGGACTGGCCTACGTGAGCGAGGACCGCAAGCGGTACGGGCTGAACCTGATCGGCTCGGTGGTGGTCAACGTGTCCGCCGCCGCGCTGGGGAAGCTGGCCCGGCTGGGCGTGATCGACAAGCACCGCGAATATGCCGTGGCGGATGACTACCGGCAGAAGATGAACATCCGCACTCCGTCCGTCGCGTCCGTGGTGGCCAACCTCTCCGGCGGGAACCAGCAGAAAGTGGTGCTGAGTAAATGGATCTACTCGGGCCCGGAGGTGCTGATCCTGGACGAACCGACCCGGGGGATCGACGTCGGCGCCAAGTTTGAAATCTACGGAATCATCAACGAAATGGCGGCGCAGGGCAAGGCCGTGATTGTTATTTCCAGCGAGCTGCCCGAACTGATTGGGCTGTGCGACCGCATCTACACCATCGCTGAGGGCCGGCTCACCGCGGAGGTTCCCCGGGCCGAGGCAACGCAGGAGGAACTGATGCGGCACATGACAGCTGACAGGACTGAAACCGCCGGGACTGCATCCGCGGGAACCGATTCCGCCAGGACCGAATCCGCGGGAACCGATTCCGCCAGGATCGAAGGAGCACAAGGGCCGTGACCACCACAACTTCCGAACAGGCCAAATCCCCGCTCCCGCCGCCGCCGAACGGCACCGGGCGCAAACGGATGCGGATCGACCTGCGCCAATACGGCATCCTGGCCGCACTGGTGGTGATTGTGCTGCTCTTCCAGGTCCTGACCGGCGGGCGGCTGCTCTACCCGGGCAACGTCAGCAACCTCATCCAGCAGAACGCTTACGTGCTGATCCTGGCCATCGGCATGGTCATGGTGATTATCGCCGGGCACATCGACCTGTCGGTGGGTTCGGTGGTTGCCACGGTGGGGGCAATTGCCGCGCTGTCAATGAACAGCTGGGGCCTGCCCTGGTGGGCCGCCGTCGTTGTGTCCCTGCTGGTGGGGGCGCTGATTGGTGCCTGGCAGGGCTTTTGGGTGGCGTTTGTGGGGATTCCGGCGTTCATTGTGACGCTGGCCGGGATGCTGGTGTTCCGCGGGGTGGCGCTGATCCTGCTCACCGGCGGAACGATCAGCGGCCTGCCACGCCAGTTCAACGCGATCGGCTCCGGCACGCTGCCGGTGACGGGAACCCCGGACCTGCTCACCCTGGGCATCGGTGCGCTCGCCTCGGTGGCGCTGGTGGTGCAGCAGGTCAAAGCCCGCAGCGACCTGAAGAAGCTGGACCTGCCGCGGGAACGCACGGCGTCCTTCGTGTTCAAGAACGCCGTGGCCGTCGCCGCGATCATGTACCTGTGCTATCTGCTGGCGTACAACCGCGGGACGCCGATCATCCTGATCATCCTTGCCGCCCTGGTGCTGGCGTATTCGTTCCTGCTGAACCGGACCGTGTTCGGCCGGCACATCTACGCGATGGGCGGGAACCTAAACGCCGCCCTGATGTCCGGGGTGAAGACGCGCTGGGTCAACTTTATGGTGTTCGTAAACATGGGTTTCCTCGCCGGGCTGGCCGCCATCGTCAGCACTGCGCGTGCCGGCGGTGCGGTGGCGTCCGCCGGCGGCGGGTTTGAGCTGGACGCGATTGCCGCCGTCTTTATTGGCGGTGCGTCGGTGCAGGGCGGTGTGGGCACGGTGGTGGGTGCGGTGATCGGCGGCCTGGTGATGGGTGTGCTGAACCAGGGCCTGTCCATCCTGTCTGTGGACGCCGCGTGGCAGCAGGTCATCAAGGGCCTGGTGCTGCTGGCCGCGGTGGCATTCGGGTTTGCCCGGCGGGGGAGGGGTGCGCGGTAAGCGGGGTGCCGGGCCGGAGTGCTGGGGATCGGTAGGAACGCCGGGGTGGTCGGGTAGGCTCGCCGCTATGGGGACTTCACGTACGCCTGACGAGGCGGATCACGACCTGTACGCGCGGCCGGAGGGCGGGGCTGCGCAGGCCGGAGCCCATCGCAATGCCGACGGCGCGGCCGGCGTGCCTCGTGGGTCTGCGACACGGTCCGGTGTGGACGGAGCTGAGGGGACACCGGCTGATGGGATGCCCGTCGAAGGGGTGCCGCAGCCGCGGCGGTTCAACCCCTATCTTGCAGCGGCCTGGGGGTTCGTCGCCGTCGCTCTGGTCCTCGGTGTGGGCAGTATGGCGGGAATCCTTGACGCCAGCCGGCAATACTACGACCCGGCCAATCCCGACAGCACGGGGTCATCGAACACGTTCCTCCTCAACCTGTTCAGCATGGGCCCGTTTCTTTTCCTCTTTGGCGTTATCGGTGCCTTCACCCTGCTGACCGTGCAGGCTGTGACTTTCCGCCGCCGCGGCTAACCCGGGTTGTGGGGTGAGCCGGTTCCGCGATCCCCGTGTAAAACCTCAAGCCGCCGGTATCAATAGACGGGACGCCAACAACAGGCGACTCCCCGTACCGGGGAATAAGAGCCCTGATTTTCGCAATATACCGGGCAAGCATCGTCCATCAATGTAGGATTGTAGACAAGTTTTGATCCGCCCTGAGCGGTTCCTACATGGCCCGGGATCAGCCCCGGAGCCCCGAGCGGAATGTGGTCCCGATGGCAATTTTCGATCCCGTGGAACGCGAGTCAACGCCGTCGATCATCGCCGGCAAACTGCGTACCGCCATTGGACGTGGACAGATCGCCCCCGGCAGTCAACTGGTCGAAATGGAGCTGGCCAAGGAACTGGGAGTGAGCCGTGGTCCACTGCGGGAGGCCATGCAGCGCCTCACCCAGGAGGGACTGCTGATCAGCATCCGGAACCGCGGGCTTTTTGTCATCACCATGACCGATGAAGAAGTGCGGGACATGTACGTGGCGCGCACCGCCGTCGAACGGGCCGCCGCGGAACTGATCCTGCAGCGGGGCGGCCAGGAGGTCGCGGCCACGCTGCTGCAGACGGTGCGGACCATGAAGGAAGCCGCCCTCAAAGGTGACCTGGACGCCATGTCAGAGGCCGATATGGCGTACCACTCCACGCTGGTTGCCGCCGCCGAAAGTCCGCGGCTCACCCGGATGCACAACACCCTGCTGACCGAGACCAGGATGTGCCTCACGGCGTTGGAGCGACGGTATCCGGACCCGCAGACCCGCGTGGACGAGCATCAGGCCATTGCCGAAGCCTTGGCCGCGGGGGACCAGGAGCTCGTCGGCCGGCTGCTGATCACCCACATGGACGATGCCCTGCAGCGGCTCACCGGCGGCAGCACCCCGCAGGCCGCGACGGCGTAGGGGCCCGCGACGGCGTTAGGGGCCGCGCGGGAATCCGTGCCCGCGGACCGACCGGGTATGTCCCCGGCACCCAACCCCGCTACGCGCCGTGGCGCAGGCACATCAGTGCGTAGGCCCGCGCGGCGGCGAGCAATTCAGCAATGCTGACCGACTCGTTGACCTGGTGTGCCTGGTCGTTGAGTCCGCCCGGGCCCATCACGATCACCGGCAGGCCGAGATCGCGGGAAATGAAGCCGCCGTCGCACGCCGCGGACCAGCCGGTGACAGTGCTGGTAACGCCGACGTCGGCCAGCGCGGACACTGCACTGGTCACCAGCGGGTGCGACGCCGGTGTGCGGAAGCCGGGCATCTCCATGGTCACGGCGCCCGTCACCGAGATGCCGTCCGCATCGATTCCGGCTTCACGGATCCGGGCCAGCAGAGTCTCGAGAATCAGCTGGGGGTCCTCATCAGGCAGCAGCCGGCGGTCGAGTGACACCGTGCACTCCGCCGCCACCATGGAGATGCCGGTGCCGCCGCGGATGAGCCCGATGTTCCAGGTGCCGGAACCCAGCAGCGGATCGGCGTCGGCCTGCAGACGGGCATGGTCTGCGCGGACCAGGTCCAGGATCTTCGCCGCGGCGTCGATGGCGTTGCGGCCGTCCGCGGGCCGGCCGGAGTGCGCCGACCTCCCGGTGACGGTCAGCTCCAGATAGCTGTCCCCGCGGCAGGCGATCACCGTCTCCAGATCGGTCGGCTCCGCCACCACGCACGCGGAGTAGGGGAACCGCCGGTCGTCGATTGCCGCGGATACCCGGGCCGCGGCCGTGTAGGCACGGATGCCGATGCCCAGGTCCTCCTCGTCCACGGTGCAGGCCAGGGCAGCGCCGCCGAGCAGCTCGACGCCGGCGGCCCGGAGCGCCTGAAACGCGATCAGCACCGCAGCCAGTCCGCCCTTCATGTCCGTGGAGCCCCGGCCGAACAGCCGGCCGTCCCGGAGATACGGCTGAAACGGTGGCCGGTCCCAGCCGGCTCCGGCGGGCACGACGTCGGAGTGCCCCAGGAAGAGCAGCCCCGGCTGGGTTGCGCGCGGCTGGGTTCCGCCGGGTTGCTTCCGGCCGGGCAGGACGGCGGTGAGATTCGGCCGGCCCGGAGCCACCAGATCCGTGGAGACCTCCAAGCCGGCGCCGCGGCAGAAGTCCGCCAGCACGGCCACGGTGGCTTCCTCGGTGCCCCGTGTATACGCGCCGCCGGGATTCTCGCCTCCGGCCGCGACCAGCGCAGAGGTCAGTGCGACGAGGTCCGTCTCGCTGATCAGGCTCAGGACCTTTTCCTCCAGGCCGGAAAGGCCAGCCTTGTCCTTCACGCGGGGCAGGGCGCTCATGTCCCCGATCCGCCCTTGACCGCCGCCAGTTCCCGGTCCATCGCCTGGCGCAGCCGGAGAATTCCTTCCTCAGCCCGCTCCGGAGTGGTGGACGCGAAGCACAAACGCAGGGCGTCGTCGAACTTTCCGCTGGCCGAAAGGGCCGGACCGGGGATAAACGCCACCCCCTCAGCCAGGGCCGTTTCGAACAGTTTCTGAGTGGAGATCCGTGCGTCCTCGCCCTGCAGGGTGAGCCAGAGGAAAAAGCCGCCCTCGGGGTCGGTGGTGGTGATCCGGCTGCCAAGGTGCCGGCGCAGATTCTGCTGCATGGCGTCCTTGCGGCGTTTGTACTCCACACGGAGCCCGGCCAGATGATTGTCCAGGCCGCCGCGGCGGATGAACTCGGCCACCAGATGCTGGGCTGGGACGTTGGTGCAGGTGTCCATGGCCTGCTTGGCGTTGATGACCAGCTGGCGGACCGCCGGATCGGTGTCCACCCAACCCACGCGCAGGCCCGGAGCCAGGATTTTGGAGAAGGTGCGGACGGAGAACAGCAACGGATCGCCGGGGCTCAGCGCCTGCAGGGACGGCAGGTCCTCGCCCTGGAAACGCAGCAGTCCGTACGGATCGTCGTCGATGATGACGGCGTTCCACTCGTGCGCGAGCTCCAGCAGCCGCTGCCGGCGCGGCAGGGAGAGCGTCACGCCGGAAGGGTTCTGGAAGTTGGGGATGGTGTAGATGGCCTTGGGGGTGCGGCCGGCGGCGGCCACGAGCTCCGGCAGTGCCTCCACGATCAGGCCGTCCTGGTCAACCGGAACTTCCAGCAGCTCGGCGCCGTAGCTCAGGGCGGTGGCGCTGCCGTTGGTGTAGGTGGGGCTTTCCACGATCACGAGGTCGCCGGGGTTGATGAAGATCTTGCAGGCCAGATCCAGGCCCTGCATCCCGCCGGCGGTGATGGTGATCCGTTCGGGGTCCACCGGGTCCGAGGTGCCGGCCAGATAGTCCACCAGGGCGTTGAGCAGCACCGGTTCGCCCTCGGTGGCGCCGTAGGTCAGGGAACTGTGGTCCAGGACCTGCGCGTTGATGTCGCGGAACACCTCCAGCGGCACCGCCTCGTCTGCGGGGGAGCCCATCGCGAAACGCACAATGTCATGGGTCTGCGAGGCCAGCAGCGAGGTGCTGGAATCGATCACGGAACCGACCAGGCTGGCTGCCCGGTCCGCCAGCGGGAGTTCGGCCCGCGGGCTGGTGGCGGAAGCGTCAAGGGAGTTCAGGGTCATGGGCTAGCTGCCTTTCTGGAGCAGTTCCCGCGGGAAGCTGGTAAGGGGTTCCACGCCGTCGGGGCTGACGCGGATTGATTCGGAGAGTTCGTAGCCGTAGTTATCCATCCACATACCGCCGATCAGATGGAAGGTCATGTTTTCCGCCAGGACGGTCTCGTCCTCAGAGCGGAGGGAGATGGTGCGTTCGCCCCAGTCCGGCGGATAGCCGATGCCGATCGAGTACCCGATGCGGGAGGGCTTTTCCAAGCCGTACTTGGCCAGCGTCCGGTTCCAGGTCCGGGCGAGCTCGTGCACCGGCACGCCGGGCTGGACTTCGGTGAGGACGGCATCCAGTCCGTCGGCGACGGCGTCGGCCAGTTTTGCGAGCCGGTCCGACGGCGGCCCCAGCACCACGGTGCGGGCCAGCGGCGCGTGATAGCGGTGGTACGCACCGGCGAGTTCCACCACCACGGCCTGCCCGGCCTCGAACCTCTCCTCGCTCCAGGTCAGGTGCGGGGTGTCCGCCGCCTCGCCGGTGGGCAGCATCGGCACGATCGCGGGGTAGTCCCCGCCGATGCCGTCCACACCGGAAATCTGCGCCGAGCTGATGGCGGCGGCGGCGTCGCACTGGCGGACGCCGACGGCGATGCCCGCGACGGCCGCTTCCATGGCGCCGTTGCAGATCCGGGCGGCCTGGCGCATCAGCTCAAGCTCCGCGGGGGACTTGACCGAGCGGACCCAGTTCACCAGTTCGAAGCAGTCCACCAGCGTCCATTCCGGCACGGCGTTGACCAGAGAGCGGTAGGCCTTGGGGGAGAAGAAGTGCGAGTCCATTTCCAGGCCCACGCAGCCCGCTGCGGCCGGAGCGATCAGGTGGCGCTCGCGGAGGGCGAATGCCACCCAGTCAAAGGGGTGCAGGTGCGGGCGGTGCACATAGCGCTCCGGGTAGCCCACAATGTTTTCCGGCGGAAGCCAGCTGGTGCGGGTCGCGCCGCCGGCGTCCATTTCGCGGGTGAACAGCAGCATGGGCCCGTCCGCAGGAACGAAGAGCACCTGCGGTGTGTAGAAGGACCAGGCGTTGTATCCGGTGAGGTAGTAGAGATTGGCCGGATCGGTCACCAGCAGGGCGGAAAGCCCCTGCCGCGCCATCCGCGCGCGGACCCCGGCGAGCCGGGCATCGTATTCCTCTTGGCTGAACAGCAAGCGGGCACCTCCACATAGTTGTTGGTTTGACCTCGACGACGGTGGCGAGGCTGGAGCTGAGTAGGACCTTAGAGACTGAGAGAACTGAGTATGCGCTTATCTGCTGCTCACGTAGCCGCGCTGCTTGTCCACCACATTGGCCAGATCCGCGCCGGTCGTCCAGCGTTCCAGGTTGTCCTGGAACTGCCGGGCGAGCGCGTCGCGCCAGCCGACGACGTCGCCGCACATGTGAGCGGACAGGTGGACGTTCTCCAGGCCCCAGAAGGGATGGGACACCGGCAGCGGCTCTTCGCGGAACACGTCCAGCGACGCGGCGGCGATCTGCCCCCGGCGCAGCGCCTGGAGCAGTGCGTCTTCGTCCACTAGGGCACCGCGGCCGACGTTAATAAGGTGCGCGCTGGGCTGCATGGCGGCCAGGACGACGTCGTCCACCAGATCGCGGGTCTGTTCGGTGAGCGGGGCGGCCAGGACCACGTGGTCTGCCCAGCCCGCGTGCTCGGCGAGATCCGAGCTGGCCGCGACCGTGCCGAAGTCCGGATCCTGCTCCCGCGGGGTCCGTCCCACACCGCGCACCTCCAGGCCCACGGCCCGCAGGAGCCGGGCCGTGGCACGGCCGATTCCGCCGGTGCCGACCACCAGCGCCCGCGATCCTGCGGTGCGGGTCAGCTCGCGGTGCTTCCAGACCGAGTCCTGCTGCAGCCGCTTGCTCAGGTGCAGCTGCTTGTTGTGCGCCAGGATTGAGGCCAGCACAAACTCGGCGATCGGCTGGTCGAACGTGCCGTGCGCGTTGGTGAGCACCACGCCGGAGGACCGCAGCTCCTCGAACAGCATGGCGTCCACCCCGGCGGCGGCCACATGCACCCACTTCAGCGCGTCGGCGTGCGGCCACGCATCTTGAAGCGCGGAGGAGAAGAAGTCCCAAAGGAACAGGACGTCGGCGCCGGCAACTGCCCGGGGAAGGCCCCCGGCGTCGGTCACGGTCACGTCCGCCACGGCCTCAAGGGCGTCCAGATTGAAGGGAAGGGCCACGCCCTGGGCGGAAAGAAGAACCACACGGGGTTTGCTCACAGTGTTACTCACGCCACAACCGTATCCCTATTGCAGGATTGTTGACAATAGACAGATGTGACCTGCATCATAACGGCATGACTTCCCTCAGCCCCGCCCTCAAGCAAGCAACCCCGGTGATCGTGGACCATGCCCTCGGCAGCTGGATCCACGGGACCGACGGCAGGTCCTACCTGGACTTCACCACGGGAATCGGCGTCACCAGCACCGGGCACTGCCACCCGAAGGTGGTGGCCGCCGCCCGGGAGCAGGTCGGCAAGATCATCCACGCGCAGTACACCACCGTGATGCACAAACCACTGCTCGAGCTGACCGAGAAGCTGGGCGAGGTCCTCCCGGCCGGACTGGACTCCGTCTTCTACGCCAACTCCGGCTCCGAAGCCGTGGAAGCCGCGGTCCGGCTGGCCCGCATGGCCACCGGCCGGCCCAACATTGTGGTGTTCCAGGGCGGGTTCCACGGCCGCACCGTCGCTGCCGCCTCACTGACGACGGCGGGCACCAAGTTTTCCGCCGGCTTCGCGCCGCTGATGGCCGGCGTCCACATGTCCGCCTTCCCCTACGCGTACCGCTACGGCTGGGACGAAGACACCGCCGTCGCCTTCGCATTGCAGGAGCTCGACTACCTGCTCCAGACCCGCACCGATCCCAAGGACACCGCTGCGTTCCTGATTGAACCCGCGCTGGGCGACGGCGGCTACCTGCCCACCCCGCGCGCGTTTCTGGAGGGACTGCGCGAGCGCGCGGACAAGTTCGGCATCCAGCTGATCTTCGACGAGGTCCAGGCCGGCGTGGGCCGCACCGGAAAATTCTGGGGCCACCAGTACTCCAGTGCCACCCCGGACATCCTCATCACCGCCAAGGGTATTGCCTCGGGCTTCCCGATTTCCGCCATCGCCGCGTCCACCGAGACCATGTCCAAGGCCTGGCCGGGTTCGCAGGGCGGCACCTACGGCGGCAATGCCGTGTCCGCTGCCGCCGGCGTCGCCACCCTGGAAGTGGTGCGGGAGGAAGGGCTGGTGGAGAACTCGCGGGTCCGCGGCGAACAGCTGCAGGCCGGGCTGCGGGAGATCCAGGCCCGGTTCCCGGTGATCGGCGACGTCCGCGGGCGCGGCCTGATGCAGGGCATCGAGTTCACCGCCACGGACGGCAAACCGGACGCTGCGACCGCCGCCGCGGTGCAGCAGGCCACCACGGACCAGGGCCTGCTGACCCTGACCTGCGGCCCGGCCGGCAACGTGGTCCGGCTGATCCCGGCCCTGGTGGTCACTGCCGAGGAAATCGGCCTGGGGCTGGAGCGCTTCGAAGCCGCCCTGGCCGCCGTGACTGGCGCTGTTCCGGCCGCTGCCACGACTGCAACCACTGCAGCAACCACGGAGCGCCGATGACAAAAACCGGCATCGCAGCCCCGTCCGCAGCTCCGGCTGGCGGACCGGGCAGCGGTGGGCTGCTGGCGGCGCTGGCCGCGGCGGGGATTCCTGCCGATGCTTCGCCGCGGCGGCTGGCCGAGTACTCCTATGACGCGTCGAACTACCGGGTGCCGCCGCTGGCCGTGGTGTTCCCGCGGTCGGTGGACGACGTCGTCGCCGTCCTCGCGGTCTGCCGGGACACCGGAACACCGCTGGTGAGCCGGGGCGGCGGCACCTCCATGGCCGGCAACGCGATTGGCCCCGGCGTTGTCCTGGACTTCTCCCGGCATCTGAACCGCATCCACGGGATCGACGAGGCCACCGGCACCGTGGCCGTGGACCCCGGCGTCGTCCTCGCTGTCCTGTCCCGGGAGGTGGAGCAGGCTACCGGCAACCGTTTCACCTTCGCCCCGGATCCGTCGTCGAAGAACCGCGCCACCGTGGGCGGCGCCCTGGGCAACGACGCCTGCGGCAACCACTCCGTGCGCTACGGCCGCACCTCGGACCATGTGACGGAGATCGACGTCGTCACGGCCGACGGCGCCCGGCTCACCGCCACGGCCACGGGACTGCACGCCACCGACCCGGCGGACAGTTTTTCTGAGCGGCGGGCCGCTGCACTGGCCGCGGGTCTGCAGGAGCTGGCGCACGCCAACCTGGCGGACTTCCGGGTAGAACTCGGCCGGATCCAGCGCCAGGTTTCCGGCTACCATCTGGCCAACCTGCTGCCGGAACACGGCTTCAACGTGGCCCGCGCACTGGTGGGCTCCGAGGGGACCTGTGCCGTGATTGTCGGCGCGCGGATGAAGCTGGTGCCCAAACCGGCCAGCGCGCTGCTGGTCTGCCTCGGCTACGCGGACGTGGTGGAGGCAGCCCGCGATATCGAAACCATCCTGGAGTTTTCCCCGGCGGCAGTGGAGGGGATCGACGAAGCCATTGTGGACACCATGCGTTTCCGCCGCGGCGCCGGCTCGGTGACCGGCCTGCCCGCGGGCAAGGCCTGGCTGTACGTGGACCTCGACGGCGACGATCCGGCCTCCGTGCAGGCCGCGGCGGACCGGCTGCTGGCTAGGCTCGCCGAGAACGGCCGGCTGATCGAAGGCCGCCCGGTGCCCGACGACGTGGAGCGGGGCTCGCTCTGGCGTGTCCGGGAAGACGGCGCCGGGCTGTCCTCCCGGCTGTCCACCGGCGGTGAGTCCTGGCCCGGGTGGGAGGATTCCGCCGTCGCACCGGAAAAGCTGGCCGACTACCTGGCCGACTTCCGTAACCTGCTGGACCAGTACGGGCTGCAGGGTGTGATGTACGGGCACTTCGGCGCCGGGTGTATGCACATCCGGATCACCTATGACTTGCGCACCGCGGCCGGGAGGGACGTGTTCCGGACCTTCTCCGCCGACGCCGCCCGGCTGGTGGTGCAGCACGGCGGCTCGCTCTCCGGCGAACACGGCGACGGCCGGGCCCGGTCCGCGCTGCTGCCGCTGATGTACTCCCCACGTCTGCTCACGGCGTTCACCGCGTACCGGCGGCTGTGGGACCCGGCCGGGATCCTGAACCCGGGATCGCTGACCGATCCGGATCCGATCGATGAGCACCTGGCGCTGGACGGGGTGCCCGCGCGGGAATGGCGCACCAGCTTCGACCTGCGGCCGCTGCACGCCGGGGGAGGGTCGTCGGTGGAGACTGACGACCCTGCTCCCGGGGCCGCGGTGGATCCGTTTGTTCATGCGGTGCAGAGCTGCATCGGGGTCGGCCGCTGCCGCACCGATGCCGGCGGCGTGATGTGCCCCAGCTACCGGGCCACCCGGGATGAGAAGGACTCCACGCGGGGCCGGGCCCGGGTGCTGCAGGACATGGTCCGCGGCGCCCGCACCGTGCAGGAGGGCTGGAAATCCGAGGAGGTCCGCGAGGCCCTTGACCTCTGCCTCTCCTGCAAGGCCTGCTCCAGCGACTGCCCCACCGGCGTGGACATGGCGACGTACAAGTCGGAGTTCTTCGACCACTACTACCGCGGCCGGCTACGGCCACTCTCGCACTTCTCGCTCGGCTGGCTGCCGCGCTGGCTCAAGCTCACCGGCCGGGTGGCACCACTGGTCAACGCAGTGCTGGCCACCCCGCTCGACAAACTCGCCGCGAAGCTCGGCGGCCTCACCACCGAACGCTCCCTGCCCCGCTTCGCCGGCGCGGGGGAATGGCGGACAGAACTGGCAGCTGCCGGGGTGGAGATGCCCCGGCGGACTGATGGCCTTACGTCCCCGAACCCGACGGACGGCGTCCTGCTCTTCGTCGACACCTTCACCCGCGGTTTCCGCCCCGCAGTCGCCGGTGCCGCCGCCCGCGTGCTGACCGGTGCGGGGGAGCGGACGGAATGCTCCGCGGACGCCTGCTGCGGCCTGACCTGGATCTCCACCGGCCAGCTGGACACCGCCAAGAAGCTCCTGGCCAACGCCGCGCAGGTGCTGGACGACGGGACCGAGAGGCCCATCGTCGTCGTCGAGCCCAGCTGTGCCGCCGCGCTGCGAAAGGACCTGCCGGAGCTGATTCCCACCGAGCAGGCCCGCCGGGTCGCCGCCCGGGTTCAAAGTTTCGCGGCGCACGTGGGCGAACTGTCCGCGGGCGGCTGGACGCCGTCTCCCGCGGTGCCGCTGCCGGAGCAGGTGGTGCTGCAGACGCACTGCCACGAATACTCCGTCTTCGGTGCCGGAACGCAGAAATCCGCGTTGGCCGCCGTCGGGGTTCCCAGCGTGGTCGACGCGACCGGCTGCTGCGGCGTGGCCGGGAACTTCGGCTTCGAAAAGGAGCACTTCGACGTGAGCATGCAGGTAGCCGAGCAAGCCCTCGCCCCGGCGATGTGGGACACCAGCGCGGACACCGTAATCCTGACCGACGGCTTCTCCTGCGTCATGCAGGTCAAGCAGCTCGACGCCGCCCGGCCGGGCACCCATCTGGCCCAGCTCCTCGATCCGGGGCCCGTCACAGACAGAACTTCCACAGACAGAGAAAGAGAAACCGCATGACAACCCAAACCAGCACCCGCACCTCGCAGCAGGCCCTCGACGCCATCGCCAAGGTCAGTACCGGCCTGTTCATCGACGGGCAGTGGGCCGACGCCGCGTCCGGTGCGCGGTTCGACGTCGTGAATCCCGCCACCGAAGAGGTCGTCGCTACGGTGGCCGACGGCGGCCCGGAGGACGCCCAGCGGGCGATCGAAACCGCCGGCCGGGTGCAGAAGGAGTGGGCTGCGACCGCTCCCCGGGAGCGCAGCGAGATCCTGCGCCGCGCCTATGACCTGATCATGGCCCGGCAGGACGAGCTGGCGCTGATCATGACCACCGAAATGGGCAAGCCGCTCGCCGAAGCCAAGGGGGAAGTGGCGTACGCGGCCGAGTTCTTCCGCTGGTTCTCCGAGGAAGCCGTGCGCATCGGCGGCGACGCCACCACCACCGGCGACGGCAAGACCCGGATCATCGTCTCGAAGGAACCCGTGGGTCCGTGCGTGCTGGTCACGCCGTGGAACTTTCCGCTGGCCATGGGCACCCGCAAGATCGGCCCGGCCATCGCCGCCGGATGCACCATGGTGTTCAAGCCCGCGAACCTGACCCCGCTGTCCTCGCTGGTGCTGGTGGACATCCTGGTGGAGGCCGGGCTGCCCGCCGGGGTGCTGAACGTGGTGCCGACGTCGAAGGCCTCGAAGGTGGTGTCGCCGTGGATGTCCAGCGGCATCGCCCGGAAGGTCAGCTTCACCGGATCCACCGAAGTGGGTGTGCGCCTGCTGGGCCAGGCCGCTGAGCATGTGATGCGCTCCTCGATGGAACTGGGCGGGAACGCGCCGTTCATCGTGTTCGAGGACGCGGACCTGGACCGCGCCGTGGACGGTGCCGTCGCCGCGAAGATGCGCAACATGGGCGAGGCCTGCACCGCGGCCAACCGGATGTTTGTGCAGCGGTCGGTGGCGGACGAGTTCGCCCGCCGGCTCGCCGCCCGCCTGAGCACACTGTCGGTGGGCAACGGTGCGGAGCCGGGCACCGACGTCGGGCCCCTGGTGGAGGAGAAGGCACTCACCAAGGTGCAGGAGCTGGTGGACGACGCCGTCGCCAAGGGCGCGGAGGTGGTCTGCGGCGGGTCGCGGCCGGAGGGGCCCGGCTATTTCTACACACCGACGGTCCTCTCCGGGGTCAGCCCGGATTCGGACCTGATGAGCGAGGAGATCTTCGGCCCGGTGGCCCCCGTGGTCCCGTTCGACACCGAGGAAGAAGTCACCCGGCTGGCCAATGACACCCCGTGGGGGCTGGTCGGCTACCTGTTCACGCAGGACGTGGACCGCGGGTTCCGGATGGGGGATGCGCTGGAGGTCGGCATGGTGGGACTCAACACCGGGATCGTCTCCAATCCGGCGGCACCGTTCGGCGGGATCAAGGCCTCCGGGCTGGGCCGTGAAGGAGGGCGGGTGGGGATCGAGGAATTCCTGGAAACGAAATACCTGGCCGTGCCCCGGTAGGCCTGGTGACTGGTAGCCCCGGGGCGAAGGCCCGGGCTGCTGCGGGACTGATTTTGAGCGTGATGGGGACTGGCACACCGGCCGGATTCCCGAACTTGGCACCACCCTTGCTAGCCAAACCACTCACTAAAGGACAAACCCATGACCACCAGTTCACAGCCCACGCAAGGCAGGCACCCGGAACCGCAGGCAGTGCCGGGCTCCGAGCCCAGCACCTCCGAAGGCAAACGCTCGCTCCACCGGTCCATCCTGGGCGCGGCGCTGGGCAACGCCGTCGAGTGGTTCGACTACGGCGTTTACGGCTACCTCACCATCTATATGGCGGTGAACTTCTTCGGTTCCACGGAGGGCGACGGCGGCCTGGGGGTCACGCTGACACTCGCCACCCTGGCGCTTTCCTTCCTGGTCCGGCCGCTGGGCGGGCTGATCCTCGGTCCGCTGGGGGACAGGGTGGGCCGGCAGAAGGTTATGGTGCTCACCGTGACCATGATGACGCTGGCCACCGGGGCGATCGGGCTGCTGCCGACGCTGGAGACCGTGGGCCTGCTCGCTCCGGTCCTGCTGCTGATCTGCCGCCTGGTGCAGGGCTTCTCCGCCGGCGGTGAGTACGGCGGAGCTGCGGTGTACATGGCGGAGTCCGCGCCGGATAAGCGCCGCGGGTTCTTCGGCTCCTTCCTGGAGTTCGGCACCACGGTGGGCTTCATCATGGCCGCGATTGTCTGCACCACGCTGATCGCGATTGTGGGGGATGCCGGCATGGAGGCTGGCTGGTGGCGGCTGCCGTTCCTGCTGACCATTCCGCTGGGCCTGACCGCCCTCTGGATCCGGACCCGGCTGACGGAGGCTGCTGTCTACACGGAAGCGTCGGAGCATGAGGAAACCACCAAGTCGCCGCTGCGGACCGTGCTGCGGAACAACTGGCGGCAGCTGCTGATTGTGGCCGGGTTTGTGGTGCTGCTGAACGTGGCGTTCTACCTGATCCTCGGCTACATGCCGACCTACCTGAGCGGGCAGTTGGGGCACAGCACCGCGCAGGGCAACTGGATGCTGGTGGTAGTGATGGCGTTGATGCTGGTGGCTATTCCTCCAGTCGGTGCACTGTCCGACCGGATTGGCCGCAAGCCGCTGCTGCTCGCGGCCGCTGTCGGGTACACGGTGCTGTCCGTCCCGGCGATTGCGCTGCTGGGCATGGAGAACCTGGTGCTGCAGTTCATCGGCCTGGGTGTGCTGGGCTTCCTGCTGGTGATCCTGGTGTCTTCGGTGTCCTCGACGCTTCCGGCGATGTTCCCGACCGCGGTCCGCTATACCGGCTTCGCGATCGCCTATAACTTCTCCACCGCGTTCTTCGCCGGCCCTTCGCAGACCATCGCCAACCAGCTGATCGAGACTACCGGCAACCAGCTGGTGCCCGGCTGGTACATGGCGATTGCCGGTGTCATCGGTCTGGTCAGCATTCTCTGCATGCGGGAGACCGCCCAGGCCACGCTGCGCGGCGAGGAGCTTCCTGGCGTTCCGGCGTCTGTGGGGCTGCCGAAGCGCGAGTACGTGGAGCTGAACCGGGCGGATGCTGAGGAGCGGCGGGTTTCGGCCTAGTTGCGCGGGGCTGACGGCCACCGGTTCGGCGTTCTTGGGATTCATGGTGATTCGCAGCCGCTGCAACTGCGGCTGCTCGACGGGGTCAGCTGCACCCGGCAGCACAAGACCCCGCGGTCTCCGGGCAGGGTCCAGCGAGCTTCAGCGCGGGCTGCATGGGGACGAAGTTGCCCGGTAGCACCGCGCAGCCGCAGCCAGTCCGAGCAGCGCTTCTGCCACGGCTGATCCAGGTCCATATTTGCGGCAAAGGGGTCGCGCAGCTTCTGCTCGGGCTGAGGCGGAGGGCTGGCCAGCCGGGCTGAGAGCGCATCGTAGACAGCCTTGAGCTCCTGCTAGGTTCCTGCCTCGAGGTGCTTATAAGAGGCTCCCGCCCGTGGACGAACCGCAGGTGCCTGCGGAGAGGCAAGTCCGAGAACGGTATCCAGGACGCGGATGACGGCTGTTCCACACGGGAGTATGTGGCGTTCTCCAGCCTCTAGTGCCACGGTGCCCGTCAGCGGGTGCAAACCATATGAGAGCCGAAGCCGGGATATCCGCCGGAATGGGAGACAATTCGCCCGGCGGTTGGATGCGCCAGAATATCGAGACCGAGACCGAGACCGAGGCCGTAGCCGCGTCGGGTTCCGGACAAGTCATCGGGACGCGGTATGGGACGGTGGATCTGCTGCACCTCGGCCCGTCAGCCAAATCGAGCGGGCCGGCAGGAACGGTTGTCCACCACAATTGCGGGTCTTCGTTCCGGTCCTGTCGTTTTATCGAATCCTTGCGACATGTACAGACCGGCTCGATGGAAGGTGCGGGCGTGCACAACGCTGAGATGAAATCATATCTATACGTAATTCTAACGTTTAGGGTCTCTCGCCGGCCATTCCTTCGGACGGATCTCATGCGACAAGTGGATGCTGGGAAGCGCACGTCGCACGATCCCAACAGGCCGCCACAGTACTCGACCGGTCCACACTCGACCGGTCCACGGGCGAGTTTCAGTACACTAAAATGGGACAAACGTTGCTTTTGTAGCTATGCTGGATCTACTGGATTTCAAGGCGTAGCGCCTCCAGTGTCATTTGATGAAAATCTATCATTGGTGGACGGTTGTAACTGTCGAAAGGGTGCCGCAGGCAATTGAACTTGATATCGTTCACGAGATAAAATCACAAAGGCTGCTTATGGGGACTTTTTTATTACGCCTATTATTAACATTCAATGCGACTTCACTGTTAGTTGTCATCTATCAGGTTAAAGAACCCTTTCTATTTCTGCAGTTCGGTGACGGCATTCGCTACGGGCTCAGTGTTGCCCTTATCATGGTTCCGATCCTATTCACGAGTCTGGGCATCCTGCTGAGCCGGACGTTGGGACGAGATGCCATCGAGGCGGGAAGTATCGCGTCTATTGAACACGCGAGCAATGTATTTCTCCCCAGCTATCTGGGTTACTTTTTCGTCGCTTTAAGCATTCCCGATATCAGAACGTTGCTCTTTGTGTACGCCGTGCTCTTCGCTTTCACATTTATGTCTCAGGCCCTGTATTTCAATCCGCTTTTTCTGCTCTTTGGTTACAGATTTTACAATATGGTAACCAGTGAGGGAACGTCCATATTCGTGATTAGTCGCCAAGATTTTCGAACTCCTGCCTCGGTGGAAGTTAGGCCAGTACGTCGCATTAATGGATACACATTTATGGAGAGCAAATAACGATGGATCACCTATATGCACGGTTGAAGCGGATGCAGAGAACTCCATACCGCAAAATCATCTCTGGGGAGCGTATTTTCGACGAGGATGTGCCTCGACCTGCTTCATGTCGTGAATACGACCCAAACACCATTCTCGATAATGATGAGTGGTTTAAAGTTTCCCATTTCAGCCAGAAGCAGTATTTCCTCATAGAGCTTGCAGACTGGCCCACATCCGCTGATTTCTCTGAGCTTAGCAAGGCGGATTTCCAGAAAATTAATTACCTCATTGCACTACAGGAGGGGATTTTTCACTTTCAGCGAGTTCGGCCGAGCGCCATTCTTCGAAGGAAGGTTATTGTATGCGGAGATGTAGCACGCCTTGAACGTCCTGCAGACAAGATTGTCTTGACCCCATTCCCCGATGCCGTTTACTTCCCAGATGATGATGCCTTGATTTTTCGTGATCTGGCGACGATTTCATCCATCTTTCGTGGGATCGATGAGTTGTTTACTGAGGCAACGGACGAGCAAGTAGAAAAATTCTTGAAGCATGACTTCTTGAATGCTGAGATTGCGGTAACCAAGGTGTCCAAGCCGAACCGTAAAAGAATTGCACTCGCTGCGCAGACTCTTGAAAAGATGTCGGACGGTGAGCGAATCAATGTCTTTTCATATATGGCTGAGTACACGGACACACAGATACCTTTTAACAAAACGAGCAACACTTTTCATGTTGCTACCGATGACGATCTGAAGCTTCTGCTGTATGGAATCGAGCAGCGGTTCTATACCACACCCGTTGGAGAAGAGAAACGCCTCGCAAATTCTATTGTAAAAATTTAATATTAACAGCGGATTCAATCTGGTTACTTGTATCCGAGCGTTTCCAAAAAATAAAGATCTCGGTTTTCCTGCAGCGGCAGCGATGTATGAAGTTGTACGGCGCCGAACGCTTCGCGCTTTGCCTGAAACCCGTCACCTGGCTGTATTGGCGAGGACATTAGGTACACGCGGCCTGCCTTATTGGTGCGTTGGCTTAGCGATGTGAGAGAGCCCTCCGGATGAGGCCGAGCTTGTCTGGAGCACACCACCCCAGAGGTCATTCATGTCCCATAATGCTATAGGACTCCACATGGCCGGCTGAGGCTGGCTCGCTGCGTCGTCGAGGACGGCTGGCATCTGCTCCGAGCGCGGAACGATTCCAAGTCAGTCAGCACCGCAGCCCGCTGGGCTGACCAGTGCTGCAGACACTGCTCACGCCAGGAGCGACCGCTCCAGCCGCACATAGGCAACCTACGAGAGACTCCAGCCCACAGCGAACGCCAGATCATCGCTGTGCTATTGAACAAGCGCTGAGGATCGGCAAGGATAGACGGCTCCTCACGGTTCGTGGGAATGATCTGCCATGATGAATGTTCATGCGGCTGTTCTAGCGGCAATGCACAACAGGTACGCGTGATGTTGTTACCTGCGTTGGTGAGTCCCTGCCCTGCCCTCTTGATGTGCTTGATCACCGTGTTGTTGGCCTGGAACTTCACTGTTGTCAGAGAACATCCATCACAGCAGGCTGGCTACGGTCCCTTCAATACACGGAATCCGTTTCACCACCAACTGTGAAGATCCCCCAATCCTCCATTGCCTTCGCCATGACTTGCAGCGAAGACCAGTAAATGGCTTCAGGTTAGCGTCGAACCGGAACTCCCGGTGCGGCTGTCCAGTCCGGGGTCGCTAGGGTGGCCGAAGGTGTATCTGGAGGAAAACTGGGTGGATGTCGCGGATCGGCGATGGGTGGTGGTTTAGGAACTGAAGCAATTATGAAAAAGCACGGGTTATGGCATCTCGATACACATTCGGGGACGGCAGTTCGACGTTGTTGAAGCGTTCTTGAAGCTTATAGACGGTTGTACTATGTACTAGGTCTAGGATGAGAGGTGCGGGCTGGCCTGAGGATGCGTTTGACGAGTCAGTATAGTCGTACGACATGAATGTAATCGAAGCCGGTTGGAGATGATAATTAGTCAGTCCGTCTTCGCCGCCCAGTCGTCGCATGACGCGCTCATATACAGGGGTGGGGGAGACAAAGAACAGGCCCTTCTTGCAACCTTCCTCTCGCTGCAGGACCTGACCCTTGTATATAAGTTGGGGCAAAATTCTTTTGCTCACGTTTTCCCAGTTGAGACCAGCTGAACTATTTGTTATCGTCCGGTCTTCCAATAATGCAGTTCGACTGTCGCGATAATTCCCAGTTGTGTCTATCGTCTGGACTTCAACCGCAACAAATTCACTCAGCCCTTTTAACGGGTCAACGAGAGCCAATATCCAGTCGACGTAGTAATTGCCCACACCTGAACGTTGAGGGAGTCGGAGCTCGCCTCCCCATCGCTTGCCAAAAACTCCTACAACGGGCCGGTTTCGCTCCCGCGCATCCGATAATGCCCGAGGGCCGGGCACAAGCTCCAAGCCGATTGGGAAGGCCTTCTCAGCGATATCGACAAGAAAACGATAGTTGTCCGCGTATAACCTGTTGGGGCAACAGATAACGGCTGGACTTCTTGCGGGCTTTATGGCACAAGCGCCTGAAATGAGTCCGTCGCTTAGCGTCTTGACACATGTCCTCTCTAGAAAGGGGCAATATCGACTAGCGGCTGCACCCACAGCCGCGGAACTAATATCAGTTACTGGATAGCCGAAAAACTCAGATATATGAGACATGCTTTGACTATACTGCTACTGATAGCTCCTCGCTTGCAATGACCTCGCGAATCCCTGCGCCCACTGCCGCTGCGAGCATTGGTGGAACGGCATTTCCTACCTGTTCATATTGCTCTATCCTTGAACCTTGAAAGATATAGTGGTCCGGAAAGGACTGTATTCTTGCGGCCTCACGGACGGTAAATATGCGGTCTTGTGAGTAGTGGAAATAGGCACCCCAATGCGGATCGCATTTGGTCAAGATGGTTGAGGATAGTCCCTCTGGAAGGGATCGCCCGTAGCGCTTTGTGTGGTCTGACCGGTGTGCTCGCTTCATCCCGGCAGGTAGAAGCTCTATAGGAATATTAGTCCAATTTCCCCCAGGCGGAATATGACGCAGTCGTTCCAAGTTTATCTGGCCTAGTCGGGCGGCCTCGTGATTTCTTACACCCATGGACTGAGAGCGAAGTCTCTCTTGGTATGGATTCTGCGGCGGAGCGGCGTACCCCTTCAATGGCTCGCCCAATTCACCGTTGATGAGGGGCGGCAGGTCGCCGATGGCATCCCGCACGCTCGTGTAGGGAATCAAATCAGAGCCATCCGGCATGGCAACAATATTTTGCCCCCGGAAGGTGCTTGTGAAGTTGACGCGCATGGGCGCGATATGCGTAGGCTGGGGGAACGCGCGGCTTGGATTGCCGTTGCGGAAGCCCAGGATGATGGTTCGCCACCGGGTCTGAGGTACTCCATAAAGTGGTGCATAGAGGATGCGAACGTCCGCGGTATATCCGAGTTCTTCGAGCGCCTGAATTATGGCAGACAACGTCGCGCCACGTTCGAAGGAAACTAATCCAGGTACGTTCTCGATTAGTACGGCGGCAGGCATGAATTCGTCGACAAAGCGAAGAAACTCGCGAAACAGGTGATTGCGGTAGTCGTCATTGCTCCGTACAGGGGCGTTGACACTGAAACCCTGGCACGGAGGGCCGCCCGCTACCAAGGACAATTCACCACGGGTTAGCCCTAACTGTTCCCGCACCTCGGCGGCGTCGACCCGACGGACGTCCCTGTTGTCAACAAAGACTTCAGGGTGGTTGGCCTTGAACGTCTCGGAGTACCGCTGCACAACTTCGTTGGCGTAAAGGCTCGTGAATCCGGATTCGCGAAGGCCCTCGGAGAGTCCGCCGGCGCCTGCGAATAGATCGATCATAGTGTAAGGGGCTGGGGAGCCGGGGACCTTGCGTTGCATGCCTCAACTGTATAGCAGCGAGACGTCGGGTCTGCTGGCAAATGGGGCGTGTTCTAGGGCTCTGAAACAGGTTGTGTGGCTCAGGTGTGGGGTACCTCATGCAGTCTCATCACTAGCAGTAGGCCTCCTCGGCGTCGCTTTTATGTCTAATCGGGGGTAGCTCTTGGTTTTCATAGAGCACCTGAGGCAGCTGCCCGGGACCTGGGTCTTCATAGGGTGCTCCACCATGACGATGATGGTGCGGCAAACTACACCGAGGGCGTCAGGCGTCATCCAGCCTTCGTGGAAGTCGCTAGGGAGCCATTAGGCTCTAGACCCCTGGGGCCCTCCCTAGCTCGAAGACTGCAGGCGGAGCTACGTCTGACACCTTCCTGCTTTACTCCGCACCGCAACCTTGTATCCCTGAGATATATCTGTAGCATCTCTGTAATGCAGGTCACATCATGACACCCGCGGACAACGTCCTCCCGCTGCCCACCGGTCCGCCCACGGGCCGCCCCGTCGCCGGCGCCTCGATGGACACAAACAACCCCACCCCCCAGTCCCAGCCGGAACGCATCCGCGGGATGATCCGGCGGCAGATCATCCGGGCCGAACTGCGGCCGGGACAAATCTTCACTGAACCGGACCTCGCCCGCGAATACGGCGTCTCCAAAACCCCGGTCCGCGAAGCCCTGCAAATGCTCACCGTCGAAGGCCTGGTCAACGTGCTTCCGCGGAAGGGTTACATGGTGCGCAGCCTCAGCTTCCACGACGTCCGCGAAGTCATGGACCTGCGCCTCATCCTCGAACCACCGCTGGCCGCCGCAGCCGCGCGCAACGTCACCGCAGACCTCGTCACCGACCTGCGCAGCCTCGTGGAAAACCAGTTCCGCGACGGCAACACCCTGGAAGACCGGCTCGCCGCCGCCCGCGACTTCCACGTCACCTGCTCCCAGGCTTCCCGCAACACCCGGGCCGCAGCCGTGGACCGCGCCCTGACCGACGAAGTCATGCGGTTCTACCACCTGATGCCGACCGCCCACGACCACTTCGCCTCCGCAGAAGAACAGGCCGCCCACGAGGCCATCTTCGACGCCGTCGCCACCGGCAACGCAGAAGCCGCGCAGGAACTCATGCACAACCACCTGCTCGAATCCAACGCCGCCATGATCCGCACCTTCTACAACGCCGGACCGCTCTAACCCCGCCGCTCCAAAACAGCACACCGACCCGAAAGGCAACGCAATGAAGCGTCCACTCAGAACCCTCGGTACCGCCACGCTGCTCACCTCCGCCCTGTTCCTCGCCGGCTGCGGCGCGGACTCCGGAACCAACGACGGCGCCGCCGGGGGAGAGGGCCCGGTCAAGGTCGGCATCTCCCAGCTCATGGACATCGACGCCCTCAACGCCACCCGCGAAGGTTTTATCAAGGGCATGACCGAAAACGGCTACGTCGAGGGCGAGGACATCGAGTACGACTACCAGAACGCTCAGGGCGACCAGGCCACCGCCACCCAGATCGCCGCCGGCTTCGCGACGTCGGACGTTGACCTTGTCTTCGCGATCGCCACCCCGGCCGCCCAGACCGTGGCCCAGGCTGTCGGCAACATTCCCGTGGTGTTCTCCGCCGTCACCGAACCGGTGGAAGCCGGCATCGTGGAGTCCTGGGACGCGCCCGGCGTCAACGTCACCGGCACCAGCAACCTCGGCCCGGTGGAGGACCAGATCGGCCTGATCAAGGAACTCGCGCCCGACGCCAAGACCATCGGCGTCGTCTATTCCTCCGGCGAGGTCAACTCCCAGGTGCAGATTGATCTGGCCCGCGAGGCCGCGGAAAAGCTTGGCATGGAGCTCAAGGAAGCCTCCGTCGCCAGCACCGCCGAGGTGCAGCAGGCCGCCCAGTCCCTCGACGTCGACGCGTTCTACGTCCCGACCGACTCGCACGTGGTCTCCGCGATCGACGCCGTGGTGGAAGCCGCCGAAACCCAGCAGGTGCCGCTCGTCGTCGGCGACAGCGCCACGGTGGAAGCCGGCGGCGTGGCCACCTACGGCCTGGACTACGAACAGCTCGGCTACCAGACCGCGCTGATGGCGATCAAGATCCTCGAGGGCGAAGACCCCGCCACCATGCCGGTGGAAAAGCAGACCGAATCCCTGCTGGTCGTCAACAAATCGGCAGCGCAGCGTATGGGCGTCACCGTTCCGCAGGAACTGCTCGACGCCGCCGACACCGTCATTGACTAACCGCACTTTTTCGAAAGCAGCCATGAAGCGCCGAATTCCCCAGTACGCCGAACTACGCGAACTCGTGCAGTTCAAAGCCTTCGACCCCGACCGGCGCCGCGCCCGGCTGGCCAAGGCCAACACCCTCTGGGACCTGCGGGACATCGCTAAACGGCGGATCCCGACGGCGGCCTTCGAGTACGTGGACGGCGGCAGCTTTTTCGAGCACTCGCTGCGGCGGAACCGGGCGGCGTTCGACGACGTCGAATTCAACCCCTGTGTGCTCCAAGATGTTTCCGCGGTGGACCTGCGGGCGAAGATCGCCGGCGTGGACGCGGCGCTGCCGGTGGGCGTCGCGCCCACCGGCCTGACCCGGCTCATGCACGCCGAAGGTGAGGTCGCCGGAGCGCAGGCGGCGGCGTCGTTCGGGATTCCCTTCTCGCTCTCCACGATGGGCACGGTCTCCATCGAGGAGGTCGCCCGGGAAGCGCCCGACGCCGATAAATGGTTCCAGCTGTACCTCTGGAAGGATCGTCCCCGGTCCCAGGACCTGATCCGCCGGGCTGCCGACGCCGGGTTCGGGGCGCTGATCGTCACGGTCGACACCCCGGTCTCCGGGGCCCGGCACCGCGACACCCGCAACGGAATGACCCTGCCGCCCACCCTGACTGCGAAGACCATCCTTGATGCCTCCTACCGACCGGAGTGGTGGTTCAACTTCCTGACCACCAAACCGCTGGGCTTCGCCAACTTCGAGGGGGAGCGGACATCGGTGGCCGAGCAGGTCAATACGATGTTCGATCCCTCGCTGAACCTGGACGACCTGGCCTGGCTGCGGGAGAACTGGCCCGGCAAGCTGATCGTGAAGGGCATCCAGTCAGCGGCCGACGCCGTCGACGTCCTGGCCCGCGGCGCGGACACCCTGGTGGTCTCCAACCACGGCGGCCGGCAGCTGGACCGCGCTCCGGTGCCGCTGAAGGTGCTGCCGGAGATCCGTGCGGCCGTGGGCCCGGAAGCTGAACTCATCCTGGACTCCGGAATCATGTCCGGCGGCGACATCGTAGCGGCGCTGGCCGCGGGCGCCGACTTCACGCTGATCGGCCGGGCCTACCTCTACGGGCTGATGGCCGGCGGACGCCAGGGTGTGGACCGTGCACTGGAAATCCTGCAGACGGAGATGACCCTGGTGATGCAGCTGATCGGAGTTACGAGTGTTGCCGAGCTGGGGCCGGAGCATTTGCGGCGGTTTTGAGCCGCGTGTCCCTGATTACGATTAGTGATCCAAGCTCCGGTATACCTAGATGTGCGGTGGGGGCAGGAAGCAGTCTAGAAACGCCTTCCCGGATAAGGAGTTTCTGGTGCCCGAGTATTCAAAAATCGACGATTTCCTGAAATGGGCGGCCGAACTTGCGGTCACCATCGATTGGGTTCCGGCAGAGCGTCCCTACAAAATCGAGCTGGCCGAACGGCTTTCCGCCACGCGTCAGATGGTTCTGAAAGGCGAAGCGGGCTGGCTGGAACGCCTCTTGGATGATCTCTCCGGCACCAACCTCGTGAATTGGCGGTCCCTCGGCAACTTGAAAGCCCTTAGCGGCGACCACCCGGAGGAACTCCGGACGGCCGTCGAAAAGCTCTGGGTGGCCGATCCCTCTCCATTTGCACTGACATCCTTCGTCGAGAACATCCGCGAGCTGTCTAAAGACCTTGCGCCGGGCAACTTGCTCGCCCTCGGAACAGTTCTCCTGACGGCCGTTGACCCTGCCTCGTTCCCTCCGTACCGGGCAACCCCAGCTTCACGTTTTTTGAAACTGATCGACGCCGAAGACGTTCCCACCAATTCTTCACCCGCGTCCGAGAGGTATGAGGCTTTCATCACCGCCCTGGATGCCCTGATCGCCGCTGCTCCGAGGCATGGTCTGAACCTGCCGGATCGCCTGGATGCGCAGGGGCTCGTCTGGCTGGTCGTCAACTACTCGCCTCCAACAGATTGGGCTCCTGCCCAGAAGCGGGAGTTCCTGGCATGGCGCAACCTCGAAGAGCCGGACGCGGCTGAGGACTTCCGTACAGGGCCGCATCCGGACCTTGAAGAGGCCGCTGCCGCCATCCTGACCCCGGGTCTGGCAGGCGCTCCGTCGCCGTTCGACGCTGATGTGGTTTCCTGGAACGAAGAGAACGCACGCGACCTATACCGCCGCGTCTATGAAGACCCCGACGCCGGTGCCGGGACATTCATGGGCAAGCTGGAAAAGCAGCTTGCCGGTGCCTCACGCGGCGTTGTGCTCCTAACGGCCGAGTTGATTGCGCTGCAGTGTCTCCCACTGACAAATCTCCGTCCCGAAACGAAACTGGCGCGGGTCGAGAAAGTTCTGTCCTGGACCAGCCCAATCCCGGCTGTCCCCGACATTCTCGAAAAAGGGCTGCGCGCACAAGGAGCCTTTAATGGCGGCACTGGGTTCAACGTGCAGCTGTGGCGGCACCTGTGCTGGCTCTGTGATCTGGTCATTAGCCTGCACAGCGACGAAGCCAACGCTGCCGCGGCCGTCGCCTCTCCGCAGGGATTCCACGACGTTGCCGAGGCAGTTGAGGGTAATCTGCCGTCGATCCGCTATTCCCTGGAGTATATGTCCTGGCCCGGCTTCTTCGTGCCCGTGGTGAACTGGGGCCACCGCAAGAGAATCCGGAACGCCTTTGCCCATGAGATTGAGGGCGCGTCCGGAGACAGCGAAATCGCGGTGGCCACGGACCTGCACCTGATCCGCACGGTCCAAGAGCGGAAGACCGGCCAGCGCCCTGACTGGTACGCGGAGCCGTACCTCAGCCAATGGAAGCCGGCGGCAGACCCAACACGCGCCTGGCTGATCCGCCAATCCCAAGGCGGCGTTGAGTTGGCGGATCGATGGACCAGCGACGGGTTTGTCTCCCTGGAAGCGCGGTACCTGGACACGCCGACGGATATCGCAACCCTTGAGGATCTGCAATCGGCAGTTGACCAAGGGTATGAGCACCTGGACTATCCGGAACGAGGCCTGCGCGCCCGGGCCTACCACGCGTTCTTGACCCTTATGAAGCCCGAAGATCTGGTGCTGACTGTGCAGGGCCAGCAGTTGAGCCTCGGGATCGTCAACGGTCCGGTGGAGCACCGTCGTGATGATCCGATGATCGGTTTGGTCCGTGAGGTGGCATGGCAGAGAAGCACCGTTTCCACGGCAGACCTCGCCGCGCCGTTCCCTAGCCTGCTGGAGGAGCAGGGCATGGTCGTGGACCTGACAGAGGTACTGCCGTCCATCCGCACTTGGCTGGAGGATGACGACGTCGCACCGGCCGTTGCCCCCGCCATCGACGACGCCCGTGAGCTAACCGCCAGCGGTGTGCCCGTCCTGCGGGAGGTAAGCGAGGACCTGGCCGAAGCGCTCTTGATGGAGAAAGAGGATTTGCAGGAAGTCGTCGGGCTGCTCCAGACGCGGAACCAGATTGTTTTCTACGGTCCTCCGGGAACCGGCAAGACTTTCCTGGCGGGAAAGATCGCCCGCTACCTGGCGGGGGAGGAGCACACGAACCATGTAACTACCGTGCAGTTCCATCCGTCCTACGCCTACGAGGACTTCTTTGAGGGGTACCGCCCAGTCAAGGGCACAGACGGCCAGGTTTCCTTTGCATTGACACCGGGGCCGCTGCGCCGGATCGCAGCTGATGCGGCAGCAAACCGGGGGAAACCCTATTTCCTGATTATTGACGAAATGAACCGGGGAAACCTGGCGAAAGTCTTTGGCGAGTTGTACTTCCTGCTCGAATACCGGGACCAAAAAATCGACCTCCAGTACAACTCTGCGGAGAGATTCGTTCTGCCGCCGAACCTCTTCATCATTGGCACGATGAACACCGCGGACCGCTCCATCGCCATGGTGGATGCGGCCATCCGGCGGAGGTTCGCCTTCGTGGAGCTGCATCCCCAGGAAGGAATGACCAGCGGCCTGCTGGAACGTTTCCTGGAAGCCCGCGGACTGGACAGCCGCCCGGCCCAGCTCCTGAATGCGCTGAATGCAGAGATAGCCATGGAAGACCGCGACCTGATGATCGGTCCGTCGTACTTCATGAAGGAGCACTCTGGCTCCGCTGGCGGCCTGAAACAGCTTTGGAAATACGAGCTGCTTCCGCTGTTGGAGGAGCACTATTACGGACGCATGAGCCGTCCGGAGATTCATGAGCGGTTCGGTCTGGCAGCGATTGAGCGGAAGGTCGACGGGACAGCAGCGTCCGCATCGTGAGGCACATCTGTATTGGGGAACTCGACCAAACCACGGAAGAACTCTCGGACGACATTGCCGCGGGGCTGGCTGCCTCCGGGTTGGTGCGTGTGGAACCCGGGGGCCACGGTTCCTGGCGGCTAACCCCCGTGGGGATGGTGGGCGCCGTCGAAATCCAGGATGTGCTGTTGGAGGTTCGGCCCAAAGACAAGGTGGGAGTAAGCCAGCTCCTGTTCCTGTTGGGTTATGCCCGGAATCCTGGCTTTCGGCCGGACGACGTCGCGGCGTCCTCAGCGCTCGACCTCTGGTCTGCTTTGGCCGAGTCTCTGGCTCGATTGTGCGAGAGGGCCCTGGCTAACGGACTCCTGCACGGTTACGTGAGGGTTGACGAGGCCCTGCGGACCGTTAGGGGACGTATCCGGATCACGGATCAGATATCCCAGCGGCCCGGCATGCTGTTGCCTTTGGAAGTGAGCTATGACGATCACACGGTGAACATCGCCGAGAACCAGATCCTGCGGGCGGCACTGCGGCTGCTCCTGGGCCTCAACCGGGTGGAGCCAGGTGTACGCCGTCGCTTGGCGCATCTGGATCGACGGCTCGACGGCGTACGGGACCTCCGCCCCGGCGCCCCGCTGCCAGCATGGCGCACGAGCCGCCTGAACGAGCGCTATGTCCCGGCCCTGAGGCTGGCAGAAATCATCCTCACGCACTCCGTGGCTGAAACGGCGGACGGGCGGGTGCGGGTAGCGGCCTTTGCCGTCAATATGGCGAAGGTCTTCGAGGACTTTTTGGAAGTCGCGCTCGCAGAAGCAGCGTCCAAGCTGCATATTCCGGGCGGTCGTATCTACCGGCAGCACCCTGTGTCCCTCGATCACCCTGACGAAGCGGCGGGACCACACCGTATCCGCATGTACATGGACGCGGTCTATCAGGTTCCTGGCCTGGCACCGGTGATCTTCGATGCCAAGTACAAGGTCGCCTCGGCTGGCGGAAAATACGCCAACGCGGACCATTACCAAATGCTTGCGTACTGCACCGCGCTCGCAGCGCCGAGGGCCTGGCTGGTCTACGCAGGGGCGGGCCAGCCGCGGTCCAGGCGCATCGTGAACACCGGTGTCACGGTGGAGGAATTCCCGCTCGATCTTTCTTTGCATCCGCATGAGGTGTTGAAGAGGGTCAGCGAGTTGGCGGAGCTGGCAGTCATTCCGCACGCTGCGACGGAAATTTCCGTTCGCTCACGCTAATCGGTTCCTAACACCTTTGACGGAGATCTGGACGCAGGACGTCGGTTCACCCTAAGCCAAAACCAACCGGGTACAACAAGCAGCGGCCACATTCTCACCAAAGAGCGCCAGAAATAACCAAGTAGCACCCAGGACAAAGACGCGTAGGCGCTACTCACCCATACCTCCATCCGCATTTCTAGGCTGAGGACTGTGCTCGCCGGAGAGTTCGGCGGTGACACGTATTTTCCCTCGTCAACTGGGACACCGGACGAATCTGCTCCTGCGGGCGCTTAAGCTGCGCCAACCTACACCCGGTCCATCTTGGACCGCAGGAGGCCGCAGCCTGCCAGCCACGTCTCAATGCAATCCCACCGCACGCGCATTCGTGCAGCACAGCGGTGGTTCCGGGGGGATCCATGTCATCGCTACAGTCTCTGTTCCAGGACACCTTTGTCCGCCGCCGCACCGTGGTCATCATCGCCGCGCTAGTCCTGACCAGTCTTGTTCTGTTCGCGGACACCGTGTTCCCCGCGGGCTGGTCCACCGCGCTCCTGGGCGCCGGTGCGCTGCTGGTCATGGCCACGCTGTTCCAGCTGTTCCGCCCGGGTCGTCCGGGTCGTCCGGGCAACCCAGATACCGCGGAGGACCCGGAATCCCCGGGACAGAAAACCGGGGCAGATAACTCCCGCCCCGGCGCCGGACTGTTGCTCTACCTCTCACCGGTGATCCTGCTGAACCTGGTCTACCCGCTGGTCAGCCCGGAGATGGCAGCCGCGAATGTGGGCGGAGTGCAGCTCACCTACCTGGTTCTGGCCTCCTCCATAACGGTTCCCTGGCTGGCGCAGGCCGCCTGCCTGCCCGCCTACCGCCTCATCGGTGACCTGATGGCCGAGCGCAACATGCCCGCCATTACCCGCCGCTTCTGCGCCAACTGGCCGGCCATGTTCGGCTACGCGCTGCCGCTCGTGGTGCTCTTCGGTATCCCGCTGTGGCTGGCCGCCCGCTGGTCCTTCACCGCCATGGCAACCTACGCCGGGCTGTGCGCCCTGCACCTGCTGTTCGTCCAGTCCCTGGTCCTGGCCAACGTGGGCAACCGCCGCGGACTCTGGGCCCTGGCCTGGGTCGCCTACGCCGCCGCGCTGTTCGCCGTTCCCACGTTGTGGTGGCTGCCGCCGCTGCTGGGAGCGGCCACCCAGATCGCGGCCATGGGACGCGGACTGGCCAGCATCAGCCTGCGGAACCGGCCGGCCGGACGAAACTTCGCGCTCGACGTCGTCCGCGGACTGCTGCTCGGAGCCGTGCTCTGGGCCGACAAATACCTGCTGTTCCTCGCAACGGACGGCGATTTCCCGGTGGTCATCGTTTTCGTGTCCATGCTGCCGGCGGTGATCGCCTACAACTACTACTTTGTGCACCTCGCCCCGCGGGTGGATAAGGCCGTGACTTCCCTGCACCGTTCCATCGCCGAGGAACCGCTGACAGTTCTCGCCGCCGAGTCGAAGCGGCTGACCCGGACCGTGGACCGCGCGATCCTCAGCACCGGCGCGGTCGGCATGATCCTGACCCTGGCCGTGTGCGTGGTCCTCGAAAGCCTCCAGCCCGCGGATGTGCTCCTGGCGGTCTGCGTCGGCACCGCGTCCTGGGCGTTTATGGTCCTTACCCTCCTCAGCTACGAACTGGACTACATCGGCGTGCGGATGCTGCCGCAGCTGCTGGGCGGAATCCATCTGGCCCTGTGCGCAGCAGTCTTCGGTCTGGTCTCCGCCACAGCCAATCCGACGGCGGCAGCCCTCGCCTATGTGGCACTGGTGGCCGCAGACGTGCTGCTCGTCGCCATCGCCTGGGTGCTGTACAAGCGCCACTGGAGCCAGCCCGAATACACGCTGTTCTGGCGGCACGCCACTTCCTGGTAGCCCCGCCCTACCCTCGTCTTGAAAGGCAGAACCATGTACGGAATCAAGCAGAAACTCTTCCGCCGCGCCCCGCTCGTTCAGGCACCCGCCCAGCCCGCCGCCGTCGTCCCGCCGACCGCCGCCCCCACCGCGCTCACAGCCGTCGTCCATCCCGCGCAGGCCGCAGCGCAGGCCCAGTACGACGACGTTGACGTCGCCATTGTCATGGAGTCCACCTACCCGTACCTCAAGGGCGGGGTCTCGGCCGTTGTGCATGACATCGTCACGCACAACCCGGACCTGACCTACGGCATCATCCACATCACCTGGGACGCCGACGCCCCGCATGAAGACCTCTACGGGGTGCCGGAGAACGTCCTGTGGGTCCGGCCGGTCTACTTGAGCATGCAGGAACACCGGCACGACTTCATGAAAGTGTCCGCCAAGGACCTGGGCATGGACACCCGCCAACGCTCGGCCCTGGCACACCGGCTGTTTGACGCGCTCTATGCCCTGTCCGAGCGGCGGGAAGTTGGCCCGCTCTGGGAGCTCATCGACGAAGGGTTCAACGAACGCACCCGCGCCTACCCGCTGTGGGCGCTGCTGGGCACCCGGGAGTTCATGGAAACCCTCGCCGTGCGGATGCCGCAGCTGAACCTCTCCCTCGCGGACTCGTTCTGGACCCTGCGCAACTTCCTGTCCCTGGCCTACGCCATCCTCGGCGAAACCATGCCCCGGGCCAACGTTTACCACGCCCACACCACCGGCTACGCATCACTCCTCGGAGCCGCCGCCGCCCGCGACCACGGCACATCCTTCCTCCTGACCGAACACAACCTGTACGTCCGCGACACGGTTAATACCCTGCTGGACCGCAACATGGCGCTCTCCATCACCTCGGAGGACTACCGCACCTTCGACGTCACCCCCGAAAAGCGGGCCTGGATGGCGTGGTGGACCGAAATGGGCCACTTCTGCTACCCCAGCGCCGCGCTGATCACCTACCTGTACCCAACGGCGATCACCGAAGCGGCGCACCTGGGAACGGACATCGACAAGGCCGTGGTGGTACCCAACGCCATGGTGATCGAAGAGTTCGACGAGAAGTACCGGGCCCGGCTCGCCGCGCGGGAGCACCTGATCCGCAACGGTGACAACCACACCTGGAACCTCGTCTATATTGCCCGCGTGGTGCCGATCAAGGGGCTGCTGGATCTGCTCTCCAGCATCGACCTGCTGCGCCGCTACGGTTTCCCGAACCTGCACCTGGACGTGCTCGGCCCCACCGAACACGTCCCGGAATACTACGAGGCGTGCATGGCGAAAATCGATGCCCTGAACCTGCACGACCACGTCACCGTCCACGGCACGGTCAACGTCCGGGACCGGCTGGACCAGTTCGATCTGCTGGTCCTGCCCAGCTACAACGAAGGCCAGCCGATCGTGGTCCTGGAAGCCATGGCGGCCGGCATCCCCACCGTGGGCACCGACGTCGGCGGTATGCGCCAGCTGATTAGCGACGAACTGGCCACCACCGACGGCCGCATGGTCGGGCCCTGCGGGGAGCTCGTGGCCGCCGGCGACGTGGAGCACATGGCGGACAGCATCCGCGCCGTCATCGGGAACATGGACCTCTACATCGACTACGCGGACAACGCCCGGACCCGAGTGGAAGAGTTCTTCCAGATGCACGAAATCATGTCCTCCTATAACGGGATTTACCGCGCCGTCGGCAACATCACCCACATGCGCAATCTGGACACCACGGAGCTGGACTTCCTCACGCCGGCCGGTTCAGTTCCGGGTGCATCAGTTCCGGCCGAACCGGTCCGATGAGCGGAGTCGGTGCCTGGATCCGGTACGGGGATCCGGTGAGCCCGGAGCAGGTCAGGTTCGCGGCCAAGCACTACCGTGCGGCGATCCTGCAGCCCTGGGAAACCGGCGCCGCCCGGGAACTCAAGCGGCTCCGTCCGGACATGACGGTTCTGGCCTACAAGTGCCTGTCCTCGGTGCGCAGCTATGAACCGGGTCCGGTGTACAGTTCGGGCGTTTCCTTCGCGGAGGCGGAGGCTGCCGCTGTTGCATTGGATGACGACGACGACGGCGGCGGCTGGTTTGCCACGCGTCCGGACGGAGCGCGGATCGAGTGGGAACGGTATCCGGGGCACTGGCAGATGAAGGTCTGGGAGCCGGGCTACCAGCGCCGCTGGGTGGAAAACGTGCTGGCCGAATTCCACGGCTCACCCTTCGACGGCGTGCTGGCGGACAACGACGTCTTCGACGACTACTACGGGCTGAACCTGCCGATCCCCGGGGCCGCCAGCATGGGCGTTCTCCGCACCGCGCTCGGAGACCTGGTGAACGCCGCCGGGACGGCGCTGAACAGTGTGGGAAAGATCCTGGTGCCCAACATCGCCGAGTCGCGCCGGGAAACCGGCCGCTGGGCGGCCCATTCAGCGTACGGTGGCGGCTTTGAGGAGGTGTGGCTCGGCTACGGCCCCGAGCACCTCTTCGACCCGGCAACCGCCGAGGCCCAGCTGCCCCAGGCCGCCGGGCCGGGACTTTCGATCCTCCGCGTCCCCACCGACGGCAACGACCAGCACCCGAATTTCCTGTACGGATTGTCAGCGTTCTGGATCTTCGGCGAAGGTCGGGGAGCCTACTCGGCCACCGCCCACGACGACTACAGCCGCACCCAGCACGCCCCGGAACTCGACTGGCAGCTCGGGGCACCGCGCAGCGGGCCGCAGGGGAGGGGCCATACCTGGTGGCGCGAGTTCGACGGCGGCTTCGCGGCCGTGAACTTCAACCGCGACGGACGCCGCCGGCGCAAGGTGCGCATCCCCGCCGGGATGGTGGACGACGCCGGCCGCCCCGCGCCGTCGTCGTGCATCCTGCCGCCGCAGCGCGGAGTCCTGTTCCGCCGGTCGGGCTGACGTCGCGACGCGTCTACCTGGCCTACACTCGCCCCATGAAACAGCTGGGGCCCCTCGACGTAGTGGACGTCTTCGCTTACACCGTGGTGCTGGGCCTGTTCGTGCAGTTCTTTCCTGCAGTGATTACCGAGTCATTCCTGATCACCCTCCTGACCGCGGTGCTGCTCAAGGTGGTGCTGGAAGCGGTCGTCTGGGCGAAAACGCGGCTGCTTCAGCGGCTGCGGTCCGGCCAGCCGGGACCGAGGCGGGCGGTGAGCGCCGCGATGCTCCTGCTGGTCCTGCCGGGAAGCAAGTTCCTGGTCCTCGAGCTGACGGCCGTCGTCTTCCGCGGCAGCGTCCACCTGGGCGGGTTCTTCCTGGTGACCGCGCTCATTGTGGTGCTGATGCTCGCCCGGGCCGGTACGCGGCGGTTCCTCGAGCCCCGGCCCGGACCCGGGACCGCCGTCGCTGACCCTGGCGAGGGCTGACCCTGAGGAGCGCCCAGCGCGTGCTGTTCCCGGCGGAACCGGGCTATTCCCTACCGGTGCTGGGTCGGAACCGCGCGGGAACCGTGCCGGCGCCGCTGGCCAGATCAGCAGCCAGCGCACCCAGCAGCGGGGCGAACTTGGCGCCGTGCCCGGAACAGGGCGAGAGAACCGTGATGCCCTCCGCCCGGTCGATCACGAAGTCCTCCGTGGGCGTGTTCGTGAACAGGCAGGTCGTTTCGGCGTAGGGCTCCGGGACCAGGCCGGGAAGATTGTGCGCGACGTAGTCGACCATCCGCCGGCGGTGGGCGGGATCGATTTTTCCGTCCTGAGAGGCGGCATCGGGGAGCACCTTGCCGCCGTTGTACTCGGCGACCTTCTGGCCGCGGTTCCCGGCGTCGCGCCCGCCGGGCAGGCCATAGACCTGCATCCCACCGGCCTTATGAATGAAGGTGGGCCACGGGGTTTCCGGTGCCGGCTGGTCGCGGTACGGGAAGTGGAAGGCCGTCTCCTGCCGGACCTCGAAGGCGGGCAGGGATCGGAGGAACGCGCGTGGCAGGTCCAGGTTCCCCAGCAGGCCAGGCAGCCAGCCGCCGGCGGCGATGACCACGTTGCGGGCATCCAGCGTCCGGCCGTCGCTGCTGGTCAGGGCGTAGGCTGCCCCGGATTTGGTCACGGAGGCCACGGTCCATCCGGTCAGCAGGGTCGCCGAATGCGCGACGGCGGCTGCCACCATGGCGTGGACCGCACCTTCGGCATCAATAACGCCGGCGCCAGGGTGCCAGAGCACGTCGGTGGTGAAGGCGAACTGCGGCCACCGCGCGGAGGCCTCTTCCTTAGACAGCAGCTCGCGGGTTACACCCGCCTCCTCCAGGCCAGCGGCAAACCGCTTCGGGGCATGTTCCTCCCCGAAATCCAGGCACCCGGTGGGGCGAATCAGCGGCGCTCCGTGCGCCGTCTCCAGTTCCTTCCAACCGGCGGCGGCGGACTGGACCAGACCTGTGTAGAACGGATCCTCGTAGGCGTACCGGAAGATCCGGGCGGAGCCGTGGGAACTCCCGGCGCTGTTGGCGGGCTCGCTGCGTTCCAGGATCGCAACGCCGTGGCCGCGCTGGGCAATCCGCCAGGCAGTTGCCGCGCCGGCCAGGCCCGCGCCCACGACGGCGTAGTCGAAGGGGTCGCCGGAACGCGGTTGTGATGCTGCCAAGGGAGCTCCCAAAGAAGTTGTGTCAGTGACCGGAAGCCTAGGGCAGCAACGGGCTGCCGCAGGAACCGTATGTCCTCCCGCGAAGCTGCGTGAAGCCGTGTTCGGACGCTTAAGAATCCCCCTGAAATACAGGAAGGCCGCCCGGATGCTATCTCCCGGGCGGCCCCTCTGCAGTTGCTGGTGGGGATTACCCAAATGCGGTCCATACCTAGGGTCAGTGCCGAACCGCTAACGGGGACCGAACATCCGGCCTCGATGACAGTGCGTGGTGCCGTGCTCCGTGTTTCCGCGGGAATAGCGGAGCGGGGGACCTCAAGAGGCGAGGGCAGCTTGGATGTGTCCCGGAAGTTGGACAATAATTGAATTGTTGGACGATAGGAAAGCCGCCCAAGCCCGACGCGATTTCGTTCGGATGTAACGGAAGTTCGTGGGATAATGAAGTAAGAACCAAACCTCCAGGTTTCAAAGCAGGACAGCGCGACCGCCCATCAAGGCGGTCTTTTTTGTTTAACCACACACCCCCGGCACCCCGCCGGGGGTTTTTCTTTGCCCTCAACTCCTCTGAAAGGAACTCCCATGGAGCACCCGTACGCACCATTCATCGATTGGTCGCTCAGGCAAAAGGTTCCCGGCCTGCAGCGAAACGGTGTCATGACCACCACGGGAAAAGAGTGGCTGTGTCAGCTGGGAGTTGTCGCTGGACGAGTTGACCGCTATCTGGCGAAGGGGCATCCGGGTGCCCGGATCATGCCGAATTCCCTCGTGATGGACATTCTGGAACTGGAGCTGTCCCCATATGCGGACTTTGCGCCCGAAGATCCCAGGCGGGCATTGATAGATACCTGGAGTGGGCTGGCCGACGTCTACGGAACCCCTCCCTCCAATTTGCAGGAACTGACGCGCCTAAATCTGCTTGCGGACTGGGCAGAGGCCATAACGACTCCAGTAGGGGGTTCCTATCCCGGCCAACACCAGCTGAAAATCTGCTTTCCGCACGAGATGCGGCGGGTGGACCTCACCAAGATGGACGGGCAACCGCACGACCCCGAGCTTCTGGACAACCTGCTGAAACTGCTGAAGATGTACCCCTGCGTCAACACTTTCGTTCTGCGCGGGATCGACCAATAGATAAGTCCCCGCCCAACTCAGACACCCAATAGAAGGAGAAAGCACAATGAATACATCTGCAGGCTCGGTTTGGGAATACAGTCCCTCCGGGTATCGAGTCGAGGTCTCTGGAAGGCGCCGCTACCGCAAGTACTCCAGTACGGCGGGACAAATAACCACAAGGCAGAGGGGCCACAATGCCTATAAGGTCAAAACACTGGCGGAACTCCTGGATAACGGCAATATCGGGAGCAGCCGCGGCGATACCTATCCTGCAGAATATCGCTATCCCGATTCCCTCTATGGAAACTGGCAGGACCACTGGCAGAACACCCTCACCGAAAGGTGAACACCGGTTCCGACGGCTTCAGCTTCGCCCCTCGAGTCGAAAACATAGCGGTCCACATTATCGCTGGATTCGTTCGCTGCCGAGATTATTCCGACAAGAAGAGCCGCCCGGATCACCACCGGGCGGCTCTTGTTTGTCAACTCAGTTCAGCAGCTAAAAACTACCCAAACAGCTCCTTCTCCAGCGCATCAATCTCCGCCGTCATGGACGCCTTCAGCGCTGCCTTCTCCGCGTCCGGCAGCCAGCACGCGTCCGCACCGGCCAGCGCCGACTTCCGCAGCCAGGCACGGTCCAGGCCGAGGTCGTCGACGGCAATCCGGTATTCGTTCGCCAGGTTCGTGGGGAACATCCCCGGATCGTCCGAGGCGAGGATAACGTTCAGGCCGGCGTCGACCATGGCCTTGATCGAGGCACGCCTCCACGGACGCCAGGACCGGCGGGAGGTGGTGAAGATGCCGGTGAACGGAGTCTGGTCCTCGCGCACCCGGGCGATCACGGCGTCGTCCTCCATCACGAAATAGCCGTGATCGATCCGGTCGCAGCCCAGCACATCCAGGCAGGTGATCGTGTTGACCGCCACCGGAGCGTGCTCCGAGGAGTGCGCGGTGCGCTTCAGGCCGCCCTTACCGGCCAGCTGGTAGGCAGCCTCGAAACGCTCCGGCGGGCCGGCGGTCTCCAGGTTGTCCAGACCAATTCCCACCACGTACTCGTGCGGAGCGTTCAGGATCTGCTGCACGCGCCGCACGGCATAGGCGCCGTCCTTGCTGCGGTCGATTCCGACGATCAGCCGGCCGCTCATGCCGAAGTCCCGCTCGGCCATCCGGATGCCCTCCGCATACGCCTCCACGCAGCCGGCGTAGCCCAGCTCCGTGAGGTTCGGCGGAACATCGTCGATGAACAGCTCCAGGTGGCGGGTGTTGCTGGTCCGGTGCGCGGCCTCAAACGCCTCGTAGGTGATGCGGGTGAGGTCAGCGGCCTCGGTCAGGGACTGCATCACCCAGTCGGAGGCCTGGAACAGGGAGTACCTCTCGCCGTCGGGGTCCAGGGAGTAGTCCTCCACAATCGGAATCCGGGCATTCTCGTACGGGGTGAAGTCCCGCATCACGGAGGAGATGTTCGCGAAGATCGTCTCCGGGTCCTCCGGCAGCTCCAGGCCCGCCTTGGCGGCCAGCTCGGCGAAGGTGGTGGCCCGGACCGTGCCGATGAGGTGGCAGTGCAGGTCCGTCTTCGGCAGCCGGGCAGCGAACTGCTGCAGGGCCGTGGCTTCCTGGGCTGCCTGGGCCGGGCCGGGCTGGGTTTCAGTGCTGGTCATGCGTCCTGACTTTCAATGCTGCGGATGGACCGGGGCTGGGCCCCGGGGATTACTTGGAAGAGGCCTCACGGGCAAAGCGGTCTACCCAGGAGTCGTAGTTCGCGACGATGGTGGCGAAGTCCAGGGTGGAGAAACCTGCGGCGATCGGGTCTTCGGCAATATCGCCGACGACGGCGGTCAGCGAGTCCGGCACGGTGGCGTCCGGGTTCACCGGCAGGTCGCCAACCAGTTCCGCGGACGCGGTCTGCGCTTCGGCGGAGAGCAGGTAGTCGATGAATTCGTGCGCGGCGTCCACGTTCTTGGCACCGGACGGGATCAGCACCCGGTTGGTGGCCATGTAGCGGCCGGTATCGGTGGCGGTCCAGGCCACCGGCTCGCCGGAGGCCATCAGATCCGTGGCGAAACCGTTCAGCGTGGGGGAGGCAACAATCTCGCCCTGTACCAGCAGGTTGGTGATTTCGGTGGAGGAGGAGACGAACTTCAGGATGTTCGGAGCCCAGCCGCCGATCGTTTCCAGAGCGGCGTCAATGTCGTACGGGTCCGAGCCGTAGGTGGAGGCTGCAGCGGTCACCGACAGCTGGCCGCCGGTGGTGGAAATGTCCGGGAAGGCCAGCCGGCCGGCGTAGCTCTTGTCCCCGTAGAGGTCCCAGCTGGCGGCTTTCTCAGCGCTCACGTCAGCGGTCCGGTACATCACACCGTTGAGCTGGTAGCTGTAGGACGGGCCGGAGAAGTCATCGGACACGGCGAAGTCCGCGATGTTCTCCAGGTTCGGAACCTTTTCGGCGTCAACGGCCTGGAACAGGCCCTTTTCCTCGCCCATGGCGGCGTAGAAATCGGACATCAGCATCACGTCGATGCCGGCATCCCCGCCGGCCAGGTCCAGGGAGGAGAGCCGGTCAGCATTGGAACCGGTCTCGATCTCCACGTTGATGCCGGTCTTCGCTTCAAACGGCTTCACCACGGCCTCCTCAAACGGCTCAACACCGAACGGGAAGGCACTCAGGACCAGGGTCCGGGACTCCCCGGCAGCATCGCCGGAGGCACCGCAGCCGGACAGGACGAGGGCGGCGCTGACGGTCACCGAGGCAGCAGCAGCCAGCTTGGCTGCGCGGTTGCGGGGGAGTGACATGGTGATTCGTTTCCTTTCGGTGGTACCCGGCACAGGTGCGCCGCGTAGGTTCAGGGCAATCGGGAAGTTCAGGGCAAAGAGGTCGGGTTGGACCTGGGAAGGGCGGGAGCCAGCCGGTTTGGGGGAAAACCAGCAGGCCCCCGCCCGGCTTTAGGCCGCCGGGGAGGCGGGAGCCGCAGCCGCGCGGGGCGCGCTGACCGGGGAGGGCACGACGTCGTCGGGCAGGTCCACAATGTCCCCGCCGCTGGCGGTGATCCGGACCGGATCGCCCGGGCGCAGCGCCGGCAGGGAGGCGCTCTGCGAATTGCGGTGCACCGAGACTTTCAGCAGGGTTCCGCCGGCGTCGGCCGTGACAATCTCGTCCGTGCCGCGGTAGGCCACCGAGGTGACGACGGCGTCCAGCGCCAGCCCGCCGCCGTCGGCCGGCTGTCCTGGCGCGGCAAGGTGCAGGTGCTCCGGGCGGATGGTGGCCAGGCCGCGGCCGGGCAGTTCCAGGAAGTTCTCGTAGCCCAGGAAGTCGGCGGCGAACCGGCTGGCCGGACGGGTGAAGACCTCTGCCGGGGAACCGGTCTGCTCGATCTTTCCGGCGCGCATCAGGACCATGGAATCGGACATCTCCAGGGCCTCGTCCTGGTCGTGCGTCACCAGCACCACGGTCAGTCCGGTTTCGGCCTGGATCCGGCGGATCTCGGCGCGCATCTGCACCCGCAGCCGGGCGTCCAGGTTGGACAGCGGCTCATCGAGCAGCAGCAGCCGGGGCCGGATGGCGATCGCGCGGGCCAGCGCCACGCGCTGCTGCTGGCCGCCGGAGAGGGCCTTCGGCTTGCGGTCGGCCAGGTGGCCCAGGCCCACCATGTCCAGGCATTCGGCGATCCGGGCCTTGCGCTCCGCCGCCGGCACCTTGCGCAGCTTCAGGCCGTAGCCCACGTTGTCAGCGATGGTCAGGTGTGGGAAGAGCGCATAGGACTGGAAGACCATGCCCAGGTTCCGCTTCTCCGGCGGAAGCCCGGTGGCGTCGGAGCCGCCGATGATGATCTGCCCGGCGGTGGGCTGCAGGTAACCGGCCAGCATGCGCAGGCTGGTGGTTTTGCCGCAGCCGCTGGGACCGAGCAGGGTGGTCAGCTTCCCCTCCTCAATCTGCAGGTTGATGGAATCCACCGCCAGGGAACTGCCGTAGTTCTGGCTCACGTTCACGAATTCTGCTGCGGGCGTGCTCACGAGTTGATACCTCCGAAGATTTTGGCGAAGCCCACGGTCCGCTCGGCGATGATGGCGATGATGACGGTGCCGGCCATGATCAGCGTGGACATGGCGGCGATCATGGGGTCGTAGGACTGCTGGACGTAATCCAGCATGGTGATCGGGAAGGTGCTGAAATCCCGGCTTTGCAGCAGCAGGGACAGCGGCACGTTGTTGAACGAGGTGATGAAGCTCAGCAGCGCGGCGGAGATCAGGCCCGGCCGCATCAGCGGCAGGGTCACGGTGCGGAAGGTGTGCAGCGGCGTCGCGCCCAGGCCGCGGGCGGCGTCTTCAATGCTGAGGTCGCTGAGCACCAGGGTGGAGCCGGTGACCCGGACGGTGTACGGCATCAGGATGACCACGTGGCCGATCAGCAGCACCCAGAAGGTATCCGCCCGCAGCGTGATGACCAGCTGCTGGTACAGCGCCAGGCCGATCACCAGCTCCGGCACAATCAGCGGCGAGGCGAAGAAGGTCTGGATGGCGCTTTTGCCGGCCAGCTTGCTGCGCGCAATGGCCAGGGCCACGGGCACCCCGAGCAGCAGGGCCAGCACGGTGGCCACCACCGCCAGCAGCAGCGAGGAGGTCAGCGATTCCATAAAGGGCCCGTACTTGAGCGCCTTCTCGAACCACTGCAGCGAGAAACCGGTGGGCGGGAACGCCAGCGTGCGGCCGGCGGTGAAGGAGGTCATCACCACGAACAGGATGGGCACGATCATGATGATGTAGCCGATGACGGCAAGGGTGAGCAGGACTGGACGGGACTGCATCCGGCGGGTTTTCAGTTGACGGGTTTTCACTCGACCCTGCCCTTTCGCGAGCCAAGCACAGTGGACAGTCCGGAGACCAGGAAGACCAGCACCGTCATGATCAGGGCCGTGGCCGAGGCCGCCTGCCAGTCAACGGTCACCGAGGAATAGGTGAACAGCTGGGTGGAAAGCACCCGCTGTCCGGTGCCGCCGAGCAGATACGGCGTGGTGTAGGCGGTGGCCGCACCGGCGAAGACGAGCGTGGCAGCGACAACGATGCCCGGCAGGGAAAGCGGTGCGACGACGGTCCACAGGGTCCGGGTGCGGGTGGCACCCAGGCCGCGGGCGGCGTCGTCCAGGTTGCGGTCCACCTGCGCGATCGCCGAGTAGATGGTGATGATCGCCAGCGGCAGGAACAGCTGCAGCATGCCCAGGATCACCGCCAGCGGTGTGTAGAGCAGCTGCGGACCGCGGTCGCTGAGGCCCAGGGCGACGATCAGCTGGCCGACGGCGCCGTTACTGCCCAGGATAACCAGCCAGCCGAAGGTGCGGACCACGTTGCTCAGCAACAGCGGGAAGATGGCCAGGGCCAGCCAGACGCCGGCGAACCGGGAGGTGGACCGCGCCAGCAGGAACGCAATGGGGAACCCCAGGACGATGCACAGGACGGTGACGGTGAGACCGTAGACCAGGGTGCGGCCGATGATCGCCAGATCATACGGATCGCCCAGCATCTGCCAGAGCCGGTCGAGGACTTCGGCTGGGCCGGAGCCGGGCGGGCTGAAAATCATGATCAGCGCGGGGACGGCGAATCCCAGCACCAGCACAACGGCTCCCGGCGCAATCAGGAGCTTGGGTCTGCGCAGCATACGGCGTTATCCCCGAATCAATATGGGCGGACCGGTTCGGCCAGAGCAGACGAAACGATCGGACGGACAATCAATCAACGGTTAACAACCGCGTGAATGAAACCGGTTGTGGAACCGATTGCACCTTACCCTATTAGGATCGTGTTTCCGGTTTGTTAACCGGCTTCATATGCGGCCCACGCCACCCACCCGGCGGTAGAGTTACGCGTCAGGGATATCAGGGGGAACAATGGCAACACTGGACGACGTCGCCGCGCTCGCAGGCGTTTCCAAGGCGACCGCTTCCCGTGCCCTGGGCCGGCCCGAACTGGTGGCCCGCGAGACCATTGAACGGGTCCGCGCTGCCTCCGAGTCCCTGGGTTTCCAGCCCAGCCGGATCGCCCGCGCCCTGGCCCGCGGCCGCACCGGGCTGCTGGCCCTGGTGGTCCCCAGCCTGCAGAACACCTTCTTCGCCCCGATCATTGAGGGTGCGCAGGCCGCGGCGGAGGACTCCGGGAACCACCTCACCATTGCCGTCAGCGGGCTGGCCTCCGCGGCGGACCAGCGCGGCATGGACCGGCTGGCCGGGCAGGTGGACGGCCTGATCCTGAACGCCTCCCAAGCCAGCCAGGATGTGGTCCGGCACGCTGCGTCCCTGGCTCCCACGGTGCTGATCGAACGCGAAGTCTCCGGCATGCCGTCGGTCGTGGCGGACACCGCGGCGGCGTTCGGCCGGCTGGCCGGAGCACTTGCGGACCGCGGCCACACCCGGATCGCGTACGTCGGCGGGCCCGAGGGTTCCTGGCCGGACAGCATGCGCACGCGCGCCATCACGCAGGCGCTGGCCGGCCGGGCGGACCTGACCGTGCTCGGTCCGCTGCCGCCGCTGGCGGAAAGCGGGATCCGGCTGGTCGACGAGGTGCTGGCCTCCGGTGCCACCGCCGTCCTGGTCTACGCCTCACCGATCGCCCTGGGCCTGATGTACGCCCTGCGGCTGCGCGGCATCGACGTGCCGCAGGACATGGTGGTCAGCGGCGATGCCCGGATTGCCCGCGCGCTGGGCTCCGCCGGTGTTCCCTCCGTGGACGTGGACGGCGTCGAAATTGGCCGGCAGGCCGTGGAAATGCTGCTGCACCTGCTCGAGCAGCGCGGCCTGCAGGACCGCGGCCTCGAGGTGCCCGGACTCGCGACGCCGGAGCAGCGCCGGCTTACGGTGCCGATTCACTGGTCCTAGTTTCGGGATGCCTGGCGCCGGGATGGGGCGTGGGGCCGGACCAGGGCTGGGACGGGACGGGGCGGGACGCGGACCCGGGCCGGGCTGGCGCCGGGACGGGGCTGAGGTCGGGTCGCGCGCGGGCCGAACAAGAGGGCGGCCGCGACTCACGAGAGTAGATATGGCGTCTTGTGTGGCGCTGTCGGTGGCCTGGCGGCTTGGTGGTTCGGTGGCTTGGCGGCTTGGCGGCTTGGCGGCTTGGCGGTTCGGTGGGGCGCCGGGGCGGACTGCTTCCGCTGGATGTGCAGGTATGGCGACTTGGCTCTTGCTGGGTGTGCAGATATGGCGACTTTCTGTGCGCGGAAGTCGCCATATCTGCACGTTGGAGGCGGCCAGATCCTGGCCAAGGGCGCGGACGGAGCGCATGGAGAGTCTGGTCTGCTGACCATCGCCCGCACCAGCCCCGTCCCCAGCCGCCCCACTACGCCGCCCGACGCCCGCGTCACCCCCACAACACCCCGGAGCCAATCGCGCTCCCAAGCCCCCGGCACCGCCAACCTCGGTTGACCGCTCCCGAACCCACTCATACCGTCCATCCTGCACCCGCCGCATCAGCATGTGGGGTCGGCGGGAGCAGCGGTAGGGAGCACCCAAGCTGGGGGAAGGCCAAGCCTGTCAGAATGCCGACGTGGTCCCGCCGTTCATCACCCGCACAGGTCACACTGCGGAATCCAAGCGGTAGCCGCCGCGCCCAGGGGGTGAACGCGGCCCGTATGAGGGAACCACCATGCAGCTAAAAAGCAAAGCCAGCGCTCCACCACTGCATCGCAGCCAAAGTAGCCGAAACCCCAGACACCGAATACTCACAAGGGGGATCGCCCTGCTGGCGGGAACCCTGCTAGCAACCACCAGTTTCCTCCCGGCGGCCGGCGCCGCCGAACTCCCTGACGCAGAACCGGCTGCCGTGGAGCAGGCCGCACCGCCGGCACCGCTCCAGGAAGACCAGCCGTGGCGGGACCCCAGCCTGTCGCCGGGGCTGCGGGCCAACCTGGTCGTCAACGCGATGACCCTGGAGCAGAAAGTGAGCTACCTGATCCAGTCCGGCGGCCCTGGTGTTCCGGAACTCGGCCTGCCGGCCATCCGCAGCAAGGATGGCTGCTGTGGTCTGGCCCTCGAGGACACCGTGACTACCGGGCTGCCGGTCGGCGTCGGGCTGGCCTCGACCTTCGATGAGTCCTACGCCCGGGCGTACGGTGCCGTGGGTGGGGAGGAAGCCCGGGCCACCGGCTGGAACGCCCTGGCCGGACCCACCATGGACCTTGTCCGCACCCCCTATAACGGGCGGATGTGGGAGGACCTGGGGGAGGACCCTCTGCTCAGCGGTGCCATGGCCGCCGCACAGGTGCAGGGCGAGCAGGGCGCCAGCATCTCCGCCCTGGTCAAGCACTACAACCTGAACAACTTCGAGACCAGGCGCGGCCACGTGAACGTGCTGGTCGATGAGCGGACCCTGCAGGAAACCTACACCCGGCCCTGGGAAAAGCTGATCAACGACGCCGATCCGGGTGCCGTGATGTGCTCCTTCAACCAGGTCAACGGAGAGTATGCCTGCGGCAACGACAGGCTGCTGAACCAGATCCTGAAGAGCCAGCTGGGCTTCGCCGGATTTGTATCCTCCGACTTCAATGCCGCGCACAGCTTCGCGGACTACGCGGCAGGACTGGACGTGTCCGGCCCGGGCCTGGAATTCTCCGGGCCGGCACTGCTGGCCGCGGTGCAGAGCGGCGAAGTTTCCGAACTGCGGGTCACCGACGCCGCCCGGCGGGTGGCGCTGACCATGTTCGCCAAGGGCATCTTCGATAACCCGCCTCCGGGATCCTTCGTCAATCCGCAACCCACCGAAGTGCCGGTTCCCGCCAACATGCTCGAAGCGCACGCGGTAATCGCCCAGGATATTGCCGAGGACGCCGCGGTGCTGCTGAAGAACGACGGCGGCGCGCTGCCCCTGGCGTCCTCCACACCATCTGTGGCGGTCATCGGGTCCGACGCCGACTGGTACATCGACGGCGGCGGTTCCGGAGCGATTCCCAATCCGGCGCAGCTGACCACCATCCTGGACGGCATCACCGCCCGGGCCGGAGCAGGCGCCACAGTGGAATACGCACAGGGCACCGACCCGGTGTCCCTGGGCGATACACTGCCCGGCCCGCCCCCGATCCCCAGCACGGTGCTGACCAACGTGCAGGCCGAATACCGCAGCGGGATCGAGAACTTCGAGGGCGAACCCGTGCTGGCCCGGGACGAACTGCAGGTCAACCTGCGGACCGGAATCTCGGCCGACACGATCAACACCTCGCAGGTGCCGGGACTGCCGATCCCGCTGGTGGCGGCGCCGATGTCCGCAGTCTGGACCGGAACCCTCGTGGCACCGGCGACCGGGGACTACACACTGACCATGACGCATCTGGGCACCGCCCGGCTGTACATCGACGGCACCCTGGTGACCACCGCTCCCGCACAGCCGTTCGGCACCACGGAAGCGGCGATCAACATGGCCGAAGGTCAGGAAGTTCCGATCCGGGTGGAGTACACCACGGACGCGGAGAACCAATTCGACGGCGGACTCAATGACCAGCCGGGAGCCATGATGCGCCTGGGCTGGTACGCGCCGGAGGACGCCAACTCACCGGCCATCCAGGAAGCAGTCGAGGTGGCCTCACGCAACAGCACCGCCGTCATCGTTGCCCGCGACTACACCGGTGAAGCAGCCGACCGCGGCTCCCTGACCCTGCCGCAGGACCAGGACCGCCTGATCCGGGCCGTCTCGGCGGTGAATCCGAACACCATCGTGGTGCTGGCCACCAGCGGACCGGTGACCATGCCCTGGATCGACCAGGTGCCGGCCGTACTGGAAACCTGGTACCCGGGACAGGCACAGGGACTGGCGGTGGCCGCGCTGCTGTACGGCGATGCCAACCCGTCCGGCAAACTGCCGGTGACCTTCCCGGTCAGCGAGGAACAGGCGGCATCGGTGGGTGTGGAGAATCCCTTCCTGCTGATTGAGCAGCTGGAGCCGCAGGTGCCGTATGTCGACGGAGTGTTTGTGGGTTACAAGGCCTACACCAGCCGGGATGTCATTCCGCTCTTCCCCTTCGGTCACGGACTTTCCTACACCCGGTTCCAGTACGGCAACCTGTTTACCACCCCGGTGGTCGAGGCGGGTCCGGCACCGGAAGCCGCCGTGGCCGCGCAGGTGATCAACCTTGGCACTCGTGAGGGTGAGGAAACCGTGCAGGTGTATGTGGGCAACCTGCCCACGAGTGTTCCGACGCCTGCCCGGCAGCTGGCCGGCTACGGCAGCATCACGCTGCCGCCGGGCGGAGCCGGGACGGTCAACATCGATCTGGACCCGCGGGCCCTGCAGTACTGGGACGACGCCGCCGGCTGGGTGACTCCCACCGGACAGGCGCCCATCTACGTGGGCAGCTCGGTGAATGACACCCGCCTGGTCGGCAGCATCTTCGTGGAGTAACCGCCATGGAGTCAGCCCCTGAGGCATAAGCACCGAACACAGCAGGGACCCGGGGCCAAGGCCCCGGGTCCCTGCTGTTCAGCGCGAGGAGAAAGTCCAGTGCGAGGAAGTCAGTGCGAGGAGAAGGCAGCGTCGAAGGCAGCCTGCGGCGGATCGAGGGCCAGGGACCGCACGAACGCCAGGGCCTCCGGCGCTCCCACCAGGCGGTCCATGCCGGCGTCTTCCCATTCCACGGACACCGGACCGTCGTAGCCGATGCTGTTGAGCATCCGGAAGGCGTCCTCCCAGGGCACGTCGCCGTGACCGGTGGAGACGAAGTCCCAGCCGCGCCGCGGGTCGGCCCAGGGCAGGTGGGAGCCGAGCCTGCCGTTGCGGCCGTTGCCCAGGCGCTTCTTCGTGTCCTTGCAGTCCACGTGGTAAATCCGGTCCTGGAAGTCCCAGAGGAAGCTGACCGGATCCAGGTCCTGCCAGACGAAGTGGCTGGGGTCCCAGTTCAGTCCGAACGCCGGCCGGTGGCCGATCGCTTCCAGGGCCCGCTGGGTGGTCCAGTAGTCGTAGGCGATTTCGCTGGGATGGACCTCGTGGGCGAACCGCACGCCCACCTCGTCGAAGACATCGAGGATGGGGTTCCAGCGGTCGGCGAAGTCCTGGTAGCCGGCGTCGATGGCCGCCGCGGAGACCGGCGGGAACATCGCCACATACTTCCAGATCGAGGAACCGGTGAACCCGATGACCGTCTTCACGTCCAGGGCGGCGGCCAGCCGGGCGGTGTGCTTCAGTTCCTCGGCAGCCCGCTGCCGGACCCCCTCGGGTTCGCCGTCGCCCCAGACCCGGTCCGGGAGGATGTCCCGGTGCCGCTGGTCGATCGGGTCGTCGCACACGGCCTGGCCCTTGAGATGATTGGAAATCGCGTACACGCTGAGGTTGTACTTCTCCAGGATCGCCAACCGGTCCTGGATATAGGCCTCATCATCCCAGCGCCAGGGGTCCAGATGGTCTCCCCAGCAGGCGATTTCCAGGCCGTCGTAACCCCAGCCGGACGCGAGCCGGGCAACTTCCTCCAGGGGCAGATCGGCCCACTGGCCGGTGAACAGGGTGACTGGGCGGGACATAAGTACTCCTTGGGTCAGGGGAAAGGGGGCTACTGCACCGGGGTCCAGACGCTGGACTTACCGGAACTGCGGGAGACGGCGTCGAGCACCTGCTGGACCTGGAATCCGTCAGCGAACGACGGCATGGGCTGGGTTCCAGCGGCAATGGCCTCCACGAAGTCCTTGGCCTGGTGGACAAAACCGTGCTCATAGCCCAGCGAATGGCCGGCCGGCCACCACGCGGAGACATAGGGATGCACCGGTTCGGTGACCATGATCCGGGTGAAGCCCTGCCGTGCGGGCGGGGCGGTGTAGTCGTAGTAGTCCAGGAAGTTCAGGTCCTCCAGATCAAAGTGCACGGCGCCGAGGCTGCCGGAAACCTCCAGCCGCAGGGCGTTCTTGCGGCCGGTGGCCATCCGGCTGGCTTCGAAGGAACCAAGGACACCGTCGGAGAAACGGCCGCTGAAATAGGCGGCGTCATCCACCGTGACCGGTCCGCGCCCGCCGGTGCCTGCCGCCGCGCCCAGCCCGGTGCTGCCGGGTGCGGCCGCTGCGGCCGGCAGCGGCCGGGTAGCCACCAGGGTTTCCAGGGTGCCGCTGACCTCGGTGAGCTGCTGGCCGGTTACGTACTGGGCCAGGTCCACGGCGTGGGCGCCAAGGTCGCCCAGCACGCCGGACCCGGCCTGGTCCCGGTCCAGCCGCCAGGTCAGCGGCGCCTCGGCGTCAACCAGCCAGTCCTGCAGATAGGCGGCCCGCACCTGACGCACCGTGCCAACGGCACCGGCTGCCACCAGGTCCCGGGCGTGGGTTGCGGCCGGGAGCCGGCGGTAGGTGAACCCCACCATCGCCCGGGTGCCGTGGTCAGCTGCCCGGGCAGCGGCGTCGGCCATGGCCTGCGCTTCCTGGACGGTGTTGGCCAGCGGCTTCTCACACAGCACGTGCTTGCCTGCCTGCAGTGCGGCGATGGCGATCTGCGCGTGGGAGGCGCCCGGCGTGACGATGTCGACGACGTCGATGTCCTCCCGCTGGACCGCTTCCTCCCAGTCCGTGGAGGTTTCCTCCCAACCCCACTTCCGGGCCGCGGCTTCCGTGCGGCGGGCATCCCTGCCCACCAGCAGCGTCATCCGGGGCTGCCGCGGCAGATCGAAGAACCTCCCGGCCACCCGCCACGCCTGGGAATGGGCCGCGCCCATGAATCCGTGGCCTATCAGCGCCACCCGCAGTGGCTTGTCGACGTCCATTCGCTCTCCTCGTTTCCTGTTTCCGCGGACTTCCCGCTGTGTTCTCCGGCGGCGTGGACCCGGGCGGGCAGGGCAGCCCAAGCGTGGAACGCCCCGCCCGCACCGGGACTCAGGACTCGAACGCGGTGGGAAGATACTTCTCCACGTTCTCGCTGGTGACAACGGGCGCGTTGAGGACAACCCGGTTGGGGACCTCGATCTCCACCAGATCGCTCATGGCCTTGTCCTGGACCACCAGCCGGGCCAGCCGGATACCGTCTGCGGCCTGGGTGGAGGGATAGATGATCGTTGCCTTGAGCACGCCCTCGCCGGACTGGATCTCCCGCATGGCGTTGGCGGATCCTGCCCCGCCGACCATGATGAACTCGTCCCGCCCGGCGGCGTCGATGGCGGCCAGGACGCCGATGCCCTGATCATCGTCGTGGTTCCAGAGCGCATCAATCTCCGGGGCAGCCGCGAGCAATTGTGAAGTAGCAGCCTCCCCGCCCTGGACAGTGAAGTCAGCTGCCACCCGGTTGCTGACCTCCAGCCCGCAGCCCTCCAATGCGTCCTTGAACCCGGCGCTGCGGTCCTGGGTGAGCGGCAGGGAATCGATGCCGGCGATTTCCGCGACCACGGCGTCGGGCTGGTCGCCCACCTGCTCGCAGATGTACGTTCCGGCGCTGACCCCCATGCCGTAGTTGTCGCCGAGGACGGTGGCGCGCGCGGCGAACGGGCTGGAGAACTCCCGGTCCACGTTGATCACCGGAATGCCGGCCTCCATGGCCCGGGTGGCGACGTCGGTCAGTGCGGCGCCGTCGGTGGGCAGCAGGACAATGGCGTCCACGCCCTCGTTGATGAACTGCTCCACCTGGCTGATCTGGAGATTGGCGTCGTTGGTGCCCTCCGCCACCCGCAGTTCAACGTCCGGGAGCTTCTCCGCTTCGGCGAGGGCCGCGGAGTTGATGGCCCCGAGCCAGCCGTGGTCGGCAGCCGGACCGGAGAAACCGATAACGACGGTGTCGCCCTCGGCCTGGTTGCCTTCCACTGAATTGTTGGTCGGGTCGCTGCTGGTCTCTTCGCCGCTGGAACATCCGGTGAGGACGAGCCCGCCGACGGCGATGAACGCCGCGGTGGTTACGAGCTGCCTCCGGCCCGACATGCGTGCTGCCTGCATGGTTTTCTCCTCCGTTGATGGGGTCTTGCACGTCCAGAAGAGGCAAGCAGGCACTGTTCCGCACCCCGCACCTCATCGTGATGGCCGTCACACTAACAGAAGTCCGCCGAAAAAACTGCAAGATACTACTGGTCATCGACATAAGTGTGTATGCTCCCTTCCATGTCGACGGCCAGCGCTGCCCCAACACCCGTAAAGCCGCTGCTTGTTGTCCGGAATCTCAGCAAGAGCTTCGCTGGAGTCCGGGCGCTGCAGGGGGTTGATCTGGAGGTGCTCCCGGGGGAGGTGCACTGCGTGCTGGGCCAGAACGGCGCCGGAAAGTCCACGCTGATCAAAGCGCTTTCCGGTGTGCACCAGCCCGACGGTGGGGAGATCCGCTGGGAGGGCGAGTCCGTGGACCTGGCCTCGCCGACGGCGGCGCTGGACCTGGGGATTGCCACCATGTACCAGGAGCTGGACGTGGTGGACGGGCTGAACGTTACGGAGAACATTTTCCTGGGCCATGAAAATGCCCGCGGGGGAGTGCTGCGGGTCAGGGATGCCCGGCAGGAGACCCGCACCCTGCTGCAGCGGCTGGGCCACCAGGAGCTTTCGCCGGGCACGGAAGTGGGCAGCCTCTCCGCCGCCGGCAAGCAGATTGTCAGCCTGGCCCGGGCGCTGTCCCGCAATGCCCGCCTGATCATCATGGACGAGCCCAGCGCCATCCTGGACTCCGGGGAAGTCGCGAACCTGTTCCGGGTGATCCGCCAGCTCACCGCCCAGGGCATCGCGATCGTCTACATTTCGCACCGGCTGGAGGAGATTGACCAGATCGGCAGCAGGATCACCGTGATCAAGGACGGCCGCAGCACCGCCTCCTCGCTGCCGGTGAAATCGGTGTCCCGCGGTGACCTGGTCCGGCTGATGACCGGACGCGAAACCACCAACGTCTATCCGCCCCGGGAACCGCTGCCGGCTGAGGCGCCGGTGCTGCTCCAGGTGCAGGACCTGGGCCTGTCTGGGTCTTTTCAGGACATCAGCTTTTCCGTCCGGGCCGGGGAGATTCTGGGCCTGGCCGGACTGGTGGGGTCGGGCCGCTCGGAAATCCTGGAAACCATCTACGGTGCCCGCAAAGCCAGCACCGGCAGCGTCTTGGTCCAGGGCAGGCAGCTGCGGCCAGGCTCAGTGCGGGCCGCCACCAACGCGGGCATGGGATTATCCCCGGAAGAACGGAAAAGCCAGGGCCTGATCCTGGAAGAACCGATCTACAAGAACGCCACGCTCTCCACCTTCGCCCGGTTTGCCCGCCGCGGGCTGCTGAACGAACGGGCCGAGAAACAGGCGGCCCGGGAACAGGCCACGGCCCTTCATCTAACGCCGGCGGATCCGGACCGCCCGGCCAGGACCCTCTCGGGCGGCAACCAGCAGAAGGTGCTGCTGGCCCGCTGGCTGATCCACGGGACCCGGATCCTGCTGCTGGACGAGCCCACCCGCGGCGTGGACGTGGGCGCCAAAGCCGAAATCTACTCACTGATCCGCAAACTCGCAGCTCAAGGCGTGGCCATCGTGGTGGTCTCCAGCGAGATTGAGGAGGTCATCGGCCTGGCCGACCGGGTGCTGGTGCTCGACGCCGGCCGGAGCCTGGCATTGAGAGACGCCGCCGACATTGATGAGCACGGTGTGCTCGACCTCGTCCTGAAAGGAAATGCCTCGTGAGCGAGAACAACACAACAACGCTGGAACCGCCTCCCAGCGGAGAGGACGCGCCGGCGGAGGCCCGCCGCGGGGGATGGCGCCGGATGTTGGGTGGGTCGGGTGCACGAAGCCTGGGCCTGGTCATCGCGCTGGCCCTGCTGGTGGCGGTTGGTGCGGCCACCAGCGGCTCCCAGTTCATGAGCGTCAACAACATGCTGACCATCCTGAGCTACGGCTCCATCCTTGGGGTCATCTGCATCGGCATGACCTTTGTGATCACCGCCGGCGGCATCGACCTCTCGGTCGGCTCTGTCATGGGACTGACCACGGTGGTGGCGACCCTGGCCTCCGTCCAGCTGGCTGCGCAGAACAGCAGCTGGCTGCTGATGGTCGTAGTGGCCCTCGCCGTCGGGGCCCTGGCGGGACTGGTTAACGGCACCATCATCGCCTACGGCAACGTCGTGGCTTTTATCGCCACCCTGGCCATGCTGGTCGCCGCGCGGGGCCTCGCGGAACTGATCTCCGGCCGCAGGACGCAGATTGTCACCGAACGCGACTTCCTGGCGGTGCTGCGCTCCAACGTGCTGGGTGTTCCGCTGCTGATCTGGATCTTCGCGGTTGTGGCCGCCATCGGCTGGTTCCTGCTCAACCGCACTACCTTCGGCCGCCGGACGGTAGCGATTGGCGGGAACCTGGAAGCCGCCCGGCTCGCAGGCATCAGGGTCAAACGGCACATTGTCTGGCTGTATATCCTCTCCGGCCTCACTGCCGGCATTGCCGGAATCATGATGATGGCGCGCACCACCGCAGGCACCTCAACGCACGGCCTCTACTATGAACTCGACGCCATCGCCGCGGTGGTGGTGGGCGGCACGCTGCTGGTCGGCGGCCGGGGAACCATCGTGGGCACGGTCCTGGGGGTGCTGCTCTTCAGCACTCTCACCAATGTGTTTACCCAGAACAACCTGGACACCTCGGTGCAGGCCGTCACCAAGGGGGCGATCATTGTGCTGGCCGTGCTGCTGCAGCAAAAGTTCGCGGTCCGGGGAACCCGACGCAAGGGCGCGCTATGACACTCCGGCGGACACGGTGCGGCCGTTGGCGGCGGAGTTCCGCCGATCCCTATGCTTCAATTGCCCAGTGGTCGATCTAAGGAAGAACACGCCCTCCGCCGGCGTCAGCGAACTGTTCCAGCTGCTGCGTGACGGCCAGCCCCGCACCCGCAGCGAACTGGCCGAGCTGGTGGGAGTGGCCCGGTCCACCATCGCGCTGCGCGTTGATTCGCTGATCGACCTGGGACTGGTAGCTCCGGTGGAGGACGCCGCCTCAACCGGCGGACGCCCGTCAGCCCAGATTGCGATGCAGGCCGGCAAACTGGTGGTCCTGGGCGTCGACGTCGGCGCGTCCCACCTGCGGGTGGGGGTGGCTGATCTTTCCGGCACCGCCCTCGCGGACGCCACCCGCGATCTGCTGGTCAGCGAAGGCCCGGAAACCGTCCTCGACACGGTGGTGGAACTGGGCAGCGCCCTGCTCCAGCAGCTGGGGCGTTCCGGGCGAGACCTCCTGGCTGTCGGCGTCGGGCTGCCCGGACCCGTGGAATACAGTACGGGCCGGCCGATCAACCCGCCCATCATGCCCGGCTGGCACGGTTTTGACGTCGCCGCCTACCTGGGCGCCCACTTCAACGCGCCGGTGCTGGTGGACAACGATGTGAACGTGATGTCGATGGGGGAGCGGGAGGCCGCATGGCCCGACGTCGAGAACCTGATTTTCGTCAAAGTCGCCACCGGCATTGGCGCGGGAATCATCTGCAACGGGGCGCTGCTGCGCGGTGCGGACGGGGTGGCCGGGGACATCGGCCATATCCGGGTGCCCAGCGGAGCCGATCTGCTGTGCCGGTGCGGAAACTTCGGCTGTCTGGAAGCGCTCGCATCCGGGCCGGCTGTGGCACGGAAACTGCGCGACGCCGGCCTGCCCGCGGAGGACGGCCCGGACGTCGTAGCCCTGGTGGCGCAGGGCGAACGGGCGGCGGTGCATGCCGTCCGGCAGGCCGGGCGCGACGTCGGCGAGGTCCTGTCCGCATGCCTGAGCATGATGAACCCGTCCGTGATCGTCATCGGCGGATCGATGGCGCTCACCGGAGAGCACTTTATTGCCGGGGTGCGGGAGGTTGTGTACTCCCGGACCATGCCGCTGGCCACGCAGCACCTGCAGATTGTGCAGTCCGCCTCCGGGCTCGAGGCCGGGATGCTGGGCGCCAGCATGCTGGCCATCCACCACGCGCTCTCGCCGCAGAGCATCGACGGGATGCTGGCCGCGCGGGTCTGAACCTGACGGCGTCACGGATGCACGGATCGGCGCCGGAATCACCTAGCCTGAGCGCATGCCCAAACCTGTCCTCACCATCCTTGCCGGGTCCCGCCCGATCACCGGCCTCGAGCAGCTCGAAGCCCTCGCGGACGTCCGCCTCGCAGCCGATACCGGCGAGCTCGCCGCAGCGCTGCCCGGCACCGAAATCCTGTACCTGTGGGACTACTTTGCCGACGGCCTGCGGGAGAACTGGTCCCGGGCGGACTCGCTGAAATGGATCCATGTACCGGCGGCCGGTGTGGACAAGCTGCTGTTCCCGGAGCTCGCGGCCTCGGAGGTCACCGTGACCAACGCCCGCGGAATTTTCGATGCGGCGATGGCCGAGTACGCGCTCGCCGGCATCCTCTATTTCGCCAAGAACTTCCCGCAGGCTTCCCGAAACCAGCGGGACCGGCGCTGGCAGTACTTTCCCACCGCCAATCTGGCCGGCAACCGGGCGCTGATCGCCGGCACCGGCAGCATCGGCCGGACCACCGCGCGGCTGCTGCGCGCCGTCGGCATCGGAACCGACGGACTGGGCCGCACCGCCCGGACCGGTGACGCCGACTTCGCCGCCATTCACGCCAGCACGGACTTTGCCGTCGTAGCCGGGAACTACGACTTTGTTGTCCTTGCCGCCCCGCTCACCCCGGACACCCGGAGGATGCTGAACCAGGAGGTGCTTACGGCCATGCGTCCGACGGCGGTGCTCGTGAACATGGGCCGCGGCGAGCTGTCGGACCAGGACGCGCTGACTGCGGCGCTGGCATCCAAGTCCATCGCCGGGGCCGTGCTGGACGTGACCGATCCCGAACCGCTGCCCGCCTCGGACCCGCTCTGGGAGCTGGAGAACGTGTTGATCACGCCCCACCTCTCCGGCGATTCACAAACCCATCTGCCCGCCCTGGCAGCCCAGTTCGAAGCCAACCTCACGGCTTATCTGCAGGGCCGCGCGCCGGCGAACGTGGTGGATAAGCGGCTGGGCTTCGTGGCTGCCGGAGCCTAAGCCTAGGACTCCGCCGCCCGGACGCGGCCCCACCCGAGCTGGGACGGCACCCTGCCCCCGTACCGCCCGCTACGCCAGCCGCGGAGTCCGCGCCGGTTCGGTGCGGCGGCCGCCGGATTCGGCCCCACCTTCCCCGGCCACACCCGCCTCGAACCCGGTAGCTTCGAAGGCGGCCGCCAGGCGGAGGAGCGCGTTGTCGTCCCAGCCCCGTCCGGCGAAGGTGAGCCCCACCGGCATGCCGGTGTCTGCCATCGTTCCCATCGGAACGGTGACGGTGGGGATGCCCAGATGCCGGGGCACCAGGTTGCCGTTGGCCACCCACACCCCGTTGCGCCAGGCCAGATCAGCCGACTCCGGATTGACGTCCGCGTCCGCCGGCCCGACGTCGGCCATCGCCGGGAACACCACCGCGTCCAGCCCAAGGCCGTCCATCCACTCTTCGAGATCGATCCGGCGCGTTTCCTCCAGGCCACGGATACCCTGGGCCAGGTGCGGAATCTCGGTGAAGGAGTCCACCGGGGAGTTCCGGACGTGCTCCGGATACTCGGCGATGTCGTCGTCGAACCCGGTGTACCGGTCCGGCAGCGCGCCCTCGGGGTGCGGGAAAATCCGGGTGCCGTCGACGTCGGCCAGCCGGTTCAGTGCCGGATCACCGTTGGCGGCCAGGAAATCGTCCCAGGCCCAGGCCGAGAGATCCACGATCTCGCTGCGCAGGAACTCCGGGCTGACCAGACCGCGGGTGGCGAGGGTGGGTGCGCCGGGCCGGTCGCCTTCGTAATTGGTGACCGCGGGGAAATCCACCTCCACCACTTCGGCGCCCGCGGCCTCCAAATCGCGGCGCGCGGCCTTCCACAGGTCCAGGACCGAGTCCCGGGTCTGAATTCGCTGCCCGGTGGGACCGCCGATGCCAGCTGCCCTGCCCCCGGAGTCCGCAGTGCCGGCCTCGGGATCGGCATTGATATACATCCGCGGCACGCCGAAGCGCTTTCCGGCCAGGGCGCCGCGGGCTGCCGCGGGATCCGGCACGGCCAGGTCAAAGTACGACGCCGGCCGCACCAGGGAGGCCGCCGGAACCTTCACCCACGGCTGGGCGCGCCAAAAATCTCCGCGGGTCTCGGCGTCGTCCGCGACGATCACGTCCAGGACCTCCAGCAGGTCCACCATGGTGCGGGTATGCGGGACGACAACGTCCATGGTCGGTACCAGCGGCCAGTTCCCGCGCACCGAGATCACCCCGCGGGACGGGGTGTAGGCGCACAGTGCGTTGCAGGACGCCGGAGCCCGGCCCGAGGACCAGGTCTCTTCCCCGAGGCCGAACGCCGCGAAGCTGGCCGCCGTCGCCGTCCCGGACCCGTTGGAGGAACCGGACGCGAACGCAGAGGTGAGGAAATCGGCGCTGTACGGGCTTTCGGCCCGGCCATAGAGTCCGCGCTGCATCCCGCCGTTGGCCATCGGCGGCATATTGGTCAGCCCGATCAGCACGGCTCCGGCATCCCGCAGCCGCTCAATGGTGAACGCGTCCTGCCCGGCCACCAGATCGGCAAACGCCGGAGACCCGGCCGCCACGGTGAGCCCGCGCACCTTGAAACTGTTCTTCGCGGTGTACGGAATGCCGTCCAGCGGGCCCAGCACGGTACCGCGGGCACGGCGCTCATCCGCGGCACGGGCTTCGGCCAAGGCGTCCGGATTGGACACAATAACCGAGTTCAGCCGCGGTCCCTGCCGGTCGTAGGCCCCGATCCGGGCCAGGTACGCGGCAACAAGCTCCTCGCTGGTGGTTTGACCCGACTCCAGCGCCGCCCGCAGATCGGCAATGCCCGCCTCCACGACGTTGAACATTATGCTCCCGCTCCGGTTAACCGGGGTACCGGCTGCTGCTGGGTGATGCAGTGGATGCCGCCGCCGAAGGCGAAGATGTCCCGGGCGTCCACCAGCTCGATGGTGCGGCCGGGATAGGCGCGGCCCAGGATTCCCGCGGCTGCGGCGTCGTTCGCGTCATCGAAGGCGCACAGCACCACCACGCCGTTGCCGACGTAGTGGTTGATGTAGGACCAGTCCACGAACCCGTCCCCGGCGTCGAGCACCGTGGGCGCCGGGACGTCGATGATTTCCAGCTTCCGGCCGCGGGCATCCACGGCATCTTCCAGGACCGCGCGGAGCTGCTTCATCACCTGGTGGTCCGGGTGGCGTGCGTCATCCTGCCGGTGCAGCAGCACGGTGCCGGGGCCGGCGAAGGAGGCGACGATGTCCACGTGCCCGCGGGTGCCGAACTCGTCATAGTCCCGGGTGAGTCCGCGGGGCAGCCAGATGGCTTTGGTGGTGCCCAGCCGGGCATGGATCTCCGCCTCCACCTCATCCCGGGTTCTCCCGGGGTTGCGTCCCGGATCGAGCTGGACCGTTTCGGTGAGCAGCACGGTGCCTTCGCCGTCGACGTGGAAACCGCCGCCCTCATTAACCAGCGTGCTGGAGGCCACCGGAACGCCGGCTTCCGCGGCTACGAAGGTGCCCAGATGCTGGTCTTTGTCCCAGGCAGCCCATCCCTGGGCGCCCCAGCCGTTGAACACCCAGTTCACCGCGGCAACGCTGCCGTCTGCGGCATGGGTGAAGGTGGGGCCGGAGTCCCGGAGCCAGGCATCGTCCAGGTCAGTGGTCACAAGATTGACCTCGTCGCCGAGGAAATCCTTGGCCGCGCCCAGATCCCCGGGACTGACCAGCATGGTGACGGGTTCGTAGCGGGCGATGGTGCGGGCGACGGCAGACCAGGCCGTGCGGGCCCGGTCCAGCGTGTTGCTGCCGGCCTCGCCGAAGGTGTCGTTAGGGGTGGGGAAGGCCATCCAGGTTTTGCTGTGGGGCACCCATTCGGCGGGCATAGCGGCATGCATGGTGGTACTTCCTCCAATGTGACGAAGCTAATAATGAATGGCTTTCATTTACTATCCGCTGCGGAGACCAAAAAGGAAAACATTAAGCCGTCCCGGGAAGTTTGAGAGCGTCCCCGCGATCCGCGGGCTGAAATTTGTCACCCTCCCGGCTCTGGCAGGCGGCAGCGGTGTATCGCGCGGCGGTCCGGGCTAGGCTCCCGGCATGGACTGGGGAGAATTCTGGGAACAAGCGGCGCAGTGGGCCATCATCTGGATTCCGGTGCTCGGGCCGCTGGGCATTCTGACGACGGCGGTGGTCGCCTACGTTGCCTACCGGCAGAAGCTCGAGGCGGACCGCCGCGCACAGTGGTGGGTCCGTGCGCAGTGGGCGCTGGAGGCTTCCCTCAGCGCCAATCCGCGGCGCTCGCTGGCCGGGCTCGCCGTGCTGAATGACCTGAGAACCAGTTCCCTGGCCACCCGGGAGGACCGGGCGCTGTTTCGGCTGATCGGCTTGACGGTGCAGGAGGAGCTGAGGGGCGACGGCGGGCAGCCGGCCGCGGTGCGCCCGCTCGTGAATCCGGCGGCTGACGACGGTTCGCGGGATGATCCGGCAGCACCGCTAAATGCACAGGCGCTGAACTCACGGACACGGCACTCACACGCAGACGCCGTGGCCGCCGGTTCGGGGCTGACAAATCGGATCCTGGAACAGGCCGAAGGGCTCATTGCCGGGTCGGACGGGGCGACCGGGGAAGAGAATCCGCCCGTGGAAGAGGGGCCGGAGGGTGCTCTGCCACAGGCCGTGCAAGACGCACGGGAGGCTCCGGGTATTCCTCCCGCGGCCAGCCGTCCGGACCTGCCATTGCGGCGCGGAACCGGCCCCCACTCCGATTGACCTCGTGCCTGGCCGCAGGCAGGGGAATCCGGGTGCCGACAGGGGGCCCGTCTCCGCAGTTCCTTGCCGGGCGCCGTGCCCGCTCTTACCGTTGAAGGACCCGGGAAAGTGGACCCGCAGGAGGAATTCAGGTACCTGACCCGCGGCGTCAAGACTCTGTGAGGCGATCATGGGCACACAACCGAACGATCCGATGTACAGCTATGGACAGGGTTATCCTCCACGGGGGACGCGGTCCAACCAGGGATGGGGGTTGGCTCTTGCCAGCCTCATCCTGGGGGTCATCGGCCTGGGATTGTTCTGGGTTCCGGTGATCAACTACCTGGCCCTGGCGTTCGCACTTGCGGGCCTGGGGCTCTCCATTGCTGCGCTGATCATCGCGGTCCGCAACGGTTCCACCGCAAAGGTCCTTGCCATCGCTGCCGTCATCGTCTCCGGACTGGCATTCATCCTGTGCATTGTTGCCATTTCTCTATGGGGCGCGCTCTTCAGCCGTATCGGTGATGATGACAACTCCACAAGGTACGAGCCAACGCCCACAATCACCGTCACCAGTCCCGCCGCGACGGAAAATTCCAGCGGCACGGACACCGGATCGGGCAGTTCGCCTGGTCCCGGAACCTCAACCGCTCCGGCAACAGGCACGTCCACAGGCACTGACATTTCGGCTCCCGCATCTGACTAGCCGCCCTAGCCGGCCGGACGCTCCGGCGCTGCCGGTGCTTCCGACCTTTCAGGTGCGGCCCGTTTAAAGCACCAGGGAGCAGTGCACGCTCCGGGACCTTAGCGGCAACTCCTTGCCGCACATCCTGACCGCTTCTACGGTGGAGGGACCCGGAACCATTGACGCCATAGCTGGCAAGGGCCCGGAAACCGGCCACTTGCCTGCGGCGTCCGGACACTGCGAGGCAACCATGGGTACTCAGCCAAATGATCCGATGTACAACTATGGCAACGGCTACCCGCCGACCGGCCCACCGTCCAACCAGGGCCGGGGACTGGCGCTCGCCGGCCTGATTCTCGGCATCGTTGGTTTGGTGCTCTGCTGGGTCCCGTTTTTGAACGTGATCGCGCTCATCGTTGCCCTGGTGGGCCTGGCGCTCTCTGGTGCAGCCTTGGTGATCGCCGTTCGGCGGCGGACCTCCGCGAAGGGGCTGTCCATTGCCGGCACCATCGTTTCCGGCTTGGCCGTCATTGCGTCCATCATCGCCATCGCGCTTGTGTCGGCATTCTTCAGCAGTTTGCGCGACTCGATGTACGGGGACAAAGCCGGACCCTACGGGAACAGCACGGGAACCTCTGCCCCGGCGACCACCGGTACCGGAACTGGCTCGGGCAGCGCCACTGCAGCACCTAATCTCCTGCCAATCGGGTCCGCCGCTGAGATTGGTGAGTACTCCGTGACCGTATCCGGCGTGCAGCTCGATGCCACCGACGCGATCGTGAATTTCAACCCGCTAAACCAACCACCCTCCGGCCAGTACGTCCTGATTACCCTGGACGTTGTCTACAACGGAAACGCAGAGGGCGATCCCTGGCTGGATTTGAGCACCAGCTTTGTCGGCTCGGACAGCCGGCAGTACAGCGAATCGACCTGCACCGCGGTCCTTGATCTTCAGGGAACCTCCGTTCCTACGCTCGAAAACGGCGGGCAGGCCCAGTATGAGGTCTGCATGGATGTTCCGCCGACGGCTATTCCAGGCGACCGTGTCCTGGTTGAGGAAACCCTGGGCTTCAACGGCCCACGCGAGGCCAGTTGGGCGACCCAGTAGCCCGCCGCTTGCCTATCCTCCGCGCAACGATGTCGCAGCACACGGCCAGCGCCGCCAACTTGGCCAGCGCCGCCAACTTGGCCAACGCCGCTACCCCTGCCATCCCCACCAACCCGGTCCACGTCCCTGCGCACCCAGTCACATACTGCACCCCGCTTGTGACCTGCGTCATGTCACCAGTACAGTGTCTACACTGATCGCGATTCCACTATTGAGCTACCTGTTCAAATATCGAACACGCGATCAGTCCATGTATGACTCCCACCGCCGCAGACACAACGAAGTGAGGACACCCGTGCAGTTCCACCACCACGGCTACGTATCCGGAGACCCGCGGGTCGAACCGGCGGCCGGCGTCGGCCTTGACCGGCCGGAAGAACTCCCTGCTGAAGTTGACGTGCTGATCGTCGGCTCCGGCCCGGCAGGAATGCTCGCCGCCGCACAGCTGTCCCAGTTCCCGGACATCACCACCCGGATTGTGGAGCGCCGGCCCGGGCGCCTGGTGATCGGCCAGGCGGACGGCATTCAAGCCCGCAGCGTGGAGACCTTCCAGGCTTTTGGATTCGCCGAGGAGATCATTGCCGAGGCCTACCGGATCACCGAAATGTGCTTCTGGCGCCCGGATCCGGAGAATCCGGAAAATATCGTCCGCTCCGGCCGTGCCCTGGATGACCCGGCCGGTATCAGCGAGTTCCCGCACCTGATCGTCAACCAGGCCCGCGTGCTGGACTACTTTGCCCGGTTTATGGCCAACTCACCGGCCCGGATGAAGCCCGACTACGGCTACGAATTCGTGGACCTGGAGGTCGACGACGACGCCGAGTACCCGGTCAGCGTCACCCTGCGCCGCACCGCCGGAGAAGACGAGGGCACCGAGCGCACGGTCAAGGCCAAATACGTGGTGGGCTGCGACGGCGCCCGGAGCAAGGTCCGGCAGTCCATCGGCAGCACCCTGGCCGGCGACGCCGCCAACCACGCCTGGGGGGTCATGGACGTGCTGGCCTCCACCGACTTCCCGGACATCCGGACCAAGTGCGCCATCCAGTCCTCCAACGGCGGCTCGATCCTGCACATTCCGCGCGAAGGCGGCCACCTGTTCCGCATGTACGTGGACCTCGGCGAGGTGCCCGAGGGGGACAACGGGGCCGTCCGCCAGACCAGCATCGAAGAGATCATCGCCAAGGCCAACGCGATCCTGCACCCCTACACCCTGGACGTGCGCAACGTCGCCTGGCACAGCGTCTACGAGGTGGGCCACCGGCTCACCGACCGGTTCGACGACGTTCTGCCCGAGCAGGTCGGCACCCGCACCCCGCGGGTATTTATCACCGGCGACGCCTGCCACACCCACAGCGCCAAGGCCGGCCAGGGCATGAACGTGTCCATGCAGGACGGCTTCAATATTGCCTGGAAGCTCGGCCACGTGCTGGACGGACGCAGCCCGGAAAGCCTGCTGTCCACCTATTCCGCTGAACGCCAGGTCGTTGCGAAGAACCTCATCGACTTCGACAAGGAGTGGTCCACCCTGATGGCCAAGAAGCCGGAGGAGTTCGAGAATCCTTCGGATCTTGAGGACTTCTACGTCAGCACGGCCGAATTCCCTGCCGGCTTTATGACCGAGTACACCCCGTCCATGCTCATTGGTGAAGCGGAACATCAGAATCTGGCTACGGGATTCCCGATCGGCAAGCGCTTCAAGTCCGCGCCGGTGATGCGGGTCAGCGACACGAATCCCGTGCAGCTGGGCCACCTGGCGAAGGCGGACGGGCGCTGGCGGATCTACGTTTTTGCCGACACCGCGCGGGCGGGCGAAGCTTCGAAGGTTGCCGCGCTGGCCGACTGGCTGCAGGACGCCCCGGACTCGCCGCTGGCCGCGACCCCGGCCGGCGCGGACCGCGACGCCTGGTTCGATGTCAAAGTCATTTACCAGCAGGACCATCACGGGATCGACATCAACGCCGTGCCGGCAGTCTTCAAGCCGGAAGTTGGTCCGTTCCGGCTCACCGATCTGGGCAAGGTCTTCGGCGCCGATCCGGAAGCGGACATCTTCGACCAGCGCGGCCTGGACCGCGGCGGCGTCATGGTGGTGGTCCGCCCCGATCAGTATGTGGCCAACGTGCTCCCGCTGAGTGCGACGGCGGAGCTCGGCGAATTCTTCGCCCCGTTGCTCCCGGTCCGCCAGCCGCAGTCCTGAGCAGTCCGAACTGCGCGGGTAATACCAGCTAAACGCCGACGACGGCGGCACGCCAGTTGCCGCCGTCGTCGGCGTTTTAACGGCCTAGGGTTGCTCCGGCAGTCCGGCGGCAAAAGTACATGCATTTGCATAAAAGTGGGCCGCTCCCTAAGCTGTGAGAAGGATTTTGCCGCGCCCTGTGCAGGAAGCCGGGCGCCGACGCAACCATCCGGAAGGAGCACGATGAGCCAGGACCAAATCAGTCAAAGCCAGTCCGGTCAGATCCGGACGGTCGGTGTCCTGGGCGCGGGCCGCGTGGGCACCGCCGTCGCCCGCCAGGCACTGAAAGCCGGCTTCAACGTCAAGATCGCCACTTCCCGGCCGGCCGCGGAAAACGCGCTGCTGGTGGAAGTCATCACCCCGGGCGCCGCCGCTGTGGACGCGTCCGAGGCTGCACAGGCGGACCTGGTGGTGGTGGCCGTGCCGCTGCACCGCTTCCGCACGCTCTCGCCGGAGGCCCTGGCCGGGAAAACCGTGATCGATGCGATGAACTACTGGGCTCCGATTGACGGCACACTTGCCGATTTTGAGGACGGCCTGCGCGGCAGCAGCGAGGTTGTCCAGGACTTCCTGTCCGGATCCAACGTGGTCAAGACCCTGAACCACATTGGCTATCACGATCTGGAGGCCGACGGCGCCGCTCCCGGCACCCCGGGACGCCGCGCCCTGGCTGTCGCGGGCGACGATGCTGCGGCCAGGGCCAGCGCCGCGGACTTCATCAATGCCCTGGGTTATGACCCCGTCGACGCCGGACCGCTGGCTGCCGGCCGCGGATTCCAGCCCGGCACCCCGGCCTTCAACGGTCCGCACACCGCCGCGGCTCTGCGCGCCCTGCTCGAGGAAGCCCTGGCAGCCTCCCCGGCTGGCTGAATCGGACCGCAACAGCACAGGCCGCACCACCAGCACAACGTCAACATCAACAGCACAGCAACACCGGCAGTACAGTCCGGTCACGCGAGGAGAACACATGGAAATCGGCGCCTACAGCTTCGGCGACACCCAACTGAACCCGAATGGGACGCCGCGGCCTACGGGCGAAGCGATCCGCAACCTCTTCGACGCCATCGTGCTGGCTGACCAGGCGGGACTGGACTACTTCGGCATCGGTGAACACCACACCGTGAGCATGCCCGCTTCCTCGCCCGGGGCGCTGATCGCCGCTGCCGCGGCCGCAACCCGCCGGATCAAGCTCGGCAGTGCCGCCAGTATTATCGGCACGGATGATCCGGTCCGGGTGTTCCAGCAGTTCACGACGGCGGACGCGGTCTCCGGCGGCGCGCGGATCGAAATCACGGCCGGCCGGGGCTCCTCGGTGGAGACCTTTCCGCTGTTCGGTTACGACCTGCACGACTACGACGAACTGTTTTCGCAGAAATTGGACCTGCTGCTGACGCTGAACAACAGCAAAACCGAGAACGTCAGCTGGAACGGCACCGTCCGCCCCGCCCTGTCCGACTATGCCGTCGTTCCCCGCCCGGTCCGCGGGCAGCTGCCCATCTGGCTCGCCACCGGCGGCAGCGCGCCGTCGTCGGCCCGTGCCGGAAGGATGGGGCTGCCCGTCTCCTATGGCATCATCGGCGGCGCACCCCACCGGTTCGCGCCGCTGGCCCAGCTGTACCGCCAGTCCGCTGCCCAGGCCGGCCACACCGGCGAGAACATCAAGGTCTCAGTGGCGGCCATGGGCCTGATCGCACCGACCAAGCAGGAGGCCCTGGACCGGTTCTACCCCGGCTGGCACAACCTCAATGTCGAAATGGGCCGGCTGCGCGGCTGGCCGGCACCGGATAAGCGGGACTACCTCGCCCAGGCCGAAGCTCCGGGCGCCTACTACATCGGCGGTCCTGACGACGTCGCCGAGCGTATCGTCCACCTCCACGGGTACATGGGGCATATGCGGCACTTCCTACAGATGGACCTCGGCGGGACCCCGCACGAGCACTTCCTCGAATCGGTCAACCTGCTGGCCACCGAGGTGAAACCCCGGGTCGAGCGGCTGCTGGCCAAGGAGCGGTAAAACCGGCAGCAGTGAGCCGGCAGATCAGGGCGGTACTGCGGAGATGGCCGGGACCGCGCGGGCGCAGGCAGGCCGGACGACGGCGGCAGGCCGACGGATGCGGCCCCCGCCGCCGGTTCCGGGCCTGCTCCCTGTCCGGGGGCCGGGGCGAACGCGTAGCCTGAGCAAACCGCGGAAACAGTCCTCCGCTCCGGCCGGCCAGGGATGGCACCATGTCTGATACCTCAAACGACGGCGTCCTGGCGCAGCACCGTGTCCGGACCCTCGCGGCGCTCACAGTGCCGGCCATTCTGATCGGAGTGGTTTCCGGGTTGATCCTCTTTGGCCTGGACGAAGCAGCCCACCTGCTCCAGCTCCTGCTCTGGGAAGACCTCCCCGGTGCGGTAGGCATGGATCCGGAGAGCGGCTGGTGGATCTTCGGAATGCTGACCCTGACGGGAGCCGCCGTCGGACTCATCGCGCGCTACGTGCCCGGCCACGCCGGACCGGACTCCGCAGAGTCTGAACTGGCGGAGTCCGCGCTGCCCATCGGCGTCGTCCCCAGCCTTGCCGCCGCGGCGGTCCTCGGGCTGGCCGGCGGGGTGAGCCTCGGTCCGGAGAACCCGATCATTGCCATCAACGCCGCAGTGCTCACCGTCCTGGTCGGCCGGCTCTTTCCGAAAGTGCCGGGCAAACTGATTGTCGGAATGACGATTGCCGGCACGGTGGGCGCCCTCTTTGGAACCCCTGTGGCCGCGGCCCTGTTGTTCACCGGCATAGTCGGGTCCACAGCCGGGGCAGGCGCGCTCTTCGACAAGCTCTTCCTGCCCCTGGTTGCCGCCGGTGCGGGTGCCGTAACCATGAACCTGGTCGGTGGGACCCTCCTGGACATCACGGTGCCGGCTGCAGGGAACGTTAACGGCTGGGACATCCTCGCGGCCATGATCATCGCGCCGCTTGCCGCGGCTTTCGGGCTGCTGGGGATTTTCGCCTTCCGCTGGGCACACCGGATGTTTCACCGGCTGCAGAACCCTGTCCTGTTCACCACTCTTGGCGGTGCGCTGCTGGGGCTGCTCGGCGTGATCGGCGGACCCCTCACCCTGTTCAAGGGCGCTGAGGAATCCAGCAAACTCCTCAGCACCCCGGGTGAGTCCTTCGGAACGCTCCTGTTGCTGGCGGTCATCAAGCTGTGTGCCCTGGTGGTTGCCGCCGCAGCAGGGTTCCGCGGCGGCCGGATCTTTCCCTCGGTGTTCATCGGCGTCGCTTTCGGACTGGCCGCCGGCGCTCTGCTCCCCGGCGTCCCGGTCAGCGTGGTGGTCTCCGCCGCGGTGCTGGGCCTGGTGCTCGCCGTCGCCCGCGATGGCTGGCTGGCCCTGTTCATCGCCGTCGTGATCACCAGTGACGTGGCGATCACCGGGCTCCTGTGCCTGGCGGTGCTGCCCGCCTGGCTGGTGGTTACCAATGCCCCGCACATGCTGGCGGACGACGGCGGCGGCGGCCATCGTGGCCCGGCAGCGGCACCGAAATCCTGAGGTGCGGCCCGGCACGGGAGGAGGCCGGAACCGTTGATGGCTCCGGCCCCCTCCCCGGCACAGCGCGCGCTGCACCGGTCTGAACTGACTAGGAGTGCTTGCCCTTCCGGGTTCCGAACAGCAGGAATGCCCCGGTGGCCAGCAACAGCACCGCTGCGGATCCGATGCCAACCGCTCCGGCGGAGCCGGTTGCCGCCAAGGCGGAGCCGGTGCCGGCTGCGGGGGTCTGCACGGGTTGCGTTTGGTCAGGGCTTCCCGGTGCCGGATCTGACGGTGCCGGATCGGACGGTCCGCCGAGGGCGGGAGCGCTGACGACGGGTGTCGTTGAAGGCGACGTTGACGTTCCGGGGGTGGTTCCCGGCTGAGTGGTTGACGGCCGAGTGGTTGACGGCCGAGTGGGTTCCGGCGACGGAGTTGTGGATGCCGTGGCGGTCCCGGTGGGTGCGGGGGTTGTTGTGGGTGCGGTGGTCGGGCTATCGGTGGGGCTGGGTGTTGTTGTGGGTGCGGTGGTGGGGCTATCGGTGGGGCTGGGTGTTGGCCCCGTGGTCGGATTCACCGGTGCGGTAGCGGCGCACGGCAGGTTCCCCAGGAACGCGTGGTGGTGCAGTTCTCCGGCACCGGACGCCGTGAAGCTTCCCGTCAGCCACTGGCCGTTGTGAGTGATGCTCGAGTTGAACGCAAGGTTCGCATTGGGGGCATAAACAGCCCCCATTTCCAGGCCGTCCACCACAACGCTGCCGGTTACCTCGGACAGGTCCAGGAAGATGTAGCGGGCCAGCTGCTGTCCGTTCCCCGAGGATGACCACCCCTCGAAGTTCAGCCGACCGAGCTGTGTGGTGCCGGCGGGGACCTTAATGATCAGCGGGGCATCCGCCGTTGGGCTGTACCCGCCAGCGTTATCCGGTTTGATGGTCCTGCCGGCGATGTCGCCGTAGTTCAGGACGTTGGGTTTGTCCGCTGCATAGGGGCCGGGCATGACCATGGAGCCGCGGTCGTCCACCGGCACAACAGTGCCCAGCCCGGTGGCCGGGTCATAGATGTCCGCCAGGCACCGGCTGGTTCTGTCCAACTGTGCCTGTTTCTGCGGGAAGTACGCTGCCACTGAGTTCTGGTCCGCCGCAAGGAGCGAAAGATCTGTTGCGAACCCGGGCTGGTAGTCAGTCGTCGGGAGGTCCAGATTGCCGCCGTCGCTGTTCGTGACGCGCAGGAAATTAGATCCGCGGGAGGACCCTGTGAGCCCCGCCGTGCTGACCAGCTTCACGGATGCCGTGGCCTCAGGGCTTCCTGGTGGTGCGTTGCGGTTGGACACCTCGAAGCCTCCCGCACCGGCGTACCCGGCTGCAAGAATGCGCACCGGGATGCCATCGATCACCGGGACCGTGTAGTCGGGCAGTCCGGCCACCTGATGAACCACCGGATAGCCGTTCTGGTTGGTGCTGGAGATCGCTCCGTCGGCGGCGATCGAGCCCTCGATTTCGCCATTGCCGAGGATGGCGTCGCCCGACACATACAGTGTGAAGCCGTTGTTCACATCGAACGGATTGAAGGTTGCAGCTGCGGCCGCCGCGTCTGAAACGAGGGGCCCGGCGGCCAGGGGAGCGGCCAGCAGCGCTGCCGCGAGTCCGCCCGCGGCGAGCACCGATCCTGTCCGGCGTCTGGAGAACGGTCCGCGGGGGGCGGGAGGGGCAACAGCGGTTTCACGGGCTTCCTTTCGTGCGCCGCTGTGCGTTCTGGCACCGGCGTGCGCTTGGGGAGGGGTGGCTCCTTAGCCGGTGTCAGGGCCTAACGTATGTGGACTCCGGCCTTCGTCTGCGCGGCAGGAGGCAGCAGTGCACGACGGCGTCCCCCCAGAGCGCGTGTGCCACCAGTGTGGCCGATTGCGCTGGAAAAAGCCCGTTTCGGCTCGCGGATATTGTCATACGGCCGAAACCGTGTGTTTCGTGAACGGACTTATCGGGTTTCCGCCAGACCCGGCACGGAGGGCGCAGGCTTTGCCAGCAGCGGCGCAAAGGCGAGTTCTGCCGCTCCCACCAAAAGCAGATCGGCGCCCAGGGCGGCGCGCCGGATGGCCACCGACCCGCCCAGCCCGCTGATCGCTCCCTGGGCGACGATGTTCTGCAGCCGCTGCGGATCGAAGGCCCAGAGAACCCCCAGAAAACCGCCGAGCAGGACGGTCCGTGGATTGAAGATGTTCACGAAGTTCACGAGTGCCTCGCCGAGCAGATCCAGCTGCCGGGCGGCGGTTTCCCGGAGCTCAGGGGAGTCCTGGGTACGCATGGCTGCCTCAAGCTGGTCCAGGTCAGCGGTCTGCAGTCCCAGTACTTCGAGCAGGCCGGCAAGGTTGACCTCGGTTTCCAGGCAGCCGCGGCGCCCGCAGTGGCAGGGCAGGCCGCCGGTGCGCACCAGGGTGTGGCCCAGCTCCCCGGCGAACCCGTCAGCTCCGCTCAACGGAACTCCGCCCACCACGGCACCGCCGCCGATGCCGCTGGCGCTTCCATTCAGGTACACCACATTGTCCTGGCCAACACCTGCGCCGAAAGTGCTTTCGGCCAGGGTACCCAGGGTTGCGTCGTTGCCGGCCCAGGCCGGGAGGGACAGAGCGGAGCTGAGTACGGCCGCCAGCGGCTCGTTTTTCCAGCCCAGATGCGGGGCGAGACGGACCGACCCGTCAGAGCTGTCGACCAGGCCCGGTACGGCCGCGCCGATGCCGACCACCCGGTCCATTGCGGCCAGGGCCGAGGCCATGCTGCCCACTACGGTCTTGGTGATGTCCACCGTTTCCGGCACGCTTGGGCTGGCCGCATTGCAGCGGACCCGCCGGTGCACCGTTCCGCCCAGGCCCACCAGGCCCACGGTCACGGCGTCGACGTCGGGATGGACGGCGAGCACTGCAACCCGCTCATTGGGGTGCACCAGGGGGCTGGGCCGGCCGGCGCGGCCGGCCGCGGGGGCTTCGGTTTCATAGGCCAGGCCGAGGCGCGCCAGTTCGGTGGTCAGGGCACCGACCGTGGAGCGGTTGAAACCGGTGAGCCGGGTGAGTTCGGCGCGGGCGAGGGGCCCGCGGCGGTGCAGCAGTGCCAGGACGCGGGAAAGGTTCCGGATCCGGATGCTTTCACTGCCCGGCTTGGTCGGCATGCGCGGAATCCTTCGAGCGGTGATTAGGGACGTTCGATTGTTGCACGGAACAGCAAACTGCGGGCTCCTAAACCGGCAGGCCGTCCCCCGGGAAACCATTGACACCCCACATACGCGTGGATATGTTGTGGATCACAACTAATTCGGACTTTCGATTTGGAGCAGCACATGCCAACGACGCCTACACCTGCCGACCACTTCACTTTCGGACTCTGGACGGTGGGATGGACCGGAAATGATCCGTTCGGTGCCCCCACCCGGGCCGCCCTTGACCCGGTCGAGGCGGTCCAGAAGCTCGCCGACCTGGGAGCCTACGGCGTCACCTTCCATGATGATGACCTCATTCCATTCGGCTCCTCGAACCAGGACCGCGAGCTGATCCTGAAGCGTTTCCGGTCAGCAATTCAGGAAGCCGGGCTGAAGGTTCCCATGATCACCACCAACCTGTTCAGCCATCCGGTCTTCAAGGACGGCGGCTTCACCTCCAACGACCGTTCCGTGCGCCGCTTCGCGCTGCGCAAGGTGCTGCGGAACCTGGACCTCGCCGCGGAGCTGGGCGCGGAAACGTTCGTGATGTGGGGAGGCCGGGAAGGCGCGGAGTACGACGGTTCCAAGGACTTCTCCGCCGCCTTCGACCGGATGAAGGAAGGCGTGGACACCGCCGCCGGCTACATCAAGGACCAGGGCTACAACCTCCGGATCGCGCTGGAGCCCAAACCGAACGAACCCCGGGGTGATATTTTCCTCCCCACGGTCGGGCACGCGCTGGCGTTCATCGCCGAACTCGAGCACGGGGACATCGTGGGCCTGAACCCGGAGACCGGGCATGAGCAGATGGCCGGGCTGAACTACACCCACGGCCTTGCGCAGGCACTGTGGGCGGGCAAGCTCTTCCACATCGACCTCAACGGGCAGAAGTCCATCAAGTACGACCAGGACCTGGTCTTCGGCCACGGCGACCTGACCAGCGCCTTCTTCACCGTGGATCTGCTGGAGAACGGCTTCCCGGGCGGCGGGCCGGTATACAACGGGCCGCGGCACTTTGACTACAAGCCCTCCCGCACCGATGGCTACGACGGCGTCTGGGACTCGGCAGCAGCAAACATGTCCATGTACCTGCTGCTCAAGGAACGGGCCCAGGCCTTCCGTGCCGACCCGGAGGTCCGGGAAGCCCTGGAGACCTCGGGTGTCTTTGAGCTGGGCCAGCCCACCCTGGCGCCCGGGGAAACGGCCGCCGGACTGATCGCAGACCCGGCCGCGTTCGAAGAGTTCGACGCCGATGCCGCGGCCCAGCGCTCCTTCGCCTTTGTCCGGCTGAACCAGCTGGCGCTGGAACATCTGCTCGGCGCCCGCTGACCCACCCGCGGGACGGCTCCCGCCGCTGCAGTCCGGGGAGCGCCGTCGTCGTGCGGGACAGCCCAGCCGCCCCGCACGGGCGGCTGGGCACCCGTCGTTCATTACCAGCCAAGGTTTTGGGTACCGATGCCCGTGCCTCACCGGAAAGGCCAGTTATGCCGCTTGTCGCAGGTGTGGACAGCTCCACGCAGTCCTGCAAAGTTGTGATCCGCGACGCCGATACCGGTGCGCTGCACCGCCAGGGAACAGCCGGACACGCTCCGGGGACGGAAGTTGATCCGGAAACCTGGTGGCGGGCGCTGAATGAAGCGGCGGACGCTGCCGGCGGACTTGACGACGTCGCCGCGGTGGCCGTCTCCGGACAGCAGCACGGAATGGTGTGCCTGGACGCAGCCGGCGCCGTAGTGCGGCCCGCCCTGCTGTGGAACGACACCCGGTCCGCGGCAGCGGCGGAAAATCTGGTTGCCGAGGCCGGCCCGGACGGGGCGCGCTACTGGGCGGCGACGTCGGGCACCGTGCCGGTCGCGTCCATCACGGCGGCGAAACTGCGCTGGCTGGCAGAGAACGAGCCGGAAAACGCTGCCCGGACAGCTGCAGTCTGCCTGCCGCATGACTGGCTGTCCTGGCGGCTGGCTGGGTACGGACCGGGGAGCGGAGCCAACGGCCTGGCCGCGCTGCGGACCGACCGCTCCGACGCGTCCGGCACCGGCTACTGGTCACCGGCCACGGGAGAGTATCTGCCGGAAGTCCTGGAAGCAACGCTGGGCCATGTCCCTGTGCTGCCCGTGGTTCTGGGGCCGCTCGAAGCCGGACTGCGGACACCGGCCGGTGCCGTTATTGCTCCGGGCAGCGGGGACAACGCCGGGGCCGCGCTGGGCGTGGGCGCCGGGGTGGGGGACATTGTGGTCTCGGTTGGCACCTCGGGCACGGTGTTCGCCGTCGCCGACGCGCCCACGGCGGATGCGACCGGGCTTGTGGCCGGGTTTGCCGATGCCACCGGCAATTTCCTGCCGCTGGCCTGCACCCTCAATGCCTCTCGCGTATTTGATGCCACCGCCGCTGTGCTCGGCGTTGAGCTGGCCGCCTTGACGGACCTTGCCCTGACTGCGGAGCCCGGGGCGGGCGGACTGTCCCTGATTCCCTATTTCGAGGGGGAGCGCACCCCCAATCTGCCGGAGGCGAAGGCCAGCCTCCACGGAATGACCCTGGCAAACTACGCTCCTGCCAACCTGGCCCGCGCTGCCTTCGAAGGGGTGGCCTGTTCCCTGGCGGACGCCTTCCAGGCAGTCACCGGTCTCGGAATCGCGGCGCAGCGGGTCATTCTGGTGGGCGGCGGAGCACGCTCGGCAGCGATGCAGCAGACCTTGTCCGCCGTGCTCGGACTGCCCGTGGAGGTTCCCGAGCCAGGGGAATATGTGGCCGACGGCGCTGCCCGGCAGGCCGCGGCAGTCCTCTCGGGCGGATGGCCCGCCTGGAAAACCCAGGATTCGGCAACGGTCACAGCGGCTCCGGAGCCGGAGCTGCTGGAGCGGTATCGGGCGGCGGTGCGGCGCCAGTACTGACGCCCGGCAGGGAATGGCGGCTGCCGGTGGTCAACGCCGGGACGGCGTTGACCACCGGGAAACCGGCATGTGAAGGTTGCTTACTATCTGCTCGCCGATGAGGAGGACCAGTGGAAGCAATGGTTTACCGCGGCCCGTACAAAGTGCGGGTTGAAGAAAAAGACATGCCGCGCCTGGAACATCCCAATGATGCGATCATCCGCGTGACCCTCGCGGCGATTTGCGGCTCGGACCTGCACCTTTACCACGGACTAATGCCGGATACGCCGCTACGCCTACCGGCGCTACAGCGAAGCCCGGGCCGCGCACTGGCTGATCCTGCTGGCAGCGGACCGGGTGGACGCCTTCGGCGCCCCACGTGCGCTCGCTTGCCACCCTCCGTCCGGACAATCCGATCACGGAGACCGGCGTCCTGAGCGAGTTCCGCCGCGGCGGGCTCGCTTCACGGGCCGGCCGTGGCAGGGCCGACGTGAATCATCAGTGGATCGACCCCATCGTCGTGGGCGCCCCCTGGGTCCTGGCCGGAGTCCTGGCTGGGGGAGCCGCTTTCGCCGGGGTGCGGGCGGTGGTCAAACGGAGGAGGTGATCGGTCTGCGGGCCTTGAAGACTCCCTGTCAGTAACTCTTGAAGAAATTAAAGAATTACGTAATTCTTGACGCATGAATGACAGCGCTGACGCCCGGCTGCGGGCACTCGAGGAGCGGGTTGCGGCCCTCGAAGCTGAGGGGGCAGGGACGGAGAATCCCCGGCAGCCCCCGGACGACGTCTTCTGGGTGCTGAACGGTATCCGGGAGCGCTATCCCGATCCCGGCGTTGTCCTTTTTGCGGGAACAGCCACAACACCGGCCGGGGAGCCGTTTGAATACCAGTACGGGTTGGAAACCGCACATCTGCTGGACACCGAGTGGACCCAATTCGCCGAGTCCCTGGCCGCCTTGGGCAACCCGATGCGCCTGGCCATCCTCCGAGCCGTGGCCGGGGGCATTGAAACCGTCGCCGGACTGGTGGAAGAACTCGATGCGGGCACCTCCGGACAGATCTATCACCACGTCAACCAGTTGGTGGCACGCGGCTGGCTGGCTCCGCACTCGCGCTCCCGCTACCGAATCCCGCCGGCGCGGATCATTCCGCTGTTGGCCATTCTTACCGCTGCTGCCGGGGGTAACTGACATGAAACGGACCAATGATACATCCCGAAGACTCACACCCCGGGTCGTGGCAGGTGGACTCGCAGCCGCCGTCGTCCTGGTGTGCGGCCTGGGCATGATGCCGTGGCCCAGACTCTCGGCCGACATCACCGGGGACGCAGTCCTGGCGGAACGCATCCGGCCGCTGCTGAAAAACCCGGCGAACCAGGTCGCCGTGGCCTACATCGACGGCGGCCGCGTCCGCTACGCCGGATTCGGCGCGGACGAACACACTGAATTCGAGATCGGATCAGTCAGCAAAACTTTTACCGCTTCGCTGCTCGCCGACGCCGTAGCGCGTGGTGAAGTCACGCTGGAGACCACGGTGGCGGACATCCTGGGGGATGAGCTGAAGGACCCACACGCGGAGATTGGAACGGTCACCCTGGCGGAACTGGCCAGCCACCGGTCCGGGCTGCCGCGACTGGCCATGGGATCGGGGGCTTGGAAGCCGCTGCTGGCCGGACAGTTCCTGCACCGGGACCCGTACACAGCTTCTCCGGCGGAGGTCCTGGAGCAGGCGCAGGACACGGCGCTGCATGACCGCGGCACCATCGCCTACTCCAATCTCGGTTACGCCTTCCTGGGCCAGCTCCTCGCACAGGCGACCGGACAAAGCTGGGAGAGCCTTCTGGAGGATCGGTTGATCACTCCGCTGCAGCTTTCGGCCACCCACGCACCGGTCACGGCGGCGAACCTGCCCGACGGCGCCCCCACCGGCCGGTCGGCCAGCGGACTTCGCGAAGGAGCCTGGACAGCAAACGGAACGGCCCCCGCTGGCGGCATCCGGTCCACCGCCGCTGACCTGGCAGCTTATGCCCAGGCCCAGCTGGATGGAACGGCACCCGGTACAGCCTCACTGGATCCGCAGTGGAAGGACGATGACTCCACCAGCTACGGACTGGCCTGGGTCACCTCCTCCGGGAGTGGAGAAGACGCTGGCGTTAGCGGCGGCGACAGCAGCGCGGGCCCCGACATCACCTGGCATAACGGGCAGACCGGCGGCTTCTGGTCCATGGTGGCCCTGGACCGGGCCGGCGGCCGTGCCGTGGTGCTGCTCTCCAACGTTTCCTCGGGTCAGGAAGACGCAGCACTGGAGCTGCTGCGCGGGGCGCTGTGACGGGACTTCTTCAGTGGCTGGTCCCCGGGGTAGTGGCGGTGTCCTGCCTCTCCACAGCAGTCTCCGCTTGGAAACCGGACGGCTGGCTGGCCGCGCTGAGCCGGCGCTCGCTGCTGGCCGCAGTGCTGGAAGTCGCGTTCGTGGCGGTTATGCTCCGGCTGGTGTTCCCGGGGTCCCCGGGTGCGGTCGCGCTGTGGACCGTTTCCGTGGCGGCCCTGGCAGCAGCCGTTGCCGGGCTGATCATCCGCTGGCCGGTTCTGCCGGCCCGTCCCAAGGATGCCCAGTCACGGGATGCCCGGGCACGGGACGCCCGGGCAGGGGACGCCCAGCTGGTGGCGGAGCACCCAGAGGAGAGACACCTAGGGACCTGCCAGGCAGGCGAACCTCTCCCGGGGGAGCCTCAGGATCAGACCGCACAGTTCCAGGCGCCGGCCCGGGCTGTGACCACGAAGAAGCGCCGCCGCAGCTCCGGCCAAAATCCGAGGGCGAAAAAGCAGCGGGAACCTGGGCGGGTGAGTATCGCCGTCCGGGGCGTTCTGCTTCTGGCGGCGCTTGGGCTCTCAATGGCTGTCGATTTCTGAGGGTTATAGCCCGCGGGTGTGCCGATATGGCGGGTTTTGGCCGGTTGCCTGCCGTCGTGTGCGCAGTTCTGGTGACTTGCCCGGTCGGTGACTGCGCTCAGTGTGCAGCTCTGGTGGGCTGAATCGCCGCGAGGTCGCCATATCTGCACGTTGGGGAGCCGCGGCAGGGCAGGTTATGGCCGCGCCGCCCCCGGCAGGCATACCCTTCCACCTATGGCGCAGGATCCCGTTGAGTCCAACCCCCGGAATTACAGGGTGGTCTTCGAAAATGACCGCGTGCGCGTGCTTGAGTACCGGGATTCACCCGGGACGAAGACCACCATCCACCGGCACCCGGACAGCGTGATGATTACCGCCAGCGCCTTTCAACGCAGGCTCACCTCCGGCGAAAAGCAGCGAGACGTTGAGCTGCCGTCCGGCACCGTGCAGTGGCTTCCCGCCCAGGAGCACGTAGGCGAGAACACCGGACGCACGGATACACATGTGTTCTTCGTTGAGCTCAAGGAGCAAAAACCCCAGGATCCCTAATCCTGAGGCGCAGGACTTCCAGCGAAGACCTCCGGAGCCCGGTTCACCGCGGACTGGCTCACCGGGGCCTGATTTCCCGCCAGCACCCGCCGCAGGAATCCAGCCGCCGCCACCTCATCCTCAATTCCGCCGCCCTCATGACCGTTGTAGGGCCACACGAGCAGTTCCTTGGGCCCGGCGTAGTTGTTGTACGCGGCGTACACCGTGGACGGGGGAGTCACCTCATCCATCAGGCCCACCGAAAACAGTGCCGGAATCCGGGCCCGCCGGGAGAAGTTGACCGCGTCAAAGTACTGCAGGGTCTGCATCACCTGCTCCGGCTGTCCCCGGTGGACGGCCAGATAGTCGCGCAGCTCGCGGTAGGGATACGCGTCTGTGATCTGGACCGCACGGGGCAGGTCGGAGAGGAACGGCACATAGGCGGCGACGGCGGACAGCCCGGGGGCGAGAGCCGCCGCAGCAAGAGCCATGGCACCGCCCTGGCTCCCGCCAACCGCAGCGCACCGGCTTGAATCCACCAGGTCCAGGGACTGCAGCGCCTCCACGGCGCGCACGGCATCGGTATACAGCCTCCGGTAGTAGTAGGTATGGCGGTCGGTGACGCCCCGCGTCATCACACCCGGTCCCTGCGGTCCGGCACTCCCGGAAGCGTCCGGTGTCGCGCCCCTGCTCCAGTCGGCACCCTGCCCGCGGGTATCCATGTGCAGATGGGCAAACCCGGCAGACGCCCAGAACAGGTTTTCGTGGACATCGCCCCGGCCGCCGCCGTAGCCAACAAACTGGACAACTCCGGGGAGCGGACCGCTTGCTTCGGCGGGCACCCGCAGCCAGGCACGGATCCTCTCGCCGCCGTAACCGTTGAAGGTTACGTCCCACACCCGGAGCGTGCCCAGCGCAGACGCGGCCGGCTCCAGCACCACGTCCAGTGGATGTTTCTGGGCTTCAGCGAGGGTCTCCTCCCAGAAGCCGTCAAAACCGGCCGGGTCGGTCTGGCTGCCCAGGTAGCCGGCCAGCTGATCAACGGGCAGATCCGAATACATGTGGTCCTCCTAGATCCCAGTGATATCCACACCGCAGTGCAGGCGCCGGGTGTGATCCACTGAGCGTACCGGTCCACTGAGCATGATCCGGGCCGTGAGCCGGATGTCCGTGCTGGAAGCGCCGAACCGCAGCTCCAGGTCCCCCGGTTCCACCAGCCGCTGCAGGCTGGCCCCGGTGAAGCATGCGAGGTCTGCCGGAACGGTGAAGCTAACCCGGGCCGACTCGCCGGCCCGCAACGGCACCCGGGCATAGCCGATGAGCCGCTGCACGGGCCGCACCACGGAGGCCACGGGATCGTGCAGGTAGAGCTGGACCACTTCGACGCCGTCGCGGTCTCCCGCATTGGTCACCCGCAGGGAGGCGGCAGCCTGCCCGTCGGTGCCGGTCTGCGCCGACTCCACTGACAACGAATCCCACGTGAACCGGGTGAAACTGAGTCCGTGGCCAAAGTCGAACGCCGGTGTGGGATCGATGCTGGACACGTCGGTGGGACCGGCCAGCCGGGCCGCCAGATAGCTGGCCGGCTGGTTCCCGGAGGTTGCCGGAATGCTGACCGGGAGCCGCCCCGAGGGATTGACCGCCCCGCTCAGTACCCGGGCGACCGCCGGCCCGCCCTCCTCACCAGGGAAAAACGCCTGGACGACGGCGGCCGCCCGGTCAGCTGCTCCGCCGAGCGCGTAGGGCCGCCCGGTCAGCAGGACGGCAACCACCGGGGTGCCGGAATCGAGCAGGGCATCCAGCAGCTGCTGCTGGACTCCTGGCAGGACCAGGGATTCGACGTCGCAGCCCTCTCCGCTGGTGCCGCGCCCGAAGAGACCGGCCCGGTCCCCGAGGACTGCGATGACGACGTCGGCCTCCCGGGCCGCTGCGGCAGCGCCCTCGATGCCGGAGCTGTCCGGAGTGTCGATTCCGCACCCGGGAACGTGGGTAAGGACGCTGTCCGGAAACTCGGCGCGCAGCGACGCGGCGACAGTGGGCAGCTCGATGCCCGCCGGTATCTCAGGGAACTGCGATCCGACGTGGGCGGGGAAGGAGTAGCAGCCCAGAAACGCCATGGCGTTCTCAGCATTGGGACCCACGACGGCGATGCGGCGGGGGGACTGCAGCGGGAGGATCCCGTTGTTGCTGAGCAGGATGACGGACTCCTCGGCCAGCTCCGCGGCGAGGCTGCGGTTCTCCAGCGGGTCCAGATCCACGCTGCCCTGGACCGCGCCAAGATCGGTGCCGGTCCCCGAAAGGACTTCGGGGACCGGCGTCCAGTCCTCATCCAGCAGGCCAAGGCCGATTTTCTGCACCAGGACACGGCGGCACGCCAGATCGATAAGCCCGGGATCGATCCGGCCCCCGGCCACCTCCGCGAGCAGGTGTTCGCCGTACGCATCCACGGTGGGCAGTTCCACGTCCACGCCTGCTTTGAGCGCGGCGGCAGCGGCCTCTCCACGGGTTCCGGCCACACCGTGCAGGTCCTGCAGGAAGCCGATGCCGAAGTAATCGGCCACCACGGTTCCGGTGAAACCCCAGGTCTCGCGCAGCAGCCCGGTCAGCAGGCAGCGGTCGGCCGCGGAAGGCACGCCGTCGGTATCCGTGTAGGCATGCATCACCGACCGGACCCCGGATTCATGGACTGCCATTTCAAACGGCGGCAGCACCACGTCGGCAAATTCCCGTGGACCCATGGATACCGGGGCCAGGTTCCGCCCCGCACGGGAGGCAGAGTACCCGGCGAAGTGTTTCAGGGTGGCGACAACTCCGGTGCCTTCCAGGCCCCGGATGTACGCCGTGCCGATGCTGCCCACCAGGTAGGGATCCTCGCCGAGGGTCTCTTCGACCCGGCCCCAGCGGGCGTCGCGCACCACGTCCAGGACCGGTGCCAGGCCCTGGTGGATGCCGACCCGGCGCAGATCGGTTCCAATGGCAGCCCCCAGGCGGCGCACGAGCTGCGGATTAAAGCTGGCGGCCCAGGCGAGCGGCACCGGATACGCCGTCGCGCCCCAGGCTGCGAACCCGGCCAGGCACTCTTCGTGTGCCATCGCGGGGATACCGAACCGGTTGGACGCCGCGATCCGCTCCTGGGTGCGCATCAGAGACAGGGCGCCGGCCCCGGCGTCGACCGGGGTGGTGCCGAAGGGACGGGTGAGCTGGCCCAGGCCGTGCGGCAGCAGCGCCTCGAGGTCCGGCGGTTCGTTCATTTCGTGCTGGTGCGGCGCCACTTCGGCGCCGTCGGCGGAGGCTCCGACCCAGACGCCGATCAGCTGCGCGGTTTTTTCTTCCAGGGTCATCACGGACAGGAGAGCATCAGCCCGTTCTTCCGGGGTGAGTGAGTCGTCCCGCCAGGGAACGCGCTGGGTTGTGGTGTTAGACATGAGTCACTTTCCGCCAGCGCCCATCAGGCCCTGGACTAGTGCGCGGCGCGCAAAGAGGTACACCAGCAGCACAGGAATCATGGAGAGCATCACGGCGGCGAGGATGCCGGGGACATTGATTCCGTACTGGGTCTGGAAGTTGAACAGGCCCAGGGTGATGACCCGGGTCGATTCGGACTGAGTCAGGATCAGCGGCAGCAGGAAGCCGTTCCAGCCCTGCAGCGCGGCGAAGACCGCAATGGTGGAAAGACCGGGTTTGGACAGCGGCAGCACCAGCCGGACAAACGTCCGCCAGGTCCCGGCCCCGTCCACAGCCATGGCCTCATACAGCTCCGGAGTGATATCCCGCATGGTGCCGGAGAGAATCAGGGTGCAGATGGGCAGCGCGAACGCTGCGGTGGGAAGAATGATGCCGAGCAGGGTGTCGTAGAGTCCCACCGTGTTGATCAGGTAGAACATCGGAACAATTACCGCCTGGACTGGAATCGCCAGCCCGAGCAGGAAAAACCGGAAGACCAGGGTGGTGGTGCGGGACTGGCTGCGCACAATGGCATAGGCCAGCGGCGGGACCACCAGCAGCACGATTCCCACCACCCCACCGGTCACTACGAGGGTGTTCAGGAAGTAGAGCCCGAAACCGCTCTGGAAGACCCCGGCGTAGTTCTCCAGCGTGAAGCTGGTGGGGAAGGACAGCGGTCCGCCGGCGCTGAAGCCGCTGCGGGTCTGCACACTGGCAGCGATCATCACGTACAGCGGCAGCGCAACAATCAGGAGCCAGACGACGGCGGCGGCACCGGCAATGTAGTTGGGGCGTGTACGCATCTAGACCCCTTCCATGGTGCTGCGCATCTTGTCGTACCCGGAGACCTTGACCATGATCAGCGAGATGGTGGTTGCCACCACCACGAGCACCAGGGCCACGGCGGCGCCAACACCGAAGTCGAACCGGCGGAAGGCCTGTTCATACATGTAGAAGGCGGTGATGGTGGTATCGGTGCCCGGCCCGCCGTTCGTGAGAATCAGGACTGTCTCGAAGGTGGTGAGCCCGCCGACCACCATCAGGATCACTGACGTGATGATGGAGTTGCGCAGCTGGGGCAGGGTAATGCTGAAGAAAGCCCGGACCCGTCCGGCGCCGTCGACTTCCGCCGCCTGGTAGAGCACCTGCGGGATGGCCCGCGCGGCACCCTGGTAGATCAGGGTATGGAACGGCGTGAACTGCCACATGCTCACGAAGATGATCACACCGACCGCGGTGGCCTGGTGCCCGAAGAGGTTGCCGTCGCCGAAGAGCCAGCGGAACTGGGACGGCACGCCGAAGTTGGGATCCAGCAGCGCCCGCCACAGTACCGAAATGGCGGCTGAGGAGAGCAGCAGCGGCACAAAGTAAATGGCGCTGAGCACCGCACGGTTGCGCTGAGGTCCGGCCGCCCAGACACCAAGCAGCATGCTCACCGGCGTCTGGGTGAGTACCCCCAGCACAATGAACAGCAGGCTCAGCCAGAGGCTCTTGAGCATCACCGGGTCACCGGCGAGCTCCTGCCAGTTCTCCATTCCCACGAACTTCGGTTCGCCGATGCCGCGCCAGCTCATGAAGGAGAGCACTACGACGGCGATCAGCGGGATCACGGCGAACAGCAGGAAGAACACCGTGGCTGGCAGGGTCCAGGCCAGGCCGGGGCGGGGTGTGCGTGCCGGGCGGCCGGCGCGCGCCGGACGGTCCTCAACGGATGCGTCCGGGTGCGCCGGCGGCCTGGGTGGAAGCAGGGCAGTCATCAGGAACGGTCCTAGAGTCCCTGCATGGCGGCGATAAAGCCGTCTTCGTCGATCCGTCCGCTGAAGAAATCGGACATTGCCCCGTGGATGGCAGGGGTGGCCGAGGGCGGGTACGCCTGATCCCAGGAGAGCTGGAAGGCCGGTGCCTGTTCCACCAGTCCGTACTGGAAGCGCGCGTAGTCAGGATCGGCGGACTGATCGAGGAACTGCTCGGTGTTGGTGGTGGTGGGCAGGTTGCCGATTGCCACCTGCTCCTGCACAAACTCATCCGAATACATCAGTTTCAGGAAGTCACGGACGGTTTCCGGGTACCGGGTGTTGGCCAGGACGGAGTAGAAGTTGTTCGTGTTGCCCACCAGGTTCTGCGGGTCGCCCTTGCCGCCGTCAATGGTGGGGAACTCGCTGTAGCCCAGCGCGGTCTCCACGAACTCCGGAGCAGCATCCTGATGGGTGGAATATGCCCAGGAACCCATCAGCTCAAATCCTGCCTGTCCGCTGGAGAGCAGCGAGGCAGAACCGCCGTCGGTGAACTTTACGGACTGGAAATTGGTTCCGAAGGCTCCGGAGTCCACCAGCTCACGCAGCATGCCCAGCGCTTCACGGCTTTCGGCAGAATCCCAGACCTTCTCGTCGCCGGCGAGGGCGCTCTCAAACAGCTCGGGTCCGGCCACCCGGTCGTAGACGTATTCAACCCACATCAGGGTGGGCCATTCGTCCGCTCCGCCCAGGGCGATCGGTGTGACGCCGGCTGCCTTGAGTTTCTCCACGGCCTCCAGCAGTTCGTCCCAGGTCTTCGGTGCGCCGTCTACGCCGGCTTTGGCCAGGACCTCTTCGTTGCTGAAGAGCATCACCGGCTGGGTGCCGCGCATCGGAATGCCGTACGCCTTGTCGTCGACCACCGCGGTGTCAAACACCGAGGGAAGGAACGCGTCCTTCAGCTGCGGGTCCTCCTCGATGAAGTCGTCCAGGGGCATCAGCAGACCGGCGTCCACGTAGTCCGTGATGGACCCTCCGCCCCAGTTGAAGAAGACATCCGGAGCGGAGTCCGTGTCGATGACGGTTTGCAGCTTCTGCTGGTAGTCGGCCCCGGGAATGGTGTCCAGGACAACCTTCACGTCCGAGGTTTCGTTGAACTTGTCCGCCATGGCCCGTTCGACATCATTGCCGGCATCGCCGTAGACGAGGACATGGACTTCATTCTCAGGCCGGTTCGCTGCGGAAGATTCCCCGCTGTTTGAACAGGCGGACAGTGACAGGCCCAGCGCCAAGACGCCGGCGGCTGCGGTAGCTGGTCTCAGCCAGCTGCGGTTGTTCTTCATTGAACTGCTCCTCACTGGAAGGTCTCCCGGGAAGCGCTGCTCCGAAAGTTTCGAAACAATTGCCGAAAGTTATGGAATGCCGCTAGCTTAGGATGCAGTGGTGTGATGCGCAACACTTTTCTGCTGCGGCTTCACTTCGAGGACTTTTCGTGCAGAGGAGATACCCATGGCACAGACGCCGGCGGCTGGACGGGTCACGCTCGCGGAACTGGCGGCGGAGGCGGATGTTTCTCTGTCGACCATTTCGAAAGTTTTGAACGGCAGGTCGGACGTTTCCCGAAAAACCCGGGCAAAAGTTGAGGCGCTGCTGGATGGTCATGGCTATCAGCGCCGGTCGGGCCGGAGCAGCAGGTCTGCGCTGCTTGAGCTGGTGTTTCATGAGCTGGAGAGTGCCTGGGCGCTGGAGATTATCCGGGGCGTGGAGAATGTGGCCCGCGAACACGGCTTGAGCGTTGTCCTGACCGAGAGCGGAACCCGCCACGCTCCGGGCCCCGAATGGGTGGAGGGGGTCATCGCCCGGCGGCCGGCCGGCGTCGTGCTGGTTTTCGCTGACCTGGAACAGGAATCCCGGCGGCTGCTGGAATCCCGCGGGATACCGTTCACGATCATCGACCCGGCGGGCGATCCTGCTCCGGATGTGCCGTCAGTGGGCTCCGCGAACTGGGCCGGAGGCATGATGGCCACCCGCCACCTGGTGGAGCTGGGGCACCGGCGGATCGCGGCGATCACCGGGCCGGAGGACCTGATGTGTTCCCTGGCGCGGATTGATGGTTACCGGTCCGCCCTGAACTCTGCCGGCCTGCCGTTTGACCCGGCGCTGGTCCGGTACGGCAACTTCCATGTGGACGGCGGGCGGGACCATGCACTGGAGCTGCTCGCACAGCCGGACCGTCCCACGGCGTTGTTTGCCGGCAGCGACCTGCAGGCGCTGGGGGCGCTTGACGCGGCCCGGCAGCTGGGTATCAGTGTGCCCGGCGAGCTGTCGATTGTCGGCTACGACGATCTGCCGGTGGCGCGCTGGTCCTCACCGGCCCTGACCACCGTGCACCAGCCGCTCATCGAGATGGCCGAGGAAGCAACGCGGATGGTTCTGATGCTGCGGGACGGTGAACAGCCCAAGAACACGCGGCTGGACCTCTCCACGACGCTGGTTGTCCGGCAGAGCACCGCCGCGCCGCCGCCGGCAGCAGCTTAGGCCCGGTCAGCAGCTGGAGGCTGGACGCCGGAGCCTGCCCGGCCCTAGGCCTGTTCGGCCGCGGCGTTGCTGCCCTGCCCGGTCTCGAGCCGCCGGCCGCGCTGACCGCCGCGGCGGTAGGCCGGCGTCGTTGCCAGGACCAGGACCATAACCACGGCACAGCCAATGATCACGCCGGCCATGGACAGGGCACTGCCGCCGAAGACACCGACCAGCGGACTGATCAGGCCCGCCAGGCCAACCTGCAGACAGCCCAGCAGGGCGGCCGCAGTTCCGGCCATCCGGCCGTAGCCATCCAAGGCCAGCGAGGTGGCGTTGGCGAAGATGAAGCCCTGCATGCCCAGGACGAGCCACAGGCTGGCCACCAGGCCGAAGATGCCGCCGGCTCCGGTAATGATGATGACCGGCAGCGCCAGTGCGAGCACCAGGAGGATCGGGGCGGCGATGCGCAGGATGCCCGACGACGACGCGCGGCTCAGCAGCGAGGCATTGACCTGGGAGGAAATCACCATGGCGACTCCGTTGACCGCGAAGATCAGCGCAAACTGGCCCGGGGTCAGGCCGTATTCCTCCTGCATCACAAACGGCGAGCCCACCACGTAACTCATGATGATGCCCATGGCCAGGCCCGGAATCACTGCGTAGGCCAGGAACCGGCGGTCGCGCAGCAGGATCCGGTAGCCGCCCGGTTCACCGGTTTTCGGGCTGCCCTTCCGGGCGCGGCTGAGGCGCCGTTCCGGGGGAAGTGTTTCCGGCATCCAGCGCCAGACGATGACGACGAGGATCACGCCGATCAGGGCCAGCGAGTAGAACACGGCCCGCCAGGCCCAGATGCCGGCCACAGCCTGACCCAGGGTTGGAGCCAGCAGCGGTGCCAGGCCAATCATCAGCATGAGCCTGGAGAGCAGCTTGGCCGCATCGGAACCGGTGAACCGGTCGCGGATCACGGCAATCGCCACGACTGAGGCGGCAGCGTTAAAGAAGCCCTGCAGCACCCGCAGACCGATCAGCAGGCCGATGTTGGGCGCAATCGCGCACAGCAGGGACGTCACAACGTGCATGGAAATGCCGATGAGCAGCGGCAGTCTGCGTCCGAACCGGTCCGAGAGCGGGCCGATGACCAGCTGGCCCACGGCGGTCCCGAGCAGGGTGCCGGAGAGCGTGAACTGGGCCGCCGTCGTCGTCGTTGCCAGGTCGGAAGCGACCTCCGGCAGCGCCGGAAGGTACATGTCCGTGGTGACGGCGGGCAGCGCAGCAAGCGCGCCGAGCATCAGGATGTACTTCAGGCTCCGGGAACGGGAGGTGGCTCGCTTCGGGGAAGAACTGGTCACCGGGGAAGGCTCCTAGGGAGGGGTTGGGGCGCACGGGGGCCTCAGCGCTCGAACTGCAGCCTGGGCCCGGGCAGGACTGTCTCAGCTGCCCGGAGGATCAGCTGTAAGTATAGGTACCCGGACGGCGGCTTGTCCCGGTGATGTTGCCCACCTTCGGTCGGCTGCCATGGCGGGGAGGACGTTGACCGGTGCAGGCGCCCGACCCACACTTGAGGGACGGTTCCTTTCCGCTCGTGCACGTTTCCCCGCAGCAGCCACTTCCCCAGCAGCCACTCATCAGAGGCGGTATCCATGGAAAAACGGATTCTGGACTACACCGAATGGCAGGACACCGCTGACACCCTGCACCTTTTCCTGCAGATGGCGGGCAAAGTGAAGATTGAGCGCAGCGAGAAGCGGCCCGGCTGGGGGCATATCCGGATGCCGCTGAGTATCGACGGCATCGGCACCGGGATCATCCCCGGCAACGGGGGCAGCTTCGAAATCTATTTCAACCTGCGCCAGCATCATGTGGACGTGCAGAACACCAACGGCAGGAAATCCCGGATTCCCGTTGAGGACGGCCTCAGTGTGGCGGATTTTTATGCCCAGCTGATGGGAGCGCTGGAATACATCGGCGAGCCCACCCGGATCAACACCACACCTCAGGAGTTCCACGTCCAGACACCATTTGAACAGGACACCAGGCACCATTCCTGGGACCGCCAGGCTGTGGCGGTTTACCTGGATAACCTGCACTTCGCCTACCGCAGCCTGACCCGTTTCCTGGCCCCGTTCCGCGGCAAGGTGTTCACCCCGCAGTACTGGTTCGGCACCATGGACCTCTCCGGGACCGTCTTCGCCGGCCAGGCTGCGCCCTACGGCGGAACGGACCAGATTGGGGTGAACTGTTTCGACGAGAAGTTCGTGGAATACGGGTTCTGGCCAGGGGACGTGAACATGACCAAGCCGGCGTTCTACGGTATGCCGTACCCCTTTATGGCCGCCATCGACAGCTATGCGACCATGCTGAAGCCGGAGGCCGCCGTGTTTCAGCCGCAGCTGAACGAGTTCATTCTGACCCTGGAAGACGCCTTCGCCGCACCGGACCCGGAGCAGGCTATCGTCGAGATGTGCCGGAGCAGCTTCGAGATCGTCCAGCGCATCGACCGGTGGGCTGACCTGGACTGGATCACGGAGCCGATGACCTATCCTGCGGTTCCGTCGTCGGGCTAGCCGGGCGGGGAGGCATCCGCCAGCGCACTCAAAGCGCAGATATGGCGGGTTGCACGGCGGCCAGGTCGCCAAAGCTGCACATTGGATTCTCCGGCGGGAGCTCTAAGCGGGCTCCTCCGCAACACCCGCACCAGCAGCCCCAATATTCCCGCGCGGCAGCGCAGCCAGGTACGCCAGGGCCGCGGAAAGGCCGGCCTCGAAGGCTGCATCCGACCGGGAAGCCAATGCATCGCCACAGCCGTCCAGCGACCGGTGCAGCACCGGCTGGGTGTCAGGCGCAGTGCGCCAGGCAACAGCGGGTCCAGCCGTGTCCACGGAGGAACCGAGGCACAGGACGTCCAGCAGGGAGATGCCAAGGACCACCTGCGCATCGTCGAACCTGGCGCCCGCGAGCACCGAGGCCAGCCGTTCGTAGACCTCCAGCGTGGGGGCGTCGGTGACCTCCTCGCCCACCAGCAGGGGAACGGCCTTGGCGTGTTCGCTCAGCACCCGGCGGTAGTTCCGGGTCCACGCCGCTGCCTGCTCCTCCCATGGAGCGGGGGAGGGCGGGAAATCCGGGGCTGCCAGAGCCTGGGCGCCGATGATGGAGCGCATGCCGTTGATGATCTGCGGCCGCCCCTGCACGTGGTGGTAGAGCGAGGAAGGGCTAACGCCCAGGCGGTGGGCGAGCTGGGGGATGGTGAAGTCCCCCAGCTCGTCGACCAGGTCCAGGGCAGCGCCGTGGATTTTCTCCGAGGAGAGCAGCGGGGTGCGGGGCCTGGCCATGTCTCTCCTCCGGGTTGCCGGTATCTAGTCGAACACGATGACGCTGCGGGCACGCTCTCCGCGGCGCATGGCGTCGAACGCCTCATTGACGTCGTCCAGAGTAATCCTGTCAGAGATCAGCTTGTCCACGGGAAGCTTCCCGGCCAGGTACAGCTCGGCCAGGCGCGGGAAATCCCGGCCCGGCACGGTGGAACCGTAGTTCGAACCAATCAGGGATTTGCCGGATTCAGCCAGCGCCAGCGCATCAATGGCTACCGGAGCGTCCTGCGGGGGCAGGCCCACCAGCACGGCCTTGCCGCCGGCGGTGATCAGCCCGGGAAGGGATTCGATGGTCTCCACCCGGCCGATTGCCTCGAAGGCGAAGTCCGCGCCGGTGCCGGTGATCTCCTGGATTCGGGCAGCGAGATCCTCGCCCGGGTGCAGCGTGTGGGTGGCACCGAAGCCGCGCGCGGCGGCGAGTTTCTCTTCGCTCAGGTCCACGGCGATGATCGGGTTCGCGCCCACCAGGTTCAGCGCCATGATGATGGACAGGCCCACACCTCCGGTACCCACCACGACGGCGGACTGGCCCGCCTGGACACCGGCGTCGTTCACTACCGAGCCATAGCCCGTGGCGATGGAACAGCCGATCAGGCTGGCGACGTCGAACGGTACCTCCGCGGGAACCTTGATCGCGGCGGATTCGGGCACCACGGTGTATTCGCTCATCGAGCCGACGGAGAGGTACGGGAACAGCTGCACGCCGTCCTCGCTCAGTGCGGTGCTGCCGTCCGGGAGCAGGCATTCCTCGGAGCGGCTGCCGGTGCAGACGAAGGAGCGGCCGGAAAGGCAGGCGGTGCAGCGCCGGCACGGGTAGAACCAGGACAGGATCACGTGGTCGCCCACGGCAACGTCCTGGACGCCTTCGCCGATGGCTTCCACGGTGCCGGCACCTTCATGGCCCATCACGGTGGGGGAGGGAAGCTGCCAGTCGCCGTCGAGCACGTGGCGGTCGGAGCCGCAGACCCCGGAGGCACCCAGGCGCACCAGGACCGTGCCCGGGCCGGGCGGGGCAACCTCGATGGTGCGGATGTCCAGGCCCGTGGAGGTGCCGTCGTGGATGGCGGCGCGGGCGGTGCGGGGTGCGGGGTTCATGCTGGATCCTTTACTGCGGTTTGTGCTGCGGTGGTGGCTGTGGAGGCAGATGCCTCCGGAACGTCCCGGAAACCGCCCAGGTTGCGCCACTTGTAGGCCAGCGACGCGAGCAGGTAGTAGACGGCGCCGGCGAGCAGCGCTGCCGGCAGGGACGCGGTGGTGTAGCTGAAGACCGGGAGGGTTTCCAGCGTGACCGGGTTGTAGATGCTGAGGTAGAAGGCGGCACCGACTGCGACGGCTGCCAGGCCCGCCCAGTTCACCCCGCCGGAGAAGTGGTAGCGGCTCGCGGCGCCGGGTTTGAAGATATCCGGCAGGTTGAGGTGCTGCCGGCGCAGGATGAAGTAGTCCGCAATGATCGCCCCGCACATGGCGGACAGGAACGCGCCGCTGATGGTCACGAACACCATGAACTGGTCGTACATAAAGCCGGGGAAGAACGCCAGGATGGCCGGCAGGACAAAGAAAGCGGCGCAGAGCAGCGGCCACGGGGCTTTGGCCAGCAGGTTGCCGCTGGCCTGGCGGAGCGCCAGCACGGTCGAATAAACGATCGAGGAGGTGCTGGTGATGTTAGCGAACGCGATGAACAGCAGGATTGCCGCCCCCAGGATGGGCCCGCCGAAGGGCAGCATCCACACGGTGGGATCCGAGTCGCCGAGAGTCAGGGCCGCGCCCATGCCCACAACCTGGGCAATGATCGTGGCAACGAACAGGCCGCCGAACGCCGGCCACAGGGCGGCCTTGGGCGACTTGGTCAGCCGGGCCAGGGAGCCCATGACCGGGTACCAGGAAACCCCCACCCCGGCGTTGAACTCCACGGCCAGCATAAAGTTCAGCCGGTCGTCCTCGAAGGGGGCCAGCGGTGAGGCGGTCAGCAGTGCGTCCCAGGAGGTGTTCAGGATCAGGAAGACCATCAGGCCCGCCGTGATGACCACCAGGCCGGGGGCGATGAACTTGTTGAACCGGCCGATCATGACCGGACCGCGGGAGAGAATCCACCAGGCGGCGGCGATCGCCAGCAGCGCCACCACGGTGACCATCACCGACTCCGGGCCGAAGTCGGTGCCGAACGCTTCGTTGGAGACCTGCGTGACCGCGCGGCCGACCATGATCGACAGCAGCGAGGACCAGCCCATCTCGGTCACCAGAATGACGGTGAACACCAGAATGCCCACGCCAACCAGACCGAACACCGGCCGCAGCATGGTGTACTGCTCACCGCCGTGGCGCTGGCTCGACACCACGGAGGCCAGCACCATAAAGGACAGGCCGATCGCGTTGCCGATGACCATCGCCGCCAGGCCCTGCTGGAAACCAACCAGCAGGGCCGTGGATCCGCCGACCAGGAACGCCCATGTGGCAATGGCCAGGGACACGTTCACCCAGGTGAACTCGGCACCGCTCCAGATGCGCTCGCCCTTGAGGAGGGGGAAAGACCCAAGGGAGGCGCTGCGGTCGGAGGTTTCCGCTGTGCGTTTGCCGCTCACAGCGACATCACCAGCAGTCCAATAAGGCAGAGCACGACGGCGGTGCCCACGTATGCGGCCAGTTCACGGCCGGTCAGTGCCCGCCGGGACGGGTCCTGGTGTTCGTCTTCAGCTATCTGCCGCAGGCGGTCGGCCAGCTCGTCACCGCGCGTCGTTGCCGGGTCCACACATCTCCTCAGATCTCAGAAACCGCTAACCGAATGACATTCGGTTTGAGCATCATGCTTATGCCTATGATGGAAAGAGTCAACGGTTTTTGTGATTGTGACCACCACATGACGTGGCGGCGGATCAGCCCGGCAGGAGCGCAAAATGGTTCGGATAGCAGTGCTGCAGGCAGGCGCGGAGTTGAATGACCCGGATGCGAACCTGGCGCTTCTCCGGCGCTTTACGCTGCAGGCGGCCGACGCCGGCGCGCACCTGATTTTGACGCCGGAACTGTTCGCCACCGGCTACGCCCCGGCACGGGTCCGCCATTCCGACGGCGCCGCAATCCGGGCGGAGCTGGCGCGGACCGCGCACGGGGCAGGAATCGGCGTCGTCGCTTCGACAGTGGAGGACGACGGCGGCACCGGGTACATTTGTGCCTCACTGTTCGATGGTTCGGGCGCCGAACTGCTGCGCTACCGCAAGGCCCACCTGTTCGGGGACGAGGAACGCGGGTCCTTTTCCCCGGGCGATGGTGTGCCGCAGGTGGCGGAGTTCCAGGGCCTGCGGATTGCGCTGGGAATCTGTTACGACATCGAGTTTCCGGAATATGCCCGCTCCGCCGCCCGGGCCGGCGCGGACCTGCTCTGCATTCCCACCGCGGTGCCGGCTACCGGCGACGTCGGTGGCCCGCAGCCGCTGCTCACCTACAACGCGGAGCGGATCTCCACCCTGCTGGTGCCGGCCCGCGCGCTGGAGAACGGCGTCTACATTGCCTACGCCAACCACACCGCGCCGGACTTCACCGGGGCCAGCGTGATCGCCTCGCCGTACGGCACCCTGCTGGCCGAGGCCGGTGCGGGGGAGGCACTCCTGTACGCAGATATCGAGCCGGACGAAGTGCGGCGGGCGCGGAAGATCAACACCTACGAACACGACGCCCGGCCGGGGCTCTACCGGTAGTTCCGGGGGGAGATCCGGGGGCCGCTCTCCCGGGTTCGGGATCAGGGCCGGTGGAGCCCGGCGTAAGAAGGCTGGCAGGCGTGGCGACAGCTTCTGGGCCCGGTCTTAAAATCCCGGCGGGTCGGGACACAGTTTCCCTCCGTTTGGGAAACCCGCCGCTGCCGGGATTCCCAGCCTTCGTGACGGGTGGGGCCGGTGGGGTCCCAGAAGTGTACTTTCGTCCCAGAGAGTGGGAAGCGCGGGTGGTCCAGTCCGGAGACGCGCATGCCGACTCCCGCTCAGCCGAAAGCCCGAGTTGAGCACCCCCGGGCCATGCTGACATACTGTTGGCAAACCCCCTAGGGAAGGTTACCCACCCCCATGCAACCCCGTACCCTGTTCCGTGCCCTGGCCTTCGCGGAGGCCGTGACCTGGACCCTGCTGATCGCAGCGATGGTGATGAAGTATGGCTTCGGGCAGGATGCCCTGATGGGACCGGCCGGCGGCACGCACGGCTTCATCTTCCTCTCCTACGCGGCCAGCACCGTGTTTGTTGGCGTCAACCAAAAGTGGAAGTTCGGCACCATCGTGCTGGGGCTCGTCACCGCCGTCATCCCCTACGCCACCATCCCGTTCGAGAAGTCCATGGACAAGCAGGGCAAGCTCGACGGCGGGTGGCGGCTGGCTCCCGGCGGCGACCAGCCTTCCGGTTTTGTGGAGCAGGTGCAGGCCTTCATTCTCCGCCGCCCGGTGGTCTCCGTGGTGGGTGTGCTCATCGCGATTGTTGGCGTGTTCTCCGTGCTGCTCTACCTGGGTCCGCCGGTCGACTTCAGCTAGTTCGCCGAGAGCCAGGGCCGGATCCCTGGGGTTTGGGACATTCCCGCCAGGTTGGGACTTTCCTGCGCGGCGCCGCGGCAGGGAAGTCCCAAACCGGCAGGGAAGTCCCAAAGCGGAGGAACTCTGGGCCTCACGGCCCACCCGAAGATGGGGCCGCCCGGCCTACGCGTGCCGGACGCCGTCGCCGGCCAGCACGGCGCGGTATCCCTCACGGAACGTGGGGTAGCTGAATTCAAAGCCCGTGCCATGCAGCCGGGCGTTGGAAAGCCGCCGGTTTCCGCCGCGGCTGGCGCGGCGCTGCCCCTGGTCCGCGGGCGCAGGGCCCAGTGGAACGCCCAGCTCTCCGGCCAGGAAATCGAGCACTTCCGCCAGTTCCACGGGCTCGTCATCCACGCCAAGGTACAGCGGCTCCGGATCGGCAACCGCCGTTGTCAGGTGCACGATCGCCGCGGCGGCGTCATCACGGTGAATCCGGTTGGTCAGCTGCCCGGGCCCAGGGCTGGAAATCCCGCCCTGCACCTGGTCGATCAGCCGGGTCCGGCCCGGACCGTAAATCCCGGCAAGCCGGAGCACGATCGCGTCCGGCCGCCGCGAGTGCAGCAGCTCCTCCGCCTCACGGATCACCGCCCCGGTCACCGATGCGGGAGCCGTGGGGGAGTCCTCGTCCAGCCAGCCGCCGCCGGCATCCCCGTACACCGCGGTCGAGGAGACGAACAGGATGCGCCGCGGCCGCACGCCGTCACGCTCCAATGCGTCCAGCACGTTCGCTGTGCCGTCCACATACGCCGCCCGGTAGGCCGCTTCGGTGCGTTCGCCCGCGGCCACAGCGATGACGACGACGTCGGTGTCCCCGGGAATGCGGGGCAGCTCACCGCGCAGGTCCGCGGCCTGGGCCTGGAGGGGCGCGGGAATCTTCTCCGGGGAACGGCGCCAGCCCAGCACGGAAAAACCGGCCGCGGCGAACCGCAGGCCGGCTTCCGTACCGAGGTCGCCGCAGCCGGCAATCAGGACAGTCATGATCCCAGTCTGCCAGCCTGCCGCGGTCCGCACTTAGGCGGATGACGCCGTGCGCAGGATCCGGCAGCGGCGGGCTGGCCGCTAACCCTGAAGCGAGGCTGCGACCTGCCGGGCGACGTCCACACTGGACTGCGGGTTCTGGCCGGTGATGAGGTTGCCGTCCGTGACCACGAAGCTCTCCCAATCGGGCCCGGCTTCGACGATGGCGCCCTTGTCCCGCAGCGCATCGGCCACGAACCAGGGGGTGTTTTCGCCGGTGCCGCCGCCGAGTTCCTCCGAATTGGTGAACACGGTCAGCCGGCGCCCGGAGAACGCGAACCCGGCGTCCGGCGTTTCAGCGCTCAGCAGCGCGGCCGGTCCGTGGCAGAACGGTGCGATCACCAGGCCGGCGTCGTTGGCCGCAATGAGGATCCGGCCCATGTCCCAGTCCGTTGCCAGGTCCGCCATGGGGCCGTGCCCGCCCGGGATCACGACGGCGTCGTACTCCAGCGGGACCACATCGGCCAGTGACATCGGCGTATCCAGTTCCGGACGCAGCTCTTCCAGGTAGGCCCGCAGCCGTTCGGCCTTTTCTTCGCCGCCGGCCTGCTCCGGTGCCAGGCTGACCTGGTCAACCGTAGGTGCCTTGGCTCCGGGGGTGGCGAAGGTGATCCGGTGCCCGGCTTCGAGCAGGGTGCGGTGGGCTTCCACCAGTTCCTCGGCCCAGAAGCCGGTGGGGTGTTCGGAGCCGTCCTTCATGGTCAGGGAATCGGCGGCGGAAACAATCATCAGGATGTTGTTCATGGGTAATCCTCTCTGGGGATCAGTGGTGGAGGTCTACGCGGATGCCGGGCAGCGATCCTAACCGGCGGCGGCGTCGATCTCCGCGAACGTGGCAGCATCAAGGACCAGGTCCGCGGCGCCGAGGTTCTCCTCCAAATGGGTAACGGAACCTGTGCCGGGAATCGGCATCATCACCGGGGAGCGCCGCAGCAGCCATGCCAGGGCCACCTGGGACGTGGTGGCGCCGAGCTTCTTCGCGGCGGCGTCGAGGACACCACCGGGCTGGGCCAGTTCACCGGCGGAAATCGGTGCCCACGGGATGAAGCCGATGCCGTTGGCCGTCGCGTAGTCCAGGACGTCCTCGGAGGAGCGGTCGGTGAGGTTGTAGCGGTTCTGCACTGTGGAAACGGTGAAGTACTTTTCCGCCGTCTTCAGCTGTTCCACGCTGACCTGGGACAGGCCCAGGGCCTTGACCATGCCTTCCTGCTGGAGGTCCCGCAGCACCCCGAACTGTTCCTCGGCGTCGACCGTGGGATCAATGCGGTGCAGCTGGAACAGGTCCAGTGAATCCACCTTGAGTTTGCGCAGGCTCAGCTCAGCCTGCTGGCGGAGGTACTCGGGACGGCCCAAGGGAGTCCACTCGTCCGGTCCGGTGCGCACAAAGCCGGCCTTCGTGGCGATCCGCACGCCGTCGGGGTAGGGATAGAGGGCTTCGGCAATGATCTCTTCGCTGATGTTCGGGCCATACGAATCAGCAGTGTCAATGAAATCAACGCCCAGTTCGACGGCGCGGCGAACCACCTCGACGGCGGTGCCGCGGCTTTCCGGTTCGCCCCACACACCGGGGCCGACAATGCGCATGGCCCCGAAACCGAGCCTGCGGACGGTTCCGAGGTCCTTGAGATGGAGGGTGGCGGGCAGGGGCTGGTCGGTCAGTTCGGCTGGTTCAGTCTGCTCAGTCATACTCGGCGCAACCAAATGATCAGCAGGCTTATTCCTAATCTGCTCCGCCAATCCCTGCTTTGCGGACCAAACCTGACCGCCGGACCCTTGGTGCGCGCCGCAGCCAAGCCTACGATCGCTGGCATGGACTGGAAAATCGAACTTGTACCCGTGCCGGTGTCCGACGTAGACGCCGCCAAGAACTTCTATGTGAACCAGGTGGGCTTCGCTGACGACTTTGACCAGCGGGTGAATGAGGACCTGCGCTTCGTCCAGCTGACGCCGCCGGGGTCCGCCTGCTCCGTGGTGATCGGGGAGGGCACCACAGACATGGTTCCGGGCAGCCAGCGCATCCAGATCGTGGTGCCCAGCGCGGCTGAGGCCCGTCAGCACCTGCTGAATGCGGGGGTGGAAACCAGTGAGGTCACGCCGCTGGACTGGGGTACGTTCGTGTACTTCAGCGATCCGGACGGCAATCAGTGGTCGCTGCAGGAGCTGCCTGCGGTGACCGAGGGTTAATTCTGGCGGTTCGTCTGCTCGAAGTTTTGCTGAGCCATAGATCGTCGGGTCCCGGCGGGATGATCACAGGCGACCCAGCATGAATGGGCTATTCGGGCTCGCCAACCTAATGCAGACCAAAGCGAGTCGGCTAACGTTCTTGGATGCGCCCGGCCCACTCGCACTCACAGATTCGTGCGGTGGAAAATCGGTGAGATCCCGTGCCGGTGTACGAAGTCGATGCCGCCAAACCCGTCAACGCGAATCGCGCAAGGTTCGCCGGTGAGGGCCGAAAACAGCATTGAGTTGGGTAAGGGCAATTGGCGCAGCAGCTCTGACGTACTCAGTATCGAGATCACTTATGCCCCGGAATGCCTCTGAGCCTCGGTGTCAGTAGAAGCACCTTGCTCATGTACGAAGAAGACACGTTATAAACGAGTAGATTCGGATCCACGCAACTGCTCAGTCAATGGACGGAAACCGCCCTGGGACCTGGCGTAGGCTGCAATCCTGGCGCCCACTTTGTCCAGATGCCACATCACCTGAATATACGCATTCTGCCCTCGGGCTCCGGAACGCTGCTGTGGCCGGGCCAAACCTTGATCCAATGCCGCTGGGGTGGGCTGTTGGCCCTGCCGAAGTCCCATCTGAGCAAGGCAACGGCCCGTATCTTTCGAAGCCCACCCAAATTGCTCCCCCAAAGCGGTCTGACTCACCCAAACATCCGGATCCAACAGTTCATCACTGTCCAACGATTCATAGGTCACAACGGTTATCTTGCCTTGGCTCCGGGACGAATAGCTTGATCCCCACGCCGGGAAATCAAGTTGTTTCCGATGTTGAAGTGATGCCGTCATGACAGACGGGGCTACCCCCGAAGGCCCGGGTGCGCTTGTTGTTCCTGGAAGCCTTGTGTGTTTACGAGTGCAGGCTGGTGGCGACGCTCGTCACTGCCGGACTGCAATCAATGGTCGCCGCAGGAGCTGCCGGCGGTCGCTAAGGAATGGGGACCAAAGTCGAACGGCTAAGCAGGTCCGGGGACAGTCCGGCGCCAGCGCCGTCGGCCAGCAGGATGGTCACGTCGGGATGCAGCTGGAGGATAGAGGCCGGAACCTGTTCGGTGACCGGTCCCTGCAGTGCCGCAGCTAATGCATCCGCTTTGGCTTCTCCGCTGGCCAGCAGCACCAGCGAACGCGCCGCACGGATGGTGCCCAAACCCTGGGTCAGCGCATGGGTGGGAACTTCATCCAGGGAGGCGAAGAACCGGGCGTTGGCTTGGCGGGTGCTCTCTTCGAGCCGGACCACCCGGGTGCGGGAGTCCAGGGCAGAGCCGGGTTCGTTGAAGGCCAGGTGTCCGTTGTTCCCGATCCCCAGAATCTGCACATCGACGCCGCCGGCGGCTGCTATCGCGGCCTCATAGCCGGCGGCAGCACGCTCCGGATCCGCGGCCGAGCCATCCGGGACAGCCACGTGCCCGGCGTCGAGCGCCAAAGGCTCAACGATCTCGCGGCGGACCACTTCGGCGTAGCTTTCCGAATGTCCGGGCGGCAGGCCCAGATACTCGTCCAGGGCGAAGGCGCGCAGCGGCGGCAGCTCATTCCGCCGCCGTGCCAGTGCCCGGTACAGGGACAGGGGAGAGGAACCGGTGGCCACGCCCAAGACGGGACGGGTCCCCGGCGAGTGCGCATTCCGAAGCCGGGCCAGCACGGCGTCGGCGGCTGCCTCGCCCAATTCGTTCAGGTTGGCAGCCAGATGAATCCGCAGGGTCACGCCGTTCTCTCCTTCTCCAGAATGCCGTTCTTGCGGGCACCGTCGTCCAGGATATCCAGTGCGCGGGCCAGGTCCGGATCGGCCGGGCTCCAGCAGGTAATATCCAGCAGCGCGGCCGCGTTGGCGCCGAAGATTTTCTGCACGTCCACGGGCGGCATTCCCATTTCCCAGCAGATCCGCAGCTGGTCCGCCAGATACCGCCGGGCGTAGCCGCGGGGGAACCAGGAGGAATCCGTGCCGAAAATGATCCGCTCCGGACCATGGGTTTCGTAGAACCGCCGGAAGACGTCTTCCAAGGTCAGCTTCTGCGCCATGAAGCGCACCCACTGGTTGGAGCCGGAGGTGTCCACCAGAACGTTTGGGCAGGCCCACATCAGGAACAACACCTGCTGGACGTGCTGGATTCCGAAGTGGGGAATCACAAAGGTCACATCGGGATGCCGCTTGGCCACCGTTTCCAGCCAGGCCGGCTCGATCATGGCATTGTGCGCAATTCCGCCGGCAGATCCGCAGTGCCCGAAATGGATGAGGACGGGTACCCGGTGTTTGGCGGCAACCCGCCACACCGGATCGGCCCCCGGATCATCGATGCGGGCGGACATCAGCGGAGCGAACAGCTTCAGCCCGCGCAGGCCCTGCTCCGTGACCGCCCGGTCAAAGTCCTCGGCAGCCCCGGGTGCAAAGGGGTCAGTCATGGCGGCCAGGCCCAGGAAACGCCCCTGGCCGCGCGCCGTCAGCCGGCCCATCGCGGCGTCGCCGCCCGCCGTCACGAAAGCAGCGTACTCAACGTGGTGGTGGTCCAGCTCCTCCAGCCACCGGTCTGCCTCCGCTTCCCAGCCCTGGTCCGCCTCCAGCGGTTCCGGATCGGCGAAGTCCCAGCTGCGCCGCCACGCGGCGGACATTCCGGCGACCTTGGCGGCCCGCCGGGCTGCTGCCGGGGTAGCTGCTTCACAGGCGAACTGCCCTCCGGACAGGGCGCGGGTGAGCGGATCCTGCGGCATCCGGAAATGCAGGTGGAAATCGACGATGGAGATGCCCTGGACAACGGGGCGGTCCCCGATCCTGGAAACGTGCATGGCTACCTTCCTAAAGCGGCAAAACTTCGGCCAGCTGCACCGCGGAACGGTGTTCCGGCGCGGTGGCAACGAGTTCGGTGGCATAGCGGACGGCGGTCCCGAGTGCCTCGGCGGGGCCGGTACCCCGGGTAAGGCAGGTCAGGAACGCGGCGTTGAAGCCGTCCCCGGCTCCGGTGCTGTCCACGGGCACCACCGGCTGGGCGGGTGCATGGCTCCATTCCCCGCTGGGCAGGGCGAGCCCGGCGCCGTCCGCCCCGAGCTTCGCCACCACCAGGGTGCCAGTGGCGGCGGCGAGTTCCAGGGCCGCTGCCCTGGGGTCCTCGACGCCCGTCAGCCCGGTGAGCTCGTCTGAGTTGGGCAGGAACACATCCACGCTGCTCAGCACCCCGCGGACCTCGGCCTGGACTTCAGCGGTCCAGCCCTCGGTGGGCCAGCCGGTGTCCAGGACAGTCAGCGCTCCGGCCGCACGGGCCCGGGTGAACAGGCCTGCCAATCCGGGACCGCGGAGCCTGGGCAGCAGGAAATAACCGGCGAGCACCACGCAGCGGGCTGCCACGGCCTCCGCCGGCACATCCGCGGCGTCGAGCGCCGACATGGCACCGAGGGAGGAGATGAACGCCCGGTCCCGTCCCGGAGCCTCGACGGCGACCGTCACGCCACTGGGCAGCTCCGGATCCGTGATGAGCACCGGCTTCAGATGCGGCAGATCCAGCTCGGAACGGACCAGGGCGGTGGAGGCATCATTGCCGACCCGGCTGATCAGCGTGGTCGGCTGGCCAAGCCCGGCGCACCGCAGAGCGAGGTTTCCGGCGGAGCCGCCCAGCCGGATGCGGATGTCCGGAACCAGCGCTTCCGTGCCGGGTTCCGGCAGGGAGGTGACGCCGGAAACCATGATGTCCAGGTTGGTATTGCCAACGACCGTCAGGTCCTCCCGGACTGCGCTCACGCCGCGTCCGCCAGCTGCCGGGCACGGTCCAGCAGAAGCGCCCGCGCGGAATCCAGCCCCGTGCGCAGCTCCGTGAACCGGGCGGCGAGCTCCTGGGCGGCCGCCAGTGCGCCGTCGGCCGTCACCGTGACGGCCTTAATCCCCGGGCTGCCTGCCTGCGTACGGTCCAGCACCCGTTCCGGCTCGCGGCCGGCAGCGAGCGTCAGCCCGGCCAGCTCGGCGCGGATCCCGGCGGCGGCCAGCGCCTCCAGAACCTGCTCCCGGGTCCAGGCGGTCGGATCAGCGGTCTTGAACAGGCGTCCGACGACGTCGTGGGCTCCGCGCCACGGCACGCCGGCTACCGCGAGGGCCTCCGCGACCGACGTCGTGGTGGCACCGGAGCGGACGATCTCCGCCATCTCCGGCAGCCGCTGGACCTCGAACTCGGTGAGCAGGCCGTCCAGCATCCGCACAAACCGCACCACCCGGTCTCCGGCACGCCACAGGTGTTTCTGCACATCGGTGGTCGCGTTGTTGGAGTCTTCGTACCAGGCGGAGTTGATGTTGGCGAAGGTGGCGGACATGTCCGCAGCGGCCGCACCGGCCATGGAGACCATGTGCTCCAGCACCACCGGGTTCTTCTTCTGCGGCATGATCGAGGAGCCCTGGGTGTAGGCGTCCGGGGTGCGGACCCAGCCGAACGTCATCCATTCCAGCAGGACCCGGGAAAACCGGGCACCGGTGGCGCAGATCCGGGCCTGCGCCGCAGCCAGGCGCATAAAGTGCTCGGCGCCGGCAACGGCTTCGTAGCTGGAGGTGAAGGCGGAGTCGAAGCCGAGCAGCTCGCGCAGCGTCTCCGGGTTGATCGGCACATCCGTGCCCGCGAACGCCGCGGACCCCAGCGGGGAGACATTCAGTTCCGCGTAGATGTCCAGGAGCTCGCGTCCCTGGCTGAGCAGCGCCTCGGAGAGGCCGCCGAGGACGTGGCCGATGGTGGTGGGCTGGGCGGGCCGCCGGTGGGTGAAACCGATGATCAGCTTGTCGGCGTGCTCCTTGGCCAGGGCAGCGGCGTCGGCTGCCGCCTGGACCACCAGGTCGGCCTGGTCCAGCAGCTGGCGCCGGAGCACCATCCGGAACGCACCGGCGTCGAGGTCGTTGCGGCTGCGGGCCAGCTGGACATCCAGCTCGGAGGTGGAAATGCCGCAGGCAGCGGCCAGCTGCTGCTCCATGAAGTAGTAGGGGTCTTCCACGGAACCGTCGAAGACGTACTCCTGTTTTCCGTCGCTGATCCGCTCCCAGAGGGCGAGCAGTCCTTGTTCCAGGCGGGTGGAACGTTCGCGCGGGAGGATGCCTTCGTCGTCGAGCATCCAGACATGGGCCAGGGACGCTTCCACCATGGGCGGATAGATGAAGGACGCGGCTTCTTCGAAGGCGGCCCGGAGATGGTTGTCCCAGTAGACGGAGAGCTCGGGCCGGTCCTGAAGGGCGGGGCGGGGATTGGGGGTCATGACTATTTCACCGGCTTCAAATCGGGGTTCACGGAATCGGGTGCGGGGCTGGGAAGCGGCAGCGGGTTTGCCGCCGCAGGGATCGGGCCCACCAGCGGGGTTTCCACGGTGGGACGACGGCGGCGGCGCAGCATCGCGGCAATCCCGCCGCTGCGGGGGTTCTCCAGGCGCTGGGAAATAATCAGCACGATCAGGATGAGCCCCATCTGCAGGGTGCCGTAGGCCGCGGCGGTGCCGAACTCGTTGGAATAGATCCGGTTGTAGATTTCCACGGAGAGCGGCGCGAACCGGGCGGGGTATACGACCACCGAGGCCACGTACTCGCCGAAGCCCTGAATGAACGCCATCAGGGCGCCGGCCAGGATGCCGCGGTACATCAGCGGTACGGTCACGGTGCGCAGCACGCGCCACGGTCCGGCACCCAGGTTCCGGGCCGCTTCCTCGACGGACGGGTCAATCTGCGCCAGGGCCGCGTTGGCCGAGCGGAAGACCAGCGGCAGGAACCGCACGAAGTAGGCCACGGGGAGGATCCACAGCGAGCCGATCAGCACTTGTCCCAGGTTGAACGGCGTGGGGCTGGCGAACGCAGTGACCAGGTTGACTCCCACCACGGTGCCGGGCAGGGCCCACGGAATCATCACCATGACGTCCAGCAGTCCCTTGCCGGGGCCTTTCCACCGGGTCACGACCCAGGACGCCAGCACGCCGACGACGGTGCAGGCAATCATGGCGATGAAAGCCATCTGGGAGCTGACCAGGATCGGCCGCAGGGTGGACGGGTCGGTGAAGATGCGGGAGAAGTTCCCCAGAGTGTACTGGTTGGGGAGGATCTGCACGGTCCAGGAGCCGTCCACGGTGAAGGCCAGCAGCACGATCACGGCGGCCGGTGCCATGAGGATCAGCACCAGGAGGGTGGAACCGAGGCCGGCGCCGAGCCGGGGGAGCGTGCCGTGGATGACCTTGACGGCCTGCGGGGTGCCCTTCGAGGCGCTTCGGTGCACACGCCGGTTCTGGTACCACCGCATGGCGAGCAGGAAGAGGATGGAGACGATGGACAGGACCGTGGACTGGGCTGCCGCCAGCTCGTACGCGCCGGAGGTCCGGGAAGCAACAATCTGCATGGTCAGAGTCTGTACGTTGTAGAACTGCGGTGCGGTAAAGGACGCCATGGACACCATGAACGTCAGCAGCGCACCGGAGACCAGGGCCGGAGTCAGCATGGGCAGCAGCACGGTCCGCCACATGGTGAACCGGCTGGCACCGAGGTTCAGGGCTGCTTCTTCCATGGACGCGTCGGAACCGGCGAGTCCGGAGGAGACGGCCAGGTAGAAGTACGGATACATGGTCATGGTGTGGACCAGCAGCACGCCGATGACTCCGTTGGCGGATACCGCTCCGGGATCCGCTCCGAAGTACTGCGCCAGGAACCGGGGAACGATGCCGCTTTCGGCGTAGAGGAAGTAGAAGGACACCGCGCCGATCAGTGGCGGCAGGGCCATGGGCAGCATGGCGAAGAGCCGCAGCACGTTCCGGCCGGGAAAGTCGAAGCGGGTCAGCAGCACGGCCAGGGCGGTGCCGATGACGCCGGTGGTGACCACCGAGATGATGGAGATGCCGACGGACAGGCCCAGGGCCCGGCCGGAGTTCCCGCCGAAGAAGCCGCTGTAGTTGTCCATTCCGCCGTCCACGCTGGTGCGTGCCGTGGCGAACATCGGAATGACGATGTACATCAGCAGGACCAGGACCAGTGGAATGGCCAGCCAGTAGATGAACCGGTCGGAGGACGTGGTTCCGCTGCGCATCCGCAGCCTCTGCGCGAGGCCGGTCACGGTGCCACCAGCCAGACCCGGTCCGGGTGGGGTGCCAGGACCACCGGGTCGCCGGGGGAGACCCGGTCCTCGGAATCCGGAACCGAAACCACAAGGTTGTTGCCGTTCCAGTCCACTTCATAAACATTGACTGCGCCGGTGAACTCCGCGGTGCGGACGGTTCCTTTCAGCTCGCCCGTACCGGTGCCGGCGCCGGCGGAACCGGCGTCCCGGAGTACGGCAAAGGACTCCGGCCGCAGGCTGACCGCTGCGGTGTCCCCGCGGGAAACATCGGCGGAGGGAGTGCCCGGAACGCGGGGTGCGCGAAGGACTGTTCCATCCTCCAGCTGCACCTGGACGCTGTCGCCGCCGGCCTCCAGGATGGTGCAGGCCAGGACATTGGATCGGCCGATGAAGCGGGCCACGAAGGAGGTGGCAGGACGGTGGTAGACCTCCCGCGGCGGTGCGACCTGATGCAGCCGCCCCGATTCGAGGATGGCTACCCTGTCGCTCATGGCCATGGCCTCGGCCTGGTCGTGGGTGACGTAGATGCTGGTGATACCCGCGGCCTCCTGGGTGCCGCGGATTTCCGCGCGGGTTTCCTCGCGGAGTTTGGCATCCAGGTTGGACAGCGGTTCATCGAGCAGCAGCACCGAGGGCTGGATGACCAGGGCGCGGGCCAGGGCCACGCGCTGCTGCTGGCCGCCGGAGAGCATATCGATCCGGCGGTCCGCGTACCTCTCCAGGCCAACCTGTTCCAGGGCCCGGTCCACCCGCTTGGTTTTTTCGGCGCGGGAGGTGCGCCGGACGGAGAGCCCGTAGCCGACGTTGGCGCGCACGCTCATGTGCGGGAACAGGGCATAGTTCTGGAACACCATGCCGGTGTCCCGGCGGTTCGGGGCCGTGTTCGTGACGTCCTTGTCGTTGAACAGGATGCGCCCCCGGGTGGGCTGGATGAAACCGGCCACCATGCGCAGAGTCGTGGATTTACCGCATCCGGACGGACCCAGGAGAGTGAAGAACTCGCCGTCTTCAATGGTGAGGTCCAGGTCCGCGACCGACGGGGCTGCGCCCGGATAGCGCTTTTCGATTGATTCGAGAAGGACTCGTGTCATGGCAGCTCTTTCGCAGAGTAGGGGTAGAAAGATGGAGCGGGGCGGACGGCCGAAGCCGCCCGCCCCGGGGAGGCTGGTTAGCCCTTGCCCTTGATGTTTTCGGCCCAGTAGCCGATCCACTCGGTTTCGTTCTCACCGATGCGCTCCCAGTCGACCTTCATCTCCACGAGGTTGAGCTCTGCCAGCCAGGCGGGCTGCTCGGTCATCGCGATGGAGGGGATCTGGTAATACGTCTCGGACAGTTCCTTCTGGGTGTCTTCGCTCAGGAGGAACTCAAGGAACGCGTCGGCGGCGTCGGAGGACGGGCCGTTCTTGATCTTGGCTACGCCGTCAACCAGCATCGGAGCACCGGATTCCGGGACCACCGGTGTGTACGGGGCGTTCTGGTTGTCGATCTGCAGCATGACGTCCTGCAGGTTCCAGGCGCTGGCGGCCGCCTCCTGGCGGGTCACACGCAGGTACAGATCAGTCGGGTTGGCGGCGTAGACCTTGGTGTTGGCGTCCAGCTGCCGCAGCCAGTCGTAGCCGACCTCCGGGGAGCCCGCCTCGTCATACTTGCGGTCGATCATGGCCGAGTAGATGCTGCGCATGGTGCCGGAGGCCTCGACGTCGCGGATGGCGATCTGGTCCGCCATCTCCGGGGCGATCAGATCGTCCCAGTCCTTCGGGGCCTGCTCGGCGGTGAGCATGTCGTGGTTGTAGAAGATGACCTCGGCCAGCTGCATTTCGCCGACCCAGAGTCCGGCGGGGTCACGCAGATCCTCTGGAACGGCGTCGACGACGGCGTCGGGTGCCGGTGCCAGGACATCGTCTCCCGCGGCCTGCTTCATCTGCTGGCCGGTGCCGCCCCACCAGATGTCGCCCTGCGGGTTGGCTTTCTCGGCGCGGATGCGTTCGAGTGCTTCCTGCGCGCCGAGGGTCAGGATTTCGACCTTGCCGGCGTACTCCGGGTTCGCTGCCTCGAAGTCGGCGACGACTGCTTCGGCGAGTCCCTTGTCACGGGCGGTGTAGATGGTGAGGGTGCCGCCCTCGGAACCCTCGGCGCCCGACGACGCTTCGTCCAGGCCACAGGACGAGAGCGCAAGCGCCAGGGCGAGGCCGCCGGCAACGGTGACGAGCGGGCCGCGGATTTTGCGGTTCAGAGCCATGTACTTCTCCTTGGTTGTGTAGTGCTGGTGGGTCTTGGAGCCGGAGGAACCTGGTGGTATCAACCGGTGGGGGTAATCAGGCTGGCGGGGTCTTCAAGGACCCGGGCGACGGCGCCGAAGAGGACCGCTTCGATGCCGAGGGAGGCGAAGGTAACCTCCGGCGCCGATGGTGCCGAGGCGCGGATCCGGTCGGCGAGCTGAGAACGGGCGGCATCGTCCAATCCGATGGCGTCGCCGGAAAAAAGGACCAGGGCAGGGTTCAGGACGCAGGCGCAGACCACGGCCGCCCAGGCCCAGGCGTCCAGCACTTCCCCGCGCAGCGCGGCAGCAGCCGGTGCGGTGCAGATTTGGCGGATCACGTTGGCTTCGGTCACGTCGAGCCCGGCGTCCCGCGCCGCAGCCGCAATGGCCGGTGTGCTCCAGCGTTCCTCGAAACTGCCGCGGTTCCCGTGCGGCAGGGGAGCAAGCCCGGTGGGCAGGAAACCGACTTCGCCGGCAGACCGGGTGGAACCGTGCAGCAGCCGGCCGCCGGTCAGGATCGTTGCGCCGATGCCTTCAGCGATGTGGATCAGAATCAGGTCGTCGACGCCGGCCGCAGCTCCCGCACTTCGCTCGCCGAGCGCGATGAGGTTGACGTCGTTTTCCACCGTGACGGGCAGCCCGGTCTGCCGGCTGAGCGCCTGGGCCAGCTGGGGATCCCCGGCGGCGGCGAAAGCGGGTGCCAGGCTCACGGTGCCGTCAGCAGCGACGACGCCGGGCAGGGCAAGAACGAGCCGGGTGGGCCGGCGGGCGGAGTGCTCCCCGAGGCCGGCGACGGCGAGGGCGGTGGCGTTGACCGGGTCTGCCGGGTCGAAAGGGGAGTCCTGGGTTGCCAGGACCCGGGCATCGAGGTCGATCAGGCTGGCGTGGATGCGTCCTCCGCTGATCTCGGCGACGACCAGTGCGATGGCGGTCCGGTCGAGTTCGACCAGGGTGCGGCGCCGCCCGCCGGTCGATTCCCTGTGCCCGACCTCGTGGAGGTAGCCCAGGCCCTGCAGCTCCTGCACGATTCCGGTGACGGTGGAGGGGCTGTACCCGGTGACGGCGGCGAGATCGGTTCGGGAGATCGGGCCGCTGCTCAGCAGGGCTCCCATGACAGACTCCACCCGGATCCGGCGCAACTCGTGGCGTCCGGTCGGCGCACTGCTTTGTGAGGTGGATGACATTCTTACTTTATACGGTGAAGAAAGTAAGAAAGCAAGGAAATTATTGACTGGGACCTCAAGCCGGCCGGGAGCCCGGACGCTCCGGCAGCCGTGTGCCTGGAGGACACAGCGGCGTACGCCCCCGGAACCGGGGACGTACGCCGTCATTCGTGGTAGTTCAGCAGCCGTGCCCCCGGGTTCGGATGGGGGAGCGGTTTAGTACACGACGATCTTGCGGCGCCCGATGGAGGACTTGAGATCCTCAATTGCCTCTGCGGCGGCGTCCAGGCCGACGCGCTCGCCGACCATCCCGTCCAGCGGCAGCAGACCGGCCCGGTAGAGTTCGGCGATCTTGGGGAAGTCGACTGCGGGCCGGGTGGAGCCGTAGTTGCAGCCAAGGATCCTTTGCCCGGTCACGATGATTTCCCAGGGCCGGATGGTGGCTTCAGCATCACGCGGCGGCATGCCGACATAGACGGCGGCACCGCCCTGCTTGAGGTAGCCGGTCAGAGCCGCGGAAGTGCTGGTCAACCCGATGGCGTCAAAGGCGAAGTCGGTGCCGCCGCCGGTGAGTTCCTTGATCTTCTTCGCCAGGTCCGGATCGTCGCCCTTCAGGACGTCGGTGGCGCCGAAGCTGCGGGCAATCTCCAGACGGTCATCGGAGAGGTCGACGGCGATGATCTGCCGGGCGCCAACAAGCTTCAGTCCCATGATCACCGCCTGGCCCACTCCGCCGCACCCAACAACCACCGCGGTCTGCCCGGCCCGGACATCCGCCGTGTTCGCGACGGCGCCCACACCCGTGGCGATCGAACACCCGATGAGCGCAGCGACTTCCGGCGGCACGTCATTGGGAATCCTGACCGCTGCCGGGCGGGGCACGAGGGTGTACTCGGAGAACGCACCAACGCCCAGATATGGACGCACCTCTTTGCCGTCGTCGGCAGTCAGCGGCGTGGTGCCGTCCGGAAGACCGTCGACGAAAGCGCCGCTGCCCTGGCACAGCCAGGATTGTCCTTCGTGGCAGGACGGGCAGTTCATGCAGGGCGCAAACCAGGAGAGCACAACCTGGTCCCCGGGCACGAGGTCGTTGACACCCGCTCCGACGGACTCGACGACGCCGGCACCCTCATGTCCGAGCATCAGCCGGTACGGGTAGGGCCAATCTCCGTTGATGACATGCAGGTCGGAGTGGCACACACCCGTAGCGGTCATCTTCACCAGCACCTCGCCGGCACCGGGGGCGCGGACGGAGAGTTCCTTCACGTAGGGCTTGGTGTCCACCCCGTCAAAAAGCAGTGAGCGTGAGGTGACTGATGTCGATTCAGTCCGGATGTCTGTCATGAAAATGTTTCCTTCCGTAAAGTCTCCCTGCACGGAACCTGCTGCAGGGTGCACTAAACGTTACGGATAGCCAAACATCCTCTTCAATGGACAAATCCCAGCGGAAAGAGCGTCCAGGAATGGGCTTTTGCACATTCTTCGAGCCGGGAAAACGGGGGAGGGCAGCCGCCGGTATCAGGCTTAGTTTCCAGCGCGCCGGTCAGGACGCTGAACGGCCGGCGGCCACGAGGACCAAAGCCGCTTCCTGCGGCACCCGGACGTCATAGCCGGTGGCGGCTTTGAACCCTGCCAGCCGGTTGATCACAGTGTTGCGGTGACAGTACAGACGGTCCGCGGACGCCTTGAGGGAGCCCGTCTCCAGATAGGCGTGAACGGTTTCCATCATCCGGTCCCGCTCATTCGGGGGCAGGGTGCGAAGCCCGCCCAGTATCCGGGCGCGGAAATCGGGGATGTTGGCGTCAAGGTAGGCGGAGGCCAGCAGCGGCCACCCGCGGTCCAGGTCCAGCAGCCCGGCTTGCGCCTCCGCCGCCCGCGCCAGCAGCGCCACGGCGTTCAAGGCGCGGGGAACTTCCGCCAGCCCCTGGACATGTCCCAGATATCCACCCTGAAGCCCGGGAAAATCGTGTGGATTGCCGTCGGCGAATTGCCGGCGGAATGCCAGGAGAATTCCGCCGGATTCGTAGTCAAAATAGATCTCGTCTTCGCGCCGCTCTTCGAGGAAATTGCGCAGGGCCGGGATTCTCTCGCCCACCGCGGCCACCAGCTCGAAGACTGCGTCCTGGGGAACACCCAGGGCCGCTGCAATCTCCGGCAGTGCGCCGGGCTGGCCCAGGTCTCCCGTGAACAGGCGCGACACACTGTGCGTTGTCTTGAGCCGGCTGGAATGGCTCATCCTCGACCGTTCCTGCAGATACGCAAACTGGACGTCCAGAACGTACCGTTCGACGGTGGCGTTGACGTCGCTGAGATGATGCACCAGGGTGCGCAGGTAGCCGTCGTCGGCGGACTCGCGAAGCGCGTCCCACAGAACGCTGAAGTTCAGCCGGACCGCCTGCAGGAGCTCATCCAGGTCAACATTCTGGCGGGCCCGGCGCATTCCCAGGTTCCGCGGGATCTTGGCCAGATGCTCCGGCAGCGCTTGGCGCCTGAGCTGGAGAACCAGCATTTCGAATGCTTCACGCGTAAAGGCCAGGATCTCGCCGGACTCAACGCGGTGGGCGCTGGCGAAGGTTCCTCCCTGGAACCGGTGAAAATGCTCGGTTGCCAGTTCTGTCCGCCGCTGCCAGACGGAATCCAGCAGTTCATCCCATTGAAGCCTCAACGATTCATCCACTGGGACGGTACTGCTGTTCCGCATGCCCGAGTCCTCTCCCACAGCCATCCTGGCGGCCCGGCCTGTCAGCAGACGATGGCCAGCCGCTAATCCCACGCTAGCCTGAGGGTGCTTCAGTGCCCGGATCAGGCACGTCAGGTTACGGCTGCCGCGTGGCTTCGGCCAGGTACTCCAGGATGTGCCGGTAGGACTGCCCGGTGGCTTTGCTCATGCCAATTTCGCACGTGCGGTTCACGGACGCGTAGCCGTCGAACGTGCGGGCGTTGATCTCAGCTGACTGCCGGTCCGTGGCGGAAGCGGTGAGCTCAGGATGCAGCAGGCCCCGGTCGCCGGCAAAGGCACAGCAGCCCCAGCTCGGCGGCACGAAGACCTCGGCGCTGACGGCCGAGGCGATCCGGTGCAGGGCGTCATTGGCGCCGAGCTGGGTCGAGGAACAGGTTGGATGAAGTGCCAGGGAGCCCATCTTCGCCGTGACCTCCAGCCTGGGGAGCACAGTTTCGCTGACAAAATCCACCGAATCGACGAACCGCAGCCCGGGGTAGACCGGACTCGATCCGGCCAGCCGCTTCATCGTTTCCAGCCCTTCGGTGCAGGAGGCCGCGTCGCAGACCACCGGCAGCTCCCCGCCGCCGCTGGCCACCCACAGGTTCGCGAGCACCTTCTCCGTCATGGCCTCGTAGCCGGCGGTGAATCCCTTGGACTTCCAGGGCGTGCCGCAGCACAGGTCGCCGATCCCGTTCGGCACCCGGACGCCGACGCCGGCACGCTCGCAGAGTTCCAGGAACGCGGTGCTGGCTCCTTCGCCGCCCTCGGCGGGACCGAACATGGTGCCGATGCACGCCGGGAAGAACACTGCTACCGGATCCGGGTCCTCCCGCGGGGCGCGGCGGGTACCACCGGCCGGCAGCACGGTCTCATAGGACTGGACATTGTCCGCCCCCAGCACAGCACGCCCGACGGCGGTAGCCAGCTTGGGCAGCGGCGCCGGCACGGCCTTGGCCAGGCTCAGGGCCTTGCCGCCCAGGGCGGTCACTGTTCCCCAGTGCCCGGCGGCGGTTTTCCAGCCGGCGCCGGCCACCGGGTTGGCATTTTCGGCGCGCAGCCGGCGGACCAGGTCCCCGGTGTTGATCAAAACCGGGCACGCCGTGACGCACATGCCGTCGGCGGCGCAGGTCTGCACGCCGTCGTAGTCGTAGTCCTTGCGCAGCTCCGCAGCCAGGGCCGTGTCCCCGCGGGCCTCGGCATCCGCGATCTCCCGGCGCAGCACAATACGCTGGCGCGGTGTGGTGGTCAGGTCCTTGCTGGGACAAACCGGCTCGCAGTAGCCGCATTCGACGCAGCGGTCCACTTCCTCCTCGACGGTGGGCGCGACCTTCAGGTTCTCGATATAGGCCCGGGGATCGTCGTTGATGAGGACGCCGGGATTGAGCAGGTTCGGCGGATCGATCAGCGCCTTGACCTCGCACATGATCCCGTAGAGTTCGTCGCCGTACTGGCGGCGGACGTAGGGCGCCATAATGCGTCCGGTGCCGTGTTCGGCCTTGAGGGAGCCGCCTTCGGCCAGGACCAGGTCCACCATTTCCTCGGTGAACGCCTCATAGCGGGCCAGCTCAGCCGGGTCGGAGAAGTTTTCATTGAGCATGAAGTGGACGTTGCCGTCCTTGGCATGCCCGAAGATGACCGAGTCCCGGTAATGGTGCTCGGTGAAGAGCCTGGCCAGTTCGCTGCAGGTGCGGGCAAGCGACGGGACGGGGACAACGATGTCTTCCAACAGGGCGTTGGTGCCGGACGGGCGGGCTCCGGCGACCGTGGTGTAGAGCCCCTTGCGCAGGTGCCACATCGAGGCCCGGTCCGCGGACTTGGACGTCATGGCAAACGGAGCCGCCAGGTGCAGGGAGCTGAAAAGCGGGTGGGAGGCCTCACGCTTGGCTGCCAGTTCCTCCGCCGTTGCGGCCTGGTGTTCCACCAGCAGTGCTGCGTGGGCCTGGACGTCCAGGTTCCGCAGTTCCGGGGGAGCATCGGCGGCAAGCTGCGCCACCCGCAGGGAGGTGGCGTCCATCAGCTCGATCGTGGCCAGGCCGGTGGCGGTCAGCTCAGGCAGGGCGGTGGCCGCGGCGTCGAGCGTGTCGAAGAACATCAGGCCGGTGGCGACCTTCGGCAGTGCGGGGACGGTGCGGAACGTTGCTTCAGCCACGAATCCGAGGGTGCCTTCGCTGCCGACCATCAGATGGGCCAGGATGTCTACCGGACTCTCGAAGTCCAGGAAGGAGTTCAGTCCGTAGCCCATGGTGTTTTTCATGGAGAACAGCCGGTTAATCGTCGTGACGGAGTGCGGGTTGGCAACGATCCGGCCCCTGAGCCGCAGCAGACCGTCGAAGAGCTCCGGTTCCAGGGTGCGCAGCCGCTGCTCGGCGTCCGGGGCCGCGGTGTCCAGCACGGTTCCGCCGGCCAGGACCAGCACCATGGACTCCAGCGTCCGGTAGGTGTTGAACTCGGTGCCGCAGGCCATGCCGGAGGAGTTGTTGGCGACCACTCCGCCGATCGTGCAGGCAATTTCGCTGGCCGGATCCGGACCGAGTTTGCGGCCGAAGGCGGCGAGCCTGGAATTGACCGAGCGCACCGTGGCGCCGGGGGCCACGCGTACCCGGGCGCCGCCGTCGAGCACCTCGATGTCCCGGAAATGGTGCCGGGTGTCGATGAGCAGGCTGTCACTCAGGGCCTGGCCGGAGAGGGACGTTCCGCCGGACCGGAATGTGGCGGGGATGCCGAGCTCCCGGCTGCGGCGCAGCAGGTCAGCCACCTCTGCGGTGTTGGTGGGTGTGGCCACGGCCTGCGGGATCAGCAGGTAGTGGGAGGCATCGTGCGCCATTTTACGGCGGTCGATTTCCCTGGTGCTGATTCCCTCGCTGCCGAGGGCACTGATTGCTGGGGCGGAAGACTCTGCTGTGACTGACATACGATCCTGATCCGAGACATCGACGGGGCTTGGGCCCCGGATCAAATCTAGGCCCGGAGCCCGCCTTCCGTGAAATGGTCAGGCCACACAGGGTGCGGGGCCTGCAGATACTGCAGCACGGCCAGGACCCGCCGGTGGTCCCCGGCCGCTGGATGGAGGTTCAGCTTGCCGAATATTGAGGTGATGTTCTTCTCCACTGCTCCGGCGGAGAGGAACAGTTCAGCACAGATGCCGGCATTTGTCCGTCCCTGGGCCATCAGCTCCAGAACCTCCCGCTCACGCGGGGTCAAGGAAACCAGCCCTGCCTGGCGTCCGGCGCCCATCAGCTGCCGCACCACCTCCGGGTCCAGGACGGTCTCGCCGCCGCGGATGCGTTCCAGGGCGCGGAGGAAATCGGCGACGTCCGCCACCCGGTCCTTGAGCAGGTACCCGGTTCCGCTGGGCTGCCCGGCAAAAAGCTGCGCAGCGTAGCGGGTTTCCACGTACTGGGAGAGCAGCAGGACGCCGATCTCCGGCCTGGTTTGGCGCAGCTTCAGGGCGGCGCGGATCCCCTCGTGGGTATGGGTGGGCGGCATCCGGTTGTCCAGGATGACGACGTCGGGCTCCGCAGTTTCCAGCGCCAGGAACAGTTCCTCGGCGTCGCCGGCGGCCGCGAGCACCTGGTGCCCGCGGCCATTCAGCAGCTCGACCAGCCCGGCGCGGAGCAGGGCGGAGTCTTCTGCGATGACAATCTTCATCCCAGCAGCTTGCCTTACCGGGGCTGCACTTTCGAAACCGGCCCGGGAACAGCTCAGGGAACAGCTCAGGAAAGCGGCAGGAAGACCGTCACCACGGTGGGCCCGCCGGCCGGTGAGGAAATCCGCATGGTGCCGTCCACCGTCCGGACCCGTTCCGCCAGGCCTGCCAAGCCAGTTCCGGCCCCGGTTCCTGTGCCAACACGTCCTCCACCTGCTGCGCCGCCGGTGCCGTCGTCCTTGACGCTGAGCACCATGTCAGCTCCCTCCTCGACCACCAGGATACTGACGCGTGTGCCGCGGGAATGCTTGACGGCGTTGGTCACCAGCTCGGCCGCGCAGTAATAGGCGATTGCTTCCACCGCCGGTGCGGGACGGACCGGCAGCCGGTAGGACAGGTCCACGGGCAGGGGTGCCGTGGCAGCCAGCGATTCCAGTGCGGTGTCCAAGCCGTCGTTGAGCACGGCCGGACGGATGCCGCGGGCGAGGCCGCGCAGGTCTTCCAAGGCTTCCTTGGCCGTGCCGTGGGCACTGTCCAGGAGATGCTGCAGTTCCGGGGAAACTTCGGTGCCGGCCGCCCGGTCCCTGGCGTCGCCGAGCTTCATCGCGATTGCCACCAGCTGGGCCTGGGTCCCGTCATGCAGGTCCCGTTCAATCCGGGCCAGCCGGGCGTCAGCGGTCTTCACGGAGCTGCTCCGGCTGGCTTCCAGATCCCGGACGCGGTACTGGCCGGCGGTAGGACCCAGCAGGCCCGCGGCGAGCGATGCCTGGAGGCGGGCCATACCGTTGTTGATCGCTGGCCAGAGCAGGAAGGTGAAGAGAACGCCCACCGCGAAGTAGGCAGCTTGCCACCAGAAACTGTCAGCGAAGACACCCGGGAGGATCTGACTGCCACGGTGCCAGGTCCCGTCGGCCGCCTGCTGCGGGGGCAGCCACCGGGACCAGAACCAGTGGGTCATGCAGCCCAGCCCGGTGACCAGGAAACTGATGCTCAGGCAGGCGGCCGTCACTGAGGTGACGAAGCTGACGCCCATGTGGGCCAGCGCGCGCCAACCGGCCGTGTCACTGAGGCCGGAACGGAGAAAACCGAAGAACCCCGGCCGGGTGGTGAACGGCGGGGGAGCGTCGATCGGGCGGCCGAGCAGCGCAGCCGCGAGGGACCGGTTGATGGTTCCCCAGTACCGGGCTGCAGCCACCATCGCCGCCGGGATGATCAGGCCCACGAAGGTGACCAGGAAGGAAGCACCCAGTGACACCGTGCTCACGGCGTAGGCCAGGGCGAAGGGAGCCAGCAGCAGGCTGAGCCAGTGATAGCCGAACGCCCGCCAGGTGCTGCTGCGGAAAAACGCCGGACGGCGTCCTTCCGCGGGACGGGGTTGCGGACGCTGGGAGTGCGGGGCCCGTTCGGAATGCGGGATGTGCCGGGGGTGCCGCGGGTGCGGGGTGTGCCGGGCGTCCGGCACCGGAGGGGCGTCTGCCGCAGACAGGCCGGGCGTGGCGCCGGGATCGGAAGCGTGGGTGGGTGTCATGGTTCCATCATTCTCCCGGCTCAAGACCGTTGCTATGGGGTTTTCCCCCTAGTTGCCGGGGGGAGTGCCCTCGAGGCGGGCCAGAACCAGGTGCGCTTCCCGGGCGCCTGCGCCGCGTTGGATTACTCCGCCGGAGCCCGCGTTGGATTACTCCGCCGGAGCCTGCGCTGGCTGGTGCGCCGGGATCTGGGCGTAGAACCATTCGATGTGGCCGCGGAGCAGCCGGGCGGCCAGGGGGCCATTCGCAGCCGCAACGGCGTCGTAAATCCCGTGGTGCTGCTCCCGCAGCACAGCAAGGATGCCAGGCCAGTCTTCGAAGTTATCCATGGCCTCCTTGACGTAGCCGCGGATGGCACCGCTGAGCGAGGCCATCATGGTTTCGATGACGGCATTGCCGGCCAGTGAGCTGAGCTCCACGTGGAACTGGGCATCAAGGGTGTGGAAGGCATCCCGCTCCAGGTCAGGGCGGTCCATGGCTTCCAGCAAGCCGCGGGCCCGGTCCAGGGCAGCCGCCGTTGCCTCGGTGCGCGGTGCCTGCGCGGCAGCTTCGGCAGCCCAGGTTTCCAGCAGCACGCGGGTCTGCACGATGTCCGCCACCGGGAGCCGGTTGCTTGCCATATGCAGGCGCAGGGCCGAGGACAATCCGGCGGAGGGTTCGGAGACAATGATGGCGCCGGACTTCGGGCCGGACCCGGAGGAGGAACGCAGGACCCCCATGGCGTCCAGGATCCGGATGCCCTCGCGGACGGACGCGCGGGAGATGCCGTAGGTTTCCGCCAGGGTGCGTTCGCCGGGGAGCTGGTCGCCCAGCTTGATTTCGCCGGACCGAAGGCCTGCTTCGATGTTCTCCAGCAGCAGGTCGTAGCTCCGGCGCGGCGGGAGGGGTGCGGAATCCGTAAGAGTCACTGCAACATCCTTACACGGCGGGCTGTGGGATTCCCCGGCGTCCGCAATAAAGGCTCCCCGCTGCCGTCACGCAGAGGAACCCGGCACTGTTCCGCAACAAAACCCGGCACTGTCCCGCCAAAGAACCCGTGCTGTCCCGCAAAAAAGGAGCGGCAGGGGGTGGATTCCCCCCAAGGAACACACCCCCTGCCGCTCCGGCCCCGGCGCCAGGGCGCCAGGGGGAATCAGAGCAGGATGCTACGGAAGCATCCAGCCCAGGATCGGAGTCGACTGCAGGTAGACCAGCGTGCAGAGGAGCAGCAGCAGGCCAGCGCTCCAGCCGACCACCTTGCGCAGCAGGACGGACTCCTGTCCGTCCAGCTTCACGGCAGTCACCGCAATGGCCAGGTTCTGCGGGCTGATGAGCTTGCCGACGACGCCGCCGGTGGTGTTGGCGGCCACCAGCAGGTTCGGATCGATGCCGGCTTCAAGCCCCGCGGTCTGCTGCAGGCGGGCAAAGAGGGCATTGGCGGAGGTGTCGGAGCCGGTCACGGCTGTGCCGATCCAGCCCAGGACGGGGGAGAGGAACGCGAAGAACCCGCCGGTGCCGGCCAGCCAGGTGCCGATGGATACGGTCTGTCCGGAGAAGTTCATAACGTAGGCCAGGGACAGCACGGACAGGATAGTCAGGGCGGCCCAGCGCATGTTCCATACCGTGCGGCCGATCTCCGCCACGCCGTTGCCGACGCTCATGCGGTACCGGCCGCCGTCGTCGTACCGGGAGTAGACGAAGGAAACGATCAGGCCCGTGATCAGCAGCAGCGTACCCGGGGTGGACAGCCAGTTGAACGTGTAGATGGTGGAGGAAACGGGGTTGCCGGCCTCGTCCACCAGGCGCTCGTGCAGGAGCGGCCAGGGAATCTTGACGTCGGTGGAGGCCAGGAACGCCGGGATGTCCACGCCAAGCTTCCAGAGCTTGGCGATGCCGAAGATCACAATAACCAGGAAGTACGGGAACAGGGCCAGCCAGGTGCGTGACGGCGTCAGGGAGTCCTCGTCACGGACTGCGGTGACGGTCGAACCGCTGCCGGTGCCCGGGCGGTCTGCGCCGGCCGAGACGAGAGCGGTGAGGCCCATCCGTTCGCGGGCGGCGTCGAGGCCGCGGGGCTGCCAGAAGCGCAGGAAGACGACGGCGGCACCCAGACCGGCCAGGGCAGCAACAATGTCCGTGAGTTCGTAGGAGAAGAACGTGGAGCACAGCACCTGGGCAATGGAGAACGCAGCACCGGTAACCAGGGCCGCAGGCCAGGTGTCCTTGACGCCGCGGAATCCGTCGAGGATGAAGACCAGGATCAGCGGCACAATGATGGCCAGCACGGGTGCCTGGCGTCCCACGACGGCACCGATGTGATCGGCGTCCAGTCCGGTGAGGTTGGCAGCCGTGGTGATCGGGATGGCCATGGCCCCGAAGGCGACCGGAGCGGTGTTGGCCACCAGCACGGCTGCTGCTGCCTTCATGGGCTTCAGGCCCAGGGCAACCAGCATGGTGGCGGTGATGGCCACGGGGGCGCCGAACCCGGCGAGGGCTTCGAGCAGGCCGCCGAAGCAGAACGCCACGAGGATCGCCTGGATGCGGACGTCCCCGCCGCCGATGACGTCGAAGACGCGGCGAAGGTCCTCGAACCGGCCGCTGACCACCGTGATCTGGTACAGCCAGATGGCCATGATCACAATCCAGACCACCGGGAATGCGCCGAACACAGCGCCCTGGGAAGCGGAGAGCAGGGCCAGGCCTGCCGGCATTTTGAAGGCAAAGACAGCGACGGCGATGGCCACCACCAGGGAAAGCGCACCGGCAACGTGGGCCTTTACCTTCACGAACGCCAAGAGAATGAAGAACGTGAGCAGGGGTACGAGAGCCACGATGGCTGACGCGGCGACGCTGCCGGACACCGGATCGGTGCTGGCGGTGAAGTGATCCACGGGGGACCTCCGGGAAAGAGAAGAACTGGCGGGGGAGTTGGTCAGACCACAATGGTCAGGCCATGGAAGTCTAGCGCACCACTGGGAAGCGTGTGATCATGGCCACCAGCCGCGGGCCCCCTTGGTGTGTTGCTCATAACGTGCCTAGTATGGTCAGACCACACCGGCCCCGGGGACATCCCGCTGAGAGGCAGCCATGAGAATTGCACTATTTGCCACCTGCATCGTGGATGCGATGTATCCACGGACAGCCCGTGCCACGGTATCCATCCTGGAGCGGCTGGGACACGAGGTCGTGTTCCCGTCCGGCCAGGCCTGCTGCGGGCAGATGCACGTGAACTCGGGGTACTTCCCCGAGGCGGTCCCCGTGGTCCGCAACCACGTGGAGGCGTTCGACCCCGCCGGATACGACGTCGCCGTCGCACCGTCGGGTTCCTGCGTCGGTTCGGTCAAGCACCAGCACCCGATGATCGCCCGGTCCTGCGGCGACACCGCGCTGGAGGCACAGGCCGAAGCTGTTGGCGCCAAGACGTACGAACTCTCCGAACTCCTGACCGATGTCCTCGGTATCACCAACGCCGCCGAACAGCTGGGCTCCTGGTTCCCGCACAAGGTCACCTACCACCCCAGCTGCCACGGCATGCGGCTGCTGCGCCTCGGTGACCGGCAGCTGAACCTGCTCTCCTCCGTGGGCGGGATCGAAATGGCCGATCTGCCCGAAGCCGACCAGTGCTGCGGCTTCGGCGGAACCTTCTCGATGAAGAACGCGGACGTTTCCTCCGCGATGCTGGCGGACAAAACCGCCAACATCACCTCGACCGGTGCCTCGCTGTGTTCCGGCGGGGACGCTTCCTGCCTGCTGCACATCGGCGGCGGACTGTCCCGCGAAGGGGCCAGCGCCACCACCCTGCACTTCGCCGAGATCCTGGCCAGCACCAAGGAAAATCCGGTCTCCGTCACCGGAGAGATCCTCGTCAGCGGAAAGGCCGGACGATGAGCACCTACCTGGGCATGCCCACCCTGCCAGTCTTCGGGCGCGGCAACCTCAACGCCGTCGAATCCTTCCCCACTGCTGCCAAGCGGGAACTGGGGAACGCCCAGCTTCGCGCCAACCTCGGTCACGCCACCCACACGATCCGCGACAAGCGGCTGCGCGTGGTCGGCGAGCTGCCTGACTGGGAAGAGCTGCGCACTGCCGGCAGCGCCGTGAAGGAATCCGTGATGGCCCGGCTGCCCGAACTGCTGGAGCAGTTCGAGGCCAACTTCACCGCCCGCGGCGGAATTATCCACTGGGCACGCGACGCCGACGAAGCCAACGAAATTGTCCGCGACCTGATCCGCGCCGAAGGTGTGGACGAGGTAGTCAAGGTCAAGTCCATGGCCACCCAGGAAATCGGCCTGAACGAATACCTCGAAGAGCAGGGCATTGCCGCCTTCGAGACCGACCTTGCCGAGCTGATCGTGCAGCTGGACCACGACAAGCCCAGCCACATCCTGGTCCCGGCCATCCACAAGAACCGTACGCAGGTCCGCGAGATCTTCCTGCGCGAAGTGCCCGGCGTGGATCCGGAGCTCACCGATGACCCGGCCAAGCTGGCCGAGGCCGCCCGCTCGCACCTGCGCCGCAAGTTCCTCTCCGCCAAGGTGGCCGTCTCCGGTGCCAACTTCGCAATCGCCGACGCCGGGACCCTCGCCGTCGTTGAATCCGAAGGCAACGGGCGGATGTGCCTGACCCTGCCCGAAACCCTGATCACCGTGATGGGCGTGGAAAAGCTGCTGCCGACCTGGCAGGACCTCGAAGTCTTTATGCAGCTGCTCCCGCGCTCCTCCACCGGCGAGCGGATGAACCCCTACACCTCGCTGTGGACAGGTGTCACCGAAGGCGACGGCCCGCAGAACGTGCACCTGGTGCTGCTGGACAACGGCCGCAGCGCCGCGCTGGCGGATGAGATGGGCCGCTCGGCCCTGCACTGCATCCGCTGCAGCGCGTGCATGAACGTCTGCCCCGTCTATGAGCGCACCGGCGGGCATGCCTACGGCTCCACCTATCCGGGACCGATCGGCGCGATCCTCTCGCCGATGATGACCGGCATCAAGTCGGAGGAAAACAGCTCGCTGCCGTACGCCTCGTCGCTGTGCGGCGCCTGCTACGACGCCTGCCCGGTGAAGATCAACATTCCGGAAATCCTGGTGCACCTGCGCGCCGAGGACGTGGATTCCAAGCGCGGCACCAAAAAGCTGCCCACCCAGATGGACCTGATGATGAAGGGCGCCTCCTGGGCGTTCTCCCGCGGCCGGAACCTGGGCCTGCTGGAGAAGGGCCTGCCGCTCGGCCGGCTGGCCGCCGGCCGGAAGAAGAAAATTACCAAACTGCCGGGCATTGCCGCCGGCTGGACCCAGAGCAGGGACATCCCCGCGCCGCCCGCCCAGTCCTTCCGGGACTGGTGGGCCAAGGAACACACCGCGGCTATGGAACAACCGGGCGACGCGGCAAAGCAGGGGGAGACGAAGGCATGAGTGCACGCGAAGAGATCCTGGGCCGCCTGCGGGACGCGCTGCGCGACTCACCGGAGGTCCCCGAAGTTCCCCGGGATTACCGCAGCGCCGTTGAGGTCCCTGAGACTGAGCGGATCGCCATGCTCGTGGACCGGTTGGAAGACTACAAAGCCGGAGTCACGGTCCTGGACGAAGCCGGAATCGGCGCCCGGATCGCGGAACTGCTCGACGGCGCCGCCAGCTACGTGGTGCCCGAAGGCATCGACGGCGACTGGCTGGCAGCTGCCGACGCCGCCGTACCCGGCCGCCGCCGGACCGACTCGACCGGAGCGCCGCTGAGCGTTGCCGAGCTCGATGCGACCGCCGCCGTCGTAACGGGCAGTGCCGTCTCGGTTGCCGAAACCGGCACGATCATGCTGGACGGCAGCCCCAACCAGGGCCGCCGTGCCATTTCCCTGGTACCCGACCACCACATCTGCGTGGTCCGGGCCGCGGACATCACGACCATCCTGCCGGAGGCGCTCCGCCGGCTGGACGGCACCCGGCCGCTAACCTGGATCAGCGGTCCGAGTGCCACCAGCGACATCGAGCTGGAACGCGTCGAGGGTGTGCACGGTCCGCGCACCCTGGATGTGATTATCGTCCGGAGCTAGCTGGTGCTGGCCGGGGTTAGCTCCCGGTGTAGCCGGTGCGCCAGCCGCCCTTGTAGTCCTTGCGCACCGTTTCCGAGTAGGGGATCGGACTGACCACGGCCCGGACCTCGAGCTGCTGGTGCGGCTCCACAGTGGTCTTGGCGGTGCCGCCGTCGGGCTCGCCCCAGACCACACGCAGTTCGGTGCCCTCGGGAACGTCCGGGTTCACGGTTGCCAGGGACAGGCCGCGCCGCTCATTGGCGGAGTAGCCGGTGAACATGGACACGCCCACGGTATTACCGTCGGCGTCGACCACCGCGTCGTAGTTCGAGGAGCCGTAGTTGGCCAGCGGCAGGTCGAAGTACTTGTACGGAGTTCCGGTGGTGTCCAGCTGCGAGGTGAGGATCCGGCCCAGGTCTTCCTCATTCCAGGCCAGGGTGACCTTGCGGCGCTGGGCCGCCGGATCCATGGCCTCCAGGGCCTCGCGGCCGATGAAGTCGTGGTCAAATTTCACGAAGGAACCGTAACCCAGCTCCCAGGGAGTCAGGTAGTAGTCCTCGATATCGGTCGAGACAAAGCTGCCGGCGACGGCGTTGGTTGCCTCGTAGCTGTCGGCGCCGAGCCATTCGCGGTACGGGCGCAGCCGCTCGTCGGTGTAGATGGCGGGCAGGGGCGAAGGGATCCAGCCTGATTCCAAGGTGTTGGAAGGGTAGGCGCGGGAGCCGACGGCGGCCATGCCGAAGTCAGTGCCGGCTGCCATGATCGCGTCCCGGACCTTGTCATAGGAGCCGTAATCGCCCCAGATCTCCAGGCCCGGCGCCCCGGCCATGCCGTGCCGGAGGGTTCGCACACGTTCTCCGGCAATGGTCATGGTGTCCATGTTGAAGAACTTCAGCTGCTCCAGCGGGCCGCCGTTGAGGCTCTCGATGATCTGCCAGGCGTTGGGTCCCTGGATCTGGAACCGCCAGTAGCGCCGGCGGACCGGCTGGCCCATGGGGCGCGACGGCGACCGCCGGTCCACCTCGATCTCCAGGTCGTATCCGCCGGTCTCGGCGTTGAACAGCAGCCAGTTGGCTGCCGGTGCCCGCCCGACGTACACATATTCGTCCTGTTCCTGGTGGAAGAGGATGCCGTCGCCGATCACGTGGCCGGACGGTGTGGTCGGGACGTACTGCTTGGCCTTGTTGACCGGGAAGTTCGCGACGCTGTTCACCGCGGTGTCCGAGATGAGCTTCAGGGCGTCGGGGCCCTTGATGAAGACGTTGTCCATGTGATGGGACTGGTCGAACAGGACAGCGGTTTCCCGCCAGGCCCGCTGTTCGCTGCGCCAGTTGGTGAATTCCGGGGCGACGACGGGATAAATGTAAGCGCCGATCTGCGAATTACGGAGCAGATCGACCGTTCCCTGGGACGCATCCAGGACTTCCTGCAGATTCTTTGGTGCCACGATGAACCTCTGTTTCTGTCGGACGGGGAGCCGGGCAAAGCCGGTGCGCCGACCATATATCTATGCCCATAGACATGTCGAGGGTCCGGGGCCCCGATTAGGGGCCCTAGTCAATATCTATCTTGGTAGATAGTGTGTGATGCATCACACACAAAGCCGCGGGTTGGCCCGCGACGAAACGAGGAGACACCCATGAGGAAACTGGTTGCAGCAGCGGCAACGGCGGCGCTGCTTGGCCTGACGGCGTGCGGATCGGGGTCGCTGTCCTCCACTGACGAAACCAGCAGCGGGTCTCCCGCAGCCGAAGGGCTCACGGCCATTGAGGTGGGGGTTATTCCTATCGTGGACGTGGCGCCGATTTATCTCGGGGTCGAGGAAGGCCTCTTTGAGGCGGAAGGCCTGGACGTCACCCTCACCCTGGCCCAGGGCGGAGCGGCCATCGTTCCGGCGGTGACTTCAGGGCAGATGGATTTTGGCTTCTCCAACATCACCTCCATGATCGTGGGACGTTCGAAGGGCTTGCCGGTGCAGATGGTGGCTCCCGGGGGCAGCTCCACCGGCGACCCTGATGCGGACTTTGCCGCCGTGATGACCAAGCCGGACAGTGGTATTGAGACCACCAAGGATCTCGAAGGCAAAAAAGTCGGCGTGAACACGCTGAACAATATTTCCGACTCCACCATCTCTGAGGCCGTGAAGCAGGCGGGAGGGGATTACGAGAGCATCGAGTTCGTGGAGATACCGTTCCCCGAACTGTCCGGGCAGCTCGCTGCCGGAACCGTGGACGCGATTGCCGCCGTCGAACCCTTTGTGACCATTGCCAAGGCCGACGGCGCCGTTCCGGTGTTCTCCAATTACGCCGAGCCGGTGGATGACCTGACGGTGGCCGTCTATTTCGCTTCAGACGAGTACATCCAGGAAAATCCGGAAACCGTGGAGAAGTTTGTCCGTGCACTCAAGGCTTCACAGGAGTTTGCAGAGGCGAACCCGGACAAGGTCCGTGCCATCCTGCCCAGCTACACCTCGCTCAAGCCTGAGGTGATCGAGCAGCTGACCCTGCCCCGGTACAGCACCGAGGTGAACGGTGCCTCGGTTGAGGAGGTGGCCCGGATTTCCCTGGACCGCGGGCTGGTCGAGGAGATTCCGGACATGGAGACGCTGCTTCCGGCGTACTAGCCGGGCACCGGCGGGACCGGGCATGCCGGGCCGGGGATGTTCCGTGGGTCCGGGGTTTGCGGGAGCCTAATGCTCCTGGAAGTCCCGGACCCATTCCGCCGTGGCCCGCAGCCCGCCGAACGTGTAGAAGTGCAGCTGGACCGTGCCGTGCCGGGCGGGATCGTAGGTTCCGGCCAGGTCACGGAGGAAACGGTCCGGGCCGGCGGTGCCGAGCAGGTTCGTCAGTGAGAACCCGTACTTCTGGGCAATCCCGGCCGAGGTCCCCACACCGAACCGGCGGGCGTAGCCGAGCAGCCGCTTGATGCCCGCCGGCCCGGGGACGCCAATCCGGACCGGGATGGTGACGCCGCGGTCGCGCAGTTCTTCCAGCCAGGCCAGGACCGGTGCCGTGTCAAAGCCGAACTGGGTGATGATGGACGCCTCAAGTCCCTGCTCCTGGAGGGCCTCGGCTTTGGCCAGCAGGGCCGTCCAGAGGGTCCCGCTGCTGATGTCCGGATGCCCCTCCGGATAGCCGGCGATGCTGATGTGCCGGGCACCGTAAGCAGCGGGCAGCCCGGAACGGATGACGCCGAGCGAGTCTTCGTACGGACCCATCGGCTCAGCGGGGTCACCGCCCACCACGAACAGGTCCTCCACGGCGCCGGCATCGGCGAGCGTGCCGAGGAACTTTTCCAGCTCGGCAGTTGACCCCAGCCTGCGGGCGGAAATGTGCGGCACCGGCACCAGTCCTGCGGATTTCACGGCCGACGCCGCCGCCAGGCGCATCGGCAGGTCTTCGTTGCCCAGGAAGGTTACGTTCACCCGGGTTCCGGCCGGCAGCACATCCTGTGCCGCGTGCAGGGCCTCGACGTCCTTGCCGGTCATTTCGAGGGAGAATCCGGACAGCAGGCTGCCGCCTTCGGGCGTATGTGGGCTCATGCCTGCCACCCTAGCCAGCCTGGCCGGGGGTGTCCACGAATCCGGGTGCCACGGGTGCGGTGTGTGGGCGGGGGCCGGGCCGGGAGTTCCAGGGCCCGGGAGTTTTCGGCTCCCGCGAATCCAGCCCTGCGCCCGACCTCAGCCCAGCCGGGCAGAAGCCGGACCGCCCGGCGCCGAAGAAATGTGTCGTGGATCATATACAATCCTGATCAGCCGTTATGGAGCGGACAGCGTTTTCCCGGAAAGTGGTGCAGTTACGTGCTCGAGCAGCAAACCATTGAGAAGATCGCCGATGAACTGGTGGCAGCGGGCGCGAACCGCGTCCCGGTTCCCCGGCTGACGTCCCGCTACCCGGAGATGACGGTGGAGGACTCCTACGCCGTGCAGAACGTGTGGAGCCGGCGGATGCAGGAGAGCGGACGGAAGCTGGTCGGCCGGAAGATCGGCCTGACGTCCAAGGCGATGCAGGCCGCCACCGGGATCACCGAACCGGACTACGGCGTCATTTTCGACAACATGGTGCTGGAAAACGGCTGCACCGTGCAGTGGGACGCGTACACCCATCCGCGGATCGAAGTGGAGCTGGCCTTTGTGCTGGGCAAGCCGCTCTCCGGCCCGAACTGCAGCATCTTCGATGTACTGGACGCCACCGAGTACGTGGTCCCGGCCCTGGAAATTCTGGACTCCCGGATCGAGATGGAAGGCCGCACCATCGTGGACACCATCTCCGACAATGCGGCGATGGGTGCCATGGTGGTGGGCGGGCGCCCGGTGAAGGTGTCCGACGTCGATCTCCGCTGGGTTGCGGCCCTGCTGTACAAGAACCAGACCATTGAGGAAACCGGCGTCGCTGCCGGTGTCCTGAACCATCCGGCGGCCGGGGTCTACTGGCTGGCCAACAAGCTTGCCGCCCACGGCACAACCCTGGGCGCCGGCGAGATCATCCTGGCGGGCTCCTTCACCCGGCCCATGTGGGTCCATAAGGGAGATACCGTCCACGCAGACTACGGACAGCTGGGATCAGTGACATGCCGTTTCGAGTAGACCCCCACACTCCGTTCAAAGCCGATCTGACGCCGGGCAGCCGTGCCCGGGTGGGGATGTGGGCATGCACCGGCAATCCGCTGGTCACCGAGATCTGTGCCGGCTCCGGCCTGGACTGGCTGCTGATCGACGGTGAGCACAGCATCAACAGCCTGGAGTCGATCAGCGTGCAGCTGCAGGTCGCGGCAGGTTATCCGATCCAGCCGGTGGTGCGGCTGCCGATCAATGACACGGTGCTGATTAAGCAGTACCTGGACCTCGGTGCGCAGAACCTGTTGGTTCCGATGGTGGATACTGCGGACCAGGCTGCGGCCGCCGTCGCAGCCGTCCGCTATCCGCCGCACGGGGTCCGCGGGGTGGGCAGCGCCCTGGCCCGGGCCTCCCGCTGGAATCGGATCGAGAACTACCTCGCCCGCGCTGATGAAACGGTCACCCTGCTGGTGCAGGTCGAAACCGCTGAGGCCGTGGCCAACGTGGCAGCGATTGCCGCAACCGACGGTGTGGACGGGATCTTTGTCGGCCCTTCGGACCTGGCTGCCTCGATGGGTTACCTCGGGCAGCAGGAACACCCGGAGGTGGTGGCCGCCGTCGAGCGGTGCATCCGCACGGCCAAGGACCTGGGTGTTCCGGTGGGCGTCAACGCATTCGCTGAGGCCACCGCGCGGCGGTATCTCGATGCCGGGGTCGACTTCATCCTGGTGGGGGCCGACGTCGCGCTGCTGGCCCGCGCCTCCGAGGCGCTTGCCGCCAAGTACCTGCCGCAGGAATCCGCGGAGACGCAGGGGAGTCCGGCGAGTTACTGACCCGTCAGCTGGATGATCCCGTGCTCACCCGGGGATCATCCAGCTCAGTACGGGCGTGGACTGCAGGAAGACGATCACACACAGTGCCAGCAGCAGGCCCACACTCCAGCCAAAGACCTTCCGGAACAGGACGGACTCCTGCCCGCTCATATTCACTGCGGCGGCCCCGATTGCCAGGTTCTGCGGGGAAATCAGCTTGCCCATGACCCCGCCGCCGGTGTTCGCCGCGACCATCAGCTTGGGATCCAGCCCGGCAGCCTGGCCGGCCGTCTCCTGCAGCTTTGCGAACAGGGCGTTGGCCGAGGTGTCGGAGCCGGTCACTGCCGTGCCGATCCACCCGAGCACCGGAGACAGGAATGCGAAGAATGCACCTGTCGCCGCCAGCCAGGTTCCGATGGAGATGGTCTGGCCGGAAAAGTTCATCACGTACGCCAGCGCCAGGACCCCCAGGATGGTCAGCGCAGCGGATTTCATCCGCTTGGCGGTAAGCCACATTTCCTGCATGGCTCCGCCCATGGTCAGCGGATAGCGGCCCCGGTCATCAAAACGTGAGTAGACCAGGGCCACGATCAGGCCGCTGATCAGCAGCAGGGTTCCGGGACTGACCAGCCAATCGAAGCTGTAGATCGTGGAGGACTGCGTCTGACCGTCGGCATCCAGCAGGGCCTCGTGGAGCCATGGCCAGGGGATTTCGACGGTGGTTCTGGCGAGGGCCTCCGGGATATCCACCCCGAGCGTCCAGAGGTTGGCGATGCCGAAGATGACGATCACCAGGACGTACGGGAACAGGGCCATCCAACCGCGCGACGGCGTGAGCCGGTCCTGGCCCTGACCGTCCAGTCCGCCTGTGCTGGCACTCTTCCCGGTCCCGCGTTCAGCGGCACTTCCGGCAGCGTGCGCACCGCGCTGGCCACCGACATATTCCGGCGGCCCCGAGGATCCTCCGGTGCCGGAGTGTCCTGAACTGCCGGGTTGTCCTGAACTGCCGCCGGACTGTCCTGAGCTGCCGGCGGCTGCTGAGGGGCCGCCGTCGTGCCCTCTGGAGTGGCCTTCTGGCCCGGTCCCGCCACTACCCTTAGCGCCCGCTGGCGTCCAGCCCCCAGCGCGGGCGGCTTCCAGCTCACCGTGCATCCGGTCGGAGGCCTGTGCACTGCCGCGCGGCTGCCAGAACCGCAGGAACGCCACGGCAGCAGCCATCGCTATAAGCGACGCAACAATGTCAGTGAGTTCGTAGGAGAAATAGTTGGAGCACAGGAATTGGAAAATCGAGAAGACGACGCCGGTGAACAGGGCTACCGGCCAGCACTCCCGCAGCCCGCGCCTGCCATCGAGGATGAAGAGCAGGATCAGCGGGACGATGAAGGCCAGCAGCGGGGTCTGCCGTCCGACGACGGCTCCGATTTCGTCGCCGGTGTAGCTGGTCAGGTTCGCCGCCGTCGTAATGGGGATGGCCAGCGCACCGAAGGCGACCGGTGCCGTGTTGGCGACCAGCACGGCAGTAGCGGCACGGATTGGTGCAATGCCGATGGCCAGCAGCATGGTGACCGTGATCGCGACCGGAGCGCCGAACCCGGCCAGCGCCTCCAGCAGCCCGCCGAAGCAGAACGCCACCAGCAGGGCCTGGACTCGAATGTCGCCGCCGCCCACGGTGTCGAACACGCGCCGGAGATCCTCGAAACGTCCGCTGCGCACCGTGACCTGGTACAGCCAGACGGCCATCACAATGATCCAGACAACGGGGAACAGGCCAAAGGCCGCGCCCTGGGTTGCGGATAGGAACGCCAGCCCGACTGGCATGCCAAAGCCCAGGACGGCGATCACAAGGGCGGCAGCCAGCGCGCAGGCTCCAGCGATGTAGGCCTTGGTTTTTGCGAAGGCCAGCAGCAGGAAGAAGACCAGCAGCGGAACCAGGGCCAGAAGTGCGGAAAGAGCGATGCTTTCGCCGACCGGGTTTGTCGTTGGGGTGAAGCTCTCCATAAAACCCTCCGTGCCGGGTCCAGCTGCCGACGTGCCGAGGCCAGCTGAAGACCCGCTTCTGGCGGGCTGGATCCTGGCCGTGGGAGTGGGTGGGAAAAGCGGTCTGTAGGTATTTACAGGGTAAGCCGAGCCTGGCCCCACATGGATCCCTGCACAGAATTTACGGGTGGCGATGGACAGGAACTGTTTGTCACCTGGCGGAGGGGGTGGGGGTGTTTGCCTCGTTATTGCTGCCTGGATTACCAGCCTTTGGCCAGATAGATGTCCATGTAGGTGCCGCGGTCGACGTCGAGGTCCTCCCGGCGCTCCAGCCCTGCAGCAAGAGCGGTCCGTTGGGAGCCGATGTTGTCCACGGATGTGTAGGCGACTACAGGTAGTCCGGGAAGGAGCTCTTCGGAGCGGCGGACTGCTTCCAGGGCACCTTCCGTTGCCAGCCCTTGGCCCCAGTAATCAGGGGAGTAGCGGTAATAAAGGTTCAAGGCAGGCCTGCCGCGGACGATCCGGTGGGAGACTCCCGTGAAGCCGATGAGGGTCAGCGGGTCTTTAGGGTCGACGACGGTCCAGACTCCGAACCCGTGACGGTACCAGTGCTGCCGGATCTCGTGGAAAGTCCGTGCGGATGAAGCCCGGGTGACGGTTGACGGCCCGGGGTGGTGGACATTGGTCCGGGGATCGGTATGGAGGTCGATAGCTGCGCCTTCGTCACGTGCGAGCGGCCGGCGCAGCAGCAGACGGTCCGTACTGACTGGTGACCAATCCCTGGCATTCTGCTCCAGCATGGGACCACTCTAGCCATGTCCTCTTTCGAGGAGAACGATGCGCTGGCCCGGGAAGGGCTAGGGAGGGCTGGGCTGGGGAGGGCTGTGCTGGGGAGGGCTGGGCTGGCTGAGCGGGGGCCTGGGGACCGAGGAGCGGAGCTCTTGCCTTAAAAAGGAGGAGGGTCCGCGGATTCAACCGTGCCGGCGTCCTCGTCGCGCCAAAGTGCGCTTGGTTCTGATGTCAGCGGGAATCCGGCGCCGGGAGGACTGCCGAGCCCGAGCGCGGGTTCGGTGGTATAGGTTCTTCCCGTCGGCGAGGTCCAGTCGAGGGCACCGGGTTCGGGTCGGCGGGCTTTCCAATAGCCGAGGGTTTTGAAGCGGTGGTGTTTGGGGCAGAGATGTTCAAGGTTTGAGTGCTCGGTGGGTCCGCCTCGAGCCCAGGGCCTGGTGTGGTCGATCTCGGAGCGGGCTACGTTGACGGCGCAGCCGGGGAACCGGCAGGTCCCGTCGCGGGCTTGGAGCCAGCGTTTGAGTCCCGCAGGGATTCGCCGCCGCCGTCCCACGGCCAGGATTTCGCCGGAGGCCGAATCCTGCAGCAGAGGTGTCCAGTTCAGGGCCTGCAGGATCATTTTCCGTCCGGTTTCGGCGCTGATAGGACCATAGCCGTTCAGCTCTGCCGGTGCCTGGTCCAGACCGGCGAGGGTGTCAGCGTTGATCAGCACCATCACCTCAGTCCTCACCTGAGTTCTCACCTCAGTCCTCACCCGGGGCCGGGTCACGGAGGGGGACCGTGGTCCTGACCGGGAGCGTTCTGCGCGTCTGTCATTCCGTCCCGACCGGGACGCCTGCCGAGGTCCCGCGCCGGCGGGGGCGGTCGAACGCACGTCAGGTTCTCCCGTCTCGCGGGAGCCTTCGGTACCGGGGCTGTCCTCCGCTGCTGGGCTGGAACCGCCGCAGGACGGGCCACCCTCCTCCGGGCCCGCAGGAACCGGTTGTTCACCGACGTTCGGAGTTTTCCCCCTTGGACCGCCGTCGAGCAGGACCGTAGCCAGAGTGTCGGCACGCAGCTGGTCAACGCTCCGGGGATCCCCAGCCGACTTTCCAGCTCGTGCGGAGGCAGACAACGCCGTGTATATGGCCTGGCCCTTTTCCGCGGCGAGGAACGCAGTCAAACAGGACATCCCGTCAGGAAGCGCCTCGAAACACACCCGCCGCTTCTCCACAGCATCCCGGTGCCGGACAGAAATTGTCTGCGGGAACCGGGACTCCCGCAGACGGCGGGCTTTCCGGCCAAACCCGGCAGCGGTTCGCCCTTCCGCGCAACGGAGCAGATCCGCCTCGAAGCGCTGCCGCACACCCATCCGGTCAGGACCATTGCCAGCCGGAGCCGCCTCTGGCTCCGCACCGGAGTTTCCATCTTCCTGGTCTTCCGGGCTGAGCAGGTTGCGGTCCAGCAGGGTGGCCTGATTATCCCCATGGTCACCGGAATTCGTACTGCCGGGATCCGGTTCGCCCTGAGGGCTGGTCCCGGCGCCAGTGCCTGTGCCAGTGCCAGAGTCTGGGCCCGGATGTGTCGCCAAACCAGGGCCCCGAACCGGAACGTCGGGCAGGTACTGGGTTTCGTCCAGGATGATCCGCGCGTGCTGGTACCCGATCCGTCCCTCGGCCAGCCGGGCCAAGGTCTGGGGATGCTCCCTCTCCAACCGGGACGACTCGCTTACCAAATGCATCGCGCTCATATGCGGCAGGTTCAACACGGCGCCGGCCTCCGCCGCGGCGAGGGACAGCGCTAAGGAAGGGTCCTCCCGGCCGGCAGCCCGGGCAATGTCGCGGGCGAAGAGCTCCTCCAGCCGGGCCGTGACCTTGGCCTGCTGTGCCTGCGCCCAGGAGATCAGCACCCCGAACCGCTCTAAGGCGCCAACCGTCTCTGCAAACCCCAGCCCCTCCACCGAACGCAGCGACAAGCGCCCATCAAACCCCTCCGGAATCTCCGCCACCGATGAAACCGCCTGCGGATCAGCACAAAACACGGCCGGGATTCCGGAACTGTCCAGCGTCCCGGACGCGCCACTGTTTTCCCGACCCGAAGTCTGGGAAGGCGGGGTGCCTGGGGAGCTGTTCATACCCCCCACACTTTCAGCCGCCACCGACATTCCAAGCCTCAAAACGGGCTATATCGTCCCCTTCAATTACTGGTCTCCGAGCCGGCGGTACTTGTCTTGTCGGGAACAGGTTCAGGGGGCGTTTGGGCTGCCGCGCCGGCCGAACCGGCATGTGCGAGCTGACGGTAAACCGGTCGATGAGGCGACGGCGGCAATTGGCGACGGCGAACATCGGAGGCGACGGCGAACATCGGCGACAGCGCCGTCTCCGGCCGGCGTCCACCACAGAACCGGAATCCTAAACCCCTGCCACAGACCGGCGCTCTCGGTGGTGCCGAAGGGCACCCAAAAGGGCCACCGCCGTGGAGATCAGCGCGGAAACCGTAAACCCCAGCCACAAGCCCGCGTTCAAGAGACCGGCACCAGCAACCGCCCCCATCAAAATGAGCGAGATGGCCAAAACCCGCCTGGCCCAGAAATGGCTGTCCCCACCAGCCAAGCGGGAATCTGATGCCAACCCGGTGATTGTGGACGTGACGACGACGGTGGAAATCTCAGCGACTTTGAGATGCCTCGCCGTTGCGGCCTGGATCCCCATCGCGGCAGCCATTGACGACGTCGTGACGCTGCCAAGAATTTCCTCCGCCTGCACATCAATCACCGCGGTAAACACGGCCAGCAGAGCGATCCAGCCTGCAACAACTGTCAGGGCCGCGGACACCTGCCGGGACCAGCCATCAGATCCGCGCCGCAGCACCCTCCCGGCCAGCGCCGCACCGAGCATAAAACACACCAAAGCCAGGGCAGGACGAAGCGTTGGGAGGTCTGCTCCGCCGGCAAACGCCATCCCCAAAAGCAACACATTGCCGGTCATGTTCCCGGTAAAAACCTGATCGAGCCCTAAATATCCCAGGGCGTCGATCACTCCGGTGGAAAAGGTCGACGCCAGCATCAACCAAAGATGGAATCGTTCCGTGGGCACTGAGTTGAGGCGACGCATGCTGCTTCCCTCCGTCGGCATGGTGGCTCAATGTATCTGAGACAGTCAGATGGCGGACGGGGGAACCCGAGACTTGCGCCGCTCGGCGCTGATGCTGGAGGAGACCCGGGGCCGGTTTCCGCTCCCTGGGATACAGCCCGCCATTGACCCGTTCCATCGCCGCCGGGCCCGCCCTATAGTGCATTTAGGGGAACCCTCCAAGGATGAGCGAGGCTCAAAGTCATGGCCAACATCACCACCAGACCAGTCACCAAACTCGGAATCGTCGGAGCAGGGGGTGTGGGGACCGCGCTGGCCTACGCCGCCCTCATCCGGGAAGCCGCCCGGGAGATCGCCATTTACGACATCGACAGCGCACGGGCGGAAGCCGAAGTTCTGGACCTTTCACACGGCACGCAGTTCACGGGTGCCAACACCGTGACCGGCGGCGGGAACATTGAAGCGCTGGCCGGAGCCGACGTCATTGTCATCACGGCCGGAGCGCGCCAGAAACCGGGCCAAACGCGGCTGGACCTTGCAGCGGCCAATGTCCGGATCATGGAATCGCTGATGCCTGCACTGATGGAACAGGCACCCGAAGCTGTCTATGTCCTGGTGACAAACCCCTGCGACGTCCTGACAGTGGCCGCCCAGAAGATCACCGGATTGCCCACAAACCGGATCTTCTCCTCCGGAACTGTGCTGGACACCTCCCGCCTTCGGCTGCTGGTGGCCCGGTCCGCCCATGTCCTCATGTCCAGCGTGCACGCCACGATCATCGGCGAGCACGGGGACAGCGAGTTCCCGGTCTGGTCCAGTGCAACCATCGGGCCGGTGCCCATCCGCGAGTGGCAGATCAGCGGCCGCCAGGTCTTCACCGATGAGTTGCTTGCCGCAATTACTGACGACGTCGTGAACGCGGCTTACAAGGTCATCGCCGGCAAGGGTGCCACGAACTACGCGATCGGACTCGCCGGAGTGAGGATTGTGGAGGCCGTTTTCCAGGCCCAGAACGCGGTCCTTCCTGTCTCGGCGCTTCTGCGGGGGGAGCACGGCATCTCCGGGGTGGCCCTCTCGCTGCCCAGCATTGTTGGCTCCGGCGGCGTCTACAAGATGCTGGAAATGCCGCTCGATGACGGCGAGACGCAGGCCCTGCAGGATTCTGCCGACACGCTGCGGAACACCATGCAGAGCCTGGGCATCAGCTGATCCGCCAAGCGTGCCCGCTAAAGCTGATCCGCCAAAGCTGATCCGTTAAACCTGACCTGCTAAAGCTGCCCCGCATGCGGGAGCGTTATCTCCCGATGGAGGCGTAGCTGGCTGGAACCCCGGATGCAGCCTCCGGTACGGTCCCCGCCGCAGTCTCCTGCCCGGCCGCCCCACCCCGCGCCGGCTCGACCAGCGCTCCATAGGTCTCCGGCCGCCGGGTATCGAGGAATGGGAAGAGCGTGCGCCAGTGGGCGCACTGGTCCAGATCGAGGTCGGCAATGAGCACCGCCGACTCGTGGCGGGGAGCCTGCACGAGGACCCGGCCGTAGGGGTCGCAGATAAACGAGGATCCGTAGAACGTGAGGTTTCCTTCGTTGCCCCACCGGTTCGGGACCACCATAAACAGCCCGTTGGCGATGGCGTTCCCAAGGATCACCTTCTGCCACAGCGGCTGCGTGTCGAAGTCCGGGAAATCCGGTTCCGAACCAATCGCCGTCGGATAGACCAGCACCTCCGCTCCGCCCAGCGCGTAAAGCCTTGCCAGCTCGGGAAACCACTGGTCCCAGCTGGAGGGCAGGCCCAGCCTCGCGCCGTCGAGCTCTGCGGGCGCATGGACCTGGTAGGCATCCGCAACCGCGGGGCCGGGGCGAAAAAACCTGTCCTCGAAGTACCCGGTGGTGACCGGAAGATGCAGTTTGTGCGTCCGGGCCAGCAGCTGGCCTTCCGGCGACACCAGGACAGCAGTGTTCAGCCCCAGTCCGTCCGGCCCTTCCGCCTGCTCGTACAGGGAAGCATGCACGCAGACGTCGTGGCGCCGGGCGGCCGCCGCAGCGAATGCGAACGTCGGACCGTTGGTGAGGTCCTCGGCAAGGTCTGCCGGCCGGCCATCGGGCAGGGTGTCCGCCGGGTAACGGGACAGCGTGAGCTCGGGGAGGAAGACGACGGCAGCTCCCTGGTCGGCGGCACGGGCAATCCCGTCGTTCAGCTCGGCTTTTACCGCTTCCGGATCCGGTTGCCATCGGTGCTGGACCACGCCCACCCGCAGCGCCGGCCGGGTGCTGGGACCGGTTGCCGCCGGTGAGAGCAGTGCGCCGGTGCGGGTGATCTCGATCATGGGATACCTCCGGAAGATAGGGACGGTGGGAAGGCCGGCTTACCGGGCCCGGAAAACCGTGTCCTGCCACTCCTTGTGGGCGGCAGCATCGCGGCTCATCATCACGTGCTTGACGTTGGTGTATTCCTCGAAGGAGTACATGGACATGTCCTTGCCGAAGCCGGAGGCCTTGTAGCCGCCGTGGGGCATCTCGGACACGATCGGAATGTGGTCATTGACCCAGACGCAGCCCGCCGCGATTTCTTCGCTGGCGCGCAGGGAACGGGAGAGGTCCCGGGTCCAGGCTGAGGCGGCCAGACCGTAAGGCGTGTCGTTGGCCAGCGCGATGCCTTCCTCGTCCGTGTCGAAGGGCAGTGCGGTGAGCACGGGGCCGAAAATCTCGTCCTGCACAATCTCCGAGTCCTGGGCCGCGCCGGTGACCAGTGTGGGCCGGTAGAACGCACCACGGGCCAGCGCACCGTCAGGTGCCTCACCGCCGGCCAGGATCTTCGCACCGGCGTCCCGGGCGCGGTTCACGAAGCCGGCAACCTTGTCCCGGTGCACGTGGCTGATCAGGGAGCCGAGGTCCGTATCCGGGTCGGTGGGGTCCCCGACGACGACGGCGTCCATCAGTTCCGCGACCCGCGCTGTGAACTGCTCGAACAGCGGTGCCTGGATGTAGGCCCTGGTCGCAGCTGTGCAGTCCTGGCCGCCGTTGATGATTGATCCGGCGACGGCGCCGTGCGCCGCAGCCTCGAGATCGGCGTCGTCAAAGACAACAAACGGGGCCTTGCCGCCGAGTTCCAGGTGGACCCGCTTCGCCGTGCGGGCTGCCATGGCCATGATGTGGCGGCCGACGGTGGTGGATCCGGTGAAGGAGGTCATGGCCACATCCGGGTGGGTCACCAGCGCCTCACCGGCTACGGGCCCGGAGCCGGTGACAATGTTGATCACGCCGTCGGGAATTCCGGCCGCGGCAGCGGCCTCGGCGAAGATCAGGGACGTCCCGGGCGTCAGTTCGCTGGGCTTGAGCACAATCGTGTTGCCGGCAGCAACGGCGGGGAGAATTTTCCAGCCCGCCATCTGCAGCGGGTAGTTCCACGGGGAGATCGAGCCGATGACACCGATCGGTTCCCGCCGGACCATGGAGGTCCCTCCGGCCCCGTATTCGCCCGCTGCCAGGCCGTGCAGCTGCCGGGCAGCTCCGGCGAAGAAGGCGGCGTTGTCCACGGTTCCCGGCACATCGAATTCCGTGGACATCCGGATGGACTTCCCCGTCTGGGAAGTCTCCAGCTCGGCAAGCAGCCCGGCCCGGGCATCAAGTTCGGCGGCCAGCGCCAGCAGGGCCTCCGACCGTTCGCCGGGGGTGCGTTTGGACCAGCCGGCGAACGCCTGCTTGGCGGCGGCGACGGCGTCGTTGACGTCGGAGGCGTCAGCGTAGCGCAGGGTCTCCGCGGCCGCGCCGGTGGCCGGGTTGATGCGTTGGGCCTCCTCGCCGCTGCCGTGCCGGTAGCGGCCGTTGATGAACTGGTGGCCTTCGGTGAACTGCTGCATGGTTTCTTACTCCGTGGATCGTTGGGTTCCGGGAACGCGGTGAAGGCGGTCCTAGGACGGCAGGGTCAGGTAGATCTTGCGCAGGGTGCTGGTGGCAGTCCAGCGGGTGCGGGTTCCGGCGGCGAACCGCATCAGCGTATGCGGACTGAGTTCGTGGATTGAGGTCACGGACCCGTCCTCGTCGAGGAACTCCACGGTGGCAGTGCCGGAGAGCACCAGGAAGACCTCTTCGGCTTCGGTGTCGTACATCCCGCCCTCGGTCATCTCCCAGACCCCCAGCTCCACGCCGCCGAAAAGGCCAAGTTCGTGGAGACCGGTGGCGGGGGTTCCCGCGGCGATGGCGGAGGGAGCCACCGGCTCGTGGGCCAGGTCGAGGCTGTCCGGGTGGAGGGGAATGCCGGCTGCAAGGACGGTGGGGGCGGGGACGGTGTTAGCCATGTGTTGCTAAGTCCATTCGGTTGGCTGGGCTGGAAACGGGTGGGTTTGGCAGGGAACAGGGGCAGGAATTGAACCTCATGCGCTGGTCCTCTGCAGCCGGGCGGGAGTCCCGCCGGCAGCGCCATCCCGGACAAAAACGGGTTCCCCCGCGACCATCGCCAGGTCCACGCGGACTGCGGACAAACCCGGGGCGGGAAGTCCGAACGGGTTGGCCGAGTGCACAGCCAGATCCGCCGGTGCGCCGGAGACCAAGGAACCCCCTGCTGACCGGTTCAGCCAGGCCGAACCGCCGGTATAGGCGGCCAGGGCACTTTGCAGAGTCAGGGCCTGTTCCGGCTGCAGCGCCGGAGCGCCGGGATGATCCGGATGCGCGCGGTTGACCGCCACATGGATGGCCTGCCAGGGATCGGGGCTGGAAACCGGCCAGTCGGAGCCCATTGCAAGGCTGGCTCCGGCGGCCTCCAGATCAGCGAAAGGATATTGCCAGGCAGCGCGTTCGGCACCGAGCAGTGGAACGGTCAGATCCCTCATCTGGTCGTCATTGCAGGCCCAGAGCGCCTGCGCATTCACTGTGACCTCCAGTGCTGCAAAGCGCGCGACGTCGCCGGGATGGATGATCTGCAGGTGCGCCATATGGTGTCGTCTGTCCATATGGTGTCGTTTGTCCATCTGGTGTCTTCCCGCATGCTGTCGATCCGGATGTTCCCGGCCGGCGAATCCCGGGTTTGCTGCCCGTGCCGCGGCGATCGCATCGAGCCCGGTCCGGACGGCCCTGTCACCGATCACGTGCAGATGCAGGTCGAATCCGGCGGCGTCCAGCGCCACCGCAGCGGCCTGCAGCACCTCGGGCGGCAGGTAAAGCAGCCCGCGCTCACCGGCGGACTCCGGTCCGGCGCAGGCGCAGGGTTTCAGGTAGGGGTCCAGCATGGCTGCGGTGAGGTTCTCGGGAACGCCGTCGACCATGATCTTGGCACTGCGCGTACTGAACCCGGCAGCAACATTCTCAGCCCGGCGGTTCCGGAAGGACTCCACCAGATCCGGGACCGAATCCACTGTTGTGTCCCGCGGAACCCACAACGCGCCGGCAGCCCGGGCCTTCAGTTTTCCGGACCTGCTCAGTGAACGGTAGGCGGCGGATGCATCCGGGTAGCCGCCGTAACTGCCGAGGATGGCTTCCTGCCAGCCGGTGACCCCAACGGAGAACAGGTGCTCCTGGGCGTGCAGGATGCCGGCTTCGAGCAGCTCGGCCGTGACCGGCGGCAGGAGCCGGGTCATCAGGTCCATGGCACCTTCGTGCAGAATGCCGCTGGGGTGGCCGCCGGAGCCGCGTTCAATGCGTCCGTCCGCCGGATCCGGTGTGGACGCGTCAATCCCGGCCAGTTCAAGGGCACGCGAGTTCACCCAGGCGCTGTGGTGGTCGCGGTTGATCAGATACACGGGGCGGTCAGGGACGACGGCGTCCAGCAGCGCGCGGTCCGGGTAGCCGCCGGGAAAGTCGCCTTTGTACCAGCCGCCTCCGGTGACCCAGCCGGCGTCGTTCCCCGGAGCCGGAGTAAGGGCCGCGTATTCGGCGATCCGGTCCAGGCAGGACTGGGCGCCGCTGAGCTCCGCCAGGTCGCAGCCCAGGCGTTCCACACCGGCGTAGGCGGCGTGGACGTGGGCGTCGGTGAAGCCGGGGGAGATGAGCCGGCCGGCCAGGTCGACGGTCTGCGTGGCGGGGCCGGCCAGGGCCCGGAGCTCAGAATCGCTGCCGACAGCCGACACCCGGCCGCCGGAGACTGCCACGGCGCTGGCCCCGCGGACCAGCCGGCGGCCGTCGAAGACAGCTCCGGAATGGAAAACCCATTCTGCGTGTGGCACGGGCACCTTCCTGTTGGGGTCTTTTCCGGATTACCCAGCGCTTTCCGGACCATATGGGTACATGACACACAAACGTGCGCAAATAATGAATGGCATTCATACGGTCAGACTGCTCCCATAAAACGGGAGGCCGGTGACCTTGTCAACGGTGCTTTCAAAGCTGCCGGAATGTTTACATCCGGGAAATACAAGTGGGTGGAAGCGGCTGCCTCCTTGTACCGGTGCACACGGAAAACGCCCGCTTCCCGGGACGATTCCCGGGAAGCGGGCAGTCGGATTCAGGGCAGCCGCCGGGCGCGGCCTACGCCTCGGTGTGGCTGTCCGCTAGGCCCAGGACCTCGTCCAGGATGCCAAGCCCGGTCCGCGCTTCCTCTTCGCTGACGTTCAGCGGCGGGACCACATGGATGCGGTTGAAGTTGGCGAACGGCAGCAGGCCGCGTTCCTTGCAGGCCGCAATCAGCTCGTTCATGGCCGGGCTGGAACCGCCGTAGGGCGCCAGAGGTTCCCGTGTGTCCCGGTTCTTTACCAGCTCGATGGCCCAGAAAGCACCGGTCCCGCGGACCTCGCCGACGCTCGGGTGCCGCTCCGCCAGTGCGGCGAGTCCCGGGCCAAAAACGTCTGACCCCAGAAAGGCAGCGTTTTCCACCATGCCTTCGTCCCGCATGGCGCCGATGGTCGCCACCGCAGCGGCGCAGGCCAGCGGATGACCGGAGTAGGTCAGGCCGCCCGGGTAGGCGGTGTCGGCGAACGTTGCGGCGATTTCGTCTGAGATCGCGACTCCGCCCAGCGGCACATAGCCCGAGTTGACGCCCTTGGCGAAGGTGATCAGATCGGGTTCAACCCCCTCGGCGTGCTCGATCGCGAACCACTTGCCGGACCGCCCAAAACCGGCCATGACCTCGTCGGCGATGAACATGATGCCGTATTTACGGGTCAGCTCCCGGACACCGGCCAGGTAGCCGGGAGGTGGCACCATGATCCCGGCGGTACCGGGAATGGATTCCAGCACGACGGCGGCAAACGCGGCGGGGCCCTCGAGCAGGATCAACTGCTCGAGGTGCTCCAGCGCCCGCTGGCACTCCTCGTCCTCCGTGGTGGAGTGGAACTGGGTGCGGTACAGGAACGGCGCGTGGAAGTGCACGGTGCCGGCGTTGCCGTAATCATTGGCCAGGCGGCGGGGATCCCCGGTGACGTTGATGGCCAGGGCAGTGCCGCCGTGGTAGGAACGGTAGGCCGAGAGGACCTTGTACCGTCCGGTGTGCAGGCGTGCCATCCGGATGGCGTGCTCAATTGCGTCGGCGCCGCCGTTGGTGAAGAAGACGGTGTCCAGGTTCCCCGGCGTCAGCTCGGAGACCAGCCGGGCCGCCTCCGAACGGGCGTCATTCACATACTGCGGAGCAATGGTGCACAGCTTTCCGGCCTGCTCCTGGATCGCCGCAACCACCTTGGGGTGCTGGTGGCCGATGTTTGTGTTGACCAGCTGGGAGGAGAAGTCCAGCAGCCGGTTGCCGTCTCCGTCCCAGACATAGGACCCCTCGGCCTTGGTGACCGTCATGGGTTTGATCTGCTTCTGTGCTGACCAGGAGTGGAAAACGTGCCTGCGGTCCAGGTCGTAGGCCCGGCGCCCGGCGGCCAGTTCCTCTTCCGTTACAGCCGATTCGGTAGCGGTGCTCATCTGCGGATACTCCTTCGTGTCCTAGGCGTTCTGCGGGAAGCCGAGGTTCAGGCCGCCGTGGCTCGGGTCGAGCCAGCGGCTGGTGACCACTTTGCCACGGGTGAAGAAGTGGACGCCTTCGGTGCCGTGGGCGTGCGAGTCGCCGAAGAGCGAGTTCTTCCAGCCGCCGAAGGAGTAGTAGGCCATCGGGACGGGAATCGGTACGTTGATTCCGACCATACCGACCTCCACCTCGTTCTCGAAGCGGCGGGCGGCGCCGCCGTCGTTCGTGAAGATTGCGGTGCCGTTGCCGTACTGGTTCGCGTTGATCAGCCCCAGCGCCTCGTCATAGCTTTCAGCGCGGACCACGGAGAGGACGGGGCCAAAGATCTCATCGGTGTAAATGGACATTTCCGGAGTGACGTTGTCGAAGAGGGTAGGGCCGAGGAAGAAGCCTTCACCCTCGGCATCGGCCTCCACCTGCCGCCCATCCAGGACCACGGTGGCACCCGCTGCTTCGCCGGCCTCGATGTAGCCGGCCACCTTGTCGCGGTGGGCGGCCGTGACCAGGGGGCCCATGTCGGTGCCGCGCAGGCCGTCACCGATGCGCAGGGTGCGGGTGCGTTCGGCGATCTTAGCCACCAGTTCATCGGCGATGGGCTCGACGGCGACCAGGGCGGAGATGGCCATGCAGCGCTCGCCGGCGGAACCGAAGCCGGCATTGACGGCGGCGTCGGCGGCCAGGTCCAGATCGGCGTCGGGCAGGACGATCATGTGGTTCTTGGCGCCGCCGAGCGCCTGGACGCGCTTGCCGGCGGCCGTGCCTTCACGGTAGACGTACTGCGCGATCGGTGTGGAACCCACAAAGGACACGGACTTGATGTCCGGGTGCTGCAGCAGGGTGTCCACGGCCACCTTGTCGCCGTGGACCACGTTGAAGACGCCGTCGGGCAGGCCGGCTTCCTTCCAGAGTTCGGCAATCCAGTTGACAGCCGTGGGGTCTTTTTCGCTCGGCTTGATGACGACGGTGTTGCCGGCGGCAATAGCGACCGGGAAGAACCACATGGGCACCATGGCGGGGAAGTTGAACGGGCTGATGATGGCGGCCGGGCCCACGGGCTGGCGGAGGGAGTGCACGTCCACCTTCGTGGAGGCGTTCTCGGTGTAGCCGCCCTTGAGCAGGTGCGGGATGCCGCAGGCGAACTCCACGACTTCCTGGCCGCGGCTGATTTCGCCGAGCGCGTCGTCGAGCACTTTGCCGTGTTCAGCGGTGATGATGGCGGCCAGTTCCGGCTTGCGGGCGTTCAGCAGTTCACGGAAGGCAAAGAGGATCTGCACGCGGCGGGCCAGGGAGGTGTCCCGCCAGCCCGGGAAGGCAGCGGCGGCAGCGGCGACGGCGTCATTCACTGTCTCGGCGGAGGCCAGCGCTACCTGTGAGGTGACCTTGCCGGTGGCAGGGTTGGTGACGTCGGCCAGGCGGGTGTCGGACGGGGCGGTGAAAGCGCCGTTGATCCAGTGCTTCGTGGTCTGCACGGGGGCTCCTAAGGTGTGGGTTTCGCGGGTCTGGCTCCATCCTGCCCAAGGGTGTGACACCACGGACATTGCCAACCTGTCAGGAAATATTGATGGATCTTTACGCTTTGTAAGGACGGGTAGGGGAAGAGCACCTAGACTCGCGGCATGAGTCTGACCTTGGAGGACGTGCTGGAGCTCGACGTCGTGCGTGCCGGAGCTCCGGAGGTGCTGTCGGGACAAGAGTTTCTGGGCGCCCCCGTGCGCTGGGTGCACGTTGCCGAGCTGGCGAGCCTGGCGGACCTGCTGGAGGGCGGGGAACTGGTTCTGACCACCGGGCTGGCGTTTGGTAGTTCGGCGGCGGAAGCGCGTGACTATCTGGCCGGGCTGCAGGCTGCAGGAGCGGCGGGGGTCATCGTGGAAATCCTTGCCGGCCGTCCGGCGGACGCGGCAGCCCTGGCTGCAGCCGCGGCGCATACGGACCTGCCCGTGGTCCGGCTGCACCGCCGGATCCGGTTCGTGGAAGTCACCGAAGTGGTGCACCGGCGCATCGTCGCGCGGCAACTGGAACAGGTGGAGAAGGCGCGGGAAGTCCACGAGGTGTTTACGATGCTCAGCCTGCAAAGCGCCGGAGTGCAGGAAATTGTTGACCGTGCCGGGCAGCTGCTCGGGTCCCCGGTGGTGCTGGAGGACAGCTCCCATCTGGTGGTCGCGTTCGCTCCCGGGAACGTTCCGCCGCAGGAGCTCCTGCAGGACTGGCAGGGCCGCTCCCGCGCCGTGCACCGCAGCGGGGAAACGGCCCGGACGGGGGCCGGGGGCTGGCTGCAGACCCCGGTGGGCCTGGGCAGCCAGCACTGGGGAAGGCTGGTGGTTCCCCAGGCCTCGGCCTCCCCGGAAGCCGCGGCCGAGGCCTCAATGGTGCTCGAACGGGCAGGCCAGGCCCTGTCCATCAACCGGCTCGCCGAGCGGGACCAGGCAGGCCTGGCCCAGCAGGCCAAAGCGGGGCTGATCCATGAACTGCGCTCGCCCCGGGGGCCGGAGGAGGATGAAGTGATGACCCGTGCGGCTGCGCTGGGGCTGCCTCCTTCACCGGCCTATCTGCCGCTGGTCCTGCAGCTGGATGCCGGCAGCGGCAAGGATCCGATGTCGATGCAGCGCAAGGAACGGGCCCTGCTGGAACTGCTCGATGGTGTGCTGGCCTCCACCCGGAACTCCGCCCTGGCAGCAGCACTGCAGACCGGACAGGTGGCGGTACTGCTGGCCCTGCCCGCGCGGATGCTGGAAGACAGTGTGCTGGAACGTCTGTGCGGAGACCTGGCTGGGCGTTCCGCAGCCGCCGCGGAACCGCTGCTGTGGACGGCGGGGGTGGGCCGCGCCCGGTCTGCGCTGGCCGATGCCGCCGCCGGATTGGATGAAGCGGCCCACGTGGCGCAGACCGCCGGCACCATGCCCGGCAGCGGGAAGCGGTACTTCCGCTCCACCGATGTGCGGCTGCGCGGTCTGCTGGCCCTGCTGCGCGAGGACTCCCGTGCGGTGTCCTTCGCTGCAGCGGAACTGCGCGGGATCCTGGAGGAGGGTGCGGAGGAGGACCTGGTGCTGCTGCAGCGGTTCCTGGAGTGCGGCGGCAATAAAACGGAGCTGGCCCGCAGTGGCTACCTCAGCCGCCCTACGCTCTACGCCCGGCTGGACAAGTTGGAAGCGAAGCTGGGGGTATCCCTGAACGATCCGGAATCCCGGACCTCGCTGCACGTAGCCGTGCTGCTGCGCCAGCTGCAGTCGCTTCCAGCCGCGGTGTAGTCCGCTACCGCCCCGAAACCAGGTCCGCGGCCTTGGCGATGGGCGACGTCGTCGCCCGCCCGCGGTTTTCGGCACGGTCGGCCGCGTAATACGCCGCGTACATGGACTTCACCCCGAGCCAGCGCAGGGGTTCGGGTTCCCAGCGCCGGACCTTCCGGTTGACCCACGGCATCCGGGTCAGTTCGCTCTCCGGGTCCAGGATCAGGTCCCGCAGGGTGCGGGCTGCGAGATTGGTGGCCGCGACGCCGGTGCCGACATAGCCGCCGGCCCAGCCCAGCCCGGTCTCCGGGTCCAGCCCCACGGTGGCTTTCCAGTCGCGGGGGACTCCCAGCACACCGGCCCAGGCATGGTCGATGCGCGCCGCTGCCGCTGCCGGGAACATGTCCCGCAGCAGTGCCGTGAGCTTGGCGATGGTCTCCGGCTGGGTCGCGCCGTCGCTGTCGGTCCGGGAGCCGAAACGGTAGGGCACGCCGCGTCCGCCCAGGGCGATCCGCCCATCACCGGTGCGTTGGGCGTACATGTACGCGTGCGCCATGTCGCCCACAGTGTCCATGGAGCTCCAGCCAATGTCATCCCAGACACTGTCCGGCAGCGGTTCGGTGGCGATCATGGAGGAGTTCATCGGCAGCCATTCCCGGTGGTGGCCGCGCAGGTTGGCGGTGAATCCCTCGGTGGCGCGCAGAATGTACCTGGCACGCACGGTTCCCCGCGGGGTCACGGCCCTGCCGGGAAGGATTTCGCTGACGGGGGTGTCTTCGAAGACAGGCACGCCCAGGGCTTCGACGGCGCCGGCCAGGCCCCGGACCAGGCGCGCCGGATGAATGCGCGCGCAGTGCGGGTGGTGGATGCTGCCCAGAGCGCCGGCGACGTTGAGCCGCTCGGCGGTTTCACCGGCATCGAGCAGGCGGGTACCGGCCTCCGGCCACTGGGCTTCCTCGGCGGCCAAGGCCCGCAGCCGGCCGAGCTGGGCCCGGTTACGGGCAACATTCAGCTCCCCGCCCTTGGCGATTCCGGCGTCGATTCCCTCAGCCGCTGCCACCCGGATGACCTCGTCCACCGTGCCGTTCAGCAGCTCCTGAAACCGCCCGACGACGGCGCGGCCATGGGTTTTGACGTACTGTCCGCGCCCGCCGGTGATGGAGTTGGTCAGCCAGCCGCCGTTGCGGCCGGAGGCGCCAAACCCCGCGAACCGGGATTCAAGAACCACCACGGACAGGTCCGGGCGGGCCTGTTTCAGGTAATAGGCGCTCCACAGCCCCGTGTAACCGGCGCCGACGACGGCGACATCCGCCTCCAGATCCCTGTCCAGGCCGGGACGGGGATCGGGAAGGCCGGTTTCGGCAAACCAGAAGGAGACGTTGCCGTTCACGGGAGCTGTGGAGAGCGCCATATCAGAGGTGGTTCAGGCCTTCTGTGAGGACTGAACGCAGGATCGATTCGATCTGGTCGAACTCCGGCTGGCCGATGGTCAGCGGCGGAGCGAGCTGAATCACCGGATCCCCCCGGTCGTCGGCACGGCAGTAGAGGCCGGCGTCGTACAGGGCGGTTGAAATATAGCCGCGCAGCAGCCGCTCGGATTCCTCGTCAGAGAAGGTCTCCTTGGTGGTTTTGTCCTTGACCAGTTCAATGCCGTAAAAATAGCCCTCGCCGCGCACATCGCCGACGATCGGCAGATCCTTCAGCTTCTCCAGCGTGGCGCGGAAGGCAGGAGCATTGGTCTTCACACGGTTGTTGAGGTCTTCACTGTCGAAGAGGTCCAGGTTGGCCATGGCGACGGCGGCGGAGACCGGGTGCCCGCCGAAGGTGTAGCCGTGGTAGAAGGTGGTGTCTCCCTTGGCGAACGGCTCGAACAGGCGGTCCGACGCGATCATGGCACCGAGCGGGGCATAGCCGCTGGTGATGCCCTTGGCACAGGTGATGATGTCCGGCACGTAATCAAAGTCGGTCGAGGCGAACATCGAACCAATCCGGCCGAAGGCGCAGATGGTTTCATCGGAGACCAGCAGGACGTCGTACTGGTCGCAGATTTCCCGGACCCGCTGGAAGTAGCCGGGGGGCGGCGGGAAACACCCGCCGGAGTTCTGCACCGGCTCCAGGAAGACGGCGGCCACGGTGTCCGGTCCTTCGAATTCGATGGCTTCACCGATGCGGTCCGCGGCCCAGCGGCCGAAGGCTTCCGGGTCCTCCAGGCCTGCGGGGGCACGGTACTGATTGGTGTTCGGCACGCGGAACGCCCCGGGAACCAGCGGTTCGAAGGGAGCCTTCATGTCCGGGATGCCGGTGATGGACAGGGCGCCCTGCGGCGTGCCGTGATAGGCGACCGCACGGGAGATCACCTTGTGTTTGGTGGGTTTTCCGGTGAGCTTGAAGAACTGTTTGGCCAGTTTCCACGCGGATTCGACGGCGTCACCGCCGCCGGTGGTGAAGAAGACCCGGTTCAGGTCGCCGGGAGCCCCGGCGGCCAGCCGCTCGGCGAGGTCGATCGCCGGCGGGTGGGCGTAGGACCACAGCGGCATAAAACTCAGTTCGCGGGACTGGCGGGCCGCCGCCTCGGCCAGCTCTTCCCGGCCGTGGCCCACCTGGACGGTGAACAGTCCGGCCAGGCCGTCAATCAGTTCGTGGCCGCGGTCATCGTAGATCAGGTGTCCCTTGCCGCGCGTGATGATGGGAACGTTGCCGCCGGATACCGGGCCCGAGTGGCGGGCCATGTGCATCCACAGATGGTCGCGGGCCGCCTGCTGGCGGTCCGTTCCGCGCGGGGTTGTTGACGAAGTTGAAGACGGCGTGGAGGAAGGCTGGACTGTTGTTTCGGTCATCTGGTGCCCCAGTTGTAGGCCTGCTTCCGCAGGGAGAGATACATAAAGGTTTCAGTGCTCGAAACGCCTGGAATGCCGCGGAACCGGTTCACCAGCAGCAGCAGGTCCTGGTCGTTCTCGCACACGACTTCGGCCAGCAGATCGAATGAGCCGGCCGTGACGACGCAGTAGTCCACCTGGTCGATGGCCGACACCAGGTCAGCCACCGCCAGAACATCTCCGTGGACCTTGATGCCCAGCATCGCCTGCCGTGGGAATCCCAGCTGCAGGGGATCCGTCACGGCCACAATCTGCATCACGCCGCTGTCCGTCAGCTTCTGGACCCGCTGCCGTACCGCGGCTTCGGAGAGGCCCACGGCCTTACCGATCGCAGCGTAGGAGCGGCGCCCGTCTGCTTGCAGCTGCTCGATGATCGCCTTGGAGATGTCGTCGACAGAATGGCTTCCAGCTGCGGATTCCATAGTCTTCTTCACCTCCTGATGCGGATTCACCGGCTCGCGGCGTGCGAGTGGTTGCAATTCAATCTTTTATTTCGTTCGAAATCAAGGCTTTTGGAAACTGAAAACATGTCTCATTGGCGGATTATTTTCGGAAACCGTGGTGTAACAAAACTTTTACAACGAAAACCTTGTAGGTGCGGAATTGCGTCTGGCACTATCGATCAACAACAACCCGTCCGCAGTGCAGTTGTGCCAGCAAGGAGTTCCAATGTCGAAGCGCCCCGTGACCGATCCGATGCTCAGGAGCATCATCAACTCCCAGCTTTCCCGCCGCAAGCTGCTGCTGGGTGCGGGCGGCCTGTCAGTCGCGGGCATGCTTGCCGCCTGCGGAACCGGGGGAGGGACGGGAGGCTCGTCCTCGAAACCCAGTCCCGCGGCGGATGTTTCCGATTCGGAAAAGACAGTGAGCTGGGCCAACTGGACGCTGTACCTGGACTACGACGACTCCACCCAGAAATACCCCTCATTGGAAGCCTTCTCGGCGGCCACTGGAATCAAGGCAAGCTATTCCGAGGATGTGGACGGCAACGACACCTATTTCGGCAAGGTCCAGGGACAGCTGGCGGCCGGCCAGGACATCGGCCAGGACATTGTGACCCTGACAGACTGGATGGCGGCCCGCCTGATCCGCCTCGGATACACCCAGGAACTGGACCTCGCGAACATCCCCAACTCCAAGAACCTGCTTTCCACCCTGCAGAACGTGGATTTCGACCCGGGACGCAAGCACTCGCTGACCTGGCAGTCCGGGTTTGCCGGAATCGCCTGGAACAAAGAGGCATTCCCCAAGGGACTGAAGACGGTCTCCGACCTCTGGTCGCCGGAGCTCAAGGGCCGGGTGGAGGTCCTGGACGAGATGCGGGACACCATGGGCCTGCTGATGCTGGACAACGGAGTGGACATCACCGGCGACTGGGGAGACCAGGAATTCGAGAATGCCCTGGACATCCTTTCCAAGCAGATTGCGGACGGACAGATCCGCCAGGTGAAGGGCAACTCCTACAAGGAAGACCTCATCTCGGGGGATGCCCTGGCCGTCATTGGCTGGTCGGGTGACATTACCCAGCTGAACTTCGAGGAAGGCGATAAATGGGAGTTCGCCATCCCCGAGGCAGGGGGAACCCTCTGGTCGGACAACCTGCTGGTGCCGATCGGCGCCACGCACAAGGCCAACGCCGAGAAGCTCATGGATTACTACTTCGACCCGGTCAATGCGGCCACGGTGGCAGCGTACGTCAACTTCATCTGCCCGGTTGAAGGCGCACGGGAGGCCATGCAGGACATCGATCCGGCCCTGGTCGAGAACCCGCTGATCTTCCCCACGGATGACTTCCTGGCCAGCGCCCACGTTCTGCGGACACTGACTCCTGATGAAGAGACTGACTACAGCGACCGCTTCCAGACCGCGATCGGAAACTAGCGCCATGAGCACCACTGAGCTTTCCCGGGAACCGGGTGCGGCACCGGGCGGTACCGGCGCGGACCTGGTCCTGTCCGGGATCACCAAACGCTTCAGCGACTTTACCGCCGTCGATAACCTCGACCTGGTGATCCCGTCCGGTTCCTTCTTCGCCCTCCTGGGCCCCTCCGGCTGCGGAAAAACGACGACGCTGCGCATGGTCGCCGGCCTGGAACAGCCCACCGCCGGCAGCATCAGCCTGGGCGGCAAGGACATTACCGGCACCAGTTCCTACCAGCGTCCGGTGAACACGGTCTTCCAGAACTACGCCCTCTTCCCCCACATGAGCGTGCTGGACAACGTGGCCTTTGGGCTCAAGCGCCGCAAGGTCCGGGACGCCGAGGCCCAGGCCAAAGCCGCCCTGGAACTGGTGGAGCTCAGTCATCTGGCCGCGCGCCGCCCGGCCCAGCTCTCCGGCGGGCAGCAGCAGCGTGTGGCCCTGGCGCGCGCCGTGGTGAACCAGCCCGCCGTCTTGCTCCTGGATGAACCGCTGGGAGCCCTTGACATGAAACTGCGCCGCCAGATGCAGGTGGAGCTGAAGAAGATCCAGACCGAAGTGGGGCTGACTTTTGTGCACGTCACCCATGACCAGGAGGAAGCCCTGACCATGGCCGACACCGTGGCCGTGATGAACCATGGCCGCGTAGAGCAGATGGGCCCGCCGCAGGAACTGTATGACCTTCCGCGCACGGCATTCGTCGCGAACTTCCTGGGCAAGTCCAACCTCATGCCGGCCACGGTGACTTCAGAAGCAGGTGAGTTCCTGCAGCTGGACGTGGCAGGAAACGCGCTGACCCTGCTAAAGGACCGCGCCACGGACCACAGCGGCCGGATCCTGGTAGGGATCCGGCCGGAGAAACTGCGGATGGAAGCGGATCTGGCCAGCTCGGCGCAGGATGCCATCCGGGGCGTTGTGCTGGATGCGTCCTTCACCGGAGCCAGCACGGAGTACCTGGTCGAGGCAGAGGGGATCGGCACGGTGGGGTTTTCACGCAGAACCACGGCGGTGCCCTGTTTGCCGACGGCGACCGGGTCCGCCTGGCCTGGGATCCCACGCATGCCTTCGGCCTCAGCGGAAGCGAGGACCGGCAGGCCGGAGCCGGAGAGGACGGTCTCTGATGGCACTGCTGGCCACCGGCAAAGCCAGCGCCGGTGCCGACACCGGCCCCAGCGCGGCCGAAGAGGAAGCGGGCAAACGGCGCGGCCGGGTTGGCTACCTGCTGATCCTTCCCGGCTTTATCTTCCTGCTCCTGTTTTTCGCCCTGCCGGTGGTTTCCCTCCTGGCGACCTCGCTCTACATCAAGCCTGAGGGGGCCGACGTCGGGCAGTTCGTGCCGGCGCTGGAGTTCGGCAACTACGTGGTGGTCCTCCGGGATTACTGGCCCGCGCTGCTGCGTTCCTTCGCCTTCGCGCTGATCGCCACCGTGGCAGCCCTGGCCATCGGCTACCCGATGGCTTACCTGGTGGCTGTCCGGCTGCGGGAACGGAAGCTGCTCAAGGGCATCCTGCTGGTGCTGATCATCGCGCCCTTCTTCACCAGCTTCATCCTGCGCACCCAGGCCTGGAAGCAGATCCTGGCCGATGAAGGACCCGTGGTTTCGGTGCTCCGCTCACTGGCCCTCCTGCCGCCGGACGGACGCCTGACCGCTACGGCGTTTGCCGTGATCTGCGGCCTGACCTATAACTTCCTGCCGTTTATGACCCTGCCGATCTACGCCAACCTGGAACGGCTGGATACCCGGCTGATCGAGGCGGGCGGGGACCTCTACGCGAACGGTTTCACCACCTTCCGCAAAATCACCTTTCCGCTCTCCCTGCCGGGCGTGATGGCCGGCACCCTGCTGACCTTCATCCCCGCTACCGGCGACTACGTCAACGCGGCTCTGCTGGGCAACAACCAGAACACCACCATGATTGGCCAGGTTATCGACTCCCGGTTCTTCCGGGTGGTGGATTACCCGGGAGCGTCCGCACTGTCCTTCCTGCTGATGCTGGCGATCCTGTTCCTGGTGATCCTGTACGTCCGCCGTTTCGGCACCAAAGAACTGATGTAAGGGACCGACAATGAAACAGAGACTTGGCCGCTGGCTGGTGCCGGTGTTCGGAGGACTGGCCTTCCTTTTCCTGCTGGTTCCCATTGCGTATGTCTTCGCCTTCTCCTTTAACGACGCCGGCCGCACCAACCTCACCTGGCGCGGCTTCACGCTGGAGAACTGGAAGAACCCCTGCGGGGCCCCGGATGTTTGCCAGGCTTTGGGCAACAGCCTGCAGATCGGGTTTATTGCCACGGTCCTGGCCACCACGCTCGGAACCGCGATCGCCATTGGACTGGTCCGGTACCGGTTCAAGTTCAACGCGACGGCGAACATGCTGATCTTCCTGCCGCTGGCCACCCCGGAAGTGGTCCTGGGCGCATCCCTGCTGGCCCAGTTCCTGAACCTCGGAGCCGAACTGGGAATGGGCACGGTCATCCTCGCCCACACCATGTTCTGTATCTCCTTTGTTGTGGTGACAGTCAAGGCCCGGGTTGCCAGCCTGGATCCGAAACTCGAGGAGGCCGCGGGAGACCTTTACGCCTCTCCGGTCCAGGCGTTCTGGCGGGTCACGTTTCCGCTGCTGCTGCCCGGCATCGTCGCAGCCGCGCTGCTCGCCTTCGCCATGAGCTTCGATGACTTCATCATCACCAACTTCAACTCCGGCAACGTCGATACGTTCCCGAAGTTCATTTACGTCGCCGCCACCCGGGGAATCCCGGCACAGGCTAACGTGATCGGCTCGGCCATGTTCATCCTCGCACTGCTGGTGGTGATCGGCGGCCAGGTCCTCTCCCACCGGCGGGCGAAAATGCTCGCCGCCCGCTGACCCCGGCCGGCAATTATCCGGCCTGGGGATTTCCGGTGAGGGCCAGCAGTTCCCGGAGGCGCCGCGCGTTGTGCACCGCGGCGCCTCCGCCGTCGTTATTGAAGTACGCATAGACTTCCCGTCCGGAATCCTCCCATTCCCGGATCCTGTCCGCCCACCAGCGCAGGTCCGCCTCGGAATAGGAACCGGCGTACAGGACGTCCGGATCCGGTCCGTGCAGCCGGACGTAAACGAAGTCCGCGGTGGCTTCCAGCAGGCAGGGAAGCTGTGCTCCGCTCATCACACAGTAGGCAGCGTTGTGCTCCGCCAGCAGCCCAAAGACCTCCGGGACGTTCCAGCTGGCATGCCGGAACTCGACGGACACCCGGATATCCGGGGACAGCGCCGAAAGCACCCCGGCGAGCCTGCCGTCGTCGCGCTCCAGATCCGGCGGAAGCTGCAGCAGCAGCACACCCGCCCGGTTTCCCAGCTCCTGCCAGCAGCGGGTGATCCGTTCGATCCAGACGACCGGATCACGCAGTTTCCGTGCATGTGTCAGGCCGCGGGGCGCCTTGACGGAGAACTCGAAACCGGGCGGCAGACGGTCCCGGTACCTGGCGAACGCCTCTTCCCGTGGCCAGCGGTAGAAGCTGCCGTTGAACTCCACGGTGTCAAAGCGGTCCGCGTAGTGCTCCAGCCATTTGGCGGCCGGCAAGCCCGGCGGATAGAACTCATCCCGCCAGTGTTGGTAGGACCAGCCGGAGGTTCCAATGCGCAGCCTGCTCACCCAGCCAAGGTACCCCTGCCGGGGGAAAACCGGGCGGAGTGCCGTGCCTGCCGCCAAGAGCGGACGCACACTTAAAGGGAACACAGCTGCTCCTCGAGGAAGGGCGCGCCATGGCACAGCCAGCAGAATCCGATTCCCGCCGGGCAATCTATCTGGAGATGGTGCGGAGTTTCGCCGCCGAACCGGCAGCGGTCTACAACGCCTGGGCTGACCTGGCGCATGCCACGGACTGGTGGGGACCTGAGGGCTTCATCGTCCCGGCAGACCGGGTCAGCGTCGACGACCGTGAGGGCGGAAAATACAAGGCCTGCATGATCAACACCATTACCGGGGAGGAACTGTGGTGGGGCGGCACACTCGAACGGCTGGACCCGCCGGAGCATCTTTCGATGACCCAGCAATGGGAAGAACCGGATGGGACCCCGGCCAGCAACCTCACCCTGATCACGGTGGACCTGGAACCGCACAACGGCGGAACGCAGATGACCTTCCGGCAGGGCCCGTTTCCGGGAGCCCAGGACCGCGACGGACACGAGAGCGGCTGGAGCCAGTCCTTCCACCGGCTCTCGAACTTCCTGGCGCGTCAGAAATGACCTGGTGCCGGGATTCACACTGCGGTTGAAATAAGCGGGAGCCTCCCGCGGTTGAACCCTAAGCCCGTTCGGACACCTAACGCTGTTCCAGCGGACCGTCCGCAGGATTCAACCTCCTGCGCTCACGGGCAGAAAAAACCGCACAACGAAAGGCCATTCCATGCCGTATCCGCTCTCCATCCTCGACTTCGCTTCCATTGAAGAGGGCGGGACCGCTTCGGAATCCTTCCGGGACAGCCTTGCCCTCGCCCAGCATGCAGAGAATCTGGGCTACCGCCGGATTTGGTACGCCGAGCACCACAACATGCCGACCATCGCGTCCTCGGCCACCAGCGTGCTCATCTCCTACATCGGGGCCAACACCTCCTCGATCCGGCTCGGCGCGGGCGGCATTATGCTTCCCAACCACGCCCCGCTGACCATCGCTGAGCAGTTCGGCACCCTGGAATCCCTGTATCCCGGGCGCATCGACCTCGGTCTGGGCCGGGCGCCGGGCAGCGACCAGAAGACCATGCGCGCCCTGCGGCGGGATCCGATGTCCGCTGACAGCTTCCCGCGCGATGTCCAGGAGCTTCAGGGCTACCTCACCGGGAACAGCCTGATCCCGGGCATCGACGCGATCCCCGGTAAGGGGACCAACGTGCCGCTCTACATTCTGGGTTCCTCCCTGTTTGGTGCGCGCCTGGCCGCCGCACTGGGCCTGCCGTACTCCTTTGCCTCACACTTCGCGCCGCAGGCACTGCAGGACGCCGTCGCACTGTACCGGCGCGAATTCCAGCCTTCCGCACAGCTGGCGGAGCCGTACGTCATTGCAGGAGTCAATGTGCTCGCTGCCGATACCACCGAGGAAGCGGAGGCCATCTTTGCGCAGTCCCAGCGCCGCCGGGTCACCCAGCTGCTGGGCAAGGACCGGACGTACACGGACGAAGAAGCGGACCTGGTGCTCGAATCGCCCGCCGGCCAGCACATCAAGATGATGGGCCACTATTCCGGCGTGGGAACCACAGCCCAGGTCCGGGACTACCTCGACTGGTTCGGCGAGCATGCCCAGGCCGACGAACTGATTGTCGCGACGCACGCCCCCTTGGAGCAGCGGCTGCGCTCCTTCACGCTTCTGGCTGACATCATGCAGCCCGCCGAGGCATAACCGCCGCCCCGGCCGGGTACTGCACCCGGCCCGGCTACTGCACCCGGCCCGGCTACTGCACCCGGCCCGGGTACTGCGCGCCCGCCCGGGCCTGAAACAGTTGTGGCCCGGGCCGGCGCGTAACGCCGTCGGCCCGGAACCGGAGCCTGTGCCAAAATCGGATCCATGACGATCCCTTCCCATGTCATCCGCGTGAACGTGCCCATGCGCTGGTCGGACATGGACGCCTACGGCCACATCAACAACGTGGAAATCCTCCGCATGTTGGAAGAAGCACGCATCCTGGCTTTCGGTCCGCCCGGCGGCACCGGTGCGCCAGGCACTGAACCGCCCATCGCGCTCTTCAACTCGGTCCCAGCGAACACACAGTCCTTGATCTCCGAACACCGGGTGAAGTACCTGGCGCCGCTGGAGTACCGCAACATCCCGGCCAGCGTCGATATCTGGGTCAGCTCCGTCAAGGCAGCGAGCCTGAGCATCTCCTATCTGGTGTCTGATCCGGTGATGGGGGTGCCGTGCGTCAAGGCGGAAACCGTCCTGGCTTTTGTCGACGGGGTATCCGGCCGGCTGCTGCGCGTGAGCGAGGAACAGCGCGAGCTGATCCGCCCTTGGGCCGGGGAATCCGTTTTCGGCTGACAAGCAGTCTGACAAGCAGCCTGAACAAGCAGCCTGAACAAGCGGGACCTGGGCAGGGAATACCTGCAGGAAGCGCTGCCCCGGGCAGGGGGCAGCGGGCTAATCTGGGCTGACGGGGGACCAGGTGCACCTGTTAGGAGACCCACCGTGTGGCACAGCCTTGGTATTTCGCCCATTGAAGCGCTCTGGGTCGTCATCTCGGCCCTGGGCATCTATCTCGCCTTCTACCTTTTAGTCCGGGGTTTTGGGCAGCGTGCGCTGGCCAGCTGGTCGACCCTGGACAAGGCGATAGTCATCGCCCTGGGATCTGTCCTGGGCCGGGTGGTGCTGGGATACACGCCTACGCTGACCGCAGGCATCATCGGGTTGGCCACCATGTTCGGGATGCTGCGGCTGGAAGCCTACCTGCGGCGGACAAAGCGCGGCGCGTTCCTGAGCAGCAGGCCGATCCTGCTGATGGCCGGCGACCAGGTCCTGGCTGACGGACTGCGGCAGGCCAAGATCCAGGAGGACGAGGTGTACTTCAAACTCCGGCAGGCAGGGATCAGGAACTTCTCCGAGATTGCCCTGGTCATCCTGGAACCCACCGGGGATGTCAGCGTGCTCCGCCGGGGGCTTCCGATCGACAGGGTTCTCCTGCGCCGGGTCCGTGACCGCACGATGATCCCAGCCGAACTGCTGCAGCCGGAGTGACGCCGGGACGCCTGCCGGGACGCCTGCAGGACGGGCAGGGAAAAGCGGGACTAGCACCCCCGGGGAAAGTCGTGTATAGTCTTTTTCAGTTGTTGTGTTGCGCGTTTTGTATTTCAAGCGGCGAAACCCAGACGGGCTAGCCGCTTTTTCTGTATAAGCGGTAAAAACGGACACCGCGACTGAAACCCCCCGAAAGTCGGGAACGGTTTCGAGCAGAAGGAAGTATTAAAATGGCTACAGGTACCGTGAAGTGGTTCAACTCCGAAAAGGGCTTCGGCTTCATTGAGCCGGATGACGGCAGCGCCGACGTCTTCGCTCACTACTCCGCTATCAACTCCAGCGGCTACAAGTCCCTCGAAGAGAACCAGAAGGTCTCCTTCGACACCGAGCAGGGCCCCAAGGGTCCGCAGGCCACGAACATTCAGGGCCTCTAATTTCAGAAGCCTAGACACCGCCGTAAAGGCAGGTATCTAAAAAGAAGAGCAGGACGGGCAACCGTCCTGCTCTTCTTGTTTAACGTCCTGCTCTTGTCTACTCAGTTCGTCCTGGTGGATGAGTCCTCATCATGAGGCAATGCCGCGTCCCCTTCGTCCCCTGAGGAACGTCCTGCGGCTGGCAGGATCAGACGACGCGGACCCGCCAGGCAGGATGCGGCGGCGCGCGGCCCGCCACTGGACAGGGCAGGCGCGCCCGCGCCGCCTCAGGCTAGTCCTGGACCCGCACCGCCGTCTCACGCAGATACTGCTCAACCCTTGTGTAGGCGTCCTGCGTCAGCGCACGCCAGAACTGCATGGCCAGCCGTGGTTCGTCGGCTTCCATCCGGGCGATCTCCTCCGCAGGCAGCCGCCATACCTGGACCTCGCCGTCGGCTTTCACCGTGGTTTCCTGGCGCTTGTCGTCGCCGAGTGCCATCTCGCCGAAGGTCATGCCGGCGCCCAGCCGGTTCAGCTTCACCTTTTGCCCGTCAGGCCCGGGCATCAGGGTCTGCACGTATCCGGAGCTAATAAAGTAAACGCCGCTGAACCGCTGGCCGATGCGGCGGATCACCTCGCCGTCGGCATAGGAGAGTTCTTCCATCCGCCCGGCCAGATCATCGGCGGCCTCCTGCCCCAGCGGAGCCAGTGCGGGGGAGTCCGCCGGGAGAATCCGCTCCGGCTGGACCAGATCCGCGCCGTAGCGCGTCAGGAGCTCATCCTCACACCATTCCACCGCAGCGGAGCGGGTTTTGAAGGTGAGCACCGGGTGGCCGTGCTCCGTGAGGTCGGCGGCAACGGCACCAGCCGTATCCACCACCGCCAGCTGCCTGCCCGACTCCGTCAGCATCTGTGCCGCCTCACCGAACATCCGCAGGGCCACCCCGGAGACTTCGTCCACGCTGCGCAGGTCCAGCACCACCAGTTCGACGTCGTCCTGGAGGGAGGAGAGCTCCCGCACCATCGCTTCGGCTCCGGCAAACAGCAGATCGCCGTTGAGCTCAAGGATGTGGGCCCGGTGCGCGTTCGTGCGGAGGACAGCCGCAGCATCCTCGCTTCGGCGGATCCCCGACGGCGTGGTCCCGATGTCAAAGGCGGCCCGGAGCGCCGAACGCCCGGTCCGCCCGGCCCGGACAAAGTGCAGTTCCAGATCATGGGAGAGCCGCTGGCTGACGGCGACCCCGCGGACGCTGCTCCCGTGGGCATCCAGCGGGGGAGAGTAGACGGCCAAGCCGATCTGGCCGGGCAGCACCGCGATGGTTCCGCCGCCCACCCCGGACTTGGCCGGCATCCCGACGCTGCTCATCCACGCGCCGGCATCGTCATACATGCCGCAGGTCGCCATGACCGAGAGCACCCGTTCCACCGGGGCGATATCCAGCACCTGCTCATTACTCAGGGGATTCCGCCCGCTGTTCGCCAAAGTGGCGGCCATCATGGCCAGGTCCAGGGCCGTCACCATCACCGAGCACTGCCGGAAGTAGTCCTCGATCACCGGCGTCGGGTCAGATTCGATGATGTCGAAGCTGCGCAGCAGATAGGCCAAGGCGTGGTTGCGGTGTCCGTATTTCAGCTCGGACTGGTAAATGCGTTCGCTGACGGACAACTGGCGGCCCGCGAAGGCCGAATAGGTATTCAGGATGCGTTTGAAACGGGAGTTGCCGCCGGAACCGCGCACCAGGGAGGTGGCCGTGAGGGCTCCTGCATTGATCATCGCGTTTGCCGGGCGCCCGGTTCCTTCGGCGAGCGAGATTTCGTTGAAGGAATCTCCGGAGGGCTCGACGTCGACCTTCGCATCGACGTCATCCATGCCGCGGTCAGCCAGCGCCAGGCCATAGGTGAAAGGCTTGGAGATCGACTGGATGCTGAATTCCTCGCGGGTGTCACCCACCTCATAGACGTAGCCGTCAGCGGTGGCGAGGACGATTCCAAAGCGGTCCGGATCAACATTCGCCATGGCAGGAATGGAGCTGTACGGTTTGCCGTCCTTGAGGTCGGAAATCTCGGCGTGGATGCGCTGCAGGTAGTGCTCGATCGGGGAGTCCATCTTTCCAGCGTAGGGGAGTCGATGGACCCGTGACGCTGCCCCGGCCGCTGTGTATACTAGCCGCAGTTGTTGTGTTGAGCATTTTGTATCCAAGCGGCCGAAACCCAGATCCAGGGCAAAGCCGCTTTTTTTGTAGAACGCCGTAGACGGCACAGCAACTGGAAGCTCCCCGACGGTCGGGGATGTTTCGCCTCAGAAGGATGATTAAAAATGGCAACTGGCACCGTGAAATGGTTTAACTCTGAAAAGGGCTTCGGCTTCATCGAGCCCGACGACGGCAGCGCCGATGTTTTCGCCCACTACTCCGCCATCAACGCGAGCGGCTACCGCTCCCTCGAAGAGAACCAGAAGGTTAGCTTCGATACCGAACAGGGACCGAAGGGCCCCCAGGCGGTAAACATCCAGCCTGTCTAATCAAGGCTTGCGGCCCCTTTCACGGGCCAGCTGGACACAGATGCAGGACGGTTTTCCGTCCTGCATCTGTGGTTTAACCGCCCGGACCGGCCGGAATGTTTCGTAGGAAATGTAACGGAACACACATCGTCCAGAATCTGGTTATACTTCCTACAGCTTCAAGAACTGCGGCCGCCAAGCTCCGACTTGGCCGCATACCAACCCCACGCTCGTTGGGTGGTTCGGATGAAGAAGCGGCCTGCACTCGCCCCAGCGGCAACCGGTGCCAGGCAAGAGCACGCCGAAAGGACCGGCGCACGGCGCCGCACCCATGGACACTACTTTTCCCGCACTTCAGTCCCTTCACGCAGTGAGCCTCCAGGAGTACGAAACCCTGGTCAGCGGACGGGAAGCCTTCATCAGCTTCCTGCTCGGCGACCCTGTCGCCGCAGTATGAGCACTCCGGCTGGGCTGCTCCTTGATACACCGGTGGTTGCGGAGGTGCGTGGATCTTCACCAGACCCCGGTGTTGTCGCCTTCCTGCGCAGCCGGAGCCACCTGCGCATCTTTGTCTCTGCCCTGACGCTCGCGGAGCTGGACTCGCAGGAGAGTCCTGACGGATGGCTCGACGAATTCATCCACCGGTTCTCCGGGAACATACTCCCGGTCAGCCATCACGTGGCGGTGGCGTGGCGGTCGCTGCCGCAGGCACCGTCGGCGGAGACCAGTGACGCACGGGAGGCTTTCCGTTCCCTCATAGCGGCGACCGCCATTGAGGCCGGGTTGACCATAGTGACCCATGAAACCGGGGCCTACGAGGCCTACGGCGCGCCCGCAGTTAGCCCGCTCAGAAATTTCGGCGCCGCACAAGGGGTGTGAGAGAATTCATTGTCCCGGGTGAGCCCCGGCACATTTTTGCCGCGGCTGCTGCCACGCCGTGGCCTCTCGCACGATAGGAATCCCAGGCCGATGGCTGAGAATAACGCCCGCGCGGGTGCCGTTCCGCACTCCGAACGCGTAGATGACGACGGCGGCGCACCCGCTAAATGGAAGATTGTTGGCCCCGGGCTTGTGGTTGCCGCAACCGGTGTCGGCGCGGCGGACATGGTTGCCACCCTTGTTGCCGGCTCACGCTACGGCTATGGGCTGTTGTGGGCCGTTATCCTCGGCGTCATCCTGAAGATCATCCTGGTCGAAGGGGCCGGACGTTTCACACTGGCCACCGGTAAGACCATCTTCGAGGGCTGGCGCTCCCTCGGGCGCTGGACCACCTGGTACTTCGGCCCGTACATCATGATTTGGGGCTTCGTCTACGGAGCGACGGCGATGTCCTCCGCCGCGCTTCCCCTTGCCGCCGTGTTCCCGGTCCTCCCGCTGTGGGCCTGGGCCATCCTGATGGGGCTGGCCGGCTTCGTGATGGTCTGGTTCGGCAAATACGCCACCTTCGAGAAAATCACCGCGGTCCTGGTGGGCCTGATGTTCGTCTCGGTCGTCGGCCTTGCCGTCATCGCGCTGCCGAATATCCCGGAGATGTTCAAGGGTCTTGTCCCGGTCATTCCGGAGGGTGGTGTCGTTTACACCCTGGCGCTGGCCGGTGGTGTCGGCGGCACTATCACGCTCGCCGCTTACGGCTACTGGCTCCGCGAAAAGGGCTGGTACACGCCCAAGTGGATGAAGGTCATGCGCATTGATAACTCCATGGCCTACGTGATGACCGGCATTTTCGTGGTCGCCATGCTGATCGTGGGCGCGGAAGTTGTCCGCACCGCCGGCATTTCGCTCAGCGCCGGCGACGAAGGCCTGCTGGATCTCTACGGCGTACTGAAGGTGGAGTACGGAGATTTCGTGGGCACCGGATTCCTCGTGGGATTCTGGGCTGCATCTTTCTCCTCGATCATCGGTGTGTGGAACGGTGTCTCCCTGATGTTTGCCGATTTCTGGGGCAACATGCGCGGCAAGGAATCAGGACACCCGGACACCCGCGTCGGCGGTAAGTACTTCAAGTTCTACGTCCTCTGGCTGACTTTCCCGCCGATGATCCTGTTCGCACTCGGACAGCCAATCGGCCTGATTCTGGCCTACGGTGTCCTGGGATCCCTGTTTATGCCGTTCCTGGCACTTACCCTGCTGGGGCTGCTTAACGGCAAGCGGATTCCCAAGATCTACGCCAACCGCCTGCACACCAACATCGCCCTGGGAATCACCGCCCTGCTGTTCATCATCCTGGGACTGCAGCAGGCTTGGAAGGCACTGGCGCCGGTCTTCGGCGGCTAACGAATGTCCTTCCCGCACATGGCCGCAGGCCACGTGCGGGACGACGCTTAAACTGCCCTGCCGGGGTCAAACACGGCAGGGCAGTTTAGCGTATTCAGGGGACTTTCACGAGGGAAAAACCCGGTTCAAAAATAAGTACGCGGAGCCCATCTACGTGCTGCAAACCACCCGTTACTCTTAAGTGGCGAGAGAAGGTTGCAGCATGGAAATCAGCGCAGCGGGTGGCCTGAATCGTCTGATTGCGGGCCGTTACCGACTCACCGAACCCATAGGCCACGGTGGCATGGCCACCGTCTATCGAGGACAGGATGAAGCTCTCGGCCGCGACATTGCGGTGAAGCTCTTCCGAGCCAGTGCTGTGGACCCCGACGACGTCGAGCGCCAGGACACGGAAATGCACCTGCTGGCCTCCCTCACACACCCCGGGCTGGTCACCCTGTTTGACGCGGGCAAGGACGACGCCGGCCGTGACGACGGTGCCGCCGGCGAGCCGCGCGCGTTCCTGGTCATGGAGCTGGTTGACGGCCCGGATCTTCGAAAGCGGCTCCGGGATAACCCCGTCCCGGCGGCCGACGCCGCATATATCGGAGCGGAGCTGGCTGGAGCGCTGGCATATATTCATGCCCGCGGTGTTGTGCACCGGGACGTGAAGCCGGCCAATATCCTGTTGCCGCCCGCCATCGCAGGGACTGCGCCCCGGGCAAAACTCACCGACTTTGGAATCGCCCGGATGGTTGACGGGGCCCGCATCACGGCCACCGGCGCGACCCTGGGAACCGCAAATTACCTTAGCCCTGAACAGGCCTCGGGCAGCTCGGCCTGCGCCTCGTCGGACATTTATTCGCTCGGACTGGTGCTGCTGGAAAGCGTGACGGGACGGATCGAATTCGGCGGCAGCGCTGTGGAAGCCGCCGTCGCACGACTGAGCCGCGACCCGGAGATCCCTGCAACGCTGGGACCGCAGTGGCGGTCGCTGCTGTCCGCCATGACGGCACGCACACCGGAGGACCGGCCCACGGCGGGGGAGGTTTCCGCGTCCCTGCTGGACTTCCGCTGGGCGGGTGCAGCCGCAGCGTTCCGCCGTGCCGCTGATGACGGAGTTCCTGGGCCGGCCCAGGATGCCGCAGAGACGATTGTGTCCGGGGCGGTCTCGGGAACGGCTGGAATTGCAGGAACCCGTGGAACAGCAGGAACGGGTTGGCCAGCAGGAACGGGTGGGCCAGCAGGAACGGGTGGGACATCTGGAACGGGCAGCACAGATGCGGAGCCAGGCCGGGAGGCGTTGAACCTTCCGGTGTCAGCAGTGCCTGCACCCGCTGCAGAGCAGGCGGCCGCCGCCCTTGCGGACGGCGACGGACCCGGTCACCCGGATGTCCATACGCCGGCGGCTCCGCAAACACCTCCCTCGATTGGCTTGCTACCGGTTTCCCGGCCTGCAGGACGGCGGAACGGCGGGCGGTGGAGAGCCAGTGGATCACGCGGTGCCGTCCAGGGATACGCAGGTACCGTGCGTGTGCCTCCCAGCCGTGCGGTCATTACCGGCCGGGCCTTGCTTGCCGTCCTGGCCATGACCGTGCTCACCGTCGCCGTCGTCCTGGCGGCCGGCCGGGTGGGCGCTGCGGACCAGAGCCGGTACCCGCTTCATCCCGGACACGTCAGCGGAACATCCCCGCAGCCAGTCAGTCCGCCGTAGACCGGTTTATGCCTGGGACCCGGAGTCTCGCATACTTGAGGAATGACTTTCCCGGTGCTGAACTCCTCCGACCGCTGCCCCTGCCTCAGCGGAGAAACCTATGGCGGATGCTGCCACCGCTTCCATGCCGGCAGCGTCCCCGCGCCGACGGCGGAAGCGCTCATGCGTTCGCGGTATACAGCCTTCGTGACCGGAGACAGCAGCTACCTCCTGCGCACCTGGCATCCAAGTGCGCGTCCAGCCAGGCTGGACCTTGATCCCGCGCGGGTCTGGCGGCGGCTGGACATCATGTCCACCCAGGCAGGCGGCCCCCTGGACTCCACCGGCGTCGTGACCTTCGCGGCTCACTACCGCGAGGACGATGCTCCGGGCGTCCAGAGTGAACGCAGCAGTTTTCTCCGGGAAGCGGGCCGCTGGCTGTATGTGGATGGTGAGTAGCCGGCTGGTGCACTCTGGCTCTTGCGGGCCCATCTACAGGCGCCGTGGGTTTTGGTGCGATTGTTACGCAGGCAGATAATGAGGTTCTGCGGCCGCGCCCGCGGCGCAGTTTCCACTGTTATAAGAGGTTTGCAATGTCTAACGGCACTACCCGGATGATGATCGCCGGACGCCTGAATGTCGAAACCGGAAAGTTTTCCATGCAGGAAGTTCCGGTGCCGGACCCCGGCCCCGGATTCGTCCGGATCAAGGTGGGCGCGGCAGGCGTCTGCCTCTCGGATGTCCACCTGATCCAGGGGCTGCTCCGTCCCAAATTCCTCCAGGGCGATGAAGTCACGCTTGGCCATGAAGTGGCCGGGACGGTGGATCTTCCCGGGCCCGGCGTCACCTCGGTGACGGCGGGGGACCGGGTTGTGGTCCAGGCAGGCTATGAGCACAACGGCGTGACTCTCACCATGGGAGTGGACTACGACGGCGGCTGGGCTGAGTACCTGGTGGTTCCTGCCGGTGTGCTGGTCCCGCTGGGCGACCAAATACCGTTCGACCAGGCGTCGATCATCCCGGATGCCGTCTCCACCCCGTGGGGTGCCATCTCCTCCACCGCAGATGTGCGCGCCGGTGAAGCCGTGGGTGTCTGGGGTATCGGTGGGCTGGGTGCGCATGGGGTCCAGCTGCTGCGGCTCATCGGAGCCGCGCCGATTATTGCCGTCGATCCGATCCCGGAAGCACGGGAACGCGCCCTGTCCTTTGGCGCCGACTACGCCCTGGACCCTGCAGCAGGGAACTTCGCAGAGGCCATGGCAGCCGCCACCGGCGGGCGCGGACTGGACGTCGCACTGGATTTCGCCGGGGTTGACGCGGTCCGGACTCAGGCCCTCGACTGCCTGGGCCTGCGCGGACGGCTGGTTCTTGTAGGCCTGAGCGGCAAGCCGATGACCATCCACGACAGCACGGACTTCTCCTACGCCCGCAAGCAGATCCGCGGGCACTATGGATCTGAAGCGCACCACGTGCCGCAGCTGGTATCCCTGGCCCGGCTTGGACGCCTGGACTTTGCCAAGTCCGTCAGCGCTCGGATTCCGCTTGCCGACGCTGAGCAGGCCGTCAAATCCCTGGATGCCAAGGAAGGTAATCCGATCCGGCTGGTCCTGATCCCGTAGACCACAACCAGCGGCTGCGGGGAGCCTTCCTCAACCGTGGAAGGCTCCTCGCAGCCGCTGGGTTGCGTTTCATGACGCGTTCGGGCCGGGGTTATGTTACCGACGTGTTAAAGAGTTGCCTAATAAGCAATTTTTGATGTTTAGTAGTCACACTCGCGTCGCAATGGTGACGCGGTCCACAGCCTGCCCGCCGTCCCGGGCACAGTAAGGATTTCCGCCATGAATCTGACCCGCGATGAGGTCCAAGCCGCTGCCCAGCGCCTGGTGGCCGCGTTTGCCGCCACCGATACCGAGGCCTACTTTGGTGCCTTCGCTGAAGACGCCACCTTCGTGTTCCATACAGAACCGGCACGGCTGGAATCCCGCAGCGAATACCGCTCCCTCTGGGAGGGCTGGACCGCCGAAGGCTGGGCAATCGAGTCCTGCACCAGCACGAATGCCCGGATTCAGCTCGCCGGTCCGTCCGCCGTCTTCACCCATGACGTGCATACCGTAGCGGGCACGCCCGGCGCGTCCGAAGAGACCCGGGAACGGGAAACCATCGTGTTCGTCCGTACTGAGGACGGAGCCGTCCTGGCTGTCCACGAACATCTGTCCCCGGCACCCGCGGCCAGCGAAGACGTGGCAGCATGAGCACAGTAACTCCGCCGGCCGCCCGGGTGGAACAACACGGTATTGAACCGATTCCTGCCCCGGAACGCACATCCCGGCCGCGGGACCTGTTCCGTCTCTCCTTCGGAGGTGCCAACACCTTCGCCACCGTGGTGCTGGGCTCCTTCCCGATTATCTTCGGCCTGTCCTTCCGCGACGCCTTGCTGGCCACGGTCCTGGGCCTGGTTGCCGGAGCCCTGGTCCTGGCTCCGATGGCCGTCTTCGGTCCAACGAACGGTACCAACAACGCCGTCTCCTCCTCCGCGCACCTGGGCGTGCACGGGCGCATCGTCGGCTCCTTCCTGTCCCTGCTGACAGCTTTCGCCTTCTTCTCCATCTCCGTGTGGAGCTCCGGCGACGCACTGGTGGGTGGCGCCAACCGGCTGGTCGGCCTGCCCAATAACGTCTTCACACTGAGCGCTGCCTACGCGGTGTTCGCCATCCTGATCCTCACCGTGTGCATCTACGGGTACCGGTTCATGCTGTGGGTCAACAAAATCGCGGTCGTTGCCGCGTCCGCGCTCTTCCTGCTGGGCATCGTCGCCTTCGCCGGGGCGTTCGATCCGTCCTACGCCGGAATCTTCGGGCCCGGTGCAGATGCCGAAACCGCTGCGCTCTACTGGCCTTCCTTTATTGGCGCGGCGCTGATCGTGATGTCCAACCCGGTGTCCTTCGGCGCTTTCCTGGGGGACTGGTCCCGCTACATTCCGGCGGAAACCCCCAAAATCCGGATCCTGGGGGCAGCCTTCCTGGCCCAGATGGCCACCTTGGTGCCGTTCCTCTTCGGCCTCGTCACCGCCACGATTATCGCCATCCAGGCGCCGGCCTTCCTCGAAGGCTCCGACTACGTTGGCGGCCTGCTGGAAATCGCCCCGGCCTGGTACTTCCTGCCGGTCTGCCTGATCGCCCTGATCGGCGGAATGTCCACGGGCACCACCGCCCTCTACGGAACGGGCCTGGACTTCTCCTCGGTGTTCCCGCGGTTCTCCCGGATCCAGGCAACCATCTTCATCGGCATCGTCGCGATCATCTTCATCTTCGTTGGCCGGTTTGCCTTCAATATCGTGCAGAGCATTTCCACCTTCGCCGTGCTGATCATCACCTGCACCGCTCCCTGGATGATCATTATGATGGTCGGATTCGTGACCCGCCGCGGCTGGTACGACTCCGATTCGCTGCAGGTCTTCAACCGCCGCCAGGTGGGCGGCCGTTACTGGTTCAACAACGGCTGGAACTGGCGGGCCATGGGCGTCTGGGGAGTCTCCGCCCTCACCGGCCTGATGTTCGTCAACCTCCCGGACCAGTTCGTCGGCCCGCTGGGCAACCTCGCGGCGGGCGTCGATCTGAGCATCCCGGTTTCGATCGGGCTGGCGGCGCTGCTGTACCCGCTGGTACTGGCGCTGTTCCCGGAACCGGCTGATGCGTACGGTCCCGAAGGCCCGCGCTTCGTCCGCGCCGCAGCACCAAAGAACACACCGATCACTTCGGAGGATGCGGCTGCTGAACCGGTGACCGCTGCCTAGTTCTTCTCCCCAGCAGCCCTAACCGTCCCTGTCCCTGCCGCACCGGCGCTTTTGCAACCGGTGCAGCAGGGACAGTGCTGTCTCCAGCGCCGTAACACGGGGGGACCCTCCTGTTTACACCGCCGCAATGCAGGGTTCGTACGATCGGATTCTGTCCCAGCCGGTTCAACGCTTTGAGGTTCCCATGCCAACTGCGCTCACTCTGTCCACCACATCTGTCCGCAGAAGCCTTTGGGGAATGGGCCTGACCCTGGGTGTGCTGCACCTGCTCGCCTGGGGCGGGTTCGCACTGCTGGTCCTGCCGCACAGCTACCGGACCGGCGACGGCGGCGCCGTCTTCGGTGTGGGGCTGGCAGTCACTGCCTACCTCCTGGGCGTGCGGCACGCCTTTGACGCCGACCATATAGCGGCCATCGACAACACCACCCGCCGGCTTGCGGTCGGCTCGGCGCGGCCGGTCTCCACGGGGTTTTGGTTCGCGCTCGGCCACTCGACGATCGTGGTGGGAGCGGTGGCCGTACTGGCTGCGGGGGTGGATGCGCTGGCCGGGCAGCTGTCGGATGACGGTTCGGTGTTGAAACAGGTCTCCGGCATCTGGGGTCCGGCGGTTTCCGGGACGTTCCTGCTGTTGATTGGCGCCGTCAACCTGGTTGCCCTGGCTGGAATTGTGCGGGTCTTCCGCCGGCTGCGGTCAGGCAGCTTCCAGGAGGAAGAGCTGGAGGCCGCGCTGGAGCAGCGCGGGTTCATCAGCCGGCTGCTGGGACCCGTTGCCCGGCGCGTGGACCGGCCGTGGAAAATGTACCCGCTCGGTTTCCTGTTCGGCCTTGGCCTGGATACTGCAACCACCATCGGCCTGTTTGTGGTTGCCGGAGGCGCCGTCGTCCTGCTGCCCTGGTATGTGGTGATGGTTCTGCCGCTGCTTTTCACCGCCGGCATGGTCCTCTTCGATTCCCTCGATGGTGTGCTTATGGCCCGGGTCTACAAATGGGCCTACGACGCTCCGGAGCGGAAGGTCTTCTACAACCTCGTTATCACCGGAGTCTCGGTGGCCGTGGCGTTCCTGGTCGGTGCAGCGGTGCTGGGCGGAATGTTCACCGATCTCCTGGGCCTCCAGACCGGGCCGGTGGCCTGGATCGGCGGGCTTGACCTGGAGTACTTCGGCTTCGCGGTCGTCGGGATTTTCCTGGCGGCCTGGGCCGCCGCGGCAGCGTACTGGAAGACATCGGCCGGGCTGACCCGCTGACGGCGGAACCAGGGGCAGGTTCTTCCCCGACTCGGGCGCCGTCCGGCGTACGCTGCGGAACAGGCTGTTCCACTGCGCCAATCCACCGTGCCAACTCCACTGTTGCCAAGCCGGAGCGCGGGAATTAGGTTCCCTGCCATGTTGTGGCGAAGCAAACCCGTTGCCAGACGCCTGCTTGCAATTCTGGCGCTGGCCCCTGTCCTTGGTTACCTTCTTGGGCTGGTTTTTGTGCAGCTGGGGACGGAAGAAAGTCCCTGGAAGGCGTGTATCAGCGTCAGCGCTGCTGCGCTGGTGTCCGCCACAGTGGTTTACCGGAGAGAGGCGGCTTTCGCCGCCCTGAAACGGGACCCGGAGGCGTACATCCAGCGAAAAGGCCTGAGCAGGAACAACCGTCTGGCCCTGTGGCTAAATACCGGGCTGAGCATATTTGTCAGCTGTTCCTTAGTCCTGTTGGTGCTGATCTGGGGCAGACAGGACGACGGCCTTCTCCTGCTCGTCTTTGGGGCCGTCCTGGCCTGCATGTGGGGCTTCACCGTCTACGTTCTTGTATCGACGCGCAAGCGCATCACCAGGACCGGGCTGCACTGCTCTGCCCACGGGCAGGGACGGCTGGCGGCGGCACAGCTGGCCCCGGGACTTCCCTATGCGGAGACGCGGCGGCTGATCGAGGGCGAGCTGCATGGCAATCCGGCATTCTCCCTCATCGAAGAGAGCGGCCGCTCGCTCTGGCTCCGGACTCGAAAGGCCCGGAGGCATGAGCTGGTCATTCACGTCGAACTGCAGCCGGCAGGCCGGCTGACAGAGATCCAGGCCCGGTCCTTTCCCATCGGCAGGATGACGAATAATACGGCAGCCCATGGCGCGGAGGCCCTGGTGACTCTGCTGGACGGCCTGGCCGACGCCGCGGCGGGGCACGCGGACACTTTTCCGGAACCGGATGGCAGCACCCAGGCGCGGCGCGGGGTTACTCCGTAAGCTGGTCCTTCCACCGGCTGTACTCCGCCTGGACGAGGCGGTCGGCTTGATGGGCCGAATCGGCCAGCGCGCGCAGGACAGCGCCGTCGGCGGCAAGATCGAACCGGTGTGCCGCGGGGCCGGCGGTTCCCTGGCCGGTGGTTCCCTGGGCCGCGTTTCGGTCCAGGCCGGCGTTCGGGGCCTCGCCGGTTCCCGGCCCCTGTTCCGGCGACGCTTCCTGTTCTGGTGACGTCCCCTGTTCCGGCGACGCTCCCTGTTCTGGTGACGGCCGCCAGCCGGCCGCCGTCGCGCTGGCCAGGACCTTGGAGGCACCCAGTACGCCAATGGCCTGCCGCCGGGTGCCGGTAAGGTCCAGATCCTCGTACAGGAAGTCGCCACTGGGACCGGCCAGCCGCGTAACGCTGCGCAGCGCACCCCCGGCCTCTCCGGAGCGTCCGAGCACCAGGGTTTCCCGGAGCAGCACCCGTGCGCCTGCGTCCAGCCGTACGCGGGTCTCCCGGAGGACGTTGGACCCGCCGGCCACCACAAACGGTGCACCGTCCCAAACCAGCGTCGACCCCTCGCCGAGCACGGCGTCCAGAGACCAGCGCGAGGCCACCCCCTCGGCGTCGTACGCCACCATCCCGGCCGGCTCGATCAGCTCAAGGGTGACCCCCGGACCCACCGTGACCTCGATCCGGACATCGTCGCCGCCCAGCAGCATCATATGGATCCCGATCAGCGCAACGCGCAGGCGCGGGTTTCCGCCGCCGGAAGCGCGGAGCGGGACGCTGACTGGCCGCGGCGCCAGATACAGCCCCTGATCGAGCACGGAAAACCGGGCGCCGGGTCCTGTTCGCTCCACTGCTATCCGGGTGGGCCGCGGTCTGCCGTCCATGGCTCCCCGGACCGGATCAGTGACGGTGGACAGCGCCGGGCTCCTCGTCATGGCTGTGGATGAAACCGCCGTCCTCGTCGGCGTGGAAATGCGGTGCCATGGGGCCGGGGTCCTGCGGGGTGTGGAAGCCTGCCCGGTGCAGGGCCACCATTGCGCGCACCCAGGCACTGAGCTCATCGATGGTTTCCTGGCGCTTGCGGGAAAGTGCCAGCACCGGTCTGCCCTCCCGTGCTGCGGTGGCGTCGACAACCATCTGGTCCACGTCCACGTCCACGTGCGGGGCCAGGTCGATCTTGTTGATCACCAGCAGGTCCGCCCGGGCAATCCCGGGACCGCCCTTGCGGGCCACATCGCCGCCGCCCGCGACGTCGAGCACAAAGATCTGGGCATCCACGAGGGCGGGAGAGAAGGTGGCGGTGAGGTTGTCGCCGCCGCTTTCCACCAGGACCAGGTCCAGCGGTGCGAAGTCGGTTTCAAGGTCCTCAACGGCCAGCAGGTTGGTGGTGACGTCGTCGCGGATGGCAGTATGCGGGCAGGCTCCGGTTTCCACTGCCCGGATCCGCTCCGCCGGCAGGACGCCGGCCGAGCGCAGGAACCGGGCATCCTCATCCGTATAGATGTCATTGGTGATCACCCCGATGTTCAGTTCTCCGGACATGGCCCGGCAGACCGTGGCGATCAGCGAGCTTTTGCCGGTCCCAACGGGTCCGGCGACGCCGAGGCGCAGGGAGCGGGTGGGCGGGGGTGTGGTGTTCTCAGGCAACGAACAGCCTCCTTGTTCTGGTGGTGTGGTCTTCGGCCCAGTGCTCCATCCAGGGGGCACTGAGGGCGGGCAGGTCTTCGAGTCCACGGGCGGCCACTGCGGATTCGGCGACGGCGTTGATCTCGCCCTCAGCGGCGAGAATCCAGCCTGTCGCGGTCATGGGATCGATCGGCAGCAGCTTCAGCGCCGCGGCGACGACGGACTGGGCATCGTCGTAGCAGCAGAGCCGCGCCAGCGGCCCCTCCGTCATGCCGAGCGCGGCAGCGGTTACCCCCAGGGCCACCGGGCGGGTGGGCTTCGGCACGGTCTGTTTCAGGAGTGCGACGGCGGGATCCGCGGCTTTCAGCGTGGCCGCCAGGCGCAGCATGCCACGGCCGAGCCGGCGGGAAGCATCGCGCTGGGCGGCTGAGGGAGTGCGGGCGTCGAGTGCTGCTTCCAGCTGCGCAAAACCAGGGGCATCCGCCGGCGTCCCCCGCTCAGGGGCCGGGCTGGCGGTGCGGATCGCCCGCGCAGTCCGGAAGGCCAGCACGGCGGCGCACGCCTCCATCCGAACCACGGTGGAAAGCCGCGAGACCAGATAGGGGTACACGCCGTCGACCCCCAGTCCGGCGAGCACCGCCGGTTCCAGGCCAGCGGAGTGTGAATAGGCGCCGGAGGGAAGCCGGGAATCTGCGAGCAGAAACCCGGCCAGGGCTGAACCGGTTTCAGTCATGTGCACCCCCTAGAACAGCGTGTAGCGCTGGGTCAGCGGGAGCTCGGAGACGGGTGCCGGTTCGATGACCTGGCCGTCGATGCTAACCAGGAACGTTTCCGGATTCACCTGGATGTCCGGCAGCGCGGTGTTGTTCGGCAGGGACGCCTTGGTGACGCTGCGGGTGGAGCTGATCGCGGTCAGGGAACGGGTGAGTCCCAGCTTTTCCGCCAGGCCGTCCTCCAGCGCCGCCGGGGCAACGAACGACGTCGACAGGTGTGGTGCCGAGGACGAGCGGCCGGCCAGGGCCTCGCGCATCCAGACCGGCTGCGGGGTGGGCAGGGAGGCATTGGGGTCGCCCATCTGGCCGGCTACGATCGCCCCGCCCTTGATCACGATGGACGGACGGATGCCGAAAAAGGCAGGGTTCCAGAGCACCAGGTCCGCCATCTTGCCGACCTCGATGGAACCGACTTCCGCGTCGATGCCGTGCGCCACCGCAGGGCAGATCGTGTACTTGGCGATGTAGCGGCGGACGCGTTCATTGTCTGCCGGCAGGGCTGATTCGGTGGTGCCCATGTAGTCCTTCATCACGTGCGCCATCTGCCAGGTGCGGGTGATGGTTTCACCGATCCGGCCCATGGCCTGGGCATCGGAGGACGTGATGGACATGGCCCCGAGGTCCTGGAGCACGTCCTCGGCCATCATGGTGTTGGCCCGGATCCGGGATTCGGCGAAGGCCAGGTCTTCGGGAATCCGCGGATTCAGGTGGTGGCATACCATCAGCATGTCCAGGTGCTCGGCCACCGTGTTGACAGTGAACGGCAGGGTGGGATTGGTCGACGCCGGCAGCACGTTGGCTGCCGCAGCCACGGTGATGATGTCCGGGGCATGTCCGCCGCCGGCACCCTCGGCATGGAACACATGGATGCCGCGGCCCTTGATGGCTGCGAGAGTGTCCTGGACATAGCCGGCCTCGTTCAGCGAGTCGGCATGCAGTGCCACCTGGACGCCCCAGTTCTCCGCCGCCGTGAGGGCAGCATCGATCGCGGCGGGGGTGGAGCCCCAGTCCTCATGCACCTTGTAGCCCGCGGCGCCGGCGAGGGCCTGTTCCGCCAGGGCGGCCTGGCTGACGGTGTTTCCCTTGCCGTAGAGCAGGAAGTTCAGGGGCAGGGTGTCCAGGGCCCGGTGCATCACCTGCAGGTTCCAGGCACCGGGGGTCACAGTAGTGGCCTTGGATCCCTCGGCCGGTCCGGTGCCGCCGCCTCCCACCGTGGTGATGCCGGAGGCCAGGGCCTCGCGCAGCGCATCGGTGCCGAGCAGGTGCACATGGGTGTCGATTCCGCCGGCGGTGAGGATTTTGCCCTCTCCGGCGACCACCTCGGTAGCGGGGCCGATCACCAGGGCAGGGTCAATACCGTCCATGATGTCCGGGTTGCCGGACTTGCCGATTCCGGCGATCCGGCCGTCCTTCACGCCCACGTCGGCGCGGACGATTCCCCAATGGTCCACGATCAGCACGTTTGTGATGACCAGGTCCGGGGCGCCTTCCGCCGAGGTGCGGGTGGACTGAGCCATGGATTCGCGGATATTCTTGCCGCCGCCGAAGACCGATTCATCCCCGCCGAAGGTGTAATCCTTTTCCGGACTGATCCAGAGATCCGTGTCCGCGAGCCGGACCTGGTCTCCGACGGTGGGTCCGTAGAGGTGGGCGTATTCGTGCCGGCTGACCTGCATGCCTAGGCTCCTTCGGGGGAACGGCGGATCTGGAGTCCGGGCACAGTGCCGCTGCCCGCGAACTTCACCAGCAGCACTTCGCGGGAGGCACCGGGTTCAAAGCGGACGGCTGTTCCGGCCGGAACGCCCAGCCGGAATCCCGTGGCCGCGTCCCGGTCAAAGGACAGGGCGGAGTTTACGTCCGCGAAGTGGAAGTGTGAGCCCACCTGGATGGGCCGGTCGCCGTCGTTCGTGACCACCAGGGTCCGGGATCGGCGGCCCGCGTTGATCTCCAGGGAGCCGTTGGCAGTCCGGATTTCGCCGGGAATCAGGGGCCCGCTCATGAGATCGGATCCGTGATGGTGACAAGCTTGCGTCCGTCCGGGAAAGTTGCTTCGATCTGCAGGTCCGGAATCATCTCCGGAACGCCTTCCATGACGTCAGCGCGGGTGAGGACGCTGCGTCCCTGGCTCATCAGATCGGCCACCAGGCCGCCTTCGCGGGCGCGCTCCATCACCCAGCAGGAGAGCAGGGCAATTGCCTCCGGGTAGTTGAGCTTTAAACCGCGTGCCTGCCGGTCGCGGGCGACCATTCCGGCAACGCTCAGCAGGAGTTTTTCCGTATCCGACGGCGTGAGGAACATGCGGGAAGTCTTCCACCGGCATGTTTCAGGTTGTCGCCGCTGTGTTTCCGGGACGTTGCGGCTGGCGGGGCGTTCAGGTTTGGGGGACGCTGCGTCTGCCGGGCGGGGCTACTTGCCCTTGCCCTTGCCCTTGTCCTTGTGCGAATGGGAATCCTTGGCTTCCTTCGCGGCCTTCACCGCGGCGGCCGCTGCAGCTGCTTTCACGGGGGTGGGAACCTTGACGACCTTGACCTTTGTTTTGCTCTTGGTGTCCAGAAGCAGTGCCGCGGCGATGCCGGCCAACCAGATGTCCTTTGCGAAGGGGACACCGGCGCTGCTGGGCCGGAATCCGTCGTCCTCCGTGAATTCAGGGGTCTTCAGATACATGGTGACCATTCCGCCGGAAAACGCGCCCAGTGCCAGGCCGGCCAGCTTGCTGGGCACAAACGGTGTCAGGAGGAACAGCCCAAGGCTGATTTCTGCAGCGCAGAGCAGTTTGCCGAAACGTGCCGGTTCCAGGTCCAGGACCTGGGGAAAGGCGTTGCCGGCCAGATGCTGGAGCCCGGCCGCGGATTCAGCGTCCAGGTTGCGTTTGTTCAAACCGGAATTGAGGATGTACGCGCCGGTAGTGAGCCGCAGCGGAATATGGCTGAGTTTCATGGTGGTTCCTTACGGGGGACGGCGGTTTCACGCACGAGCCTACGGCGGGGCAGGAGCCGGCACCAGAGCATGGAAAAAAACCGGACCCCTGGAATCGAAGCAAGGTACCGTTCCGGCTCTTTTTTGAACATCAGGTGACGTGTAGGTGCACATCGGGTGCCGGGGCGGACACACCGCCGTAAAGTTACCCCGATCACCTTATTTCTGCTTTGATTAAGCGGGTACCGAGCTTCCGTTTCCCCCGACGACACTAGACGACCACCGGACGACACTAGAAGGTCAACAATGGATTACCTCCCGGCCGAACACCCGCGGCCGCGACACTTCATCCTTCATCTGAGCGACACCCATCTGCTGGCAGGTCCTGGCCCGCTCTACGGATCGGTGGACAGCCGGGCGAAGCTAGTCTCCCTCTTTGAAAGGCTGGAGGCAGCGGAGCGCCGGCCGGAAGCGATAATTTTCACCGGAGACCTCGCAGATAAAGGTGAGGCGGCAGCCTATGACTCCCTGCTGGCGATCGTGGAACCCGCAGCGCGAAGGATGGGAGCCCGGGTGATCTGGGTGATGGGCAACCATGACCGCCGGGACACCTTCAAGGAGCGGCTGCTGGGCGAGGCCCCTGATATGGCACCAATGGACCGGGTCTATGACGTCAACGGCCTGCGCATTATCACTCTTGACTCCACCGTTCCCGGCTTCCACCACGGCGAGCTCAGCGGAACCCAGCTCGCGTGGCTCCGCTCCGTCCTGGCTGCTCCGGCACCTGACGGAACCATCTTGGCACTACACCATCCGCCGGTTCCCAGCGTCCAGGACCTCAGTGTCCTGGTGGAGCTCCGCGACCAGCGTGCCCTGGCTGCGGCGGTCGAAGGAACGGATGTCCGGGCGATCATTGCCGGCCACCTGCACTACTCCACTTTCGCCACCTTCGCCGGCATTCCGGTGTCCGTTGCCTCGGCCACGTGCTACACGCAGGACCTTGCGACGCCGGGAACCCGGGGACAGGACGCCGGGCAGGGCTTCAACATGATCCATGTGTACGAGGATTCCGTGGTCCACTCGGTGGTGCCCCTGGAGGAGCAGGAAACCGTGGGGGAGCGGGTGGACGAGATGGAGACCCGGCGCCGGCTCGATGCAGCCGGAATCCGGATCCTCGATGCCCGGAGCATGAGCCACGCCTGAGCTGTGTCCTGCTCAGTCCCGGCCTGGCTCCGGACCGAGGTTGAAGAACCGCCCGGAGATACTCGTGGGGGTCAGCTCCACGAAGTGGTGTTTTTCGGTCCGGACCCAGGGGCGAACGGGGAGCTGCTCGGCAGCCTCGATCTCCGCGGACAGCTCGAGTTCCCGGGTGGTCCCGTGCATAACGACTGACCAGGCTTCGTCGCTGTAAATACCGTCCACCTCGAACGCGACCTGCGAGTTCACGGTCAGCTCCGCCAGTTTGGTGCCGGGAGCGGTCCGGAAGAGAAGCACGCCGTCGTGCGCGTAATAGTTCACCGGGAAGATATCCGGCCGGTTGCCGACGCTCAGAGCCAGCCGGCCGTGGAAGGTTTTTTCGACAAACCTCCAGGACTCTTCAGCCGTGAGTTCGACAATGGGCGGCTTTTCATCGCTAGTCATGCCCCCAGTGTGCCAAGCGAGCTGCCCAGCCGCCACTGTCGCGCTCACGGCAGGGGCTTGACCGGCCGGGGAGGTTGGAGACCGGTACCGGACCATCCCCGGATCACAGCTGTGGGCCGGAGCCGGGGAACCGGGCTAAACCGGGGTGACGTACGCTCCCGAGATGCCGCCGTCGACCATAAAGGTGGAGGCCGTGATGAAGGAGGAATCGTCACTTGCCAGGAAGGCTACGGCACCGGCTAGTTCTTCGGGCTCGGCGAAGCGTCCCAGCGGGATGTGGACCAGCCGGCGTGCTGCCTTTTCCGGATCCTTGGCGAACAGCTCGCGCAGCAGGGGAGTGTTGACCGGCCCCGGGCACAGGGCATTCACCCGGACACCCTGGCGGGCAAACTCCACGCCGAGTTCCCGGCTCATGGACAGCACCCCGCCCTTGGACGCGCTGTAGGAGATCTGTGAGGCCGCCGCTCCCATGACGGCGACGAAGGACGCGGTATTGATGATGGAGCCTTTGCCCTGTTCCAGCATGTGCGGAAGGGCGAACTTGCAGCAGTGGAACACGGAAGTCAGGTTCACCTCCTGCACCTTCCGCCAGGCCTCGATGCCGGTCGCCAGGATGGAGGCATCCTCCGGTGGGGAAATGCCGGCGTTGTTGAAGGCGATGTCCACGCGCCCGTAGGTTTCCCGGGTGATCTCATAGAGCCGCCGGACTTCCTCCTCGACAGTGACGTCCACCGGGACGAAGAGGCCGCTGACCTCGTCGGCAGCAGCTTTGCCGGCAACGGGATCGATGTCCGCTACGACCACGTGCGCGCCCTCCGCGGCGAGCCGCCGGGCGCTGGCCAGCCCAATTCCGCTGCCCCCGCCGGTGATGACGGCGGCGCGGCCCGCAAGCCGCTGAGAGAGACCTTGTGAGACCGGTTCAGGCATGGCGTTCCTTCCTTGGGGGCACTACCGGCCCGTGGCGATGAAAACGTTCTTGGTTTCGGTAAACGCGTCGAGTGCATCGGGGCCCAGTTCACGCCCCAGGCCCGAGTGTTTGAAGCCGCCGAATGGGGTCCAGTACCGCACCGAGGAATGCGAGTTGACCGACAGGTTTCCGGCCTCCACCCCGCGGGCGGTGCGCAGTGCCCGGCCTAGGTCCCTGGTCCAGATGGAACCGGAAAGTCCATAGGCGGAGTCGTTCGCGATCCGGATCGCGTCCGCTTCGTCCCGGAAGGGAACAACGGCGAGCACCGGACCGAAAATCTCCTCCCGCAGGGCCGGACTTCCCGGAGCCGGCGCCAGGACCGTCGGCGGGAACCAGAAGCCCGGGCCGGACGGAGCTTTGCCTTGGAAGACGACGTCGTCCGCCGCCACGTAGCCGGCCACCCGGTCGCGCTGTGCCGCGGAAATCAGCGGGCCCATGGCGGTGTCCGTCTGCCGCGGATCACCCACGGTAAGTCCGGTGACCTGCGGCTCGAGCAGTTCCAGGAACCGTTCGTACACGTTGGCCTGGACCAGGACGCGGGAGCGGGCGCAGCAGTCCTGCCCGGCGTTATCGAACGCCCCGCCGGGCGCGGCGGCGGCTGCCGCCTCGAGGTCGGCGTCGTCGAAAATGATGTTGGCGCTTTTCCCGCCCAGTTCCAGGGTCACCCGTTTGAGCTGGGTGGAGCAGCCGGCCATGATTTGCCGGCCCACCTCCGTAGACCCGGTGAAAACGACCTTGCGGACGGCCGGATGGGTGACGAAGCGCTCGCCGATCACCGAGCCTTTCCCCGGCAGTACCTGCAGGACTCCCTCCGGCAGTCCCGCTTCCAGGGCCAGTTCGGCCAGGCGCAGCGCGGTCAGCGGGGTAAGTTCGGCGGGCTTGAGCACCACGGTGTTTCCGGCTGCCAGCGCCGGGGCGAATCCCCAGGCCGCGATCGGCATCGGAAAGTTCCAGGGCACAATGACCCCGGTGACGCCGAGCGGTTCATGGAAGGTGACGTTTATTCCGCCGTCTACCGGGATCTGGGCGCCGGTGTGCCGCTCCGGCGCTCCGGCGTAATAGGCCAGCACGTCGCGGACGTTGCCGGCTTCCCAGCGGGCGTTGCCGAGGGTGTGCCCCGCGTTGGCCACTTCCAGCGCCGCGAGGTTTTCCAAATCGGCGTCGACGGCGGCGGCGAAGCGGCGCAGCAGTGCGGCGCGGTGGGACGGACCGGTATGGCGCCAGCTCTCGAAGGCGCGGGCGGCCGCCTCGATGGCAGCGTCCGTGGCCGCCAGGTCCAGGGGTGCGACGGCGGCTATGGCCTCTTCCGTGGCGGGGTTGAGGATGGGGGTGCTCACCAGTGGACTCCTTCCCGGTTGGCAGCGGCTTCGGTGTCCGGGCGGAGGGTGCCGGGGCGAACGCCGTCCCGGCGCGTGGCGCTGCGCTCGATGCGCCCCAGGGTCCTGCCGCGCTCGGCACGCCCCCGGGACGCCTCGGCGATGAAGCCTTCGAACAGCCGCAGGTCTCCGGGGTTCTGTTCCGGGTGGAACTGCACTCCCAGGACCCAGCCTCCGCCGACTGCTTCGATGGCTTCCACCGTGCCAACGGGGGCCTCCGCCGTGACCCGCAGCCCACGGCCCAGTTCCGCGATGCCCTGGTGGTGATAGCAGGGTGCGCTCGCCTCCGCGCCCAGCAGGGAGCCGATGATGCTGCCCGGAGCGGTGCTGAAACGAACCTCACCGAAGACCCCGGGCGCGGGCTGGTAGTTCGCTTCCGGCCGGACATCCGGCAGGTGCTGGATCAGCGTCCCGCCCAAGGCGACGTTCAGGATCTGCGCACCGCGGCAGATGGCCAGCAGGGGTACTCCCTTCTCCAAGGCAGCGTTGGTCAGGGCCAGATCGTGCGCGTCGCGCAGCGGCTGGCTGACCGTAAGGGGGTGGGGCTCGTGCCCGTAGACCGCTGGATCCACGTCGGTGCCTCCGGCGGTGATGAGCCCGTCCAGGACATCGAGTACCGCGGTTTCCGTGCCGACCGGCGGCAGCAGCACAGGGGAGCCACCGGCGGCCGCCACTGCGTCCACATAGGTGCCCGGGATCAGCGCCGCGGCGCCCTCCCAGACACCCCAGGCAGCCTGCTGGTAGTAGGTGGTGATCCCGATCAGGGGGCGTCCTGAGTTGCTGCCGCCGCCGGTTCTCTCGCCGGTGCCGCCGCCCGTGCCCCCGACGGGCAGGTCAGAGCCGCTCAAAACCACGCTTGCGCTCCCAATCGGTGACGGCCGCGTCGAAAGCCGCCAATTCGACGTCGGCCGCGTGGACATAGTGGGTAAGGACCTCGTCCCCGAAGGCCTTGCGGGCGATTTCGCTGCTGGCCAGCAGGTCACGGGAGGCCCGGAGCGTGGTGGGCAGGCGGTCGGCGCCGGTGATGTAGGCGTTGCCTGCGGTGACCGGCTCGAGCGGCAGCCGGTTCTCCAGGCCGTGGATGGCCGCGGCGACCAGCGCTGCTGCGGCCAGGTAGGGATTCAGATCTCCGCCGCCGACCCGGTTTTCGGTGCGGAGGCCGCTGCCGTGCCCGACGACGCGGAGGGCGCAGCTGCGGTTGTCCAGGCCCCAGGCGATGGCGGTAGGAGCGAAGCTGCCTTCCACGAACCGTTTGTAGGAGTTGACGTTCGGGGCCAGGAAGTAGGTGAGTTCCTTCAGGGCAGCGAGCTGTCCGGCGATGAAGTGCTCCATCACCGGGCTGAAGCCGTGTTCTCCGTCGCCGGGGAGCACCGGGTTGCCGTCGAGGTCCCGGAGGCTGAAGTGGATGTGGCAGGAGTTGCCCTCGCGTTCGTTGAACTTCGCCATGAACGTGAGGCTTTTGCCCTGCTGGTCCGCGATCTCCTTGGCTCCGGTCTTGTAAAAGGCGTGGTTGTCGCAGGTGCGCAGGGCTTCATCGAACCGGAAGGTGACTTCCTGCTGGCCGTAGTTGCATTCGCCCTTGGAGGATTCAACGACCATGCCGGCGCCTTCCATTCCAGTGCGGATCGCCCGCAGCACCGGTTCCAGCCGGGAAGTGGCCAGCAGCGAGTAGTCCACGTTGTAGCGGCTGGATGCCTGCATACCGCTGTATCCGCTGTCCCAGGCATTCGAATAACTGTCATCGAAGAGGATGAACTCCAGTTCGGTGCCCATATAGGCGCGGTACCCCAGCTCCTGCAGCCGTTCCAGCTGCCGGCGGAGGATCTGCCGCGGCGAGGGCGCCAGCGCCGACCCGTCGGTCCGCAGGACATCGCACTGCACAATCGCCGTTCCGGGCAGCCACGGCACCAGCCGCAGCGTATCCATGTCCGGGCGCATGACCAGGTCTCCGTAGCCGTTCTCCCAGGAGGAGGATGCATAGCCTTCGATCGTGTTCATGTCCACGTCGACGGCCAGCATGTAGTTGCAGCCTTCTGCTCCGTGGGGGTAAACGTCCTCCAGGAAGGACCTGGCCCCGCACCGTTTGCCCTGCAGCCGGCCAAGATGGTCGGTAAGGGCGACGATCACCGTGTCGATGCTTCCCGCCGCCGTGAGTTCGCGCAGCTCGTCGATGCCGAGGCCGTTGGGGTATTGCTGCTTCATGCTGTCCACGCTCCGAGGTTGTAGTGCCGGTGCTAGCGGATTTCCTTTTCTGCCTCGCTGATCTGTGCAAACTCTTCTTCCGGTGCGCTGGCCACCAGATGGTGCCGGCTATAGAACCAGAAGTAGGCCAGCGCTGCCACGAAAATGCCGGCGGTTATGGAAGCAGCCAGCACATCCACCACAAAAGTGGCGATCACCGCCACCACCGCCAGGACCAGCGCGACGCCGGTGGTAACGGCCCCGCCCGGAGTGCGGTAGCCGCGTGGAAGGTCGGGCTCGCGGCGCCGAAGGACGATATGCGAGAGGTTCAGCAGCACATAGGAGACGGTGGCACCGAAGACCGCGATATTGATCAGTAGTCCGCCGTCGCGGGTGAGTGCTGCGAGCAGGAAGCCGATGGTGCCCGGGACAATCAGCGCCACGTAAGGGGTGCGCCAGCGGGTGGTCAGTGACATCCAGCGGGGAAGATAGCCGGCCCTGGACAGGGCGAAGAGCTGGCGGGAGTAGGCGTAGACGATGGAGAAGAAGCTGGCCACCAGTCCGGCGAGGCCGGCGTAGTTCACGAAGTCCGCCAGCAGGGTGTTCCCGCCGTAGGCGATGCGCAGGGCTTCGGGGAGCGGGTTGTCAGAGGTGCTCATGGCTTCGGCACCGGCAGCCCCGGGGACCAGGACCAGCATCAGCGCGCCGAAGACCAGAAGCATGGCCATCGCCGCGATGATGCCGCGGGGCATGTCCTTCTTGGGGTTCGCTGTTTCCTCGGCCGCCAGTGGTACGCCTTCGATGGCAAGAAAGAACCAGATGCCGTAGACCAGCGCAGCCAGCGCTCCGGCGATGCCCATGGGCAGGAAGGAGCTGGCCCCGGCCGCATCGGAGGGGACGATGTCGAAGAGGTTGGCGGCATCGAATTTGGGGACCAGCCCGACGACGGTGGCAACCAGCGCCAGGACCGCGATGGCGGTGATGGCGAACATCAGCTTCAGGGCTTCGCCCACGCCGCGGATGTGGATGCCGATGAAGATGGCGTAGGTAACCAGGTACACCGGCCAGGAGTTGGTCAGCCCAAAGAGACCCAGGGCTTCTATGTAGCCGCCGATGAAGGTCGCGATCGCGGCGGGAGCCACGGCGTACTCGATCAGCACCGCCATTCCCGTGGCAAAGCCGCCCAGGGGGCCGAGCGCCCGGCGGGCAAACCCGTAGCCGGCGCCCGCCGTGGGGAGGGTGGAGGAGAGCTCCGCCAGGCCGAAAACCATGCACGTGTACATGATGCCCATCAGCACAAAGGCAATCAGCAGTCCACCCCACCCGCCCTGGGCCAGGCCGAGGTTCCAGCCGGAGAAGTCCCCGGAAATGACGTAGGCCACGCCCAGTCCGGCGAGCAGGATCCAGCCTGCTGCGCCGCGCTTGAGCTGGCGGTGGCTCATGTAGTTTGCGTCGACCTTGGTGTAGTCGACCCGGGATTTTGCCATGCCGTTTTCCTTCGGGGCCGGGTGCCGTGCAGGGAAAGAAGAGCACCGCCGCAGCAGGCGCGGCGTAAAGGACTAGTTTCAGTCCATGGAAAGTGGGCCTTAGTCTGACGTTGCGTAAGAGGGCACGTCAAGAGCCCAGCCGAACTTTCTATTGGCCTGTTTCCAGTCATTTGCAGTTAGACTCCCGGCATGACACAGCCGCAGTTTGACTCCGGGGCACTGGTGCCGCGGCCCGTGCGGCGCGGCAACGCCTTCGAAGAGACAATCCAGCGGCTGCTCCAGGGGCTCAAACTCGGTATCTATGCCGCTGGCACCCGGTTGCCGCCTGAGCGGGAGCTGGCCGCACAGCTGGGGGTTTCGCGGGCTACTCTCCGTGAGGCGCTCGCGGAACTCCAAGCCGCCGGCTATCTGCAGTCCCGGCGCGGCCGGTACGGCGGCACCTTCGCGGCTCCGGTCCTCCCGGGAGCGGCCGTGCAGGAGCAGGGCAGCAGTGCAGGAGATGTCGAGGATGTGCTGCTGTTCCGCGGCATTGTTGAACCGGCTGCGGCCCGGCTGGCAGCCCAGGCCACCCTGACACCGGCGGCCAGGTCCCATCTGCTGGCTGCGCTCACTGAAGTGGATGAGGCGAACATGGATACGTTCCGGCCCAAGGATGCCCGGTTCCACATTGCGGTGGCGGAGCTGTCGGGCTCGCCGCGCCTGGTCGCTGCTGTTGCCGATGCGCGGGCACAGGCGAGCGATCTGCTGGACCGGATCCCGCTGCTCCAGCGGAATCTGGACCATTCACAGGCCCAGCACCGCGAGCTTGCCAACGCAATCCTGCGGGGCGACGCGGACGCAGCCGAGGCCGCCGCTGCCGCGCACCTGGAGGGAACAGCGCGCCTGCTGCGGGGGTTCCTGACCTAGTTTTCCCGGGATGCTGACCTAGCTTGCCTGGGATGCTGATCTGCGCTGCCCACCGGTCCTGCACACCCTGCATCATGCCCGGCTGGCGGAGCTTCCTGCCCACAGACACGGCGGCCGGGAACCTGCCCAGCCGCCGCCGTCGTACCGTGTGTCCTAGTTCTCCCAGGGTGCCTTGATGGGGAAGTACTTCTCCAGGAATTCCGTCACCCGCGCGGTGCGTTCCTCGGTGGATACTTCGGGGAAGGATCCGTCGTTCAGGCAGAACAGGTCCTTGTTGCGTTTCTCCAGGAGCCGGTCCATGGATTTGAGCCCACGGTAGGAGGTGGTGTCCACATACTTTACTTTCGCGGTTTCCTGCGTGACAGCGCGCCCGGTCAGCAGAGCGTAGTAGTGGTAGAGCGAGTTGGTGACGGAAATGTTGTCCTTCGCCCGGAACCTGCTGGCCGCCGTAGCCGCGAATTCCTCCGGGAACACGGCTTCCATCTCCACCAGGACGCTCTTGCGCAGCGGTGCGGCAGTATGTTCCAGATGCCGGGTGGTGATGCGGCCGAACCGCTCCCAGAGCAGGTGCCGGTTGACCCGGGCGGCGTTTTCGAAGCCGCTGCGTTCGGGATCGTTGGCGCCCAGCCCGATCCGGGTGCTGGCTTCAATGAACTTGGTGATGCCGCCGGGGGAGAAGAACAAATCCGGTCCGACGGGACGGCCGAAGAACATGTCGTCATTGGAGTACAGGAAGTGCTCGGACAAACCCGGAATGTGCTGGAGCTGGGATTCCACGGCCTGCGAGTTGAAGGTCGGGAGCACTGACGGGTCGCGGAAGTGCTCCGCAGCCGGAACGAAGGTCACCGAGGGATGGTCGGCCAGCCAGTCCGGGCGCGGGGAATCCGAGGCGATAAAAATGCGCCGGATCCAGGGCGCGAACATGTAGACCGAGCGCAGTGCGTACTTCAGTTCGTTGATCTGCCGGTAGCGGGCCTCATGGTCATCCCCCTCGCCGACGACGGCGCCCTGCATCAGGGCGGCGCGGCGGGCGCGGTACTCCGGCGAGCTGCCGTCCACCCAGGAAAAGACGAGATCCACGTCGAAGCGGATGTCCGTGGCGTGGTCGGCGAACATGTTCTCGATCGTCGGCCAGGTCAGGCCGTGCTTGTCCACGCTGCCGCGGACCACTTCGGAAGCGGGGAGAGTGCGCCGGGTCAGGGAGTTCTCCACCGGGAGGGTGATTTCCGTGTCGCCGAGCTCCCAGAGCTCCACCTGCACACCTGCGGAAGGGCCAAAGACCAGGTTGGTGCCGCTGGTTCCGCGGGGACGGAACAGCCGGACGATGCGGGTTTTCTGGTGTGGGGAGAGCCCGCCGTCGGCAATCAGCAGGGTGCGGGACTTGTCCGTATCCACACTGCGGGAGTAGAACGGCTCGTCCCGGCAGGCCTCGACAAGGGCGCTGCGAAGCGCTTCGCGCAGCCGGATGTCGATCGCGATGACCGGGCGCTCGTCGTTTCCGCGGACCAGCAGGTAATCAATTCCCGCGTCTTCGAGGACTCGGCGGACGAAAAGCAGGTCCTCCACCATCGCCTGGTGCGGGGTGAGGCCAGTGTCCATCAGGGTCAGGCGGCCCTTGATCTTCTGGACGTTCGGGCGGTGCTCCACACGTTGGATAACGGCCAGGGATGCTGTCTGCAGATCTTCGGGTTCACTCCCGTCTTCGGGAGTGCCAAAATACACGTCGTGTTCGGCGGAGATATCGGTAATGGGAGCCTCCAAAAGGGGTCAGGCACAAGGCAGGTATATGTGGGTGTGCGACGCTGCACGTGTACTGGGCTCCTGCAGACGCGCCGGGCCGGTTTGGGCCGGACGGATGCGCAGACTGCAGAAAGCTATGGGTGGCACTGCCGGGGCTGCGTAGCATAGTTGCTGTGCACGCGGAAACTTCCGGGAGCCGATGTGAGATACCGTAACACCCTGATTGCGGCGGGAATAATAAGCAGCCTTTGCCTGTCGTCCTGCGCAGTGTCTCAGACCCCGGATGATGCGCCGGGGACTGCTTCTCCAAGCTGGGCAACCTACACCGTTGTGCCTGCTGACCTGCAGTTTCAGTACCGTACCGACTGGTCCGTGGAGGAAGCGGCAACCCTTGCGAATGACCCGGCCGGTGGGGTGTCGCTGCGGGTGCACGACGGCGGCGGGAGCGTGATTGCCTGGCTGGACACCGGGATCATCACCGACCAGATCTGCACTCCGCTGCCGGAGCCGGTGACGTACACCGAATATGATGCTGCGCCGATGCCGGAGCTGCGATCCGCGCAAGGTACGGTGCAGCGGTTTGTCTACCGGTCCGTTGTGCCGGCTGGGGGTGAAACTGCCCAGGTGACCTACGCCGTCGTGAGCGCTCCGCCTCCTTCTGCGGAGGAGGCAGCCTGCGGACTGTTTGATTTCTTCACCCTGACGGAGTCCAGCGGCGGGCGGTTTGCGGGGGTGGTTCCGGCTGGGGGCGGGGGCGAGGTTGGCGTTCGGCCTGAGGCTGGCGTTCGGCCTGATGCGGTCGCTGGGGCGGGGGCTGAGTCGAACGTGGAAGAGCATCTGCGAAAAGCCGTGGTGTTTGCGCAATCCCAGGAGTTCCGGGATGTGAAGCGGATGCTGGTTTCCTTGCGGAACGCGGACTGAGGGCCGTTACGGGCGGATTTTCTACTTTTTGGGATGGGGTTTCGGTGGCGCCCTGTGGATAAGTCAGTATGCTTTGCGGCAGTTTGAGTAGCATCTAAGCGCACTGGTCCTGATGGCTTACCCCGGGGGTCTTACATGTTTAGTCTCGTTGATCGTCGCCGTGCTGGTGCTGGTGGCTCTGGTGCCGGAGCTGGAGCTGGAGCCGTGCCCGGAGAAGTTGCCGGTGCCGGAGCGGAAGGCGGAGTCGCTGCCGGTGCCGGTGCCGGTTCCGGAGCGGGTGCTGGAACTGGGTCAGCGTCTGGCTCCGGGCCCGGCAGTACTGCCGGAGGGTGGCTTGCTGTTGTTGTTGCGGGTGCCTTGGTGCTGTCGGGGTGTTCCGGTTCGGGGGAGCGTGATGCGGATGCCGCCGAGACTCCGAGTGTGAGCCCCTCTGCGATCCCGTCGGAATCGCAGAGTTCATCCCCGTCTCCGTCTGCTGTGTATAAGCCGGCATCGGCTGAGGGTCCTGCGGAGAATGTCCCGCTGCCGGTCATGCCGGAAGAAGCGAAGGTCGAGTCCAAGGAAGGGCTGATCGCTTTCGCCAGGCATTGGTATGACCTGGCGAACTACGGATATGAGACCGGCGATGTTGAACCAGTGAAGGCCATCAGCGGGCCGGACTGCACCGCCTGCATTGGTCTTTACTCCACATTGGAAGAGGGTTATGCAGAAGGCGGATGGTTTGGAGGTGCTGTCGTCAGCGCCAATTCCGTCAGTTCAGACTTTATTCGTATGGAAAACGGCGAATATCAAGTATTGGTTCTATTCGTTCAGCAACCGATAGAGGCGTATGGGCCGGGTGGTGTTCATTTTGGGACGAGAGGTGAAGGAAAGCCTTACGTCCAGATGATTGAAGCGTCATTTGACTCGGGCGAGTGGACTGCCCAAGATGTTGTCACCATAAAGAAGCTCCCATGAAAAGGCGTCGATGGCGAACCCTAGCGGCGCTTTGTGTTGCATCCTGTATTTTCGCCGCTCCCGTACATGCTGCGGGTGTCCCCGAGGGGGAACTTGGAGAGAATGGAACAGTCGTAGGAAAAGCTGACTACTACCAAGACCCGGAAACAGGTTTCTGGACTCCTTTTCAAGTGGGTTTAGCTGAGGATCCAATGATGTACAAATACGAGATGGCCTGTTTTGATGAAAATAATGGTGACATCGATTGTATGGTGGCCTTTGGAATAAAGTGTGATGCGGGTCCGGATGGGCGGCTTGTTTGGTGGTCCTATGCCCTTAAAGGTGATGCAAACCCGATTTGGACTCGTATCGGTGCAGTTCCATCCTGCATTTATTCCGAAGACCCCTCAGCCTTCGAAGAGCGGCTCCGCGCAGCTGTCCTCTCCGCTTTCCAGGAGAGTCCGATTGCCCCAGGACAACTATCAGTGCAGCCCAGCCCACACACGCTTATCGGGGCGCATACGAACGTGTATGTCGAAGCGGGAGAGCAGGTTTTCGATATGAATCTGCTGGGCCAGTCGATCCGGATTGTCGCCAGCCCCACGGAGTACACGTTCGATTACGGTGATGGGACAGCTTACGGTCCGGCCAGAGTTCCCGGCGGTCCGCTGCCGGAATCACGCTGGGGTGAACAGACAGCAACAAGCCATGCGTACCAGTCCACCGGAGACTTTCCGGTAACAGTGACGACGTTCTTCTCCGGCGAATACTCGGTCAACGGAGGCCCGATGGTTCCGATCGATGGCCGGGCCCAGGTCACGTCGCCGGCTCAGCTGCTTAGCGTGTGGCGTTCGGAGTCCCGGAACGTTGCTGATGACTGCCTGGTTAATCCGGCGGGTGTCGGCTGCTGATTTTGGGCTGACAACTGAGGGGTGCCGGCAAGCCTTCCCGGCAACGGCCGCAGGCTCCCGCACGCGCCGGATTTGCCATTGCTTCCCTCCCCTCAGTCGACCGGAATTACGCTGTGGATAACACCGAACCCCCGCCACCGGCCAGTACCATCGGCGGAACACAGATCGCTGAGTGCTGGTTGAAGGGGACGAGAATGAGCGAAGAAAAGGCAGCACAGAAGGGCAAATGGGGGCGACAATGCTTGGTGCTCGTGGCCGCGCTCATCCTTATGAGCGGTTGCTCGGCTGCGGCTGGAACAGCAGACCCGGCCGGTGGACCATCTGCTTCGATCCCCGTAGCGAGCGGAGTAGGGACTCCGTCCGACTCGCCGACGCCGCCGCCGGCGCCCACACCGTCTTATAGCCAGGCATCGGGAGACGGACCGGCAGCCAACGTGGTGCTCCCGGAACTTCCCGAGATGGCTAGGCAAGAAACCAAAGAAGGTTTCCTGGCCTTCATTGATCACTGGTACGACCTCGTCACATATGGCTATGAAACCGGCGACGTGGAACCAATCCGCGCTATCAGTGGCCCAGACTGCATCCCCTGCGCCAACTTCTACGAAGGCATCCCGCTGGCCTATGCCAATGGAGGCTGGTGGGAGGGCGGCAACGTCGAGGTCGACAACGCACAAGTGCCACCCGATCTGGTGCCCGGGGATCGTTGGATCGCGTACATCTCAGCTCGTCAGCGCGTCATTGTCCTCCGGGACAGCACTGGAACATCACGGAACGTCGATGCCGGCCGGGGCTTCAATCAGTACATAGAAGCCAGCTTTACCGGCGATGGCTGGTACGCAGATGTCGTGCGATAGCTCTCAATGCACGCTACCCGGCGCCGGCACCGTGAACAGCGCCCGCGGGTCCTGCAGCAGGGCCGGATATACGAAAGCCGATCGCTTCAGGACCGTGCCGGTCAACCGGACCTTCCGCCGGGCCGTGTCATTCGTCAGCGTCACTGGCCCAACCTCTCCCAGTTCCAGCCGGGAACGGTCCGACCCGAGCAGCGCGACCGCATCGCCGTCGTTCATCACGTCCAGAAACCGCTCCAGCTGGCGGCCCTTCTTGCCTGTGATCGGAGTCCCGCGGGCTGAGAGCATGGGCAGCTCAATGACCGGCCCGTCAAGGTCCCGGACCGGACGGGCAATCCACAACCACGGGTCAGTGGGTTCTGCGGGAGCCGTCGGGACCGCCGGCTCCGGCCAGACATACGGCAGGCCAGCCGGCGTCCCGGGAAACAGCTCTGCATAGAACTCCGGATCCTTCACCAGAAGGTTCGAGCGGTGCCCCTCATGAAAGGCCTCGTCGCCCAGCCACGCGGGACGGGGAACGACGTCGGACGCTGCCTCCGGTGCGAACTCCAGCAACTGGTCACGGACAGTGTCGGCAAACCCCCGGACTACCCACTCGTCGGTCATCGCCAGACCATAGGCGGTCAGCGCCGGAACGAAGCCCATCCACATGCGTGTCGCAGGGTGGCTTTGCCACCCATAATCCGGAACCACAAGGGCACGCAGGATCTGCAGGGTCTCAACCCGCTGTTTCCCCAGCCGGGGTGAATCAAGGACCCGGGCACTGTGCGCAAAACCCTCGTAGGGCAGGAACGTCTGCATCGGTCAGCTCCCGGAGGCAAGGGACCGGGCCAACACGAGATCGTCGAAAAGGTGCGGCCCCAACGGAAACTGTTTGCGGCCCACGGCAGAGAACCCCGACTTCCGGTAGAAGGCCTGCGCCCGCAGGTTCATACCGTTCACCCCAAGCCACACCGTTCCCGTCCCGGCCTCCTCCGCCGTTTGAAGGGCCGCAGCCATCAGCCCGGAGGCCACGCCCCGCCCATGGGCGGCCGGATGCGTATAGAACTTAGAGAGCTCGGCCGTGGGATGGGGAAGACCCTCCAGCGCTGTGCCGATCTGCGGATCTGCGGGCGGTTCCAGGACCAGCAGGGCATAGCCGACCAGGCCAGGATCAGCTCGTGCAACCAAGACCCGGCGGGCAGAATCGGCGACAAAACCCGCGAACGCGTCTTCCGACAATGTCCGGCCGGCAAACTCCGCTGCCTCTTCCTCCGTCACGGCGGGAGGGCAGGCAAGCGGGAAGGTCAGGGCGGCCAGCGAAGCGAGCGCAGCGGCGTCGGTGTCCCGCGCCGGCCCGACGGCAAACACCGCGCGGTCAGTACTCGGCATACAGCTCACCCGCTATCAGCGGGACATCCACCCGGTTGTCCGGTCCGGGCAGAGGACAGGCCCAGCGTTCGTCATAGGCACACGACGGGTTGTAGAGGAAGTTGAAGTCCAGGACGAGCGACTCACCGGCGCCGGTTCCGAGATGTGCTCCTTTGATGGTGTCGAGCAGGTAGCGGCCTCCGCCGTATGTTCCGCCGTCCTTGCCGGCGAGGGCATCGCGTACCGGCAGGAAAAGCCCGCCGCCGTACGTGGCCAGCCGCCACAGGGCCAGGCTGCCGACTCCGGGAACCTTCACCGTCCCCAGCCGCTCGAAATACACGGTCCCGTCCGTACCGGTCGCGGCCTCCAGGCGCTGCCCGGCGCCGTCGTCGTCAATCACCGTTTCAAAACGCAGCGCAGGATCATAGGGTGCGACGGCGAGGCCCGTGAAACGCGCCTTCGTCGCCTCGTCCAGGGGCGAGGCCGCGTGGGTGCCGAACAATATGTCCCGTTCGTGACGCCATAAATCATGGGCCGACGACGGCGAATCGTCCGCAGCTGCGTGCCGAACCTGGGCATATATATCGAACATGCGTCTGCGCCAGTCAGCCGTCCGGAGTGCCGAAGCAGGAGAAACCATAGGCCCAGCGTAGTGTGTTTGGCGTGACTACCGGACTTCTAATTGTGGTGCTGACCTCGATCTTTATCGGCGCAGTGGCCCAGCGAATCGCCGGTCTCGGCTTCGCATTGCTTATTTCCCCCTTCCTGGTCATCATCCTTGGAGCCCATGGCGGCGTCCTGATGGTGAACGTCTGCGGATTGATTTCCTCCCTCCTGATCATGTTCCGCGTCTGGAAAGAGGTGGACTGGAGTATGTATCGCTGGCTGACGGCAGCTGCGGTTATCGGTACGATTCCTGCGTCAATTGCAGCCGTTTACCTGCCGGCGGCACCGATGGCCGTCATTGTTGGCGGGATTGTGCTGGTTGCACTTGGGGCATCGCTGGTTTTGGCACGGAATTCCGTGGTGGTGACCGGCAACAGGGCCAAAGCGATTGCTGGATTCGCCTCCGGTGTTACGAATGCCGTGGCCGGAGTGGGCGGTCCGGCGGTCAGCGCCTACGCGGTGCTGGCGCGGTGGCCGCAGCGCCCCTTTGCCGCGACGCTGCAGCCGTTTTTCGTGACCATGGGGATCGTTACCCTGAGCGTCAAGCTCATAGTGGCCCCGGGGCAGATGCCTCCGTTCAGCACGCTGGCGTGGATCCTGATCGGCGTCCTGATTGTGGCTGGTATTTATGCGGGTGAGCAGCTCCAGAAACACATCAGCGACGAACATGTACGGTTTGGCGTCATTGTCATCGCCTTCATTGGTGCCGCGGCGGCCATGGCCAAAGGACTGTTCGACCTTTACGCGTAACCGGAGCCATTCCGGACCGCTCGCCGGCACCGGATCCGGGCCTCCCGGCGAAGCGAGAAATAAGTAGGTAGCAGCTCCGGAAAGTCCCGTAATTGGTGGCCCCTCGATGGGCCGTTTTTCGGCTTCAAATGTCGGTGGCAGCTGAAAGTGTTGGGGTATGAAGCGCTCCCCGGGCACACCGTTTTCCCGGTCCACGGACCGGGAAAACGGCGGTGCGCCGGGTGCTCGCCCGAGCGTCCATCACGGGGGTTCTCCCGGGGCCGGGGCTTCCGGACACGCCGACGGGGCAAGGGCTTTCGGGACTTCAGGCACCAGCACAAATCACGACGCCGGTCCGGCGTCCGGTGCCTTCGACGCCGAAGGGGCGGGTTCCGCCTCGAGTGGCGTTCGTGGTTCTGCTGCCGTTTTTTGTGCTGATCCTGCAGACGATCCGGCCGTGGATTTGGCGGACGTGCCGGAGGGGCTCGATGGGCGCTTGTCGCTGCGTTCGGTGGAGCTGCTGGGGTTTGCGGAAACCGTGGGTGCATTGGAGCGGCTCGGGGCGCTGATCTGTTGGGCCCAGGCGCAGCAGGCAAGGGCCGCGACGCGGCTGGAAGAGCTCTTCGCCCGGGACATTGCCCGGGCTGCCGGCCGAGAGAACCCGGGTTTGGCGTTGTCCCTGGCGGCAGCTGAGGCGGGTGCACTGCTGAATCTGCCGCACATGAGCGCAATGCGTCTGGTGAGTGAGTCCTCCCGCTTGAGCCGCGAGCACCCTCAGACCCTGGCACGGCTGGCCGAGGGACGGATCGGGTATCAGCACGCGCGCATCATCCTGGACGAAACCCAGCACGTCCCTGACACGCCGGACCCGGATGACGGCGCGAATCACGACGCCGGTCCGGCTGACGGCGGTGGCGGCACTGGAGCGGATGTTCCCAGTCAGGGGGAGGACTCCCAACCCACATTGGACCTGCTGGGCCAAGGCAACGCCGATGACGGCGCGGCCGCCCCGGATTCCGCAGGCAGCCGGGGTTCTGCGGATTCGCCGGACGCTTTGGGAAATGCCGATGCTGAGCCGGTAAGCATGAGGCAGCGTTTCGAAGCGGACCTGCTGAGCACGGCCGAGGGCCGAACAGCAGCTGGATTTGGGAAGAAGGCCCGCCGGCTGCGGGAGTCCCGGTTCCCCGAGACAATTTCGGTCCGGCACCGGGATGCGCTGGAAAAGCGGCGGGTGTGTTTCGAAGCGTTGCCGGATGGCATGTCCTGTTTGACGGCTTTTATGGCCGCGGAGCGGGGGCAGGCCATCTACACAGCGCTGTCAGGCGCGGCCCGCGCCGGCAAAACTGCCGGCGACCCCCGAACCATGGACCAGCTGCGCGCGGATGCTTTCGCCACGGTAATGCTCGACGGCGGCGGCCCGGGGGATGCGCTCCCGCCAGCCGTGCGCCGGGAGGGAACGACCCGGCCGGGGGATCCTGCAATCTCGAAGATTCCTGCAGTCTCCAAGATTCCTGCAATCTCGAAGATTCCTGCAGCTCCAAAGGTTCCTGCAGTCCCGGACATCCCTCCAGCTCTGGCCGGAAAATCAGGGCAACCGACGGATGGAGCTGAGGGCGCCGCGCCAAGGCGGGGCAGCCGCCGGGCGGATCGGCACCGGGGCAGATTCCGGACGAAGACGGAGGTGATGGTCCTGATCAACCTCGATACCCTCGCCGGTTTGGATGAAGCCCCCGCTGAGTTGAACGGATACGGCCCGATCAGTCCTGAGGCCGGACGACGAATGATCCTGCAGGCCCTGAGCTGGACACCGCTGTTGCAGGACCCCGCCACGGGGGAGATTCTCGGGGTGGGGCGAAGGCGACGGATCCCTGCCGGTTTGAAACGCTGGCTCCAGGCCCGGGATGGAACCTGCCGGTTCCCCGGCTGTGCCGTCAGCGTGACCCGCTCCGAAATCGACCACACCCGACCCTGGGCCCGTGGCGGGCCCACCGAGCATTCGAACCTGGAGCATCTTTGTCCCAAACACCATCGATTCAAAACCCTCGGCCATTGGAAAGCACGCCAACCGCAGCCCGGCACCATTGAGTGGACCTCACCAGCCGGTCAGGCTTATCGCACCGAAGCGGCCCTCGACTATCTTGGCCGTGAGCCTGCGGGGCCAGGTGCGGGGCCAGGTGCGGGGCCAGATGCGGAGACAGGTGCAGGTGTAGGCGGAGCTGCGGTGACAGGTACAGACGTGGATGCGGGCACAGCTGCAGGTGACGGCCACGCCTCAGGCCTTGGTGCTAGCAACAAACGTGGTGCCTGGGTGAGTGCAGGCACAGGCGCAAGACCTGACGAGCGGGAAGATAACGACCCACCACCGTTTTAAGGTTCGTCTGGAGCCTGGAGCCTGGAGCCTGGAGCCTGGAGCCTGGAGCCTGGAGCCTGGAGTCTGGAGTCTGGAGTCTGGAGCCTGGAGCCTGGTGCCTGGACTTCACCGGAGCCGAGCGCCATGCGCCCCCGACACTATGCGCCGACTCACACCTGGTACCTGAAGGGTGCGCATGGCCCCCAATGGCACGATAGAAGGCGATGAAACTCTTTAAACGCCCGAAGAAGCCGGGTGTGGTGCCCATGCCACTCTGGCTGCAGGGAATGTTCGAACTGGGGCAGGCCGCCGTGCTGTCAGCCCTGGTGGTCATCCTGCCGCTGAGCGGGGTCTGGGCCGCGAACGGATTCTCCGACCGAGACTACGCCTCCCTTGCCCGGTTGAGCGGCCAGGCCTGGCTGCTCCTCCATGGAGTACCGCTGTCCCTGACGTTCCCAGCGGGGACTGTCGGGCCGGATGAGACGGGAGGGCTTCTCTCTCTCATCCCACTGGGCCTGACCCTCATCCCCTTCTTCCTCGCCTGGCGCGCAGGCCGCCGCCTGGCCCGGGCGTCCTACACGGACCAGCTGTGGCAGGCCCTGCTGGGTGCGCTCGGGATCTACGCCCTCGTTGGAACGGCGGCCGCTTACTTTTCGGCGAATGACGATGTCAGAATCTCGCTCGTTGCCGGCGGACTGGTGCCGCTCGTCCCGGCTGGTTTGGGCCTCATTATCGGCGCACGCCGGGAAGCCGGTTCCTGGGTACGGCTGATCGGGGTGGACCTAACCGACTGGATCGCGCGGACCAGCCAGCATTCCCGCTGGGCCGGCTCCTATCTCTGGGCCGCTGTACGCGCCGGCGTTGTGGGAATCAGTGCAGCACTGGGCCTGTCGGCACTGCTGCTGGTCGCAGCGCTGGCACTGAACTGGGCACAGATGGTTGCTATCTATGAACGGCTCGACGCCGGAATCATCGGCGGAGTGGTGCTCACCGTGGCCCAGCTGGGCCTGATCCCCAACTTTGTCGGCTGGACCCTATCCTGGGCCTCGGGTGCTGGCTTCGCCCTCGGTACCGGCAGCACGATCAGCCCGTTGGAGACAACGGTCGGGCCGCTGCCGGCCTTGCCCGTGCTGGCTGCGCTGCCCGGCGGACAGATGGAATTCGCCTACGCCGCACTGCTGATCCCGGTTGCGGCGGGAGTCCTCGCGGGTTGGTGGTTCCTCCGTGAGGGGGAGAACCATTTCGATGAGTGGCTGGCTATCAAGATCCATGCCCGTTGGTTCACCGCCCCGGTCTCGACCATCGCGCTCGGTGGAATCATCGGAATTGCTTCCGGATTGTTTGCCATGGCGGTTGCCTTGATATCCAGGGGATCTCTCGGGGTCGGACGCTTCGCGGAGATCGGCCCGGAACCGCTCTGGACCGGCGTCTGGGTGGCTGCGGAAGTCGCCGTCGGCGCCGTCATTGGCTATGCGGCGGGTCCCTGGCTGGAACACGAAAAGCGGCCCCGTCCGGCGGCATCAGAAGACGTCCTGGACCACGTCTAAGCACTTTCGACACAGCGCCTCCAAAACAAAGCACCTGCCAGACGTCGGCACCGGCTCTGGTAAACCGCCACGGCCCACAGGCCGGCGCTCGGCTGCTTACGGTTCGGGGATCATTCCGCCGAAGGTCATGTAGTCCTGCACGCAGCTCTCCGTAGCCTGGACGGTCAGCGCAGACTGCATGCAGGTTTCGTACTTGGCGGTCATCGGCCACAATGCCACCATGGCGGCGAGCCCCAGGGTCATGAAGGCAGTTGCGGCCAGGCCCATGGACACGAGGACCCGGAGCATCCGGTGCATGCCGAAACGAATGATCTTGACCATGGCCATGATGCCAACCACCAGGGCGGCAACGCCCAGTGCCAGGGGGAGGAGCTTCCACGGCAGGGCCAGTTCGGAGCTGATCAGCATGGCCGCGAGTAGAGCGATAAACACCCACAGGAAGGACCTGGCTTCTTTGGTCTGCGCCTCGGTCGGTTCGGGCTTGCGGGCAGCCGGAGGAAACGGCGGTCGCGCGTTGAGTGGAGGGCCGTCGTTGTTCATGGATTAAGCCTAGGCGACGCTTGGACTTAAGGTTGACACATGCGAATTGTTGTTCTGGTCTCCGGCACCGGCTCTAACCTCCAGGCCGTCATCGACGCCATAGCCGCGGGGGACCTGAACCTCGAGATCGCCGCCGTGGGGGCCGACCGTCCGGATACCTACGGTGTCGAACGGGCCGCTGCGGCAGGATATGAAACCTTCGTCGTGAATTTCCGCGATTATTCCGTCCGCGCTGACTGGAACCGGGCACTGACGGAGAAGGTCGCCTCCTATTCGCCCGACGTCGTTCTGTCCTCGGGGTTCATGCGGATTGTCGACGAGCACTTCATCGACGCTTTTGCCGGCCGCTACATCAACACCCACCCGGCGCTGCTGCCCTCCTTCCCCGGCGCGCACGGCGTCCGCGACGCCCTGGCCTACGGTGTGAAGGTGTCTGGCTGCACGGTGCACATTGCCGACGCCGGCGTGGACACCGGCCCGATCCTGGCACAGGCAGCAGTGGAGGTGCTCGACGGCGACACCGAGGAATCGCTGCACGAACGGATTAAGGTCCAGGAACGCCGGCTGCTGATCGAAACCCTGCGGCAGCTGAGCGCCGCGGGCGTTCCTTCCCTCCCGCAGCGCTGACCACCAGCCTGTGGGACCTCCCGCGGGCACCGGCCGTTGCAGCAGACTTGTTCCGCTGACTGGCGGGCACTGACCGGCCGAACGTTCGATCCCGCGGGTCCTGCCGGTCTTCGCCCCTGCCAGCCGCTGACGCGGAACCGGCCGGAGACACACGTCCCCGGCCGGCACCTGCAGAACGGTTAGTCCAGTGCCGCGCCCCGGGTCTCCGGAGAAAAGCGGGCCATCCACAGCACCGAAGCCAGGACCAGCACGCCAGCAACGGCAAAGGACAGCGGCAGGCCCAGATACGGCCAGAGCACCGACACGAAAAGCAGCGGGCCAAGCCCTGCCCCAACCCGCGACGCCGTGGACGCCCACCCGAAACCGCTGGCACGCAGCCTGGTCGGGTACAACTCGGACACATACGTGTAGAGCACCGGTATGGCCACCTGCACCACGAACCCGTAAATCAGCAGCCAGGTGGTTGCCGCAGCCGGAACATCCACGACGAGTGCCACCACCACCAGGGATGCTGCGGCGGCGGGACCGGTGACGGCGAGCAGCCACTTGCGGCCGACACGTTCCACAAGCAGTGCAGCTGCGATCACGCCCAAGAGACCGACAGCGGCCATGCCCGACGTCGTCAGGAAAGCCTTGTATTCGGCGAACCCGGCATCAACCAGGATCTTCGGCATCCACTGCAGGGCCAGGTAGTAGACCAGCAGGAGGGTCACAAACAACGACCACGCAGTCACTGTCGATTTCGGATTCGAGCGCCACAGTTCCGTCAGCTGGCTGCCCATGGTCTTCAGCGAGAACTTCGCTGCAGGCTCGGGTTCGGGAAGCCGCCATTCGGTCTGGGTCCCGCCGGTGCGCTCGATCAGGTCGTTAATGACCGCCTTGGCCTCTTCCGTGCGGCCCTTGCGGACGAGGAAGAGTGGCGATTCGGGCACTGAGCGGCGCACCCAGAAGACCAGCAGGGCGGGCGCCACCATGATCAGCATGGTCCAGCGCCAGTCCGCGACGGTCGCCATGATCACCGCGGAGGTGATGCCGCACAGTGCAGCGCCGACCGGCCACCAGCCATCCATCGCCGTGAGTACCCGTCCGCGCTGCTTTCGCGGGGTGAACTCACCGACCAGCGCGTAGTCCACCGGCACACAGCCTCCGAGCCCGATGCCGGCGAAGAACCGGAAGACGCAGAACCAGGCGATATCGGGAGCGAATGCACCCAGAACAGTAAAGATCGAAAAGATCAGCAGCGTGGCTGTGAAAGCCCGCTTGCGGCCGATCGCATCGGCGATAGAGCCCCAAAGGAACGCCCCGATCGCCATGCCCAGCAGGTTGGCCGTTCCAATCCAGGCCGCCTGGGCTGGCACCAGGTCCCATTCCTTGGAGAGCAGCGGAATCAGAACGCCGTTCAGCGTGACGTCCCAGGCGTCGAACATAAAACCAAGCCCGCCGATGATGAAGATCCTGCCTTGGACCCGCCAGCGCCAAGGCAGGTTCTGGACTACCTCGTCACCCGCCGGGAGGGTGTGTGTTGTGGTCATGGGGGAGGGCCTTCCGCCGCAGGAGGGGGAGTTATAGTCAATTTCGTCGAAACTCGTGCAACTGTACAACGAATTTGACAGAATCGCCCCCCGACGCCGGAACATCGTGACTTTTTTCGGCTCGCCTCAAGTCCCGGTGCAGAGGTCGACGAAGGGCCAGGCGCAGGGTCGGGCAGAGGCCCCCGCGGAGTTGAGGGGAGGTGGGGCGCGGCCCGGGAGGTGGCTCCGGAGGCCGCCTCAGTAGTCGACCCGGCGCCCTAATCCTGGCTGAACGGAAGCAACCCGGCAGGACAGACGGTTCCGGATGCGCAGGAAAACATGGGGCTGGAGCGCGAGTCTTTCGGCAAATTGCTCGACAGACGCATAGGGCCGTCCCTGCCGCAGACTCACCGCACGGGCCGCCAGCCCGGCGTCAAAACCAGGCAGAGCGGCGAACGCCGCCGCAGAGGCACTGTTGACTTCCACCGGCTCCATTTCAGGACCTGCCCCGGCCGCCAGCGGTTCCCGCTTGGGGGCGGAACCGGGGGCGGCGTTGGGTGCAGATGCGGGTCCAACGCCGCCCGGGGCACGTGGTGACTGGCTGTGTGCGGGGCCGGGGCTGTGTGCCGGGCCGGGGCCAGAGACAGAGTCCTGGACGCTGCTTGCCCCCTGCCATGCGCCGCGTTTGGCCGCCGCAGGGGTACCTGCCTGAGGCTGTGGGGCATGCTGGCGGCTCCCAGGCGGCGTGCTTGCGCCGTCTGGACCCGGTCCCCGCCGATGCGTGGCCGCTCCGGTGCTCACCCTGCCGGAGCCCTGGGGCTTACCCCGTTGCCGGCCCGCCGGGGTGCCGGTGCGGGAGGTCTTCGCTGCTCCACCCCTGGTCCGCCTGGCCGGGATCGACGGTGCCGCGGGGAAGGCGGCGTTGACATCCTTCCGGGCCGCCCACTTGATTCGCAGGTACTCCCGGTTGGCTCCTGCCGCGAAGGCGCTGCCGCCCAGCCAGACGGCCATAAGCAGCCAGTCGGAAGCCTCACGCTGCCAAATGGCAGCACCGCTCAGCCAAACCATGGAAGTAAGGGAGGCAGCAGCCAGCCCAGCGCCGAAGGCCATCCAGGCCGGGCGCCGGGAAGCGACGGCTACATAAAGGATGATCCAGGGTGCCGCCAGTCCGAAGGTACCCACGCACATAAACACCCAAAGACTGTTCCGGATCTTCCACGCGGTGGTGGGCTGCTCGGATTCGCCGGCACTGGCAGCGCTCATCAGTAGTCCACCTTTCGCCCGAATCCGTTGGCCGAGGACCTGCCGGGTCCGTCGCCGAAGCGTACCCGGCCGCGCAGCCGGTCGGTTACCTGAGGTCCAAGATTAAGCCGTTGACCATAATCCTCAAGCGACAGGAAGGGCCCCTCCTGCATACGCAGGCGGACCGTCTGGGCGGCGCGCTGGCGCCCGATCCCCGGAAGCTGCCGCAAATCCCGCTCCGATGCGGCATTAACGTTCAGCAACAGGGCGCCAACGTCAGCGCCGGAATGCGGCGCTCCGGCAGGGACGGCACCCCCGAAACTCCCTGATCCGGGGCGCGCGGATGCGCTCCCCGTACCGCGCGTTCCCGCACCGCGGCCTCCCGTACCGCGCCCTCCCATGGAACCGGAACCGGAACCGGAACCGGCACCGGAGCCGGCACCGACCCGAGCAGAGGCACGGCCACCCGCAGCCTGTCCATCGTTACTCCCAGCGAAAACACCAGCGTCATGGCCACCGGCACCACCATCGGAACCACCGCTTCCAGAAACACTGTCCTCCGAACTGCCGGCGTAGAACGCCCCTGCCTGGATACCGGGATCTGACAGCAGGAGAGCTGCCGGGCTCCCGGGTGGCCCCGCGAGTCCAGCTGCCGGAGCTGTCCCGGCACCCTGATCAGCTCCCGCAGTCTCGCCCCGTGCTTTTCGGGACGAGGACACGGGAGCCGCCCACCAGCATCCGCGCAGCCAAGCCGGAGTGATGATCAGGCAGTGCATGGTCCCAAGGATCCAGATGAGGGTCCGCAGGATAGGCCCAGCGTCCTCGTTCATCAGGAAGGAAACCGCTGCGGCTCCGGTGTAGACAGCACCGGGCCAGAGAAAGTTCGACGCCCTGGCCCGCCAGCCGAGAAGCAGCAGCACCGGTCCCGTGAGCAGTCCCATGGAGAGGACAGGGGCCAGGATCCAGAGACTGCGCCGCAGCATCCATCCGTAGCCCGGGGCTGCGGGAACCGAATCCGCCGGTGGTGCAGACATGGCCGGTGCAGACATGTCAGGCGCGGACGTTCAGGACCAGAGTGACAGTGTTGTCTTCCTCCACCGTTTCGGACTGCAGCTGGAGATTCGCGCCGCCGGCCCGTTCCTTGAGGCGCTGGACCACGGCCGACTGCACCCGGCGGGCATAGGCAGAATCGAGATCCTGGAGGATCGTTTCAGCCTGTTCCAGGCTCGCTTCGGGACCGTCGAAGTGGACTGCCCAAACGCCGTCGTCCCCGCAGGTGAACATGGCTACGTGCTCCTGCCAGGCCGCGGTAATTCGCCCAGGGCCGGCTTTCCGGACGACTCCGCCGGTATCGCCAATGGCAAGCTGCAGCAGGCCGATGTCCTTCATGCGCGTCTGCACACGGAAATGCGCTGTGTCATCAGCGGGATTGACGGCCTTCTCCATGGCTGCGGCGGCAGCTGACATCGCCGCCGGCAGGGCCGCCATAGCCGCGGGAATCAGCAACAGGGATACGCTCATGGTGCCTCTTTCGATGCAGCGCCCGAAGGCACGGTGGGGGATGGGCTGCGGGCGGGAACCGGCCGGTTCAGCCCGTAGAGGAGGTACTCCAGCGCTGCCGTTTCGGCCCAGCCGTTAACGGCGACCGTCCCGTCCGGAGCGACCCGGACTTCCAGCCGGTCACCGCCGTCCGGGGAGCTGGCCGGCGAAGAACTGGGATTGCCGTCCGCACCGGGAATCCTGCCGCGGTACCGGTCGGTGAGAGCCCGCAGGCCCTGGTTCGTCGAGCCGATCCAGGGGCGGATCCGTTCCGGCCGGCCGGCGAGGTACGGTCCGTCAGCGAGCAGGTCGGTAGCTTCCAGCAGCGCCGAGATATCGGGGCGTTCCTGCGCCCACCGCTGCAGGTCCGGATAGGTGTAGCCGGTGAATGTCATCACGCCCAAGCCCGCCCTGCGGAACGCGGAGGCGACGACGGCGGCAGCGGCCGCCTGCTCGAATGGTTCGCCGCCCAGCAGGGTCAGGCCCTCGGCACCTGCCCGGACGGCCTGCTCCACAAACAGCTGGGCTTTCTGTGAGGTATCCGCTTCCTTGCCTCCGCGGGCGCTCCACAGGTGGGGATTGAAGCACCCGGGACAATGGATGGAACAGCCCTGCAGCCACAGCGCAGCCCGTTTGCCTGGTCCCTCCGCCTCCGTGGCGGCAAGGAAGCGGGCATAACGCAGGACGCCGGCGGGGCCGGCTGGGGGAGCGGAGGAATTGTGGGGCGCGGCGATAGTGAGGGGCGCGGAGGAGTACTGGGGCGAAGCTGACTCAAGCAGCGCCGCTGCGTTGCGGGGCGCGGAGGTCTTAAGAGCCTGGGCGGTATCCAGGGGTGCTGCGGAACCGCGAGCCGCATCCCCGCGCAAAGCGCGCCCGGGAGCACCATTACGGTCCCCGGACCCGACCGCCGGGTCAGGAAGCCGAGTGCTCATTGCGCGCCTCCACAACGGCGTCGACTGCCGTGCGCGTGTGGTCCTCCGTATAGCTGCTGGACTCAGTTGTGGCGTCGAGCAGGTCCTCGAGGACAGTGATGTAGTCCAGGCACTCATCACCGTAAATGTTGCGGGTGTCAGCGAAGACGCTGCCATCGGGCCGGACGCTGACGATCAACTGCTTGTTGTGCATTGTTGGCTCCTTACAAAGTCCGGCGAAAAGGGGAAAAGCCAGCCTGGATTCCGGGTAGATCGAGATGCTCCAGCAAGTCGGCAACTCCTAGAAATCGACGGTTCGTCCTCCACGGTCCGGCACCGGTTGTCCGTGAGCGGCCGCGGGAACCGGCTGGGACGCAGCGTGTGCCGCGTCGTCGTCGAGGTCTCCGCTGGCCGTGGCACCCACGGCGCGCAGCCGTGCCCACGAACGGATGCGGCCGATCTCCTCTGCCTGGGTAACCGACAGCGGAATCATGTTCAGTACGGCCCGCTCCAGGTCCGGGACCGTGACCGGGCGGTGTTCGGCGAACGCATCGTAGAGGGCGGCGACCACAGCCTGCTCGATTTCGGCACCGGAGTAACCCTGGCTGGCGGAGATCAGGGGTCCCAGTGCCTCCGGGGCCACGGCCACGGCAGCCAGCCCGTTCGCGGGGGTTGCCCGGCCCTGAAGCTGAAGCTGCCAGATGGCCGTGCGTTCGGCCTCGGTGGGCAGATCGACAAAGAAGATTTCATCGAACCGGCCCTTCCGCAGGAATTCCGGCGGGAGCCGGTCGATGTTGTTGGCCGTGGCCACCACGAACACCGGATGCTTTTTCTCCTGCATCCAGGTGAGAAAGGCAGCGAAGACACGTGAGGCAGTTCCGGAGTCACCGTCTGAGGAGGTTCCGGCGAAACCTTTCTCGATCTCGTCAATCCACAGCACACAGGGGGAAATCGCCTCGGCGGTGGCCAGAGCGCTGCGCATGTTCTGCTCGCTGGAGCCCACCAGCCCGGCGAAGACCCGGCCAATGTCGAAACGCAGCAGCGGCAGGCCCCAGGAGGCAGCTGTCGCCTTGGCCGTCAGGGACTTGCCACAGCCGGGAACCCCGGTGATCAGGGCACCGCGGGGAGACGGCAGGCCGAAGGCCGCTGCCTCTTCCAGCCAGGAACCCTGGCGCCGGGAGAGCCAGCTCTTGAGATTGTTGAGGCCGCCGACCTTGTCCAGATCGATGCCGGCGTCGACGTAGTCCAGCACCCCGGACTTGCGCACCGCCTGCCGCTTTTCCTCCAGCACCGTCTGGATGTCCGCGGCACAGAGCCTGCCGTCGTTGACCATCGCCCGGGCGAAGGCATTTTCGGCCTCGGCCATGGTCAGTCCCAGAGCGGCCTGGACGATGCCCTCATGGTCCGCGGGGCTGAGGTCAACCGTAATGGGACCGCCGTTCTGCGCGATCATGGCGTCCAGCATGGCCGCGAGCTCTGCCCGTCCCGGCAGCGGGAAATCGACGATGGTGAGCGCTTTTTCCAACTCGGGCGGGATCCGCAGCACCGGCCCGGTGACGACCAGTACCCGGGGGTGTACACCGGTCCGGAAACCGGCGGCGACGTCGCGGACCCGGCGGACCACCTCGGCGTCGGCCGGGCGGTGGTCGCTGCCGAAGAACGCGTGCAGGTCACAGAAGAGGTAGATCGCGGCTTCCTGGGTGCCAAGGGCCTCCTCCAGTGCGCGGGCGGGTGCTGCCGTACCTCCCCGACTGCTGCCATCCGGGCGGGTCAGGCCGGTGGCGGCGTTCCAGGTCCACACCGTGCGCGGAGTGCGCTGTGCTTCAGCGATGCGCAGAATCTCGGCCTGCAGCCGGTGTTCCTCATGTGTCTGCACATAAATCACAGGAACACGGGCCTTCAGGGCCTGCTCAAAATTCTCACTAAAAGTCATCTATCCCCCCTACACCACTACTTTAGCCCGGGAGCCGGCGGGCACGGCCTTGAATCAAGCCGCGGGATCAGAGTCCGGCGGGTCGGCAAGGAAAGGCAGGTCGGCCGGGAAAGCCGGGTCGGCCGGGAAAGGCGGGTCGGCCGGGAAAGCCGGGTCGGCCTGGAAAGTCCAGGGTCCGCTCGCGTAGACCTGAAACCAGATGGGTCCGTCCGTGTCCCATTCCAGCCGCCCTTCTTCGTCGGGGACACCCAGGAAATCCGTTCCGGCCGCGGAGTGCGCCAGGACGTAAAGCAGCGGGTCACTGCGGCCGGCGGTGTCGAACCGCCCGGAAGCGGCAGCGCCGTCGTAGCGGAAGATCCCGGACCCGTTGCCCTGCGTGCTTCCGCCCGCCGCAGCCGGAAGGAGCGGAATTTCCGCCTCCACCGTCCACTGGCCGGACGCCTCCACATAGAACCGGTTGTCCTTGACATCCAGCAGCACGAAGGAAGGGTCAGGCGCCCACGTCTGGCCGTCCTCCGGTTCATCTGCGGTGAGGACCGTGCTCGGGTAGGAGGCCCCGGAGGTGGCTTCCAGCATCCGAACGAGCCGCATCAGGCCTTCGGAGGTTCCCTCTAGGAGCACCGGCAGCGGTTCCCCGCTTCCGGCCCGGGCCAGGAGTTCGTCCGGAATATCCAGCTGTGCACTGTCTGATCCCGACCATCGGTAACTGCCGTCTGAGGTCTCTGCGTGCACCAGGGGATCGTTGGTCCCGGGTTCCCACGGCCGCGGCTGCGGAGCCAGGGGAGTTGTCTGCCAGCCCACGGCTGCAGCGGCGGTGGAGAAGGCCGCGTAGGGGGCGGGCAGGAGAAGTACGCCAAGCAGCACCACTGCAACGAGCCCCGACAGCACCGAGAAGATCCTGATGCGCCGCTTCATCTAAGCCCCTGATTCCTGCCCACGGATGGTGATTTCTGCTGCCGTGCCGCGTTCCGGAAGGCAGGCTCCCGGACATCTGCGATGGCACCACAGGAAGGATATCGGTTCGAATGAGTCCGCAGACCCGAGGACTGTTACCCGGGATCGGCGATCGCCGCCGCCCGGAGCATAAACTGGTCCCGGGCCCGCCCGGCCGCCATGCGCGGACGTCACGGCTCGATCTGCCGAAACCACGTCACCTGGAGTGCCTTCCGTGAAACACACCCCCCTCGACCGTGTCCCCATCCGCCGGGCCCTGATCTCGGTTTATGACAAGACCGGACTGACGGAACTGGCCCAGGGCCTCTCCGCTGCCGGCGTCAGCATCGTCTCCACCGGCTCCACCGCCAAGCAGATCGCTGCAGCCGGCGTACCGGTCACCGAGGTCGCAGAGGTCACCGGCTTTGCCGAATGCCTGGATGGCCGGGTCAAAACCCTGCACCCGCGCGTGCACGCCGGCATCCTCGCCGACCGCCGCCGCCAGGACCACCGTGACCAGCTCGAGGAACTCGGCATCGAAGCCTTCGACCTGGTGGTCGTCAACCTCTACCCGTTCGTGGAAACCGTGAAGTCCGGCGCAGCCCAGGATGATGTTGTGGAGCAGATCGACATCGGCGGACCCTCCATGGTCCGCGCCGCGGCGAAGAACCACCCGTCGGTCGCCGTCGTCGTCGACCCGGCCAAGTACGCAGCCGTCACCACGGCCGCCGCTGAAGGCGGTTTTGACCTGAATGAACGACGCCGGCTGGCTGCCGAGGCTTTCGCCCACACCGCCGCGTACGACACCGCCGTAGCCAAGTGGACTGCCGCGCAGTTCGGCGACGGTTCTGAAGAAGGATCCACCTGGCCCGCGTACTCCGGCATGGCACTGGAACGCTCGGAGGTGCTGCGCTACGGCGAAAACCCGCACCAGGCCGCAGCGCTTTACGCTGACCAGGACTCGATGCCCGGCGTTGCCCAGGCAGATCAGCTGCACGGCAAGGCCATGTCCTACAACAACTACGTCGACGCCGATGCCGCCCTGCGCGCCGCGTTCGACTTCGACGAACCCGCTGTCGCCGTCGTCAAGCATGCCAATCCCTGCGGTGTGGCCGTGGCCTCCCCGGGCGCAGCGGACCCCATCGCCAACGCCCACCTGAAGGCGCATGCCTGCGATCCGGTCTCCGCCTACGGTGGAGTGATCGCCGCCAACCGCACCGTCACCGCCGGAATGGCCGAGACCGTGAAGGACATCTTCACCGAGGTGGTCATCGCCCCCGACTTCGAGCCCGAAGCCGTGGAAATCCTGACCCGTAAAAAGAACATCCGCCTGCTGACGCTGCCCGACGGCTACGGCCGCAACCCGGTGGAGTTCCGCCAGGTCTCCGGCGGTGTGCTGATGCAGCAGCCCGACACCGTTGAAGCCGAAGGCGACAACCCCGCCAACTGGACGCTGGCCGCCGGTGAAGCTGCGGACGAAAAGACGCTGGCGGACCTGGTCTTCGCCTGGACCGCGGTCCGCGCCGCCAAGTCCAACGCGATCCTGCTGGCCCGCGACGGCGCTTCCGTCGGCGTCGGCATGGGCCAGGTCAACCGGGTGGACTCCTGCAAGCTGGCCGTTGAGCGCGCCAATACGCTGGCCGGTGCGGACGACGAGCGCGCCCGCGGCGCGGTGGCCGCCTCCGACGCGTTCTTCCCCTTTGCCGACGGCCTGGAGATCCTGCTGAACGCCGGCGTCCGCGCCGTCGTCCAGCCCGGCGGCTCCGTCCGCGATGAAGAGGTCATTGCGGCAGCCAACGCCGCCGGCGTCACCATGTACTTCACCGGCGCCCGCCACTTCTTCCACTAAACCCCTTCCGGCCATGCCGGAGCGCGGGGCGCGTGTTACCGCGCGCGCCCCGCTGTTTATGGGCCCCAAGGGGCGCTGTGGCATAGTTGGACACAGAAATCAGACCCAAAAAGCCGGGTCCCCGCATGTCAAAAGCCATGTCCGGACCCCCATTCCACAAGGAGACCGTGTGGCTGACAAAATCAAGGTTGTGGGCTCTGTCGTAGAGCTCGACGGCGACGAGATGACACGGATCATCTGGCAGTTCATCAAGGACCGCCTGATCAACCCGTACCTCGACGTTGACCTCAAGTACTACGATCTGTCGATCCAGAACCGTGACGCCACGGATGACCAGGTCACCATCGACGCCGCCAATGCCATCAAGGAACACGGTGTGGGCGTCAAGTGCGCCACCATTACTCCGGATGAGGCGCGCGTTGAAGAATTCGGCCTGAAGAAGATGTGGGTTTCCCCGAACGGGACCATCCGCAACATCCTCGGCGGCGTCGTTTTCCGCGAACCGATCATCATCTCCAACATCCCGCGCCTGGTGCCGGGCTGGAACAAGCCGATCATCATTGGCCGCCACGCCCACGGCGACCAGTACAAGGCCACCAACTTCAAGGTTCCCGGTGCCGGCACCCTGACCCTGACCTTCACCCCGGCTGACGGCGGCGAAGAGATCAAGACCCAGGTTGTCACCTACCCCGAAGAGGGCGGTGTGGCCATGGGCATGTACAACTTCAACGAGTCTATCAAGGACTTCGCCCGGGCATCCTTCGCGTACGGCCTGCAGCGCAACTACCCGGTGTACCTCTCCACCAAGAACACGATCCTGAAGGCCTACGACGGCCAGTTCAAGGACCTGTTCCAGGAAGTCTTCGATGCCGAGTTCAAGGACCAGTTCGAAGCAGCCGGCCTCACCTACGAGCACCGCCTGATCGATGACATGGTTGCCTCCGCGATGAAGTGGGAAGGCGGCTACGTCTGGGCCTGCAAGAACTACGACGGCGACGTCCAGTCCGACACCGTTGCGCAGGGCTTCGGCTCGCTTGGCCTGATGACCTCCGTGCTGATGACCCCGGATGGCAAGACCGTCGAGGCTGAAGCTGCGCACGGCACCGTGACCCGTCACTACCGCCAGCACCAGCAGGGCAAGCCCACCTCCACGAACCCGATCGCTTCGATCTTCGCGTGGACCCGTGGCCTGATGCACCGCGGCAAGCTGGACAACACCCCCGAGGTCATCAACTTCGCCGAAACCCTTGAAGACGTTGTCATCAAGACGGTCGAATCCGGCAAGATGACCAAGGACCTGGCAATGCTGGTCGGTCCCGAGCAGTCCTACCTGACCACCGAAGAGTTCCTCGCCGCACTGGATGAGAACCTCAAGGTGCGCCTGGGCTAGAACCCGGTATCACGTACTAAACAAACAGGCAGCCCCGGTCCGACTGGACCGGGGCTGCCTGTTGTTTCGGGCTCTTTCGGGCGTCAAAAATCCCCAGCCAATTAGATGCCTGCGCCGTCCGAATAACCCTGCTGGGCGGAGCCGGAAGAACCGGTTCCGGAACCGGAGCTGCCGGAAGCACCGGTCCCCGATGAGGAACTGACCGGGGCCGACGTGGACTGGCCCTGGATGATGTTTCCGCTGTCCTGGGAAGAGGCCGAGACCTGGATCTTCCGCGGCTTGGCCCGCTCACTGACGGGGATGAAGACGCTCAGCACACCGTTTTCGTACTTCGCGGAAATACCGTCGATATCAATGCCCTGACCAAGGTTCAGCTGCCGCAGGAAGCTGCCGGACTCACGCTCCCGGGTCAGCCACGTGGCGCCTTCAGGAGCCTGGATAGTGCGCTCAGCACGGATCGTCAGGAGCTGGCCGTCAACGTCAACATCGACAGAACCAGGATCGATGCCCGGCAGGTCCGCGTTCATGATGTAGTGGTCACCCTCGCGGTAAAGGTCAATCGGCATCAGCCGCAGCCGCTGCCGGGGATCCAGCAGAGCGCCTGCCACACGGTCCAACTCACGGAAGGGATCGAATTTCATCGCCATTCTCATCAACTCCTTTTCACCGTCCCGCCGGGGCGGGCGGTTGTGTTCGTCACTGATAGAAATAGAACAACCAGAAATGAAAAAACGAAGGGTCGACAACTTGAGCCAACTACGCTCAAGAATGGAATTAGATTAGCACTCTCATGGGGAGAGTGCCAGTGATCACATCGAAACTCCAGCTGGCTGTTTCCAGTGTTCGCCACCGGCCGTGCCCCTGCCTAGCCCGTGCGCCCCTGCCTAGTCCAGCGGCCACAAATGCACCGGTTCGTTGCTGTGCATGTGGTGCCAGTACCGCCTGGTCATCTCCGACAGGGCCGCTGCCCGGCCATAGCCTGCGGCCTCAAGCTTCCCCAGTACCGCGATCTGCCAGGAGGCACCGTTCTGCTCGCTGCGCGCCCGTTCCCCGATGACGCCGAGGTAGCGGGCGATGCAGGCATCGTCCACACCGAGTTCCCGCAGCCCGTCCGCGGCCATCGGCACCAGATGCCGCACAACAAGTTCCGCCACGGGAATATCACCAATACCCGGCCAGTAGACCGCGGCATCCAGTCCCAGGCGGGAACACGCCAGGAAGTTGTCGGTCGCCGTCTTGAACGACATCCTGGTCCACAACGGGCGGTCGGCCGTCCGCAGGGTGTGGAGGAGACCATAGAAGAACGCGGCGTTGGCGGTGACATCCAGGACCGTGGGCCCGGCAGGCAAGGCACGGTTTTCCAGCCGCAGGTTGGGTGTGTCGGTGCCGGGATCATAGATGGGCCGGTTCCAGCGGTAGACAGTGCCGTTGTGCAGGCGAAGTTCCGGCAGCAGCGGGGCGCCGGATGAAGTGGACCCGGAACCCGTTGCGGAAACCTCGGGGAGCAGGGCCGGGAAATAGCGTACGTTTTCCTCGAAAAGGTCGAACATGGAAGTAATCCACCGCTCACCGAACCAGACCCTTGGCCTGACGCCTTGATTCCGCATTTCCGGTGGCCGGGTGTCGATGGCCTGTTTGAACAGTTCAATGCGCGTTTCCTGCCACAGGACGCGCTCCATAAAGACGGGGGAATTGGCGGCGAGCGCCACCTGCGGGCCGGCGATCAGCTGGGCAGCGTTCCACGCCGGTGCGAAATCGGCAGGACTGACTTCCAGGTGAAGCTGCAGCGATGTGCAGGCAGCTTCCGGAGCGATGTTGGCGGCGTACAGGGACAGCGTTTCCACACCGGTGAGGGACAGATGGACATCCTCCCCGCGGGCCTGAAGGACTGAAGTGTTCAGGGCTGCATACCGGGCCCCGGAACTGATCCAGGCGTCTCCGTCGAGGACGGAGGGGGTGAGGGTTGGAAGAATGCCTACCATCAGGATGTTTGCCTCGGCCTTCGCCGCCAGTTCGTCCGCCCGGTTCAGCTGGCGCCGAAGACTCTCCTCCAGCTCCTTCAGGCCCGCGCCCCGGATAGAGAGCGCTGGATGGTTCATCTCGATATTGAAGGCACCCATCTCTGTCTGGAACGCCGGATCGGCGATTTGTTCCAGGACAGAGGCATTGCGCAGGGCAGGGGTGAAGTCATCGTTGGTCAGGTTGAGTTCAAGCTCGACGCCGATGGTGGCGGAGTCAGCGAAATCCGCGGTCCCCAGGAACCCTGCGAATCTATCCAGGTTCTCCAGCAGCCGGGCACGGTAACGGGTCCGCTGTTCGCGGCTGAAGGACTTGGAGGAGACTTCTGCGCCCATGGATGAAGGTAACCACGGCTTCTGGAAGTTGTATAGCCTGCCCGCCGCTGGGCCTGGCTTGATTTGTCCGGGGGCTGTTCTGCGGCAGGTGCGTGTGCTTACCCTCGTGGAAGGGGAGCAGAGGCATGGCCCCTCGAGGCCTGGCGCCACATCACTGTAAGGAGCTGGAGATGCAGATCGGAAAGCAGCAGATTATCGACTTCTTGAAGAGCAAGGGCAGTAATGACCAGGCTAGCCAGGCTGAATCCGAATTGCCGGACCAGGTGGACACGGACAGGGACTCGGGCCTCCTGAGCAAATTCGGAATCAACCCGCAGGATTTGATCGGTAAGTTCTCCGGCGGTCTTGGCGGCCTGGTCGGCTGACAACCACCAGTAAGGAAGCCAGACCCCCTGCCACGGCGAAACTAAGCGGAGCCGGGGAGCTTGCTCAGAGTGTGCAGCGCAGACGGGAGGGCGTCGTCGTTGGGGTAATGAACGCCCAGCTGTGCCCTCACCTCGTCAAAGAGCTGCATGGTCTTGAGCGAATCCGCCCACGGCATGGTGGGGCTCTCCTGCAGCCCTTCCTGAATGCAGCGGGTAACTTCCCGTAGCTCGTAGGTGTAGCCGTTGCCTACCTGCTGGAAACGTTCCACCCGTGCCTGCCCCAGATGCTGCTGGACATGCAGTTCCACGGGGTTGTGCAGTGGTGCCCCGGTGCGGACCCAGCCCTCGCTCCCGGAGATCGTCGCCGTGCGGGGGCCGGAGGACAGCAGGGAAGAGGTCAGCTGGGCCTGGGCTCCGGAAGCGTAATTCAGGGTTAGGGCGTTCTGGGCGTCAACACCGTCCTGGTTCAAGGACCCAGTCGCCTGCACACTGTGCGGGAAGCCCAGTGCCCCGACGGCGAGGGTCAGGGGGTAGACCGTGAGATCCAGGAGCGCCCCTCCGCCGGCTGCCGGATCCCACAACCGGCTCGCCGGGTCGTAGGGTGCCGGAAAACCAAGATCGGCCTGCACCCAGTGGATGGTGCCAAGTTCACCGCTGGACAGAATTTCCCACAGCCGGTTGATGCAGGGGAGGAACCGGGTCCAGACCGCTTCCATCAGGAACACTCCGTTGTGGGCGGCGACCTCCAGCAGGTCGGTCAGCTCGGCAGCGTTGATTGTGATCGACTTTTCGCAGAGCACGTGTTTCCCGGCTTCGAGTGCTTCCCGGGTCAGCTCGTAGTGCTGGGCGTGCGGAGAGGCAATGTAGACGACGTCGACGTCCGGATCATCGAAAAGCTGCCGGTAGCCTTTCCCCCGGACCGGGTCATCGTAGTAGCTGGCCGCGAACCCGAAGCGGTCTGCGAAGTCCACCGCCGTGGACTGGGAGCGCGAACTGACGGCCTGCAGGACAGCGTCCTCGAGGCGGGCGATGTCCTCGGTGACCCGGCCGGCGATGTGCCCGGTGGCTACGACACCCCATCTCAGGATGCGGCCGGTGGCCTGGACCGGGCTGGGCGCCCCTTGAAGGACACACGGCGGTGTGTGAATGTACTGCGGGGCGCTCATAGTCCTCGGCTCTCAATCAGTGACTGAATCAATGGCTTGATCAGTGGCTCAATTAGTGGCTTGGCCAGCTAGTGTCTCGGCAATAGAACTACCTTATGGTCCGCGGGACCTGCTGCCCAGCCCCTGCGGATTACTCAGTGCTGGCCGGGTCCGCCGCCTGGGTGGTCTCCGGGACCGGCGGCCCGGGCTCCGGGTCCGATGGCGTGGTTTCCGGTGCCAGGCGTCTGCGCGGATGCGCGGCGCGGCAGGAGGGGCAGAGTTCCTGCCAGACAGACGACGCTCGTGGTGATGATGAGGGCCCGGTAATCAATCGAACTGATCAGCGCCGCAGCGATCATGTTCGCTCCGACTTGGGGAACGTTTATGAGCATGCTGGTTGCGGCTGAGGTTCTCCCCTGCAGGCGGGCGGGGCTTTCGGTTTGCCGCAGGGTGATAAAAGCAATGACGGTCCAGGTGACGCCGAGTCCGGTCAGGACGGAACCCGTCAGGACGACAGGCACGGACGGTACGGCGGAAGCCAGGACAGCGGCGGCGAGCAGCGTCACTCCGAGGATAATGACGGTGCGGATACCGAATTTTCGAATGAGGATGCTTGCGGTGAACCCTCCGGCGATAGCCATGGCGCCTTGGACGCTGACCAGCACGCTGAGGAATTCGGGTGGCATGCCAAGGCCCTGCTCTACGGTAGCGAAAATAGTGACGTTCAGGATGCCGGTGGCGCCGATGGCGATGCTGAGGCAGAGCATGGCTGGTGCCAGGAGCTGATGGTGGGCCAGGAAACGCAGGCCGGCTGTTGTGCTCTGCCAAAAATTCTCTTCAGCGTTCGCACCGGGGTCGGATTCGTGAACTTTCAGTGTCATGAGGATCAGAGCCGTCACTATGAAGCAGAGGCTGGTCAGCAGTACCACTGCCTGCATGCCCCAGAGGGTGAGCATGCCCGCCCCGATGAGCGGAGAAATAATCCTCAATCCTTGATTGACGCTGCTCAGGAGCCCATTGGCTGGTGCCAGAAGCCGGTCGGTGAGCATATCGCGCAAAAGGCCGGATTGGGCTGCGGTAGTCACGTAGTTTGACGTCGCGTAGGTGAAAATGACGAGGTAGACCAGCCAGAGGTGGGCGGACGTCTGGACGCAGAGGAGAACCAGCACCACGGTTGCCGAACAGAAGTTGTTGATGACCAGCAGGGGCTTCCTCCTGAACCGGTCTGCAAGCTGACCTATCAGGGGTGCCAGGAGCGCCGGGAGGCCGAGGGCCACGAACACAAGTCCAGCTGCCGCGTCACTTCCGGTGAGCTGCTTGACCCAGATGGCCGCCGTCAGGAAGAGGGCCGAGTTGCCGAAGTTGGTGAATACCCAGGCCAGGGTGAGACGGCGGAAGGCAGGGACCCTCAAGGCGTCGCGGTTTGTGCCGACATCCTTTGCTTCCGGTCCCTGGGCTGCCTTGGCCGCCGTCGGGCCAGCAGCGGGTGCTGGGTGCTCTGAGCCCGTGCTGCCGGCAGCCATGTCAGCCCGCTTCCCGATTGGCTTGATGCGCCGGCTGGTCCGGGTCAATGTTGACCACGGCGAAGAGCTGTACGGGCACCGACCCTTCCGGTCGCAGCTCCGGATGCTCCCGCCGTTCGTCGAAACGGCGGGCGAGTTCCCAGACCTCTTCCCGAAACTGGCGGATCTCCTCATGGGTGGCATGGAACCGTGAGCTGGTAATGGTAGAGACATCAATGTCTTCCACCGGCAATTCGGGAGCACGCTGCAGCCACGACTGAATGCGGTCCAGCTGGCGATGGATGAACATACCCGCCATCGCAGAGACAGCGTGCACGGACCCCGGCGCATTCCGGTCAATGACGGAAGATCTGCCGCGGGAAACCACCTTCCACGGTTTTTCCCGCCCTTGCTGGTCAGCCTGCTCGATGTATCCATGTTTGGCCAGCATGCGCAAATGGTAGGAGCAGCTCGCGACGGACTCACCGGTTGCCGCTGCGCATTCCGTCGCGGTGGCTTGCCCTGCGTCGTCCAGATAGTCGAGGAGTTCCAAACGGACGGGGTGGGCAAGTGCACGAATGCGGATGGGATCGCTGATGACCTGCTCGGTGGACGGGCCACGATAAGTGACGCCTTCGGGCGGCAGTGGAGCTGAGGGGCCAGATGGTTCCGGGGACATTGCTAAAGCATTATTGATAAAGAAGTCTTTAGCAAGGTTTCTTTAGGAACAGTCGTGCGGGGGTTAGTGTGCCTCCATGGCTTCCCGGTGGGCGGCAGCTGTTTCCAGATAGTGCGCGGCGTTGCGCTGGACCGAGGCGAATTCCTCATCGGTGAGCGGGCGCCGGACCTTGGCTGGAACTCCGGCCACGAGGGAACGCGGCGGAACCTGGGTGCCCTCGAGGACCACGGCTCCGGCAGCCACCAGCGAGCCGGCGCCGATCACGGCCCCGTTCATGATCGTGGCACTCATGCCAATCAGGCAGTCATCTTCCACCGTGCAGCCGTGGACGACGGCGTTGTGCCCTACGCTGACCCGTTCACCCACTGTCGTGGGGAAACCCGGATCGGCGTGCAGCACCACGTTGTCCTGCAGGTTCGTTCCCGCCCCGACACGGATCGAATTGGAGTCGCCGCGGACACAGGCGCCGTAGAAGGCGCTGGCGCCCTCGCCGAGTTCGACGTCGCCGATCAGTGACGCCGTCGGGGCCAGGAATACGGTGGGAGCGGTGACGGGCGTATTTCCGCGGAAGGTAACAATGTGAGCCATGCGACAACTGTAGCGAGGCGGGCAGCGTGCCCCTAGTTGAAGACGATGGTGCGTCTGCCGTCGAGCAGGACGCGGTGCTCCGCGTGCCACTGCACGGCTTTGACCAGGGTTCGGCCTTCGACACCCGCGCCCAGTGCGGCCAGGCGGGCGGCCGTGCGGGAGTGGTCCACCCGGATGACTTCCTGCTCGATGATCGGGCCCTCGTCCAGATCCGCGGTGACGTAGTGCGCTGTGGCGCCAATCAGCTTCACGCCGCGCGTGTGCGCCTGGTGGTAGGGGCGGGCACCCTTGAAGGAGGGCAGGAACGAATGGTGGATGTTGATGGCGCGGCCGGAAAGGTCGCTGCACAGCTCATTGCTCAGGATCTGCATGTAGCGGGCCAGGACAACCAGTTCGATGTCCAGTTCCTCCATCAGCGCCCGGAGCTGGTCTTCGGCGGCAGGTTTGGTGTCTGGGGTTACCGGGATGTGGTGGAACGGCACGCCGTAGAACTCCGCCAGTCCAGCCAGGTCCTTGTGGTTCGAAACGATCGCCGGAATCTCGATGGGCAGGTTGCCGGCCCGCTGCTGGAACAGCAGGTCATTGAGGCAATGCCCGTCTTTGGAAGCCATGATCAGCGTTCGGACCGGAGCTCCGGCGCGGTGCAGCTCCCATTCCATCCCGAATGCTTCCGCGACCGGTTCCAGGGGAGCGCGCGTTGATTCATAAGAGCCCGGTGCGGTGAAATCGACCCGCATGAAGAAGGAACCGGTGTCCGGGCTGCCATACTGCTGCGATTCGGTAATGTTCCCCGCCGCAGCCGCAAGGGCACCGGAAACGGCATGCACGATTCCCGGGCGGTCCGGGCAAGACAGCGTCAGCGTGTAGGAAGCAGGTCGGGATTCGGCGGCTGAGTCGGTTGCCGGCAGTCCGGCGGAAGCATTTACGGTCACCCTTCCAAGGTTACCGCCCGGGAAGGGCTGGCCTACGCTGGGTGAATGGACGTTACTTTCGCCCCGCTGTCGGACAAGGACGAGGAAGAGCTGGTGCGGTTCCTGACCACCAACCGCTTCCCCTACCACCTCATTACCGAGCCATCCGAAGACCTGGTCCGCAGGCTGCTGCTTGAAGGCAGGTTCGAATCCGACGGCGTGCGCACGTTCTGGGTCTTTGGCGAAAACCAGCGCCTGGGCCTGGTGATCCTGGAGGACCTCGAAAGCGACTGTGCTGTTTTCGACCTGCGGCTGGTCGAGGAGCACCGCGGCGAGGGTAAGGGCGTCCCGGTGCTTCAGGCGCTCACCGGAAAAGTCTTCACGGACTACCCCCGGCTGCGCCGCCTCACGGGTAAAACGCGGGAGGACAACATTGCGATGCGCAAGACGCTGCTGCGCTCCGGATTCGTCAAGGAATCCCACCTCCGCGAGGACTGGCCGCTTGATGACGGGCGGCGGATTGCCTCAGTGACCTACGGACGCCTGCGGACAGACTGGGAATCCGGTGTCGTCACGGATTTCCGCTGGGAAGACCTTGCCTCGCCGGCTCCGGTGTCCTCCCCGGAACCGGAGCCGGGCCAGTGACCATCTGCGCGGTAACATGGTTACGTCGCAACTGGCGTTGGGTGGGTAACCACCAGGAAGCGGCACAAGCAGAGCCAAACCACGGATCGCACGCCTGGGCCGGGGTCACGTAGTCATCTGTCTGTCATGCCCGGAAATCGGGGGTGCCCGGCAGGTAGCCTGACCTATAGCCATCTTTCCCAGGAGATCCACGTGAAACTTTCCACCCAGCCCGTCACCAACGCACCCCTCTCGGAGGTAGATCCCGAGATTGCGGCCGTCCTTGAGGGCGAACTCGCCCGCCAGCGGAACACGCTGGAGATGATCGCCTCCGAGAACTTCGCACCGCGGGCGGTCCTCGAAGCGCAGGGTTCGGTCCTGACCAACAAGTACGCCGAGGGCTACCCGGGCCGCCGCTACTACGGCGGCTGCGAGCAGGTCGACGTCGCCGAGAACCTGGCCATCGAGCGGGTCAAGGCCCTGTTTGGTGCTGAGTTCGCCAACGTCCAGCCGCACTCCGGCGCCCAGGCCAACGCCGCCGCCCTGGCCGCGATGATCAAGCCCGGGGACAAGATCATGGGACTGAACCTCGCCCACGGCGGGCACCTGACCCACGGCATGAAGCTGAACTTCTCCGGCAAGCTGTACGAGGTCGCCGCCTACGGTGTCGACGAGAAGACCTACCGCGTGGACATGGACAAGGTCCGCGAGCAGGCCCTGGCCGAACGTCCGCAGGTCATCATCGCCGGCTGGTCGGCGTACCCGCGCCAGCTGGACTTCGCTGCCTTCCGCTCGATCGCCGATGAGGTCGGCGCCTACCTGTGGACGGACATGGCCCACTTCGCCGGCCTCGTGGCAGCCGGCCTGCACCCGAGCCCGGTTCCATACTCCGACGTCGTTACCTCCACCGTGCACAAGACCCTGGCCGGCCCCCGCTCCGGTGTCATCCTGGCCAAGGAAGAACTTGGCAAGAAGATCAACTCGAGCGTTTTCCCGGGCCAGCAGGGCGGACCCCTGATGCACGTCATCGCGGCCAAGGCCGTCGCCTTCAAGGTGGCTGGCTCTGAGGAGTTCCGCGAACGGCAGGAACGCGTCCTGGAAGGTGCCCGGATCATCGCCGACCGGCTGACCGCGCCGGATGTGGCCGAACACGGTGTCTCCGTCCTGACCGGCGGCACCGACGTGCACCTGATCCTGGTGGACCTGCGTAATTCGGTGCTGGACGGCAAGCAGGCCGAAGACCTGCTGCACTCGGTCGGCATCACCGTGAACCGCAACTCCATCCCGTTCGATCCCCGTCCGCCGATGGTCACCTCCGGCCTGCGCATCGGCACCCCCGCATTGGCCACCCGCGGTTTCGGCGCCCAGGAGTTCACCGAGGTCGCCGAGATCATCGCCGCAGCACTGAAGCCGTCACCCGACGCTGATGACCTGCGCCGCCGTGTCTCGGTCCTTGCCGAGAACTTCCCGCTGTACTCCGGACAGGAAGAATGGTGAGCATGGAACAGGGAACGAACATGGTAGGCAACGTTGAGGCCCCCGAAGAGATGCCGGAAACCGCACAGCGCCTCGACGGCCTGAAGGCAGCCCGGGAAATCAAGGAGGAACTGGCCGAACGCATCCAGGTCCTGGTGGACGAGCACGGCATCACGCCCGGACTCGGAACCGTGCTGGTGGGAGACGATCCGGCCAGCCACTCCTACGTGGGCGGCAAGCACAAGGACTGCGCCCAGGTGGGCATCAACTCCATCCGGCGGGACCTGCCGGAGGACATCAGCCAGGAAGACCTGGAAAAGGTCATCGACGAGCTGAATGCCGATCCGGCGACCACCGGCTACATTGTGCAGCTGCCCCTGCCCAAGCACATCGACACCAACCGGATCCTCGAGCGCATCGCGCCCGAAAAGGACGCCGACGGCCTGCACCCGGTGAACCTCGGACGCCTGGTGCTCAACGTGGCGGACGCGATGTCCTCGCCGCTGCCCTGCACACCGCACGGCATTGTGCAGCTGCTGGTCCGCAACGGCATCAGCCTCAACGGCAAGAACGTTCTTGTCGTTGGCCGTGGCGTCACCGTCGGCCGCCCCCTGGGACTGCTGCTGACCCGCCGACCCATCAACGCCACGGTCACACTGGCCCATACGGGCACCGTGAACCTGCCCGAGCTGCTGCGGGAAGCGGACGTCGTTGTGGCCGCCGCCGGGTTCCCCGGGATGATCAAGGCCGCTGAGCTGAAGCCCGGCGCGATTGTCCTGGATGTGGGCGTCACCCGCGTCACCGACCCGGAAACCGGAAAGACCACTCTCATGGGCGACGTCGATAAGGACGCGGCGGCAGTCGCATCATGGATCTCGCCGAACCCCGGCGGGGTTGGTCCGATGACCCGGGCCATGCTCCTGTCCAACGTGGTTGAAGCCGCTGAACGCCAGGCCGGAATCCTGGTCGAATAAGCCGCCGGCCCACGCACCCAGGCCCGTCCGCCCTCCGGCGGGCGGGCCTGCGCCGTTCTCCGGGCCTGCCTGCACTGGTCCTTGCGGTGCCTGCACTATGATTGCCGGGTGCCGCAGATCACAGCCTCCTCCCCGCCTGCCCAAAAAGCCTTCCAGGGACCCGTCATCACCGCCGCGAACCTGACGAAATCCTATGGAGATTTCACCGCCGTCAACGGCATCAGCTTCGACGTTCCCGCAGGGGAGTCCTTCGGGCTGCTCGGCCCCAACGGTGCCGGCAAATCCACCACCATGAAGATGATCGGCGGCGTCTCCAAACGCACCTCCGGCGAACTGCGGATCATGGGGCTGGACCCGGACCGCAACGGTCCCGAAGTGCGGGCACACCTGGGCGTGGTGCCCCAGCAGGACAACCTGGACGAAGAACTGAGGGTGCGGGACAACCTCCTCGCCTACGGCCGCTATTTCGGCCTGCCCAAAAGCTACCTGCAGCCCAAGGCGGACGAACTGCTGGAATTCGCCCAGCTGACCGATAAGGCCAAGGCCCGCGTTGATGACCTCTCCGGCGGAATGAAACGCCGCCTCACCATCGCCCGGTCCCTGATCAACGATCCCAAGATCCTGCTGCTGGATGAGCCAACCACCGGGCTGGATCCACAGGCCAGGCATATTCTGTGGGACCGCCTGTTCCGGCTCAAGGAGGCCGGTGTGACCCTGATCCTGACCACCCACTACATGGACGAAGCGGAGCAGCTGTGCGACCGGCTGATCGTCGTGGACAAGGGAACCATCATGGCTGAGGGATCGCCGGCGGCGCTGATCCGCGAATATTCCTCCCGGGAAGTAGTGGAACTGCGGTTCGGCTCGGAACGCAACACCACCGTCGCGGCGGAACTGGGCGGGATCGGAGAGCGGATCGAGACGCTGCCGGACCGCGTCCTGATCTACGCGGAGAACGGGGAGCACGCACTCGAGGCGGTCGCCTCCCGCGGTTTGCACCCCATTACCTCACTGGTCCGCCGCTCCTCCCTGGAGGACGTGTTCCTCCGGCTGACGGGAAGAAGCCTCGTTGACTGAGCAGCAGACCCACGCCGTCCTGGGGCTGCGTTCACCCTTGACGCCTGAAGAATCGGCGCGCCGTGCCCGGAGGTTCGGCGCCGTCTATTACGCCGAGCACTGGCTGCGCCGGATGCGCGGTTATGGCTGGACCGTGCTGGTGACGGCGATCGGGACTCCGCTGGTCTACCTCTTCGGCATGGGAGTGGGTCTGGCTTCCCTGGTTGATACCGGGACCAATGCAGCGTTCGACGCCGGTGACGGCACCTCGGTCTCCTACCTGCTGTTCGTCGGGCCGGCCCTGCTGGCGACCGCGGCGATCATGGTCTCCAGCGAAGAGAACACCTACACCGTGATGTCCGGGTTCAAATGGCGGCGGACCTACTACGGCCCCAATGCTTCGCCGTTGAGCAGCGCACAGCTGGTGGACGGACACGTCCTCGGACTGGGAACCCGGCTGCTCATTACCTGCGGGGCCTACTTCGGCTTCCTGCTGCTCTTCGGTGCGGTGGGAAACCCTGCGACCGCCTGGCTGATGGTGCTGACGGCCATCCTAGGTGGACTGGCCTTCGGCCTGCCCCTGATGGCCTACAGCGCCTCGATCACCGAGGACAGAGGCCAGTTCGCAATGGTCCAGCGTTTCATCGTGATGCCGCTGTTCCTTTTTTCGGGAACCTTCTTCCCCCTGGATACCCTGCCGTTGGTGATCCGCTGGATCGGCTGGATCTCACCGCTGTGGCATGCCTCCGAACTGGGCCGGATGGTCAGCTACGGACTGGCTGAACCTGTTGTCCTGACCGTTGCCCATGTGGCGTACCTGCTGCTCCTGGCGGTCGGCGGCTGGCTGCTGACCCGGCGGAACTTCACCCGGAGGCTGGGAAAATGAGCGCCGCTGGGAAAATGCCCGCACGCCGCACCGGGAGCCCGGAGGACACCGTGGCCGAGCAGGAAAGGGAGACCGCGCACCAGAGCACAGCGGTCATGCCCGAGCCTCGGCAGCGTTTCCTCGGTTCCCTGTACGGCCGGAACATCCGGGCCGTCTTTGCCCGCGGGCTCAAAGCTACGTGGGGCACCAACTGGTCCATCATGATCAGCGGGTTCGTTGAACCCGTGCTGTACCTGCTGGCCATGGGCATCGGCCTCGGTTCCCTCATCGGCACGGTGGCCGGACCCGGCGGAGAGCAGATCAGCTACGCGGCCTACATCGCACCGGCGCTGCTCGCGGTTTCCGCCATGAACGGCGCCATCTATGACTCCACCATGAACGTTTTCTTCAAACTCAACTTCGCCCGGCTGTACGAGGGAATGCTCGCGACCTCCCTCGGGCCGCTGGACGTGGCTCTCGGCGAAATTCTCCTTGCCCTGCTGCGCGGCGGAATGTACGCAACCGGGTTCACAGCCGTCATGGCCGCCATGGGGCTGGTCACATCACCGGCCGCGCTGCTGATGATTCCGGCGGCGGTGGTGATTGCCTTTGGCTTCGCGTCCATCGGCATGGCCATCACCAGCTATATGAAGACCTTCCAGCAGCTTGACTGGGTCAGCTTCGTGATGCTCCCAATGTTCCTGTTCTCTGCCACCTTCTACCCGCTCAGCGTCTACCCGCAGGGGATTCAGCTTGTCATCCAGGCGCTGCCGCTGTGGCACGGCGTGGAGATGCTGCGGCAGATCAACGCGGGAGCCTTCGGACTGGATACTGCGGGGCATCTGCTCTACTTCGTGGTGATGATCGCCTTCGGCCTGGTGATCACAACGCGGCGGCTCGAAGCCCTCTTCCAGAAGTAGCAGCGGACTCAAGCGGCACCGTTCTAATGCGGTCCTAAACCTCTAAAGCGGTCCTAAACGGCGGCGTTCCTCATGAGCAGCGTCTCTCAGGTTGAGAGGGCACGTGCTGCCAGGGCGGCCTGCAGCCTGGACTCGACGCCGAGCTTGGCCAGGACATGGGACACGTGCGTTTTCACCGTGGTTTCGGAGATGCCCAGCCGGCGGGCAATCCGGACGTTACTCAGTCCTTCGCCCAGGCAGTCCAGGACTTCGCTTTCACGGACGGTGAGCTCCACCGCGGGAGGGGGAGGGACCGCACCGGAGGCTTGCCGGCTGACCGCCGCGGCGACCAGACGGCCGGCGACCTCGGGGGCAATGACAGTGCCGCCCTCGTGGACGCGGCGCAGCGCCGTCGTGATTTCTGCCGGTTCGGCGGTTTTCAGCAGGAACCCGGCGGCTCCTGCGGCCAGAACCCCAAAGAGGTAGGAGTCATGGTCGAAGGTGGTCAGGGCCACCACCTTCGCCAGACCCTCCGCAATGATGGTTCCGGTTGCTTCCACTCCGTCCATCACCGGCATCCGCAGGTCCATCAGGACGACGTCGGGCCGCAGGGCCCGGGCCATGGAAACGGCGGTGGCGCCGTCGCCTGCCTCGCCGGCTACTTCAAAGCCAGGTTCCACCTCGATGACCATCCGCATTCCCAGCCGGATCGCCGCGTGGTCATCGGCCAGCAGGATCCTGAGTGCTCCGCTCATGCTTCGGTACCCCCGCGGGCTGCGGAGTCGGCGCTGGCCTGGAACGTCAGGGGCGGCCCGCCGGCCAGCAGGGGAGTGTCCGGCAGAACTGCCTCCACAGCCCAGCCGCTTCCCCGCGGCTCTGCGGACGCCCATCCGCCAAGCTGTTCGGCCCGGGCCAGCATGCTGGGGATGCCGGTGCCGGTACCGCCGCCACGGCCCGCCGCGGAGAGGGACACGGCGGTGGCGGACCCACCAGCGGTGCGCACACCACTACCTTCGCCGCCGTCGTCCTCAACAAGCAGGCGGACCCCGGACGGAGCGGGTTCCAGCGACACCCGGACGGCTGCACCCGGCGCATGGCGGCCCACGTTGAGGAGCGCTTCCGTGACGATCCGGTAGAGGGCAGCCTGCACCGGCCCGGGGAGCCCGGTTCCGCCGTCGGGCAGGGCATTGATCCACCCGATCTCCAGCCCGGCAGTCCGGTGCCCTTCCACCACGGCGTCCAGATCCATGACGTTCCCCGCCAGCGGGCGGGGCTCACCGGTGCTGAGCATCCGGATCATGCCGTTGAGTTCTTCCAAACCTTCCACACTTTCCCGCCGCACATGCGAGAGGACCTGCCGTGCCAGCCCATCGTCAGGACTGCGAAGCGCCGCGCCGGACTGCAGTGCAATGGCCGAGAGGCGGGACGAAAGGACGTCATGGAGTTCGCGGGCCATGTCCTGGCGTTCCGCTGCCAGCGCCAGCTCGTGCTCCCGGGAGGCGAGGCTGGCCTGGTCGCGGGCTGCCTGCCGGATCGCCGCCGCCCGGGCAGACTCACTTTCGGCCAGCTGGCCTGCCTTGCGCAGGTTGCCTGCCCACTCGGCGGGCAGCAGCAGGATCATGCCGGTGAACAGAAGCGCTACGACGCCGTCGCTGAGGTTCCGGGCCGCGGCCCAGGCCGCGAGCCCCGAGGCAGCGCTCAGGACGAGCACCGTGATTTCAGCAGCTCTGGCCGCTTTGGCTGACCCGAAAAGCACCAGGGAAAAGACGGCTTCGAAGGCCAGGAACAGTCCGGCGGCGCTGCCCGCGAGCACAAGAGCCACTGCCAGGACTGCACTGGCAGTTACCATCAATGCCGTCCGGGTGCGGCGCAGCACCACGGCACCGCACCCCGCCGCCGTAAGGACAGGCCACCAGGGTTCGAGCCAGGCAACCAGGGGCTGGCCGGTGGCGGTGATATCCACGGAGTGCAGCAGCACAGCCAGTGCCGCATAGCCCAGGGCCAGCACCACGTCCTCGCGGCGGATCCGGCCCGAAGAAGAGTTCATACCTCCATCCTGAAGGCCCGGACCACCGCAGCCAAGCAGGCCGCACCGGCCTGAGACGAAAGGATGAGGCCCCGCTCCTCCGACTGCCGGATGCCCGCTGCCGGGACACCCGGAAGAGTGAGGTCATGACCTTGGAACTCCTGGCCCAGCTGGCCATTCTCGCGCTCATCGACAGCACCAGCATCGGCACATTGGTCATCCCTGTGTGGCTGCTCCTTCGCCCGGGCGCCCGCCGGACCGGCGGGAAGGTTGCCGTGTACCTGGGTGCGGTCGGAGTGTTCTATTTCCTGGTGGGGCTTGTCCTGCTGTCAGGGGCCACCGGGATCGCCGGTGTCCTGGGCGGCGGCAGCATCGGGTCAGTGCTGGAGTTGCCGGCGGTGCAGGCCGTGATGGTGGCGGCCGGGGCAGGCATGCTGATCTGGTCTTTCAAGGACTCAATCGGCCTCGCCAAACCCAGCCGCACAAAGGTCCCAGCGGCAGGCAGCGCCACAGTCGCAGCCACCGGCACCCCACCCACCGCCAGCCCAACCGCGGTTTCGGGAAGCCCGGCCGTGGCCAGCGGATCAAAAGCAGCAGCAGCCGAGCGCTCCGAAGCCACCGAACGCCGGTGGCAGCATCGGATCGGCAGGGCACTGGACACCCGCGGTGGGCTGCTTGGCCTGGCTGTGCTCGCCGGTCTCCTCGAGCTGCCGACCATGCTGCCCTACCTCGCGGCTGTAGGCCTGCTGACCGGTTCCGGCACGGAGTGGCAGGCATCTGCCGGACTCCTGGGACTCTACTGCCTGGTGATGCTACTGCCGGCAGGACTCCTGCTGACGGGCCGGCTGCTGCTGGGACGGCTGCTGGATTCTCCGCTGGAACGGCTTGGCGCCTGGCTGTCCAGGGTCTCCGGGGAGGCGGTGCTGTGGGTGGTGGGAATCGTCGGTTTCCTCATCCTGCGGGCTGGGCTTTCCGGGCTTTTTCCAGGGGCGGCCTGGAACCCGTTCGGCTAAGCCCCGTTCACCGCCCAGTAAACGTTCATCAGTCTCCAGCGTCCAGCGCCGAGCGGAAGACCCGGGTTACGGCGTCGTTGAACAGGACGAACTCGACCGTGTGGATCCCCGTCCCGGGATGCTTCCGGATGGTCCGGACCGCAATCTCCGCCACGGTTGCGGGCTCCCACCCGTAGACACCGGCGCTGATGGCCGGGAAGGCAACGGATGCCGCCCCCAGAGAGACCGCCATGTCCAGGCTGTTGCGGAACGCCGCTTCGAGCAGGCCGGGATCTGTTTGGCCGGCGTGCGCATTGGGGCCAACGGTGTGGATCACCCAGCGCGCCGGTAAGGCAAAACCCTCCGTGGCGACAGCCTGGCCTACTGCCAGTCCGTCCCGGTAGGCGCCCGCCCGCAGGGCCCGGCACGCCTCGAGCAGTTCCGGTCCGGCGGCCCTGTGGATCGCACCGTCGACACCGCCGCCCCCAAGCAGGGAGGAGTTCGCCGCGTTGACAATGGCGTCCACGGACCGCCGGGTGATGTCACCGGTGACTACGTGGATCTCCATGGCATCAGCCTCCCCGCCTGGTCCGCCGCCGGCCGCCGCAGGGCCTGCGCAACCGTAATCACACCATTCCACGGCTCCCGGTTTCGCCGTGGGGGTAAGCGGAATCGATCCGCATGAATTTTTGAGAGAATATATCCATGCAGTCCATCCCTAACGGCAAAACGCCGCCAGCATCCAGCCCCGGCAGGGGAATCAGCCGCAAGATGGCCACCATCGGCACCACTCTTATGGTGTTTGTGTTCATCGTGGCCGTGATCTTCGCCGCCAATGAGAACGACGTCGTTGGCTGGCTGGTGGTGATTATATCCCTCGGATGGCTGCTCCTGTTCGCCTTTGTGGTCTTCAGCATCCGCGGCGCGGCCCGGAAGGCCGGCGCGAAGCTGGCAGAAGCCCAGGACTCGCTGAACCGTGCAGCTGGCGGAGCTCCGTCTGTACAGGTGATGGATGAGGCAACCACCATGCGCGACCAGAAGCTGGACCACAGCTTCAAGATCATCCAGGTGCAGTCCCGGGTGATCCGCGAGAACCTCGGCAGTGACGAGGGCCAGGTGGAGAGGGCGATCGAGACGATCGAAATCACCGCGCACAATGCCCGCGGCATGATGAAGAAGGACGACGGCGGCCCGGTCGAGGGCACGCTCGTCGACTGATCCGCGCATTACTCATCCTGGCCGCATGCCCTTTGGCGGGGCATACCGGCAGGATGAACCCGAAAGCTACCGAGGGGTATGGTTATTGGCGTGAGCATGGCATCTGCAGGGGAGCCCAGCCCCGCATCGGCACTGGGAACACTGAGAATCGCGACGGTCAACGTCAACGGAATCCGCGCCGCGTACAAGCGCGGCATGGCCGATTGGCTGGCGGAGCGGAACATCGACATCCTCTGCCTGCAGGAGGTGCGTGCGCCGGACAAGATTGTCCGTGAGCTGCTCGGCGGCGAATGGCACATCCTCCATGCCGAAGCCGAGGCCAAGGGCCGTGCCGGCGTGGCGATTGCTTCCCGGCAGGAGCCGGTTGCCGTACGCGAACACATCGGCGACGAGTACTTCGCCCTGTCCGGACGCTGGGTGGAAGCAGACTTCAAGGTGCCGGTGGACGGCGAGGAGAAACTGCTGACGGTGGTAAGCGCCTACGTGCACTCGGGCGAAGCCGGAACCCCCAAACAGGAGGATAAGTACCGCTTCCTGGATGTGATGGCGGCGCGGCTGCCCGTACTGGCCGCCACCAGCGATTACGCGCTGATCGTCGGCGACCTGAACGTGGGTCACACCACCCTGGACATCAAGAACTGGAAGGGCAACGTCAAGCGCGCCGGCTTCCTGCCGGAGGAACGCGCCTACTTCGACCGGTTCCTCGGCGAGGAGATCGGCTACGTCGACGTCGCCCGGAAGCTTGCCGGCGAGGTCGCCGGGCCGTACACCTGGTGGTCCTGGCGAGGCCAGGCCTTCGACAACGACGCCGGCTGGCGCATTGATTACCACATGGCCACCCCCGGTCTTGCGGAGCGTGCCGTTCACGCCGTCGTCGACCGTGCCGCCACCTACGATGCCCGATTCTCGGACCACGCCCCCGTTGTGGTCGACTACCAGTTCTAAGGTTTGAGAACAAATGACTGAAGCTCCCTCCACACCTGCAGCCCCCCAGCGCATCCTCTCCGGCATGCAGCCCTCCGCGGATTCCCTGCACCTGGGCAACTACCTTGGCGCCCTTGTGAACTGGGTCCGGCTGCAGGAGCAGTACGACGCCTACTTCTTCATCCCGGACCTGCACGCCATTACCGTCCCGCAGGATCCCGAGGACCTGCGCAAACGGACCCGGGTCACCGCCGCGCAGTACATCGCCGGGGGAGTGGACACGGACCGCGCCACCCTTTTTGTCCAGTCGCAGGTTCCGGAGCACGCGCAGCTGGCCTGGGTGCTGAACTGCCTGACCGGTTTTGGCGAAGCCTCCCGGATGACGCAGTTCAAGGACAAGCAGCAGCGCTTCGGCGCGGACGCCGCTTCCGTGGGCCTGTTCACCTATCCGATCCTGCAGGTCGCGGACATCCTGCTCTACCAGCCGCACGGTGTGCCGGTAGGCGAGGACCAGCGCCAGCACGTTGAACTCAGCAGGGACCTGGCCAAACGGTTCAACAGCCGCTACGGGGAAACCTTCACGGTCCCCGAGGTCTTCATCCAGAAGGACTCCGCCAAGATCTACGACCTGCAGAATCCTGCCGCGAAGATGTCCAAGTCCGCAGCCTCGCCCGCGGGCCTCATCAACCTGCTGGACCCGGATAAGGTCATCGCCAAGCGGATCAAGTCAGCCGTCACCGATGACGGCACCGAGATCCGGTTTGACCGCGAGGCCAAGCCGGGCATCTCCAACCTGCTCTCCATCTATTCACTCATCACCGGACGAAGCGTGGACACGCTGGTGAAGGAGTATGAAGGGAAGATGTACGGGCATCTCAAGGTAGACCTCGCCGAGGCTGTCACCGAGCACATCCGCCCCATCCGTGAACGGGCGCTCGAGCTGCTGGACGATCCGTCGGAGCTGGACCGGCTTCTTGCCCATGGCGCACTGAAAGCGCGGGAAACGGCGTCGGCTACACTGGCCGATGTGTACGAGAAGATTGGTTTCCTCCCACTGGGTTCCACCGCCCGCTAGATCCTATGGGCTACTCGAACTCGACGGTGCAGATTTCAACCGGTGCTACGCGCGCCGGGAGCGGCAGGCCGCCCGAAACGCCGTGCCAGGTCGGGATCGTGATCCCGGTTCCTGAACCGATGGCCTCCGAACTGAGGCGGGCCCGTGCGTCCTTTGGGGATCCGATGGCTTCCGTGATTCCGGCCCACATCACCCTTGTGACCACCACTCCGGCGTCGGACTGGCCGTCTGCGCTCCGCCACGTCCGGCAGGTCACCGCGGCGCACCGCCCTTTCACCGTGACCCTGCGCGGCACCTCCTCGTTCCGGCCGGTCACACCCGTTGTGTACCTCAACGTGGCGGAAGGGTTCGAGGAATGCTCACTCCTGCACCGCGAGCTGCAGCGCGGGCCGTTGGAGCACAAAACTCCCTACCCCTACCACCCGCACGTCACGGTGGCCCACGATGTCAGTGAAGCGGGCATGGATGAAGCCCTTACCTCGCTTAGCGGATATGAGGCGAGTTTCACGGTGGACCGGATCGGAGTCTTCGAACACGACGCGCAGGGGCTCTGGATCCTCCGCGAAGAACTGGCACTCGGAGGCTAGGCGTCTCCGCCTGAGCCTTCCGTCCCTGCCTCCGCCGCCCGGCTGCCCTTGCCCGGCTGACCCGTCCCTGCCTGCTGCAGATAGATGCGTGACCATGCCGCGATGATGTCTGCGGCGCGGGTTGTCTGCTCCCGGTCCGGCATCAGATGGTTCGCTCCCTCGAGGGATACGAAACTCCGCGGCGAACGGGCTGCCAGAAAGATCTCGGCAGCATTCTCCACGTCCACTGTCCCATCCTGTGGCGAATGCATGACCAGCAGCGGAACGCCGAGGCCGCTGATACAACCGGCCAGATCATGGCTGCGCAGGTCTTCCACGAGTTCCTGGCGGATGGTCAGGGTACGCCCGCCCAGTACGACGGCTGCGTGCCCCTGACGGGCAATAGTCTCCAGCTCGTCTTCGAAGAGGTGCAGCACGTGGGCGGGGCGGAACGGCGCCGCAATCGTCACCAGGGCGGCAAGTTCCGGGATGTTGGCGGCTGCGGCCAGTGCAGCTGCTCCGCCGAGGGAATGGCCCAGCAGGAGGGTGGGGGAGCGGTCCCGTGACCTCAGGTAGTCCACTGCGTTGAGAAGGTCCGCGACCTTGGTGCTGAAGGATCCGTCTTCCCAGGTGCCGGTTGAGCGGCCGAGCCCAGCGGCGTCATAACGCAGGACACCGATGCCCAACTCCGACAGCCTTTTGGAGATGCGGGAAGCAGCCGCGCTGTTTTTCCCCAGGGCGAAGCCGTGGCAGAACACTGCCCAGCCAAGGGCGGCACCATCCGGGATGTCCAGTGTTCCGGCCAGCGTGGTGCCGTTGGCACCGGGAAAGGAAACGGATTCGAACTCGGGCATGAATAAACCCTAGCCGTTCGGCTTAGGGGTGCAGAAAAGCGGGCGCAGGGGGCGGAAAGCACCCGGCGAAGAGCGGCTGGACAGCGGAAAAGCAAAAGACAGGGGAAAGCAAAAAGACAGCGGAAAGCAAAAAGACAGCGGCCCCGGAAGAATACCGGGGCCGCTGTCTTTGGTTGCTGCTGGCTTAGCTGTGCCGCTTAGATGGAGCGGTTCAGGATGGCCTGCTTGACCTCTGAGATCGCCTTCGTGACCTGGATGCCGCGCGGGCATGCTTCCGAACAGTTGAAGGTGGTGCGGCAGCGCCACACACCTTCCTTGTCGTTCAGGATCTCCAGGCGCATGTCACCGGCGTCGTCACGCGAGTCGAAGATGAAGCGGTGAGCGTTCACAATGGCCGCCGGACCGAAGTACTGGCCATCAGTCCAGAACACCGGGCAGGAGGACGTGCACGCAGCGCACAGGATGCACTTGGTGGTGTCATCGAACCGCTCACGGTCCTCAGCGGACTGCAGGCGCTCCTTCGTCGGCTCGTGGCCCTTGGACACGAGGAAGGGCATGATCTCGCGGTAGGACTGGAAGAACGGTTCCATGTCCACGATCAGGTCCTTCTCCACGGGGAGGCCCTTGATGGGTTCCACCAGGATGGGCTTGGACGTGTCCAGGTCCTTGAGCAGCGTTTTGCAGGCCAGGCGGTTGCGGCCGTTGATGCGCATGGCATCGGACCCGCAGACGCCGTGGGCGCAGGAGCGGCGGAAGGAGACGGAGCCGTCGTGCTCCCACTTGACCTTGTGCAGTGCGTCGAGCACGCGGTCGGTGCCGTACATGGTGAGGACCCACTCATCCCAGTGCGCCTCATCGGAGACCTCGGGGTTGTAGCGGCGCACCTTCAGCGTGATGTCGAAGGAGGGGATTTCGTTGGCGCTGGATTCGGCCAGATCGACCTTCGAGGCCGGCTCGGCAATTTCCGTTGACATTAGTACTTCCTCACCATCGGCTCGTAGCGCGTGAAAATAACCGGCTTGGTATCGAGCCGGATGCCGGCGGTGTGCTCGGCGTTGTCCGCTTCATCGACCTTGTAGGCCATGGAGTGCAGCATGAACTTCTCGTCATTGCGCTCCGGGAAGTCCTCACGGAAGTGACCGCCGCGCGATTCCTCGCGGTGCAGTGCCGCAACCGTCATGACCTTGGCCAGTTCGAGCAGGAAGCCCAGCTCCACGGCCTCGAGCAGGTCAAGGTTGAAGCGCTTGCCCTTGTCCTGGACGTTGATCTTCTTGTAGCGCTCTTCGAGGTCCGCGATGTCGGAAAGCACCTGGTTGATGGTCTCCGCCGTACGGAACACCTGCATGTTCGCGTCCATGGTGTTCTGAAGGTCGCGGCGGATCTCCGAGACCCGCTCGGTTCCCTCGGAATTGCGGACGACGTCGAGCAGGGCGATGGTGTCAGCTTCCGGGTCCTCCGGCAGGTCGACGAAGTCGGCCTGCAGTGCGTACTCGGCGGCGTAGATGCCTGCACGCTTGCCGAAGACGTTGATGTCCAGCAGCGAGTTGGTGCCCAGGCGGTTGGAGCCGTGGACGGATACGCAGGCGACCTCGCCGGCAGCGTAGAGGCCCGGGATAACGGTCTCGTTGTCCTGGAGGACCTCGGCCTTGATGTTGGTCGGGATACCGCCCATGACGTAGTGCGCGGTCGGGAAGACGGGGACCGGCTCGGTGTACGGTTCCACGCCCAGGTAGGTCCGGGCGAACTCCGTGATGTCCGGAAGCTTGGCATCGATGTGTGCCGGCTCCAGGTGGGTCAGGTCCAGGAGGACGTAATCCTTGTTCGGGCCGCAGCCGCGGCCTTCACGGACCTCGTTCGCCATCGAGCGGGCCACGATGTCACGCGGCGCCAGGTCTTTAATGGTCGGGGCGTAGCGCTCCATGAAGCGCTCACCTTCGGAGTTGCGCAGGATGGCGCCTTCGCCGCGGGCTGCCTCGGAGAGCAGGATGCCCAGACCGGCCAGGCCGGTCGGGTGGAACTGGATGAATTCCATGTCTTCCAGGGGGATGCCCTTGCGGAAGGCGATTCCCATGCCGTCACCGGTGAGGGTGTGGGCGTTGGAAGTCGTCTTGAAGACCTTGCCGGCACCACCGGAGGCGAAGACCACCGACTTGGCCTGGAAAACGTGCAGTTCGCCGGTGGCGAGGTCGTAGGAGACGACGCCGGCCACGCGCTTCTGCCCGAAGGCGTCGGTGACAGTCAGGAGGTCCAGAACGTAGTACTCGTTGTAGAACTCAACGTTGTGCTTGACGCAGTTTTGGTACAGCGTCTGCAGGATCATGTGTCCGGTGCGGTCGGCTGCATAGCAGGCACGGCGGACCGGAGCCTTGCCATGGTCACGGGTGTGGCCGCCGAAACGGCGCTGGTCAATGCGGCCTTCGGGCGTGCGGTTGAACGGCAGGCCCATCTTTTCCAGGTCCAGCACCGCGTCAATGGCCTCCTTGGCCATAACCTCGGCTGCGTCCTGGTCAACCAGGTAGTCGCCGCCCTTGACCGTGTCAAAGGTGTGCCATTCCCAGTTGTCTTCTTCTACGTTGGCCAGTGCTGCGCACATGCCGCCCTGTGCCGCGCCCGTGTGGGAGCGGGTCGGGTACAGCTTGGTCAGTACCGCCGTCCGCGCGCGCTGCCCGGATTCGATGGCGGCACGCATACCGGCGCCGCCGGCGCCGACAATGACGACGTCGTACTTATGGACCTGCATACCAGATGCTCTTTCTGTTGAAACTGTGTGTTACTCAGGGGAGTGCTGCGGTGCCGCTCCGGGCTACGGGGCCGGGCAGAAGGACGGCAGCTGGTCCAGTGTGGCGTTGGCCGGGCACGGATCGAACGTGAAGATGACGAGTGTGCCGAGGACGATGATGACAACCGTGGCGGCGTAGAGGACCGTCTTAAGCCACATCCGGGTGGAGTTCTTCTCGGCGTAATCGTTGATGATCGTCCGGACACCGTTGGTTCCGTGGAGCATGGCGAGCCACAGCATGACCAGGTCCCAGACCTGCCACAGCGGAGAGGCCCACTTGCCGGCAACGAAGCCGAAGTCGATGGCCTTGATGCCGTCACCGAGAACCAGGTTCATGATGAGGTGGGTGAAGATCAGGACCACGAGGAGTGCACCGGAAATGCGCATGAACAGCCATGCGAACATCTCGAAGTTGCCCTTCCCCGACTTGCTGCGGGTGTACTTGGGTGAAATGCGTCCGGCCCGGGGGGCTTCAATAGGCGTGCTCATGGTTTAGTGACCCCCGAGAATGATGGGAATGTGGCGAATGGAGAAGCCGATCATGGTCACAGCCCACAGGCCGACCACGCCCCACAGCAGCTGACGCTGGTACTTGGGGCCCTTCTTCCAGAAGTCGATAAGAATGACCCGGATGCCGTTAAAGGCGTGGAACACGATGGCGGCGACCAGGCCGAGCTCACCGATACCCATAATGGGGTTCTTGTACGCTCCGATGACCACGTTGTAGGCCTCGGGTGAAACGCGCACCAACGAGGTATCCAAGACATGGACCAAAAGGAAGAAGAAGATCACCACGCCAGTAATCCGATGGGCAACCCAGGACCACTGGCCTTCGCGGCCGCGGTAGAGCGTGCCTGCTGGTAACTTCGACACTGAATTTTCCTCCCTGCAACGCAGCGGCGCTAGCGCGTCTTCCACGCAGTGATGACGCCGGTGCGAGAGCACTTATAGGCTCAAGCATAATCTAGGTCCCGGCAGGACCGGGATCAATTTAGGTTCCCCTATTGTGTGACCTGGCTTACACTGTCCGGTGCCCTGGCCAGGATGCCCGTGCGCGCTTAAAGGTGCGGCTTCGACGGGCGAAGGGGAACGTTCAGCTAACCTTGGCACTGATGAGTACTGAAACGAAAAATGTGAACCCGGGATCTGCTCCGGACCCGGGCGTCTTCAAACGCTTCTACGGAGTTATCCCGGCCGGCGGCGTCGGAACCCGGCTCTGGCCGCTGTCGCGGGCTGCTGCCCCCAAGTTCCTGCATGACCTGACCGGCTCCGGGTCCACACTGATCCGCGCCACCTACGACCGTCTGAAAGAACTCAGCGAAGACCGGGTCATGGTCGTCACCGGCCAGCTCCACCGGGCGGCCGTGCTGGCCCAGCTGCCGGAGATCCAGCAGGAGAACCTGGTGCTGGAGAGCGAACCCAAGGATTCCGCTGCCGCCATCGGGCTGGCAGCAGCCATCCTCTACCAGCGCGATCCGTCCATCATCATGGGTTCCTTCGCCGCGGACCAGGTCATCACGCCGGTTGAGGTCTTCCAGGAAACCGTTCGGGAAGCCATCCACACCGCCGCCCAGGGCTACATCGTGACCATCGGCATCCATCCGACCCATCCGTCCACGGGATTCGGCTACATCCGCGCGGGTGAAGCGCTGGATATTGCCGGCGCCCCCAGTGCGCACGCCGTCGTCGAGTTCGTTGAGAAGCCATCCGAAGACACGGCCCGCACCTACCTGCGCAGCGGTAATTACAGCTGGAACGCAGGTATGTTCGTTGCGCCGGTGGCCCTGATGCTCAAGCATCTGCAGGCCAATGAACCTGACCTCCATGCCGGGATCATGGAGATCGCAGAGGCCTGGGACACGCCGAACCGCCGTGAAGTCGTTCTCCGGGTCTGGCCCACACTGCCTAAGACCGCCATTGACTACGCGGTCGCCGAACCGGCTGCCGCGGCCGGAGACGTGGCAATGATTCCCGGGATTTTCAGCTGGGACGACGTTGGTGACTTCGCCGCGATCGGCCGGCTGAATCCGGCCGAGCAGAACTCGGAGCTGACCGTCATGGGGGAGGGCGCCAGGGTCTACTCCGAGGATGCATCGGGCATTGTTGTCTCCGACACCAAACGAGTGATTGCGCTCATTGGTATTGAGGACGTCGTCATTGTTGACACGCCCGATGCGCTGCTGGTGACCACCAAGGATCATGCGCAGGCCGTGAAGAAGGCTGTGGAGCACCTCAAGGCAAGCGGCGATACGGACGTTCTGTAAGCCGCTGAACCGCCTGCAGTATCAGAGTTATCTGCGTTCATGAAGTCTTAAAGCCAACAGGTTCCCGCAAGCCAGCGGAGGTTGGCTAACCTTGAACATGTGCAGACAACCTCGCTGAGCAACTCACCCGTCCCGTCAATCAGGGGCAGTGTTGCTCCGATTCTGGGTGAGTTGATCGATTTCCGGCGGGATCTCCATTCCCACCCGGAACTCTCGCACAAGGAATTCCGCACCACCGACCGGATTATCGAAGCGCTCGAAGCCGCAGGCCTGCAGCCCAAGCGGCTGTCCGGCACGGGCGCCTACGTCGATATCGGCGATGGTCCGATTCAGCTTGGCCTGCGGGCAGACATTGATGCGCTCCCCGTGCTCGAGGAGACCGGGCTGCCGTACGCATCCGTCAACACCGGCATCACCCACGCCTGCGGGCACGATATCCACACGACCGTGATGCTGGGGGCCGCCAGGGTGCTTGCCGGCCTGGAGGCTGAAGGCAGCCTTGGCGGCCGCATCCGCGTCATCTTCCAGCCGGCCGAAGAGGTGATGCCCGGCGGCGCACTCTCCGTCATTGAACAGGGAATCCTTGAGGGGGTGCCGCGGATCCTGGCGCTGCACTGCGACCCGCGGGTCGACGTAGGCCAGGTGGGCACCCGCATCGGCGCCATCACTTCGGCCTCCGACACGATCCGGATTGAACTCTCCGGACGGGGCGGCCATACCTCCCGCCCGCACCTGACCGAAGACCTGGTCTTCGCACTGGGGCAGATTGCGGTCAGCGTTCCGGCTGTCCTGTCCCGCCGCATCGATGTGCGCAGCGGTGTTTCCGTTGTGTGGGGGCAGATCCACGCCGGTTCGGCGCCCAACGCGATCCCGGGGCATGGCTTCATGGCCGGAACCATGCGCTGCCTCGACGCAGAGGCCTGGTACGCGGCCGGGCAGCTGCTCGACGACGTCGTCCGGGAGGTTGCTGCGCCCTACGGCGTGGAGGTTGCACTCGAGCACACACGGGGGGTTCCTCCAGTGATCAACTCCGAGACAGAGACCGGCCTGATCGAGGCCTCCGCGCGCGCGGAACTCGGTGAAGATGCCGTAGTGCTCACCCCGCAGTCCATGGGAGGGGAGGACTTCGCCTGGATGACCCAGGCCGTACCCGGTGCCATGATGCGGCTGGGAACCCGCACCCCGGGCGGGGAAACCTACGACCTGCACCGGGGGGACTACAACCCCGATGAACTGGCCATCAGCTGTGGTGTTTCGGTGATGGCCGCGGCAGCGGTCCGGGCGGCGCGGGGCCTGCGCCACTAATCCATCCAAGCCCCATCCGGGGGCGGCCGGTGCCGCAATATTGATAACAAGATTCAAACGATGTTCTTTAGTGCTCCCAGATCGTAGGTGGTTTGCGCCACATACCACTATGGTTGGGTCTGCTGCGCTCCGCTGAGGTAAGGAGCGCGCGCCACACGCGCCTGCGCGCGAGGCCGTTCAACCGGATGGCCGTGCTGCAGACTCCAACGGGTGGACCCCTTTTCTTTTCTGGAGGAACATTGAAGAACTTTCCGCGCAGCATAAAGCGCAATGCCGGTATTTCGGCCGCCATGCTGGGCGCTTCGGCGCTTCTGCTGGCCGGCTGTGGCGCAGCTCCCGAGGAGGACGCCGCATCCTCTGATACGGCCAGCAGCAGCGGCACCAGTGCCAGCGGCGACTTCCTGGCCTGTATGGTTTCGGACTCCGGCGGGTTCGATGACCGTTCGTTCAACCAGTCCAGCTTTGAGGGCCTGCAGGCCGCGGAGAAGGACCTTGGCATTGAGATCAAGACCGCCGAGTCCCAGTCCGAGACCGACTTCCTGCCGAACCTGGACTCCATGGTCGTGCAGAACGGCTGCGACATCACCGTCACGGTTGGGTTCCTCCTGGCGGACGCCACGAAGGAAGTGGCCACCGCCAACCCGGAGAGCAACTTTGCGATCGTCGATGACAACAGCATCGAACTCGATAACGTGAAGCCGATCATCTACGACACGGCGCAGGCTGCCTTCCTGGCCGGTTACGTCGCTGCCGGGACCTCCGAATCCGGCAAGGTTGCCACCTACGGCGGCATCAACATCCCGACCGTCACCATCTTCATGGACGGCTTCGCGGACGGCGTGGAGTACTACAACGAGCAGAACAGCGCCAACGTCGAACTGCTCGGCTGGAACAAGGCAGACCAGACCGGCTCCTTCATCGGCAACTTCACCGACACCGGTGCAGGCAAGACCACCACGCAGAACTTCCTCAATGAGGGCGCGGACATCATCATGCCCGTTGCCGGACCGGTCGGGACCGGCACGCTGGATGCCGTGGTCGAAGCCAATGCCAACGGCGGCAGCAACAAGGTGGTCTGGGTCGACTCCGATGGTTTCGAGACCGCAGGCACCGGCCAGGAATTCATCCTCACTTCGGTCATGAAGCTCATGGGCGACGCCGTGGAAACCGTCATCTCCTCCGACGTTGACGGCAACTTCGACGCCACCCCGTACGTGGGAACCCTGGAGAACGGCGGAGTTGCCCTGGCTCCGTACCACGACCAGGAAAGCGCCGTACCGGCGGACGTGAAGACGGCCGTGGACGAAATCAAGGCAAAGATCATCTCCGGTGAGATCACCGTGGAATCCGCTGCCAGCCCCAAGTAACCCGGGCCAGCAGTAACTTGAACCGCCGTCCGCCCCCGCTGCACCGCCGCGGGGCGGGCGGCGGGTTTTGCGGTCCCGGGAGTCTTCCTCCGGGGCACATAAACGCATCGACTCAAACAGATTGGTTGGGGTTGTGAAACTCGAACTCAGGGGCATCACCAAACGCTTCGGCACGCTGGTGGCCAACGACCACATTGACCTGGTGATCGAACCGGGGCAGGTGCACAGCCTGCTCGGGGAAAACGGTGCGGGCAAGTCGACGTTGATGAACGTCCTGTACGGCCTCTATGAACCCACCGAGGGCGAAATCCTGGTCAATGACAAGCCGGTCGTCTTCTCGGGGCCCGGTGACGCCATGGCCGCCGGAATCGGTATGGTCCACCAGCACTTTATGCTGGTGCCTGTTTTCACCGTGGCGGAGAACGTGGCGCTGGGGCATGAAAGCACCACATTCGGCGGCACCCTGAACCTGGAAACCACCAAGACCCGCATCCGGCAGATCTCCGACCAGTACGGGTTCGACGTCGACCCCGATGCAGTCGTGGAAGACCTGCCGGTGGGCGTGCAGCAGCGGGTGGAAATCATCAAAGCCCTGATCCGGGACGCTGAAGTCCTGATCCTGGACGAACCCACCGCCGTCCTTACCCCGCGCGAGACGGATGAACTGCTCGCCATCATGCGCCAGCTGACCGAGGACGGAAAATCCGTGGTCTTCATTTCCCACAAGCTGCGCGAGGTTAAAGCCGTCTCCGACGTGATCACGGTGATCCGCCGGGGCAAGGTTGTCGGAGATGCGCCGCCCACTGCCAGCACTACGGAACTGGCGGCCATGATGGTTGGCCGTTCCGTCAGCCTGACCCTGGAAAAGGCGCCTGCCGAACCCGGTGCAACCACGTTCGCGGTCCGGGACCTGGTGGTACTCACCGACTCCGGCCAGGCCGTGGTGGACCACGTGAGCTTCGAGATCGCCAAGGGCGAGATCCTTGCAGTGGCTGGCGTCCAGGGAAACGGACAGACAGAACTGACCGAGGCCGTGATGGGCCTGCAGAACCATGTGACCGGGTCCATCCAGCTCGACGGTGAGGAACTCGTGGGGCGGCGCGTAGACCAGATCATCGATGCAGGCGTCGGCTTTGTGCCTGAGGACCGCAGCGTCGACGGGCTGGTCGGTCCCTTTACCGTGGCGGAAAACCTGATTCTGAACCGCTATAACAAGGCACCGTTCGCGCGCGGGCTGTCGATGCGCCCCGCGGTTGTTGCCGCCAACGCCGCGGAAAAGATCAGCGAGTTCGACATCCGCACGCAGTCGGCGGAATCAGCTGCGGGAACACTCTCCGGCGGCAATCAGCAGAAGGTCGTGATGGCCCGCGAACTCTCGCGGCCGCTTTCCCTTTTCATTGCCTCCCAGCCGACCCGCGGCGTCGACGTCGGCTCCATCGAATTCCTGCACAAGCGGATCGTGGCAGAGCGCGACGGCGGCACTCCGGTCCTGATTGTGTCCACCGAACTGGACGAGGTCCTGGAGCTGGCTGACCGGATTGCCGTGCTCTATGGCGGCAGGCTCATGGGGATTGTCCCCGGCAACACCCCGCGCGACGTCCTTGGCCTGATGATGGCCGGGATGGGCGCCGACGAAGCACTTTCGCACCACAGCCAGACCGAGGGAGGGACTCAGTGAGCCCGGACGAAAAGAACGGCCAACCGGGCGATGCCCGCAGCAAGGAAACGGCAGCTGCTGAAGACACCCGGCTGCTGACCGCTGCGGAAACGGCCGGCGGCGCCCTGCCGCCCCCTGCCGTACCGGTTTCCAGTGCTGAACTCCGCCCGGAAGACGGCCACGAATCGGTTCTGCACCGGATCCTCACGGGCAATGCGCTGGTCTCAGTGCTGGCAGTCCTGATGGCGCTTATTCTTGGTGGCCTGCTCATCGCCGTGACCGATGAAGCGGTCGCCAACTCGGCGGGATACTTCTTCAGCCGTCCAACGGACCTGCTGGGAGCCGCCTGGTCAGCTGCTTCAGGAGCCTATGTGGCCCTGTTCCAGGGAGCGGTCTTCAACTTTGAAGCCGACACTTTCTCCCGGATGATCTACCCGCTGACCCAGACCCTGACGGTCGCGACCCCGCTGATCTGCGCCGGACTCGGAGTGGCCCTGGCCTTCCGGGCAGGGATGTTCAACATCGGTGCCCAGGGGCAGATCATCATTGGCGCCACGCTGGCGGCCTGGGTCGGGTTCAGCTGGCATCTGCCGGTGGGAGTGCACCTGCTGGTTGTTGTGCTTGCCGGAGCAGTCGGCGGCGCGCTCTGGGGCGGGATCGCAGGCCTCCTGAAAGCGCGGACCGGCGCACACGAGGTCATTGTGACCATCATGCTTAACTACATCGCCATCCAGCTGGTGCTCTTCCTGCTCACCACTCCCGGCTTCCAGCGGCCGGGCTCCACCAACCCGATCAGCCCCCAGATCGACAGCACCGCGTTGTTCCCGCCCCTGCTGGGCGACGGTTTCCGCCTGCACTGGGGCTTTGTTATGGCCATCGCCGCAACGGTGTTCATCTGGTGGCTGCTGAACCGTTCCACCGTCGGCTTTGAACTGCGGGCTGTGGGCGCCAACCCGGCGGCCGCACGGAACGCGGGCATCAGCACCACCAAGGGCTATGTGATCGTGATGCTGATCGCCGGAGCCCTCGCCGGCCTGGCCGGCGTCGCGCAGGTCTCCGGCACGGAAAAGGTCCTCACCTCAGGGGTGGCGGCCAGCTTCGGCTTCGATGCCATCACCGTCGCGCTGCTCGGGCGCTCATCGCCATGGGGAACGTTCGCCGCGGGCCTGCTCTTCGGAGCCTTCCGCGCCGGAGGCGTCACCATGCAGACCAGCACCGGAACCAGCATTGATATTGTCCTGGTGGTCCAGTCGCTGATCGTCCTGTTCATCGCTGCACCCCCGCTGGTCCGGTCCATCTTTAGGATTCCACCGCCGGGTGCCTTCAAGACAAAGCGCACCACCACCAACGCCGCAGCCGGAGGAGCAGCATGAGCACCGCAACCACCCTGGCCTCCGCTGACCGGCCGGCGGCCGTCCAGGCTATCCGCAGCTGGAAGATCCCGATCATCCTCGGTGCACTGGCCCTCCTGAGCTTCTTCATCTTCGCGCTCGGTTCCCCGGCGAGCGAGGTGACGTTCCGCCTCACCCAGGAAAACGCCGCTATCCAGCTGCCGGACGTGGTGGTTTCGGCCACGGTGGTCGGCTGGGTCTCCTCGGTGATCCTGCTCCTCTCCGCGGCGTACGCCGCCTTCCTGGTGAGCCGTTACCAGCATGTTCCCGGCTGGCTGATCGCCGTGTTCGCGGTGTTCTTCATCGCCGCGTTCCTGACCTGGTCCGTGGGCAGCGCGCGCAGCCCCAGCGTGGCCCTGTACGGCCTGCTCGCGGGATCCTTCACCTTGGCATTCCCGCTGATCTTCGGTTCGCTCTCCGGCGTGCTCTGCGAACGTTCCGGAGTGGTGAACATCGCCATTGAGGGCCAGCTGCTCTTCGGCGCCTTCGCCGCAGCCGTAGCGGGGTCGCTCTCCGGCAACGCTTTCGTAGGCCTTTTCGCTGCGGCAGTGGCCGGTGTCCTGGTTTCCCTGGTGCTGGCGGTGTTCAGCATCAAGTACATCGTGAACCAGGTGATCGTCGGCGTCGTCCTGAACGTGCTGGTGTCCGGCCTGACCGGATTCCTCTTCTCCACTGTGCTCAGCGCCGACTCGGCCAAGTGGAACTCCCCGCCGCGCCTGCCCTCCATCCGGATCCCGCTGCTGGCGGACATTCCGATCATCGGCCCGATCCTCTTTGACCAGTCAGTGATCGGCTACCTGATGTACGTGGCCGTGGCCGCAATCTACTTCGGCCTCTTCCACACCAAATGGGGGCTCCGCACCCGGGCCGTAGGCGAGCACCCCAAGGCTGCCGACACCCTGGGTGTGAACGTCAACCGCACCCGGTTCTACAACGTGCTGCTGGCCGGATCGGTCGCCGGCGTGGGTGGAGCGTTCTTCACCCTGGTCTCGGTGTCCTCCTTCAACCGGGACATGACCTCGGGCCAGGGGTACATTGCCCTGGCTGCCCTCATCCTGGGCCGCTGGAACCCGATCGGCGCCCTCTTCGCCGCCCTGCTCTTCGGCTTCGCGTCGAACCTGCAGTCGGTGCTGAGCCTGCTCGGCACCCCCGTCCCCAACCAGTTCCTGGCCATGCTGCCCTACGTGGTGACCATCTTCGCCGTCGCCGGTGTGGTCGGTAAATCGCGTGCCCCGGCAGCCAGCGGCATTCCATATATCAAGGGTTAGGCGGTACCAACCGATGCAGGGAAACACTTTCAACGCAGCAGCCGGCGCTTCCGGAGGCACCTCCGGCGAGGCGGCCCCGGAGATCGACTGGGACGTCCTGCAGGACGCCGCCCGCGCCGCCATGGCCCACGCCTACGTCCCGTACTCCCGGTACCCGGTCGGCGCCGCGGCCCTGACCGACGACGGACGGATCGTCTCGGGCTGCAACATCGAAAACGCCTCCTATGGCCTGACGCTGTGCGCCGAATGCTCCATGATCAGCCAGCTCCGGATGACCGGCGGCGGGCGGCTGGTGGCCTTTACCTGCGTCGACGGTGAAGGCCAGACCCTGATGCCGTGCGGACGCTGCCGCCAGCTGCTCTATGAATTCCGGGCGCCCGGCATGGCACTGCTGACCGTCAGCGGCATCAAGACGATGGACGAAGTGCTTCCGGACGCCTTCGGCCCCCAGCACCTGGAAGGGCAGAAAAACCAATGAGTTCTGAAAAGTTCGACACCGTTGACATCATCCGCACGAAGCGGGACCGCGGCACGCTCACGCCGGAGCAGATCGACTGGACGATCGACGCCTACACCCGCGGCGCCATCGCCGACGAACAGATGGCGGCCCTGAACATGGCGATCCTGCTCAACGGTATGAACCGGGAGGAGATCTCCCGGTGGACCGCCGCCATGATCGCGTCGGGGGAGCGGATGGATTTCTCCGCCCTGGGTAAACCGACATCCGACAAGCACTCCACCGGTGGCGTGGGGGATAAGATCACGCTCCCGCTGGCACCCCTGGTGGCCGTTTTCGGAGTCGCTGTGCCGCAGCTTTCCGGCCGCGGGCTGGGACACACCGGCGGAACGCTCGACAAGCTCGAAGCCATCCCCGGCTGGCGGGCGGATCTGAGCAACGCGGAGATGATGGCCCAGCTGGCCGAAGTCGGAGCGGTGATCTGTGCGGCAGGCGCCGGGCTGGCTCCCGCCGACAAGAAGCTCTACGCGCTGCGGGACGTCACCGGAACGGTGGAGGCAATTCCGCTGATCGCCTCCTCCATCATGAGCAAAAAGATCGCTGAAGGCACGGGCTCCCTGGTCCTGGACGTCAAGGTTGGGTCCGGTGCGTTCATGAAGAACGAGGATGATGCCCGGGAACTGGCCCGCACCATGGTCACACTCGGTAAAGATGCCGGTGTGAACACTGTGGCCTTGCTCACGAATATGGCCACCCCGCTGGGTCTGACGGCAGGCAACGCCATCGAGGTCCAGGAGTCCGTGGAGGTCCTCGCCGGCGGCGGCCCGTCCGACGTCGTCGATCTGACGGTTGCCCTGGCCCGGGAAATGCTCACCGCAGCCGGACGCCCGGACGCCGACCCGGAGGCCGCACTGAAGGACGGCCGGGCCATGGATGTGTGGCGCCGGATGATCTCCGCGCAGGGCGGCGACCCGGACGCCCAGCTGCCGGTGGCGCGGGAATCGGAGACCATCCTGGCCCCGGCTGACGGTGTGCTGACCGAACTCGATGCCCTGGCCGTTGGCGTTGCCGCCTGGCGGCTGGGAGCCGGCAGGGCACGGAAGGAAGACGCCGTGCAGGCCGGAGCCGGCGTCCGGCTGCATGCCAAACCCGGAGACACCGTCACAGCCGGCAGCCCTCTGATGACGCTGCTGACTGACACCCCGGAGAAGTTCGAGCGGGCCAGGGAAGCCCTCGCGGACGCCGTCACGGTGTCCCCGCGTCCCGTCGGGACGGCCCCGCTGATCATCGACCGCATCAGCTGATACCGGGAGCGGGAGCGGAGCAGGAGGACAGGCAAAGCTGCGCTCCTGTTCCGCCACGACGCAGGTCAGGGGCAACCCCTGAGCAGGTTCAGGGTGTTATTAGGGCGATACCCGATACCGGGCACTCTTTTGAAGGTGGCATCGTTGTAGCTACAGATACCGATTCGAGGAGTGCCGCCCATTGGACGTGCTAGACGCCGTAATGGACAACATCAACAGCTTCGTCCTGACCTACTCAGGAGCTCCCTGGGTTTATCTGGTGCTATTCGCCTGTTGCCTGCTGGACGGATTTTTTCCCCCGATTCCCAGCGAATCGCTGGTAGTGGGGCTCTCCGCACTGATCTTCACGGCGTCCGGTCCCAACGTCTGGCTGATTCTCCTGGCCGCTGCCGCCGGGGCGTTTATCGGTGACAACATCGCCTACGCCCTCGGCCGGACGCTCCGGACGGACCGGTTCCGCTGGATGCGGGGCGCACGGATGCAGCGAGGCTTCGTCTGGGCCCGGAAAGAGCTGGACAAACGCGCGGTTTCCCTGATCCTGATCGCCCGGTTCATTCCGGTTGGACGCGTGGTGGTAAACCTGACCGCCGGGGCAACGCGTTATCCCCGGCGGATGTTTGTCGCGCTGACCGGACTGTCAGCGGTGTTGTGGGCAGCCTATTCCGTGGCTATCGGGGCTCTCGCAGGGGCCTGGTTCCAGGAGCACCACCTTCTCGCCGTCGTCGTTGCCGTAGCGGTGGCGCTGGTCCTGGGCCTCATCATCGACCGGATCATCAACAAGCTCCGCGGACCCACCCCAATGCACCCGGGAGAGCCTGCAGGTCAGCCGGTCCAGGAGAAGTCCCGGCCCCAGTGACCTGCCGTGGCGCGGCTCACGTAGAGTTGGCGTGTGACTGAGCCTATTACGCATCCCGCTGCCCTTTCCCGCTTCGACATCCGCGTCCTGCCCAAGGTTTCCCTGCATGACCACCTCGACGGCGGGCTGCGCCCGGCCACGATCGTGGAGCTCGCTGAGGCCGCCGGCCACACCCTCCCGTCCACGGATCCGGTGGCCCTGGAGGAATGGTTCCGCGAATCAGCGAACTCCGGGTCCCTGGTGCGCTACCTCGAGACCTTCGACCACACCATTGCCGTGATGCAGACCCGTGAAGGCCTCACGCGCGTCGCCCGCGAATTCGTCGAAGACCTGGTCGAAGACGGCGTTGTCTACGCCGAAATCCGCTGGGCACCCGAGCAGCACCTGCGCGCCGGCCTGAGCCTGGACGAGGCCGTGGAGGCAGTGCAGGCAGGCTTGGAAGCCGGCGTCGCCGAAGCCGGGGAAAACGGATACCTGATCCAGGTGGGCCAGCTGATCACCGCAATGCGCCACGGGGACCGGGGCCTGGAAATCGCCGAACTGGCCGTGCGCCACCGGGGCCGGGGAGCCGTGGGCTTCGACATTGCCGGTGCCGAGGATGGGTTCCCGCCCTCGCGTTTCAAGGACGCCTTCACCTATCTTGCCGAGCAGATGTTCCCTGTCACGGTCCACGCCGGTGAAGCCGCCGGGGTAGAGAGCATCGTTGAGGCGCTGGTCCACGGCCGGGCGCTGCGCCTGGGCCACGGCGTGCGCATCGCCGAGGACATCGAGGTCGATTTCGAGGACGAAGACGCCCCGGGAGCAGGGGCGGACACCGCCGTCGGCATGGTCACCCTGGGTGAGACCGCCGCCTGGGTGCGGGACCGCGGCATCCCGCTGGAACTCTGCCCGTCCTCGAACCTGCAGACCGGAGCCGTGGAATCCTTCGGCGGGGACATCGAATCCCACCCGATCGATCTGCTGTTCCAGACCGGCTTCGTCGTCACCGTCAACACGGACAACCGCCTGATGAGCGGCGTCAGCCTCACCGATGAATTCGAGCTGCTGGTGCAGACGTTCGACTACGACCTGGATGACATCCTGGAGCTGACCATGAACGCGGCCAACGCTGCGTTCCTGCCGCTCGAAGAGCGGGCAGTCCTGGCCGAATACATCACCGAAGGCTTCAACCGCGTCCGTGGCTAGCCCGGAGCCCGGAAACGATGACTTGGGCCAGGCATTTAGCCGCCTGGCCCAAGTCATCGCGCTGCTGCGTGAACGCTGCGCCTGGACCGCCGCGCTAACCCATGAGGCCCTGCTGGAGTATCTGCTCGAGGAAGCCTATGAGGTCATCGAGGCGGTGGAAACAGGCCATACCCGGGCCGAGGACGCCGCAGAGCTCAGCGGGGAGCTGGGCGATGTGCTGCTCCAGGTCCTGCTGCACGCCAGGCTTCAGGAGGAAACGGGAAACTTCTCGATCCTGGACGTGGTGGAGGGACTGACCGCCAAAATGGTCCGCCGGAACCCGCATGTTTTCCATCCGGACGGAACCCTGGCGGAATCCACTACCGGGGATCCCGCCGAGATCGAGCGGGCCTGGGACGCCGCCAAGAAAGTCGAAAAACCCCGGCGCGGCAGTCCCTTCGAAGGCATTCCCGTGTCCCTGCCTGCCCTTGCCCTCGCCGCGAAGACACAGAACCGGGCCCGGCGTGCCGGCGTCGCGGTCCCCGCTGCGGAGACCGGTTCCGGTGCTTCCTACGGCGCAGCCGTGCCCGGCTGGGACGGCGAGAAGGAACTCGGAGACCTGCTGTTTGAGACGGTGCGGCAGGCAACCGAACGCGGCATCGACCCGGAGGCAGCCCTGCGGGGAGCCATCCGCCGGTTCACAGCCGCCGCGTCTCCCATGACCGATTGACGCACCCGGTCCTTACTACCTGACGGGATTCCACTAGGCTTGGATCAGGCAGCGTGGCTCCCGATTCAGGCCTGGCTGCACTTTCCATCCCAAGTTCCAACGAACAGGAGCATTCCCATGGCCATCATTGATGCCATCCACGCCCGTGAAATCCTTGACTCGCGCGGCAACCCGACCGTCGAGGTCGAGGTCCTGCTCGACGACGACACCTTCGGCCGCGCGGCGGTTCCCTCCGGTGCCTCCACCGGAGCCTTCGAAGCCAACGAACGCCGCGACGGCGAAAAGGACCGCTACCAGGGCAAGGGTGTGCTCCAGGCCGTTGAGGCCGTCATCGACCAGATCCAGCCCGCCCTGCTGGGCTTCGATGCTGCCGACCAGCGTGCCATCGACCAGGCGATGATGGACCTGGACGGCACCGAGAACAAGTCCGGTCTGGGCGCCAACGCCATCCTGGGTGTCTCCCTGGCCGTGGCCCGTGCCGCCGCCGAATCCGCAGCACTGCCGCTGTACCGCTACCTGGGCGGCCCGAACGCCCACATCCTGCCGGTCCCGCTGATGAACATCCTCAACGGCGGCTCCCATGCCGACTCCGACGTCGACATCCAGGAATTCATGATTGTTCCGCTGGGTGCCGAAACCTACTCGGAGGGCCTGCGCTGGGGCGTGGAGGTCTACCACAACCTCAAGTCCGTGCTGAAGGAAAAGGGCCTCTCCACCGGCCTGGGCGACGAAGGCGGCTTTGCCCCGAACCTGCCCTCCAACCGTGCAGCCCTGGACCTGATCCTGGAAGCCATCACGCGCGCCGGCTACACCCCGGGCACCGACATTGCCCTGGCACTCGACGTCGCTTCCTCCGAGTTCTTCAAGGACGGCGCCTACGTCTTCGAAGGCGAGAACCGGACTGCCGCGGAAATGTCCGCGTACTACGAGGAACTGGTCCGCGACTACCCGCTGGTCTCCATCGAGGACCCGCTGGATGAGAACGACTGGGAAGGCTGGAAGGCCCTCACCGCGAGCCTGGGCGACAAGGTGCAGCTGGTGGGCGACGACCTCTTCGTCACCAACCCGGCCCGCCTCGAGACCGGCATCAAGGAAAACGCCGCCAACTCGCTGCTTGTGAAGGTCAATCAGATCGGCACCCTGTCCGAGACCCTCGACGCGATCACCATGGCGCAGCGCGCCGGGTTCACCACGATCACCTCGCACCGCTCCGGCGAAACCGAAGACACCACGATCGCGGACATCTGCGTTGCCACCAACGCAGGCCAGATCAAGACCGGCGCCCCGGCCCGTTCCGAGCGCGTGGCTAAGTACAACCAGCTGCTGCGCATCGAGGAAGAGCTCGACGACGCCGCACGCTACGCAGGCCGCAGCGCCTTCCCGCGTTTCACGGCGTAGTTCAGCACCCTCCGGTGGGTACCCTCGAATAGGGGGTGCCCACCGGCGGCATTTCCACAGGGAAACGGCGCCGTAGAAACCGAGAGTCAGTCAGACGAGGAGCAGCATGTCCACCCGACGACCCAAGGTGCCGAAACCGGCAGCGGACGGGCTTCCGGCGGGAGCTCCGCGCCGGGCAGCGCCAAAGACCCAGGGCGTGGAAAAAAACCGGGCAGCTGCTGCACCGGGTACTGGAACAGCTGCTGCCGCATCCAAGGGTGCTGCCACACCTAAGGGGGCTGCCGCTTCCAAGGGCGCTGGCACTCCTCAGGGGGCTGCCGCTTCCAAGGGTGCTGACCCGGCCGCGGGCGGCTCCAGGAAACCCCGGCAGCCCAAACCTGCAAAGACAGCCAAGCCCGAGAGTCCGTCTGCGGCGCGGGCCGCGGCACGGCAGGAGCTGGCAGGAGAGATCCGCCGCGATGTGACGGCCGGCACGGCCGGCCCCGGCGCATCTGCCAAAACCGAACCTGCGCTGAAACCCGTCCCGGCCAAGTCTTTTTCCGGCAGGCTGCTTGCCCTCGGAATCGTTATGGTCGTGATCACGGTCCTGCTGGCCCCCTCCGTCCGCACCTACCTGCAGCAGCGGTCCGAAATTGCGGCCCTGGAGGCTGACATCGTGCAGGCAGAGCAGGCCGGAGAGGAACTGCAGGAGACCCTGGACCGCTGGGAAGACCCGGCGTACATCAAGGCGCAGGCACGTGAGCGGATTTTCCTGGTGATGCCCGGCGAAACCCGGTACCTGGTCAAGGGAGAAGACGGGGTCGAGGAAGTCGAGGAACAGGCTGCCGCCGAGGCCCCGCAGGACCTCGAATGGGTGGATGCCCTCTGGGATTCCGTGGTCCGTTCCGCTACCGCGCCCTGACGCTGAAACGTTCCGCCGCTGCCCCGGGTGGAAGGGGAACGGGCACCTGTGCCCCCGGCGGCACAGTACGCTGGACTATTGAAACATCACCACTCCGGGTCCGCAGCGGACCCCCAGGAAGGACCTCCGGCATGATCCAGGATCAGCTCACACCGACCCAGGAAGACCTGGAGACCCTGAGCCGGCAGCTCGGACGGCCGGTCCGCGACGTCGTCGAAATCGGCGCCCGCTGCGTCTGCGGCAACCCGCTGGTCGCTACCACCGCGCCCCGGCTGGGCAACGGAATTCCGTTCCCCACCACGTACTACCTGACCCACCCGGTCATCACCTCGGCCGTCTCCCGCCTCGAGGCGGCAGGCGTTATGGCGGAAATGACGGCCCGGCTGGAACAGGACCCGGAACTTGCCCGCCGCTATGAGCAGGCACACGAGGCGTACCTGCAGGTCCGCGACGAAATCGGCGAACGCACCGGCACCGGTCCGGTCCCGGAAATCGCAGGGGTCTCCGCCGGCGGCATGCCAACCCGCGTCAAATGCCTCCATGTCCTGGTGGGACATTCCCTCGCCGCCGGTCCAGGAGTGAACCCGCTCGGGGACGAAGCCCTGGACGGCATCGCCGAATGGTGGACCCGTGAGCGCTGCTACTGTGAGGGCGCGTGGCCGACGGACGGGCCCGCCCCGGCACGGGACCTGAGCCGCCACACCAAGACACAGGGGCTGTCGGCCCAGGAGCTGGACCGGAAACGGGCGGCCCGCCGGGCTGCGCTGGAGGCTGAACAAGGGGGACAGGCACCAACCATGGAGACCAACGAAAACACAAAGACCCGGGTGGCCGCGGTCGACTGCGGCACCAATTCAATCCGCCTCCTGATCGCGGACGTGCAGACGCGCGGCGGCGTCACCGAACTGACCGACGTCGTGCGCCTGATGCGCGTGGTCCGGCTGGGGGAGGGCGTCGACGCCACCGGACGCCTCTCGCCCGCCGCTCTGGAGCGCACGTTTGCCGCGGCGGACGAGTACGCGGCGCTGATCCGTGAACACGGAGCCGAGAAGGTCCGGTTCGTGGCCACTTCAGCTATGCGCGACGCGGAGAACAGCGAAGAATTCAGTGCCGGTATCCGGCAGCGCCTGGGCGTTACCCCGGAGATCATCTCCGGCGACGAGGAAGCCGGGCTCTCCTTCGCCGGTGCCACCAGCGTGCTGGGCAGCAGCGACGGCACGCGTACGCTCGTCGTCGACCTCGGCGGCGGATCCACCGAATTTGTCCTGGGTACCTCCGACGGTGTGCTGGCGGCGCGGAGCACCGACATGGGCTGCGTGCGGTTCACTGAGCGGCACCTGGTTTCAGACCCGCCCACCGAAGCGGAAACCGCAGTCGCACGGGGAGACGTTCTGGACATGATCGCGCAGGTACTGGAAACGGTGCCGCTGGCTGAGGCCGACCGCCTGGTGGGCGTTGCCGGAACCATCACCACGGTGACGGCCCACGCCCTGAGGCTGCCTGAGTACTCCTCCGAGGCCATCCACGGCACGGAGCTGAGCGTGGCGGCGATTGACGATGCGACCCGTTCCCTGCTCCAGATGACCCGCAGCGAACGCGCGGCCCTGCCGTACATGCATCCCGGCCGCGTCGACGTCATCGGTGCAGGGGCCCTGATCTGGCAGACCATCGTGGACCGCATGGCGGAACTGACTGACGGCCGCATCGACTCCGCCATTACTTCAGAGCACGACATCCTCGACGGCATCGCGCTGAGCGCGGTCCGGTGAGCGCGCGCGTGGACCGGCTCCGCCGGGGCACGGCGGTGAAGCGTGCCTCCGCTGCGGGTGCCCTCTCGCTGGCGGCCGTGCTGATGTTCCAGCTGGCCGCGCCCAGTCCTGCGTACGCCGATGAATGGCGGGACAGAGAATACTGGCTGGCCGATTACGGGATCACCGAAGCCTGGAAAAAAACCCAGGGTGAGGGGGTCAAAGTAGCGGTTATCGACACTGGCATCGACACGAGCCATCCGGACCTGGCCGGTGCCGTCAGCGGAGGAACCGACGTTTCCGGCGCCGGCGATCCGCGCGGTGCCCGGGGCCTGGGCGTCAACCCGGAACACGGGACGCTGGTGGCTACCCTGCTTGCCGGGCGCGGCCACACTGCCGAAGCCAGCGACGCCGGTGACGGCGAAGGCGCTGAGAAGGACAAAGACAAAGAGAAGTACGACGGCCCGGGAAACGGTCCTGACGGTATCATCGGCGTCGCGCCTAAGGCTGAACTGCTTTCGGTCTCCGCCTGGATTGGCGGGTCCAACCCCGGCGGAATCCCCATCGATGACCAGCTGCCCAACGCCGTGCGCTGGGCTGTGGACAGCGGCGCCAAGGTCATCAACATGTCGCTGGGATCTTCCTCCACCGCCTGGCCGGAAAGCTGGGATGACGCGTTCCTCTACGCGGAACAGAACGACGTCGTGATTGTGGCCGCCGCAGGCAACCGCGGAGTGGGAATGATCCAGGTAGGTGCCCCCGCCACCATCCCCGGGGTCCTGACGGTTGCCGGTCTGGACCGCCAGGGCAAGGCCAGCTGGGATTCCTCCTCCGAAGGAATCAGCATCGGCGTTGCAGCTCCCGCGGAAAACCTCGTGGGCGGCCTGCCGAATGGCCCGGCCCGCTACGCCGAATGGTCCGGAACATCAGCGGCCGCGCCGCTGGTCTCCGGCGTGGCAGCCCTGATCCGTTCGGCCCATCCTGAACTCAGTGCCGCCCAGGTGATTAACCGCATCATCACTACGGCAAAAGACGGGGGAGCGCCCGGACGCGACACCCTCTACGGATACGGAATCGTAGACGCCAACGCCGCGGTCAACTCCGACGTTGCGGCCGTTGCCGGAAACCCGCTGGGGACTATTGAGGAATGGATCCGCATCCACCGGCGCGGTGAGGCCCCGGCTGCCCCGGAAAGCGATGACCCGCCCGCTGGTCCAGCGGTTCCGGACATCCCCGAACCGCAGGTGCCCGTAGCCGCAGAACCATATCTGGAAGAGGATCCGGTCCCGGCAGCCCTGGTCCTGGGCTTTGGCGGTCTGATCCTGCTGGTGGGAACGGCAGGGACCATAGCCGTCCTGCGGATCCGGCGCTCCGGGCGGACGGTTCCGGAGCCCGGGGCAGAGGGGCCGCCAGGGGACGGGGAGCGCGAAAAGGAACCTGCCGGGCGGATGTAGCAGACCCTTCCACCCGGGCGGAAACAGAGTTCGGAACACTTCGTGAAGACTTTCACAAGTCGGGTAGGATATGTGCCATGGCAACGCACACACAATTTTCTGATCGTCCCCGCGTCCTGGTGGTTGGCGGTGGCTACGTCGGTTTGTACGTAGCCAAGAACCTTCAAAAGAAGGTCAAGGCCAATGGCGGGATCGTTACGGTAGTGGACCCGCTGCCGTACATGACCTACCAGCCCTTCCTCCCGGAAGTGGCCGCCGGCACCATCCAGGCCCGCAACGCCGTCGTATCGCACCGGATGCACCTGAAGGACTCCGAGCTGATCGCCGGCAAGGTAACCGCCATCAACCACGCGACGCACACCGCCACCGTGGAACCCGCAGACGGCAGCGAGCCCTTCGAGCTCAGCTACCGCGACGTGGTTCTCTCCGCCGGTTCCGTCACCCGTACCTTCCCGATTCCCGGCCTGGCCGAAGCGGGCATCGGTATGAAGACCATCGAAGAAGCCGTGGAGATGCGCAACAAGGTGCTCGAGCGCATCGAGACCGCATCCCTGATGACCGACCAGGCAGCCCGCGCCCGTGCCCTGACCTTCGTCGTCGTCGGCGGCGGCTTCGCCGGCATCGAAACCATCACCGAGATCGAGGACATGGCCCGCGGCGCCGTGCGCGCGAACAGCCGGCTCAAGCGCGAAGACCTCCGCTTCGTGATGATCGAAGCCATGGGACGCGTTATGCCCGAGGTCAAGCCCGACCAGGCCGAGTGGGTTGTCTCCAGCATGCGTGAGCGCGGCATCGAGGTGCTGCTGAACACCTCCCTGGCCAGTGCAGAAGGCGGCCTGCTGAAGCTGATCAACATGGCTGATAAGTCCCCGGCCGGCGAATTCGAAGCCGACACCCTGATCTGGACCGCCGGCGTGCAGGCCAACCCGATGGTCCGCGCCACCGATTTCCCGATTGACGACCGCGGCCGCGTGCGCGCCAACGCCGAACTGCGGATCACCGGCGACGACGGCCCCCTGGAAGGTGCCTGGGCAGCCGGCGACGTTTCCGCTGTCCCCGACCTGACCGGCGGCGGCGTCGGCGGCTTCTGCGTCCCGAACGCCCAGCACGCCGTCCGCCAGGCCAAGCGCCTGTCGAAGAACCTGCTGGCCGCCCGCTACGGCCAGGGCGCGGTGAAGGAATACCGTCACAAGAACCTCGGCGCCGTAGCCGGCATGGGCCAGTACAAGGGTGTCGCCAACATCATGGGCTTCGGTATGAAGGGCCTCCCGGCCTGGCTGGCACACCGCGGCTACCACGGCATGGCCATGCCGATGTTCGAGCGCAAGTTCCGGGTTGTCTCCGGCTGGGCAGCGAACTTCTGGTTCGGCCGTGACTTCACCCAGCTGCTGAACCTGAAGAACCCGCGCAAGGCGTTCGTCGAAGCAGCAACCCCTGCCAAGAAGCCTGCCGGTAAGTAAACCTGCGGCTTTAGAGCGCACAGCAACCTGCCATCCGACGGCGGCCAACGGAGCACCCTCCGGCGGCCGCCGTTGGCGGTTAAGGCGTTTCTCCCGGCACCTGCCGCTCAAGTAGGCTTGTCTTTGCCCCTGGACCGCCGGTGCCTGTGCCGGGTTCCGGGGCATGCCCCAGTAGCCCAATGGCAGAGGCAACCGACTTAAAATCGGTGTGTTGTCGGTTCGAGTCCGACCTGGGGTACCTGATGGCCGGTGGGCACGCAGGCTGCGGCGGCAGCCGGGCGTTGTCCCGGCCCTTCGATGTCTGGTTGAGGGCGGCTCCCCGCCGAGCACAGAATGACCTCCCAGGAAGCACAGACTTAGGCACGATGTAATATTGGCGTCCCAGCTGTGATTAGTGTTACAAGGCTGTAACCGGAAGCCCTTATCTTCGTCACATTATTCAACTAGCTTTTCTTCCACCAGGAACACCTGGTCACAGCGTCAAAGGCACCCGCCTTTCGATCGGGGAGAAAAGTACATGACTGCACTTCGCAATACCGGGCCGCTTGGCCTCGGGGATGGGTATGGCCGCGCCGCAAAGATCGCAGCTTTGGGCATGGGCATCGCCCTGTTCGCATCGGCCTGTGCCAGCGGCGGCGACTCCGGAACGGAGTCCTCACCGTCTGAAGAATCTTCATCACCGGCTGCCAGCTCGGTACTGAGCTGCCCGCCCAGCCAGGGCGGCACCGGCGAGGACCCCGGAGAAAAGGGCGACCCCGCAGCCGTTCCGGCCTCCACCGGCACCACCGACGCTCCGCTGAAACTCGGCACGCTGCTGCCGACCACCGGCGCACTGGCCTTCCTGGGCCCGCCGGAAATCGCCGGCGTTGACCTGGCTGTCCAGGAAGTCAATGCTGCCGGCGGCGTGCTGGGCCAGCCGGTCGAGGTAGTCCACCGGGACTCCGGTGACACCACCACCGACATCGCCACCCAGTCCGTAACCGACCTGCTGGGCCAGGATGTCAGCGCCATTATCGGTGCTGCTTCCTCAGGCGTCTCCAAGACGGTCATCAACCAGATCACCGGCGCCGGCGTCATCCAGTTCTCCCCGGCTAACACCTCGCCCGACTTCACCGACTGGGACGACAACGGACTGTACTGGCGTACCGCGCCCTCCGACGTTCTCCAGGGCCGCACCCTGGGCAACTACATTATGGAGTGCGGTGCCCAGACCGTCGGCATGATCGTCCTCAATGACGCCTACGGAACCGGGCTGCAGTCCAATATCAAGAGCTCCGTCGAGTCCGCAGGCGGCCAGGTTGTCTCGGAAGCGATGTTCAACGAAGGCGATTCCCAGTTCAGCAGCCAGGTTGATGCCGTGACCGGCGCCAACCCGGACGCGATCGTGGTCATCAGCTTCGACCAGGCCAAGAGCATCGCGCCCCTGCTGACCGGAAAGGGTGTGGACCCGTCGCAGATCTTCTTCGTGGACGGCAACACCTCCGACTACAGCGAGGACCTGGAAGCCGGCACGCTTGAAGGAGCCCAGGGCACTATTCCGGGGCCGTTCGCCTCGGAGAACTTCAAGAATGCCCTGCTGGAAGTTGATCCGGCGCTCAAGGACTGGGCCTATGCTGGCGAGAGCTTTGACGCCGTGACCCTGCTGGCGCTGGCCGCTGAAGCTGCGGGCAGCACGGATGGACAGGCAATGGCTGCAGAGCTTCAGGGTGTTTCCCAGGACGGCGAGAAGTGCTTCGACTACGCCAGCTGCGTCACGATCCTCCGCGGCGGGGGAGACATCGACTACGACGGCTACTCGGGCCCGGTGAGCTTCGACGAGAACGGCGACCCGACCGAGGCATTCATCGGCATCTACCAGTTCGACGCCGACAACAAGCCGGTGCCGAGCCGCTCCGAAGTGGGCAAGCTGTAAGCACGGACAGCCGCACCTAATATTCACCGCACCAACAATTCACCGCACCAAAGAAAGGGCTCCCGCCGCGGCGGGAGCCCTTTCCTGTGCTGGGTTGCTTGAAGCTGCTTGGGTGGCAGCGTGCTGGGGCTGCGTTCTTGGGCGGTCCGCTGGGAAGCGACACAGCAGGCTGTCCCGCCCTCCCGCCAGGCCTGTCGATCCCCAACTCATCGGTGGCGCATGCCGCTGGCGTGGCCGGCGCGAGGAACGTTTTTCCTCCGGTTTGGGTCTCTCCTGCCGGTTTGGGATTCTCCTGCCGCGGCGCTGCCTGCCGCGGCCCTGCCTGCCGCGGCGCTCCGGCAGGAAAGTCCCAATCCCGCAGGGTTGTCCCGGAACGGAGGGAAACCCCGGCCGGGCCTCCGCTAGGCGGTATCGGCCAGGGTGCCAAGGTAGAGCTGGATGACCTTGGGATCCTTCATCAGTTCCCGGCCGGTGCCGGTGTAGGCGTCCTTGCCCTGGTCCAGTACATAGGCGCGGTCACATATCTGCAGGCAGCGCCGCGCGTTCTGCTCCACCATGATCACCGAGACGCCGGCGCGGTTGATTTCGTGCACACGCAGGAAGGTTTCGTCCTGCTTCACGGGGGACAGCCCGGCGGAGGGTTCGTCCAGGAGCAGCACCGCCGGTTCCATCATCAGTGCCCGTCCCATCGCGACCATCTGCCGTTCGCCACCGGAGAGTGATCCTGCCCGCTGGCTCCGGCGTTTCTTCAGCTCCGGAAACAGGTCCGCGACGAACTCGAAGCGTTCCCGAAAGTTCTTCGGCTGCTGGTAGAGGCCCATCTGCAGGTTCTCTTCGATGGTCAGCGACGCGAAGACGTTGTTGTTCTGCGGGACAAACCCGACACCCCGGGTCACCAGCTTGTTCGCCTTCAGCCCGGTCAGGTCCTGGCCACGGACCATCACCGTGCCCGAATGCACCTTGACCAGGCCGAACATTGCCTTCAGCAGCGTGGACTTGCCGGCACCATTGGGCCCGATGATGCCAATGAGTTCGCCCCTGCGGGCCTCGATGGAACAGCCGTTCAGGATATTGACGCCCGGAATGTAGCCGGCCACCAGGTCGGTAACCTTGACGACGGAGTCACCTTCGAAACTTTCTGCGCTCATGCCAGGTCCTTCCGTTCGTGGATTGTGGGACTGGACAGCTCATCTTCGGGCCGGATGTCCGACTCCGGGTCCTTTTCCAGCACGGCCTCGAGTTTTTCGAAACCTTCGGAATCACCCAGGTCGACGTCGTGATGAGCTCCCAGATAAGCGTCGATCACGGCCTGGTCCTTCATGACCTCGCCGGGCGGGCCTTCGGCCACGACTTTGCCTTCGGCCATCACGATGACCCAATCGGCAATGTGGCGGACCATGTGCATGTCGTGTTCCACAAAGAGGACCGTCATGCCTTCGGCTTTCAGGTTTTTGATGTGGTCCAGCAATGACTGGGTCAGGGCTGGATTCACCCCGGCCATCGGCTCGTCAAGCATCACCAGCCGGGGATTGACCATCAGCGCGCGGGCCATCTCCAGCAGCTTGCGCTGCCCCCCGGACAGCGACGCCGCATACTCCGTGCGCTTGGTGTCCAGTTTGAACTTTGCCAGCAGGCGGTCCGCCTGTTCGGTGATTTCGTCCTCGCGGCCCTTCCACAAAGGACGGAACAGGGCCCGGCGCAGCGCCTCGCCCGGCTGCTTGTTGGCGCCAAGCCTCATGTTCTCCAGGACGGTCAGCTTTCCCATCACCTTGGTCAGCTGAAAGGTGCGCACCATGCCCAGCCGTGCAACCTTGTAGGCAGATACGCCGGCCAGGTCCCGGTCCTCGAACCGCCACTCTCCGGACTGCGGGGTGTCGAATCCGGTCAGGAGGTTAAAGAGGGTGGTTTTGCCGGCGCCGTTGGGCCCAATCAGCGCCGTGATCTTGTGCCGCGGAATTTCCACGTGCTCGACGTTGACGGCGTGGATGCCGCCGTAGGTGCGGGTCACGTTGGAGGCCACCAGGATAGGATCGCGCTTGCGGCAGCCTGGCAGCGCGGCGTCGGTGGAGATCGGACGGTCATCGGTCATGTACTGGTTGCCTGCCCAGCTTTCCTCCGGACTGGAGTCTGCCGGTGGCTCCGCCGGATGCGCCTCCGCGGCAGGAACGGCTGCGTGTGCGCCGTAGCGGCGTTTTGGCCGGGGGCTTTGTGCTTCGTGGCTCATGCGAATGACAGCTCCTTCTTGTTGCCCAGCACGCCCTGCGGCCGGAAAATCATCAGCAGCATCAGGGCCACACCCACAAGGATGTACCGCAGCTGGCCGGCCTGGGTAGTGGTCAGGAAAGTGATGAACCCGGACTCAATGGCACCGTAGAGCAGGCCCTGGGTCAGGGAGAGCACTGCCCAGAAAATCATGGCGCCGATCACCGGCCCGAGCACGGTGGACATTCCGCCCAGGAGCAGTGCCGTATAGAGGAAGAACGTAAGTTCCGTACCGTAGTTGGCCGGCTGGACTGCGCCACGGGGGAGAGTGAAGATGATGCCCGCCAATGAACCGAGCAGGCCGCCGATGATCAGGGCCTGCATCTTGTAGGCGTACACATTCTTGCCGAGCGAGCGCACCGCATTCTCGTCTTCGCGGATGCCCTTCACCACGCGGCCCCAGGGGCTGCGGACCAGGAGCCAGACCACCAGGCAGGCCAGGGCGACGACGCCCCAGGCCACCACCCGGATCCAGAGGTCCCGCTCATTGAGGCTGAACGGCCCCAATGTGTAGACGCCCTGGGGGAACGGGTTCAGTGCATAAAAGCCGCCTTCGAAGGAGGCCAGGCCGTTGGCCGAACCGGTGACTTCCGTCAGCCCGTTCGTGGTGACGATATAACGGACGATTTCTGCGGCGGCGATGGTCACGATTGCCAGGTAGTCCGCCCGCAGCCGCAGGGTTGGCAGGCCCAGGATCACGGCGAACGCCACGGACGCCAGCATGGCGATCAGCAGGGCCACCGGCAGAGGGGCATTAAAGCTCAGTGTGGGGATGGCGAAGCCGTAGGCGCCGATCGCCATAAATCCGGCCTGGCCGAAGTTGAGCAGCCCGGTGTAGCCGAAGTGCACCGCCAGCCCCAGTGCGGCCAGTGCGTAGGCCGCCGTGGTGGGTGTGAAGAATTCGTTGACTGCGCCCAGCAGTATGTTTCCGAAGTCCATATCGAAGCCCCTAACCTATGCGCTCTCGGCGGCCCAGGATGCCCTGCGGCCGGACCAGGAGGACGAGAATCATGATGAGCAGCGCACCGACGTATTTCAGGTCCGCCTCGAGCCAGAGCGTGGAGATCTCGACGAAGAGTCCCACGATGATGGAACCGATCAGCGCACCGAAGACAGTGCCGAGGCCGCCGAGCGTCACAGAGGCAAAGATCAGCAGCAGGATCTGCTGCCCCATGTTGAAGGAGACACCCGGGCGGTAGTAGGCCCACAGAATTCCGCCCAGCGCGGCCAGCGCTCCGCCGGCCATCCAGACGATCCGGATGACCCGGTCGACGTCGATGCCGGAGGCGGCGGCCAGCGGCGGGTTGTCAGCGACGGCCCGCGTGGCTTTGCCGATCCTGGTCCGCAGCAGCAGGGCCGCGACCACAAGGATGACGGCGAGGGAGACGCACAGGGACACCAGATTGTTCCGGGAGATGGAAACCGGCCCCAGTTCGAGCATCGGACTCTGGGAGTCGGGCAGCTGCTGGGTTGCCCCGCCGAAGAAGAAGAGGATCGTGTAGCGCAGGGCCAGTGCCAGTCCGATGCTGACGATCATCATCGGGACCAGTCCGGTGCCACGCATCCGCAGCCGCTTCCACAATCCGGCATCCTGCACGTAGCCGAGTCCCGCACCGCCAGCCACCGCGAGTATGAGGGCCAGCCACAGCGGCAGTCCCGCAGCAGAGAAGGCGAAGGCCAGCACCGCCCCGAAGGTGACCATTTCACCGTGCGCAAAGTTGGTGAGTCCGGTGGTGCCGAAGATCAGTGAGAGCCCGACGGCGCTGAGGGCGAGCAGGAGCCCGAAGCTGAGTCCGGCGACGGCCCGCTCCACGAGCTTGGTGCCGAAGCTGTCTCCCTGAAGCACGATGCCCTCACCCAGGAGGAAGAGGGTGGTGATGTTGGAGGTGCCCGCGAACGTTACCGTGCGGGGGTTCTCCTGTCCGTCTGCCAGGCCGAGGCCGTCGGGAAGGGTGGACTCGTCGAGTTCCACCTCGTAGGCACCCTGTTCCGGGACCCCGATCGACCAGGAACCGTTGTCAGCTGTCTGCGTCTGCGCTTCATAGCCGTTGGCGCTCGCCTTGATCGTCACCCCCGCGACAGGGGAGCCCGCGTTCCGCAGGACACCGCTGATGCGGTCCTGGTATTCAGCTCCGTCCGTGACGGTGCCGCCGGGACTCTCGGATTCTTCGGTGCCTGTCTGCGGTGCGGGGCTTTCTGCTGCCGAGGGTGGAGCTGTCGTTGCATGCGCGGCAGGGGCAGCGAGCAGGAGACCGGCAAAGATGCCGACCACCGCCGCGAGTGTCCCCATATACCGGGCGAGTGCCGATATTCGTCCCAAAGTGAATAACCTCCGCCGGGGGTATTAGTGCACCGGTTTTCGGCGCACTTTTTGTGTGACAAATGTGATCCATGTCACGGGTGTGGATCATGCTACCCGGCGGATGTTTCAGTGGGGTGACCGGACGAGTGAGCTTTTGTCGCGATCGTGTAACGACTCCGCTGGGGGTGCTTCATTATGGGAGCCGAAGGCGGGATGCGGGACCAATGGTGCCAAACCGTTATCAACCGATTTTTGCCCCTGTGGAATCTTCCGGTGCCGCCGTGCGTTCTGGTTGATAGGCTCATTTACAACCAAGCCCCCAAGATGGAGGACATTTTCATGGCACAAGGCGGTAACCCGGTTTTCAACGGAAAGAATTTCCGTTCCCAGACCCGTGGCGGAGCAGCCACAGTACCGGCCAGTGGACCGTTTGCAGGGCAGGACCCCATGAGCCCGCAGCAGCTCCAGGACCTGTACGCCGCGCCCTCGGCCGGACCCGCCCAGACCGGCCGGATGACATATGACGACGTCATCATGAAGACTCTGGGCTGCCTGGCAGTCGTACTGCTCGGCGCAGCCATTCCGGTCTTCGTCCTCCCCGGCGCAGCCGGCCTGCTGATGATCGTGGGTGCACTGGGTGGTTTCGCCCTCGGCCTGGTCAACTCCTTCAAGCGGGAACCGGTTCCGGCCCTGATTCTTGGCTACGCGCTCCTTGAGGGCATGTTCCTCGGCGCCCTGACCCAGGTCCTCGACGCCATGTACCCGGGCATCGGCCTGCAGGCAGTGCTTGGCACCCTGGCCGTCTTCGGCGTGACCCTGGTGCTCTTCAAGAGCGGCAAGGTCCGTGCCACTCCGAAGGCCATGCGCTTCTTTATGATCGCCATGATCGGCTACCTGGTGTTCTCCCTGATGAACATGGGCTTGATGATCTTCGGTGTTGTGGATGACCCGTGGGGCGTGCGCGGTGTGGAAATCGCCGGCATCCCGCTGGGTGTCATCATTGGCCTGCTCGCCGTGGGCCTGGCCGCCTTCTCGCTGATCATGGACTTCACCTCGATCGAGCAGGGCGTCAAGGCCGGTGCCCCGCAGCGTTACTCCTGGACCGCTGCCTTCGGCCTGACCGTCACTCTCGTCTGGCTCTACGTGGAGATCATCCGCATCCTCGCTATTCTGCGCGCCAGCGCCGAATAGCGTTCAGCCACCGGGGCATCAACCGCGGGACCGCAGCTGCCAAGCTGCGGTCCCGCGGTTCTTTAACCCGCGGGTTCTTTAAACGGGAACTACGCTTCTGCCCAGCATCGGTCAACCGTACTATCGGGGCCACTGACCGAGGGGGGACGGGTGACCGAAGAGTTTACCGACCATGCTGCGCTCTTCCAGGACCTGCTGCTGGGTGCGGAGGAACTGGAGGCATTCCTGGCCGGGCTGGCCGGGCTGGCGGCCGCCATCCTGGGGGCAGACGAAGTGCGCGGCTGTTCGCTGGTTATTGAGCGGGCGCGGCGTGCCAGGGCTGCTGCGGACAGCGATGAACGGTCGGCGCGCATGGCCGTGGCCGTCTTCGGCAGCGGGGGGCCAGGGCTGGCGGCCCTGGTCGAAAACCAGTCCGTGGCAATCCCTGACGCCTGGTCTGAAACCCGCTGGCGCGGATTCCCGGGGCCGGCTGCCGCCGAAGGAATCCGCTCCCTGGCTGCCATTCCGCTGGCGCTGGAGGGGACCACCCGCGGCGCGCTCTGCACTTACTCTCCGCTCCCGCACCTCTTCCAGCCCCAGATGCTTCGAACCGTCGAAAAGGTTGCAGAAGAAGCTTCACGGACCCTGCGGCTGGCCCTGCGGGCCGACGCCCACCTCCACCGCGCACGCAACCTCCAGGCGGCATTGGAATCCCGGACCGTTGTGGACCTCGCCGTCGGCATCATCATGGGACAGAACGGCTGCAGCCAGCAGGCCGCTGTTGAGATCCTGCGCAGCGTGTCCAATACCCGGAACGTCAAAATCCGGAGCGTCGCTGCCGGTGTGGTTGCCGCAGTCAGCGAACGGGTCAGTACGCACTTTGACGAGTAGCCGGGGCAGCCGCCGAGCCGGCCCCCGGGACTAGTCTGGAACCATGACAACCGTGAACAACATGCTCCAGCCTGCTACCGGTGAACAATTCCGGCTCACCCAGGGCAGCGCCGCCGTCGTCGTGGCGTCCCTGGCCGGGGCCCTGCGCAGCTACACGGTCGGCGGGACGCAGCTGGTGGAAACCTACCCTGACGACGCTGTCCCGCCGTCGGCAGCCGGAATCCTCCTGGCCCCCTGGCCCAACCGCGTCGCGGGTGGCAGGTGGGAACTCGACGGGCAGCGGCAGCAGCTTGATATCACCGATCCGGCCCACGGCAATGCGATCCATGGCCTGCTGCGGAACACCGGCTACGCCGCGGTGGAGAAGACGGAGAGCAGCGTCAGGCTGGCCGCAGTCATCTACCCCCAGCACGGGTACCCCTTTCACCTGGTTCACGAGGTCCGCTACAGCCTCGATGCGGACGGAGGGCTGCGGGTCCGCCAGTCACTCACCAACCTCTCCGGCTCCCGTGCCCCCTTCGCCCTCGGTGCACACCCCTTCCTCCGGCTGGGCGAGGTCCCCACCGAGGAACTGGCGCTGCAGGTTGAAGGTGCCGTGACCCTCACGACGGACGCATCGATGATCCCCACCGGGCAGGTTCCTGTGAGCGGCAGCCGCGATCTGCGCAAGCCAAGGAAGATCGGCTCACTCGCACTCGACGCGGCCTACACCGGCCTCACCGAACACGGCGGCCAATATTGGCACACGCTCTCGGCCGAAGACGGGCGCAGGGTGCAGCTGTGGTCGGACACAGCCTTCGGCTATGTGCACGTCTTCGTGACGGATAACTTCCCCGGACGCACCTGCGCCGTGGCGCTGGAACCCATGACCGCACCGGCCAACGCGCTCAATTCCGGGGAAGGGCTGCGCTGGCTGGAGCCGGGCGGAAACTTCAGCGCCGAGTGGGGAATCCGGGCGGAGCTGTAAAAGTCCTGAACGCGTAAAGGTCAGGGACTGTCCATCCAAATATGGAAAGATGACCCCATGAGACCCCATGCCCGACGGGTAGCCGCGCCCAAGGCCGTCCAGGCTGCAGCCGTGCGCTCCAGCCGTGCCGGCGACGATGTTCCGTACGCGCTGCGCGTCAGTGCCTCCTGGGCCTGGCGGCTCGGCGTCGTACTGGTAGTCAGCGGCGGACTGCTCTGGATCCTCAGCCACTTCTCCCTGCTCATCATTCCGCTGATGGTCGCGGCGCTGCTGGCAGGCCTGCTCTCACCGATCAGTTCCTGGCTGCGCCGCAACAAGGTGCCCTCCGGCCTGGCCGTGGCGGTGACGATCGTCTCCTTCCTCGGGCTGATCGTCGCTGCCCTCACCCTGGTAGGCAGGCAGCTCGCCCTGGGATTCCGGGACCTCTGGGACGAGGTGCTCACCGGTTTTGACCAGGTCCAGGAATGGCTGGCAGCCGGACCGCTCAGGGTCACCTCGACGCAGATAGACAGCCTGCTCGGTGAGGCCACATCGGCGCTGCAGCAGAACTCCGCCAGCATCCTCTCCGGGGCGCTGAGCGTTGGCAGCAGTGCCGGACACTTCGCGGCCGGAGTCCTGCTGACGCTTTTTGCCCTGGTGTTCTTCCTGCTGGACGGGCGCCGGATCTGGCGCTTTCTCGCGGGCTTGATGCCGCGCCGGGCGCAGGCTGCTGCCTATGGGGCGGGGATCCGCGGCTGGGAATCCATGACCAGCTACGTCCGGGTGCAGCTGCTCGTAGCATTCATCGACGCCGTCGGAATCGGCGTTGGCGCAGCCATCATCGGTGTACCGCTGGCACTGCCGCTGTCCGTGCTGGTTTTCCTTGGTTCCTTCATTCCGCTCATTGGTGCATTTGTCTCCGGGTCAATCGCCATCCTGCTGGCGCTGGTCGCCAACGGCTGGGTCAATGCGGTGATCATGCTTGGAATTGTCCTGCTGGTCCAGCAGATCGAATCGCACATCCTGCAGCCGCTGATCATGGGCCGGGCAGTAGCCCTGCACCCGCTTGCCGTGATCCTGGCCGTGACCGGCGGCACCCTGGTGGCCGGGATTGCCGGAGCTCTCTTTTCCGTGCCCCTCCTCGCGATCCTCAACTCGATGATCCGCTACGTTGCAGCCCGCCGCTGGGAACAGGACCCGTTGCTGGCCCGTGACAATACTTTCGGGCCGCCGGGAACATCGCCGCCGGACCTCGAGAACGAAGACAACGATTTGGATGAACCCCGCTCCGGCAGCGGGACCGCCGAACAAGCCACAGCAAACGAAGAAGAGAACCGACGTTGACAGATTTTCCCCAGCTGCCCGTAACACTCGATGACATCCAGGCAGCCGCCAAGCTGCTGGACGGCGTCATTGCCCACACCCCGATCGAACAGTCCCGGGCGCTGGGAAGGATCACCGGATCCGACGTCTACCTCAAGTGTGAGAACCTGCAGCGTGCCGGCTCCTTCAAGGTCCGCGGCGCTTATGTCCGCATGGCCAAACTGAGCGAAGAGCAAAAAGCCAGCGGCGTGGTAGCGGCCTCGGCCGGCAACCACGCACAGGGTGTGGCGGTTGCCGCGGCGCGGCTGGGCATCAAGGCCCGGATCTTCATGCCGCTGGGGGTTGCACTGCCTAAGCTTGCAGCTACGCAGGGCCACGGAGCCGAAGTGGTGCTGCACGGCCACAATGTCGACGAGGCCCTGGCAGAGGCACAGCGCTACGCCGATGAGACCGGGGCTGTCTTCGTCCACCCCTTCGACAACGTCGACATCATTGCGGGACAGGGAACGCTGGGACTGGAGCTGCTGGAGCAGATCCCCACCCTTGACACCGTCCTGATGGGAGTTGGCGGGGGAGGGCTCCTGGCCGGAGTCGCCGTCGCCATCAAGGCACGGGCCAAGGAACTCGGCCGCGAGGTCCGGATCATCGGGGTCCAGGCCGAGAACGCCGCCGCCTACCCGCCGTCGCTGGCCGCTGACGCCCTGGTCCCGCTGAGCAAGGTCTCAACGATTGCCGACGGCATTGCCGTCGGGCGGCCGGGGCAGCTGCCGTTCTCCATCATCCGTGAACTGGTGGACGACGTCGTCACCGTCAGCGAAGACGCGCTGGCCCGGGCCCTGATCTTCCTGCTGGAACGCGCCAAACTGGTCGTCGAACCGGCCGGCGCAGTGGGTGTTGCCGCCATCATGGAGGGCAAAATCGAGAATCCGGGGAACACCGCGGTGATCCTCTCGGGCGGAAACGTGGATCCGATGCTTATGCTGAAGGTGATCCAGCGCGGCCTCGCGGCCGCCGGACGGTACCTCGTGGTACGGATCCTGCTGGATGACCGTCCCGGTTCGCTGGCCACGATTTCGCGGATCATCGCCGAATCCGATGCCAACGTCACCGGTGTGGACCACACGAGGGTTGGAGGATCGATCAGCATGGGAGACGTCGCCATCACCATCAACATGGAAACCAAGGGCCACGAGCACGGCGAACAGGTGCTGCAGAACCTGCGGGCTGAAGGCTTCCACCCCGTCGTCCTGCACGGCTAGCCGATGCTGGCCCAGCGAGCCAAGAGTGCGCTGCTGGTTTCCGCCTGCCTGACGGCCGGAATCTGGCTGGTGTACTTCCTCACGCTGCCCTTCCAGGCCACCCTGCTGCCGCTGCTGGGGATCCTTCCCCGGCAGCTCGATGGGCTGGACGGAATACTGTTCGCGCCGCTGCTGCATGCTGGAGCCGGACACCTGTTGAGCAACAGCCTGCCGCTGCTGGCTTTCGCGTTCCTGGTGCTCCTGGAAGGCATCCGGAGGTTTGCCGCAGTTGCGGCGATCTGCTGGCTCTCGTCCGGGATCGGCGTCTGGCTGTTAGGCGGCGGACTCACCATCGGGATTTCCGGCGTCGTCTTTGGCCTGTTCGCGTACCTGATGGTGCGGGGATTTTACAACCGCGACCTGCTGCAGATCCTGATCGGGGGAGTCCTGTTCCTGATCTACGGTTCACTGCTGTGGGGGATTCTGCCGACCGCGGCCGGGATTTCGTGGCAGGCGCATCTCTTTGGGGCCGCCGGAGGAGTTGCAGCCGCCATGGTGCTGCGCCGGCGCGGAGAGGCAGACCGGATCCGGACGCAGAAACGGGCCCGCCCATAGGCGGACCCGCTGCGAACCATTCGTGAAAAACTACCCGGCGTAGGGCTTAGCCGAAACGATCTCGACTGAGATGCTCTTGCCGTTGGGAGCGGTGTAGTGCGTGGTGTCGCCGGTCTTCAAGCCGGAGATGGCTGCGCCGAGCGGTGACTTCTCGCTGTAGACATCAATGTCGCTGTCCCCGGCGATTTCGCGGCTGCCGAGCAGGAAGCGCTCCAGGTCTCCGGCGATCCTGGCTTCGACCAGCATGCCCGGTTCCACGACGCCGTCGTCAGCCGGAGCCTCGCCGACCTGTGCGTCGCGAAGGAGCTGGGTCAGCTGGCGGATTCGGGCCTCAGCCTTGCCCTGCTCCTCCTTGGCAGCGTGGTAACCGCCGTTCTCCTTCAAATCGCCTTCGGACCGTGCCTGTTCAATACGTGCAACGATTTCGGTACGGCCGGGGCCCGAAAGATGGTCCAGTTCCGCCTTCAGGCGGTCGTAAGACTCCTGCGTGAGCCAGGCGACAGATGCGCTGTTGGTAGACACGGGTCTCTCCTTATATGACATCCGAATCCAGATTCGGCTTGGCTGAAATTGCTGTGCGGCCTGGGTGGCCTGACAAGCAAAGACCCCGCCGGACGGTGACCGGTTGCTCTGGCTGGTGTTCCGGCAGTCACCTGGGCGGGGCGTTACGTAGCCTCCATACTAGTCAGCCGGACGGACAAACCCAAGACATCGGCACGGGTTTCGCTTTCCGGCTAATTGTGCCTGGAAGCTAGAGCTGTGCGCCCTCGACCAGCCAGCAGGCGTTTACCCCGCCGGTGACACCGAGCGAATCGGTGCGCAGGCTAACGCGCTGGGATACGGTTTCTTTTTCCGCCGGGCCAATTCGAACGGTCTTCCAACCGACCACCGCATAGCTGTCGTTGAGCACCTGGAGGGCACATTCGACGGTGGCATCCGCGGGCTTGGTGACGTTGAAGTCCACGACCGCGGTGGACGCATCGGGAATCGAGAAGCCAACGTCTTTGGGCGTGATGGTTCCGGACCCGGACGGGACCGCCATAAAAGCGACGACGACGACAGCGGCCAGTCCAGCAACGGACCCCAGGACCACTTTGGTGCGCCGGCCGAGGCCTGGCTTGGGGGTGCCGTAGCGATTGGCTAACCTTGGGGTGGATGACAATCCGTCCGCGGGGCGCTCTGGAACCGGCAGACCTTCCTCAGTGCTCACCACTTCATTTTACCGAACATTCTTGTCGGCGCTTTCCGCCGACCGTCAGGAGTACCGCGTTGTCCACCGAACCGAGCTTTGCACCCGACGGCGAACTCCGCCTGCTGGCCGTCCATGCCCACCCCGATGACGAGGCCAGCAAGGGAGCCGCCACCATGGCGTCCTACGCCGCTTCCGGAGTGAAAGTCATGGTGGCCACGTGCACCGGAGGCGAACGCGGTGACGTACTGAACCCCGCTGCGGAGGACGAACCCTCGGCCAAGCGTGACCTGGCCGGACTGCGGCGCAGCGAAATGGCGGCCTCACAGGCAGCCCTGGGGATCGAGCACCGCTGGCTCGGGTTTATGGACTCCGGTTTGCCCGAAGGTGATCCGCTCCCGGAGCTTCCGGCAGGCTGCTTCGCCCTCCGTCCGCTGCAGACCGCGGCGGCACCGATGGTCAAGCTCGTGCGTGAGTTCCGTCCGCACGTGATCATCAGCTACGACGAAAACGGCGGCTATCCGCACCCTGACCACATCATGGCCCACCGGGTTGCGGTCGAAGCGTTCCACGCCGCCGGAGATCCGCTGGCCTACCCGGGAACCGGGGCACCCTGGGAGCCACTGAAGCTGTACTATGACCGCGGCTTCAACCCTGAACGCTTCCGTGCCCTGCACGAAGCCCTGACCCGGGCGGGGCTGGAGTCCCCTTACGCCGAACGGCTGGCAGCCTGGCTTGAGACGGAACCCGACGGCCACCAGCCCCCGGCTCCGCTGCACCCGACCACCACCCAGGTGGAATGCGGGGACTTCTTCCCGGTGCGTGACGCCGCCCTCAAGGCTCACCGCACCCAGGTGGATCCGGAGGGATTCTTCTTCGCTGTGAGCACCGACCTGCAGCGGGAGGTCTGGCCCTGGGAAGACTATTCACTGATCGAATCCCGCGTCCCGTCCTCCGTACCTGAAACCGACCTCTTCGCTGGCATACGATAGAGGGTAGATACGGCGTTTGTGCGCCGGCTTCTGCCAAGAGAGAGATACTTCGTGAACCTGCTGTACAGCGTGTACCTGACGGTCAACCCCGCCCCGATCGAGGGAGACCTTAAGCCGGGCCTGGAAGAGGGGGACATTACCCCGGGGCTCCTGGGCTTCCTGGCGACCCTGTTCCTTGCCCTGTGCGTGGTGTTCCTGATCCGCGACATGGTCAAGCGGATCCGCCGGGTGCGTTACCGGTCCCAAGCGGCAGAAGCCCAGCTGGCAGCTGCCGGGGACGGTACCACGGGAGTCCCCGCGGCTGATGCTGCCGATGAAGACGCGGAGGACGCCGCCGCTGCCTCTTTCGAAACAGGCGAAGCACGCGAAGCTGCAGGTAAGCGTCCGGGAACCGACGGATAAACCGCATGGCGGAGAGGCTGGAGAACCAAGCGTCCGCCTATCTCCGCCAGCACGCCGGCAACCCGGTTGACTGGTGGCCCTTCGGAGACGAAGCGTTCGCTGAGGCCCGCCGCAGGGACGTTCCTGTTTTCATCTCAATTGGCTACGCCGCGTGCCACTGGTGCCATGTCATGGCCCACGAGTCATTCGAGGATCCGGAGATTGCCCGGGTGCTGAACGGTAACTTTGTCAGCATCAAGGTGGACCGGGAAGAACGCCCCGATGTCGACGCGGCGTATATGGCCGCCACGCAGGCCCTCACCGGGCAGGGCGGCTGGCCGATGAGCGTCTTCACGCTTCCGGACGGACGAACCTACTACGCCGGCACGTACTTTCCGCCGCAGCCGCTGCAGGGAACTCCCTCCTTCGGGCAGGTGCTTGACGCCGTGCTCACCGCCTGGACCGGGCGCCGGGAAGACGTTGAGGCAAGCGCCGCCCAGATCGCCGCGCATCTGGCTGCCGGGCAGCTCGCAAACCGGCACCTGCTGGGAGACCTTGACGGCGGAGTCGTTCCAGAGACCCCGGATGAGGGCTGGGCAGCCGAAGCGCTGAGCGCCGCCGTCGGCGTCCTGTCCCAAAACGAAGACCCTGATTTCGGCGGATTCGGGGGAGCCCCGAAGTTCCCGCCGTCGCCCGTTCTGCGTTTCCTGCTGGCTCACGGACACAGCGGCGCTGACACCCGTCCCGCCGCGGCCAGGCTGGCTGCCCGCACCCTGGGCGCCATGGCACTTGGCGGCCTGTATGACCAGGTCGAAGGCGGATTTGCCAGATACGCGGTGGACCGCCGCTGGCAGGTCCCGCACTTCGAGAAAATGCTCTACGACAACGCGCAGCTGCTCCGGCTGTATGCACACTATTCCCGGGCAGAAACAGATCCGGATCACCGCCGCCTCGCCCTGCGGGTCACGCGGGAGACCGCACAGTGGCTGACCAACCGGATGCTGCTTCCCGGCGGTGCCTTCGCGTCCTCGCTGGACGCCGACACCGAGGTGAACGGCCGCCGCGTCGAGGGTGCGACGTACGTGTTCACCCGTGCCGAACTTGAAGCCACCCTCGGGCCCGGCAGTCCCGCCCTGGAGCTGCTGGATACGGATGAAGACGACGGCGCGTCCCACGGGCTGCCCGGCAGTACCCTCCGCCTGGCGGCTGTCCCGGATGCAGACCAGAGCGCTGTGTGGGAGGAAGCCAGGACGGCCCTGGCCCGGGTCCGGGAGCAGCGTCCGCAGCCGGACCGGGATGAGAAGGTGGTGGCCGGCTGGAATGGCCTGGTCATAGCCGGCCTGGCCGATGCAGCCACGGCCCTGGCCGGTACACCGGAACCGTGGATTCTGCGTGCGGCGGAAGCAGCGGGGGAGTACCTCCTGGGCGTTCATTGGAAGGGACAGATCCTGTACCGGGTCTCCCACCACGGCGCCGCACAGGGGATCGAAGGTCTGCTGGAGGATTACGCCGGGGCCGCCGAAGGACTTTTCGCGCTGTACGCAGCCACCGGAGACCCGCGCTGGTACGAAGGCGCCGAGTCCCTGGTGACGAAAGCCTGCAGCCGGTTCCTGACCGGCGGGACGCTTTCGGATACCGCGGCCGAGCCGGCTGAGATCAGGCAGGCCCAGGGAGGTGTTGCCGCCGCCAACCCGCTGGATGATGCAGTTCCCAGCGGTGCGGCCCTGTTCGCCGGGGTGCTGCTGACGTCTTCGGCGTACAGCGGAGCGGTGCACCACCGTGCCCTGGCCGAAGCGCTGACCGCACATGTGCGGCGTGCCGGCCCCGCCGCGCCCCAAGCAGTGGGCTGGGCTCTGTCCGTGCAGCAGGCGCTGACGGGCGGACCCCTGGAGCTGGCCGTCACAGGCTCCGACCCCGCGGCAGTGGCCCGGCTGCTCGCCGCCGGACGAAGCGCGGGCGGTCCGTCGCTGGTCATCGCCCATGGGCCTGCCGACGGAGTCCCGCTGCTGGCCGGACGGGACACTCAGGCTCCGGCACTGGCCTACGTCTGCCGGGCTATGGTGTGCCGCCGGCCGGTTAGCACAGCGGCGGAACTGCTCGGGCAGCTCCAAAATCCGGCGGGGTAAAGCCGGTGCGGGCCAGCTGGTCTGAACGCCAGCTACCCCTGAACGGAGAGCACGGCGATCAGGATGGCGGCGTAGTGGCAGGCAAATCCCACCAGCGTGAAGGCATGGAAAATCTCGTGGAAACCAAACCAGGTTACCGACGGGTTGGGGCGCTTCAGTGCATAGATGATGGCACCGGCGATGTAGGCCGCCCCGCCGGTTATCACCAGGATGGCGACAGCGGCGTTGACTGACCAAAAGTCCGGAATGTAGAAAACCGCGGCCAGCCCCAAGGCAATATAAACGGGCGTATACAGCCAGCGGGGAGCATTCAGCCAGAGCAGGCGGAATCCCACGCCTGCGACGGCACCGGACCAGATAATCCACAGCAGCACCACCGCTGTGTCCCGGGGCAGCAGCGACCACGCCAGCGGTGTGTAGGAGCCGGCAATGACCAGCATGATGTTGGTGTGGTCCAGGCGCTTAAGGATCCGCTTCACGGGCGGGCTCCAGTTGCCCCGGTGATAGACCGCCGAGACACCAAACAGCAGGATTCCGGTCAGGGCGTAGACCGCGGAGGCAATGCGTGTCCCCGTCGTTGGCGCCAGAACCACCAGGACGATGCCCGCTGCCAGGGCGAAGGGTGCCGCTCCGGCATGGAGCCAGCCGCGCAGGCGGGGTTTGATGTCCAGTGCATCGGCCACCGATTCGACTGCCGATTCGAGGGGTCCCGGGGTGGGACGGGAGTCCGGATCCTGCTGGACCGGTCCGCGCCGCGAGGAGAAAGTCATGCTCATAATCCTAACTTACGACCCGGTAGGTTACTAAGCGGTAGGGAGGTTCGCGATCACTGCTGCACGGCAGCGGCGGAGTCGCGCGGTAGCCTTGAAAAAGCAGATTCCGCGTTCTGGCGGATCCCCGACATACAAGAGGCAGGTGACGCACCCGTGCGGTTTCCCGGCGTGGTCTACGCCTATTACGAGCGGAAGCTCCGGCGCAGCCTGGCTAAGGACAGCATCCCCGAGCATATTGGGGTGATGGTTGACGGGAACCGCCGCTGGGCGAAACTTGCCGGCGCGCCTACCGCTGACGGGCATCAGGCGGGCGCGGACAAGATTCTTGAATTCCTGGGCTGGTGCGAGGAACTCGGGGTGCGGGTGGTCACGCTCTACATGCTCTCCACGGACAACCTTAACCGCGACCCGGATGAACTGGAACCGCTGCTGGGCATCATTGCAAACACCTTGGACCGGCTGGGCGAGAAGGGGGACCTGCGGGTCCAGCCCGTGGGCGCCCTGGAAATTCTTCCTCCAGAGCTCTCGGACCAGCTCGGGAGACTGGGTGAGAGCACGGCCTCGGCTACGGGACTGCATGTCAACGTGGCAATCGGATACGGTGGCCGGCGGGAAATTGTCGACGCCGTCAAGGAGCTGCTGCGCGATGCCCAGAAACAGGGCAAGCCCATCGAAGAGATCACCGAAGACCTGTGCGATGCCCAGATTTCCGAGTACCTCTACACCCGCGGCCAGCCGGATCCCGAACTGGTCATTCGAACATCCGGTGAACAGCGTTTGTCCGGCTTCCTGATGTGGCAAAGTGCCTACAGCGAGTTCTATTTCTGCGAAGCGCTGTGGCCCGACTTCCGCCGGGTGGACTTCCTGCGGGCCCTGCGGGACTACGCGAGCCGCCAGCGCCGGTTCGGTTCATAGTTTCAGCGGCTGGTCCGCTGAACGAACAGTGCACTAACTGCTCCGTGTCCCTGTGTTCCGCGGAGCAAGGCCTGACGTAGCTTGGACCTACCGATCAGTCCCATGCTGACGGAACCGGAGGCCGGATGTTCGCACTTTGTGTGTTGAGGAGGCCGCAGCCGGCCTCCTGTGCCGGCCTGCGGATAACCACGCTTCTAGCTAATCGGGGCCCTTGGTCCCGGACTGGAGTTCCAAGTGGCCGTTTCCAAGACATCATCTCCCGCTTACGCCGGCCCGCAGGCGCAGCCGCTCGGGTTTGTGCTGGACACCTCCGTCCTGCTCTCGGATCCGAAGGCGATCCTGCGTTTCGCCGAGCACGAGGTCATTCTGCCCCTGGTGGTTATCAGCGAACTGGAAAGCAAACGCAGTGATCCGGAACTGGGGTTCTTTGCCAGGGCCGCGCTAAGACTCCTGGATGACCTGCGGATCGAGCACGGCGGCCTGGACCGGCCGGTGCCGATCGGCGGATCAGGCGGCACCTTGCGGGTGGAAGTCAATCACGTCTCCTTGGACGTGCTGCCGATGGGGATCCGTGGGACGGACAATGACAACCGGATTCTCGCCGTGGCCCGCAGCCTGGCCGACGAGGGGCGCCGGATCACGGTGGTGTCCAAGGACCTGCCGCTGCGGGTGAAGGCGGCAGCTGTGGGACTTACGGCGGACGAGTACCGGAACGAGCTGGTCCGAGATACCGGATGGACCGGGATGGTGGAACTGGAGGTTGGTGACGCCGAGGTCAATGCCCTGTACGACCATGAACCCGTCTTCCTTCCGGAAGCTGCGGAGCTCCCGGTCAACACAGGCCTGGTGCTGCTCGCCGGACGCTCATCCGCCTTGGGCCGGGTGGGTGCGGACAAGCAGGTGCGGCTGGTCCGGGGTGACCGCGACGTTTTCGGATTGCACGGGCGGTCAGCCGAGCAGCGGCTGGCAATTGACCTGCTGATGGATCCCGACGTCGGAATCGTCTCCCTGGGCGGACGTGCCGGTACCGGAAAGTCGGCTCTGGCGCTGTGCGCCGGCCTGGAAGCGGTACTGGAGCGGCGCGAACACCGGAAGGTTGTGGTCTTCCGTCCCCTTTACGCCGTGGGCGGCCAGGAACTGGGGTACCTCCCCGGCAGCGAGTCAGACAAGATGGGACCCTGGGGGCAGGCGGTCTTCGACACGCTGGAGGCCCTGGTCTCCCGGGAGGTGGTTGAGGAGGTCCTGGACCGGGGCATGCTGGAAGTCCTGCCGCTGACCCACATCCGCGGACGCTCACTCCACGATTCCTTCGTGATCGTGGATGAAGCCCAGTCGCTGGAGAAGAACGTCCTGCTGACCGTGCTCTCGCGCATCGGGCAGAACTCCAAAGTGGTCCTGACACACGACGTCGCCCAGCGGGACAATCTCCGGGTGGGACGCCATGACGGTATTGCCGCCGTGGTGGAGACCCTCAAAGGCCATCCCCTGTTTGGCCACATGACGCTGACCCGGTCCGAGCGTTCTCCGATCGCGGCCCTGGTCACCGAACTCCTCGAGGACGGCCAGATCATCTGAGGAGCCAGGGTGGAGCCGAAGGGCTCCCTGGACCAGGCCACGCGCCCGGCCGCGCCGGCCTTGATGCAGACGGCGCGGCCGGGTCACCTTACTGGTCCCGGCGCCTATCCTTTGTGTGCGTGTCCGGAGGCTTCTGCATCGCCGGTCACAACCGTGAGTTCAACGGGCGTCTCGGGAAGATCGAAGCTGGACAGGACGGTACCGGCAGCGACATCGACCACATGCAGCTTTTTGGCGGCAGGCTCAGTGACATAGGCGAATCCGTCAGCGCCGACTTTCACCGCCGGTGCGGGCGACTGCCATTCCTTCGGCTCCTCCCAGGGTTCGACGACCTTGACCTCATGGATGATCTGACCGGTTTCCTCGTCGAGGATGTTCAGCTCACCGTCGCCGGTCAGGACCATGGCTTCGCCCGCCATTCCCCGGGCGAGCGATCGGAACCAGTACGCCGACCCCAGATCAACCGTGGTCATGGAGTTGGTGCGGGTATCGATCAGTCCGATGCGGGTGGGCCGTTCCTGTTCCGCGTCGGGATCAGACTTGTAGTCGGCCAGGACGATAGGTGACCCGTGACTGCCGGCCTGGTTGCCTGAACGCTGATAAGCCTCCGCCACCGGCACCTTGTGGAAGGCGCCGTTCCGGTAAATCACCGGCCCGTTCTCGCATCCCAGGGAAATGACATCCCCTTCGGGCGTGGGCATCGCGGCAGCTTCCCCGTGCACGCCCGGACAGTCCGCCGTTTCAGCGAGTACTTCACCTCTGGGCGAGAGAACCTGGATCGTATGGCGCGATTCCTCCGTGCCCTGAGTCAGCAGCAGGTCACCGCTGCTGAGGGGGACGGCAACACCGTGGTGCGCAGCATCGGCGGAATGTTCCTCAACTTCGTCCGCCGTAATTTTTCCGTCGCTGAAGGCAGCGGAGTCGAGCACGGTGATGGTTCCGGTGCCATCGGCAAAGAGGGAAGTCCTGCCTTCATGCGCGACGACGTGCCCGGCTTCGGCGGCCTCGACGCCAGAGCCGGTCAGTGCCGGAGCCTGCTTATAGTAGTGGTGGTGATCGCCGTGCCCGTCAACAATCAAACCGCTGTCGAACAGGCGGAACTCCTGGCCTGCACTGACCAGGACGTGCCGCCCGTCGCCGGCGTTGTTGAGCCGCAGGAAGCCTTCCGCCTCGGTGCTGGTCACCTCGCCGGTCCCGGTGTCCACGGTCATCAGGCCGCCGTCGTACGTCAGGACAGCGCGCGGGGACAATGCGTTGACTTCCCGGCGGTCAGGGGCCTCGGCCGTGTCTTGGGCAGCGGCCGGGGAGGTGATCGTTGACTGGCTGGCATCAGGCTCGGCCGATCCGGCGGCGGAACAGGCAGACAGGGCCAGGGCGGCCATCATGGCGGAGGGCAGGGACAGGGATCTCGGAGATAGCGACATGCCCACAGACTAAATGCAAATGGTTCTCATTATCAATTATGTCGTGTGTCTCCTGCGGCGCCGGCGGTATCTTCCTCGGGGGATGGGCTTGCTGCTGCTGCCCGCGGGCGGAGCCCATCGGTATTGTCCACAGGGCTGCCCGGCCCGTGCCCCGCTCCGGCCCGATGCCGTACGGTGTTGCCCATGTGGGGGATCGTGGGGGACTACTGGCTCCAGGAGCGGGCAGCGGCCTGGCTGCTCCTGGCCGCTCTGGGGTATCTGTCCGGGCTGTCGGTCCTGCTCGCGGTGGAAGACATCCGCAGCCGCAGGCTGCCCGACCGCCTGGTGCTCCCGGCCTACCCGGCAGCGGTCCTGCTGCTTTCCTCAGCTGCGCTGGCGGCCGGAGATCCTGGCCGCCTGGCGGGAATGGCCGGAGGCGGGCTGGCAATGCTGGCCGGGTATTTCCTGCTGCGGCTGATCAGTCCGGCCGGGCTGGGCCTGGGGGATGTGAAGCTGGCCGGAGTTCTCGGGATCTTCCTGGGGTACGCAGGCTGGACGCACGTGGTTGCCGGCACGGCGGCGGGGTTCGTACTGGGCGGGCTCTGGGGGCTGGGCCTGATCCTGACGGGGCGTGGAACGGGGAAAACCAGGATCGCCTTCGGGCCCTTTATGCTCGCTGGTGCCGCCGTGGTACTGCTCGCCCCTGGCCTACAGTAGGAGGATGCCCACGCCCGACTTCGTCCTGTCCCTGCGCGAAAAGGTAGGCCATGAGCTGCTCTGGCTGCCCGGTGTCGCGGCCGTCGTCTTCAACGATGCCTCTGAGGTTCTTCTTTGCCGCCGGGCGGACAACGGCCGGTGGACCATCATCACCGGCATGCTGGATCCGGGGGAGGAGCCCGGTCCCGGACTGCTCCGGGAAGTAGAGGAAGAGACCGGAGTGCAGGCCAGGCTGGAGCATCTTATCCATGTTGGCGCCACCGACCCGGTGACGTTCCCCAATCAGGACCGCTGCCAGTTCCTGAACCTCGTATTCCGGTGTGCCTATGTCGCCGGGACCGCCCGGGTGAACGACGACGAGTCCACCGAGGTGCGCTGGTTCGCCCTTGACGCGCTGCCGGAACTGAATGCCCGGCACCGGATGCTGATAGAGCTTGCCCGCACCTCCACGGGTGTTCCGGTCTTTGAAACCTAGGGTTTTGAAAAGGGCTTCGAAACCCATACGTCTTGGAAACGCGTTGTTCAAGGCTCAGTCGGGTTCACGGCCTTAACGGCCGGAGGGCCGGCACCGATGGTGGTGCCGGCCCTCCGCCGCCCTGGGATGCACTGTGGCATTGATTCCCTAGCGCGGAAGTCCGTCTGCCTGCTGTGCCTGCTCAGCGGAACCGTTATCCGGGCCAGAGGCGCCATCCGGGCCAGAGGCATCATCCGGGCCAGCATCCGCTGCTGGCCGGGTTCCCTCAACCGGCGTTTCACCGCGGAGGGCCGCTTCACGCTCAGCTTCAAGCCGGACAGCTTCCTGGCCGCCGATGGCCTCGCCCCGGGCCACCATGCCGGCAACGTCAGAGAGCGGAATCTCCTTGAGGAAGAGGGCCAGGACCAGCGCTATGGCCAGGAACGGAATCAGGTACCAGAACACCGGAGCCAGCGCATCGGCGTACGCCGTGACGATGCCATCCCGGACCGGTTCAGGCAGAGCTTCCAGTGCCGCCGGCTGCAAAGTGGCAGTGGCCTCGCCGGCCGCTGCCGCGTCCATGCCCGCTCCGGAGAAGACACCCATGAGGTTTTCGGAAAGCCGGGTGGTGAACATGGCTCCGAAGATTGCCACGCCCAGGGACGCACCAACCTCACGGAAGTAGTTGTTGGATGAGGTCGCGGTGCCGATCTGGTCCACCGGGACGGAGTTCTGCACCACCAGGACCACCACCTGCATGATCAGGCCCAGGCCCGCACCGAAGACGAACAGCTGAACGCAGATGATCCAGACCGGGGTGGCAGCGGCGAGTGTGGTCAGCCAGAGCATGGCAGCAATCACCAGGATGGCACCCGCGATCGGGTATTTCTTGTACTTGCCGGACTTGGTGATGGCCAGCCCGGACCAGATAGAGGTGCCCATCATGCCGACCATCATGGGAAGCATCAGCAGGCCGGATACGGCCGCTGAGGTCCCCGTGGACATCTGCAGGAACGTAGGCACAAACGCAATGGCGGCGAACATGCCCATGCCAAGGGTGAAGCCAATGGCCGTGCTGTTGACGAAGATCGGGTTCCTGAACAGGCTCAGCGGAATGATTGGATCCTGTGCCCGGCGCTCCGTAAGCACAAAGGCAAAGGCTGCCAGCAGCATGCCGGCACCGAAGGCCAGGGTAGCCGGGTCGGTCCAGCCGTGGTCCGCACGGCCGCCGAAGTCGGTGAAGAAAATCAGGCAGGTCGTGGCGATGGAGAGCAGCAGGACACCGCCGAAGTCGATCCGCTTCTCAGCCTTCTTGCTGGGCAGGGTCAGGGTGAAGAAGGCAATCAGGAACGCGATGATGCCGATCGGAATGTTGATGTAGAAGGCCCACTGCCACGTCATGTGGTCCACGAAGAAACCGCCCAGGAGCGGGCCGGCCACGGCGGAGAGACCGAAGATGCCGCCCAGCGGACCGAGGTATTTGCCGCGCTCGTTGGCAGGAACAATGTCAGCGATGATCGCCTGGGAAAGGATCATGAGGCCGCCGCCGCCCAGGCCCTGGATGGCACGGAAGATCACGAAGCCCCAGAAATCGGTGGCGAAGGCACAGCCGACGGATGCCAGCGTGAACAGGGCGATGGCGAAGAGGAAGAGATTGCGCCGCCCCAGGACGTCACCGAATTTGCCGTAGATCGGCATCACGATGGTGGTGGCGAGCAGATAGGCGGTGGTAACCCAGGTCTGATGCTCGACGCCGCCGAGTTCGCCCACGATGGTGGGCATGGCGGTGGAAACGATGGTCTGATCGAGGCTGGAGAGCAGCATGCCTGCGATCAGTGCGGAAAAGATGATCCAGATGCGCTTCTGGGTCAGCAGCAGCGGCCCGGAGGGGCGTGCGGCAGTCGTGGTCATTCAGTGTCCTCAGATGGGTAGGAAAGAGGGGAGGAAAGGGCAAAGACCTCGCGGGCAGAATTCACTGCATCCACGAGGAGGCGCCGGTAGGAGACGGTGTTCTCCGGGGCAAAGAACTTTGGGCCGGTGACCTGTACCAGGGCTCCGAAGACCGTGATGGCTGCCCGGATCCGGGGGTCCCCGGTCGGCAGCGACTCCCGGGCCGAGAGCATCGAGGCGAATACTTCTTCCGCCGCCTGTGAGCCATGCATGGCTTTCTGGAGCAGCCGGGGCTCGGCGGCAATGGCGTTCTTGAGCATGATCATTTCGCTGCGGGAGATGGCCATGCGGTCCACCATCCCTACAGCAAGATCCACGAAGTCAGCCAGCAATGTGGTCGAGAGCTCACCAGACGGTGAGCCCTTGCCGCCGTCAACAAACCGCTGAACCAGGTCCTCGGGAAGATCATCCACGGGCGAACCCAGAATGGCGTCTTCCTTGGCCGGGAAGTAGTTGAAGAAGGTGCGGCGCGATATGCCGACCTCCTCGCACAGCTCCTCAACGGTGAAGCCGTTTACGCCGTGCGCGGCGGTCAGGGTCCTTGCCGCCGTCGTGATGGCGATCCGGGTGGCGGTGCGTTTGCGTTCCCGCAGCCCGCCCGATTCTGTTGCACTATTTGTCACAGAGTGAAGTTTTGCACTCTGGGCTGGTAAGTGCAAACCGTGGGCACAGGAAAGGGCGCCCGGCCGCGGCCCGGGCGCCCTTTCCTCGGTGTACCTGCTGGCTAGGCCTGCGGCGGCTTCGTCATGGACAGCACGTCCAGGGCGGAATCCAGCTGCTCCTCGGTGACCTCGCCGCGCTCCAGGAAGCCGAGTTCAATGACGGCTTGGCGGATGGTCTTGCCCTCCTTGACCGCGAACTTGGCGATCTTGGCGGCGTTCTCGTAGCCGATGTACTTGTTCAGCGGGGTCACGATCGAGGGAGAGGCCTCGGCTAGGTAGCGGGCGCGCTCCACGTTGGCTTCGATGCCGTCGATCATCTTGTCCGCCATGATCACCGAGGAGTTGGCGAGCAGGCGGATGGACTCCAGCAGGTTCGAGGCGATGACGGGGATGCCGACGTTCAGCTCGAAGTAGCCGAAGGTGCCGGCCCAGGCGATGGCGGCGTCGTTGCCCACAACCTGCGCGGCAACCTGCATCACGGCCTCGGAGATGACCGGGTTGACCTTGCCCGGCATGATCGAGGAGCCCGGCTGCAGGTCGGGGATGGCGATTTCGCCGAGTCCCGTGTTGGGGCCGGAGCCCATCCAGCGCAGGTCATTGGCGATCTTGGAGAAGGACACTGCGATGGTGCGCAGCATGCCGGAGACCTCAACGAGGGCGTCGCGGTTGGCCTGGGATTCAAAGTGATCGCGGGCTTCGGTCAGCGGCAGGCCGGTGTCTGCAGCGAGCAGTTCAATCACGCGCTGCGGGAAGCCTGCCGGAGTGTTGATGCCGGTGCCGACGGCGGTGCCGCCCAGCGGGACCTCGGCTACGCGGGGGAGGGACGCCTGGATGCGTTCGATGCCGTAGCGGACCTGTGCTGCGTAGCCGCCGAACTCCTGGCCCAGCGTTACCGGGGTGGCGTCCATGAGGTGGGTGCGGCCGGACTTGACGACGTCCTTGAACTCTTCGGACTTGCGCTCCAGTGAGGCAGCCAGATGCTCCAGGGCCGGGATCAGGTTGTTGATCAGGGCGGACGTGGCGGCGACGTGGACCGAGGTGGGGAAGACGTCATTGGAGGACTGCGACGCGTTGACGTGATCGTTGGGGTGGACCGTGGTCTCGCTGCCGGCAGCCTTCAGGGCGCGGGAGGCGAGTTCGGCCAGGACCTCGTTGGTGTTCATGTTCGAGGACGTGCCGGAACCGGTCTGGAACACATCGATCGGGAACTGATCGTTGTGCTTGCCCGCCGCAACTTCCTCTGCGGCGGAGGCGATCGCCTTGGCGCGCTCGTCGTCGAGCACTCCCAGTTCGGCGTTCGCGAGGGCTGCAGCCTTCTTGATGCTTGCCAGCGCCTGCACATGCGCGTCATCGAGGGTTTTGCCGGAAATCGGGAAGTTCTCGACGGCGCGCTGGGTCTGGGCCCGGTAAAGGGCGTTTACCGGGACCCGGACCTCACCCATCGTGTCATGTTCAATGCGGTATTCAGCGGTGTTCGAAGTCATGGCTCCCAGCCTAGTGGGCCGGGGTGCCGGGGCTGAAACGCGTGTCGAAAAAAGGGGCGGCTGCGGAACCCTAGCCGGCCGCCAGGCCAGGAGCCCCTGGGTTTCCGCCACCCAGATCGCCGATGCTGGAGACCAGGTCCGCCCGGCCCTCGGCAAGGCGGTAGGAGAGGCCGATGACGGCCGTGCTTCCGGAGGCCACGGCATCGGAAATCATGCGGGAGCTCTCCACCAGCCGTTCGGCGGTCTGCCGGGTGTGTTCCACCACCATGTCGTTGACTTCCGTGAGTCCGTTCCGCTGGGCGGCGAGGACGGACGGCGTGATGCGCTCAACCAGGGTGCGCACATGCCCGGCGGGCATGGATCCGGTGTCGACGGTGTGCTTGGCCGCCGTCACGGCGCCGCAGCTGTCATGGCCCAGGACAACGATCAGCGGAACACCCAACACGCCGACACTGTATTCCAGGGAGCCGAGGACGGCGTCGTCTGTCACCTGGCCGGCGGTACGGACCACGAAAACATCCCCGAGACCGAGGTCAAAGATAATTTCTGCGGCGAGCCGGGAGTCGGAGCAGCCAAAGATCACAGCGAAGGGATCCTGATGGTTGACCAGGGAGCTGCGCCGCGGGGCGTCCTGGTTGGGGTGCCGGGAGTGGCCGGAGACAAAACGTTCATTTCCGTCGCGGAGGCGTTGCCAGGCCTCTGCCGGAGTGACGGGACTACTAAGGGGGCTGTTGATTTCAGTCACCATTCCACAATAATGCCCCGCAGCCGCAGCGGATGTTCTGTTACTGCCATGTGGCACCGGTTCCGGGCCGAATGAGCCGAATGCCGGGGGCTGGGGTTGCTGCGGCTACCTCTGGGAGGTTTCCCCGAGGTCCCGCAGGACTGCCTCTGCGAGCACGTCCACCGTGGCCAGGTCAGCGTCAGAGCTCAGGACCACGGTCATTCCTTCGACCTCTGCCACAAAATGGGCCTCGCCGTCGGCACCGTCCCGCAGCTGCCAGGTGGTTCCACCCGTCACCCGTTCTCCGGAAACCACGGAATCTCCGGTGGTCTGGGAAATCCAGGTCGGGTTCGCCGAGGCCGTCTGCGTGAGCCGGATGAAGTCCCAGTCCGGAGTGAGATATCCCACTTCCCAGACCGGGACGCCGGAATTGACTCCGGAATCCCAACGGGCGTAATTGGAGGTCCAGCCGTCCGGCAGTTCGGGAGCAAGCGGATCGTAGCCGGCATCCGCCGCCGCCTCGGAGGCGATGGCCTGGACATCGACGTCGCGCACCTGGGGCTTCTGGTACGGGTTCAGCAGTACCGGAAGCAGCACGATCGCCAGGGTGATTCCTGTGGCAATGAGCATGCCAATCACCGTCGCGTTGGCGCGTTTGGCCTGCTTGGCGGTCAGGGTGGGGGTAACTACGGGCTCATCGGGCTGCTGCTGCTGATCACTCACCCTTCCATAATCGCCTATATGGCACGGCAAGTCCTATTCCGGACGGGTTCCGCTGACGCCCGCTGCCATGGCCTGAGGGCGTAAAAAGGTGGCGGCTGCGGCGCGCTGAACCGGTTGGCGACTATGATCAAACCAAGGATCAGCCAGCGGGTGGCTGCAAGGTGTCACTCACCGAACGGCCCCAACCCGAATTTCAAAGATGAGGTTAAACGTGTCCCAAGGTGCCCAGTACTCAACGCTCTCACCCGCCCTGGCAGTCGGAGACGACGAGCCGGACCGGAACCTCGCGCTCGAACTGGTGCGGGTCACTGAGGCCGCGGCGATCGCCGGAGGCCACTGGGTCGGTTTCGGTGACAAGAACGCCGCAGACGGCGCTGCCGTTGACGCAATGCGTTCGCTGATTTCCTCTGTGCACTTCAACGGCGTCGTAGTCATCGGTGAGGGGGAGAAGGACGAAGCCCCCATGCTTTACAACGGTGAGCACGTCGGTGACGGCACCGGGGCCCTGTGCGACGTCGCGGTGGATCCGATCGACGGCACACGCCTGACGGCCATGGGCATCAACAACGCGCTGGCGGTACTCGCCGTGGCCGAACGGGGAACGATGTTCGACCCTTCGGCCGTGTTCTACATGGAGAAGCTGGTCACCGGGCCTGAAGCCGCTGACATGGTCGACCTTCGCCTTCCGGTCAAGCAGAACCTGCACCTGATCGCCAAGGCCAAGGGTAAGAAGATCAATCAGCTCAACGTGATGATCCTGGACCGGGACCGGCACAAGCCGCTGGTGCAGGAGATCCGTGACGCCGGCGCCCGCACCCGGATGCTGATGGACGGCGACGTTGCCGGCGGAATCGCCGCAGCACGCGAAGGCACCGACGTCGACGCCTTGATGGGAATCGGCGGAACCCCCGAAGGCATCATTACCGCGTGCGCCATCAAGACCCTGGGCGGCGTCATCCAGGGCCGCCTGTGGCCGACCTCGGATGAAGAAAAGCAGAAGGCGATCGACGCCGGCCATGACCTGGACCGCGTGATGTCCACCAACGACCTGGTTACCAGCGACAACTGCTACTTCGCCGCCACCGGCATCACCGACGGCGACCTGCTGCGCGGCGTGCGCTACAAGAAGGACCGGGTCCTGACCCAGTCGATCGTGATGCGTTCCAAGTCCGGGACCATCCGCGTGGTTGAGGGCGAGCACCAGTCACACAAGTGGGAGTCCTACGCCCGCCTGCGCTAGGAGCCTGGCGGCAACGCCAAAAACGCAAAAGGGGAGCAGTTCACAAGGAACTGCTCCCCTTTTTGGTGGTCAGTGTCTTTTGGGTGGTCAGTGTCCGGGCTAGCTCCGGCGGACCTCCGCCACCCGGGCACCAACTGTTGCGATAACAACCACCGCGGCGGCCACAGCGGCCATAACCGCCGTTTCAGTGGAGAGCAGTTCGCCGTTGACACGGGACACCGCGATCCAGGACAGGCCCCAGGCCAGGGAGGCAGCCGGAGCCAGCCGGCCACGGCCGTAAAGGGCCAGGCCGACGCCGACGGCGGCAGCTGCCGCGAGCACAGCACCCGCCCACACCACCGGGTCCAGACCAAAACCGTCGAACCCGCCGGAGGTCAGGGCTGATGCGATGTTGGCGCAGATGGCCACGCAGACCCAGCCCAGATACAGACCCAGTGTGCCGTCCACCACCACAGCGCCCAGCCAGTTGTCCGGCCGGGTGCGTGCGCAGCGCTTGAAAATCAGGGCCAGGACCACCAGCAGAGCCGCAATCACCACCACGGAGAGTGGAATGGAGCCGGCCTGCACACTCAGGATCCACGCGGCGTTGAGGAGCAGTGAAGCGGCCACGAGCCAGCCGAGACGGCGCTGGCGGACTGAACTGCGCTGCGCGGGCAGCCACTGGTAGATGGTGTACGCGCCGAGTCCGGCGTAGATCACGGACCAGATGGAGAAAGCCGGGCTGGCCGGGGCCAGATACGTGGCATCGGCGCTGAGCGCCCCGCCGGCGGCCTCCGCAATCGGAGTTCCGCCAAAGACGCCGACGCCGATCACGGAACCGGCGATGCACAGGACAAAGGAGACGGTGACGGTCAGCTGGCGGATCAGGTCACTGCGCTGAGGGCCAGTGCCGGCGCGATTCCCCGGGTCGGATGGATTGTCGGTGCTGCGGGTTGAAGTGGCCATGTTCGAGCGTAACAAAGGCTGCTTGACAGTACTCCGGTGCCGGCCGGCCGTTCTGCTGCCGGCACCCGCGGATTCGAGCGCACCCGGGCTTGCACGTAGGCTTGTTGGCATGACACTGAGCGTTACTCCCTGCACTGATCCGTCCGCCTGGGACGAGTATGTCAACCGGTTCAACGGACACCCGCAGCAGCTGTGGGGCTGGGGGAAAACGAAGGCTGACCACGGCTGGCGCGCTGACCGCCTGCTGATTTCCGACGGCGGTGAGGTGGTGGGCAGCGCCCAGCTGCTCATCCGCCCGCTGCCGTTCCCCTTCCGGGCGCTGGCCTACATTCCCCGTGGACCGCAGGGTGAGCCGGGCCGGGAAATCCAGCTGCTTGACGCCGTCGCCGCCTACGCAAAAGAAGCCCACCGCGCCGTGGCCCTGACGATCGAACCGGACTGGGGCACTGCCGCCGGGACCACGGTGCAGCTGCCCGGTGCAGGGTTCCGGCACAGCACCAACACCATCCTCATTCCGCGCACCCTCATCCTGGACCTCGCGCTCAGCGAAGACGACCTCCTGGCCGGGATGAGCAAGAAGCACCGGCAGTACATCCGCAAGTCCGGCCGCGAGGACCTGGAATACCGTGCGGTGACCCGCGAGGAGATTCCGCAGTGCCTGGCCGTGTACCAGCAGACCGCGGAGCGGGCCGGGTTCGGCATCCACGAAGATCGCTATTACCAGGACATCTTCGAGAACCTTGGAGCAGGTTCCCCGGTCTATGCAGCCTTCAAGGGCAGCGACGTGGTGGCCTTCCTCTGGCTCTCCGCCAGCGGGCACACCGCCTTCGAGCTGTACGGCGGCATGACGGAGGAAGGTGAACGCCTCCGGGCCAACTACGCGCTGAAATGGCTGGCCATCCGGGAAATGAAGGAACGCGGCATTATCCGGTACGACTTCAACGGGCTGCTCAACGACGGCGTGTCCAGGTTCAAGATGGGCTGGGCTCAGCACGAGGACCTGCTGGCCGGAACATGGGACAAACCGCTCTCCCCGCTGTACCCCGTTTTCACGACGGCGCTGCCCCTGGCCAAGACCACGCTCCGCAAGGCCCGCGGCGCCCTGGCCGGACTCCGCGGCCGGCTCCGGGGCCGCCGCTAAATCTCCAGCTGCGGTTCGTCCGTAGCCTCGGCCGCCGGAGCCGCTCCGGTGGTCACCGCGAAGGCCAGCGCGCCGTCGTCGTGCTGCGCTGAGTGGGCCGCCAGCTTGGCGATCACCGGGGCCTCATCCGCCGGAATGAACGCGCAGTCCCCGGGATTCAGGATCAGGTCCTGCTTGGGCGTATCCAGGACCAGTGAGCCGCGCAGGGCGATCACCAGGGTGGGGCCGTTCTGCAGCACCGGGACGTCGGCGGCAGACATGCTGGGCGCGGCCTCGGCCTGGTCCAGCTCCAGCCGCTGCAGGCAGAACTCACTGAATGGGGGCTGGTAGATCTCCTGGCCCAAACCGGTGAACCCGGCCTTCAGGCGCGGAATTCCCAGCGGCCGGAAATCAACTGTCTTCAGCAGCTCGGGAATGTCCACGTGCTTGGGTGTCAGGCCGCCGCGGAGCACGTTGTCCGAGGATGCCATGACCTCGACGCCCAGGCCGCTGAGGTAGGCGTGGATGTTACCGGCCGGCAGATAGATGGCTTCCCCTGGCCGCAGCGAGGCACGGTTGAGCAGCAGGGAGATCAGCACCCCCGGATCAGCCGGGTAATAACCGTCCAGCTCACCAATGGCCGCGAGGGCCGGATCCAGATCGGCGGGCGGTTCGCTGCCGAGGCCACGGACCGTTTCCGCGGCGGCCGTAACGGCGTCCCGGACTTCCTCTCCGCCGCTGATCAGGCGCCGGAAGACCTTCTCGAGTTTTTCTGCCTCAGGCCGTCCCGAGTCCAGATCCGACACCGTCTCGGCCAGCAGGGTGGGGGAGGGGCGGCCGGATGCCTCGATCAGCCGGGCCAGGGCCCGGAACAGCCCGGCGGCCTCGGCGGGCGTGCGGAAACCACACAGCGCCTCGAACGGGGTCAGCGCGAAAATCATCTCGGGCTTGTGGTTCGCATCCTTGTAATTGCGGTCGGAGGCGGACCGGTCGACGCCGGCGGCATCCTCCGCGGCGAAGCCCGCTTTAGCCTGTTCCCTGGTGGGGTGCACCTGCAGGGACAGGGGGGAGCCCGCCGCGAGCAGCTTGGCCAGGAAGGGAAGGGCCGGCCCGTGCTCAGCCACGGTTCTGCGGCCGAGTGCGGCTTCCGGGTCCGCGGCGATGAGCTCATCAAGGGTCTCTGCGGAGCCCTGAGGATCAACGATCCGCGACGGGGCGCCGGGATGGGCGCCAAACCAGAGTTCGGCCTCGGGCTCCCCGCTGGGGTCCCGGCCGAAAAGCTCGGCCATGGCGGTCATCGATCCCCACGCGTAGGGGCGGAGATTTCCGGCGAGCAGATACATGGTCCTCTTTCAAATACACCGCACCTGCGGGTGCGGCCGCAGTGGTATGCCGCGAACGTCGGTTAGCCGGCGCTGCAGTCGCCGTTGTTGTCCAGCAGCATGCCAAGCGTGGCGGTGTCACCGATCGTAGCAAGCTCCTGCAGATACTCCTCAGTGATTTCCGGGCCGGCCGGCGCCGCGGTCTCGGGTTCGGTGGCAGGCGCAGCCGCCGGGGGTGTATCGGCGGCGGCGCCGTCGTCCTCCGCTGGGGCCGCGGGGGCGGGAGTATCCCCGGCTTCAGCGCCTGTTTCCCCGGGCTCCTCGGCCGCGGCCGAAGACTCGGCAAGCATTGTCTGCACCCGGCTGTGGATGAGCTCGAAGTCCGGGTAGGTGACGAAATTATCGGCCGCCGTGCCGAAATCAGGCGGGCCGATGGTCATGCGCTGCACGTCGTGGTCCTTGGACTTCAGGGCAAGGTCGACAAAGCTGCCCAGCTGGTCCTGGGGGATGTCCGTGTGCACCACCTGTTCGCCAGCCGAGGCAATGGCCTGGAAACGGGTGAGCAGGGTTGCCGGATCCAGCTGCGCCACCATGGCCTGCTGGACGCACTGCTGGCGGGCGATCCGGTGATAGTCGGTCACGAATTCCCGTGACCGGGCATACCAGAGGGCGGTGTAGCCGTCCATCGTCTGGACCCCGGGCGCGATCCACCCGTCCGGCGGGTAGTGCAGGTTGGTGCCGGGGATTTCCGCTGCCGTGATGGGAACCCAGCCGCCGGCGTTGATCTTGACCCCGCCCATGGCATCGATCAGGGTGGAGAAGCCTTCCATGTCCACGATCACGTAGGACTGGACTTCAAGGCCAAGAATTCCTCCGGCAGCATCCATCATGGCTTCGGCACCCGGATCCGTGGAGTCCGGGTAAAGGTCGGAGTGGTTGTCGGTGACGACCTGGTAGAGGCTGTTCAGGATGCAGTCGTCCCCGCAGTTATAGCCTTCGGGGTATACCTGCCAGAGCGGCGAATCCTCGGTAAAGAGAGCGTTCTGGAAGTTACGGGGGAGGCCGAAGGTGACAATCTGGCCGGTCTTCGCATCCACGCTGAAAACAGACATGCTGTCAGGGCGGAGGCCCGTGCGGTCTGCTCCGGCGTCGCCGCCCATCAGCAGGAAGTTGTAGCGGCCGTCCACCGGTTCAAACGCGGGACCGGAGGCGAAAATGCTGCTGAATGTCTGGCGGCTGACGTTCAGCAGCCAGGCGCCGTAGGCCAGGCCGCCGCTGGTGAGGACCATCAGTGCCACCAAGGCACCGGCAACCGCGGGGCGGACGCTGCGCTGAAGCAGCGGTGGCCGGATGATGCGGAAAGTGTTCAGGAAGAGCAGTGCCCAGCCAACGGCCAGCAACGCCAGGGCTGCCATGAGCAGAAACGAACTCCACCCGCTGGTGAAGATGTTCACCAGCAGGATGCGGTTGGTGAAAGCCAGGACCAGCACCGCGATGACGGCGGCCCAGACGGTAAAGGTGACCTGGAGGGCACGCCGTCCCAGCCGGCGGTCGCCGGCGACAACCTGTGCCGACCCAGGCAGGAGCAGGGTCAGCAGCAGGAGGACAAACGCACGCTTGGTGCGTACCTGCGGGGATGCGGACTGCGGATAGCGGACCGGATCCGTGAAGACTGCTCCTGAGGCTCTCGTCTCTGTCCTGCCCATCCGCAGTCCTTAGGCGCTTTCCGTGACCGAAGTCCGCAGGCGTGCACCCTTGGCCATGGCACTCTGGCGGAGTTCACCGGCAAAGTCGATGAGCTGCTGCTGGAGTTTCGCGGCCAGCGGGTCCGTACCCGAGGCCAGCATCCGGACCGCCAGCAGTCCGGCATTGCGGGCACCGCCGATGGAGACGGTTGCTACGGGGACTCCTGCCGGCATCTGGACGATCGAAAGGAGGGAATCCATGCCGTCAAGGTACTTCAGCGGGACCGGAACGCCGATCACCGGGAGCGGGGTAACCGCGGCCAGCATGCCGGGGAGGTGCGCAGCCCCGCCGGCGCCGGCGATGAGGATCCGCAGCCCGCGGGTGTGGGCTTCCTGGCCGTAGGCAATCATCTCGGCGGGCATCCGGTGAGCGGAGACAACATCCGCCTCGAAGGGGATGCCGAATTCAGCCAGGGCTGCCGCCGCGGCATCCATCACCGGCCAGTCCGAATCGGACCCCATGACCAGGCCGACCAGCGGCGTCTTGGCGGTGCTCATGACAACTCCTCGTTCTGTACGGGGTTAGGTTCACGGCCGTCGCGGATGATGGCCGCAGCCCGTTCCGCGCTGCGCCGGACGGAGGGCAGATCCGCGGCGGTGGCTCCCACAACGTTGACGTGACCGATCTTCCGGCCCGGACGCACCGACTTGCCGTAATTATGTACCTTCACAGCCGGTTCGGCCGCCATTGCGAGTCTTGTGCCGCTGAAAAGGTCTGGGTTGTCCCCACCCAGGAAATTCTTCATCACGGTGACGCCGCCCAGCAGATCGGCAGCGCCCAGCGGAAGGTCAAGGACAGCTCGCAGATGCTGCTCGAACTGTCCGGTGACGGAGCCGTCCATGGTCCAGTGGCCGGAGTTGTGCGGGCGCATGGCCAGTTCATTGACCAGGAAGCCCGGGCCGCGGCCGGGGGTTTCAAAGAGTTCTGCAGCCATAACGCCGGTGACGCCAAGTTCGTCCGCCAGCCGGAGCGCAGCGGCCGAGGCGGCCGCTGCAGTGGCCGGGTCCAGGTCCTGCGCCGGAGCGATGACTTCGTCACACACGCCACTGACCTGGATCGAATGGACCACCGGCCAGGCCGCACTCTCGCCGCCCGGCGTCCGTGCGATCAAGGCGGACAGCTCGCGGGTGAAGGGAACCTTCTCCTCAGCGAGCAGGGGAGAGCCAATGAACCAGTCGGCTGCCCCGGCAGCGCCGGAGGCGTCCTCGATGATGCGCACGCCCTTGCCGTCATAACCTCCGCGGGGAGTCTTCAACACCACCGGCCATCCGGCTGCCTTGCCGAAATCGACCAGGTCCTCAACGGTTGACACGGCCGCCCAGCGCGGGTTGGGCAAACCCAAACGGTCTACGGCGGCACGCATCACCAGTTTGTCCTGGGCATGGCGCAGGGCGTCGGGGCCCGGCTGGACGTTGATGCCTTCAGCCAGCAGTGCCCGCAGATGATCCCCCGGGACGTGTTCATGGTCGAAAGTCAGGACATCCACACCCTGGGCGAAAGCCAGGAGCGTCCCGTAATCGGTGTAATCGCCTACGACGGCGTTGGACACTGCAGCTACGGCGGATACGTCCGGACCCTCTGCCAGGACACGCAGCTCAAAACCAAGCTCCGTGGCCGCGGGAGCCATCATCCGGGCCAGCTGGCCACCGCCGACAACGCCAATAATTGGAAATCTCACCTCTACAGGTTACCGAAACCAGCGGCCTTTCCTGCTCCGCGTCATGCTGCCCAAGCTTTGATACCCGGCGAATTCACACGAAGGGCAGGTAAAGTATGTTCTTTCCGCCCTGCCCTGCACGGCGGCAGTTCCGTCCGGCCGGCATATCCGCCCGGACATGTTTGGCCGCGGAGGGTCATGATCACAACATTTATTTCCTGGCTTAGGGGACTGGCGTCTGCATTCTGGCGCGAGGTTGCGAAGTTCGGCACGGTCGGTGCCGTCGCATTCGTGGTGGACAACGGCCTGACCTGGGTCTTTATGCACTCCATCATGGAAGGCAGCCCGGCAAAAGCACGGTTTGCGGGAGCCACCATAGCGACGCTCTTTTCCTGGGTGGCGAACCGGTGGTGGACGTTCCGCCACCGCAGGCAAAGCAACGTGGCCCGTGAGTTTGTGCAGTTCATCCTGATCAACGGGATCGGCATCTTCATCTCCACCGGCTTCACCTGGATTGCCCGCCACCCCATGGGCATCACGGACAACGGCACCCTCTTTATGGCCGGTGTTATCGGCATTGCGGTAGCGACCGTCGTCCGGTTCTTTGCCTACCGCTACTGGGTCTTCAACAGTTCGGCGGAAGACGAGGCACGGGAACTGGCCATGGAAATGACCTTGGACCCTTCCAAGGAACTCGACGCGGCCCCTGCATCAGACGCCGCGGCAGAGGCCCCCAAGCAACTCAAACCCCAAGCCGAGCAGTAACCCGCTCAGCCGCCAGCGTCCTGGCCGGCACCTCTACGCCGTCGCCCGAAAGGATGACTGTGCCCCCGGTGGACCAAGTGTCCAGTGCTGCCCCCAGGACCTTGGTGAGGCCGGCCTCTGCCGGCGCGAGCAGGACCTGCGGTCCGCCGGCGGCAGGCGCCATGAGGTCGCTGAACGGAACGGCCGTTCCCCCGGGGCCGGCGGCCAGGGCATCCCCGGCCCCTGCGGGGGCAGCCGGCCCGGTGTAGACGTCCGCGAAGGACCGGACTTCTGCCGTGTAGTCCACGGCGCCGGCCGGGAGGCTCCCCGGCCATGCCATCGCCAGGGCGGGCAGCGCCACCGCAACCACCAGCTCGCCCGGTGCGGTCGCTTGAGGTTCTGCCGCGGTTACCCTAACGCCGGCCTGTGCTGCGGCCGATAGGGAGAGTAGGCAGCCGGTTTGCCAGGCAGCAAGGGCCCAGACCAGGCTCTTCCAGTGCACCGGCATGTCCAGCTGCACGGTGGTACCCGGTTCCACATCCAGTTCTTCGATGGCAAAATTCGAGGTTTTGGCAACCCAGTTGTCCAGGACCCGTCCCGAAAGCTCGACACGTTCTCCGTCCGGCCCATACCAGATCAGGGCAGGTGAGGTTGCCTGCTCTGTCCGCAGCGTGGACAGTATGGATGGGACCGGGTTTTCCGTCATGGGTTTCGCTTTCGTGGGGCGGATGTTCTGTTTGGCGGACCGCGACATGCCGTGTTGGGCAAAATTTACGGCGTGGCGCGCCACCGCGGGACGGTTCAGACTCTATAGGATGCCGAAACAGCTTGACGGGATCGTATTACACGCGTGTAATTAGGGAACGGATTGTTCCAGCAAACCATTACCGACACGCATACACAGCAAGCTGATTGTCGCTTGGGTGAATCCAGATATCCGCTGTTGGAGCATTTACACCGGGAGGACTCCATGGGGCAAGCAGAAATGAAGCAGGACCGGCCGGACGTCGCCGCGCAGGCTTCCACGAGCTACGGCTCGCGGGGAGTGCCTGTCGACTGGTATGTCGATCCCGCGGACCCAGACGCCGCGGACCGTTACCGGGAAGGCGCCGGGGGGAACCTTGAGTCTGCTGCCACGGCTTTCCTCGCGGCTCATGAGGCATTGGCCGGGGGCGCCCCGGACGACGATCCGTTGGACCCGCCGGTCTCCCTGTTCCAGGCCCCTGCAGAAACAGAGGAACGGAAAATCTGGATCGGGCTTCCGGGTCTGGGCGACGGGTATGCGGACGAGGGCGAGCTCGGCTGGCAGGCGGACGCACTTTGTGCACAGACAGATCCCGAAGCGTTCTTCCCGGAAAAGGGCGGATCCACCCGCGATGCGAAAAAAGTCTGCGCCGCGTGCAACGTGCGGTCCCAGTGCCTGGAGTATGCACTGGCCAATGACGAACGCTTCGGTATTTGGGGCGGGCTGTCCGAGCGGGAACGCCGGCGTCTTCGGAAGCAGGCAGTCTAATTCCTTCGCACGTCCGCGTATGTGCCGTTGTGGTTGCCCACAACGGCGCCGAGTACCTTCCCGAAACGCTTTCCGCCCTGGCAGCCCAGACCCGTCCGGCAGACTTTTGCCTTGGCGTCGACGCAGGCTCCGCTGATGCATCCGCTTCGCTTCTTCAGCTCGGACTGCCGGTTGGCAGCCCGGTAACCGGCGCACCGTCCCGCGCCGGGTTCGGCGCCGCCGTCAAGGCGGCCTTGTCGCAGCTGCCGGCCCGCCCGGACAGCGACGTGGCTCAGGAATGGCTCTGGCTGCTGCACGACGATTCGGCACCGGACCCCGACGCCTTGGCGCAGCTGCTCCGGGCCGTTGAAGTGGCGCCGTCGGTGACCATTGCCGGCGCCAAGCAGGTGGAATGGGAGAACCCGCGCAAGCTCGTGGACGTAGGCGTCTCCGTGAGCCGGTGGGCGGAGCGCCTGACCATGATCGATGCTGATGAGCTCGACCAGGGCCAATACGATTCCCGCAGCGATATTTTCGCAGTGAACTCCGCCGGAATGCTGATTCGGCGTGATGTCTGGGAACGCCTCGGAGGGTTTGACCCGGCGCTGCCCGGCACCGGAGACGACATTGACCTCTGCTGGCGGAACCGGCTGGCCGGCAACCGCGTAGTCGTGGTGCCCTCGGCACGGGTCCGCCACGCTGGAAACCGGACCAATACGGCCGCCAGCGCCGGCGCTGCCCGGAAAGCGGAGATCTTCCTTCGCCTCAAACACGCCCCCGGATGGCAGGTCCCGTTCCTGGCGCTGGGCGCAGTGCTGGGCGGCTTGGGCAGGTTCTTCCTGGGGATGCTCGCGAAGGATCCCGGGTATGCAGCCGGGGCGCTGGTTTCAAGCATTGCCGGAGTCCTTCGGCCAGTGGATCTCTACCGCTCCCGCAAGGCTGCCGCTGCGACGCGCAGGCTGCCGCGCAGCACCGTCCGCGCCCTGGTCACAGGGCCGCGTGAAGTACGTGAATACCGCCGCTCCGTCCATGAATCCGAGGCAGCGGCTAAGGCCCACCCGGCTGACGACACGCCTGCCGTCGATTCCTACGTTCCAACCGGTGACGCGAACGATGACTTCGCCGCCCTGGCCGGTCCCGCCCGCAGCTGGGTCGGTGCCGGTGCCCTCGCGGCTGTGGCGCTGCTGACGGTGGCCTCGTTGACCGGTCTGCACCGGTTGATTGGAGCGCCTGCCCTCACCGGCGGCGCTCTGCTGCCTGTTTCCGGGACGCTGGGCGAGATCTGGGCCAACGCCAGCGGCTGGTGGGCAGAAACCGGCGCCGGCTATCCCGGACACGGTGATCCCTTCGACTATGTGCTCTGGCTGCTCGGTGCCGCAGGCTTCGGCAACGCCAACGCCGCCGTCGTCGTCGCCGTGATCTTTGCCATGCCGCTTGCCGGGCTCAGCGCCTGGTTCGCGTCCGGGGCGGTCACCCGCCGCAGCGGCCTGCGTTTCTGGGCCGCCATGTTCTGGGGTGCCCTGCCCGCACTCCAGACGGCCCTTGGCGAGGGACGGCTCGGCGCGCTCCTGGCCCACATCCTGCTTCCCCTGACTGCCCTGGCGATGTCCCGGGCCCTCGGGCTGGGCCAGGCCGAAGATGAATCCCATCCGCAGCGGGAGTCCGGCGCGCAGCCCCGCAAGCCCGGCGTGAACGGCATGCCGAGCTGGACCGCGGCCGCAGCAGCAGGCCTGCTGCTCGCCATCCTCACTGCCAGTGCACCCCTGCTCTTTGTCCTCGGAACACTCAGCGTCCTGGTCCTGTCAATCCGGCTGCGTGCCCGTGCCCGCACCCTGTGGTGGTGCCTGCTCCCCTCCGCCGCCCTGCTCCTGCCCGTGATCCTCTCCGCGTCGGACAACCTGCGCGCTGCCGCTGCTGATCCCGGAGTGCCGCTGGGCTTCGAACCGGCGGCCCTGTGGCAGCAGCTGCTTGGATATCCGGCCGCGTTTGCTGCCGCTGATCCGGTGGCCGGCCTGGACTTCCTTCCCCCGGGGCCCTGGGCACTGGTCCTGGCACTGCTGGTCGGAGCGCCGGTCGTGGCAGTCTCCGCAGCGGCGCTCTTCACCACCCGCCACTCGGGCGCCGCCCGTCTGGCCTGGCTCCTCAGCATCAGCGCGCTTCTGCTCGGCGGAGCCTCCGCGTACCTGGCCACCGGCAGCTCAGCGACGGCCCTGGTGACGCCCTTCCCCGGCCCGCTCGTCTCGGCGGCTGTCTTTGGACAGCTGTGCTCGGCGCTGCTGGCCATGGACGCCTTGCTGGCCCGCCGCCGGACCGCTGACGGGTCCAAGCGCAAACCGGTCGCCGCCGGCGTCGTCATCATCGGAATCCTGCTGGGCGCTGGTCCGGCAATCAGCCTGGCCCCATGGACCATTCCGCAGGCGGCCGGTGCCGTATCCGAAGCCGGGACGGGCGGTGTGCAGCCCGGGACACGCCTCGCCGTACGTGCCACCGATCCCCGTATTCTTCCCGCGACGGCGGCAGACCGGGGCAACAGTCCGGATCAGACCCGCGCACTCGTGCTTTCCATGGGGCCGGGCGATGATGTCACTGCCACCCTGATGCGCTCCGGGGGAAGCACCCTTGACGGATTGAATGCCTCCTATTCTGCACGGGCTGTGCAGGGAGAACCCGGCCGGGAGAACATTGTCCCGGACGACGAAGCAACCGCCGGGCTGCGCAGCGCCGTCGCCGTGATCACTGCAGGCACCGGAGTAGACCCGAGGCCGGAACTGGCGCGGCTTGGGGTCGGCTTCGTGGTCCTGCAAACCTCCGATACTGCTGCAGAACTGCTGGCAGACCGCATGGACGCTGTCCCGGGCCTGACCGCCGTGGGGCAGACCGGCTCGGGCTGGCTGTGGCGCGTAGTGGGAACCCTGGACGCACAGGGCACCGAATCCGTCGCCGGACAGACTGCCCGCGTCCGGATCCAGGATGCGGCGGGTGAGACGGTGGCGCTCGTTCCGTCGGAGAGCACGGCTGTCAGCGCCGATATACCCGACGGCGAAGAAGGCAGGAAGCTGGTGCTGGCCGAACGTGCCAACACCGGATGGCAGGCCAGCCTTAACGGAACCCGGCTTGAGCCGGCAACCGATGGATGGGCGCAGGCGTTCATCCTGCCGGCCGAGGGCGGCACCCTGACTGTGGACTACCGCAGTGTCTGGGAACCGTATACCGAAATCGTGCAGGTAATCGTTTTCGGACTCACCCTTCTCCTGGCCGTACCCACGCCGGTGCGTTCCGGTGTGATCCGTCTGCCCGGGAAACAGCGTCCCGCACGGGCAGGTGCCGGAACGTCCGGGCCTGGAACATCCGGCACCGGACCGGACGAGGGGCCGGAACCAGGTTCCGCGGATACCGCAGTTTCGGGGGCTTCCCCGGGGCCGGCAGGGACGTCGCGGCGCAGCGCCAGCCGCAGGACGAACCAGGCGCCGGCGGCGGAGACCGGGAGTAAGGCTGCCGGTACCAGCAAGGCCGCCGGAAACAAGGCCGAGGCCAAAGCCAAGGCCAGGGCGGCGAAGCTGCGGACCAAGGAAGAATCAAAAGCCCAGGCCAAGGCGGCGAAGCTGCGGACCAAGGAAGAATCAAAAGCCCAGGCCAAGGCGGGGAACCGGCGGGCAAAGCCAGTCTCCGGAGAACCCGCGCAGGCCGCCGACGCCGGGAAATCAGCCGGCGCAGGTAAGTCAGCCGGCGCAGGGGCATCAGCTGACGCAGGAACGGCAGCCGGCCCTGACAAAGCTGGTGAGGCCGGGAAATCAGCTGGTACCGGGAGGGCGGCCAGCCCTGAAAAGTCTCCTGTCACCGGAAAAACAGCTGACGCCGGAGCGGCGGCCAGCCCCGAAAAAGCTGCCGGCGCCGGGAGCGCATCCGCGAAAAGTTCACACGAAGGAGTCCGCTGATGGAGCGTTCCGGTGAAGACACCCGGTCCGCAGCACGAGGCCGCCGCCAGACCCGTCGGAAAACGGCCTACACCGTCTCCTCCGGCGTCGTGCTTATGGCAGCCGCCGGTGCTCTGATTACAGCCGGTGCGGTGGCTGCGCCGGCCGGGTCAGGCATCGCCGTCCAGCCTCCGGCCACCGAGGTTCCTGCGGGTGCGCTGACCGCAGTGTGCCCCCAGCCGCTGCGTCTGCTGGCAGGAAATGTCTCCGGCACCGACGCTGAGTACAGCCCGGTCTCCGAATCGGCTGCCACCGCGGTCAGCCTGGTCGTGCTCGGCGCGGCAGGCTCGTCCCTCCCCGCCGCGGACCTCAGTGAGCTGGACGGCGGAAAAGCCCTGGCAGGACTTAAGGCAGGAGAAACGGCGCCGCTGGCCGGGACCCGGCTTGCCGGTGTGCTGCAGAACCAGTCGGTCGGCACTGTTACGGCCCTGGAGGCGGAACCGAGCGGAAAGACCCCGGCCACGGCGAACGCAGTTCTTGGCTATTCAGCCACAGATGGCGACCTGGCCGGGCTGGCCGCCGCCAACTGCCAGACGCCGGGCAACGACATGTGGCTTCTCGGCGCACGGACCACAGTTGGCGCCACCGCGGTGCTGCGGCTCTCCAACCCTTCGGTAACGCCGGCAACAGTTGACTTGGATCTGCACGGTTCAACGGGGCGGATCGAGACCGGCGGCAGCCGCGGGATAGTCATCGCGCCGGGCGAAACACGCTCCATCATCCTGGCCGGCCTCGCCGCCAACGAAGAGGCCGCCGCCGTCCGCGTACGCAGCTCCGGCGGACCGGTCACAGCGGTCATTGAGCAGAGCATCCTGCGCGGGCTGACCCCCGGCGGTGTGGAAATCATTGAGCCCACGGCCGCCCCGTCGCCGCGCCAGGTCATTACCGGTGTAGCCCTCCAATCACCGGAAACCATCCGGAAGCTGGCCGAACAGGACGGTCACGGCTCCGTGGCGTCCGTGCTGAACGTGGCCGTTCCGGGCAGTACGGACGCAGTGGTCCATCTGCGGGTCTTCGGTTCCAACGGGGAAGTCCAGATCCCCGGTGGCGGAGTCTTCAGCGTTCCCGCCGGAACCGTGGGCAAAATTCCGCTGGCGGACCTTCCGGAAGGCACCTATTCCCTGGACCTGTCCTCCGATGTTGCCTTCACCGCAGCGGCGGTTTTCAGCCGCGGCACGGAACCCGGGGAGCGGGTGGAACTTGCGGTGGCCCCCGCAGACGCGCGCCTGGGCAGTGAACACCTGGCCGTTGCCGTCCCCGGCAGCAGCTCCGCACTGGTGTTGACTGCCCCCGACGGCGCCGCTGAAGTCCGGCTCCGGGCGATCGGAGCTGATGGGAACCTGCAGCCGGAGAAAGTTGTGGCAGTACCCGCAGGGCGCACCCTGACCCTGAAGTCCGCGGACATCGGCTCCGGGGAGGTTGCCGGTGTCCTGGTCACAGCGGTGGGTGAAGCCGTCTATGGTGCGCAGCTGGTCACGGGGGAGGGACCGGGCATTTCGGTGCTGCCCCTCCCGGAAGGAAGCGCCGGCAGCAGAAGCGCCCAAATCGGCATCGGCTACTAGGCAGTCCGGGAGCTTCCGGTGTTGCTGTCCGTACCCCGCTGGCAGCGGGGTACGGCTCCTGCGGAGGGCTGCTAGAGCGGGCGGAACCGCCCGTAGGTGGGATCAATCGACTCAGGGTCCATGCCCTTGAGAGCGGCCAGCTGTTCCACCACAACGTCATGGATCAACTCGCTGACGGGCACAAGTCCCCGGGCGGTCCACTCGACCGGGCGCCGGTAAACCGTAATAACCGGCGGCTTGGGTCCCTTGCCCGGAGCAGAGGAGGCCAAGGGAATGGAACCGCCCCGGCGCACCAGCTCTTCAAGGCCATCCGGGATTTCCTGGACAACGAACTGATAGGACTGGATGTCTTCGCCCCAGAGGCGTTCCAGCCGCTGCGCGGACTCCATGACCCACTCATCGAAGCGTTCCGCCCGGGTGCGGGATCCAGCAAGGTGGGCCGGAAGCAGCTCGCCGCGAAGACCCCGGCCGTGGCGGTTGCGCCTGCGCTGGTGGAAAGGACGCGGCGATACGGGATCCGCGGCGCCGGCGCCGGATCCACCATCGAGCCTTATCCGAAAGGACGATCCTGGGGACATGCCCCTACTCTAGTCCGGAGGGCGCCGCCGGGGGAGTTCGCCGCGTTCCAGCAAGCTCAGTGCTCCAGCAAGCTCAGCGCTCCGGCCGGCTCAGTGCTCCGGCAAGCTCAGCGCTCCGGCCGGCTCAGTGATCCCGGGTGATCATGGTCTGGAGGCGGTGCGGCGTGGCTGCACGCTGCCGGCAGGCGCAAGGGTAAAGTGTTCCTCCGTGGGATCCTTACGTCTTTGTTCACGTTCAGCGTGCCGGCAGGCCGCCGTCGCTACCCTGACGTACGTTTATGCCGATTCCACCGCAGTCCTGGGCCCGCTGGCAACCTACGCGGAGCCGCACTGCTATGACCTCTGTGAGCTGCATGCCCAGCGCCTGACCGCACCGCGGGGCTGGGAAGTCCTCCGGCTGGATCTCGGCAACCAGCCACGCACCCCGGGTCCCGACGAACTCTCCGCCCTGGTCGATGCTGTCCGCGAAGCCGAGGCAGAAGAGCCGGAAGCGGATGACGAGCCGGCCCGGCGAAGCGGCAGGCACGCCCTGGAGCCACCGGCGGACCTCTCCACGGGCCGCCGGTCCCACCTGCGGGTATTACGCGAAGATGTCCGCGAACAGAGCTGATCCTGCCTCGCAGTCCGATCACCATTAGGCTGGAATCATCAGCCGGGAGAACCACGGCCGGCGCATCATCAACCGTTTCGCAAGGAAGTGCTGTACCCATGGCTAACCTGACCGTCGATCTTCTGGACACGCTGCGTTGCCCGCAGACTCATTCGCCGCTTAAACAGGCTGGCGATGAACTGATCTCCACCGCCCCGGGGCCCGATGGCCAGCCGGTCCGCTACCGCATTGAAGAGGGCATTCCCGTGCTGCTGGTGCCGGCCGAAGAAACAGCTGCAGCCAACCCTGCAGCCGAGAACACCACCAGGAACGAGGAACACCGCCAGTGAGCATCGATTACAAAGTAGCTGACCTGTCCCTGGCCGAAGCCGGCCGCCACCAGATCCGGCTGGCCGAACACGAGATGCCCGGGCTGATGGCCCTGCGGCGCGAATTCGGCCCGAGCCAGCCACTGGCCGGAGCCCGGATTGCCGGTTCCCTGCACATGACGGTCCAGACCGCAGTGCTGATCGAAACCCTGACCGCCCTGGGCGCCGAGGTCCGCTGGGCTTCCTGCAACATCTTCTCCACCCAGGATGAGGCCGCGGCGGCCGTGGTCGTCGGCAGCGGCACCCCGGAAGATCCGCAGGGTGTGCCCGTCTTCGCCTGGAAGAACGAGACGCTTGAGGAGTACTGGTGGACCGCTGAGCAGATCCTCACCTGGCCGGAAGGCTCGGGTGGCCCGAACATGATCCTGGACGACGGCGGCGATGCCACCCTGCTGCTGCACAAGGGTGTGGAGTTCGAAGCTGCCGGTGCGGTTCCGGCCAACCCGTCCGAGGACGATCCGGACTATTCCCACGAGTACACGATCATCCTGGACACCCTGCGCCGGTCGCTGGCCGAGGCACCGGGGAAGTGGACGGAAATCGCCAAGGGCATCCGCGGCGTCACGGAAGAGACCACCACCGGGGTACTCCGCCTCTACCAGCTGGCCGCTGACGGCCAGCTGCTCTTCCCGGCCATCAACGTCAACGACTCGGTCACCAAGTCCAAGTTCGACAACAAGTACGGCATCCGGCACTCCCTCCCGGACGGCCTGAACCGTGCCACCGATACGCTGATCGGCGGCAAGGTCGCCGTGGTCTGCGGCTACGGCGACGTCGGCAAGGGCGCAGCCGAGGCGCTGCGCGGGCAGGGGGCCAGGGTGATCGTGACCGAAATCGACCCGATCTGCGCGCTGCAGGCTGCCATGGACGGCTACCAGGTGGCGAGGCTGGAATCCGTTGTGGGCCAGGGGGACATCTTCATCACCACCACTGGCAACAAGGACATCATCATGGCGTCCCACATGGCGCAGATGAAACACCAGGCGATTGTGGGCAACGTCGGGCACTTCGACAATGAAATCGACATGGCCGGGCTGGCCCGCGTGCCGGGCATCCGCAAGGTCGAGATCAAGCCGCAGGTCCACGAGTGGATCTTCGATGAGGGCACTGACAACCAGCGCAGCATCATCGTGCTCTCAGAAGGCCGGCTGCTGAACCTTGGCAACGCCACCGGGCACCCGTCCTTCGTGATGTCGAACTCCTTTGCGAACCAGACCATTGCCCAGATCGAACTGTTCACCAAGTACGGACAGACCAAGGAAGACGGCAGCCCGGAGTACGCCAAGGAGGTGTACGTGCTGCCCAAGATCCTGGATGAGAAGGTTGCGCGCCTCCACCTGGCAGCCCTCGGCGTCGAGCTCAGCGAACTCACCAAGAGCCAGGCCGAATACCTGGGTGTGGACGTGGCCGGACCGTACAAGCCGGACCACTACCGCTACTAAGCAGCCCGGTAACGCCCAAAAACACCTGCGGCGCAGCGGATATACCCGCGGCGCCGCAGGTGCTTTTTAACGGTCAGCGAACGGGAGCCGGTGCAGCCGCTCCGCGACCTGGCCTGAGCGCACGCGCTGGGCGCTGAGCCGGGCGAAGTCGCGGTCACGCCGCTGCGCCATCACCGCCCGCAGGTAGGATTCCGGGACAGTTCCGGGCGGGGGAGGCGGAGAAACGAACGCTGACACTTCGGTGGCCAGCGATGTGCCCATGGCAGTGCGTGCCGGGGGTGTCATCCGTTCAGCCTGAGCCAGGAACCGGGCCGCCCGCCGGGATAATGGGTCCGGAAGGCGGCCGATGTCCGCCAGCGCGGCCCAGGGGATCAGTTCAGCCGGCATCACGGTGACGGGTGGCGGGGCAGCCTTCACCCGCTCACGCATGGCGTAGGTGCCGGCGAGCATGTCGCCGAGGCGCTTGGACTTTTCATTGAAGACTGCCACGAGAAAAGCCAGCGAGCCGGCCAGCATGTAGATTTCCAGGACTGCCAGGATCCCGCGGGTGAACGCCTGCCGGAACCGCACAGCGCCGCCGTCGTCGCGTACGATCCGCAGGCCCATGACCAGCCGGCCCAGCGACTTCCCGCGGGTCAGCGTCTCGACAGCGACCGGGACCACCAGGATCACCAGCACGACGGCGGCCAGCAGAAGTGCGCGGGTCAGCGCCGGATCAAGGGCGCCGTCCAAGGTGTTTCCGACCAGGTAAAAGAGCAGGAAGAGCAGCAGCAGCTGGGAGATCACGTCGATGAGCGTGCTCAGGGCGCGGGCCGCGAACGACGCCGCGCGCAGTTCCAGGACTACGGCCTCACCGGTCACGACCGTACTCATACCAGCCTCATGCTTCCCCCATGCTTCTCCGCTGTCCCGTTTGGGCTGCGGCCCGTTCGCAGTCCACTCTACCCAGCAGGGGCGTCTCCGGGCGGAGAAGGCGCTGCCGGAACCTTCTCCGATCACGCGTGGCTGTGGATCGGGGCTGGCCCTGTTCCCGCTAGGGTGGAGGCGTGGACATGGATGCCTTCGCCGCCGTGCACCGGGAAGACTGGCAGCGGCTTGACGAGCTCACCGCACGGCGCCGGCTCACCGGTGCGGAAGCTGACGAACTGCTGCTGCTGTATCAGCGCGCGTCGACACACCTGTCGGTGATTCGTTCCACCGCGCCCGAGGGGGCTTACTCCGCAGCGCTGTCCATGCGGCTCTCCCGTGCCCGGACGCGTTTCACCGGAGCCCGGTCCAATTTCCTGGAAGACGTTGCCGGATTCTTTGTTTATTCACTCCCGGCGGCCTTCTACCGTGTCCGGTGGATGACCGTGGTGATCGGGGTGCTCTTCCTTGCGGTCGCCTCGCTGGCTGGATACTGGGTCGTGAATACACCCGGAGTGCTCGCCGCCATGGGGACGGACGCCGAGCTTCGCCGCTACGTGGAGTCGGACTTCGCAAACTACTACTCCGAGAACCCGGCAGCGTCGTTTGCCGGCATGGTGTGGACCAATAATGCGTGGATCGCTCTGCAGGCGGTCGCCTTCGGTGTCACCGGAATCTGGGGGCCATACGTCATCTACCAGAACGCCATCGGTGTCGGCACAGCCGGCGGGACGATGGCCTCTTTTGGGGAGCTGGACACGTTCTTCAGCTATATCCTGCCGCATGGGCTGATGGAGCTGACCGCCATTTTCGTCGCCGCCGCCGCAGGCCTGCAGATTTTCTGGGCGCTCGTTGCGCCTGGGACGCGAACCCGGGTGACCGCCCTGGCACAGGAAGGCCGGTCCCTGATGACTGTTGCCCTGGGCCTGGTGGTGGTCCTCTTTATCTCCGGGCTGGTGGAGGGCTTCGTGACTCCCAGCGCCTTGCCGGCATGGCTGCGGATAGGCATCGGGGCGCTGGTGCTCGCCGGGTACTGGGCCTACACGCTGGTCCTGGGGAAGCGGGCCTATGCGGCCGGGTACCGGGGCGACCTGCTCGCCCGTGACGCCGGTGAAGCCGCGGTCCGGGCCGCCTGAAGTTCCACGGCCCCGCCCAAGCGGCCTGCCACGATTCGGGGTGGCACCCGGAATCGGGGGGTGCGGCCCGGTAGTGTCTAAGAAGGACGGAACCGGAACCCCCACCACCGGTGACTTCACAACAGGATTGGGATGAGAGACAAAGCAGTGGCAAGCCAGGACCAAGACCCCACAATGGAACCCGCGGCTGCCGGTGAAGCCCCTGCGGGAAAGGACGCCGGCCCAAGCGACGCCAGCGAAACTATCGTCAGCGGCAGCCACGCCGCGGGAACTTCGGCCAGTGCCCGCCCATCCGATGCCATCCCCGCTGAGCACGAAGCCTGGGAGGCGGAATTCGCGGGGCTGTCCAGCTCCAACGCGGCTGACTCCGATACCCCCGCTGCCGGCACCGGGTCCAGCTCCAAAGCCGCTGACCCTGCCGTTGCTGACACCGCCGATCCTGCAGACCAGACGGCAGCCGGTTCGCCGGTGGCCCCAGCTGACAGGCGTCCAGCCACAGGGAAAGCTGCCGCGGACAAAAACGAGGTTCCCGGCGGCCATCCCTCCGTGGCGCAGCGCAGTACCCTCCCGATGCGTGCCGCCAGCACCATGCCGAACCTGAGCCGCTACGACTCCGCCGCATCTGTCAGCCCTGCCGACGACGGCAAGGCGGCTGCCCCTGTAGCTGGTGGTGCCGCAGCGGCAGCCGAGGGGACCGGCGACCGGAACGCCGCTGACGCCAGTAGAACCGTTGACGCCGAAACCAGCCGTGACGCCGAAATCAGCCGTGACGCCGAAACCAGCCGTAGCGCCGAAATCAGCCGTGACACCGGCGTCGCCCGGGATGCAGGAGCGAGCGGCACTGAAGCTGAAAATGCGGACGCGGACCGCGGCCCCTGGTATGCCTCAGGGGCCGGGCATCCCGAAACCGATCCCGATACCGGAAGCGGGACCGGGCCGGACGCCGAGGCCGAGGGCATCCAGGACGAGGAAGCCCAGCGCCGGTCCTTGGAACGGGAACGCGCTGCGGCGGCCAAGCCGGTACTGGCCCGCGTCATCCAGGTAATGATTGCTGTCTTTTTCCCGGTAATGCTGCTGGCGGCAGCCATCCGGGCTGTCGCGACCCCGATGTTCCTCTGGATCGAGTACCACCGTCCGGGGTTCCCGGCGGACAGCTTCGGGTTCTCAGCGGAAGACCGGATGACCTACGGCTCCTACGCCGTCGACTACCTGCTGAACTTTGCCTCGCCGCGCTACCTTGGCGATCTGGTGACCCCGGATGGGGATCCCCTGTATCTGGCTTCCGAAGTCTCGCACATGGCGGACGTCAAGATGGTCCTGGGAATTGCGTTCCTGAGCGCCGTGGGCATGGCACTGCTGAGCATCGCGGGTGGGATCTACCTCGCCCGGCGCTGCCCCGGAGGCATCCGCCGGGCGCTGTTCGCGGGCGCGGCGGCTACGCTGGCGCTGATCGTTGCGCTCCTGGTGGCGGCTGTCCTGGCCTGGGAGCAGTTCTTCACACAGGTCCACAGCATTTTCTTCTCGCAGGGCAACTGGACGTTCCGGCTGGATGACACCCTGATCCGGCTCTTCCCGTCCCAGTTCTGGATGGACTCAGGCGGAACCGTTGCGGGCATCGTGCTTCTGGCAAGCCTCATCGTGCTGATCTTCACCTGGCCGACCAAACGCCGGCGCGAGCGTTCCCGCCTGGCGCGCGAAGCTGCGCGCCGCAGGTATCTTGAATCGCTCGAGTCCTTTTAGGGGCTCAGCACCGCTGAAACACGTAAGGTCCGCCCCGGCTCGGGGCGGACCTTACGTGTTACCGGGCGGAGCTACTTGATGTAGAGCTTGTCCACTTCGGCCGAGAAATCCGCCATGACTGCCTGGCGCCGAAGTTTCAGCGTGGGGGTGACATGGCCGGCTTCGAGCGAGAAATCGCGGGGCAGGACCGTGAAGCGGCGGATTTGTTCGGCCCGGGAGACGGTTGCGTTGGCAGCGTCCACCGCCTCCTGCACCTGGGCCAGCACCACCGGATGATCCCCCGCTGCCACATCCTGGAGACTGTGGCCCTGCTCGCGGGCCCATACCGCCAGGGCTTCTTCATCGAGGGTAACCAGCGCACCCACGAAGGGACGCCCTTCCCCGACGACGACGACCTGCGAGACCAGACGGTGCTCCCGGATCTTCTCCTCCAGGGGGCCTGGAGCCACATTCTTGCCGCCTGCAGTGACCAAGAGGTCCTTTTTCCGTCCCGTGATGGTGAGGAACCCGTCATCATCCAGCGTGCCGACGTCTCCGGTATGGAACCATCCGTCAGTGAACGCTTCGGCGTTCGCGGCTGGATTCCGGTGATAGCCGGTGAAGACACCCACACCCTTGACCAAAACCTCTCCGTCTGCGGCAATCCGGACCGCATTTCCGGGCATCGGCAGGCCTACCGTGCCGACCCGGGTCAGCGGCACTGTATTGACTGAGGCAGGGGCGGTAGTTTCTGTCAGGCCGTAGCCTTCCTGGACGGCGATTCCGGCGCCGCGGAAAAAGTGGCACAGCTGGGGGCTGAGCGGGCTGGCTCCGGAAATAGCGATCGACAGCTGTCCGCCAAAGACGTTCCGGACCTTCGGGTACAGGAGTGCGTCGAAGATCCTGTGCCGCAGGCGCAGCGGCAGCGAGGGGCCTTTTCCACCCCGGCCGGCACGGTCCACGGCTTCGGAGAAGGCGACGGCGGTTGCTGCGGCGGAGGCAAAAAGCCGGCCCTTGCCCGCGGCCTCAGCACTTTCCTGGGCGCCGGTGTAGATCTTCTCGAAAATCCGCGGGACCGCGAGCAGGAAGGTGGGCTGGAACGTTTTCATATCGCCGACCAGGGCAGATGCGCTGGCACTGTGGCCCAACTGCACGCCCGCGGCCAGGCAGCCAACCTGGACGGCACGCGCCAGGACGTGGGCCAGGGGCAGGAACATCAGGGTCCGGGCTCCGGGAGCCTTCAGCATTTCGGGAAGGAGTTCGATGACGTTGACGCCGAAGACAGCAAAGTTGCCGTGCGTGATTTCGCATCCCTTGGGGCGCCCGGTGGTGCCCGAAGTGTAGACCAGGGACGCGGTGTCCTGGAGCCCGCGGACCGAACGGGCGGCCTCGAGCTCGGCGTCGCTGACCGTTGATCCGGAAGCCGCCAGTGCGCGCAGGTCCGTTCCGCCGTCGACGTCGGTGAGGTGCCACAGGGGAACGTCAAGACCGGCGGCACCGGCACCTGCCGCGATGACACCGGCCTTGGCATCGTCCTCAGCGAAGACGAGTTTGGCCGCGGAGTCCTCCAGGATCCATTGGACCTGGCTTGCGGAGGAGGTCTCATAGATCGGGACCGTTACGGCGCCGGCGAACCAGATGGCCAGGTCCACGACAGTCCACTCATAGCGGGTGCTGGACATCACGGCTACGCAGTCTCCGGGGCGGATGCCCTGCCGGATCAGTCCCTTGGCGGCCGCGGAAACCGTTTCAAGGAACCCTGCGGCGGTGATGTCTTCCCATCCCGCCTCGGACTGGCGGGCGTAGAGCGGCAGATCCGGTGACCGTTCGGTCAGCCCGAGAAGGAGATCGGTGATGTTGGAGTCGGCCGGGAGCTCGACAAACAAGTCCGTGGAGGATTCGCGCACTGCGCCACTCTCTTTTCCGTGCTTGTGGCACATTGCGTTGAGACCTAGATCCAGCTCGGCATCCACATTCGGAGCCGCCAATCAGAATAGGGGATGTTCTCTGCAGTCCATACCGGATAGAAGAAGGCGGAGACAAGAATAACAGCGAGCAGGAAGCATCCGACGCCGATCGCGCCGCGCTGCCGGCGCAGGGCGGTAGCCTGACCTGTGTCCTCGCCCAGCATCAGGCCCAGGACGTAGGTCAGAGCCAGGATGAGGAAGGGCTCGAAAGACACTGCATAAAAGAAGAACATGGTGCGGTCGGGGAAAGCGAACCAGGGAAGATATCCGGCGGCGATCCCGGCGAGAATGGCACCTGCCCGCCAGTCCCTGCGGCCGATCCAGTAGGCCAGCAGCACGCCGAGGCTGAGGAGACCAGCCCACCAGATCAGCGGATTGCCAACGGAGGTGATTGCCGAGGTGCAGGATTGGAAATTGCACCCCGGACTCCCTGGATCCGGCGACTCATAGAAAAAAGAGGTTGGCCGGCCCAGGAACAACCAGGTCCAGGCGTTGGCCATATAGGAATGTTCCGAGGTCAGGCCGTTGTGGAATTCGTATGCGCTGCGGTGGTATTCCGCCAGCGACCGAAGGGAATCCGGCAGCCAGCCGAAAGCTTCCGACGGATTGGTTTCTGCCCAGTGCCGTCCATAGGAGTCTGATGCGCGGAACCAGCCTGCCCAGGTTGCGGTGTAAGTGGCCAGGGCAGTGGGAATGAGAGTGAAGAAGGCCGGAAGGCCGTCCTTCAGCAGTGCGAGGGGCCAGCGGCGGATCCCGGCGACACGCCTGGCGCTCACATCCCAGAGCACGGTCATCAGACCGAAGACGGCGATGAATGCCAGCGCGGACCACTTTGTGCCGACCGCGAGTCCGAGACAGACACCGGCTGCGAGGCGCCACGGCCGCCATAGGAGCCAAGGCCCTGTGGTTAGAGCGGCGCGCGGCGGCGCACTGCCGGGTGGTGCCGCGAGTTTGCGCGCCAGCCTTCTCCTGCCGTCGTCGCGGTCCAGCAGCAGGGCACCGAAGGCGGCCAGCACCCAGAAGGCTAGGAAAATATCGAGCAGGGAGGTGCGGGACTGGACCAGATGGTGTCCGTCGACTGCCAGCAGGAGGCCAGCTGCAGCGCCGAGAAGCGGCGAACGGAAGAGCCGGTACGCAATCAACGCCAGCATAAGGACCATCAGCGTGCCGGCCACGGCAGCGGAGAAACGCCAGCCAAAGCTCGATTCCGGGCCGAAAAGCGCCATCCCGAAGGCAATCATCCATTTGCCCACCGGCGGATGAACCACGTACTCCGGTTCCTCCAGCAGCCCGCCGGGCTGGCCGGCGGCAAAGGAATCGTTGGCATTCTCCGGCCAGGCACGCTCGTAGCCTGACACCAGGTAGGAGTAGGCGTCCTTGACGTAGTAGGTCTCGTCGAACACCAGGGTGTCAGGCTCACCAAGCCGGATAAAGCGCAGAACACCGGCCAGCAGAGCAGCGCCCAGTGCGGCAGCCCAGGCCCAGGCAGGCGCGGGAAGCGCCGCACCGAGCAACCTTCCCCGCAGTGCCTCGATGGAGAACGCGCGTCCCGGATCCAGTACGGGAGGCGCCTGTTCCCGGGGAGGTGTGGGGGTCAGGGACAGGGTCACGCGCTCAACTCTATAGCCTGTCGCGTAGGGTTGAGGGGTGGACTCAAGCATCGATGGACCCCCGCAGGCTGCAGGCACCGACGGCACCGGGGACGGCACTCAAGCCGGTGCCGAAGACGCTGTGCCGGAGTTTCGCTCCGGGGCAGCGGGACAGATCGTGCTGGCCGCCACCCCGATTGGAAACATGGGAGACGCCACCGTCCGCCTGATCAACCTCCTCCAGCATGCCGATGTTATTGCCGCCGAGGACACCCGGCGGCTGCACCGCCTGGTCAGTGCCTTGGATATCACCACCTCCGGGCGGATCCTCAGCTACCACGAGCACAATGAACAGTCCCGAACCCCCTACCTGCTGGACCTGGTCCGCGGCGGCGCCACACTGCTGATGGTCACCGACGCAGGTATGCCCTCCGTCTCCGACCCCGGTTACCGTCTTGTCGAAGCAGCCGCTGCGGAAGGGATCGCAGTCACGGCCGCCCCCGGTCCGTCCGCGGTGCTGACAGCCCTGGCCCTGTCCGGCCTGCCTACCGACCGGTTCTGTTTTGAGGGATTCCTGCCGCGCAAAGCGGGGGAACGGGCAGGACGCCTCGCGGAACTGGCTGCGGAACGCCGCACCATGGTTTTCTTCGAAGCACCTCACCGGCTCGAAGCGATGCTCCGGGCACTCGATGCCGCCTTTGGCGGCAGCCGCCCCGCCGCCGTCGCGCGTGAACTGACAAAGCTGCACGAACAGGTCCTGCGGGCGCCCCTGCGCGAGCTGCTCGAATGGGCGGAGAGCAGCGAAGTCCGGGGTGAGATCGCCGTAGTTGTTGGCGGTGCCGCAGAAGCAGCGCCGGAAGCGCCGGAAGACCACGTGGCGGCGGTCAACGGCCTCATCAGCCAGGGGTCGCGGTTGAAGGACGCCGTCGCGAGCGTGGCATCCGATGCACGCATCAGCAAGCGGGAGCTGTATTCCGCGGTGCTTGCCGCCCGGAGCAAGGATGATGCCGGCAAAGCGGAGAATGCTGGAAAGTCCTGAGAACAGGGCACCGGCAGGACAGGCGGAGCCAAATGCACAGTGAACCGTCAGTTCCGTTGTGCAGGAATGCATTTACAGTGCTCCGCGCGCGACTTACGGTGAGTTGAGCACCGGTCAGATCATGCACCGGGAAAACCCGCACATTTTTGGAGGCTCACCCATGGCTGTAACCGCTGAACGCGAGGCCGAACTGCTGGCCCAGGTTCCCACCGGCCTGCTGATTGACGGACAGTGGCGTGAGGCCACCGGCGGCAAGACCTTCGAAGTCGAGGATCCCGCCACGGGCAAGGTGCTGCTGAGCATCGCCGATGCCAGCACCGAAGACGGCGCCGCCGCCATGGACGCGGCCGCAGCCGCCCAGGATTCATGGGCACAGACCCCGCCCCGGGTCCGCGGCGAAATCCTGCGCCGGGCCTTCGAGCTCGTCACCGCCCGCGCTGAAGACTTCGCCCTGCTGATGACCCTGGAAATGGGCAAGCCCCTGGCCGAAGCCCGCGGTGAGGTTGCCTATGGTGCCGAATTCCTGCGCTGGTTCTCTGAGGAAGCAGTCCGCGTAACCGGCCGCTACGGCATGTCCCCGGATGGCAAGTCCCGGATCATGGTTAACAAGAAGCCGGTTGGCCCCTGCCTGCTGATCACCCCGTGGAACTTCCCGCTGGCCATGGCGACCCGCAAGATCGCCCCCGCAGTGGCTGCCGGCTGCACCATGGTGCTCAAGCCCGCAAAGCTGACTCCGCTGACCTCCCAGCTGTTCGCTGCCGTCATGATGGAAGCCGGGCTGCCCGCCGGTGTCCTGAACGTCGTGTCCACGACCCAGGCCGGAGAGGTGACCGGACCGATCATGAAGGATGAGCGCCTGCGCAAGGTCTCCTTCACCGGCTCCACCCCAGTGGGCCAGGCCCTGATCCGCGATGCCGCGGACAACGTGCTCCGCACCTCCATGGAACTCGGCGGCAACGCACCCTTCGTCGTCTTTGAGGACGCTGACATCGACAAGGCCGTTGAAGGCGCCATGGCCGCGAAACTGCGGAACATGGGCGAGGCCTGCACCGCCGCCAACCGTTTCATCGTGCACGAGGACATCGCCGACGAATTCTCCGAAAAGTTCGCTGCGAAGGTCGGGGCCATGACCGTTGCCCGCGGCACTGAGGACGAGTCCAAGATCGGTCCGCTGATCGATGCCAAGTCCCGTAACAAGGTCCACTCCCTCGTTGAAGACGCGATCGACGCCGGTGCAACGGCTGTAGTCGGCGGCGCCCCGGTGGACGGCCCCGGCTACTTCTACGCACCGACCGTGCTCAAGAACGTTCCGGCTGGAGCACGCATCCTCAAGGAAGAGATCTTTGGCCCGGTTGCCCCGGTGATCACCTTCTCCACTGAGGCCGAAGCCGTGAAGCTGGCCAACGCCTCCGAATACGGCCTGATCGCCTATGTCTTCACCGAGGACCTGAACCGCGGCCTGCGGATCGGCGAGAAGCTGGAAACCGGCATGCTGGGCCTGAACGCCGGCGTCATTTCCAACGCCGCCGCCCCGTTCGGTGGAGTCAAGCAGTCCGGCCTCGGCCGTGAGGGCGGGGACGAAGGCATCGAAGAATACCTCTACACGCAGTACATCGGCATCGCCGACCCCACCGCGTAGCTCCTGCCCGGTCCGGCAACCGGACCGCGGAGTGCAAGACCCGGCACCTGGGCCCAGCCCAGGCGCCGGGTCTTCCTGTGTTAAGCACCTGACGGGCGTGGTCAGGTCCGGCGGCCGCGTCCCAGCGAGGCCGGGAACAGGGCAGCTTTGATGCGGGTTCCTGCCGGGACCGCGGCACGCAGCCCGGCCGCTAGAAGTCCGATGTCGGCCCAGGAAGAGCTGGTCCGGCCCTGGGGCGAGGACGCCCTGCCCGGCGGTCCGGGCACGGTTGCCGGCGCGGCATAGGCTTCGGCCTCGTACGCCTGGCGCAGCCGGTCCAGGGCTGCAGCGGAGGGACCAGTCAACCCGGCATCCGCGGCCAGCCGGGCGGCGTAGGAACGCGGACTGTCAGCGGTCCTGGCTGGAAAGCCGTAGTCCTGGGCCAGGTCAATGGCCTCCTCCCACGCCAGGCCGGCACCTCCGCCCAGCTCAGCATGAGCGCGTTGCCGTTTCCTTGTCCGCCGGCGCCGCAGCCCCCGCGGCGTCAGGAACGCCAGGACCGCCGCCAGGAATCCGATCCCGGCACCGGCGAAAGGAGCTCCGCCGGTCTCCGCGGGTCCCACGGGCTGCGGAGATGCAGGTGGAGACGCAGCGGGCGAGGGAACGGAAGGCGGTCCGCTGGCCTGCAGTTCGCGCGGATCCGCATCAGTCTGGGCCGCAGCTCCCGCGTTCTGCTGCCGGGGCACGGCATAGGAAGGAACTACGCCCCGGGACGGAGTCGGCTCGAACCGGACCCAGCCAGCTCCCTCGAAGTACAGCTCCGGCCAGGCATGCGCGTCACGGGAATCCACAACGAACTCATCCAGCTCCTGGCCGGTGGCTCCGGTCCGGGTTTCGTTGGTAGCCCGGCCCGGGGCATAACCAAGTCCCATCCGGCTGGGGATCCCTACCTCCCGGGCCATAACAGCCATCGCGGACGCGAAGTGCACGCAGTATCCCGAGCGCTGTTCGAGGAAGCGGGCCAGCACATCCATGCCGTTGCCGTCGTAGCCGCCCTCAACCGGGGCGTCGAGCGAATACGAGAACCGGGCACTCCTCAGGTAGGACTGGAGGGCCAGGGCCTGGCCGTAAGGCGCAGTTTCGGCTCCCACTGCCTCCCGCGCGGTGTCCCGGATGACCTGCGGCAGGTCGTCCGGGAGATCAGTGAACACAGGGTCCACTGCGCCTTCCGGTGCCGGCCCGATTCCCCTGAGCATCTCACCCGTCATTGTCGGGCTCACGCTGCGTACCTGGTAGCTGGACTGCGGATCCGCACTGCCATCCGCGGAAAGTATGGTCATGGTGGAGGGATCCCACGTCCAGGCGCCGCCTACTTCCGAGACCGAGGACGGCGCATAAGGGGCCAGCAGCCACGGGCTTGAATACGACTGCGACCCGATCACTGTGGTGGTCACGGTCGTGGGGATGCTCGCCGACACGCTTTCCAGCGGAGTCATGGTGGACGTGCCAAGACGGCGGGAATCCGACCGGGTATCCGGTGCCCAGCGGCTGCCGGAGAAATCCTCCAGCGTGGTGGAGCGGAGGTAGAGCGGCCGCGGCGAATCGGTGGCGTAGGTGATCCGGCCGGTGGCGCTGGGCTGGCGCAAATCGTTGCCCAGGGTGACCACAGGGTTGAGCCCCGTGGTGCCGGCAAACAGGTCGAACCGGGCTCCCTGCGGGAAGGCACCGGTGCTGAACCCCGGGATGGCCAGCGGCAGCAGCAGCGCGGCCGTGACCGCACCCGCTCCGATGCCCACTGCTCCGGCAGCATGGCTGCCGGTCGGACGGTTCCGGCCGGTGCGGGAGTCCGCCCGCTCCTGCCAGGCTCCGGCCGCCAGGACCAGCAGGAACCCGAGGGCAGCGGCGAGGAACCCGGCAGTACCCACGCTCTGCGGCTTGATGATGCCGGGCACCAGCAGGATGGTGAACAGGCCCAGTCCGCTGGCGGCCGGCATCCGGAGAGTGACGGCCAGCGTGTCGACCAGGACGGTCACCAGACCCACGGCCAGACAGGCGATGAACACCACGCCCTGGTCGGGTACAACGGGAATCACCTGCGAAATGACCACTGTTTGGGCATCTGAAAGCAGTGCCCCGGCCCGGGCTGCCGTCCCGGAGGTGGGAATGATCCCCAGGAACGCCGTGTCGAAGGAGAACATCCAGGTCAGGGCCATGGTGAGGGAAGCCAAGCCGGCGACTGGAACCAGCACCGTGGGGAACCGGAAGCGGCGGGCCAGGGCGGTGGCTACGGAGACGGCGGCAACAGACAGGGAAAGTGGCCACATCCAGCCAAAGCCCTCCAGCACTCCGTGGATGCTCAGGGAGCAAAGGAGGACCGCAGCCGCGGCGGCTGCGCCGGTCACCCACTGCGCGGAAGCACGCCGGGCCGTGGCGCGCGGAGCGCCCTGCGCGGGGGGCCGTGAACGGGTGCGGGTCATGGCCGCGGTCATGGCAGCCGTCCCTGCGGGACTGCGGTCCGGATGGCAGGCTCGCCGGCGCTGGACCAAACGGCGGCCACGGGCTGTGAGGGTTCGACGGTGAGCGCGGTCCAACCTGCTGAGCGCAGGATTGTCAGCGCCGGAGCCACGCTGCCCGGCCGTTCACTGACCAGGACGGCAATGGCGGCGGGAGCGTAGTCCGCTGCCGGGGCCAGCCGGTGCGCGTCTTCCGCACTGATCTGCCCGGCAATCACGACCAGGGGGCCGCGGTTCCGCGGGTCCTGCAGAGCTTCTGCCAGTGCGTCACCGAAAGGTGCCAGGGAACCGGCAGGCAGCTGCGCCCCGGTCCATGCAGGTGCTCCGGGACTGGCCTGGTCAGTCGGTTTTCGCAGCGCCGGCCTTGCACGCCGTGGTTGGGCCCCCTGGGATGCCGAACCGGCAGATGGTTCCAGCCCCAGTGCGGCCAGCCCTTCGCCGAGGTCAAGGACACCGGCTGCACCGCTGAAGGTGTCCACCTGCGGTGCAGCTGCGGAGGGGGAACGGGCCAGCCCCGGCCGCGCCGCGGCATCAACCAGCCGCACCGCGAACCCGTGCTCCATCATGTGGGCGCCGATCGACATCACAGCGGACACTGCCCACTCGAAGGCTTCGGAACTGGCTGGTGCCGAGGCATCCGGACTGTCGGCCCAGAAGGGGGAGAGGAACCCATGATCATAGGAGGCCTCCCGCTGGTCGAGGAGGATCGTGGCCCGCGGAGTCGTGACCGTCTCCTCCTGGCGAACCATCAGTTTCCCGTGCCGGGCAGTGGCAGACCAGTGGACTCTGCGCATGGGGTCTCCGTGCCGGTACTCCCTGGTCGTCACATCGTCCTGGCTGGGGATGCCGTGCCGCCGTGTGGAGACTGAACCGTCGGCTCCGCGCAGCCCGTCCAGGATGGCGGCCGGCAGTTCAGCCGGGGCCGGTTTGACCACCAGCGCATCCGTCCCTCCGATGGTGTGGCGCAGCACCGCCAAGCCGAAGGGGTCATGGAATCCGGCACTCACCGGGCCAATCTGATAAAGGCCGCGGCGGGAGGACCGCAGCCGGTATTCGTACCGGCTGGTGCCCCCGGGGCCCGTGCTGCCTGCAGGAAACCCGAACTCCGGACTGGCACCGAAGCGCGCCGGCAGTCCCTCCCGCATCCGGGCAGTTCCGCCGAACGGCCGGACCGGGGTAAGGGTGAGGGAAATATTGACTGCGTTTCCAGCATCGGCCGAGGGCGGGGAAAAGGTCCGCTGGACGGTAAAGGCCGGGCGCATCAGCCGCAGCGCGAGGACCGATGCCAGCGGCAGCAGGATCAGGAACACAGCCAGCAGCAGGAGGTCGCGGCGGCCCAGCACCTGTGCGCCCAGCAGAGCAGCGACACCGGCTGCGGCCACGCCGAACCCGCGGCCGGTGAGCATACGCGTACGGACTCTGGACAGCATGACCCTCCTAGGCCGGGGCAGGACGCTACGGCCGGGTCACGCCAGCCGATCCGGGCGGGCGGGGGACAGGAACCTTGGCCAGGATCGACCGCAGCACAGACGCCGGGCTCTCGCCGGCGCTCAGCGCCTTGCGCTCGAGTATCAGCCGATGTGAGAGGACTGCTTCACCGAGGCGTGCGACGTCGTCCGGCAGGACGAAATCCCGCCCGTCGAGGGCAGCGCGGGCCTTGGACGCACGAAGCAGCTGGAGCAGGGCCCGGGGACTGGCACCGAGCCGCACCTGTGGATGGCCGCGGGTGGCGGCACCGATTCCCACCGTGTACTCCTTGACTGCTGAGGAGACGTACACCTCCCGCACCCGGGCTGTCATGGCGGCAGTATCCCGGACGGAAACCACCGGAACGATCGACTCCAGCGGGGAAACTGACTGATGGGATTCGAGCATGTCGATCTCAGAAGCCGTATCCGGATACCCAAGGGATATGCGTGCCATGAACCGGTCCCGCTGCGCTTCAGGCAGGGCATACGTGCCTTCCATCTCCAGCGGGTTCTGCGTAGCGACCACCATAAAGGGCTCCGCCAGGCGGTACGTTCCGCCGTCGACTGTCACCTGCCGTTCCTCCATGCACTCCAGCAGGGCGGACTGGGTCTTGGCGGAGGCACGGTTGATTTCGTCGCCGATCACGATGTTGGCGAAAACCGGGCCACGCCGGAACTCGAACCGGTGCGCGTCCTGGTTATAGATTGACACCCCCGTCACATCGGAGGGCAGCAGATCAGGGGTGAACTGGATCCGGGTCACCGAACAGTCCACTGCCCGGGCGAGGGTCTTGGCGAGCATCGTTTTGCCCACCCCGGGGACGTCTTCGAGGAGAACATGGCCTTCGGCGAGCAGAACGGTCAGGACCAGCCGGGCCGCCTCGTCCTTGCCATCGATGACAGTGTTGATCGCACCGAGGATCCGGGTGCTGGCATCCAGGAATGAATCTGCCGTCCCCTGGACACCCCCTCCGGCAAGATGGGAGGCCGCTGTGTCCGGGGCATCAAAATCAGTGGTGGCAGCGGATGTGTTACGAGCGTCCATGGATACCTTCCAAGTCTCGGCGGAGACAGCCGGGACTCTCGTGCAGAAACACGGCTGGCGACTGCGTGCCCCTTGACGGCAGATGAGAACAAACACCGGAAAACAAATACCGGGAATACCTTCAGGCTGCCGGCCGGGCACGTTTCTACGTACAGGGTACAAGCTCACTTAGGCTTAAAGACATGAGTACCCACAGCGGTTATGTTCAGGGCCAGATACCGCAGACCTACCTGTCGCTGCCGCACAGCCGCCGGGCGGACAGCAAAACCGGTGATAAGGCGTTCGCTCCCGCCCCTGAGCCGCTGCCGGTTCCGGTGATGGACAACCACACCCACCTGGACTTCGGCGGGCCGGGCGCACTCTCCGCAGCTGCAGCTCTCGACGCCGCCGGGGCCGCCGGTGTCCGGGGTGCAGTCCAGGTCGGAACGGACCTGGAATCCTCCCGGGCGGCTGTGCAGCTGGCCGGGGAAGATTCCCGCCTGCTGGCCGCCGTGGCAATCCACCCCAATGATGCGCCGGAACTCGCCGGGCTCGGAACGCTGGACAGTGCGCTCGCCGAGATCGAATCGCTGGCCGCCCACCCCCGCGTCCGCGCAGTGGGCGAAACCGGTTTGGATTACTTCCGAACCGGTCCGGAGGGGATCGGGGCCCAGCAGTATTCCTTCCGCCGTCACATCGACATCGCCCGCAGGCTGGGGCTCGCCCTGCAGATACACGACCGTGACGCACACGATGACGTGGTGAAGGTGCTCGGCGAAGAAGCTGAACCGCGGGCCGTGGTCTTCCACTGCTTTTCGGGTGACGCCGGGCTGGCGCGGATCTGCAACGACAACGGCTGGTACATGTCCTTCGCCGGAACGGTCACGTTCCGCAATGCCCAGGGCATCCGCGATGCCCTGGCAATCGCCGATCCCGAGTTGATTCTCGTTGAGACCGACGCTCCGTTCCTGACGCCCCATCCGCACCGGGGGCGGAACAATGCCAGCTACATGATCCCGTACACGGTGCGCTCGATGGCTGAAATCCGGGGGGCTGAGCTGAGTGCTCTCTGCGCCGCAATCGCCTCGAACACCGAGCGTGTTTACGGCTCCTGGGACTAGCTGCGGGGCACCGGTTGGACCCCTCCCGCGAATAAGGGTCCAGACGCCCGGTTTGCCCGCAGATCACGGTTCGGTTACGGTAAGGACCTATTAGCCGGGGTCGGGGAAGGCTTCCGGACTGATAACACCGCCTCCGTGCATTGCATCCGGGCTCTCTGAGCCGGATAAAAGTGTGCGGTGATGGTCCCTGCCTGCACTCGTCGGCGCTCCGTGAGACCCGGAGGCCCGCCCGGCGTGTGCCCTGTCCCCGTGCCCGGAAGCTGTGAACGTTTGGAATTCCGTGGCAACTGCATTCGTGAGGCGCGCACTCAAGCTCGGCGGCCAGGCCGCCGTCATGGTGGCGCTTATCCTGGGACTCGTGGCCTTCGTCGGCACGAACAAGTCCGTTGTCCTGTCTGTGGACGGCGAAACCAGCGACATCATGACCTTCGGAGGAACCGTTGAGGAGGTCCTGGCGAAGGCAGACATCCAGCTGGCCGCCGCCGACCGCGTGGTCCCGGCTCCAAGCAGCGAGGTACGTGACGGTTCCCGGATCGAAGTAACCACGGCCAAGACAGTCAACGTCAACGTTGACGGCACCGGACACACCATCCAGACCACCGGATCCACCGTGGCGGACCTCATATCAGAGCTCCGCGTATCGGCCAATTCCTCAGTTTCAGCATCGCTGGACACCTCCCTGGCCAAGCTGAGCGGACTGTCCATCTCCACCCCTAAGACCGTCCTGCTGGTTGCGGACGGCAAATCCACCGAAATCGAAACCACGGCAGGAACCGTTGGAGCTGTCCTCGACGAAGCCGGCATCGAGGTTGGTCCCACGGACCGCCTCTCCGCCCCTGCCCGCGCTGACGTGGCGGACGGAATGGTCCTCAAAGTCACGCGTGTGGTCACTGGATCCCAGGACACCGTCACCGAAGCCGTGCCGTTCGAAACGCGTTCCGTGGATGACCCGGAAATGTTCGAAGGGGAGAAGCAGGTGAGAACCGCCGGGGTACCCGGCGAGCGCATCCTGGTGTTTGACACGGTCGTCCTCGATGGGCGGGAAGTCAGCCGCAGCCTGGTCGGCGAAAAGCTCAGCGTGGAACCCGTTACCGAAACAGTGGCCGTGGGCACGAAGAAACGTCCCGCCGCCGCAGCACCCGCCGGCGGTGCGGCTCCCGCCGGCGGCAGCTGGGCAGCACTCGCCCAGTGCGAATCGGGCGGAAACTGGCACATCAACACCGGGAACGGCTACTACGGCGGGCTGCAGTTCAGCGCCCAAAGCTGGATCGGTGCCGGCGGCGGCGCCTACGCCCCTGTTGCCAGCGAAGCCACCCCCGAACAGCAGATTGCCGTCGCGGAGAATCTCCGGGCAAACGGCGGCTGGGGCCACTGGCCTTCCTGCGCGCGCAAGCTCGGGCTGCTCTAGCGGTACCCGCAGCGAACACATCAGCCCTGGCACCCTTGCGACAGCGAGGCTGCCAGGGCTTTTGCGTGCCCTGACCTGTCTGCCGCGCCGGCCTTGCGGAAGAGCGCTTCGCTCTCCTCCAACCGGGCGGCGGCCGCACAGCTCCTGCCCAGGGAAGCCAGGCTAAGCCCGAGCTGAAGGGCCACTTCGGCTGCGGTCTGGGGCGCCAGGACGGCCCGCTCGGCGTAGGCCGCTGAGAGCAGGCGGACGGCCTCGGCGTGGTTTCCCTGCAGATGCTGCCACCGTCCGCGTGAATGCAGGAGGTCCAGGGCATCTGTCACGGATCCGCCCACCACAGCCAGGGCAGTTTCAGCGTGTTCAATGCAGATGAGGGTCTGATCGTCATGCAGTCCGGAGGAGAGCCGCATGCTGGCCGAGGCCTTGTTGAACGACGCCCAAAGTCCCAGATCCAGCCTGGGACTCAGCAAAGAAGCTGCCTGCTGATGGAACCGGAGGCCGGCAACCCGGTCGCCGCGGCGGAACGCCACGTTTCCAACCGTCCAGAATCCCTTTCCAGCGAGCTGGGAATCCGGCACAGTATCCAGCAGGGGCACCAGAAAAACCCGGCAGATCTCCCAGGCCTGCGCCAGACGCCCACTTTCCGTGAGCGCTGCGGCCAATGCCTGGTAGGCCTCGAGCAGTCCATCATTTCCTGCCGGAGCCTTTTGTGCGGCTGCCACCGCTGCCTCTGCCTGGCGTACTGCTTCCGACAGGTGCCCCCGGCCCTGGTGGGCGGTGGCCAGCAGGGCCTTTGCACGGGCCCGAAGGGACAGCTGCTGCAGTGCAAGGGGGTGCCGGGCAAGCAAGGACGCCTGCATAACGCAGCCTTCGAAATCACCGAGCTTCAACTGGCAGCGGGCGGCCAGGAAAGTCAGTGCCCACCATTCGGGGGGAGCGTGTTCCGCCAAAGCTGCGCCGGCGCCCGCGGCCGCACAGTCACGGGCGCGCACATAGTCCCGCTCATCCCAGAACTGGTGGGCAGCGAGTCCGAGGTAGAGCGCTCCGTCCGGCCCGGCCGGCCGCGGCGTGTTGCCGGGGGCTGCAGCCAGCCGCTCGGCGAACTGCCTCATCATGGCTCTGCCCGGCTCACGCCGTCCGCCCTCAAGAAGCGACACTTCCCTTTCCCGCAGAAGAGGCGCGCCCAACTCGGACCGGCTCAGGAACCGCTCCCGCCGGGCCGACCGCAGCTTTTCACCAAACGATATGCCCATCGCCATTCCCGCCGTTCTCCGGGTGCGGCAGACTTGGATTCTGCCGCGGCAAATGATGCTACCGTCCGGCACCGCGCCACGGCAGAGCAGCAGGGGCTAACGCGTTAGGAATCCCATGAAGATGTTGCAGACACCGAATTCCGTATCATCCAGAACACTTGTAGGGGACTGGCCCGACTAGGAGCGATCCGCCGGGTCACCGGGGCGCAGCTGGGCTGGCGCTAGTATTAGGCAGTGACTGAATCCGTTTCCACGCCCGTTCCGCGGCCCCGGCCGCTCCTTGGCGCCTCCGATATCCGGGCGCTGGCCGAGGAGCTGGGCGTGCGCCCAACCAAGACGCTTGGCCAGAACTTCGTCATTGACGGAAACACCATCCGCAGGATCGTCGCGGCGGCCTCGGTGGACAAAGAAGAGACAGTTCTTGAGGTCGGCCCTGGCCTCGGTTCGCTGACCCTCGGCCTGCTCGACGCCGCGCGTGAAGTGGTCGCCGTCGAAATCGATCCGGTACTGGCAGGACGCCTGCCCCAGACTGTGGGCGACTGGCGCCCGGAAGAGGCCGGGAACCTGCATGTGGTCCTCGCTGATGCCATGCGCGTCACCGAACTTCCGGCCCAGCCCACGGCACTGGTCGCGAACCTGCCCTACAACGTTGCCGTCCCGGTGGTGCTGCACCTGCTGGAGCACTTCCCCAGCCTGCGCCATGGCCTGGTGATGGTCCAGGACGAAGTCGCCGACCGGCTGGCCGCCAAACCCGGGTCGAAGACCTACGGTGTTCCGTCCGTGAAAGCCGCCTGGTATGGAACCATGCGCAAGGCCGGCGTCATCGGCATGAACGTGTTCTGGCCGGCACCGAAGATCGCATCGGGGCTGGTGGGCTTAGAACGCCATGAACCTCCCGCCACCACTGCAACCCGCCAGGAAGTCTTCGCCGTGATCGATGCCGCCTTCGCGCAGCGCCGCAAGACGCTGCGCGCCGCCCTGGCCGGTTGGGCGGGAAGTCCGGCGGAGGCCGAACGGGCGCTGCGCGCGGCTGGGGTTGATCCCAGCGCCCGCGGCGAGGTGCTCGACATCCACGCGTACACCCGGATTGCCGAGGCACGGTCCGCCGTATGACTACTCCCGTTCCGCAGACGGTTCGCGTCAGTGCACCGGGCAAGATCAACGTCTCCCTCAAGGTGGGTCCGCTGCGCGCAGACGGCTACCACTCCGTGGCAACCGTCTACCTGGCTGTCAGTCTCTTCGAAGAAGTCGCGGCCACCGCCGCGGCGCGGCCAGGCATTACCGTGCGGGTGGAGGCCGGAGGTCCGCTGCGCATCCCGGCGAGCGGCATCCCGCTGGGCCCGGACAACCTGGTGGCCCGCGCAGCAGCGGCCCTGGCCGGCTACGCGGGCATCCCTGACCCGGCCGTCGATCTGCTTATCACCAAACATGTTCCGGTCGCCGGCGGCATGGGCGGCGGGTCCGCTGATGCGGCGGCAGCGCTCCTGGCGTGCAACGAGCTCTGGGGGACCGGACTCAGTGCAGCGGAACTGGCTTCGCTCGGAGCCAAGCTCGGTGCTGATGTGCCCTTCGCCCTGGCCGGCGGCGCCGCCGTCGGGCTGGGCGTTGGTGACCAGCTCACCCCCGTTGCCGCGGCAGCACCGCTCCACTGGGTACTGGTGGCTTCGGCATCAGGGCTGTCCACTCCGGCTGTCTACGGGCGCCTGGACGCCCTCCGCACAACGTCCGGCGCCGTGGCGGCAGAACCGGAAACAGCGGACGCCGCGGTGCTGGCCGCCCTGGCCGCGGGGAACCCTGCCGCACTCGCCGGCGTTATCCATAATGACCTGCAGCCCGCGGCACTGTCCGTGTCCCCGGCCCTGGAAAGCACCCTGCAGCGGGGCAGGGAACTCGGAGCCCTCGCGGGGATTGTCTCCGGATCCGGTCCGACCCTTGCCTTCCTGGCTGCAGACGGGGCGGCAGCCGCCGGCCTGGAGACTGCACTGCGTGCCGAGGGGCACAACGCCCTGGCCGTTTACGGCCCCGCCCCCGGGGCGGAACCCGCTGCGCCGGCCGCACCTGCAGACCACACCTGAACCACCGAAGAAAGTAGTTCCGATTGGCACACCTGCTTGGTGCTGAAAACCTCAGCATCGCCTTTGGCACCCGCACCATCCTGGACGCCGTGTCCCTTGGACTCGACGAAGGTGACCGGATCGGCATGGTGGGCCGCAACGGCGACGGCAAGTCCACGCTGATGCGGCTGCTCGCCGAACAGCAGACACCGGACAGCGGCCGGGTCACCCGCCGCCGCGACGTTACGGTCGGTTACCTCGACCAGTCGGACGTGCTCGACGGCGACCTGACCGTCGGGCGCGCGATCGTTGGCGACGCCGCGGACCACGAGTGGGCCTCCGATCCGAAAATCCGCGACGTGATGAGCGGCCTGGTCCAGGAAGTGGACTGGAACGCCCAGGTCTCCTCGCTCTCCGGCGGACAGCGGCGCCGTGTGGCACTGGCCAAGCTACTGATGGGCGACGACGACGTCATTATGCTCGACGAGCCCACCAACCACCTCGACGTCGAAGGTGTGGCCTGGCTGGCCCGGCACCTCAAGCAGCGCTGGCGGGCCAACGAGGCCGGCCTGCTGGTAGTCACCCACGACCGCTGGTTCCTCGACGAAGTGTGCACCCGGACCTGGGAAGTCCACGACGCCATGGTGGAGCCCTTCGACGGCGGTTATGCCGCCTACGTGCTGGCCCGCGCGGAACGCGACCGCACCGCCGCCGTCGTCGAAAACAAGCGTCAGCAGCTGATCAAGAAGGAACTGGCGTGGCTGCGCCGCGGGGCTCCGGCCCGCACCTCCAAGCCCAAGTTCCGGATCGAGGCCGCCAACACCCTGATTGCGGATGTCCCGGAACCGCGCGACACCCTGTCGCTGAACAAAATGGCCACCGCCCGCCTGGGCAAGGACGTCCTGGACCTGGAGAACGTCTCCCTGGAACTGGGGGACACCCAGCTGTTCCGGAACATCACCCTGCGCCTCGCCCCGGGCCAGCGCCTGGGGATCGTGGGCGTGAACGGTGCCGGCAAAACCACCCTGCTGCGCCTGCTCAACGGCACAGTGGAGCCCACCTCCGGCCGGCTCAAGCGCGGCAAGACCGTGCAGACCGCCGTCCTCACCCAGGAAGTCCGGGAACTCGACGATGTGGCGGACCTGCGGGTCATCGAGGTCATCGAACAGGAGAAACGCGTCTTCAACGTGGGCGGCCGCGAACTTTCCGCCGGCCAGCTCGTCGAGCAGCTCGGCTTCAGTTCCCAGCGCCAGTGGACTCCGGTCCGGGAACTCTCCGGCGGTGAACGCCGCCGGCTGCAGCTGCTGCGCCTGCTCGTGGGCGAACCGAACGTGCTGATGCTCGATGAGCCCACCAACGATCTGGACACCGACACCCTGGCCGCGGTCGAAGACGTGCTCGACGGCTGGCCCGGAACGCTCGTCGTCGTCTCCCACGACCGTTACCTGCTCGAACGCGTCACTGACACGCAGATGGCGCTGCTGGGCGACGGCAAGCTCCGGGAACTGCCCGGCGGCGTCGACCAGTACCTTGAACTGCGCGAAGCGGCGCTGGGCGCCGGGGGCGCCGGCGGGGGCCGTTCCTCGCAGGCTTCCCGGGCAGCGCAGGCCGCTGGTTCCCGGCCCGGGGTCGCGGGAACGGGCACTGCGGGAGCCGGAACGGCAACGGCAGTGGCCGGGTCAACCCATTCCGAGGCGGACAAGCGGGCGGCCCGGAAGGACCTCACCCGGATTGAACGGCAGCTGACCAAGCTTGCCTCGCAGGCGGAAAAGGTCCACGCATCGATGAACGCCGAAACCGCGCAGGGGTCGCCTGACTTCGAGGTGCTGGCGGAGCTGAATGCGAAACTGCAGGCCATCGCCGCTGAGCAGGAAGAGCTGGAGATGGCGTGGCTTGAGGCATCGGAGCTGCTCGAGTAGCTGCCGGACACCTGGCACCCCCTTCTCTCACCTCAACGTGGGAAGAGGGAGGAACTACTGCGGTGTCCCGGCTTCCGCCGCGAGCAGCTCGGGAAGCACATGGTCGCGCAGCAGCGGGGAAATATCCGTCCGGGCAAAGGCCTCGGCCGGCGTCAGCCACAGGGTCTCCTCGATCTCCGCTGCGGCCTGCGGAACGGGATCGGCGCCGCTGCCGAAGGGACCCGGGAGGGTCAGCCCGAACAGGCCGGCGTCAATGAAGGTGTTCGCCTCATTAGCGGCGGGCCCGTACCAGTGGCCAATATCGGACAAATCCGCAGCCTCCACACGAAGACCGAGCTCCTCGTTGACTTCGCGGGCGGCTGCCTGACGGAAGTCTTCCCCCGGCTCCAGCTTTCCGCCGGGCTGCATAAAGCGTTGTGTTCCGCGTTTGCGGACAAGCAGGATCCGCCCCTCGCCGTCGTGCACCAGGACGGCGGAGAGGGTCAGGACCATCGGCGCTCCTCCCGGCAGACTGCCGGGAATACCGCCGGGAATGTGGCCCAGGGCCGGGTCCTTCTGGAGCCCGGTGAGGCCGTTCCAGGAGAGGTTCACCAGGTGTGCGGCCACAGTGGCCTTGTCGGGGGAGCGCGCATCGAGCCACCACTGCCCGGTCATGGCGACCATGCCGACAAGCATCTGGGCATACATCCCGCCCACCTCGGCGCTGAGCCCGCGGCTGCTGAACTCCTTGGCGAGAATGTGCTCAACGTCCGCGGCAATGCGGGAGAGCAGGGTGGAAAACGTGCCCTCGGGCTGCGACGGCGGCGCATCACGGACCAGGATCCGGAAACCGTCGGTGTGGTTCTCGATGTAATCCAGCAGCGAATACGCGGCCCGCTCAAGCAGGACCCGCGGGCCGGCGTCGGCTCCCAGCGCCTCGGTGACTGCGGCCAGCAAACGGTCGAATTCGGAGTTCACCACTTCGGTGTACAGCGCTTCCTTGGAGCCGAAGTGCTCATAGACCACCGGCTTCGAAACCCCCGCACCGGCGGCGATATCCTCGATGGTGGCTCCTTCGAGCCCGCGCAGTGCAAAGAGGGACCGTGCGACGCCGATCAGCTGCGCCCTGCGCTGGGTTCCGGTCATGCGCGGCCGTGAGCGCGCCGCTGTTATTCTCGCCACCGTCCCAGTCTACGCATTCGTCCGGGCGGGAGGCCGGGAGGGCGTTGGAACCCAAGTCGCGGATGAACCTGAACACGTGGCAAACTGGTCTCTTGTGTGCAGCGGGAGCTGCAGACTTTCCGCCCTGGTGTAATGGCAGCACCCCGGCCTTTGGAGCCGTGGAGTATAGGTTCGAATCCTATGGGCGGAACGCTAAGGCAAGCAGCCGCACCGGGACAAAACGGAGGCAGAAGACGCCGCCCGAACCCCTGGCCGGACAACGTGTAGGAGCGCTTTTTCGTGAGCATGCAGGATACGCAAGGTACCGGAACGAACGCGGAAGCCGGCCTTGCCGCCGTCATAGTCCTGGCCGCGGGTGCGGGCACCCGGATGAAGTCCCGGATCCCGAAGATCCTCCACCCGGTCGGCGGGGTGCCGATGATCGGCCACGCGCTGAACGCCGCGCAGGCCCTGCACCCCCGGACGCTGGCCGTGGTTGTCCGCCATGAACGCGACCGGGTCGCGGAGCAGGTAGCGGCGCTGCAGCCCGGCGCCCTGATTGTGGACCAGGATGAAGTTCCCGGAACCGGCCGCGCCGTCCAGGCGGCCGTCGAAGCCATTGACGCGGTATCCCCGCTCCAGGGCACCATTGTGGTGACCTACGGCGACGTGCCGCTGCTGGAGCCGGCGACCCTGCGGGAGCTCGTTGCCGTTCACGGTACGGACTCCAACGCCGTGACCGTCCTGACGGCCCGGGTGGATGATCCCACCGGCTACGGACGGATTATCCGCGCCGCTGACGGCACGGTCACCCGGATCGTGGAACACAAGGATGCGGACGCCGCCGAGCGTGCGGTCAACGAAATCAATTCCGGTATCTACGCCTTTGACGCAGCTGTGCTCCGCTCCGCCCTCGCCCAGGTCAGCACGGACAACGCCCAGGGCGAGATGTACCTGACGGACGTCCTCTCCATCGCCCGCGAAGCAGGCGGCCGGGTGGCCGCCGTCGTCACCACTGACCAGTGGCAGGTCGAAGGCGCCAATGACCGGGTGCAGCTGGCGGCCCTGAACGCCGAACACAACCGGCGCACCCTGGACGCGTGGATGCGCGCCGGCGTCACCGTCGTGGACCCTGCGTCCACATGGATCGATGCAACGGTCACCCTGGCCGAAGACGTCACCATCCTGCCCGGCACCCAGCTGCACGGCACCACCCAGGTGGCGCGCGACGCCGTCATTGGCCCGGATACCACCCTCACCAACGTTGTGGTCGGGGAAGGCGCAAAAGTGGTCCGCACCCACGGTTCCGACGCGGTGATCGGGGCAGGGGCCGACGTCGGGCCCTTCGCCTACCTGCGCCCCGGCACGCGGCTGGGGGAGCGGGGCAAGATCGGCACCTTCGTCGAGACCAAGAATGCCACCATTGGCAACGGCTCCAAGGTCCCGCACCTGTCCTATGTGGGGGACGCCACCATCGGTGAGCACTCGAACATCGGCGCTGCCTCCGTTTTCGTTAACTACGACGGCGAAAAGAAGCACCACACCACCGTGGGATCGCACGTGCGGATGGGCAGCGACAACATGTACGTGGCCCCCGTTACGGTCGGCGACGGGGCGTACAGTGGAGCCGGGACCGTGATCCGCAAGGATGTTCCGGCGGGCTCGCTGGCAATCAACGTGGCACCCCAGCGCAACCTCGATGGCTGGGTGGGCACCAACCGCCCGGACTCCGCAGCCGCCCGCGCCGCGGAAGCAGCGCAGACACAGACTTCCCTCTCCGGTACTGATAACCCCACGCGAGAAAGCGACCACGAATGAGCAGCGAAATCACCTCAAAAGGTGAAAAGAAGCTTGTCCTAGCCACAGGACGGGCCCATCCGGAGCTGGCTGAGGAGATAGCCAAGTGCCTGGACACGGACCTGCTTCCGCTGGCCGCGTATGACTTCGCCAACGGCGAGATTTACGTCCGTCCGGGCGAGAGCGTCCGCGGCACCGATGCTTTTGTGATCCAGGCCCACCCGGCGCCGTTGAACAACTGGCTGATGGAACAGCTGATCATGATCGACGCGCTCAAGCGGGCCTCGGCCCAGCGGATCACCGTGGTCTCCCCGTTCTACCCATACGCCCGCCAGGATAAGAAGGGCCGTGGCCGCGAGCCCATTTCCGCCCGCCTGATCGCGGACCTGTACAAGACCGCCGGCGCGGACCGGATCATGAGCGTAGACCTGCACACCTCGCAGATCCAGGGCTTCTTCGACGGCCCGGTCGACCACCTGATGGCCATCCCGCTGCTCGCCGACTACATCCGCACCCGCGTGGATGTCAGCAACGTCACGGTGGTCTCGCCGGATACCGGCCGCGTCCGCGTCGCCGAGCAGTGGGCCGAGCGCCTGGGCGGCGCTCCGCTGGCGTTCGTGCACAAGAGCCGGGACCTGACCGTCCCCAACCAGGCTGTCTCCAAGCAGGTCGTCGGCCAGGTCGACGGCCGCACCTGCGTCCTGATCGACGACATGATCGACACCGGCGGAACCATCGCCGGGGCAGTCCGGGTACTGAAGGAAGCCGGCGCCAAGGACGTCATCATCGCAGCCACCCATGCCGTGTTCTCCGATCCGGCCGCGCGTACCCTGGCCGAATCCGGTGCCCGCGAAGTCGTGGTCACCAACACCCTGCCGATTCCGGTCAACAAGCGGTTCGAACAGCTCACCGTGCTCTCCATCGCTCCGCTGATCGCCCGCGCCGTCCGTGAGGTCTTCGAAGACGGATCGGTGACGAGCCTCTTCGACGGCAAGGCCTAACCCTCGTCCCGGCGAAACAATCCGGCAGGTGCCCGAAAGGACTTTTCCTTCGGGCACCTGCCGTTTTTCCTCAGGGTGGGCCGGCGCCGGTGCGAGTTGCGCTGCCGGGGCTGGTAGGATTATCAGCGATGCCTAGGCGAGGGAGGCCCCGGAAAAATCCGGAGGTACTCCGTTATCGACGGTGGCTGGCAACTTCTCATCTGCACCGCAGTCCCACGGACGCGGAAAATGCAGCTGGTTCGTTCCGATACCGGCGCCGGATAGGCAACTCGAAGCCATTACGGAAGAACCACAACAGGAGTTTGTTATGTCAGACCAGAAGCTCGCAGCCACCACCCGCACCGACTTCGGCAAGGGCGCTGCCCGCAAGGCCCGCGTTGCCGGCAAGATCCCCGCAGTCATCTACGGCCACGGCGCCGAGGTCCTGCACATCCTGCTGCCCGCCAAGGCAACCACGCTGGCCGTCCGCACCCCGAACGCTCTGCTGACCATCGACGTCGACGGCGAAGCCCACCTGGCCCTGGCCAAGGACATCCAGCGCGATCCGATCAAGCAGATCATCGAGCACATCGACCTGCTGACCGTCCGCAAGGGCGAAAAGGTTGAGGTTGAGGTCAACGTCCACGTTGAAGGCGAAGTTGCCCCGGGCACCGTCTTCAACCAGGAAGCCGTGACCATGCTGGTTTCCGCGGACGCCACCAACCTTCCCGAATCCATCAAGGTCAGCGTTGAAGGCCGCAAGGCCGGCGAGCACATCACCGCCGGTGACATCGAACTGCCGGCCGGCGTCGAACTGCTGCTGGACCCGGAGACCATGGTTGTCAACGTTTCCGAGCCGACGGTCCAGGACCTGGGCGAGACCTCCGAGGAAGAGACTGCAGCAGCTCCCGCAGCTGAAGAGGCCTAAGTCTTTCCTGAACGGTTTGCCGGGGCCTGAACTCCTGGACTGAGCCGTCCGGCAACTTTCGGAACCAGTCCAAGGAGCAGTCCCACCTGTGAACAGCAATACCTGGCTTGTAGCCGGGCTCGGAAACCCCGGGCCCGGCTACAGCCGTAACCGGCACAACGTCGGCCAGATGGTCCTGGACGAGGCCGCCGCCCGGATGGGCGGCCGCTTCAAAACGCACAAGGCGCGCGCCCAGGTCGCCGAGGGCCGGATCTCCCTTGGCGGCCCACGCGTGGTGCTGGCCAAGCCCATGACTTATATGAATCTCTCCGGGGGACCCGTGTCTGCCCTGGCCCGGTTCTACGGTATTGATCCGGCGCAGGTCATCGCCGTGCACGATGAGATCGATATCCCGTTCAATACCGTCAAGCTCAAGCTTGGCGGCGGCGAAGGCGGTCACAACGGCCTGCGCGACATCAGCAAGGCCCTGGGGACCAAGGACTACCTTCGGGTGCGGGTTGGCGTGGGACGTCCGCCGGGACGGATGGAAACCGCAGACTATGTCCTGAAGGACTTTGGATCCGCCGAGTCGAAGGAGCTTCCCTTCCTGATCTCCGATGCGGCCGACGCGCTGGAAGTCCTTATTACGGAGGGCCTGACCGCCGCGCAGCAGAAGTTCCACGGCGGGTCCTGAACCCGGTCAGGCGGTAAAGCCCCATGTCAACGCATACAAGTAGTGCGGGGCATTTTTAGGGTATTTAACCCGTGCCGCCAGGGGCCATGAGGGGCATTGTTTGCGCCTGAACCCAGGCCTAGACTGGCCGTAGCCTTCGGGCTCCTGAAGCGGGGCCGGCGTCGGGAGGCCTCCGAGACTGGGCCACCCCCATCCCGGCGTCGGTCCCTTTTTCACCATCCAGGTGAGAGTTCCCCGTGGCAAGTGAACCAAGACTGAAATCTCCCCTGAAGCCTGCGCAAATGCATACCTTCCTATGGACGCATTTGCAGCGTACCCTTCTACCCAGTGGACTCTGCGGATGCGGTTAGTCCCTAAACGGGTGCGTATTGGGGGACGGTCATGGCTCGGTCATTCAACGGGGTAGTAGTGGACCGTGCGCCGGCGCAGGTATTGGCCGGTTCTGAATGGGCCTAGATTCCTGGTCAGTGCCGCTGGTCGGACGCGCGGAGAGTCTGCGGGCAGTGGAAGCAGCGCGGGACGCGGGCCGCGGTTCCCTGATCCTTGGACCCCAGGGAATCGGGAAGACTTCGCTGGCAAATGCGGTCGCTGAAGGATCCGACGGTTTTTGCGTGGTGAGTATCCATGGCACTGAGGTTTCGCGGCGGACACCCTACGGCGCGCTCGCCTGGTTGTTGACCCAGCTCTCCGAAGACATCCACGCCGGCGCAGCGGCTTCCGGGCCTTTGCTGGTGTTCCAAGGACTGGCTGCCCTGCTGCGCCGAAATGCCCGGCAGCGGCCAATCCTGCTCTGTGTCTTCAACGCACACCACCTGGACGACTCCAGCGCCCTGATCATCGCCCAGCTGGCACGCAGCGCTGATGTCACCGTCGTTGCCACAGCGACTGATTTGCCAAGCTCCCCGGCGGAAATATTCTCGCTCTGGTCGGATGGGTTGCTCCAGCGCGTTGACCTGGAGCCACTCACCCTGCGGCAGACCAAGACTTTGATGGAGAAGAAGCTCCATGGTCCCGTCTCGCTGCGGGCGGCAGCTGCCATGTGGAAAGCGACGGAGGGAAACCCCCAGTTCATCCTTTTGATGGCAGATGAACAGGTTGCAGCCGGGACGCTGGTGGAGGCCGGCGGAGCGTGGGTTGCGGCGGGCCCCTTCGTCCGGTCCGGGGCGATTGCTGAAGTTGTGGGGGCAGAATTGGCCCGCATGAGCGCGGCCGAACGCAGGATCGTGGAAATCCTCTCCTTCGTCGGCGCACTGACGCTCCCTGAAATTCTGAAACTGGTGGACGCGGAGGCACTGGACAGTCTCCAGGAAAAAGGGATCCTGACCTTCAGCGGCACAGCCATGCCGATGGTGCGGGTCAGCAGTACCACCCTTTCGGCGGTAGTCACCGGCAGCGTTCCACTGGGCAGGAGCCGTGAACTCTGGGAAGAAGTTACCGCAGACCTGGACGTTTCCGGCGGACTGGATCCAGCGGCCGTCCCCGGCTACGTCGCCTGGTCACTGGCATGCGAGGCTGTCCCGCCGGTTTCCCTGGTTGAGCAGGCAGCCCGGCTGGCAAATACGGGCGGCGAACACCGGCGTGCCCTGGCCTATGCCAGGAGTGTGGCTCCCAGGTCCCGCAGCCGGGACCTGGTGACCGAGGAAATCCGTGCCCTGGTGGCGCTGGGGGAGAACCACCAAGCGCTTTCCGTTCTGCAGGACCACGAGCTGGACCGGAGCACCCCGCAGGACGGCAGCTGGGTAGCCCTGGTGCTGCAGAAAGCAGCGCTTCTGCGCACTATGCCGGGTGGCTCCGGAGGCACCGTATACGCGGAGATCCGCGCCGGCCTGGGCGGATGCGTGGACGGCGCCGGGACCGAAGCTGAGGCGGCAGTGACCCTTGCCGAAGCGGATTTACTCCTTGCCGAGGGGCGCTACAAGGATGCAGCCGCGCCAATGCTGAGCCTCGCGGCGGATCCAGGTGCGGCGCCGGATATCCGTTCCCGTGCCACAGCCATGGCGGCGGAAGCGCTTGCCGTGACGGGTCAGGCCGCCCAGGGCATGGAATTACTGGAGGACACGGCCGCTCTGCTGGAGGTGCCGATGAGCGCCCGGGAGCAGGCAGCAATGCTGACACGGATCTTTTTGGCATGCTTTGCCGCCGGCGAGTACCAGCGTGCGCTGGACCTGCTCGCGGAGGTGGGCAGCGCCGGACCGAAATGGTCATACCGGGGCAGCGGGGCGGAACTCGCGACCGGGCTGATCCGGGCTGCCTCCGGACAGGCTGACGAGGCGCTGGACTCGCTGCTGCCCGGAATCAGCCAGCTGAGGTACTCCGATCCGGAGAACCTGATGCCGCTTGCTGCTGCCCTCACCGCGTACTCCTACCGGCTGCGGGGCGACACTGAAAATGCCATGTCCTATGTGGCCATGGCCCCACGGTTCCGGCACCGTCCGGACTGGTACCCGGAACACAGCACCGCCTACTTCCGTGCGCTTGCCGCCCACGCCGAAAGCCCTGTCCTGCTGGCGCACAAACTCCGCCAGCTCGCGGAGGACACCTTGGCCCTCTCGAATGTTTCCTGCGCGCTGTCCTGCCTGGGGGCAGCGGCTTCGCTGGGAGACGGGCCCGCCGCCGTCGAACTTCATACCGTGGCGACAGCTGCCAGCGGACGCTGGGCAGCTGCGCTGGCTGACTATGCTGCCGGACGCATTTCAAGCGACGCAGGGCTCCTGCTCCGGGCAGCGGAGGGAGCCTCGGAACTTGGACATCATTTGTTCGCCCACCGTGCAGCCGTCCTGGTCCGGTCACAGGGGCCGGCGGCCACCGGAAGGAGCATTGCCCGGGCGGCGCTGACCGTGGAGAACAACAGCTTCCGGAAACTGCGGCGGGAGAACAGCCTGGAACGCCGGGTAAAGGAACTCACCGAATTCGAGACCGAGCTCGTTCGCCTGGCCGCGGGGGAAATGACCCGCGCCGATATAGCGGCTGAGCTGAGCCTGTCGCCGCGTACGATCGACTGGCACCTGGGTAAGATCTTCGACAAGCTCCACGTTTCGGGCCGATCCGAGCTGAAGGAAGCCCTGGGCTAGTCCTCAGGTGGGGGAGAAACATGCAAAGTTTCGCGTCGCAGCCGATGGTGGGCCGTGATGATGAGGTGCAGGCAGTCCTGGCCAGCCTGCGTTCCGGGCAGCTCCATGGCGCCCTCGTGGTGGCGGAAGCGGGACTGGGCAAAAGCGCGCTGGCACAGGTGGTGGTCGGGGTACTGGAAACAGCCATGCCCGTCCACCGCGTCCATGCAAGTTCCGCCTTAACAGGCATTCCGTACGGAGCCCTCGCTCCGCTGCTGCCGGACCTCTCAGCCAGTGATACCAACTCTCCACTGGCAGTCATGCGCGCCCTGCTCCAAAAGCTGCGGCCGGCATCCGGGCCCGGGGACAACGAAATTCCACTGGTGGTGGTGGACGATGCGCACGCCCTGGACGAGGCCAGCGCCGATCTGCTTTCCCAGCTGCTGGCCTCCGGAACGATCCGGGTACTTATCCTGACCCGCAGCATCACCGCGATCCCGGCCGGGATACCCGACCAGGTGTGGAGCGGCACCATCTCCCGCCACCACCTCGCGCCGCTGACGGAGGAACAGGTACACGAGCTGTGCCGCCAGATTCTCGACGGACCGGTTTTGAGCACGACGTCGAGTGAGCTGAGCCGGATGAGCGGGGGAAACCCCATGTTCGTGCACGCCCTGGCAGCGGAGACCCGCCGGACAGGCAATCTGGTGCAGCGCAACGGCGTCTGGCTGCTCGAGGAGTTCGTGCACCCGCCCCAGGGACGGCTAGGGGACCTGCTGAAGGCGCAGCTTTCCGGTCTCTCCAGCGAGGAGCGGGAAACCATGGAAATCATCGCCCTCGCCGAGCCGCTGCCGGTTGGCGTGGCTTTCCGGCTGGGCCTGCACCGTTCCGTGGACGCGCTGACCGCAGCCAACCTGGTCAGCGTGGAGGACGGCGGCCAGCGGCTGCTGCGTCCGCGCCATCCGCTCTACGGAGAGGTGGTGCGCCATATGGTCCCCGCAGCCCGCTCCGCCCGTCTGCGGCAGCGGGTGCATGCGGTGCTGCCCGATCGCCACGAATCCATCGACGGGCTGCTGCGCAGCGTCGCGTGGTCATTGGATTGCGGTGCGTCAGTTCCTGATGAACAGCTGCTGCAGGCGGCATACATGGCGAACAACTTCTTCGACAGCAATTTCGCCCTCCGTGCCGCCGGCGAGGTACGCCGGGAGGAGCTGCGGCCGGCAGCCGGCGTGCAGGCAGCACGGGCACACTACCAGCGCGGGAACTACGCTGCCGCCCGGGACCTGGTCTCCGGAACAGTGGAGGCTGCCTCAGACCTGACTACGGCCAAGCTGGGCACACTGATCGATGTCCAGGTACGCCAGCACCTGGATGGTGGGGGAGCCAGGCTGCGGGAACCGCTGCAGACCTGGCAGGAAGCCGTCGACCGGATTGAGGCCGCAGCCCGGGCTGCCGGAACCTTTGACGAGAAACTGGAGCAGGACGCCGTTTCGTCCCGCCGCGGAGTGAGGCTGCTCGGGCTGCTGAGCGACGTCGCGGAGGGGCACTTCCGCACGGCCCTCACCGGCCTGACTGCCCTGCTGGAGGAGGCGCAGCGAGTCGAGGACATCGAGGCCACGGCGGTGGCGCTGTCGCTTCTGGGCGACGTGTATACGGCTACGGGACGGGCCGAAACCGCAGTAAACCTGACCAGAGAAGCACTGACCATCGTGACAGGAAACGACCACAGGTTCCTTTCCTACTACCAGTTCGTCCTCCACCGGCATCTCTCTGCCCTCCTCTGGGCGGGGTACTGGGACGAAGTCCGCAGCTGCGTACAGAAAAAGGGCGGGATCTCTGCCCGGGCTCTGGTCCACACCGGGGGAGCTGTGGACTTTTGCTTCGCGGTGATGCACCTGCGCCGGGGGCAGCTGGCAGAGGCACTTCCTAAACTGGCCGCAGCCGTCGAAGGGCTGCGGAGCCATGACCCTGAAGGCCTGCTTCCGCTGGCCCTGGCGCTCAGTTCGCATGTCTCGGCCCAACAGGGCGATATTGCCATGGCGGATCAACTGCTCCAGGACTTCGACCAGCTCGGACCGCGTGGCTCTGTCCACTACCAGACCATGGCAGCCGGCAACAGGATTGCCGGCACTTACCGGCGCACCCACGATCCACGCGCGCTGAAAGACCTCCGCGATCTTGCAGACCAGGCCGAGGAACGCGGATTGGTGGCTGCGGAGTTCGATCTGCGCAACATCAGCATCCGCATGGGGGACCCCACGGGGATGAGCAGGCTGCTGAAACTCAGCGATGATTTCCAAGGTCCGCAGGCGCGGGCCGTGAATGGGTTCACGCGTGCCGTGCTGGACCAGGATGTCCCTTCGCTGCTGCGGCTTGCTGCCGAACCCTCCGACTATGACACGGAAGCGCTGGGTTCCCTGGCCCTACAGGAGGCCCTGCGGCTGGCGCGGGCCAGCGGTGACCGTGCCCTGATTCAGCGGGTGCAGCGGGCGGTCGGCAAGACCTCAGAGAAAACTGCCGGGCAGCGGAAACAGCCGGCGGCTCCCGCGCTGACGCGCCGCGAGAAGGACGTGGCGGCCCTCGTGCTTAAGGGATACCGCAATGCCGAGATCGCCGAACGGTTGTTCCTCTCCGTCCGGACCGTGGAAGGCCACATTTACCGGACCTTCGAAAAGCTTGGGATCAGCAAACGCGACGAACTGAGCGCCGACCTGCTGGGAGAGTAAGGAACCGCCGGCGGTGCAGGATTGAACAGCCTTCCTCGCAGGAGGAACGCCATCCCCGATCAAGGGGTTCGTCCAAGTAGCAGCGCCCCGGGAACTTCCCAATTACGCGGGCACCGAGGCGCAAAAGCCCGTATGCATTACGTGTAGGCGCGGCTTCTCCGGGACCATAGCATCGGTCCTCGACCGGCAATTGAGTCCGGCGCGACGAACCGGAGTGAGTCAATGCCCGTTGTCCCCCACAGCCGACCGGACACCCTTGCCCAAACGCGGGACCGCCGGCCGTACTTACTGGCGGGGCGTGCAGAGGCGGTCCGTTCAGTGCTCGAGGCAGTGGAACTCAGCGGCGGGGCTGTGATCGTTGGCCGGGAGGGCATCGGCAAGACTGCCCTGGTCAATCACGTTGCCGCCGCCGTCACTGACCGCTTCCACGTTGTTTATGTCCGGGGCAGCACTGTCTCAGCCCGAAGCAGCTACGGAGCACTGGGCTGGCTGCTCAGTGATCTCCCGGAGGGAATCCTGGACAACCCGGTCCAGGTCCTGGCTGAGCTGAAAACCTACCTGCGGCACCGCGCTGCGGGGAAGCCTGTCCTTTTGGTTCTGGACAACGCCCATGAACTTGATCCGCAGAGCCAGATGGTCACGGCCCAGCTGGCCGGGCAGCAGGCGGTGACGCTGCTGGCGACCACACCTGATCTGCTCCGCTGTGGAGAAGGGCTGGTGCGCCTGTGGTCTGACGGTGTCCTGCGGCGGACAGATCTTGGTCCGCTGGAAAACCCGGATGCACGCGCACTAATGGAAACCGTGGCGGGCGGACGATTGTCCGCGCTCGCTGTTCGGACGGTTTGGGCAGACACCCAGGGGAACCCGCTCTTTACGTCCCTGCTGTGCCGTGACCAGATCGCTGCCGGCCGCATCCAGCACCGTGGTGGAACCTGGACGTTGACCGGGCCGCTGACATACGCCGGTGAGATTTCCGATTGGATGGAGAGCTGGTACCGCTCCCTGCCTGCGCCGGAACGCCGGGTCATTGAACTCGCTTCCCTGTGCCCGGGCATACCGGTTGGCACTCTGCTGGACGTTGCGGACCCCGATGCGGTGGATGCGCTGGAGGAACGAGACGTGCTCCGGGTCAGTCCGCAGAGCGGCTCCGTGTACGTGCGGGAACGTCTTTACGCCAGGCTGGTCGCCAGGCTGGTGCCGGTGGGGCGCTCGTTTGACCTCTGGCATGACCTTTTGGCCACAGGACCGGATTTGGAGCGCTTTCCGGACACGGCGGCGAAGGCCTACGCCTCCTGGTCGGCGGCGTCGGGGGCCCGGCTCGCGCCTGGCCTGGCCCGGCGCGCGGGCGCAGCGGCCATTGCAGCCGGCGACCCGGAGGCGGCGCTGAAGATCAGTGAGGCTGTCCCTGATTACCGCAGTAACCCCGAAGTGATGCTTGAACGGGGCAGGGCCCTGGCTGCCCTGGCCCGGATACAGGAAGCGGAAGCCGAATTGGAGGCAGTGGTGCTGCTGGGGGAACCGGCAACCACCGTGGCTGCCCATCTGGAACTTGCACTGGCCCGGTGTACCCTTCCCCATCCTGCGGCCGCACCGGCAACCAGCATCACCGCCGCGGAGAATGCTGCCGCCGCGCTGCCTGCAGACTCCCGGAAGAGCGCCGGACAGTGCGCCGTGGTAATCAGGGCGGCCCTGGCGGTCCGGGAGGCGGAACCGCGCCTGCTGCCACAGGGACTTGAAAGGATATGGGAGGACAGGTCCGTTGCCGAGGCAATCCGGTTGATGGCCGGTGCGGCGCACGCCCAGGCGCTTGCCATGGCAGGCCGGAGCGACGCCGCCGCTGCCGCAGCGGGGAGGCTCTGGAACGACCTGCAATCCGCAGAATACCTGCCCCACCTTCACGGCGGGGAAATCCTCACCGGCTCCATTTCGGCCTACATCCTGTGTGGAGACTTCACCACCGCGCTGGAAGTCATAACGAAAGCAACCGGACTTCGCTACCTCGACGCCCATCTGGATTCCTGGGCTGAGCTCCCTGCGGGAATCGTCCATGCCCTGAGCGGACGGGCGGATGCTGCCCTGGCGTACCTGATCCCGGCATGCAGGCAACTGGAATCAAAGGACCCGGCGGATTTGCTGCCGTTGGCCTATGCCGCAGCTGCCTACTGCTACGCCGTGAAACAGGACTGGGACCGGATGCGGGAAACACTGGTCGCCGCACCAGCGTTCCGGGGCCGTCCGGCGACTTCAGTCCTGGCGGTGACCAAGTACTTCCGGACAGCAGCGGCGCTGGAAGGAAAGCCGGCTGCGGGAGCGGCCCGGCCGCTGGTGGTCCAGGGCAGGGAGGCACAGCGGCGGGGTTCCTTTGCCGAAGCTGTGCTGTGTTACGGTGCCGCGGCCATCGCCGGGGACCGGACGGCGGCCGGACTTCTGGCAGCGGTTTCCGCCTCCGGCACGGGCGACGCCGCCCGGATGTACCAGCAGCTTGCTGCAGGACTGCAGCAGCAGAACGGTCCGCTGCTGCTGGATGCGGCCGGGCGGGCGGTCCACCTGGGGAACTACGGATTGGGTTACAAGGCGGCACAAGCTGCGCACGATGCTGCGGCCGCGGCCCAGGACAGGGAAATGGTCCGGCGCTCGCGGGTCATGGCCAATGAGTGTTACCGCTACCTGGCGGATGCCCACAGCATCGGCCACCGCCTTGGACAGCTGTCCGAGTTCGAGCGGGATCTGGCGGTCCGTGCGGCAGACGGCGAAAGCAGCATACGCCTGGGCAGCGCACTGCACCTTTCCTCTCGAACGATCGACTGGCATCTTGGCCGGATTTTCCAGAAGCTCCACGTTTCGGGCAGGTCCGAACTGCGGCGTCTCCTCGGCGGGCAGGTGATTGGGGTGGAAAAAGGAGACGCGAAGCCCTCCGGCAAGTAGCCGCCGCGTAAGCACCGGTACCTTTCCAAGTACCGAACCCAAATTTCACGGTTGTGATTCGGGTAGAGGTCGGTGATTACTGGTGACAGGTACTCGTGTTGGCAACAGAGGGGACTACCTAGTCTGTTGAACGCCTGCCTGCACGGCGCAAGACGGGTTGCTGGATAGAAGAGGTCTCGCTGTGAAAAATCATCACCCCGAAGGCGCCAACGCGCTTATGGTGCATACTGCCGATACTCCTGACATTGGAGCGGTCCAACGCAGCCAACAGCGGAGTCCCTCCCTGTTCCTTGGACGGTCGGCCCTTGTCCGCAGCGTGGCAGACCGGCTGGCTCCACAATCCGGATCATCAGGCTGCCTCCTGATTGGTGCGGCGGGCAGCGGCAAGAGTGCGCTCATGCGCCACGTCCTGCAGATCCACTGCCAGGATTCCTACGTTGTTCAGGTCCGCGGATCCGCCTTTGCCGGACGCACTCCGTTCGGGGCCCTGACTTTCCTGCTCTCGGATTTGGAACCGGACACTGCATCCCACCCGGTGCTGATCCTGCGCGGCCTCACTGACCTGATCCGCAGCCGTGCCGGTGACCGAAGCGTCATCCTCGTAGTTGACAATGCCGAGGAACTCGACGAGTTCTCTGCGATGGTCCTCAGTCAGATGGTCCTGAACCGTGCAGCACGGATGATCGCCGCCTTCCGCGACTTCAGCGCGGCACCGGCGGAGTTCATGGGACTTTGGCGCGAAGGAGTGCTGACCCGGATGGACCTCGGTCCGCTGTCAGCCACCGAATGCGCCCAGCTTGCCGAGGCGGAACTTGAGGGCCCAATCTCGCGCGACGCCGCAGAGGACCTGGCTGGGATCAGCGGGGGGAATCCCAGCCAGCTGCTCGCCGCCGTCGCCGACTACCGCGACTGCGGCCGGATCCGCTTGGAAGCGGAAGTCTGGGTACTGGATCCGGATCGACGGCCTGCATATCCCCGGTTGGCGGCAGCAATGCTGCAAGCCGTGTCGGGACTCAGCCAAGGCCAGCAAAGCCTTCTCGAGACCCTTGCGCTCTGCGGCACGCTGCCCCTGAAGAAGGTCCTCGAACGGGCAGACAGCGCCGAAGTCGATGCGCTGCAGGAATCCGGGCTGCTGGAGCTCGCCCAAGTCCACGAACCGGTCCTCTCACTGGTCAATCCCGCGCTCGGTACCGTGCTGCGGTCCCAGGTTGATGGGGACCGGCGCCGGGAGCTGATGTCCTGGCTTGGCCCCGATGCCAACACATCATCACCCTGGCTCAGCGCCGAATGGTTCATGTCCATCAACGGCCAGCTCCCGCCGGGTCTGGCCGCCGCCGGGGCCCGGGAGGCGAACGAACTGGGCAACCCCCAGGCTGCAGCAGCCATCCTCAGCGTTGATCCGGAAGCTCTTTCTTCGCCTGCTGCGCTTCTGGAACTCATCCGCGCGCACCTGGACGGGGGAGCCTTCGAAACTGCTGCTGAAACGCTTTCGGAGCACCGTCCGCTGGCCAGCTCTTATCCGGCTGATCCAGCTTCCTGCAGACTGCTGATCCTTGAGAACCAGGTTCTGTGCAGGAATTCCCTGGCAGCGCCGGCTGAAGCAGTGCGGGTTGGGAGTGGGCCGGGAGCACGGCCGGAGGTGGAGCGGCCGGGCGCCCCGCGGGAGCACAGCAGTGTCCTGGACGAAGCCGAAGGGCTGCTGGCTTCTTTGAAGGAGAGCGCTGTCCCGCGCGTTGAGACGGCGGGACTGGAAGCAGAACTGATCCTGGCCCGGGCCGAATGCCGGTCACGGCATGGGGAGTACAAGGAGAACGCAGCGTTCCTTACCGGTATCTATGCCAGGGGGGATGACCTGGGCCGCCGGCTCAGGGTGCTTGCCGGTTCATGGCTCTGCGAGGCATGGGGCATCACAGGGAGGGCCGACGATGCCCTTGAGCTCGCCGCTTCCCTCTGGCAGCTGATGGCTGATGCGCCGCGCGGGACTTTCGAGGACGCTGCCGGTGCCGCTGCCAAGGCGCGGATAATCCATGCACTGCTGGTCTCCGGTGCCCTGCGGACTGCGGAGGAACTCCTGGAGAAGGGACCGGGCGGGAATGAAGAGGGCGAATTGGGCGGGACTGTCCGCCAGTTGTGCAGCGGACTGCTGCACGCCTATGCGGGGCGTCCTGCAGCAGCGACGTCGCAGTTAATCCCTGCCCTCAGCCAGCTTTCGGTCGCCGATCCTCTGGGGCTGAAACCGGCCGCGGCGTCCGCTGCTGCCTACGCAGCAGCACTGCAGGGCCGGCAGGAACGAGCCGAATGCTTCCTCAAAACTGCCGCCACGGCTTCCGGGGGAACGCCGTCATGGGCACTGCGGCGGACGGGCAGGCACTTCGCCCTCCTGGCAGAGGCGGCTCTCGGTTCTCCACGGGCGGTGCCTGGACTCCTGCTCCTGGCGGACGATGATGACCGCCAGCAGACATATTCATTCAGTTTGCTGGCGCTGCTGGCCGCTGTCCGCCTGGGCAGCACAGGTTCAGTGGAGCGCCTGCTCGACACCGCCTGCACTGTGCAGGGCGGTTTTGGAGTGCTCTGCGAGAACTATGCGAAGGGACTGGGAAATCTCGACGCGCAGCTCCTGCTCCAGGCGGCGGAAGCCGCAGGAGCGGACGGGCACGAACTGCTGGCACAGGAAACAGGCGAGCGTGCCCTGGAAGTCGCGTCCGGCGTGGGGGACCGGGCCACTGTTCGGTTTATCCACCGTAACCGCCGGATGAACTCCCAGGAGGGGGAGGGTGACAGCGAGGTAGAAGACTGCCTGCGCGGGCTAACCTCCCGGGAGCGGGCGATTGCACGGCATGCGGCTGCCGGGACCAGTAACAAAATGATCGCCCAGGAGCTTTCCATTTCGGTTCGTACCGTAGAAGGCCATCTCTACCAGATCTACTCAAAACTGCATGTGGGAAGCCGGCGTGAGCTGGCGAACCTTGTCGCATCTGATAAGACTGCACGGGAAGGCGGACAGCCGTGAAGGCAGTACAGGATACCCAGGCATCGTCTTTCCAACGCACCGCGGAGGCTGAAGACATCGCCAACCGGCTGCTGGACCCGGCGCTGCGGGGCGCGGTGGTCCTGGGGCCCGATGGAATGGGGAAGACTGCTGTCGCGGCAGAAGTGCTCGCCCGCCTTGACGGGATCGTGGAGCCGTACCGCATTCACGGGAGCCCGGTTTTGTCACGGATCCCCTACGCCGTGCTCACGCCATTTATGGACAGCGGTGACGCCAGGGACCTTGAGTCTCCGCTGGTCGTCCTCCGCAATATCCGGCGCTACTTCCGGGCCCGGGCAGAAGCTGGGCATCCGCAGGCGCTGCTGGTCGTCGACGACGCCCATCACCTCGACGAAGCCAGCAGCCATGTTCTGGTTCAGCTGGCGATGTCGGGGGAACTGCGCCTGTTTGTCCTGTCGCGCAGCCGCGGAGTTCAGATCCAGGAGCTGCTGTCCTTGGCGCGGGACGGGCTGATGTCCAGGGTGGACCTCGCCCCGCTTCAGCCGGACGCAGTCCATAAGCTGTGCACCCACCTGCTTGGCGGACCCATCCTCAGCGCCTCCAGCTCCATCCTGGCCCAGATATCCGGGGGGAATCCGCTCTACGTCAAGGCTCTGATTGCAGCAGCCAAGCGAAACGGGGAGCTGGTTCAGCGCAATCAGGCCTGGTTCCTCCGTGCATTTCCCTCGGTCCTGGAACCCACGGTGCAGGACCTGGCAAAAAAGTTACTGGCCGGGCGGACACCTGCCGAACGCTCCATCCTTGAAGCCGTGGCCCTGGCAGGCTGCCTTCCACGCTCCGCCCTTGCAGCCCTGGGCAGCCACGAGGCGGTCCAGAGCCTGCTGGATGACGGGTTTCTTGACGCTGCCCCTGATGTTCCGGACCTCATCGGCTATGCACAGCCGCTCCATGCCGACGCCGTCCGCAGCCTGGTTCCACCGATGCGCAGCATGGCCATCAGAAGCCAGGTCCGTGGTCATGCACCCGGTACCGGCAGGTCTGCGTCGCTGGCGCACCTTTCCTGGGCACTGGACTGCGGCGAGCAGATCTCCGGCAGCGATCTGCTCGAGGGCGCACGCCGGGCCAATGCGGCCGGAGACTCCGAACTGGCGCACCGCCTGGCCACTGCAATCCAGGACAATTCCCTGAGCATCCCCGCACGGGTCCAGTCCGCCGTCGCCCATCTGGCGCTTGGGGACGTATCCCAGGCCAAGGGAGAACTGGACGACGCCATTGCTGCCGCACCGGACACTGCCACATTGGACTCGGCGGTCCTGGCGTCCGCCCAGCTGGTGGCTGTGTGTGCGCGGCCCGGCACCGAGATGCAGGCCTTAGCCGCTGCCTGGACCATACGCGACCGGGAGCTTGCCGGGCCCGTGGAAGGCGAAACCGGACGAGCCGCCTGGCTTGGGGCCGGGACCGCAGTACTGGCACTTTGGGGACGCATCCTGGACGGAAATCTCCTTCAGGCCGGGCCGCCGGCTTCCGGCGCCGTTAAACTGCTGGACCCGGAAGCGGGCCGGACGGCGTACTCCGCAACGCCGGTTTTCCACGAGGCCAAAGCGCTGGGCTTTGCGCTCGCGGCTGAGGTGAGGACTGCGGCCGGCACGATCGGAGAGGCAGTCCGCGCGGCACATGAGGCACGGAATGAGGTCCTGCAGGATCCGCAGGCCAGCAGTATCGTCCGCGGGCAAATCTTTGTCCGGCGGGCATGGGCTCTCCTGCACGGCGGCCGGTTCGAGAAACTGCGCCAGCTGCTCGTCGCCGAACGTACGGCGAACCCCCACTACCTGCTCGCCTACGGTGGAACAATCGGACTGTTCGAAGGCGCACTGGAGATCCATCACGGCCGATTCCGGGAAGGCCTGCTCCGGCTGCGGCCGGCCGTCGAGGCGCTTCGGTCACGAGACCCCGAGCGGTTGTTGCCCTACGCGCTGGGGATAGCAGGATACGCAGCATCGGTCACCGGTGACACAAGCCCCGCCGCCAAGTACGCCGGGGAGGTCGGGGTGATTGGCTACACCGGTCCCAAAGGCAGCTGGCTGAGTGCGCAGGCGTTTGCTGCCGCTGCCCTCGCCCCGCAGGGAACGGAACTGCCCCTGCCGCCGCAGATACGGGAACTGGCAGCGGAAGCGCGGGAACAGGGCCAGCTTGCCGCCGAGAAGGACATCCTGGAGCTCGCGCTGGCCGTTGGTGACCTGAAACAGGCCCGCCGGCTGGTCGACCTGACTGATTCCTTTGAAGGTGCCGAAGCCCTTGCGCTCAATGCTTACGCGGCTGCCGTCGCGGCAGACAATCCTGAACGGATGGTAGCGGCCGCCGATGAGGCAGTTCGATGCCGCAAGTACCTGGTGGCGGTCGAATGCATCGGCCATGCGATCCGCTATTACGGCGCCCACAACAATCTGCGGCGGCAGCGGGCACTGATTCAGCAGCTCCGGCGCCGGCGGGAAGAGCTGGCGGGAGTCACGGTGTCCTACCTGAGCCCCAGCGTGCACCAGGTCCGGCTCACCAGGAGGGAACACGAAATAGTCCATCTGCTGCTCGAGGGCGCCAGCACCAAGGATATTGCGACCCGCTTCACACTCTCGCAGCGGACCGTTGAAGGCCACGTCTACCGGATCTACGTGAAGCTCGGCATCAGCCGCCGCACGGAACTGGAAACCGTCTACCGGGCGCTGGAAGCCGAGCCGGAGGTCCACGTCGGCCGCTAGGTGTCCTGAAACTGCCTGGCCTGCACCCGCAGGCATCCCATCTGCACGTACTGCGTCACCCGCCGCGCTAATGGGGGAAGGAACAGCCAAGTAGCCCCTGGCCCCGGGCGGGTACCAACCCTTTTCCTGCAAGTGGCTCGAGCGCTTTTTGGAGTGCCTGCTACTGATGCAGACGCTTTGGGACTGACGTTGACTGAGACCGGTCAGCAGGAAGAAGTGCAAAGAAGGTCTCACATGCGCGGCTCAACCGAACCAGCGGGGCGCACTCTCATCCCGCCTGCTTACCCCGTATCCGGTACGCACAAGAATGGTCCCGCCCGGCGTTGCGCCTGGTGGGGGCCTCCACAAGCGGAGCCGGCGGCGTCGAAGTCTGCTGAGACCCAGACTTCCCCCCAGCCGCCGCCGGCTCCTTCTACCGCCCAGATCCTGGTAGGAACGAAACCGAGGACGACGGTCTCCACATGAGTGCAGAAACCCGCAGGCTCCTGCCAGAGGACTATTTCCCGCAGGAGAGCCGAACTAATCCAGGCGATGGGGTTCGCCTGCCCCACCCGGCAGCCCCGGACACCCTCACCGCAGTTGTGAACAGGGTCCGCGTCCGGAAAGGGCTTCAGAAGGCGGACGTGCACATGGACCTTGGAGCTCCTGGGGCCATGACGGCCCTGATTGATGCGCCGCTGTCCGGCACAGGACCAACAGGGTCAAAGGTGCAAGCTGATCATGCTGCCGTTCCAACCCAGCCGTACGTTTTTCCGAGCTTCGTCACCCATCCGTTCAGCAAAGGGGGTGCGGCGAGGACCGCTGCGGTGGTCTGGAACCGCCGCTACGTGCGCATCCTGACAGTTACAGATGCCCTGGTGGTTGTCGGGGCAGTCCTGGCGGGCACCGCGGCGAGATTTGGCCTCGAGCCCGCCGAACTCCAGGTGGGGCCATTCGATACCCCTTACCTTGTGCTGTCAGCAGTGATCGGCGTGGCCTGGATGCTGGCCTTGCACGTGTACCGGAGCAGGGACACACGGATAGTAGGGGTGGGACCCGATGAATACAAACGCACGATCAACGCGGCCTTTGCCGTAACGGCCGGACTGGCGTTCGCAGCGGTGGTCTTCCAACTCGACATCGCACGCGGATACATCGCGTTCATCCTGCCCGTCGGAACGGCTGGGCTAATCTGCTCCCGGTGGCTGCTGAGGCAGTGGCTCCAGCAGCAGCGCCAACGGGGAAAGTACCTGGCCCGGGTCCTTGTGCTGGGGCGTCCGCGGGACGTCCGGTACGTGGTGCACCAGATCGGATCCAGATCGCGGGCGGCCTACAAGGTGGTCGGCGTATCGCTGACAGGCAAGCGGCGGTCCTGGCTGGACGTGGACGGTACGCACCTCCCTGTTGTATCTGACGAAAACGCGGTTGTAGATGCCGTGGCCCGGGTTCGTGCCGATGCGGTCATCGTGGCCGGTCCTACCAAGGGCGGCAGCCGGTACGTCCAGGAGCTGGGATGGAAGCTGGAGGAATCAGCCACACAGCTCATCCTGACCACTGGACTTACGAACGTGGCAGGACCGCGGATCCACGCACGGCCGGTTGAAGGACTCCCGCTGATGTATGTGGAACTTCCCCAGTACACGGGCGGTAAACACGTGGTCAAAAGAGGGCTGGACATTCTGCTGTCCGGGGCTGGCCTGCTGGTTCTCCTCCCGGTCCTGGCCACGCTCGCCATATTGGTCCGCCGGGACAGTCCAGGACCCGCCATCTTTCGGCAGGAGCGCGTGGGCCGCGGTGGCGGCACCTTCGAAATGCTCAAGTTCAGGTCGATGGTGCAATCCGCGGAGGACGACCTTGAGAGCCTGCTGGACCGCAATGAAGGCAACGGCGTGCTCTTCAAGATGCAGCAGGATCCCCGTGTCACGCAGGTGGGGCGGTGGATGCGGAAGTACTCCCTGGACGAACTGCCGCAGCTCTGGAACGTCTTCCGTGGCCACATGTCACTGGTTGGGCCAAGACCACCCCTGCCCCGCGAAGTGGCGCAGTACGGAGACCGGGTGCACCGCAGGCTCTATATCAAGCCCGGGCTGACCGGTATGTGGCAAATCAACGGGCGTTCCGAACTCAACTGGAAGGACGGAGTGCGGCTGGACCTGTACTACGTCGAAAACTGGTCACTCGCAGGTGACCTCATCATTCTCTGGCGCACGGTGAAAATGCTCCGCCGGCCAGTGGGCGCGTACTAGGCAGATGAAATCCGGCTTCGGCTGGTCTCACGTCAATAAGGAAGCAGGAACCATGAAATCTCTAGTTACTGGTGCGGGCGGGTTCATTGGCGGTCACCTTGTGGCCCGTCTGATCAAGGATGGTCATGAAGTCCGGGCCGTCGACTGCAAGCCGCTTGATGAGTGGTACCAGGTTCACGACGGTGCGGAGAACATCCAGGGGGACTGCTCGCTGCTGGAGACCGCGCAGCAGGTAACCAGAGGCATGCAGCACGTTTACAACCTGGCGGCTGACATGGGGGGCATGGGGTTCATTGAGAACAACAAGGCCGCGTGCATGCTCACGGTGCTGACCAGTACGCACATGCTGGTGGCAGCCCGCGACCAGGAGGTGGAACGGTTCTTCTACAGCAGCTCAGCCTGTGTCTATGCCGCCGAACACCAGACTGACTCGAACGTCACCGCACTGCGGGAAGAGGACGCCTACCCGGCCCAGCCCGAAGACGGCTATGGCTGGGAAAAACTGTTCACGGAGCGGATGTGCCGGCACTTCCAGGAGGACTACGGCCTGCAGACCCGGGTGGCACGCTTCCATAACGTCTACGGTCCCGAAGGCACATGGGACGGCGGCCGGGAGAAGGCCCCCGCAGCGCTGTGCCGCAAGTTCGCAACCGCCTCCCTCACCGGGGATCCCAATCTGGAGATCTGGGGCGACGGCGGGCAGACACGCAGCTTTATCTACATCGACGACTGCGTGCGCGGCATCCTGGAGGTCATGAACGGGGACTCCGCCGAACCGGTCAACCTGGGCTCTGCTGAACTCGTCTCGATTAACCAGATGGCAGACCTGCTGGAACAGATCTCCGGCACCGTCGTGAACCGGCAGTACAAACTGGACGCGCCGCAGGGTGTCCGCGGCCGCAACAGCGACAATACGCTCTTCCAGTCCATCTACGGCTGGGAGCCTTCCATCTCCCTGAGGGACGGACTGGAGCAGACCTACGAGTGGATCCTGGGGCAGGTCAAGACACAGAGGGGGCTGGTTGATGCGACTTCAGGTGCATGACTTTTCCGGACATCCGTTTCAGGCAGAGCTGTCCCGTGAGCTGGCGGCGCGGGGCCATTCCGTGGACCACGTCTATTCCGCGCAGTACAGCAGCGGGAAAGGTGTTCTGGAGCGGACTCCGCAGGATCCCGCACTGCTGGGCTTCTCGCCGCTGGATTCCGGCCAGCCGTTCCGGAAGTACAGTGCGCTGGGCAGGCTGCGTTTCGAGCAGGCCTATGCGCGCACCTGGCTCGAGCACAACCAGCGCACCGCACCGGAGTGCATCGTTGCCTGCAACGTGCCGCTGCTCGCACTGGAGCAGTTCCGCCGCGCCGCCGCCCGCCGGAACCAGCCCTGGCTCCTGTGGCACCAGGATCTGTTCAGCAACGCCATCAGTGAGGAGCTGGCACGCCGGCTTCCGGCGCCGTTGGCCGGCAGCGGCAGCGCACTTGTCCGCAGGATCGAGGCCGGGATAGTCCGCAGTGCTTCGCAAGCGGTGGTGATCGGAGAAGAATTCCGGCTCGCCTACCGGAGGTGGGGACTGGATACCGGACACGTGACAGTCATCCCCAACTGGGCCCCACTTGCCGAGATAGTTCCGCGCCCGCGCGGCAATGCGTGGGCTGCGGTGCACCTGCCGGGAGAGCCCGAGTTGAGGCTGCTCTACGCAGGGACACTGGGGCGCAAGCACAACCCGCTTCTGCTTGCCGATCTGCTGCGCTCGGCCCTGGCAGCCGGTCTGCCGGCACGGCTGATCGTCGCTTCTGAAGGCGAGGGCATCGAGATGCTGCGCGCCGACCTGATGCAGGACCCGGACCTGCCGGTAACCCTGCTGCCCTTCCAACCGGCCGCGGACCTGCCGGACATGCTCGGTTCTGCCGATGTGCTCGTCACCATCCTGGAACCCGGAGCCTCCCGCTTCTCGATCCCCAGCAAGGTGATGTCCTCGCTCGCTGCCGGCCGCCCGATCCTCGGCCTGATGCCGGAGGACAATCCGGCGGCTGCGGACATCCTGGAAGCGAAGGGGTACGTGGGCCCGCCCACGGAATTCGGTGTTGCCGGTGCCGTAGCCTGGCTCCGGAACCTGACCCGGGATCCGTCTGCTGCGCAGGAACTTGGGGCCAGGGGCCGGGAACTCGCCGAAAGCCGGTTTGGGATTGTCCCGATCGCGGACCGGTTCGAGGAAGTGCTCAGACGGGCCTTGCCGGAGACTGATCCGGTTCCCGGCCGGCGTCCCCGGCCGGCGCATGCGCGGACGACACGGGGCGCCCGCAGGAAGCAGCAAAATGCTGCGGCCTAAGCCCCGCGCCACAGGGGCAAACGGCGGCGCTGCCGGGGAACGCCGCCATGCCGGTGCTGTCATTGATCTGTCCAAGGCGCCGGGCTCCAAAGAGTCCTGGGGGCGGCCCCGTCCCGTTGTGTATCTGTGGTCCGCGTGTGAACTGGTCTTTGTCACCAATCCGTGGCAGATCAGCTCCCGGCTGCGCGTCGCAGTGCTGCGTGCCTTCGGGGCGGAGATTGCCGACGGCGTGATCTTCCGTCCGCGCACCCGGGTCAAGGCGCCGTGGAAACTCCACATCGGTCCCAGGTCCTGGATCGGGGAAGGTGTGTGGTTCCATAACCAGGACCATGTCTGGATTGGAGCCGACGTCGTCATTTCCCAGGAGAGTTTCCTGACCACGGGAAGCCACCGGGTCCGCACCGACATGGGACTGGTAACCAGCCCCATCCGGATCGACGACGGCGCCTGGGTGACCTCGCGCTGCATGGTTCTGGGGGGAACCCGGATCGGCAGGTCTGCAGTCATCCAGCCGATGACCGTGGTCAAAGGAACCGTTGGCGCCAACCGGATCTACGGTGCCTCCAACCAGCCGGCGGAGCTCGGCGACCGGTTCACCGAAGAGGCAGACGGCCGGAACCCGGCCGCCCCAGGCCGGCCATGACCCCGGCGGCGTTAACGGGCCAGGTCCGCCACCGTCCCGGCCAGGAGCGGATAAATCTTCTCCGCCAGGTAGGCGTGGCCCGCGTCCGTAGGGTGGACGCCGTCGATGCCGATCAGGGAACCGTCCGTTCCGGTGAACCAGCCTTCGGCAACCGCGTCCACGTAGCTGACCTTCTCTTCTGCCGCTGCCCTGGCCATCGCCTCGTTGTTGGCGGAGATGAAGTCCGGCACGTTTGCGTCCACCCAAACCGGGCCAATCACAATGATCTCTGCCTTCGGAGCGAGGGCGCGGAGATCGGAGTACAGCGTCCGGGCTGCCTCGTACATGGCAGTGTCGCTCTGCCGGCCGTCATTGCGGCTGCCGAAGACCAGCACCACGTCCGCTTCCGGGCTCAGGCGCTCGGCGGCAGCTTCACTGAACACCAGTCCGGTGACGCCGCGGGCAAGGTAGCCGGAACCGGGCTGTGCCACCGGGTTGATCTCCACGGGCTTGTTTCCTTCATGGAACCGGGTGCCAACCAGGCTGGTCCAGTTGGCCAGGCCCTTCCCGCCTTCGTCGGAGCTGCCCACATAGGAGTCCCCGAGAATCTCGATGCGCGGAACGGCCGCCGGCCCGGTGTCGGCGGAGCGCGGAGTCTCCGGGACGGCGCTCCGCGGTGTCACGCCGGTGGCGGGTCCGGTCTGGGACAGGGCGTAGAAGGAGAGCAGCGCCGCGGCCAGGACCAGTGCCAGAAGACCAAGAATGCGCGGTCCGCGGCTTGGAATTCGGGACGAACGGTGGTTGGCGTGTCTGGTAGGCATTCCTCAACCCTAAGCCAGGCACAACGCCCGGACTAGATTCTCAAGACAAAAAAGATACCTGCTTCAGGGGGGAAGTACATGAATAAAATACCTATATCGGTTTTGATTCAGACTCGAAACGAGGAAAAAGGAATTAGCCAGTGCCTCGCGGCCTTAGCGGATTTCGACGAGGTCATTGTTGTTGATTCCAATAGCAATGACCGGACGGTTGAACTGGCCCAGGAGGCTGGCGCCCGGGTGGTCAATTTCACCTGGAACGGAGCCTTCCCCCAGAAGAAGCAGTGGCAGCTGGAGAACGTGGAAACACGCCATGACTGGCTCCTGATGCTGGACGCAGATGAGTACCCAACGCCGGACCTCATCACGGAGCTGGCCTCGATTGCCGACGATCCAGCCGAGGAGCGGGTCGCTTTCGACCTCCCGATCGCGTACTACTTTGCCGGCACCCGGCTCGAGCACGGGCACCGTGTGGTCAAGAGATCGTTCCTGCGGCGGGGCGAAAACGCGTTCTGCAACATCGATTTGCTGCATCTGCCGGGGATGGGGGAAGTGGAAGCGCACTACCAGCCCCGGCCCAGCGGCCCGGTGGGCCGCACCACCGCCCTTCTGGTGCATAACGACGCCGATCCCGTACGGACCTGGTTCGACCGGCACAACCGCTACTCCGACTGGGAGGCGTACCTACGCAACCACCCGGAAACCCGGAACAGCGTCCGCGCCTCCAAAAGCCGGCAGGGCCGGCGGTTCGACGCCGTGCCGTTCAAGCCGCTGGTGTTCTTCCTCTACAGCTATCTTCTGCGCAGAGGATTCCTGGATGGCCGTGCCGGCTTTGACTACGCCCTGGCGCTTTCCACCTATTACTGGCAGATCGGCCTTAAAAGCCGTGAGCTGGCACGCGTGGAACGCGGGGAGCCCGGTACAGAGCCGGCGAAGGAACACAACCATGGCTGACGGCCAAGCACCGGAACCGCGTCCGCTGCGGGTGCTGCAGGTCGGGGGCCTGGCCGGGCCCGGTGCGGCCGCCGGGGGAGTGTGGGCGGTGGCCAGGATGCAGAGCGCGGCCCTGGCCGCCGCCGGTGCCGCCGTCGAACTTGTGGGCGGCTGGCTCGGCGCGCCTCCCCCCGTGAAAGCGGGAACCTCCCCGCACGGAGTGCGGTACTTCCGGGTTCACCGGCCTTTCCCGGGAGCGAAGCTGCGGGGCCTGGTGAGCCTGGCCCTGCCGCGGTATGCGGCTGCGCACGGCCGCACCGCCGACGTCGTGCATGTGCACCTCTGCCGTGACTTCATCACCACGGCCGCAACACTGCTGCTGCGCCGCACCGGGGTCCCGGTGGTGGCCCAGACCCACGGGATGCTGGTGCCGTCCGTCGCTGCGCCGGTCCGGGTCTTTGACCGGATCATCACGCGGCACATGGTTCGGATCCCCGCCCTGTGGCTGACACTGACAGCGCAGGAAGAGCAGGACCTGCAGCAGCTGGGAGTCCGGCCCAGCCGGATGCGCCGCGTGGTGAACGCGGTGCCCGATCCCGTTCTGCGGTGGTCGGATCCGGAGCAGCAGGTCTTCCTGTTCGCCGCGCGGCTCGCCGCCCGCAAGCAGCCTGCCGTGTTTGTGCAGGCGGCTATTGAAGCGCTCGACGCCGGACTGGACGCCCGCTTTATCCTTGCGGGTCCGGACCAGGGCGAGGCCGAGAAGGTGCGGGCGCTGATTGCCGGCTCCGGGCACGCGGAGCGCTTTGAATTGACCGGAGAGCTCGGGCCGAAGGATGTGCAGGCGGCAATGGGGCAGTGCACGGCCTTTGTGCTGCCATCGCTCAACGAGCCCTATCCCATGGCCGTGATCGAGGCAGCTGCCCTGGGAGTGCCGCTGATTGTCAGCACGGAGTGCGGCCTGGCACCGGATCTGGAGCAGGCCGGGGCAGCCGTCCTGAGTGAACCCACCGCCGCTGCACTGGCCGAAGCCATGCGCAAACTGGGCGCAGACGCCCAAGCCCGGAACGGGCTCAGCGCCAGGGCCCTGAATCTGCACCGCGCCATCTGGTCGGCGGACATACTGGCCCAGGACCTCCTCTCCCGGTACCGGCTGGCCAGCAGCTCCAAGCAAGGCCCGGGGGCCAGGCGGAGGAAGGAAGGAACCCGATGAAAAACACGCTGGAAACGCTCAGCTACCCGGGGCCGGTGGTGCAGGAACCGAGACGCGGCCTGCAATCGGCGGTGGCGCTCGCCGCCTTCCTGATCTTCGCCGTTGTACTGCCGCTTCTGGCGCGCGGGGCAGCAGCCGTGGCATACACCGACACGGATTTCCTCATCCGGTATTCGGTGGCCCTATATGCGGCGGTCAAGATCGCGGTGCTGCTCTGGAATGCTGACATCCGCCCGGTAGCTGGAGTGTTCTGGATCTTCGTCTACACCGGCATGGGTCTGGCACCACTGGCCCAGCTGACCACGGGACGCTCCACTGCCCTGGGCATCCAGGTGGATGACGGGCTGCTGACGCTGGCCAGTTTCCTCACCCTGCTGGGGTGCATGTGCTTTGACGCCGCCTACCACGTGCGGCACCGCAGCGGACAGGCAGTCCGGCCCCGGTTCCGGAGACTTCGAAGCGTGCAGACACTGCGCTTCTTTTCCGTGGGTGCAATTGGGGCAGCCCTCGTGTACATCGTGCAGGTTGGCGGACTGGCTGTCTTCTTCCTCAGCAGGGAGGAAACCAGCGAGGCCCTGGACGCCATTAATCCGGACAGCGGCCAGGCGCTGCGGGCCATCATTTCCGCCGCCGGTTCTGTGGCCTGCCTGATTGCGCTTATCTTCTACATCCATGTGTGGCGGAACCGGCAGCGGCGGCTCGGGCTGGTGGACACCGCACTGATGGTTGCGCTGGCGGTGATCAACGCCGTCGTCAACAATCCGATCTCCAATTCGCGGTACTGGACCCTGGCAGTGCTGTTCGGCCTGCTGCTGCCGCTGATCCGGGGACGCAAAGGGATCTTCAACCTGATGCTCGCGGGCGGGGTGCTGGCGTCCATCCTGGTCTTCCCGCTTTCCGATGTGACACGGCGGGCCGCCGGAACCGGCACAGCCGTCCAGTTCGACTCCGTGTGGACCACCATCGCCACCAAGGACTATGACCAGTTCACGATGTTGGCTAACACTCTCGGTTACACCCAGGAACAGGGTTTGTCCTGGGGATACCAGGCATTAGGTGCGATGTTCTTCTGGGTGCCGCGGGTGATGTGGGCGGACAAGCCGTATGACACCGGGGTGGAAGTTGGCATGTGGATGAACAGCGCCAACCTCAACCTCTCGGCGCCGCTGTGGGCGGAGGCCTGGATCAACTTTGGGCTGATCGGGCTGATTGCGGCATTTGCCGGGCTCGGCTTCCTGGCCCGGCGGCTGGATGCCGGCTTCCGGACGGATATCCTCAGCCGCGGCTCCGTGGGATACCTGGGCATCTCCATCTTCGCCGGGTACCTGTTCATTCTGCTGCGCGGATCGTTGCTGCAGTCCATGGGCCGGCTGATGATCCTGGCGTTGTCCATCCTGATCCTCACTGCCGTGGCCGACCGCAAAGAAGGAGCAAAAACATGAGCCGGACCCTTCCCCAGCCGGCCGCGAAGCCTGGCTTCCGCGAGTCGTTCAACCGGCTGAAGCAGGCACAGAAGACCCGCAGGGGAGTGCCGCTTTACCTGCTCTGGGTCAACCGCCCAGCCGGACGGGTGGTGGCCGCGGCGCTGCGGAACACACGGATCCGGCCCAATCACGTTACCTTTGCCGGGGCGGCCCTGACTTACGGCTCCCTGCTGTGGCTGGCGTTCAGCGCCACCGCCAACCTCACCTCGGCCCTGGCCGGAGTGCTGCTGGCGCTGGGCTATGTGCTGGATTCCGCGGACGGCCAGCTGGCCCGGCTGCAGGGACGCAGCTCAGCCTATGGGGAATGGCTGGACCACATTCTGGACAACGGCCGGATCGCCGTCATGCACGTGGCAGCGTTCTGCTTCCTGCTCCGGAACACGGACCACCCGGCGCTGCTGCTGGCCGCCTGCACGGGAGCCTTCCTGCTGGCCAGTTCCACCATCTTCTTTGGCGGTGTGCTCCTGGACCAGCTTCGGCGGAACGCAACGCGCGGAGCGGGTGGGTCCGCGGGTACTGGGGTAAAACCTGATTCCGCAGGACCGGCCAACCCTGGTTTCGCTGCCCCGGCCGGATCTGCCGAGCGCCGCCGCCTGATGCGCCGTTCAGTGATCACGCTCCCGGTGGACTACGGGATGACCTGCCTGGCTTTCCTGCTGCTGCCGTGGCCGGGCGTTTTCCTGATTGCCTACGCTGTGCTGGCTGCAGCCCACGTGTTGATGTGCGCCGCATTCCTCCCCAAATGGCGGTCCGAGCTGCTGAGGCTGGGCTGAATGGGCAGACTGCGGCGCGTAGTCACTTTCGCGGACCAGGGAGTTTCCAGCCTCTCCAACTTCGTGGCCGTGGCAATCGCGGCAAACGTTGCCGGTGTCCAACAGTTCGGCCAGTTCTCCCTTGCCTACGCCGGTCTTTTGCTGTTCCTTGGCGGGCAGCGCGCATTGGTGGGGGAGACGCTGCTGGTCAGGTACTCACGGACCGGGCAGCTTACCCGTGAAATCGCCGCCGCGAGCCTGGGTGCGACGGCGCTGACAGCAGTTCCTACGGTGCTGCTTCTTCTAGCGGGGGCGGCTGCCGCCGGAGAGGAAAACGCAGGCCTGTGGCTGGTAATGGCCGCAGCTGCTCCCGTGGTGCTGCTGCAGGACAGTCTCCGCTACCTGTTCATCTGCGAGGGCACCCCCACACGGGCGCTGGCAATCGACGGCGCGTGGGCGGTCATCTCCATCGCGGCGATGCTGTCGGCCGCCCAGGCCGGCGCCGGTTTGGCGGCGGTCCTGGTGTGGTGGGGCATCGGCGCTGCGGTCGCTCTGCTGCTGGGACTGCTGCTGGCCCGGTGCGTTCCGGCTGTTCCTGCCGGAACCAGATGGTTGTGGCTCAACCGCAGTTTCGCCTTCCGCTATGCGGGGGAGTTCGCCGCGCTCAACGCGTCGTCCTTCGCTGTGCTGTATCTCCTGGCTGTTCCGCTGGGGGCGGCAGGCGTTGGCGCGCTTCGGGCCGCACAGCTGCTGTTCTCGCCGTTGAACACGGTGTTCGGTGCGCTGAAGACGGCGGTGATACCGGAGCTGGTCCGCAGCCGCGGCACCGCAACTTTCCGGGCACGGCTGGTCGAAGCGTTGGCGGTTGTCCTGGTTCTGGGTGTCGGCTGGGGTGCTGCCGTGCTGCTGCTCCCCGCCGCAGCGGGGGAATTTGTACTGGGGGAGACCTGGCAGAACGCGCAGGACCTGCGCTGGCCGTATGCCGTCCAGTATTTGGCGATGGTGCCGTACACCATTCTTCTCGCGTATTTCCGGGCGACCGAGTCCAACCAGCTCTCCACCCTGATGCGTGGCGTCCTCGCCGCGCTCACCCTGATCCTGCCCCTGGCCTTTGCTGTCCCTGGTTCCGCTCAGGCCTCGGCCTGGGGCTTCACCGCCGCGGTTGCCGTGGCAGCACTCTGCGGTGCCGCGGCCGTGATGTTGAACCGGCGCAGCCGCAGCATCCGGGACAAGGCACTGGAACACGCCGACTGACTGGGGGCGACCCGATGGAACTCCCGCAGGATGGTTTGCTTCGGTCCGGAGCGCAGCGCAAAGGAACGCCCCCGGGAGAACTTCTCCCGGGGGCGTTCCTGCCGGCCTGAGGGCTGGCCGGGAAAACCAGCTCTATACAGCGCTTCCTCCGCGGCCTGCATGCTCCGGGGCCTGGCCGCGCCGGCTCTCCCGGAGGATCGCAGCTTCGGCTTCGGCCACCGGTGAGGCCGGAGCGCCGTCGTTGTCCATGGCGTGCAGTGAAGGTGTCCCGTATTCGGACCGGTAGGCAGTGTTGGCGTCAGGGCCGCTGCGCGGAATCCGGTTGAGCACAACACCCACCACGTTCGCCTTTGCCAGGGTCAGCTGCTCCACGGATTTGGACAGGTTGTGCTGGCTGACGTGTGTGGCACCGACCACGAGCAGCACACTGTCCGCATGGCGGGTCAGGATGGCGGCGTCGGCAACCGGGAGGACCGGCGGAGCATCGAAAATAATAACGTCGTAGTCGGATTCGAGTTTCTGGACCAGTTCCTCCATGGCCCGGGACCCCAGCAATTCGGTGGGATTCGGCGGCAGCGGCCCCGAGGTCAGGACCGATAGTCCGGCCGATCCCCAGTGCTGGGTTGCTTCCGCTAACGTGAGGCGCCCGATCAGGACGGTGGTCAGCCCCACGCTGCCCTCCAGGCCGGTGGCATCGGCAACCGACGGCAGCCGCAGGTCGGCGTCGACCAGCATGACTTTCTGGCCGCTGTGGGCGATGCTCAACGCCAGATTGAGCGCCACCGTGCTCTTGCCTTCGCCCGGCTGCGAGGAGGTGATGACCAATGACCGCATCTGCCGGCCGAGGGCAGCGAACTCAAGGTTGGTCCGCAGCCGGCGGAAGGAGTCCGTGCCGGAGCCGGACAGTACGGCAGGGGCGGGGGAATTCCGCGGAACCTGCGTCTCGGTGATTCCACCCAGCAGCGGCAGGCTCGTGGACCGGCGCAGGTCCGCCTCGCTGCGGACATGCCGGTCCAGGACATGCCGCAGCACGGCCACGATCAGTCCAGCGACCAGCCCGTACAGGAAACCGAGTATCAGATTGAGCACAGTGTTGGGGCTGGAGGCGCCGGACGGCGGCTGAGCTGCGTCCACCGATGTCAGGCGCACCGGCGACGGCAGTCCGTTGGTGGGCCGCTCAAGATCCGCGACCGAGGCGATCAGGCTGGCGGACACCCCGTTGGCGATGTCCGCTGCCATCTCGGGCGAGGAGTCCGTGGCGGTGATGTCGATGAGGACGGTGTTGCGGGAGGTGGACGCCTGGACGCTCTTCGCCAGCTCCTGGGCCGACATGTCCAGATCCAGATCTGCGATCACCGGGTCCAGGACCTGGGGTTTGCGGGCCAGACCCACATAGGACTGGACACGTGCAAGCGCGAACACACTGCCCTGCTGGAGTTCAGCGGAGGTTTCGACATTCTGGGTGGAAACAAAGAGACTGCTGGTGGCGGTATAGGTTTTTGGCATCAGGACTGATGCCCCCGCGGCAATAATTATGCCGATGAGTGCAAATGAGACTATGAGCATCCAATTTCGGCGAAGTATGAGTATTTGTTCGCGCATATCCATTGGTTACCCCTTCCCTAGGATAGGCATTTATAAAGCAAGACAGTTCTGAGACCGGAAAATCATGCGCGGGACCACGAATAGCACTGGGTCGATTCCACGCGGGCGGCATCCGCGCCGACAGTTACAGGTTGGGTTCCGTCGAAGGATCCGATGAGGTCCCCGCTGCCCGCGTATACGGAGATGCCGCATTCCGTCGACATGCCGTAGGCACGGTAGGTGCCGGGCGCAACGGAGGGTTCCTCAGCCCACGGTGCAGCTTCACCGACGGCGAAAACGCCGTCCGGGAACCCGAGAGCGGCAGCTTCCAGGACGGGAAGCAGACCCGGGCAGAGGGACACGATCGCGTCGGACGTGTCTTTTGAGGGCTTCATGATCAGCTCGCTGAGCACGGCCTCACCGTCCAGGGCGTTGGCACTGGTCAGCTGGTCGCAGTGCTCCTGACCCACCTGGAGAATGGCGTTGGGATCGTTGCCCTCCGGGACCTTGTCCTGGAGGAACTGTTCCTGCGCTGCATCAAATTCCGGTTCCGGTGCAGGCTGCGGGGACTGGACCACGGCCTCCGCATCTTCCTGGGTCTCCGCACCACCTTCCACGGGAGAAGCGGAGGCAGAGGATGATTTGGAGGGCTTGGCTTTGCCGGAACCGGAGCTGGAGGCGGATGGCGACGGCGATGCCGCGGGGGCGGTGTCGGTGGCCGGCTCGGTGAAGCTGCACCCGGACGCCAGGCCAAGTGTCAGCAGAGGCACCAGCAGCAGACCAGGCACCCGCCTGGATCGTGACGGAGGTTTGAGACCAGATTTCATAGCCTGAGCTTTCTAATCGAAGGTGGAACCGGTCGGCGGGATGATGCACTCCTGGGATGCCGGGATCGAAGGTCGGATGGATGTAGTTGCTGCGGTGACTATTCGAAAACCAGGGTCAGCACCGGGCGCCTCGTGGAGGAGGCTTCCTTGGTGTAGAACCAGGCGTTGTCGGTGCCCACACTGGTGATTCCCAGGTCGATGGAACCGGACAGCATGGCCGAGATGGCCGCGGCATCCAGATGCACCGAGTACGGCGTGTTGACCGCCACCGGTGCTGCGCTGCCAAGCAGTGCAGCGGCGAGGGCGGGCCGGTTGTTGTAGGTGGTGGTCGCTTCCGCCCACGTCCCTTCCACCGGATGGACGGTGTGCGTGTCCAGGGAACCGCCGAAGCTGTCCGATGTGGTGTACAGGCGCAGGGTGGCCGAGACCAGCCGCATGCCGGGTGGCACCCCGGTTCCTGCGGAGAACCGCAGATAGGACGTGTAGGCGAGGCTTCCACGGGAGGCCATCGAGGTGGCTGAGCCGTGGACCGTGCCCGGCGCCCCCTGATTGACATAGGTGTCGGCGGTGGGCGTGAGGGCCAGGGTCACCGGGTCCACCGGCGGTGCGCCGGCCACGGTGGCGGCTGCCTGCGCGGAGGCCGGGCCGGTGTTGCCGGCTTCGTCCACTGCCCGCACCCGGTAGTAGTAGGTCCCCGGGGCCAGGGCGGCGTCCGTGTAGGAGAGAACGGAGGCTCCGGCGGTGGTGAGCAGCGTTGTTTCTGTGGGTTCAAACCCGTCCGTGGTGGCACGGTGCACCTGGTATCCGGTTACGCCCACGTTGTCCGTGGCAGCTTCCCAGCGCAGGGTGGCGGTGGTGTCATCCACCGTTGCCGTTGCACCGGGGACTGTTGACGGCGCTGTGGTATCGGGTACCGGTTCGGGTCCCGCGCCGCCGGTTCCGGCAGCGAAGTGCTGCGCAACCTGCGCCGCGCTGAGCGCCGTCGGATACGCGGCGAACTCGTCAATGGACCCGGCGAGGTAACCACTGGCGGGACGGTTGGGCCAGCGGAAATTCAGGCTGTCTCCGCCGATCCGCCAGGACCCTTTGTAGGTTTGGACTGCTGGCGTGTCGCCCCTCGCCGCCACCTCGCCATCGACGTACAGGGTCCAGCCTGTCTCCGTCTGGCTAACTACGGCGTGGTGCCAGGCGTCGTCGTTGTAGGTGGCGGACGTGGCGGGTGCAACCAGCGTGTTGGCGGGGTTGAGGACGGCGAAGGCCAGCGTGCCGGTGTTGGTCATATACAGACTGCGGTCCACGGTGCCGCTGGAGTTGCGGTCGGCACGGCGGTTGGGCTGGCCGGAGGCGAAACCGAAGATCTCCCCGCCGCGGGTGGTGCTGGTCTTGAACCAGGCTTCCGCGGTGTAGGTGGTGGGCGCCGCGTAGCGCTGCTGCCCGGAGACCTGGTCATCGACGCCGTCGAACACTGCTGCCGTGCTGCCGGATACGGCTCCCGGTGTTCCTGCGGTCACAGGCGAGCCGTAGGGAAGGCCGCGGTTGTTGCCTGAGGAGCTGTCTGCAGGAGCGGCGGCGGTGGCGTCGTCCAGGCGCCAGTACGTGTTGGCTCCGTCACGCAGGACTGCTGCCGGATACGGATGGGACTCCGTGGCCGTGGTGACCGATACCTGCGCCGAGAGGGCGCTGGTATTGGTGCCGTCGCTGGCCCGGACCCGGTAGGAGTACGCCGTTCCCGGACGCGCGGTGGTGTCGGTAAAGGACAGCTGCGGGGCATCGAACCAGGTGGAGCTGCCGGAAACGGTGCCCAGCGGTGTGGAGGAACCGTTGCGGAAGATGCTGTACGTCAGGTCGGAGTCATCGTTGTCGATGCTCTGGCGCCACCGGATGGTGTTTTCTCCGGCTGACAGGCTGGAGACGCTGACCGTTGCCGGGGTGCTGGGCGCGGCCGAGCCCGGACCCGGACCGAACCGGGTCAGCCCCTGCTGCGGGGAGCCGTTGGCTGCGGTAAACTCGCCGGCCACCCACAGCACGTTGTTGCTGGCCGCTTTGGTCATGGCCATGGCCCGCGGACCGATTCCTTCACCGGTGCCGCCGTTGGTGTCCGGGCTCCAGCCAAGGAAGGGGTACGGGTTGTCCACGTCCTGCGCGGAGAGGTGCCGGCGGTTGCCGTCGGAAAAACCGCCCATGGCCGAGCAGTCGTGGACGTGGTGCCCGGAGTAAAGCACTCCGTTGTAGGGCAGCACCGTCTGGGTTGCCCCCTGGCAGGTATCCTTCCAGACCTGTTCGTAGTTGTTGTCCAGGGACAGGCGGGCACGGCCGTCGAAGGAGGTGGGGCCGGTGCCTTCGCCGGCAATGTAGAAGTCGCTGCCGTCGCTGGTGATGTCCTTGATAACGGCTGTCCGCGGAATGTACTCACGGGTGGGGTAGGTGCGCACGCTGGCACCCGTGCTGGTGTCCACCACGGCCATTGCCTTGGAATCCGCCCCGTTGACGGTGCTGAAGTCGCCGCCGATCAGGACAGCACTGCGGCCTTCAGGGACGTCGACCGCCCGTCCCACCGCGTCGACCTGCGGGGCCCACGGGCGCAGGGCACCGGTGGTGCTGACAGCGGCAAAGCTGCTGCGGGGCGTACCGTTGACGTTTAGAAAGTCGCCACCGAAATAAACGGTGTCGGCCGTGGCAGCAATGGCCCGGACAGTGGCGGATATGGAGCCGGGGCGGAAACCGGTGTCCACTGTGCATCCGGGCAGGTTGATGGCGGCCAGGCGGTTGGCGGAGACGCCGTTGACGTTGGTGAAGTTGCCGCCCACATAGAGCTTCTTCCCGTCGGGGGAGACATCGATGGCACGGACCGTGGTTCCGGTGCCGCCGGTGAAGGACAAAGCGCATGACGTCGGGTTACCGGTGTAGGCATCAAAGGCGGCAAAGTTCACTGCGGCCCGGGCCTGGGTGCTGTTGGCGGCGGTGCCCGGTGGACGGATCTGACTGAAGGTGCCGCCGGCGTACATCACGCCGCCGGACTCTGCGACTGACCAGACGATGCCGTTTGTCTGCCAGGTGGGCAGCGCAACCGCGCTGAACCCGACGCCGGGGGACAGCGCCGACGCCGGCGCCGCCACGCCAATTACTGCTGTCGCAGACAGGGCCGCGATGGAGAACATCGCCGCAATTTTCTTCTGCACGGCTCAACCGCCTCGTGTACTGGGGACGGGCCCACGGCCCGAAACTGACTCGAATCGTAGCGGCGGCCCCAGATGCGCCCTACGGTGGGCCCTACCCGAATCCGGTGCCCCGCTACCCTGTGCAAATACGGGCGGTACTCGTGTTTGCGGGAACCCTACTTGAATACCCCAAGACCGCTTTACCGCCGCCTGCGCGCACCCCAAGATGATCGGGTACCACACCACATCTGGGGGTTGAACACATGGCGGTTCGGATCGGCTACGCCTCTGGCGTTTACGACCTTTTTCATATCGGGCACTTGAATCTGCTCCGGCATGCGCGGAGCCGGTGCGATTACCTGATTGCCGGCGTCGCTTCCCCCGGAATGTCTGAAAGGCTCAAAGGCACGACTCCCGTGGTTCCGCTCGCGGAACGGCTGGAAATTGTTCGCAGCATCCGCTTCGTGGATGACGTGGTGGTGGACGAGCACATCAACAAAGCCGAAACCTGGGCCGAAGTGGGTTTTAACGTGTTTTTCAAGGGCGATGACTGGCGGGGCACGGGGAAGGGCGACCGGCTGGAACGGGATATGGCCCGGATCAAGGTGGAGGTCGTCTACCTCCCGTACACCGCCACCACCTCTTCCAGCGTGCTCCGGAAGGCTCTGACACTGCTTGACGGCGGACGCGGCGGAAACGCCGTCCGGAACGCCTGAAGCGCGGTTTTCCGCGGAGGGAAGCAAATCCGGTTTGAGCCGGCGGCACGCGCGCCCGGGACCGCTGGCTGGTCCAGGCGCGCACCGGGCCGGACAACAGGGGGTAAGCCCTAGCCTTGGCGGCACGTCCGCCTAAGCCGCCGGGCCGCACCCAGGTTTCGAAGCGCGGAGCCCAGCAGAACGCCGATCAGCGCCCCGGCGCCGTTGAGCAGCACGTCGACACTGCTGGCGGAGCGTTCCGGGAGGAACAGGTGCTGAGCCAGTTCCATAGCGGCGGAGAGCCCGAGGCACAGGGCCAGCGCCAGCCACCACCGTTTCCTGGCCAGAAGCAGGGACACCAGCAAGCCGGGCAAAATGAACAGCGCCACGTTGGCCAGCCGCTCGACGTCGTCGTAAGTCACCCAGCTGGGGACACCGCGGGCCTGCAGCCAGGCAAGGGCCTTGAGCACATGGCCGTAAACCGGACGGTCCACCGGAGTCGGGTTCAGCAGGATGGCGGTCACCACTCCGGCAGCCCCCACCGCGCAGAGCCACAGGACCACTGCCGGTCTCCGGATCCGGGTTCGGCACCCCGCCCGCGCACGGTTCCCGGGCGGCGGACTCCGGCGCGGTCTGGAACTAGACAAGGGCGGCTGCCGGCATGGACCTACTTCCGCCCCAGCTGGTTATGGGCGGCCGCTTGGGCAGCGGTGAGCACTGTCGGGTAAACGGCAAACTCGTCAATGGAGCCCTTGAAGTACCGGCTGGTTGGAGCGCTGGGCCAGCCCGTGGTCAGGGTGTCTCCGCCGATCCGCCAGGAGCCGATGGTGGTCTGGCTCGCGGCCACGGTGTTGGACCCAACCTTCACGCCATCGACGTACAGGGTCATGCCCGCCGGACCCTGCGTGGCGACCACATGGTGCCAGGCGTTGTTGTTGTAGCTGGCGGAGGAGACCACCGTTCTTGCGGCGCCGCTGGCCCATTCACCGAAGACCAGTTTTCCCGCGTTGGTCATGTACACGTGCCGGCCATAGTTATTGCTGAGACCAGCATTTTTGCCGTTCCGCCAGGGTTGGCCGTTGCCGAATCCCATAATCTTGCCGCCCGTTGTGGTGTTCGTCTTGAACCAGGCCTCGGCACTGTACACGGCTGGAGGCGTGATCCGCTGCGGACCATAGACAAAATCATCAACGCCGTCGAAATAGGTGGCCTTGTTGCTGTCCCCTGCAAGCACGCCGGCAACCCCGCCAATGGTGGGTTTGCCGAACGGCAGGCCCATCCGATCCCCGGCGGAGGAGTCCGCTGCCGCAGCAAACGTGTCGCCCAGCCGCCAGTATGTGGTGGCTCCGTCGGCCCGGACCGCCGCCGGGTAGGCGGGTACAGATCCAGCCGTGGCGATCGAGACCTGAGCTGACAGTGCACCCACATGGCCATTCGGATCGCTCGCCCGGACCCGGTAGGTGTATGTTGTGCCCGGCGCCGCGGTCTTGTCGGTGAAGGATGCCTGGGGGAGATTCCACCATTGCGAGGACGCCTTGACGGTTCCCAGCGCAGTCGCGGACCCGTTTCGGTAAACACTGTACGTGAGGTCCGAGTCGTCAGGATCGGAGGAGGTCTGCCAGCGGACGGTGTTCTGCCCGGTAGCGCGGGATTCACCGCTGACCAGCTGGGGCGCTCCCGGTCCGGCGGTGCCGGGACCGGGACCGAACCTGGTCAGGCTCTGCTGGCCTTTGCCGTTGACGGTGGTGAACTCGCCACCGGCCCAGAGGACGTCGTTGGTTCCGGCGGTGGTGTGGGCCAGGGTCCGGGGACCGAGTTTTTCGCCCTGGCCGTCGTTGGTGATGGGGTTCCACTGCAGCATGGGGGACGGGGTGTCGACGTTTTGTGCGCTGAGGTGCACACGCTCTCCTTCGGTGAAGGAGTTCATACTGGCGCAGTTGTGGGCGTGATGGCCGGAGTACAGGGTTTTGGCGTAAACGGAGACAGCCTGGGTTGCGCCGAGACAGGTGTCTCGCCAGACCTGGGAATAGGTCCCCAGATCGAACCGTGCCCGGCCGTCGAAGACCCCGCCGCCGGTTCCTTCGTTGCCGATGTAGAAGCTGGTGGCGTCGGAGTCGATGGACTTCACTACGGAGGTTTTGGGAATAAAGAAGTTCGGATAGGTCCGCACGTTGGCGCCGGTGGTGTTGTTTACAACTGCAAGCGCTTTTGAATCAGCCGAGTTCATGGTGAGGAAATCTCCCCCGGCAATCACCACGTTCTTTCCCGCCGGGATATGCAGGGCCCGTACCGGCTGGTCTGCTGCCGGGGCCCATGCCTGCAGCGCACCGGTGTTCGAGACAGCAGCAGCACGGGCGCGGTTGGTGGTGCCGACTGTTTTGAAGTCGCCGCCAAAGTAAACGGCCGTGTTCGTTGCTTCAATTGCCCGGACTGTGGCGGAGACTGCACCCGGTTTGAAGTTTGTGTTCACCGTGCACGCGGGAAGGTTGATGGCGGCTATGCGGGTGGTGGAGACGCCATTTACCGCTCCGAAGCTGCCGCCGATGTACAGGGTGCGTCCGTCGGGCGAGACATCAAGTGCCCGGACGGTGGCGCTGCCGCCCGTGACCGAGAGGGAACAGCTGGTGGGATTTCCGGTTTGGGCGTTGAAGGCGGCAAAGTTGACGGCGCTGACCGATCCGGCCGCGCCTGCGGTGGTTCCGGGCGGGCGGATAGCCGTGAAGGTGCCTCCGGCATAAACGATGCCTTTGGACTCGGCCATGGCCCAGACGATTCCGTTGGTCTGCCAGGTGGGCAGGTTGGAGGCGGCGAAGGCGACCCCCGGGGAGATGGCGCCGGCCGGAGGAGCCAGCCCGATGAGCGACGTGGCTGCAAGCAGCGCCCCGGCCAGGACTGCAGTGATTTTTCTACGCATTTCTGCCAACCCCCTGATGCCTACTGCTTCGTGACGTATCCGTGATGGAACCTAACGTTCCCTGCCCTGCAGGGTAAGGCGGGTAGATACCTGCTTTTTCCGGTGCTGTACGCGCGGTGCATGCCAGGGCCTGCACCGCTCCCGGATGTCACCCGTACCGGGATCAACAACCAACTAAGGCCGGACTCAGATGCGTTCGTTCGCCCGCAGTGGGATGATTAGCACAGACTTACGTTGCGTAATGGCGCAGTTAGACACAACTTGCCACTACGCGCGACCCGACGGCCAGCCAAGGAGAGTAAATCCGTGCCCGTGGTTTCCACGCCTGACACCCTCAAACCCGCCGCAGGGCTGATGGACAATGCCGAAGTGCTGCGCATCCGCAACGACTTCCCGATCCTCCACCAGCAGGTCAACGGCCACCCGCTGGTCTACCTGGATTCCGGAGCCACGTCGCAGAATCCGCTCAGCGTCATTGAGGCGGAGCAGGAATTCTACGAACAGCGCAACTCAGCGGTCCACCGCGGCGCCCACTCATTGGCCGTTTCGGCAACGGATGTGTTCGAGGATGCACGCCGGACGGTCGCAGGGTTCATCAACGCTGCACCGGAGGAAATCGTGTGGACGTCCAACGCCACCGAAGCCCTGAATCTGATCACGTATGCGTTTTCGAATGCGTCGGCTGGCCGCGGGGGAGAGGCCGCCGGCAGGTTCGTCCTGGGCCCCGGTGACGAGATAGTGGTGACGGAGATGGAGCACCACGCCAACCTCATTCCGTGGCAGGAGCTCGCTGCCCGAACCGGCGCCACGCTGCGCTGGATCCCGGTGGACGATTCCGGTGCACTTCGGCTCGAAGAAGCGGAGCAGCTGATCTCCGGACGGACCAAGGTGCTGGCGTTTACGCATGCCTCCAACGTGCTGGGAACCATCAACCCGGTAGAGACACTGGTGACGATGGCGCGCCGGCACGGCGCCCTGGTGGTGCTGGATGCCTGCCAGTCCGTTCCGCATCTGCCCGTGGATGTCCGTGCCCTGGACATTGACTTCGCAGCTTTCTCCGGACACAAAATGCTGGGGCCCACCGGGATCGGCGTGCTGTACGGCAAGTCCGGGCTGCTCAATGCCATGCCGCCCTTCCTGACCGGCGGGTCCATGATCACCACGGTCACCATGGACAAGGCAGAATACCTTCCGGCTCCGCAGCGCTTCGAGGCGGGAACACAGCGGATCTCCCAGGCCATGGCCCTGGGCGCAGCGGTGAACTACCTGCAGGAAACCGGGATGGACCGGGTCCACGCCTGGGAGGCAGAGCTGGGCCAGCGGCTGGTGGCTGGACTGGAGCAGATTGAGGGCATCAAGGTGCTGGGCCCGGCTGCCGGGATTGAGCGGATTGGGTTGGCAGCATTCGACGTCGAAGGCGTCCACTCGCACGACGTCGGTCAGTTCCTCGATGACAAGGGCATTGCCGTGCGGGTGGGACACCACTGCGCGCAGCCGCTGCACCGCCGGCTGGGACTCGTTTCGAGCACCCGGGCGAGCACGTATTTGTATAACACCACCGACGACGTCGATGCGTTCCTGGCAGCTGTTGCCGGCGTCCGTCCCTTCTTTGGAGTGAAGTAGACATGAGCTCGGATCTTGAACAGCTGTACCAGCAGATCATTCTGGAACATGCCAAGACCCGGCACGGTGAGGGGTTGGCGGACGCCCCGGAAGGCGCACTGACGGGGGAATCCCATCAGCTGAACCCCACTTGCGGGGATGAGATCAGGTTGCGGGCATCGTTGGACGGTTCCGCAGCAGCAGGCGCCACGATTGGCGGGATCAGCTGGGAGGGGCAGGGCTGTTCCATTTCAATGGCATCAGCCTCGGTTTTGTCCGATCTGGCCGCCGGGCTGCCGAAGGAGGAGGTGCTGGGCCTGGTGGAGAACTTCCGCGAGGTGATGCGCTCCCGCGGGACGGTCGAGGCGGATGAGGAGGTCCTCGGCGACGCCGCGGCCTTCTCCGGTGTTGCCCGCTATCCGGCCCGGGTCAAATGCGCGATGCTCGCGTGGGTGGCCCTGGAAGAGGCTGTTCAGGCAGCGCAGTAGGTTCGGGCAGCCCGGCAGGGAGCCGGGTGATGCCCTGGCAGCGGGTCGGAGCGTGAGCGCGTCACGGGACTGCGGCCCCGTCCTGTCCGCCTGTTCAACGGTACTGCCTCTCCCAGCCCAGAATGGCCTCAACGGCTGGGCTGATTTCCCTGACCATCTGCTGGTAGATCTCATCTGAGCGGCGGTATGGGTCCACCACATCGTCCTCGCCCGGGCCGGCAGGATGAGCTGACCGCCGCCGCAGGGCAAGCGGTATGGCACTTTTCCAGCGTTCGGCAGCTGGTGCCTGCGGCTCAGCATCAACCCCGGGAAGCAAACGGGCCAGCTCGCGCAGGGTAAAAGTCCGGTGCAGCAGCCCGGGGGACATCTCCAGGATTCTGCTGCGGTGTCCACGGGTCAGGGCCAGGACCAGATCCTGGCCCTGCAGTAGTTCCGGGGTGAGCTGCCGGGAGATGAAACCGGTGGAAACGCCGCCAAACACGTTGATGAACCCAGCCACATGGGGTTCGATGGCCGAGCCTGCCAGGGCTCCCGTTCCGGCGCTGGCAACCTCAAACTCACCCGGAGCCAGCGAATCCAATCCTGCTTGGAGCAGGCGCTCAGCCATGGGCGAGCGGCAGATGTTGCCTGTGCACACGGTCAAAATGCGGAAGGGCGGGTTGATGGTCATCACCTCGGTTTCAGTTCAGTTCTGGACAAAGCGAAGCGAATTACAGCAGAGTCCGGCACCGCCGTATGCACTGCCCGTGAGATTACCCTGCCGGAACGTCTCCGGCGGGGATGGCCGCACAAGGGAGCTCAACGCGGAACGTCGTTCCGGCACCCAACTGCGACGTCAGGCTGATGTTTCCGCCGTGGGCATCGACAATGTCCTTGGTGATGCCGAGGCCCAGTCCGACGCCGGGTATTCCCGCTTTCTTCACGGCAGCGGCACGGAAGAACCGTTTATAGACCTCACCCTGCTCAGCTTCAGTCATTCCCATGCCTTCGTCCTCCACCTCCAGCAGCACGGACGCCCCGCGTCCCACCACTCGGAGGGTGACGGTTCCCCCATCCGGGGAGTACTTGATCGCGTTGGAGACCAAGTTGTCCAGGACCTGCTGGACGCGCATTGAGTCGAAGACCCCGCGGACGTCGGAGGGGGCATCGACCACCAGCCTGATACCCGCTGCTTTGGCCCGGGGCTGGGCAGAGTCCGCAGCTGACCGCACCAGGTCCCGCAGGGACAGTTCCCTGGCTTCCAGATGGATGGAATCCGACGCCGTCGTCAGCAGGTCGGCGACCAAAACCAGCAGCCGCTCAGCATTGCGCAGCGCCACTGACAGGGAGGCCTGCAGAGATGCGGAGAGGCCCTCCTCTTCGGCGTCGGACACGACGAGGTCGAGGTAACCGATGATCGAGGTCAGCGGAGTGCGCAGCTCGTGGGAGACACTCGCGACGAAGTCCTCCTTTGCCCGGAGCGCCCGGAGCATGTCAGTGACGTCGCTGAACGCTATGACCGAGCCGTTGAACTCCCCGTTCTCATCATTCAGCGGGCTGGCGGAAACTGCCATGGCACGCTGTTCCGCGCCGCGGCCCACCCACATGAGGCTGCCTGAGAACGCTTCGCGGCGCAGGGCCCTGGCCATCGGGCGGTCCGCAGCGGGAAGGGGAGTGGAGCCGTCCTGATCGAAGAGCAGCATGTCGGCTTCATCCTCGCCGTCACTGTCCGGAGGCACAGAGAGTTGATGGGTGGCCAGCTGCCGGTTGTTCATCAGCATGATGTGGCCGTCCCTGGCCAGGACCACAACGCCGACGTCGATGGTGTCCTGGACGGCGTCGAGGAGCTGTGCGCGGCGCCGGCTGTCCTGCAGGCTGCGTTTGAGCTCCAGGTCCTTCTCCTGAAGTTCCTGCTGGTGGCCAGCTGCGTCCTGGACGGTGATGGCAGCGGCCAGGTAGACAAGAAGCATTACCAGCGGCACCAGTGCGGGGCTCAGGAGATCCGCGGGCGACGGATTGCCGCCTATCAGGGGAGCCCAGGCGACCAGCAGGGCACCGGCAAAAGCCGCCAGCGCTGCCAGCCGTGGCGCGAACGCTGACCAGGCCAGCCAGAGGACGGGAAAGACGGCCAGCGCAGCGACGCCCGGAACATCGGGCACGCCGCGGTAAAGCAGGGCAACAGCACCAAAATCGAGGATTGGAATGAGCAGATACGCCCAGCGGAAACAGCGGCCCCAGGGCACTGCCACGGACAGTACCGACAAACCAGCGATCATTCCCAGGCCGGTCAGGAACTCAGGATTTGAATATGCTGCCGGCCTAACCACATAAACGACCGGCAGCAAAAGAACAACGGCGAGCACAAGAGGGGACTGGCTCAGGGCTACCCGGTCGCGCAGGGCAAACAAATAGAAGTCCCTGCGCTTTCCCAGCGAGGACAGGGTCGCGTCCTTAAATCTGGACATGGGGGCGGCAACCTCGCATTTTGTGAGTGAATGGAGTCCGCAGTTTATCTGCCAAGCCTGTAGGATGCCGAATAAGGGGAGCGGGTACAGCAGGTCTCGCAGGACAGGAAAACCACAAAAAGTATGGAAACACAGCGCGTAGCCGTCATTATCGAAGACGACAAAGACATTCGCGATCTTCTGCACGCAGTACTCCAGCAGTCCGGTTTTGAAGTACATGCAAGCCCCACCGGCTCCGAAGGCGTGGAGGCCGTGCGCAGTCACAATCCCGCCGTCGTCACCCTGGACCTCGGACTGCCGGATATCGACGGATTCGAAGTCATCCGGCAGCTGCGGCTGTTCAGCGACGCCTACATCGTGATGCTCACGGCGCGTGCCGAAGAGCTGGACACCCTGATGGGCCTGGAAGCCGGCGCGGACGACTACATCACCAAGCCCTTCCGGCCACGTGAGCTCCGCGCCCGCATCTCGGCAATGATGCGCCGCCCGCGCAAGGACGAGGCGGTCCCTGCGCCCGCTGCGGTGCCGGCCGCCGAAGTCCCGCCGGCGCCCGTTCCCGAAGTCCCCCTGCACGGGTCTGACGTGGGTGTCTTTCAGCACAACGGCCTGATGCTCGACGCCGGAACGCGGACAACGCAGCTCTCCGGCCGCGACGTGGACCTCACACGCACGGAATTTGAACTGCTTCACGCGCTGCTGGAAAGTGGCCGCCGCGTCCGGAGCAAAACCGACCTGGTCCGCCGCCTGCGCGGGGAGGACTATGACACCGGGTCCTACATCAGCGAGTCGGACGAACGCACGATCGAAGTCCACGTCGGGAATGTCAGGCGCAAGCTTGGCGACGACTCGCGCTCTCCGCGCTGGCTGGAAACAGTCCGCGGCGTCGGTTACCGGCTCGCTCCCGCCCAGTAGAGTCCCGCCCAGTAGGGTCCGGCCCGGTAAACCCGGTAAATCTGCTGCCTGGTAACTCCGGCTTGCAGTTCCGGGCTGCGTCAGCGGGCAGGATACGTCTGGCTGAGGTGCCGCACGGTGTCGTCGCCGCACTGCTGAATCGGCTCGATCAATGAAGCGAGGCCGCACCGGTCGGCGCTCCGGACCATCTCCTGCGCACGCGTGGCCAAACCGGCGAGCCGCTGGGCCCCGGCCATTTCGCTGGAAATCTTGATGCTCAGCACCACGTCCATGGCGTCGGGGAAATCCGAGGTGTCCACTGCCGCCACGAGCCGGGAAAACCGTCCATCCCACATCTCGATGTAGTTTCCAACGAACTGATGGCAGATCTCCGGGCCCATCTGCTCGCTGAGCTCGCGCAGCACCCGGGTGGAGACCAGAGTTTGGGAAGTTGGGCGTTCTGTCACGGCGATCATGCCGGAATAGGCGGAGCGGGAGCAGCGCCGCAGGCGCGGATGGCGCAGCCTGCCGGCACGAATCTCGGGTGGGGAGACATGGGGGTCCTCCTGATGGGCAGCAATCCTTTTGTGGAGGATTCGGGTGAGTCAATGCTGCCAACTGTGGCAGGGCAAGCTCAGGAACTCTCCCCCCGCAGGCTCAAGATCGCGGAAATTTTGCCGGTCAGCCGGACAAAGGAGTTAAAGGACGACGCCGGCACCTGGGAAGGTACCGGCGTCGTCCTCAGCAGCCGCTAAACGGCTGTCCGGAACTAGTCTGCGATGTAGAAGAGCCGCTTGTTGACGAACTCGTCCATGCCCAGCGGGCCAAGTTCCCGGCCGTAGCCCGAGCGCTTAACGCCGCCGAACGGGATGTCGGCACCTTCGCCGACGCCGTTGACATTGGCCATGCCGACTTCCAGCTGGGCGGCGGCGCGGCGTGCGCGCTCCTCGTCCGTGGAGAAGACGGCGCCGCCGAGGCCGTAATCGCTGTCATTGGCGAGCTTGATGGCTTCCTCGTCGCTGGAGACCTTGTAAACCACCGCCACCGGACCGAACAGTTCCTCCCGGTAGGCGCGCATCTGGGGGGTTACGCCCGTGAGTACTGCCGGCGCGAAGTAGGCTCCGGGGCCGTCCTGCAGGGTGCCGCCGGCGTGCAGGGTGGCGCCCTTATTGACGGCATCCTGGACCTGCTCGGCCAGCCCTTCGGCTGCGGCCCGGGAGGAGAGCGGGGTGTAGGTGCCTTCGGCTCCCTCAGCCGGGTTGCCGGGCACCAGGTCCTTGGCCAGGTGAGTCAGCTCCGCCACGAACTCGTCATAGATGTCTTCCATGACGATCATCCGCTTATTGGAGTTGCAGGCCTGCCCGGTGTTTTCGATCCGGGTAGCCCAGGCCTGGCCTGCGGATGCCTTGACGTCCTCGGTGTCGAGCACCACGTAGGGGTCGGATCCGCCCAGTTCCAGGACAACCTTCTTCAGGTTCTTGCCGGCCAGTTCGCCGATGATCGCACCGGCACGCTCGGAGCCGGTGAGCGAGACGCCCTGGACACGCGGATCAGCGATGATGTCCGCGATCTGGTCGTAGTTGGCGAAGACGTTGGTGTAGACGCCTGCCGGTACACCGGCGTCGTCCATGATTTTCTGGATCGCCAGCGCGGACTTCGGGCAGGATTCGGCGTGCTTGAGGATGATGGTGTTGCCCAGCATCAGGTTGGGCGCAGCGAACCGGGCCACCTGGTAGTAGGGGAAGTTCCACGGCATGATGCCCAGCAGCGGCCCGACCGGGAGCTTCTGGATCATGGCACGGCCGCCGCCAATTGCCTTGATCTCCTGGTCCGCTGCCAGCCCGGGACCTTCAGTGGCGAAGTAACTGAAAATATCCGTGCAGAACTCGGCTTCGCCCTTGGACTCGGCCAGCGGCTTGCCCATCTCTTCGGTAATGATGGCGGCCAGTTCCTCGACACGTTCGGTGAAAAGCTCGCCGACCCGGGCCACGATCCGGCTCCGTTCCTCGATGGGAACTTCACGCCAGGACTCGAACGCGGCCTGCGATCCCGCCAGGGCTTCCTGGATCTGGGCGTCGGTGGCCGTGGGGAATTCCTCGCCCTGTTCACCGGTAGCGGGATTCACTACCCGGTAAGACCTGGCCGTTGTGTTGGAAGTGGTGCTCACGTCCGTACTCCTTAAGCATAAAAGTGGGTTATGTCATCATGCCCCGAAACGGCCTTCGCGGTAAACAAATCACGTGTTGGTGACACAGCCACCAGAAGCGGTATCAGGGTGCTTAGCGACTCGGATTGCGCAGATGTTGAGGGCGTCTTGCGGACGCCTTGAGCCTTGCCCGAATGTTTTCCGAACCCTGTGCCAAGACTGCCCGGTTTCTTGAGTTGCGGGATGGAGAGTAGTTCCAGCGGCAGGGGAAAACCCGGTGCCGATAGGTCTCACCAGGAACAAGGGGAACACAATGAACAAGATGGCAAAAGGCGCACTGGCAACCGGCGTAGGCGTGGCACTGCTGCTAGGCGGCGGCGGAACCCTGGCCGTGTGGAACCAGAGCCAGGTAGTCAAAGCCGGCACCATCGTCGCCGGTGACCTGAACCTGGTTGCAGGCGAAGGTGCCTGGACGAACGCCGCCGGCACACCGGTTGATCCCGCCAGCTACAAGGTGGTTCCGGGCGATGTCCTGACCTACACCCAGGAACTGGACGTCACCTTGGTGGGCGATCTCATGGAAGCCAAGCTCAGCCTCGACGGTGCGGACAACAACTTCGCCAACGCGGATGTCTCCAAAGTCGTGCTCGAGAACTCCGAGGGCGTTGTGCTCGACGCGGAGAGCCTGGTCCCCTCGGACATCCCGGCTGACAAGTCGGTAACGGCCACCACCACGTTCGCCTTCAACGTGGCCACCGTGAACCGCGACGACGCCCAGAACACCGCCGACTTCACGGCCCTGCGCTACACCCTGGACCAGGTCGCTCCGAAGTAATCCGGCACCCCGCCACTTGTTCCGACCCCTGGCTGTGCGCGGCGCGCACGCTCCGCGCACGCTCCGCGCACAGCCTGTTCCCTGGAGATGCAGCTCATGAATTGCCTTCGAGTACTGAAAGCGGCAGGCCTGGTCCTGGCTGCGCTGGTGCTCGGACTCATGACGGCCCAGGCCAGCTACGCACTGTGGAACGCAGGAACCACGGTGGAAGCCGGGACCATTCAGGCAGCCAGCTTCGACGTCGTGATGGATAACGGCACCGGCCCGGTGCTGATGACCCAGGCAGACGGCAGCCAGGGAACGCTGGCGCTGAACGTTGGCACCGTCAATGCAGGTTCCGCCTCGTACACGGGTGTACTGCTCACCAACAACTCCGACGCCGGCGGCAGCTTTACCATCAACGCCTCCGCAGGTGCAGCACAGGTGTCCTCCTTCCCGGAGCTGTGGACAATCCAGCACCGGGCCGTGGCCGGCACCGATCTGGGTGCCTGCAACGCCGCACTGTTCACCGGTTCCCAGGCACAGACCGTAGACATCCCCAAGGGCGGCTCCGGAATCATCTGCTTCCAAGTCACCCTCGCCGAATCGGCGAACATCCAGGGACAGGTTTCCACCATCACCGTCCCGCTCTCCGCCGCACAAGTAGGTTAGGAAAAACCATGTCAACTGGACACAGCACCGCCTCACCGGCCGTTCGGGTACTGAAGCTGGCCGGCACCGCAATCAGCCTTGTCGCCATGAGCGTGGCCGCCCTGGCCGCCCTGGTGCTGATCATCGTCCCGCTGGTAACCGGTTCGCAGACCTACACCGTGCTGACCAGCTCCATGGCTCCGAGCTATGCGCCGGGCACCTTCCTGGTCGTCAAGCCGACACCTGCCGACGCGCTGCGGATCGGCGACGTCATCACCTTCCAGATTGAATCCGGCAAGCCGGCAGTCATCACCCACCGGATCACCGGCATCGCCGCCGGGCAGAACGGCGAGCGTACCTTCACTACCCAGGGCGACAACAATGCCGTTGCCGACCAGTTCCCGGTGATGGAAGCGCAGATCCGCGGAAAGCTGTCCTACGCGGTTCCGTACGTCGGCTTCGTGGCCAACGGCCTGGGCAACAGCGACCGCGGCGAGATCGCACAGTGGGCTGCAGTCGGCCTGCTGGGATACGGGATCGTGCTGCTGGTCCGCGGCAGCCTCGAGAAGAAGCGGAAGAACCCGGCAGCCGAGGTGGATGCCGTGGTGCTGGACCTGCCGACCAGCGGTGCCTTCACCCGCGACGCCGGTCCCGCCGTCCGGCACCTGCACGAGAACAGCACCACCGCGTTCGGTCACGACCCGGTGCTGCGCGACTGTGACCACTGCGACCACCCCGCCGGTTCCTTCCACACGGCAGAAGTACCCAAGAGCGTGGCAGTCTGATGCACTCCTCCAGCCGGACTGTGGTGCCCCTGGGCGCCAGGGCCGGCCTGGCAGCTCTGGCATGCGGGCTGCTGGCCGCAGCCTCCCTTGCTTCAGCCCCCGCAGCCTCGGCCGCCGATGATTTTCTCCAGATCAGCCTGGATGGCCGGACCTTCGGCACCTCGGCCGCCGGGTCTGTCTTCGCAGACGGCGCGCGCCTGGTCCCCGGTGCCACCAGCACGGCCTCTGTCTGGGTCCGCAACACCGGCCCTGAGCCGGCCTTCCTCACCGCAGCAGCCCTCAGCACGGCGATGGACCCGGAGCTTGCCGGACATTTAGCAGTCCGGTCCTCCGCAGCGGACGCGCCGGCAACCGGCCAGGCCGTGATCGGTCCGGCGGGTTCCTGCACCGACCTGGACCTGGACCTGGCTATCCCGGCCGGCGGGACCCGCCAGGTGGAACTCGCAGCCGGCCTGCAGCTCGACACCCCCAACGCTGCAAGGTCCAAACAGGGCAGCTTTGACCTGCTGCTCCTGCTCGATTCCGCCGGAACGGGCCGCTCCGCATGCGACGCAGCCGCAGAACCGGTCCGGCCCATCCAGGTCCCGTCCCCGGCAGCCGGCCAGCCGCAGCTCCCCGCAGGGGCTGCTGCCCTCCCCGGATCCTCCACAGTGCTGGTCGCCGCAGTACCGGCAGCCGGACCAGCCGCGCTTCAGCCGGCGGAGACAGTGCCCGTCCCTGGCGCCGTGCCCTCCGGAAGCACTGACGCACCGCCTGAAATCACGGCCGCCGCGTTCATTGAGAGTACGGTGGAACCGATCATCCGCACCTGGCAGGGCACCTTGATGGTGCTGCTTACCGCTGCATTCTTCGCGGCGGCGGCAGTCAGGACACGAATTACCCGAAGGACGCCATGAACCCGAACGAGCAGCCGAAGCCGCCAAAGGAGAAACCCGGCGTGCTGCAGCGGTTTCGGCGCCTTCCGGGATCCCGTACGGCGCTGGTGGCCTTTATCCTTGCGATCGGGCTGGGGGTGGGCGGCCCGGCCGCCTACGCCTGGTGGAGCCAGCAGGGAACCGCCAGCTTCTCCGTGACTGCCGGTGCGCCGGTTCCCACGCCTGCTCCGGAACCGACCCCAACTCCGGAACCGACCCCAACTCCGGAACCGTCGGGGCCTCCGGCCGTTGGCCCGAATCCGGTCCTGGCCGGGTGGCCGGGCAAACCCTCCGAAGTCTCTGGGAAATCGGGCATCTGTGCCCCGCTCAAGGACGAAGCCAGCCTGAAAAAGGAGACGGCGGCGGATATCCGCTTCAACTGGCTGCCTCCGGTTAAGGGCACCGCGCCGACGGGCTATGTGGTGCGGGTCAGCTCCAACAGCACCGGATTCGTGTATGACCAGGTGCAGAACGTCACGTCGACGAATGCCGTGTTTACGTTCCCGCGTTCGCCCTCCGATCCCAACAGCGGGAATGCCACGGAGACCTCCGCCCCGTACTACACGACCTATACCGTCCGGGTGATCCCCATGAACGGCTCAGTCGCCGGGGATCCGCTGTATTGGACGTACAAGTACGAACACTGGAACTCGAGCAACTGCTACTACGATTTCGGCGGCGGGAGGCAGGGAAGCGGGCTGGGCACGGTGGGCAACACGGCTCTCGCTTGTCCCCAGACTCCCGCGCCGAAGTGGGTGGACGGCTATTACACGCTGGCTCTGGGCTGGCAGCCCGCGCCTGCGGCAGCCTCATACCGGGTAACGATTCTGTCGAACGGCCGCCCGGGTGTCTATGGGCTGGATATAACCACACCGGATGTGCAGGCTGCCCTCCGGTTCGCGAAGGAATCAGGGTCCTACGGGCAGTACACGGTCCGGGTCCAGCCGATGAATGCCAGCGGAGCAGGCGATCCGGCGTACCTGACGTACCAGCTCGGTGAATACAGCCAGGGCTGCTGGGTGACCACCAACGAGTCGCTCTAGCGCCGCTCGTCCTCCTCGAACACGTCCGGGATCCCGTTGTGGTCCGCGTCAACGCGTTCGGCCGCATCGAGCACCGCGTACCGGCGGTTGCGGATGGTCAGCAGGATTGAGGCCAGCAGGGCGGCAAGCACGGACGCAGCCAGGATGGCGACCTTCGCGTCGTCGTTGTGGGCTGAGCCGACCTCGAAGCTGAGGTCGTTGACGAGCAGGGAGACGGTGAAGCCGATGCCCGCGAGGATGCCGATGCCGGCAAGATCGACCCATTTCACTGACGCGTCCAGCCGTGCCTTGGTCGCGGTCGTGAGGACCCAGGTGGTCAGCAGGACGCCGATGGGCTTGCCGGCCACGAGCGCAATGATGATGCCAACGGCAACCGGATCGGTCAGGGCTCGGCCCAGGCCGTCGAGTCCGCCGATCGCAACGCCGGCAGAGAAGAACGCGAAGACAGGGACGGCGAAGCCGGTGGAGATCGGCCGGAAGCGGTGTTCGAAGATCTCCGCCAGGCCGGGCTTCTCTTCGCTGTGGGGGAGCGGCTTGCCGTCTGCGCTGAGGCGCAGCACTGGGACGGCAAAGCCCAGCAGGACGCCGGCCACAGTGGCGTGGACACCCGAGGCGTGCATCAGGATCCAGACAGCGATGGCCAGAGGGGCAAGGAATGTCCAGAAGGCCCAGGGGCGGGTACCGAAGAACCGGGGAGCACGCTGGACCAGGAGGGTGAACGCAGCGAGCGGAATCAGCATCAGTCCCAGCATGGCGGGGCTGACGTCCTCCGAGTAGAAGAACGCAATGATCATGATGGCGATCAGGTCATCGACGACGGCCAGGGTCAGCAGGAAAATGCGCAGCGCGCTGGGCAGGTGGGAACTGATGACGGCGAGAACTGCCAGTGCAAAGGCGATGTCCGTGGCGGTCGGGATGGCCCAGCCGCGGAGCCCATCGGAGCCGGAAACCAGGTTCACGGCAACGTAGATCAGTGCCGGCACGATGACGCCGCCAAAGGCAGCAGCCACCGGAACGATTGCCTTGCTGACCTGCCGCAGGTCGCCGGCAACGAATTCCTTCTTCAATTCCAGGCCTACCAGGAAGAAGAAAATAGCCAGCAGGCCGTCCGCCGCCCAGGCGCCCACGGAGAGGTCCAGATGCCACGGCTCGTAGCCGAAAGTGAAATCCCGGATGGCGAAGTAGCTGTCCGAGGCGGGGGAATTGGCCCAGATGAGTGCGGCAACGGTGGCGATGAGCAGCAGGATGCCACCCACGGTTTCTTTGCGCAGGATCTCGCCGATGCGCAGGTGTTCCCTGTAACTGGAACGGCCAAGAATGACAGGGGAGGCCCCGGAGGGCTTGTGTGAGGCCATGAAGACAGGCTCCTAAACGTAATCGGGTACAGCAGATCTACTGCCGACCAGACTTCCCGGCTCACCTTCGCTCTAGCTTACCTTCCCCAGCCCCCTGGGAAGTGCGGGGGAAGGTAGAGGCCTACGCGGCCAGGGCGCGGACGCCGATGATCGTGGTAGCCAGACCGAAAATGATCGCCGTGCTGATCATCATCAGGTTTACCGTCATAAACCGGGTGGGGGCGCCGTTGGCATCCCGGGCTGCGGGATCCTTCAGGACGCGCTTCAGGAACGGAGGCCAGACGATGATCGACCAGAGGCCGGCCACAATGAGGACAAACGCCAGGGGCGCAGACAGTACCAAGGGGTTCTCGCTTTCAGGCCGTGCGCGGACCTAGTTGTTTTCAATCCATTTGCCGGCCTGCGTGGCCTGGATGGTCAAGGCCTTGCCAATCATCGGTTCTGCGGCCTTGGCAATCTTGTCACCCAGGAACGGAATCGAGGAACTGACGGAGCCTTCGACGTCGGTACGGGTCCCTTCCGGAACCACCACCAGGCGCTGGACCGCGTTGACCTTCAGCGGAACGCCGCCGATGGACAGATCGATGATGGCGGTGCGGGAGCCGTCCGCGGCGGGAGCTTCCCAGGATTCCTTCTGGGTCACGGTCAGCGAGGCGCCAACCAGCTTCTTGGCCATGTCCGGCAAGCGGTCGGTAGGGAGGGTGCGGACGGCGGTGAGGGTGAACGGGCCGGCAATGTCGCCGTCGACCACCAGCGAGACCAGGGAGCCGCCCACATGCTCACTGATGCTGCGGACAAAGTCCTCATCCGTGAAGGTCTTGGTCAGCGTGGCGACGTCGTAGGGCAGGGTGGTGGAAGCAGTCAGGGCCATTGGGTCCTCCGATAGGTGGTGTGCGGCGGGTCCCGCACCGAAGCGCCGGACCCGCCAAACATCCTAGTCGGTGAAACGCAGCGCCCTCCAACGCTGTCCGTACCGCGCCGCTCAGGGAAGCGTCACGCAACCGGCTGCCTGATTGTCCGCGGAGAAGAGCAGGATGGACTTGCCGGACCCGTTATCGGGCAGCACCCAGGGGACCGTCACCGACGCATCGGCGGACCCGTCCGCATCGGTGGTGAAGTCCAGTGCCAGGCCGGCGGGAACATTCTCGCTGATGTCCTCCTGGACGTATTCAGGCCCGGCCGCGGAAGCATCGTCCCCACACGCCTGGCTGTGGAGCATCCCCGAATAGGCGGTGTCCGCAGCGAAGCCCTGGACCTGCATTTCCATTGTTGTCTCCAGATCCGTTTCCTGGAGGGTGAGTTCAGCTTCAGCTCCGGCGGGGATCAGCTCCGTGTCATAAGCGGTGGCAATCGCGTTCTCACACCACGGGCCAAAGGCCCCTTCAATCACGCCGCCTTCGAGGGCCGAGGGTGAGGTGGACGGGCAGCGGTTGGCCTCCACGGTGGTGCCCGGCCCGGCGGCCTGGCAGGAGGCGGAGGTGGCTTGGGGCCCCGTCTTGCACGCAGGGTCCATCGACTCCTCAGCCGACGCCGCCGGAGAACTGGACATGTCCTCCTCGCCACCGCCAGTGGCGCAGGCAGTGAAGAAGAAAACGGCGGCGAAGGCAATCAGCAGGAGCGGGGCAGTACGAGCCGTTTTGCGTTCCATGGGGCAGGCCTCCGATGCGCTGGGAAAAGGCGGTTGCGGTGATGCCCGGGTGCCATTCCAGCGTGGCAGGCGCGCTCCGGAAAATCCACACTCCTGTCCGCGGCAGGGCGGGAGGAAACCTAGACCATGGCAGCAGCCGGGGGAAGAGCCCAGCACCGTGATTGAGCTGGAAGCCGGCTAATCGCCCGGGTTTCGCTTCCGCCCCTGTTTGGCCCGGAAACCGTCAACTAGCATCACCGCACGGCTGCTGCCCTGGGGCGACGACGGGCACACCGTAAACCACTCACTGGCACTCACTTAGGGGAACGATGAATTTCAGCAGATCGGCGCGCGGGGCAGCACTCGCGGCCACCATTGTCCTGACGGTTTCGGCGGGAGCACCGGCTGCCTTCGCGGCCGAGGTTAACTCGGGCGGCAAGGGCGGGCAGGGCTCCCATCAGGGGCCGGGCCAAGGCAGCGGCAAACCCGGAAACGGGAAACCGGACAAGCCCGGGAAGCCCGGAAACGGGAAACCGGACAAGCCCGGGAAGCCCGGAAAGAGTGACTCGGAGAAACTGCGGGACAAGGTAACGCTCAAGGGACTGCTGGGGCATCTGGACGCTTTCCAGGCCGCAGCGGACGCCAACAGCGGTAACCGTGCAGCAGGAACAGCGGGATACGAGGCCAGTGCCCGGTACGTGGAATCGCAGCTGCGCAAGGCCGGCTATAAGCCGTTCCGCCAGGCCTTCACGTACGAGCAGTTCGTCCTCAACGGTGACGCGCTGGAGCAGGTGTCACCCAATCCGGCCACCTATGCAGCCGGTACCGACTACCTCACCATGAGTTATTCCGGCAGCGGGGACGTGACCGCGGCTGTCACCGCCGTCGACATTAACCTCACCGGAACCCGGGCCAACAGCTCCGGCTGTGAAGCTGCGGACTTTGCAGGGTTCACTCCGGGCAACATTGCGTTGCTGCAGCGGGGAACCTGCGCCTTTGGCGACAAGGTTGCCAATGCGGCGGCAGCCGGTGCCGCCGGTGCCATCATCTTCAACCAGGGCAACGATGTCCCGGGGGATGACCGCACCGGGCTGATCAACGGAACGCTCGGCTCTGAGCTGTCCGCCATCCCGGCCGTGGGTGCCACCTTCGCCTTGGGGGAGACCCTTGCCGGGACACCGGGAGTGACGGTCCGCCTGGCCGTTGATTCCGCCATCAAGGCCACCGAAACCTTCAACGTCATCGCTGATACGCCCAAGGGGGACCCGGCACGGCAGGTCGTCGTAGGCGCGCATCTGGACTCCGTGGCCGAGGGTCCGGGCATTAATGACAACGGCAGTGGTTCCGCCGCCATCCTGGAGACCGCGATCCAGCTCGGCAAGACCGGGAAGTTCAAGCTGGAGAACCAGGTCCGCTTCGCGTTCTGGGGTGCGGAAGAGGACGGCCTGGTCGGTTCCACGCACTACGTTTCCCAGCTGGATGAGGCTGGCCTGCAGAACACGCTGGCGAACCTGAACTTCGACATGGTCGGCTCCACGAACTTCGTCCGCTTCGTCTACGACGGAGACGGCGACGCCTTCGGCACGGCAGGACCCACCGGCTCGGACGTGATCGAGGGAGTCTTCGAGAGCTACTTTGCCTCGGTTGGCCTGGCTTCGGCGCCGACCGAGTTCAGCGGACGCTCCGACTATCAGGCGTTCATCAACAACGGGATCCCGGCCGGTGGCCTGTTCACAGGCGCTGAAGGGATCAAGACGCCTGAGGAGGCAGCGCTCTTCGGCGGGACCGCGGGTGCCGCCTACGATCCCTGCTACCACGCGGTGTGTGACAACCGGAGCAACATCAGCAACAAGGCAATGGACGAGATGTCCGACGCCGTCGCGCATTCCGTGCTGACCTTCGCGCAGACGGATGCCGATCTCAAGGGCGGTGCAGGTGCCGCCCGCACCGCGCCTGCGCAGCCTGATTACCTGGGCCATGAGGCCCTGCGGTAACAGTCCGGCTGCCTGGTAGGAGCAAACGCAGGGAGCCAGGGAGGCCGTCCGCACCGGACGGCCTCCTTCGCCGTTCCGCCGACAGCGGGATCCGGAACAACCGGCCATGCTCAGCGGGTACGCTGGAAAGACCACCCGGGGTTGACTGCCAACTTCGGGTTCTTGTGTTGCCCTGCACTGAAGGAGAAACACCGAAGATGAGCCTGAACGGACTGCGCGCCGCCCTGGCCGAGGACCCGTCCTACGCACGCCTCCGTGCCCACGCCGCACGGCCGCCGGCCAAGCGCAGCCAGGACCTGGAAATCGGAGCTCCGCAGGGGATGCGGGCCGCGCTGCTGGCCGAGATGGTGGACGGGCTGGCCGCTGAAACGGCCGACGGCGCCGCACCCGTGGTTCTGGCTGTGACCGCCACCGGGCGGGAGGCTGAAGACCTGGCCGCCGCGCTGCGCAGTTACCTCCCGCTGGCCGGGATCGAGGAGTTCCCGAGCTGGGAGACGCTGCCGCACGAACGGCTCTCGCCGCGTTCCGACACCGTGGGGCGCAGGCTCTCCGTCCTGCGCCGGCTGGCGCACCCCGGCAACGATCCGGTGCAGATTGTGGTGGCACCGGTCCGGGCGGTGGTGCAGCCGCTGGTAAAGGGCCTCGGAGACCTGGAACCGGTCTCCCTGGCGGTGGGGGATGAACGCCCCTTCGAGTCCGTGGTTCAGGCGCTCGCAGATGCTGCCTACGCACGGGTGGACATGGTGTCCCACCGCGGCGAGTTCGCGGTGCGCGGCGGCATTCTGGATGTCTTCCCGCCTACCGATGACCATCCGATCCGCATCGACTTCTTTGGGGACGAAGTGGAATCGATGCGCTGGTTCGCCGTCGCCGATCAGCGCACGCTGACGGGGGAGGGCGTGATCCACCCCAAGGAGCTTTACGCCCCGCCATGCCGTGAGCTGCTGATTACGCCGTCCGTAATGAGCCGGGCTGCGAAGCTCAAGGACGAAATGCCCGCAGCTGCGGACATGCTGGAAAAGCTGGCCGGCGGCATTGCCGTTGAGGGGATGGAGTCCCTGGCTCCCGTGCTGGTCGACGAGATGGTGCCGCTGATGAGCGAGCTGCCGTCGGGTTCCATCTGCGTGGTGATCGAACCTGAGAAGGTGCGCGCCCGTGCCCACGACCTGGAGTCCACCAACGAGGAATTTCTGGCCGCCGCGTGGGCCACGGCATCCGACGGCGGCGCAGCCCCGGTGGATCTGTCCGCCGGGCTCAGCGCGGACCTGGAAGCGGCCAGTTTCCGCTCGCTGGCCGACACCCGTACGGCAGCACTGCAGAACGACGTGTCCTGGTGGGCAATTACGTCCTTCAACCCGGACGAAGAGACCGTCCTGGACATCGATACCCTGACCATCAACGCGCGGGAACCGCGCGGGTACAAGGGCGACGTCGCGGAGATGATGGACTTCATCGGCTCCCGGGTGCGCGACCAATGGCGGATCGTGGTGGTGACCGAAGGTCCCGGCCCGGCGTCCCGGCTGGCGGAGCTCTTCTCCGATAATGACATTCCCGCCTCCCGGGTGGAATCATTGGATTCCGAGCCGCAGCCCGGGATCATCGAGATCACCACCGCCAGCGCGGGCCGCGGATTCGTCTTCGACAATCTGAAGACCGGCCTGCTGACCGAAGCGGACCTGCTCGGCCGGGCCAGCACGTACTCCACCCGCGACATGCGTAGGATGCCCTCCCGCCGGCGGAACGCCGTCGACCCCCTGCAGCTGCAGGAAGGCGACTACGTGGTGCACGAACAGCACGGCGTTGGCCGGTTCGTGGAGCTGATGCAGCGGGCCACCGGCGCGGGCATCAACAAAACGGTCCGCGAGTACCTGGTGCTGGAATACGCCCCCGCCAAGCGCGGGGCACCCGGGGACAGGCTGTTTGTTCCCACGGACCAGCTCGATCAGATCACCCGGTACGTGGGCGGCGAGACGCCGGTGCTGTCCAAGATGGGCGGCTCGGACTGGGCGAAAACCAAGAGCCGGGCCCGCAAGGCGGTCAAGGAGATCGCCGGGGAGCTGATCCGGCTGTACTCCGCCCGGATGGCGTCCCGGGGCCATGCCTTCGGCCAGGACACCCCGTGGCAGCGTGAACTGGAGGAGGCGTTCCCCTACATCGAAACCCCCGACCAGCTGACGACCATCAATGAGGTCAAGGCGGACATGGAACGTGAGGTCCCCATGGACCGCCTGGTCTCGGGCGATGTGGGCTACGGCAAGACCGAAATTGCGGTGCGGGCAGCGTTCAAGGCAGTGCAGGACGGCAAGCAGGTGGCGGTGCTGGTCCCGACTACCCTGCTGGCGCAGCAGCACATGGAGACTTTCACCGAACGGTTCTCCGGGTTCCCGGTCCGGGTGGCTGCGCTGTCCAGGTTCCAGACCGCGAAGCAGGCCAAGGAAGTGATTGAGGGCGTGCGGACCGGCACCGTGGACGTGATCATCGGAACCCACCGTCTGCTCTCGCCGGAGGTTCAGTTCAAGGACCTGGGCCTGGTCATCGTGGATGAGGAGCAGCGGTTCGGCGTGGAGCACAAGGAAGCGCTGAAGAAAATGCGCACCAACGTGGATGTGCTGGCCATGAGCGCGACGCCGATCCCGCGGACACTGGAAATGTCACTGACCGGCATCCGGGAAACCTCTACGCTGGCCACCCCGCCGGAGGAACGCCACCCGGTCCTCACCTACGTCGGTCCGTACACGGACAAGCAGGCCTCGGCCGCGATCCGCCGCGAGCTGATGCGTGAAGGGCAGGTGTTCTTCGTGCATAACCGGGTTTCCTCGATCGACCGGACCGCCGCGCACCTGCAGGAGCTGGTGCCCGAAGCCCGGATCGCCGTCGCACACGGCCAGATGAGCGAAGCGAAGCTTGAGCAGATCATTGTGGATTTCTGGGAGAAGCGGTTCGATGTGCTGGTCTGCACCACCATCATCGAAACCGGCCTGGATATCTCCAACGCCAACACCCTGATCGTGGACCGGGCGGACCACTTCGGGCTGTCCCAGCTGCACCAGCTGCGCGGACGCGTGGGCCGTGGGCGCGAACGCGCCTACGCCTACTTCCTGTACCCGGCGGAGAAGCCGCTGGGCGAGGTCGCGCTGGAACGGCTGAAGGCCGTGGCTGCGCACAACGAGCTCGGGGCCGGTATGCAGCTGGCCATGAAGGACCTGGAAATCCGCGGAGCGGGCAATCTGCTCGGCGGTGAGCAGTCCGGCCATATTGCCGGCGTAGGTTTCGACCTCTACATCCGGCTGGTCGGCGAGGCCGTGGCGGACTACCGCGGCGAGGCCGAGGAAAAGGCCGCGGAAATGAAGATCGAGCTCCCGGTCAACGCCCACCTGCCGCACGACTACGTGCCGGGGGAGCGGCTGCGGCTGGAGGCGTACCGCAAGCTGGCGTCGGCCATCACGAATGAGGCGATCGATGAGGTGCTTGCCGAGCTGGTGGACCGCTACGGCGAGCCGCCGCAGGCAGTGAAGAACCTGATCGACGTCGCCCGCTTCCGGGTTGATGCCCGCGAGGCCGGGCTCACCGACGTCGCGCTCCAGGGGAACTTTATCCGGTTCTCCCCGGGAGACCTGCCGGAATCCAAGACAATGCGCCTGCAGCGCATGTATCCGGGGTCGCAGGTCAAACCTGCGCTGAACGCGGTCCTTATCCCCAAGCCAAAGACTGCGCGGATAGGCGGACGGGACCTGCAGGACGCGGAGATCCTGGAATGGGCGCACCAGGTGCTTGACGCAATCTTCAAGGACTAGGCCAGGCGCGGAGAAACTGCCCGGCTGGGTGTGCCTAGCCGGGCAGCCCCCCGGGTTACCGGGTGACGGCGATGGTAAACACGACGGCGGCGGCCAGCACGACCACGCCGATCATCGCATAGGAGATTCGGGTAAAGCGCTGCTTCCGGCTGCGCTCCAGGCGCCATTCCCTGCGGGTCAGTGTTGCACTCATGGGCTGAACTGTAGAAACCACGTCCGCAGATTACGAAGAGTACTTACTACCTGTTCCTTGCCGATTGTTACCCGGACGAGCGCTTATATTACGCACTTTTTGGGGTGGGCGCTGCCGGAACAGCAAAGGCACATTGCCTTGGCCGCGGTGGCGGCCAAGGCAATGTGCCTTCAGAAAAGCGGTTGCAGACTACTCGTTGTGGCTCTTGCCCTCTGCCAGCTCTACGGTGCTGTCCGAACGTCCCATCATGAACGGAATCAGGTACGCAAGGGTGCCGAGCACGAGGCACGCGGCCATCGGCCACACGACGTCGAGCGTCAGCCAGTTCAGCGAGTAGAGGGACAGCCCGAAGATCCCGAAGAAGATGACAAACGTAACGAGGTTCTTGACCAGGTGTCCTTCGCCCGAGTGGGTGGGCTGCTTAGCATTGGTACCTGCCATGGGAGTTCTCCGTTTCAAAAAGTTTTCAGCGGCGGACGGATCAGTAACCGGACCCGCCGTTACCACCCTTAACAATAGCGATACCTGAGCTGGCTCCAATTCGGGTAGCGCCGGCATCGATCATTGCCAGGGCATCTTCGCGGCTGCGGACCCCGCCGGAAGCCTTCACACCGAGATCCCGCCCAACCGTCCGGCGCATCAGGGCGACGTCTTCGGTGGTTGCCCCGCCCCCATTGAAACCCGTGGAGGTCTTGACGAAGTCGGCTCCCGCCTCAACGGACGCTTCGCAGGCCAGGACCTTCTGCTCATCGGTGAGCAGCGCGGTTTCGATAATGACTTTCAAGATGCCGCCCGCCTCATGGACGGCTTCGGCGACCGAAGCTATGTCTCGGACCAGGGCATCCCTGTCCCCGCGCCGGGCCGCCGCGATATCAATGACCATGTCGATTTCGTCGGCGCCGTCCTGCAGGGCGCCCTGCGCCTCGAAGACCTTGACCTCGGTGGTGGTGGCGCCCAGCGGGAAGCCGATGACGGAGCAGGTATCCACGCCCGTATCCTTCAGGGCGGTGTGGACCGTGCTGACCCACAATGGGTTTACGCATACGGACTTGAACCGGTACTCGGCTGCCTCTTCACAGACGCGCAGAATGTCCTCGCGGGAGGCATCCGGCTTCAGCAGCGTGTGATCGATGTAGGAGGCGAGGTCGGAGGTCTGCGGAGTCTCTCCAGGCGCGGTGTTCGTGGGCATGGCGGTCCTTTCCAAACTGGGCTTCCCATCCTCGCATATGGGGCGGAGCCGTGCGCGTCCATGAGAAGGGTGCTCACAGGGAAGGGAACCTAAGTCCACATACCGGATAGTGGCCCCAATGTTACCCAGCTAGGGTGACCGTTTAAAGAAGAAAGCCGGACGGTGCCCCACGAGCAACACCGTCCGACTTTTCCGGCTATCTTAGTAAGGCCAGTTGCCGATCAGCGGCTGGGCAATGTTGCCGCCACCGTTGCCGGTGGACGGTGCTGCATTTGCCGGTGCTGCTACGCCTACGGCGGCGATGGCTGCTGCGAGAAGAAGTGATGCGCCAAATTTCTTCATTAGTGCTCCTATGGTGACTAAATCATACCCAGATTACTGACAGGACTTATCCTACCCAGAAATCGCCAAGTATGTTCACGAAGCGGCAGTTTTTTGGTGTGGTCATTCGATCGAGGATGCCTTTCATTTATTTCAGTGACGACTTGCCTGACGTAATGCTTGGGTGGCCTGCCGCAAGCGGAGCAGAATAGTCGTAGTGTGTGTTGAGAGCAGCCGGATGGCGAGAGTAGGAAAGTGGCGTGGCTTTGAGTGCGGATGACTTCATTTTGAATGAGTACAAAGCCCGGCAGCTCTGGGAGCAGCGGGAGTATGACGCTGCCATGGCACACACGCGGAGAGCTGCGGACACTGCGGCCTCGCGAGGTGATGACGATGGATGGTGGCGGATGACTTATCTGCTCGCCGAATGCCAGCGGGAGCTCGGCCTAATCGACGATTATGTGGAAACTGCCAAAATGCTCGAAGGGCATTCGATTGCTCTGCGGGAGCCTGAGCTTGCTGCCAAAGCGAAGGCTCTGAAATCTGCCGGACTGCGGAGCTTGGGCCAGCTGCCCGAGGCGCTGGAAATCGCAAGAGAAGCAGCCTTGGATTTTCCTGAAACCGGGTATGGCAGTAGAGGCAAACTCGAAGCGCAGCAAGTACTGATGGCGGTTCTGGCTGAAAGCGGCCACTTGGAGGATGCTTGGCATGAATCGGTTGTGCTGGCTGGCATGGTCGATCAAGGAACTGCACCCGACAAGGCGGGTAGGGCCTACTGGTCGATAGGCAACGTGGCCTTCCTGCTGGGAAGGAATAATGAAGCTACGCACTACCACAGGCTGGCGGCGGATTCCCTTTCCCTCAGTCACGACGTCAGTCTATGGGCGTTGTTTAACAAGGCATCCGCGTTTATGCGGTTGACCGCTAATCTCATGGAGCCGGAAACCCTCCAGTGTATAGAACGTGCAGAGATGGCCATCTCTATCAGCGGTGGAAACCGTCAAGATGAACTCGACATCATGATCATCCGCGCCCATTGGCGCTACCTCACCGGCGAGGTGGCTGCTGCCCGGGAACAAATGGCCAAGGTTATGGAAGATGCCGGGTCATTGTCCCCACTCAGCGAAGGCGATGCGCGCCTGCTGTATGCGCGGATACTCAATGACGACGGCGCCGCGAACGCGGCACTAATGCAGGCCAGAGCCAGTGTCGAACTTTTCGACGCAGCAGGTGCTGTCATGCGGGCGGATCAATCCAGAAAGTTCCTCGAGGAACAGAGTCTCGTTGGTGGTTGTACTGATGAAAGTCAGACATAAGAAGTAGCTAAGCCAACTTTAATTTGATCCGGAATGGCGGGCGGAAATCCACCGTTTCCGGGATCAGCTGGGGTACCTTTGGTTTTTTGGGGGGGGAAACATGGGAAAGCATCGATTTTTTAGGTCTCATAATGCGGACGGAACTGATCCTGCACGCCGCCATTTGGGTAGCTGGCGTATGGGGGGAGCATGACAGTCATGGGTGGTTCAGCTCCAGCGCCCGGTGCAGCGGACCCTCTGGGATCCGGCAGGCAGGGCGAAGAAATCCCCGCAGCCGCTGAAGGCTACGCGGAGGTCTGCCAGGATGACGGGTTCATCAGCATGGTCCTGCCGCCCGGCGCGGTCATTACCGGTGGAATTGCCGCCCGCGCTGCTGCGGAGTTCCAGGAACTCGCCGGAACCGCGGATAAACCGCTGCTGCTGGAACTAACCGGCATCGAGTCGATCACGCGCAGCGCACGCACCGTTTTCGGATCCGCACGCTCCGCGTCCGCCGTCGCCGTCGTTGGCTCCACCCAGGTTGATCGCGTCATAGCCAACTTCCTGCTGGGCGGCGACCTGCCGCCGTGTCCCACAAAGTACTTTTCGTCGAGGCACGACGCCTTGGCGTGGCTTGGAAGCCGGGCGGGATGACGGAGCCAGACACAGAGGACACCCGTCTCCAGCAGGTTGTGGACGGAATTGTCCGGATCGCCGCCGGTGACCTGAGTACGCGGATCCGCACCTCGCCCAGGCGCGACGCCGTGGACGCCGTTATCACCGGCATCAACCTCCTGGCCGAGGAACTGAACTCGGTCTACCAGGAGTTTGAGGAGAGGGTGGAATCACGGACGCGTGAGCTGCAGGCGGCGCACCGCCAGATGCAGCGGATGGCCATGAGTGACGCCCTGACCGGCACCGCCAACCGGACAGCGCTGATGCACGAGATTGATGCCGAACTGGTCGCCTCGGAGGAAGGCCTCAAACGGCCCGCCATCCTGATGATCGACCTCGACGCGTTCAAGGACATCAATGACAGCTTTGGGCACCAGACCGGAGACCAGGTGCTCGTGGAAGTGGCCCGGCGGATCCGCTGGGCCGTACGGCGCGGTGACACGGTGGCCCGGCTGGGCGGAGACGAGTTTGCCGTCCTGCTCCCGGAGACGGGCCTGACGACTGCCATGGGGGTGGCTGCGCGGGTCCAGGAATCACTGGCTGAGTGTATCCGCGTGGAGGAAATCGACGTCTGGCCGCGCGCAAGCATCGGGGTGCACTCCGCGCTCCAGGGCGAATCCTCGGAAGACATCATGGTCCGCGCGGATACCGCCATGTACGCGGCCAAGGACGCCGGCCGGAGCCAGAGCAAGGCCTTTGAACCCGTGATGCTCTATGCGCGCCAGTTCCGCCGGGAGATGGCCGCTGAGCTCCGCGAGGGTGTGGGCAGAAATGAGCTGTTCCTGGCCTACCAGCCGGTGGTGGAACTCGCCACAGGCCGGATGACAGGGGTGGAAGCCCTCATCCGGTGGCGGCATCCGAAGCGCGGACTCATCATGCCGGACGACTTCATTTCGATCGCCGAGGAGACCGGGATCATCCTGGACGTCGGGCGGTGGGTGCTGCGCGCTGCCCTTGAACAGGTGGCACGCTGGGAAGCGCAGCTGGCCCTCGAACCCGACTTCCAGGTGCGCGTGAACCTCTCTGCCATGGAACTCCAGCGGCTGGACCTGGTGGATCACGTCCGCCGGGCACTCGCTGAGACCGGAATAGCTCCCAGCCGCCTGGTCATCGAGATTACCGAAAGCGCGTTCGTCAGCGGCGGGGACGTGGAGATGTACTCGCTCAAATCGCTGGACGCCCTGGGCGTCGGCATCGAGATCGACGACTTCGGCACCGGATACTCGTCCATCAGCTACCTGCGCCGGCTTCCGGTGCACACGGTGAAGGTGGACCGCAGCCTGATCAGCGAGATCAGCGCCGATCCCGGTCAGCTGCAGTTCGTTGACGCTGTCCACGGGCTCATCCAGGCAGCCGGAATGGAAGCTGTTTTCGAAGGAATCGAAACCCTGGACCAGGCGGCGGACCTACTGGTGCTGGGCTGCCGCAGCGGCCAGGGCTACTATTTCAGCCGGCCGCTCGAGGCTGGCCAGGTAGCCGCGATCCTGGAATCGGGTACCACGCTGCCGCTGGTGCAGGCCTCTGCCGCGGCCCCCACAGCGGGTTGAGGTAACCTGTCGCGTCCCGGTGGCCGGCCAGGCCGGTGCTTAGGCTTCGAGCCCCAGCGCAGCGGCAATATCTGCCTGTGCGGCGGCCAGCCGGTCGGCCGCGGCGGCGCGTGACCGTGGCAGGTCGTCCCGGCTGTCCACCGGCTCAATCACCTCCAGGTAGCACTTGAGCTTAGGTTCGGTGCCGGAGGGGCGGACAATGATCCTGGTGCCGTCCCCGGTGAGGTACAGCAGGCCATCCGTCGGCGGCAGCGACTCGGAGCCCTCGGAGAGGTCCGCCGCGGAGACGACGGGGGAGCCGGCCAGCGAAACCGGAGGCCGTTCCCGCAGCAGCGTCATCATCCGTGGAATCAGGGACAGGTCCTCCACCCGGATGGAGAGCTGATCCGAGGCATGCAGTCCGTGCTCCAGGGCGAGGTCATCCAGCATGTCGAACAGGGTCCGTCCCCGTGCCTTCAAAGCAGCCGCCAACTCCGCGATCAGCAGTGCCGCGGAGATGCCGTCCTTGTCCCGGACCAGCGCCGGGGCCACACAGTACCCAAGGGCCTCTTCATAGCCGTAGACCAGTCCTGGGACCCGGGAAATCCATTTGAAGCCCGTGAGGGTTTCCTGATGTTCGAAGCCTGCTGCCGCCGCGATCCGGGCCAGCAGCCGCGAGGAGACGATCGAGTTGGCGAACACCGGGGTGCGGGCCGAATCGTTCCGCGGCTTCAAGTGGCCGGAACGGATCCGCTCGGCGAGATGGGCGCCCAGCAGGGCGCCGGTTTCGTCTCCGCGGAGCATCCGCCATTCGCCGGTTGCGGGGTCCTTGGCTGCCACTGCTGCCCGGTCCGCGTCCGGGTCATTGGCCAGGACGACGTCGGCACCTGTCTGGGCGGCCATGGCCAGGGCCAGATCCAGCGCTCCGGGTTCTTCCGGATTGGGGAAGGCCACCGTGGGGAAATCGGGGTCCGGTTCGGCCTGCGCTGCCACTACACGGACGGAGGTGAAACCGGCGTCGCGCAGGACAGCGGACATGGTTTCGCCACCGACGCCGTGCATCGGCGTGAGCACGATCGACAGGTCCCGGGCCGGGTAGCCGTCCCGGCTGGCCAGCGCGTCCACGGCATTGATGTAGTCGGCCACGATCGAGTCGGAGACGTCCGTCCAGCCTTCCGGCGCGGTGTCGATCGAGGACAGCGGAACGGTGTAGTCGATGCGGGCGGCGATCTCCGCGTCGTACGGCGGGACAATCTGGGCACCGCGGCCCGGTCCCTTGACCGTCCTTCCGCCCAGGTAGACCTTGTACCCATTGTCCAGTGCCGGGTTGTGGCTGGCGGTGACCATGACGCCGGCGTCGGTATCCAGTGCCCGGACAGCGTAGGCGAGGACCGGGGTGGGCAGCGCGGAGGGGAGCAGGAACGCCTCAATGCCGGCGGCGCTGAACACCGCCGCGGTGTCCAGAGCGAAGGCACGGGAGTTGTACCGCGCGTCATAGCCAATCACGGCACTGGGAATCCGTCCGTCCGCCTTGCTCTGCAGGAACGCCGCGATTCCGGCCGCCGTCCGCCGGACCACCGCCCGGTTCATGCGGCGCGGTCCGGCACCGAGAGCGGCGCGCAGCCCGGCGGTGCCGAACTCCAGGGTGCCGGTGAACCTGTCGGTCAGGTCGGCAACGGCTGCCTCGCCGTCGGGTCCCTGGGCGCCCGCCCGGCTGAGCAGCGCGCGCAGTTCTGCGGCTGTGGCCGGATCCGGATCCTCATCCGCCCAGAGGCGTGCTTCGGTCAGCAGTTCCTGCAGTTCCATGGCGGTCAAGGTCATTGGGATGCCTCTGATCTACGAACGGCGCTACAGGGCGCCGATGATTCCGGCAAGCAGCTTGGAGATACGGGGACCGGCCTCGGCGCCGGCTTCAAGGACCTCCTGGTGGCTGAGCGGTTCCGGGCTGATGCCGGCGGCCAGGTTGGTCACCAGGCTGATACCGAAAACTTCCATTCCCGCGTGCCGGGCCGCGATGGCTTCGAGCGCCGTGGACATGCCTACAAGGTCGGCGCCGATGGTTTTGGCGTACCGGACTTCGGCCGGCGTCTCATAGTGCGGGCCGGGGAACTGGGCGTACACGCCCTCGTCGAGGCTGGGATCCACGGTGCGGGCCAGGCCGCGCAGACGGGGTGAGTACAGATCCGTGAGGTCGACAAACGTCGCACCCTCCAGCGGTGATGTGGCGGTGAGGTTGATGTGGTCGCTGATCAGCACGGGCGTGCCGGGCTTCCACTCCGGGTTCAGTCCGCCGCAGCCGTTGGTCAGGACCATTACCTTGGCGCCCGCGGCAGCGGCCGTGCGCACTCCGTGGACCACGGCCCGCACGCCCTTGCCCTCGTAGTAGTGGGTGCGGGCGCCGAGGATCAGTGCGCGCTTGCCGCCCGGTGTCAGGACGGAGCGGATGGTTCCTACATGTCCCTCCACCGCGGGGGCGGAGAAACCAGGGATTTCCGACGCCGGGAGGGTGGCGGTGGTCTCACCGATCAGGTCCGCTGCGTCCCCCCAGCCGCTGCCCAGGACCAGGGCAAAATCGTGGGAGGGCACGCCTGTCTTTTCGGCGATGTAGGCCGCGGCCTGCCGGGCAAGTTCAAAAGGTTCGTCGTTGCTCACCCGTACAACTTACCGCCTGCGGCCGGTTTCCGCGGGCGGTAGGGGAACGGGTCGTTTGAGAGGGGGTCCAGGATGGGACAGAATGGACACTTGTGACGAGCCAACTAGACTTTACTGCCAGAAAAATTGCGATCCTGGGCGGCGGCCCGGGCGGATATGAGGCGGCCATGGTGGCTGCGTCCCTGGGCGCGGATGTGACCATCGTTGAGCGCAACGGGCTGGGAGGCTCCGCCGTCCTTACCGACGTCGTACCGTCCAAAACCCTTATTGCCACCGCCGACGTGATGACCCGCATGAGCTCGGCCTCGAATCTGGGCGTCGATTTCGGTGACGCCAGCAAGCCGGTGGTGGCTGACCTGAAGATGGTTAACCACCGCCTGCTCGCCCTGGCCAAGGAACAGTCCAATGACATCCGGCGCACCCTGGAGCGCATGGGCGTGAAGGTGCTGGTGGGCGAGGGGCGCCTGCTGGACAACCGTACGATCGAGGTCACCTCGGACGAGGGCACCACCACAGTGGAAGCCGAAGCACTGCTGATCTCCACCGGCGCGAACCCGCGCGAACTGGAATCCTCCATGCCGGACGGCGAGCGGATCTTCACCTGGAAGCAGATCTACAACCTGACCGAGGTCCCCGAGCACCTGATTGTCATCGGCTCGGGTGTCACCGGCGCCGAGTTCGCCTCCGCCTACAACGGGCTGGGCTCGCGCGTCACACTGATTTCCAGCCGTGACCGGGTGCTCCCCGGAGAAGACGCCGACGCCGCCCGCGTCCTGGAGGACGTCTTCCAGGCCCGCGGCATGACCGTCCTGTCCCGTTCCCGCGCCGAATCCGTGAAAAACACCGGTGACGGGGTGCTCGTCACGCTCTCCGATGGGCGCACCGTTGAAGGTTCGCACTGCCTGGTGGCTGTCGGCGCCATCCCCAACACCCGGGGCATCGGCCTGGAAGAGGCCGGCATCACCTTGGATGAACAGGGACAGATCAAGGTCGACGGCGTTTCCCGCACCACCGCCTCCAACGTGTACGCCGCCGGCGACTGCACCGGCGTGTTTAATCTTGCCTCGGTGGCCGCCATGCAGGGCCGGATCGCGATCGCCCACCTGATGGGGGACAGCGTTAAGCCGCTGAAGCTCAAGAACGTGGCCTCGAACATCTTCACCTCCCCGGAAATCGCGTCCGTTGGTGTCTCGGAAGCCGACATCGCTGCCGGCCGCTACCAGGGGGACGTCATCAAGCTGTCCCTGCACACCAACGCCCGCGCCAAGATGATGGACGTGAAGGAAGGCTTCGTGAAGATCATCGCGCGGAAGGGATCCGGCACGGTGATCGGCGGCGTCGTCGTCGGCCCGCGTGCCTCGGAGCTGATCTTCCCGATTGCCCTGGCCGTCACGCAGAAGCTGCACGTGGATGACGTGGCAAACACCTTCACCGTGTACCCCTCGCTCACCGGTTCCATCTCGGAAGCCGCGCGGCGCCTGCACGTGCACCTCTAGTTCTGCGGCCGCGGCACCCGCAATCCGCGGCGGTGGCCAGGCCCGGGACCGGACGTTCTTACGATCCGGTGCCGGGCCTTCGCTGCATTTCGGGGCGTCTGTCAAGGTGTGACGCACCCGATGTCCAAATAGTGGACGGATGTCCGAATGGCGGACGCCGGGTTTTAGGATGAACTCTGTTTCCATCCCGCACCCGAAAGACTCCCCATGTCAACAGAAACCTCCAGTGCCGAGGCTGCAAAGGCCCCGGCCAACTCCCGCGGACGCGTCATCGTCGCGTCCCTGGTCGGCACCTCGATCGAGTTCTACGACTTCTACGTCTACGCGACCGCGGCCGTGCTCGTTTTCCCCGTCCTCTTCTTCCCGAACGCCGAAGGCGTCACCGCTCTGCTGAGCTCCTTCGCCGTCTTCGGTGTGGCATTCATTGCCCGCCCGCTGGGCTCGATTATCTTCGGGCACTTCGGGGACAAGGTCGGACGCAAGGGCACGCTGGTGGCGTCGCTGCTGACCATGGGTATTGCCACGTTCCTGATCGGCTGCCTGCCGACGGCCAACGTTGCCGGCTGGACCTTCTGGGCTCCGGCCCTGCTCGTTGTGATGCGCTTTGCCCAGGGCCTGGCCCTCGGCGGCGAATGGTCCGGCGCGGCCCTGCTGGCTACGGAGAACGCTCCGGCCAACAAGCGCGCCATCTATGGCACGTTCCCGCAGCTGGGCGCACCGATCGGCTTCATCCTGGCCAACGGCCTGTTCCTGGTCCTGAGCTTCAACCTCAGCGAAGAGCAGTTTATGTCCTGGGGCTGGCGTATTCCGTTCCTGGCCAGCGCCGTGATGGTCGTCATCGGCCTCTACGTCCGGCTGAAGCTCGTGGAAACCCCCGCCTTCCAGAAGGTGGTTGATTCCGGCGAGGTGAGCAAGCTGCCGCTGGCCGCTGCGTTCAAGTTCTCCTGGCGCCCCATGATCGCCGGCACGTTCATCATGCTCGCCACGTACGTGCTCTTCTACCTGATGACCACGTTCACCCTCTCCTACGGCACCGCTGCCAAGACGGCCGAAGAGGCGCAGGCCAAGGCCGAGGCCGCGGGCAAGGCATTCGACCCCGATACGTTTGCCGCCGGTCTGGGCTACGCCCGGAACGACTTCCTGATCATGCTGATCGTCGGCGTCGTCTTCTTCGGTATCTTCACCATGGTTGCCGGTCCGCTGGCGGAGAAGTTCGGCCGCCGCAAGACCCTGCTGGTGGTCACCGCGGGCATCTTCGTCTTCGGCTTCAGCTTCGCCCCGCTGTTCGGCGGCGGGTTCGCCGGCACCATGGCACTGCTGATCCTCGGTTTCACCCTGATGGGCCTGACCTTCGGACCGATGGGCGCCGTCCTGCCGGAACTCTTCCCGACCAACGTGCGGTACACCGGATCGGCGATCGCGTACAACGTGTCCTCGATCCTGGGCGCTGCCGTTGCACCGTTCATCGCCGTCGCCCTCTGGCAGGCCGCTGACGGCAGCCCGTGGCTGGTGGGCGTCTACCTCTCCTCCATGGCGGTGCTGACTTTCATCGCCCTGCTGGTGACCCGCGAGACCAAGGACGTCGACTACGTGAACCACTCCAGCTAGTTCGCAAGTGCGGTCCCGGGACTCTTCCCGGATCCGCTGAAGCTCTGTCGGCCGCTGCAGCACCCGGTTTCCCCGGGCGTTGCGGCGGCCGGCGTCGTTGTGGGGCCCTTCCGGCGTCGTCGCAGCGCCCTCGGCTGCCCCAAACACGCAGAAGGCCCGGATCCTGGCGGATCCGGGCCTTCCTTGAACAAGTCAGTCCAGGATGGTGGCGATGACCGCTCCGGCGGACACTGTGGCGCCGGGAAGGGCGCTCAGGCCGCTGACCGTGCCGGACTTATGGGCCGTCAGCGGCTGCTCCATCTTCATGGCTTCCAGCACCACCACCAGATCGCCCTCGGCCACGACGGTGCCGTCCTCTACCGCCACCTTGACGATGGTTCCCTGCATGGGGGAGGTGAGGTCGTTACCGGTTGCAGCTGCGGAGGCGGACCGTGCCCGGCCCTTGCGCGGCTTGCCATTGGCGGGGGACGCTCCGCGGGAGGGTGCGGCCGCCAGACCTGCCGGCAGGACCACTTCCAGCCGCTTCCCGCCGACTTCGACGGTCAGGCGCTGCCGGGAAGCGTCGTCGCCCGTTCCTGCCGAGGGCAGGCCGGAAAACGCCGGAATCGTGTTATTGAATTCGGTCTCAATCCAGCGCGTGTGCACGCTGAACGGGCCTTCCTCGGGGGCGAAGGCCGGGTCCGAGACCACGGCGGCGTGGAACGGCAGGACCGTGGGGAGACCGGTGATCTCCATTTCCTGCAGTGCGCGGCGGGCGCGCTGGAGCGCCTGGGTGCGGGTGGACCCGGTGATGACCAGCTTGGCAAGCATGGAATCGAAGTTCCCGCCCACTACTTCTCCGGCTTCGATGCCGGAATCCACACGGACGCCGGGTCCGGTGGGAAGCCGCAGTGTTTCCACCGTTCCGGGCGAGGGCATAAAGCCGCGGCCGGCGTCTTCCCCGTTGATCCGGAACTCGAAGGAGTGACCGCGGACCTCCGGGTCGGTGTAGCCGAGCTCCTCACCGCGGGCGATGCGGAACTGTTCGCGGACAAGGTCGATTCCGGTGACTTCCTCTGACACCGGGTGCTCCACCTGAAGGCGCGTGTTGACCTCAAGGAAGGAGATGGTTCCGTCGGTGCCGACCAGGAACTCGCAGGTTCCGGCGCCCTGGTATCCGGCCTCCCGGAGGAGGGCCTTGGAGGAGTCGTACAGCCGCTGGTTCTGCTCGGGCGTCAGGAACGGGGCGGGCGCCTCCTCGACCAGTTTCTGGTTACGGCGCTGGAGCGAGCAGTCGCGGGTGGAGATGACGACGACGTTGCCGTGCGCGTCTGCCAGGCACTGGGTTTCGACGTGCCGGGGAGAGTCAAGGAACCGTTCAATGAAGCATTCGCCGCGGCCAAATGCTGCCGTGGCCTCGCGGACGGCGGAGTCGTAGAGTTCCGGAATCTCCTCAAGCGTGCGGGCCACCTTGATGCCGCGGCCGCCGCCGCCGAAGGCAGCCTTGATGGCGACCGGAAGACCGTGTTCCTGGGCGAACGCCAGCACCTCATCGGCGCTGGTAACCGGGTCCGCCGTGCCCGGAACCAGGGGAGCGCCCACCTTGGCTGCCAGATGCCGGGCCTGGACCTTGTCACCCAGCTGATCGATGGCTTCGGGGGAGGGACCAATCCAGGTCAATCCGGCGGCGATGATGCGGCGGGCAAACTCTGCGTTTTCGGAAAGGAAGCCGTAACCGGGGTGGATGGAGTCCGCACCGGACCGCTCTGCGGCGGCCAGCAGCTTGTCCATGTCGAGGTAGGTCTCAGCGGCGGTGCTGCCGCCCAGGGCGTAGGCCTCGTCGGCGAGCCGGACGTGCAGCGCGTCCCGGTCGGGTTCCGCGTAGACGGCGACCGTACCGATTCCTTCGTCGCGTGCGGCCCGGATGATCCGGACGGCAATCTCTCCGCGGTTGGCAATCAGGACCTTGCCCAGGGGGGCTGTGGTGAACTGGCTCATGAAATGCAGTGGCTCCTTTGATCTGTTGGGAGCCTAGCGCGATTTTGTGCTCTCCCGCCATAAACCGTGCTGTTTCTGCGTGGGGCAGGAGGATTCGTTGTGGAAACCCTACAAACGTGTTGCGTTGGTGTGACGCGGAGGGGGATGCAACCCCGTGGGTGCCGGTTGTGGAAAGAACGGCCTGTGCACAGCCTCACCGCCGGGATTTCCGCTGAGGGGCGGTAATAGGGGCATGACTCGTGCCATGCCGCTTCCCGCCAATCTGCCGGAAAACTCCTTTACGCTTCGGCGCGCCCGGAGTCTGGGGCTTCGACGATCAAGGCTCCGGGCGAAGGACCTGTTGATACCCAGCCGGGACATCCGGCTCCGCAGGGACGCGGAGCCGGTGCTGGCCGAGCGCTGCCGGCCCTACCTTGACCTGCTTCCGGATGCGTTTCTGTCTCACGTCACGGCGGCCCGGCTTTACGGCCTGCCGCTTCCCCGGCCGCTGCAGAGCGAACCGACGTGCGTCGAGTACGACGGCGCGCATCACCTCACCCCGGCGCAGCAGAGCCGGGACCATCACCGGGATCTGCTCACCCATCAACTGGGGTGGCATCAGGTCCGGATCAACAAGTTCGACGTTGCCCAGGGACCGGCCTGGGTGGTGGGCAAGGTCCGGCAGGCGCTGGTTCGCGGTGGCTGGACGCCGTGAGCGGATAGGTGTGGTGGTGTTCCCGCCGGAGGTAGCCGGGGTTCGGTTCGTGTCGGGGTGGTGGGGGTGTCTGGCGGTGTTGGGTGGCCGGCTCGGTGGATGTGCAGGTATGGCGACTTTTTCTCGCGGGAGGTCGCCATATCTGCACATCGAGCGTCGGGTTTGGGGCGGAAGGTCGCCATATCTGCACACTGAGCGCCCGTCGACGCTGGGCCCGGGCGGCGGCCGCCCCGCCGGAAGCGCCACGCTCAGGGCCCGGCCGGCAGGATGGCACCATGCCGGTCAGGGCACCTTTGGAATAGGACTACTTCCAGAGAGAGGTAACCCCGACGCCGGCACTGGCCAGGAGGTGGCGGAGCGTGGAAACGGAAAGGCCGACGACAGCGTGCGGATCGCCGACCACCTTGTCGATGAATGCGCCGCCGAGGGAGTCGATAGTGAACGAGCCGGCCACCTGAAGTGGTTCGCCGGTGGCGATGTACGCTTCGATTTCTTCGTCGAGAAGCTTGGCGAAGTGCACTTCGGCGGAGCTGACCGCCCCCAGGGTGGCGCCGGAACCGTCGTCGTCCGTGTCCCGGCAGTCCACGAGCCAGTGACCGGTGTGAAGCACTCCGTGGCGGCCGCTCATCCGGCGGATGCGTTCGCGGGCGACGTCGGCTTCCCACGGCTTGCCGTGTGCCTCGCCGTCGAACTCGAAGACCGAATCGCAGCCGAGGACCAGGGCGCCCTCGGCCTCCGGGAGGGACGCCACGGCCTCCGCTTTGGCGCGGGCCAGCAGGAGAGCGGTGTCGTGCGGGTCGGTTAGCCCGTAGCGGGCGGTGACCGCGTCCTCATCCACGTCGGAGACGAGCACACGGTGGGCGATGCCCGCGTTGGACAGGAGCTTGGTGCGGGCGGGGGAAGCGGAGGCAAGGATCAGCGTCAGGTCAGTCACGGTTTCCAGCCTAGTGCGCAGGCGCAGCGCCCGGGAAAACGGAATGGCCGCCCCGGCGTCGGGACGGCCATTCCAAAAAGATGCGAGTACCTGCACCCTACACCGGTTTAGGCGCGTGCGGGGGCCTCCGAAGAAAGGGACGTTTCGCCCTGCTCGGCGGGGGACTCGGTGTTGCTGGTGGTGTCATCGGAATCGTCGTCGAACGGGTCTCCGGTGCGCTTGGCGTTGTACAGCTCGTGCTGCAGCAGGCCGTTGCGCTTGGCGACAATGGTGGGCACCACAGTCTGTCCGGCAACGTTCACGGCCGTCCGGCCCATGTCGATGATCGGGTCGATCGCCAGGAGCAGCGCGACGCCGTCCAGCGGCAGTCCCAGGGTGGACAAGGTCAGGGTCAGCATCACGACGGCGCCCGTGGTCCCGGCAGTCGCCGCCGAACCCAGGACAGCGACGACGGCGATCAGCAGGTACTGGCCGATGCTCAGGTCAATGCCGAAGAACTGGGCCACGAAGATCGCTGCGATGGCCGGGTAGATGGCTGCGCAGCCGTCCATCTTGGTGGTGGCGCCCAGGGGAACGGCGAAGGACGCGTAGGCCCGGGGAACGCCGAGGTTGCGCTCCGTGACCCGCTGGGTCAGGGGCAGGGTGCCAACGGAAGAGCGGGAAACGAAACCGAGCTGAATGGCCGGCCAGGCGCCGGAGAACCACTGCCGGATGGAGAGCCCCTGGCTCTTGATCAGGACCGGGTAGACCACGAAGATCACCAGGGCCAGGCCAAGGTAGACGGCTACGGTGAAGGTGCCGAGCGAACCGATGGTGTCCCAGCCGTAGGTGGCGACGGCGCGGCCGATCAGGCCGACGGTACCCAGCGGAGCAAGGCGGATGATCCACCAGAGAACCTTCTGGATCACAGCAAGGGCGGAGGCGTTCAGCGCCAGGAACGGTGCGGCGGGCTTGCCGACCTTCAGGGCGGCAATGCCGACGGCGATCGCAATCACCAGGACCTGCAGCACATTGAAGTTCAGCGACGTGGTCAGGGACTCCGAGGTGGAAGCGGTCAGGCCAAGGAAGTTGCCCGGGATGAGGCCGGTCAGGAATCCGACCCAGCTTCCGGTGCTGCCTTCGTAGCCGTCCGGTGTGGCGGCGTCCGCATTGGCGCCGGGCTGCATAACGACGCCCAGGACAATGCCGATGCCGACGGCGATCAGCGCCGTGATGCCAAACCACAGCAGGGTCTGCCACGCCAGCCGGGCCGCATTGGAGACCTGGCGGAGGTTGGCGATGGAACTGACAACGGCCGTGAAGATCAGCGGAACCACGGCTGCCTTCAGTAGGGAAACATAGCTGGAGCCGATGGTGGCCAGCGTGGTGGCGAGCCAGTTCGGTTCACCGTTGGTTTCGCCCATGGACCTGGCCAGCAGGCCAAGGCAGAGACCAACCACGAGGGCAGCGATGATCTGCGGGCCGAAAGCTGTGGCCCAGCGGGGGAGCCTGCGGCGGGTGGCGGCGTCGGCCGGGGACTGAGGGGGTGTCTGTGGTGAAGTCACGTTGAAAATGCTAGACGAGGCCCAATATCAGAGTCGCTTTAGGGTTGCGAAATGTTACGGCGGGAAATTTGGATCCGCAGCGGATTTTCAGGCCGGAATCCCGGACCGTGGCGTGCGTGGGCGGGCGGCTGCCATTATTCCCGGCCTGCCTGTGAGGATTCTCGCAGGCATCCAGCGGACCGGGCCGCCAAAAAACTCATCCGGAAACACAGAACGTGCCCGGCGAAATCGCCGGGCACGTTCTGAACACTCATTCAGCCGGAAAGGCTAGCCCTCCAGCAGCGCCCGGCGCAGGGTGTCCAGGCCGACAGAACCGAGCTGCAGCGCCTTGGTGTGGAAAGCCTTCTCATCGAAGGCCGCTCCTTCACGGGCACGGACCTCGTCCCGGATCTGCTCCCAGAGCCGCTGGCCCAGCTTGTAGGCCGGAGCCTGCCCCGGCCAGCCCAGGTAGCGAGTGAACTCGAAGTTGAGCTGGCCCTCGGAGATCGCGATGTTCTGCTTGAGGAAGTCGTAGCCCTTCTCCGGGGTCCAGGTGCCCGAGCCCCAGCGCTCCGGGACTTCCAGCTCCAGGTGAACGCCGATGTCGAAGACCACGCGGGCAGCGCGCATCCGCTGCGCGTCGAGCATCCCCATCCGGTCTCCCGGATCGTTCAGGTAGCCGAGTTCGGCCATGAGCCGTTCGGCGTAGAGCGCCCAGCCTTCGCCGTGTCCGGAGACCCAGCAGACGTTGCGGCGCCAGCCGTTCAACAGGTCCCTGGAGGCAACCGCGGTGGCGATCTGCAGGTGGTGGCCGGGAACACCCTCGTGGTAGACGGTGGTGGTTTCCTTCCACGTGGTGAAGGTGTCCTCGCCCTCGGGGACGGACCACCACATGCGGCCCGGCCGGGAGAAGTCATCGCTGGGACCGGTGTAGTAGATCCCGCCCTCGTTCGTGGGCGCGATCATGCATTCCAGCTTGCGCATCGGGCCGGTGATGTCGAAGTGGGTGCCGGAGAGTTCGGCGACGGCCCGGTCGGAGAGCTCCTGCATCCAGGTGCGCAGCTCTTCAGTGCCGTTCAGCTGGCGGTCCGGATCGGCGTCGAGCAGGTCCATGGCCTCGCGGACTGAGGCGCCGGGCTGGATCTGGTGGGCCACTTCCTCCTGCTCGGCGATGATGCGGTCCAGCTCCGCGACGCCCCACTGGTAGGTTTCCTCCAGATCGACGGCGGAGCCGAGGAACTGGCGGGACATCAGGGCGTAGCGCTCGGCACCGACGGCGTCCTTTTCCGGTGCAGCGGGCAGCAGCTCACCGCTGAGGAAGTCCACAAGCGCCCGGTAGGCGGCGCGGGCGCCGTCGGCGTTCTGCCGCAGTGAGGACTGCAGTGCTTCCGGCAGTTCAACGCCGTCGGCGAGGGCTGCCTGCGAAACAAAGGCATCAAAGAAGCCGCCGTCCTCGGCGTACTTGCCGGCCTGCTCCATCACGATGGAGACCTGGCGGCGGGCAGCAACGAGGCCCTGCTCGGCGCCGCTGCGCAGCGAGGTGATGTACCCGGCGATGGCGTCGGGCAGATTGTGCAGGCGGCCGGAGATGTGTTCCCAGGCCTCGATGGTGTCGGTGGGCATCAGGTCGAAGATCGCGCGGATGTCCTGGGCCGGTGAGGCGATGTTGTTCAGGTCCGCGAGGTCCCAGCCGGAGTCATGGATTTCCAGGGCCAGGCCCAGGCGTTCACGCATGGCATCGAGGGTGACGCGGTCGACGTCGTCCGCGGGCTGCAGGTCCTCCAGCCTCTCGAGGGTTTCCCGCATCGCTTCGGCGGTGGATTCCAGGCCGGCGGGCGAATAGTCGGCGTACTCCGTTTCGTGGCCCGGGATGCCCAGCGTGGTCGCGAAGGACGGATCCAGGTGCAGCAGGTTTTCGGTGAATGCTTCGGCGACGGCATCGATGGCTGTAGGAGTGCGCGTCCCGTCGGTGGACAGGGATTCTGGCGAGGTTGTCTGTTCAGTCACACTCCCGAGCGTAACGGGTCAGCGGTAACTGCGCCGCCACGAGCCCGGTCCGGGAGCGGGCCGCAGGGCCAGCTGGCGCCGCCTGGTCCAGGCTCGGCGGGTGCTCGCCGGGTCCGATGCAGCGTGGGCGTCGGACCCGCCGGAACCGGCGCTGAGTCCGACGACGACGGCCGCCAGGACAGCGAGTTCCTCATCCGTTGGATTACCGGCCAGGACCTGGAACAGCGGCTCTTCCGGGGTGAGCGCGGTGTCGTTGGCTGTACTCACAGCGGGATGTTTCCGTGCTTCTTGTGCGGGAGTGTCGCGCGTTTGTCCCGCAGGGCGCGCAGGCCGCGGATCAGCTGCAGCCGGGTTTCCGACGGTGCGATCACGGCGTCCACGTAACCCAGTTCCGCTGACTGGTAGGGGTTGAGCAGTTCTTCCTCGTAGGCGTTGATAAAGCCCTGCCGGACTTCGTCGACGTCGCGGCCTTCCGCTGCGGCCGCGGCCAGCTGACCGCGGTACAGGATGTTCACCGCGCCCTGGGCGCCCATCACGCCGATCTGGGCGGTGGGCCAGGCGACGTTGAGATCAGCCCCCAGCTTCTTGGAGCCCATCACGATGTATGCGCCGCCGTAGGCCTTGCGGGTGATCACGGTCAGCTTCGGCACGGTGGCTTCAGCGTAGGCGTAGAGCAGCTTAGCGCCGCGGCGGATGATGCCCTGGAATTCCTGGTCCTTGCCGGGCAGGAAGCCGGGAACGTCCACGAAGGTCAGGATGGGGATATTGAACGCGTCGCAGTTCCGGACAAAGCGTGCAGCCTTCTCGGAGGCATTGATGTCCAGGGTGCCGGCGAACTGCATCGGCTGGTTGGCGACGATGCCAACCGTATGCCCTTCGAGCCGGCCGTAGCCGATGATCACGTTGGGGGCGTAGAGGGCCTGCATTTCCAGGAAGTGCCCGTCGTCCACCACCTGTTCGATGACCGTGCGCATGTCATACGGCTGGTTGGCCGAGTCCGGAATGAGCGTGTCCAGGGCGAGGTCGCCGTCGTTGACTTCCAGATCCTGGTCGAACGCGGCCAGCGGCGCCTCGGCCAGGTTGTTGGAGGGCAGGAAGTCCAGCAGTTCCCGGACGAAGTCGATTGCGTCTTCCTCATCCGAGGCCAGGTAGGTGGATGTACCGGTGTTGGTGTTGTGCTGCCGCGCCCCGCCGAGGGTTTCCATGTCGACGTCTTCACCGGTGACCGTCTTGATAACGTCCGGCCCGGTGATGAACATGTGTGAGGTCTTATCCACCATCACCACGTAGTCGGTCAGGGCGGGGGAGTAGGCGGCACCGCCGGCGGACGGCCCCATGATCAGCGAGATCTGAGGGACGACGCCGGACGCGTGGACATTGTTGCGGAAAATATCGGCGAACATCGCCAGGGAGGCCACACCTTCCTGGATCCGGGCCCCGCCGCCGTCGAGAATTCCAATGACCGGGCAGCCGTTGCGCAGGGCATGTTCCTGGACCTTGACGATCTTCTCGCCGTTGACCTGGCTCAGCGACCCGCCGTACACAGTGAAGTCCTGGCTGTAGACCGCGACCGGGCGGCCGTCGACCGTGCCGTAGCCGGACACCAGCCCGTCACCCAGCGGCTTCTTCTTTTCCATGCCGAAGGCGGTGGAGCGGTGGACAGCCAGGGCATCGAATTCGACAAACGAGCCCTCATCCAGCAGCAGATCGATGCGCTCGCGGGCCGTGTGCTTGCCGCGGGCATGCTGCTTCTCGATGGCGGCGGTTCCGGAGGGTGCTGCGGCCAGGGCCTGGCGGCGCCGGAAGTCCGCAATTTTGCCTGCGGTCGTCTGCAGATCGATGTCCTGGTCGATGCTCATGTGTTCTCCGGGTGCTTCTGGGGGTGGCTGCCGGTCGGTGCCCCACCCCAACGGTCCGTCATGACGGGTCAGGACGGGGTTAAGTAGGTTTTACACAATTGGGCGGGCGTTCCACCCAGTCTAGTGAGCAGTAACACCCATCCCGGGTGTAGGAATCCTACAATTTCGGTCCCGGCGTGTTGGCCTGCCGCAAGATGCCGGTGCCGGGAGCGGGGTGCGGAAGTCCCCGGTTGAACCGTTGGCAGGCAACGGCAATTCCCGTCAGATGTTACTGGTGAGTAACATATTTGGCGCGGGTGCATTACCCTGTCCGTATGACCTCGAACACAGCTTCAATGAACACGCGTTCCCTGGCCGGGCGCACCATCCTGATGTCCGGCGGCAGCCGCGGAATCGGCCTGGCCATCGCCCTGCGGGCAGCGGCCGACGGCGCCAACATAGCCATGCTGGCGAAGACCGGCGAACCGCACCCCAAGCTGGAGGGCACGGTGTACACCGCTGCCGAACAGCTGGAAGCGGCCGGCGGAAAAGCCCTGCCGATCATTGGTGATGTCCGCAGCGACGAGGACGTCATCAACGCGGTCGCCGCGACGGTGGAGCGGTTCGGCGGGATCGACATCGTGTTGAACAACGCCTCGGCCATTGACCTGCGCGGCACGGACGACGTGACCATGAAGAGCTATGACCTGATGCAGGACATCAACGCCCGCGGAACGTTCCTGCTCTCCAAGTCCTCGCTGGGCGCGCTGCGCGAGTCGGACAACGGGCACATCCTCACCCTGTCGCCGCCGCTGAACCTGGACCCGAAGTGGGCCGGCAGCTACCTGGCCTACACCATGGCCAAGTACGGCATGTCCCTGACGACGCTGGGGCTGGCTGAAGAGCTGAGAAAGGACGGGATCGGGGTCAACTCACTCTGGCCGTGCACCTCCATTGACACCGCCGCCATCCGCAATATGCCCGGCGGCCCGGAACTGGCCAGGGTTTCCCGCAGCGCGGACATTATGGCCGACGCCGCGCACGCCATCCTGACCCGCTCCGGCAAGGAAGCCACGGGCAACTTCTACACCGACGAACAGGTCCTGGCCGAAGAGGGAGTCACGGACTTCACCAAGTACAGCCTCGGTGCACCTGAAGACCAGCTCATGGCCGACTTCTTCCTCTGACCCGCGTTCCCGCGTTCCCGCGTTCCCGTGTTCCCGCGGGCCTGTCGGGCCGCCCGGCGGCTCCGCGCCGGGCCCGCCGCGGCAGCGCCGGGACTGGGAGTCGGCCGGGCCGGGGGACCCGGCGCGTAAGATCGGAGGCATGCATTTGCACTACTCCAGCATGGAGCGCCCACCCCTGGAACCGGAGCGGCTCCAGGCGCGGCTCATTGCCCCGGCTGGCCCCCTGTCCAGGCTGGACGTCGTTTCCGAAACCGGATCCACTAACGTCGATCTGGCCGAGGCCGCGCGCCTGGTGCCGTCACAGTACCCCGACCTCTCCGTCCTGACCGCGGAACTCCAGACTGCAGGCCGGGGCAGGCTGGGCCGCACCTGGATTGCTCCGGAACGATCATCGCTGTTCGTCAGCGTCCTGCTGCGTCCGGTTAATCCTTCGGGGCGGCCGCTGCCGACACAGTCCTACGGCTGGCTGTCCCTGCTGTCAGCGCTGTCCCTCACTGAGAGCATTGCCGCCCGCACGGGGGTCGAGCCCAAGCTGAAGTGGCCCAATGATGTGATGGTGGACGGACGGAAGCTGGCCGGCGTCCTGGCGCAGGTGGTTCCGGAAACGTCCGGCAATCCGCCCGCCGTCGTCGTCGGCACCGGACTGAACGTATCCCTCACCGATGAGGACCAGCCGGTGAGCACGGCCACCAGCCTGCTGATGGAATACGCCTCCACCACGGACCGGAACGTCCTGCTGGAGGACTTCCTGCTCCGGTTCACCTCGGACTACCGCGGGTTCTGCGCCGTTGACGGGGATGCGGATGCGCGGCAGGCGGATGGCCGGACGCTGAAGGAGAGCATTTCGGCACGGATGGTCACGCTGGGCCGGGAGGTCCGGGCCTACCTGCCCGGCGAAGAAGAACTGGTGGGCCGCGCCGTTGGCCTCGATCCGCATGGCGGGCTTCTGATCGTCGACGGCGAAGGTACCAGGCATGCGGTGGCCGCGGCGGACGTGGTGCATCTCCGGGCCGCTGAGGCATGAGCGCGCGCCCAGTCGGGCTCCGGTGCGGATGAGGCTGGAGCCGGGGGAACAGGTCATAGTCGCTGCGCGGCCACATGCAGGGCCGCTGCTCGGTCCCATCCTGCTGGCCGCCGCCGCCGGCTCTGCCGGGGGCTTCGCGCTGGGGTACCTGGGCCGGGACACCCTCCCGGCGGCCCTGGCGGACTGGGCCTTTGTCCTGGCACCCGGCGTCGTGATCCTGACGCTCCTGCTGCTGGCACGGTTTTGTGTTCCGCCGGTGCTGCGGTGGAACGCCACCCGCTATGTCCTGACCAACCGCCGGCTGATCCAGCGCCGGGGCATTCTTCGGCGCCGTGAGCACGATCTGCCGCTGGCCTCGATCTACCAGCTGGAAGCGCGGCAGGGCATCCTGCAGCGGATGCAGCGGGCCGGAACCCTGCGGATCGACCTTGGCCGCGGCCGGGTGATTGACTATCCCTCCGTGCCTGAGGTGCATAAATTCAAGTCGATTGTGTTGGCCACCATAGAGCAGCTGCCCATGACAGCGATGTTCGATGGTGTAGATATTGAAGGAAGCACGGGTTACGACGACGATTGGAGCGGCTATGAGTGATCAGGGCTCCGAAGCGCCTGACGGCGCCGTCGAACCCGAGCCGCTGACCCTGTCCATGAATGCGGTGCCGCTGCCTGAGAAGTCCACGCTTGCGGATTCCCCGGGGGCAATTGACCGGGAGGACGTGCGCAAACTTGAAGCGCAGCTGATCGGTGGTCCGCGGACGCTCAAGCGGCGGGAAGCAGCTGCCGGAGCCGGTGTCTCCCTGCTCTCCGCCCGCAAGCTCTGGCGGGCCATGGGGTTTCCGAACCTCGACGACGACGCGGTGTTCTTCACCGAGGCGGACCGCGATGCACTGAGCACCGTGATTCAGCTGGTCCGCGACGAACAGCTCACCGAGGAAGCTGCCATTTCGATCATGCGGTCGATCGGGCAGATGACCGACCGCATGGTGGTGTGGCAGGTCGAAGCCCTCGTGGAGGAGATGGTGGTCCAGCGCGGAATCACCGACGCGGAGGCGCGTAAAAAACTGGTCGCAGCGCTGCCGGACCTCATTGAGCCGCTGGAAAAGACCCTTGTCTATGCCTGGAAACGGCAGCTGAACGCCGCGATTCAGCGGCTGGCGCTCCGGGCCGAAGCGGGACTGGCGAGCCACGACGCCGATGCTGACGACAATCCGCTGCCGCTGGCCCGCGCGGTCGGGTTTGCGGACCTGGTGTCCTACACGAGCCTGTCGCGGCAGATGAACGAGAAGACACTGGCCCAAATGGTCCAGCGTTTTGAGCACAAGTGCTCCGAAATCATCTCCGTAGGCGGCGGACGGCTGGTGAAGACCATCGGTGATGAAGTCCTGTTCAACGCTGAAACCCCGGAAGCCGGTGCGGAGATCTCCCTGGCGCTGGCCAAGGCCTTCAGCGAAGATGAGCTGCTTCCCTCCGCCCGGGTGGCGGTGGTGTGGGGACGGGTATTGTCCCGGCTGGGTGACATTTACGGACCGACCGTCAACCTGGCCTCCCGGCTGACCTCGCTGGCGGAACCCGGAACGGTGCTGACCGACGCGTCGACGGCCGCGGCGCTGCGTAGTAATGACAGCTTCGTCCTGATCCCGCATCCGCCGCGCAACGTACGCGGTTTCGGTGAGATCCACCCCGTCACCCTCGCACGGGGGACCGGCCAGGGACTGGTGCTGGACTAAGCCGGCTCGCTCCGGTCGGTTCCGCGGCTGGAGTTTTCCGGTGGGACTTTCCTGCCGGTTTGGGACTTGCCAGCCACGTCGGGACTCCGCACCGCACGATTTCCTCCGGTTTGGGACTCCGCGCCGCACGGTTTCCTGCGGTTTGGGACTTTCCTGCCGCTGTGGGACTTTCCTGCGCGGCGCCGCGGCAGGATTGTCCCGCGGCGTCCGATTTGTCCCAAAACGGAGCAGGACCGGACCCGGCATGCCCCGGCGGGCCGAAGGCGGCCAAGACCTGCGATGAAACTGGAGAGAGGAAACGTGTCAGCTTCCCCTAGAGTGCAGCCATGGCAAGGGAGCGCAGACGCTGGAAGTACCGTGATCCTTCCTGGTTCCAAATCGGTTGGCTGTATCTGCTGGCGGTAGTCTTTGCGCTGCCCGGTGACAACCCATCCAGAACCATTTTTGCGATGGTCTGGGCGGTGCCCGTCACAGTTCTCGCAGTGTTCAAGGTCATCAGGAGACCAACCGGCAGCTCAAGCCGAGACGCCGAGTAGCCGATTCCCGCAGAATCCTTTTCGGACAGACCCACAACGTGACCTGGGAATGGGGGACCGGGCAGGGCCTGGTGCTGGACGAGGGCAGCTTCCGGACTCGGCCGGTTCTGGTGCTCGAATCTCCCGTCTGGGAACTTTGCCACTGGTGCTGGACTCCGCGCGGCCGCGTTTCCCTCCGGTGTGGGACTTGCCTGCCGGTTTGGGACTTTCCTGCGCGGCGCCACGGCAGGATTGTCCCGCGGCGTCCGATTTGTCCCAAAACGGAGCAGAACCGGCAGGGAACAAGGAGCCGAAGCCGTCAGCAAACAGGCGCCGGCGCCGGCAACCCGCATCCACCGCGCAACGGGCGCGGTTCCGGCGTGGCCCACCCCGCGGTTCCGGAGTGACCCACCCCGCGGTTCCGGCGTGACCCACCCCGCGGACCTCGCGCGGGGGACAGTCAGCGGCTGGTGCTGGCCCGGCATCCCCCACCCGCCACTCCGGTAACTTATGCGCAGGGAGCTTAGCAATATGCGAGACTAGGTGCGTCTGCCTGCCGATCTGCTGCCGCCGCGCCTGGACAGCGCACCTCACGGCCTGCCGCAGCCCGGCCAGGCTTCTTGGGGGTTCTTAACAGGGGGAAGTCAGTGTCACTGTTCAGGGGGGCTACGCGCGCGCAGAGCCGTACCCGCCGTAAGGCGGCATCCGTTGGCGCGGCTGTTGCCGCGGCCGGCGCACTCGTGGCCACCGCCATCCTGTACCCCGGGTTCGCCAGTGCAGACGTCGACCTGAACGACGGCGGCGTGTGGGTCACCAACGGCACCCAGGGCATGGTCGGCCACCTCAACTACTCGGCCCGCATGCTCGACGGCGCTTACGCGGCCAACAGCGACGGCTTTGACGTGACTCAGAACGCCGGCACCGTCTTTCATGCCAACACCGACCAGGCCAAGGTCTCGCCGGTTGACGTTGCCAACGTTGCCCGCGGCAGCGAAGTGCAGCTGCCGGCGTCGGCCACCATCTCCCAGGGCGGCTCCATCATCGCGGTGACCGATCCCGCTGCCGGTGCGTTGTGGCTGACCACCGCCGGTTCACTGCCCTTCTTCAGCGATACGGAAACCGAACCCGCCCTGGAAGATTCCCCGGGGATCGCCGCCGGAGTCTCCCCGGAAGGCCACGTGGCCGTCGCAGCGCCGCGGGACGGCCGGCTCTACGGCTACGACGTCGAACCGGACGGCAGTTACGGCGAACCGGACATCACGGAGGCAGAGGAACTGCGCGGATTCGGCGATGCCCAGGTGGCCGCCGTCGGGCGCAAGGCCGTCGCCTTTGATCCGGAGACGGGCACCATGGTCCTGCCCGGCGGGAAAACCGTGGTCCTGCCGGATACGCGCGGGGCGCAGCTCCAGGAGTCCGGGCCGGAATCTGAGGTCGTCGTCCTTGCCACCGCCTCCGCCCTGATCAAGCAGCCGCTGGACGCCTCCGAGGCCACCATCACCGAAATCGGGGGTTCCGGAATGCCTGCCCCTCCCGTGGTGGTGGACTCCTGCGTCCATGCCGCCTGGTCCGGTGCCGGCACCTACCTCCGCGACTGCGCGTCCGATGCCGATGACTCGCGGGAGGAGATCCCCGGCATCGGTGCTTCCTCCGAACTGGTCTTCCGTGCCAACCGCTCCGTGGTGGTGCTCAATGACATCAACGGCGGCAACATCTGGCTGGTGCTGGAGAACATGCAGCTGGTGGACAACTGGGGCGACGTGATCCCGCCGAAACAGGACTCCAGCGAGGACGAAGAGGAATCCGCCAGCGAAAACCCGGTCAACACGCTGCCGGACCGCACCGGGGAGAACCGGCCGCCGGTGGCCGGCGATGACCGGTTCGGCGTCCGCCCCGGCCGCACCACCATTCTCAACGTCCTGGACAACGACACTGATCCCGACGGCGACCTGCTGACCGTTCAACTTTCGGGCAACCAGCCCTCCGCCGGGACCGTGCAGGAAATCTACAACGGCGCCGGACTGCAGGTGGTGGTTCCGCCCGACGCCGCGGGAACCAGCACCTTTACCTACGAGGTCCGGGACGGCCGCGGCGGCAGCGCCTCGGCCAGCGCCACCGTGCAGGTGCGCGGCAACACCGAAAATTCCCCGCCCGAACCCCGGCGGTCCACCAGGATCCTGGTGGAACAGGGCCAGTCGGTCAGCCAGAACATCCTCAACGACTGGATGGATCCCGACGGCGATGACCTGGTCCTCGTGTCGGCTGAGCCTACGGCCGACGGCGACCAGGTGCGCACCCGCTCCGACGGACTGCTGACCTTCCGGGACATCGGCAAGAGCCAGGGCATCAAGGACGTGGCCATCACCGTCTCCGACGGCACGGAAGCCACAACCGGCACGGTGACCTTCGACGTCCGTCCAGGCGGAGTCCTGCCTCCGGTGACCAACTTCGATCACTTCACTGCCACTGTCGGCGAAGCCGTCACCCTGTATCCGCTGCAGAACGACCTCGATCCGGCCGGCGGACGGCTCAGCCTGGCCAAGGCGGAGGCCGAAGACGGGTCCGAACTTACCCCGGACTATGAAACGGGATCCATCGCCTTTACCCCCGGCGCCGCGAAGACCTACTACATCGAATACCTGGTGACCAACGGTCCGCAGAGCGCCAGCGGCCTCATCCGTGTGGACGCCGCCGAATCGGGCCGGCAGGGAGCCCCGGTAGCCGTGCGGGACGTTGCCCTGTTGCCGCGCGGCGGGAACGTGCTGGTGGACGTCCTCGGAAACGACACCGATCCCACCGGCGGCGTGCTGGTGGTGCAGTCCGTCAGCACCGGCAGCAGCTCCCCGCTGGATGTGGCCGTGCTGGACCACAACATCCTGCAGATCCATGACGTGCGCGGGCTCCAGGACCAGTCCACCATCCGTTACACGGTGTCCAACGGAACGGCGAGTGCCAGCGGGGAAGTCAGCGTCCTGCCGGTGGAAGGGCCCGGGACGCTGCTGCCGCCGTCGGCCGCCGCCGATACGGCGACCGTGCGTGTCGGGGACGTCGTGAACATTCCGGTTCTGGAGAACGATGTCTCGCCGACCGGCGATACCCTGACGCTTAACCCGGTGCTGGCCCAGGGCGTTGACCCGCTGGACGGGCAGATGTTCACCGCGGAGAACGTCCTTCGGTTCGTGGCAGGTGAGACTGCCAAGACGGTGTACGCCATCTATGAGGTCCGTGATTCCACCGGGCAGAGCGACTCCGCGCAGGTGCGCATCAACATCCGGCCGCGCGACGACGAGCGGAACACCCCTCCTGTTCCGAAGAACCTCGAAGGCCGGGCCATCGCCGGCACCACTGTGCGGATCCCCGTGCCCCTGGATGCGCTCGACGCCGACGGCGATTCCGTGTTCCTCAACGGGATTGAGGAGGCGCCCAAATTCGGTGCCGCCGTTCCCGGTCCCAATTACATCGACTACACCGCTTCCGCCACTGCTGCGGGCACCGACTCCTTCACGTACTCCGTCCGGGACCGGCTGGGCCTGGTGAACACCGGCACGGTCCGGGTGGGAATCGCGCCCATCGCCGAGGCGAACCAGAAGCCCGTGGCGGTCGACGACGCCGTGACGGTGCGTCCGGGCCGCGAGGTCGCCGTCCCCGCGCTGCAGAACGATTCCGACCCCGACGGCGATCCGATTTCGCTGGACCCCGAAGGGGTCACCGCGCAGAACCCGGAGATGAAAGCCCGGGCCGACGCCGGCCGGGTCCGCTTCACTGTGCCCGCCGAGGCAGGCAGCTACAACGTGCGCTACGCCGTGCGGGACAACCGCGGCGGCTCAGCGAACGGCAACGTCGCCGTCGTGTCCGACCCCAACGCGGAACTGCTGGCCCCGGTGGCGCGCGATGACCGGGTGGAGGTCGCGGAAATCCGCGGCCGGACCGCCGTCGACGTCGCGGTCCTGGAAAATGATGAAGATCCCGACGGCATTGCCGAGGACCTCAAGGTTTCCGTGGATCCGTCCCGGATCACCGCCTCGGTGGCGGGGGACCGGGTCCGGGTGGAACTGCTGGAGGAAGCGCAGATCATTCCCTACACCGTTCAGGACATGGACGGCGGCACCGCTGCGGCCGTGATCTGGGTTCCGGGCCTGAGCGCCCAGTACCCGACGCTGCGGAGCAACGCCGTGCTGGAAGTGGAAGCTGCCCAGACCCTGGACCTGGAACTCGCGGAACTCGTTGAGGTCCGGGAAGGCCGGACGCCGCGGATCACCGAGGCCGCCAAAGTCAGTGGCATCGGGTCCTCCAACCGGGACACCTGGGTGGCGGACGAAGACACGCTGGCCTACACCGCCGACGGGAACTACGCCGGGCTGGGCTCGATGACGTTCGAGGTCACCGACGGCTCCGGTCCCGATGACCCGGAGGGTTTGAAAGCGACCCTGACGGTGCTGATCAACGTGCTTCCGCAGCCGGAACAGAACCTGCCGCCGGTGATGAGTCCCGGATCGCTGGAGGCCGCCATCGGCGAGGACGCCGTGAGCCTGGACCTGGCTCCGCTGGCCTCCGACCCGAATCCGGCCGACGCCGGGAAGCTGTCCTTCGCCCTGGCCGGTCCGGTCCCGGACGGGTTCCAGGCCAGGCTCTCCGGAACTGTTCTGTCAGTCTCTGCCGCAGACGGTGCCGCGGTGGGCACGCTGGGCCAGCTGGGCGTCACCGTCACCGACGGCCGCAGCGATCCAGTGGCTGGCCGCGTAGACCTGGCGGTCCTGGGCTCCACCCGGCCGCTGCCGGTCGCCGCTGATGACTCCGTGGACGACGCAGTGCAGGGCCGGCCGGTCACGGTTCCCGTGCTCGAAAACGATGACAATCCGTTCCCGGACACCCCGCTGGAAATCATGGACGCCAGCGCCGACGGCAACGGCACGGCCAGCATCCAGGGAAGTTCCGTGGTGGTCACCCCGGCCCCTGACTTTGTGGGCAGCATGACCGTGCAGTACCGGGTGCAGGACAAGACCGGCCAGGCCGACAGGCAGGCCTCGGCCCGCATCCTGCTCACCGTGCAGGGCCGCCCCGACGCGCCGGCCACACCGGTGGCCGAGTCCACCCGCAGCCGCACGGTGGTGCTCGCCTGGGATCCTCCCGCCGCCAACGGCTCTGCGATCACCGGTTACACCGTCACCGGGACCGGCGGCTTCAGCCAGGCCTGCCCGGCCACCACCTGTACGCTGACCGGCCTGACGAACAACGTGGAGTACGCCTTCTCGGTCACGGCGGCCAACGCCCACGGAACCTCCGATCCGTCCCCGCAGTCCGCCGTCGTCCGCCCTGACACCCAGCCAGCGCAGCCCGCGCCCCCGGTCCTCACCTTCGGGGACAAGCAGCTCAGCGTCTCCTGGACCCCGCCGGCGAACGACGGGTCACCGATCGAGTCCTACGACCTGCAGATCTCCCCGGCGCCGGCCAGCGGCGTGTCGCAGAAAACCGTCCCGGCGTCCATGACGCAAACCGCCTGGACCGGATTGGCCAACGGCACCAGCTACCGGGTGCGGGTCCAGGCGCGCAATGCTGCCCCGGAACCGTCCGGTTTCAGTGACTACTCGGCGGCAGAGGTCCCCGCCGGAACACCGGCAGCACCCGGGGCGCCCACAACGGCGCGGGCCGACTCGGTGGGGACGCAGAGCCAGCTCACGGTCGACTGGAACGACACCGCAGCCAACGGCGCGGCCGTTACGCAGTACCAATTGCGCGAATCCCAGGGGTCCACCGTGGTGCGCACCCTCGAAGCCGGTGCCGTGTCCAACATGACCATCCGGGTGCCGAACTCGGAGCAGAACTACACCTACGCCGTCCGCGCCCTTAACAAGGCCGGCTGGAGCGACTGGGGACCGGCGTCCGCGCCGCGCCGCGCCGTCGGGACGCCCGACGCTCCGGCAGCGCCAAGCCTGGCTGCCTCCCGCACGGGTGCCGAGGGCCGGGCGCTCACAATCACTTTCAGTCCCCTCAGCGCCAGCGGCCGCAACGGCGCCCGCGCCGAGGAAGTCAGCTACCGCGCCAGCTTCAGCGACGGCCGCTCCCTGGCCGTGAGCAGTGGTCAGGAAATCACCGGATTCAGCAACGGGGCGAACATCACCGCGACCTTGACAGTCGTGGTCAATTCCGACGGCTCCCGCTACGACAGCCCCGCCTCCGCAGCTTCGCCGGCCGTGAAAGTGTTCGGCAGTCCGGGTACGCCCTCGGCCTCGGGTTCCAACGGCGGACCGGGCAGCACCACGGCCACGCTGTCCTGGGGCCCACCCAACCAGAACGCGCACGACGTCGCCCAGGTCCAGATCGCCATTAACCGCGGACCCTGGGAGAACGTGGCTGCCTCCGGCAGCCGCACAGTCGGGGACGGGTTCGAACAAGTGTTCAACATCCGGGTGCGGGTGCTGAACTCCGAGGGAACCCCGGGGACCGAAGCCACGGCGTCGGTAATCACCGGCATGCCTTCAGCACCGCCCCCGCCGGACACCTGGACGCTCACAGTTGGCAACCAGCTCTCCAGCGGAGACCGGCGCACCTGTATGGACCCGGCGGGCGCAACCAACTATGACGGCCAAAACTGCCGGAACAGTCACTGGGCGTACATCGGGGACATCATTGAGACCCGGTGCTACATCACACGCAGCGGAGGGGAGATCTGGTACAACCAGCACTCCGGACCCAACCCGTCCAACAACGGCCTGCACATCAAGGGCATCCACACCAGCTTCGGTTACAACCCGCCGTCGGGCATGGGCCGCTGCTGACCCATGACCACGCCCACTGACCCGAAGCATTGTTCCACCGCCACATCCATCTGGGGGAAATACCAACCATGTCAATGACCGAAGAACAGGCCGCCTGGTTCGCCGAGACGTTCGCCAAACTGGTGACGAACGTCGGCCAGGCCGTGCTGGGCAAGCCGGACGCCGTGCGGCTGATCCTCACCGCAATGCTCGCCGAAGGACACGTACTGCTGGAGGACGCCCCCGGCACCGGGAAAACGATGCTTGCCCGGGCGCTGGCCAACACCGTGCAGGGAACCACGTCCCGGATCCAGTTCACCCCGGACCTGCTGCCTTCGGATGTCACCGGCATCACCATCTACGACCAGAAGACCCAGGCCTTCGAATTCCACCGCGGGCCGATCTTCGCGAACGTGGTGCTGGCCGATGAAATCAACCGGGCCTCGCCCAAGACCCAGTCCGCGCTGCTGGAAGTCATGGAAGAATCCCGGGTCACCGTGGACGGCGCCACCTACACGCAGGAACGGCCGTTTATGGTCATCGCCACCCAGAACCCGATCGAGCAGGCAGGAACCTACCGGCTGCCCGAGGCGCAGCTGGACCGGTTCCTGGTCAAGACCTCCATGGGCTACCCGGACCATGCCGCCACCGTGGAACTCCTGGCCGGGTCCGCCACCCGTGACCGGTCCGCCGCGCTGTCCGCCGTTATCACCGCCTCCGCGGTGCGGGACATGGCAGACCTGGCCGCGACCGTCCATACCGACACGTCGGTCCTGGAATACATTGCGCACCTGACCGCGGCTACCCGCGAAGCGCCGGAAACCCGGCTGGGCGTCAGCGTCCGCGGCGCACTGGCCATGGTCCGCGCGGCCAAGGTCTGGGCGGCGTCGGAGGGACGGAACTTCGTCCTGCCCGACGACGTCAAAATCCTGGCTCCCAGCGTCTTCACCCACCGGCTGGTCATGGACCCGGAAGCCGAGTTCGCCGGAGCCACCGCCGCAGCCGTCCTGGACCAGGTGCTCACCGCCACGGCTGCACCCCAGCAGCGCGTGGCCGTCTGAGGACTGCACTTACCGTGCCACTCCTTCGTTCCTCCACCGCGCGCCTGCGCGCCGCCGCCGACACTGCGCGGGCGGCGCTGCCCAGTGCTCCTGCCGCACGCCTGCGCGCCGCCGCCGGCACTGCCGGCGGGCCCTGGACCCGGGCCGTCCGGCAGCGTCTGGGTACGGCAGCCGGGCAGGTGAGCCGCGCCGTATCCACCGTCTCGGGCAGCGTCTCCTCCCTGGGCTGGACCGTGGCCGGGCTGGCACTGGCGTGTTGGCTGGCCGGGGGAGTGCTGGGCTGGCGGGAACTGCTGATCGCAGCGGCCCTGCTGACCCTGGTGCTGGCTGCTGCCGCCGGCTTTATCATCGGCCGCCAGGCCTATGAAGTGCGCCTGGACCTGGCCCGCACCCGCGTGGCCGTGGGGGACGCCGCCGTCGGATCCCTGACCGTCAGCAACCCCGGCGGCCGTCTGCTGCTGCCGGCCACGCTGGAACTGCCGGTCGGTGCGGCCACCGCCGTTTTTGAACTGCCGCGCATGGCGCCGGGCGCCGAACACGAGGAACTCTTCCGGATTCCGACGCAGAAACGCGCAGTGATCGTGGTGGGGCCGGTGGAATCCGTCCGCCAGGATCCGTTTTCCCTTTTGGGACGGCGGCTGGTCTGGACCGATCCGGTGGACCTGTTCGTCCACCCCCGGACCGTGAACCTGCAGGGAACCGCGACCGGCTTCATCAAGGACCTCGAAGGCCTGCCCACCCGGGAACTCTCCACCGCGGACGTGGCCTTCCACGCCCTGCGCGAATATGTTCCCGGTGACGACCGGCGGCACATCCACTGGAAGACCACCGCACGCACCGGCACCCTGATGGTCCGGCAGTTCGAGGAGACCCGCCGTTCCCACCTGGCCGTGGCCCTGTCCACCAACCTGGCTGACTATTCCTCCGAGCAGGATTTCGAGCTGGCGGTCTCCGTGGCGGGGTCGCTGGGACTGCAGGCCATCCGTGAACAGCGGGACCTCACCGTGCTGACCCAGGACGGAACGCTGCGCAGCGGCAGCGGGCGGATCCTGCTGGATGAACTGACCCGGGTGGCGGGCGCCGAACGGCGGCAGGGTACCCGCGAACTCGCGGCCCTGACAGCTGATGCCGTGCCCAACGCCTCGGTGGTCATATTGGTGACCGGCACTGCCGTGAGCGCGTCGGTACTGCGGTCCGCGGCAGCTGCCATCGCCCCGGGCATCCGCTGCCTCGCCGTGCGCTGCGCCGAGGGCGAGCAGCCTGGACGCCGGGAGATCGCCGATCTGACGGTCCTGTCCTGCGGCGACCTTGACGGCCTCCCGGCGCTGGTACGGAAGGGAACCGCATGAGCGTCGACGCCCCCCGCCGGGACCGCGCCCGCCAAACCGGTCCAAAGGTTCCCGCCCCAACCCTGCTGGGACCGGCCCTGCTGCGGCCAGGACTGGAAGCCGCCGCGCTGGCCCTGCTCCTCCTGGCCGGGCTGCTGGGCTTCGGGCCCACCTTCGGCTCCGATCCGCGCTACCTCGTGGCCGGGATCGGGGGCATTGTGCTGGGCCTGCTGCTGGCTGGCGCGTCCACCCTGCGCGGCTGGGGAGCCTGGACAACGGCCGGAGCGGCAGCAGGAACCTACCTGGTGCTCGGTTCGGCACTGGCGGCTCCGGTGGAGTCCGCCGGAGGGGTGCTGCCCACCTTCGCTTCCCTGCGCGTGCTGGTTTTCGGCGTGGTGTTCGCCTGGAAGGACCTGCTGACCGTCGCTGCTCCGGTGGGCACGGCCGGCGGGATGCTGGTGGTTCCGCTCCTGCTCAGTCTGGCCTGCGCGCTGGCTGCCGGACTGCTGTGCTGGCGGGTCCGCCGGCCGTACTGGCCAGCCGTGCCGGTGCTGGCACTGTTCGCCGCCGGCATCGCCTTCGGCACCAAGCAGGCCCCGCTGCCCGGGTTCCGGGCGATCCTGCTCGCCGCCGGGCTCCTGGCCTTCCTGGCCTACCGCCGCCGGTCCGCGCAGCGCCGCGCGGCAACGGGAGGTGCTGTCGGAGCGGAGGCGGCCGCCGGCGCCGCGGGATCGATCGTCCTGGACAGTGCACCGGCACGGGCAGCCCGGATCCGGCGGACAGCGTACGGCGCCGCGGTTCTGGCCGGTGCGGCCGCTTTATCGCTGGTTGCCGCTCCGCTGCTCGGGGTGGACGCGGAGCGCAGGGTGCTGCGCGACGCCGTCGAACCTCCCGTTGATCTGTTCAACTACCCCAGTCCGCTCACCGACTTCCGGCGCTACGTCAAAGACAACGCGGATACTCCGCTGTTCACCGTGGAAGGACTGCCCCAGGGCCAGCGGGTCCGGCTCGCGGCCATGGACGCTTACGACGGCGTGGTCTATGACGTGAGTACGCAGTCGGAGGGCGGATATGCCCGGGTGGGGGATGCCGGAACGCTCGGCGGTGCCCCGGATTCTGCGCGGGGCACCGAGGCTACCCTGAGGTTCTCCCTGAGCGGTTACAACGGTGTGTGGCTGCCGGCCGGCGGCGAGGTCCAGGCGCTGCGCACCACCGGTGACCGCGGGCAGGACATCGCCGGCGGCCTGTATTACGACGCCGGGTCCGCCACGCTGCTGACCGCCGCCGGGGTGGGTGAGGGCGACACCTATGAAACCCGGGTGCTGTTCCCCGAGGAGTACGACGACGCGCAGCTGGCTCAGTACGGTTTTGCCGACTCGGTGCAGCCGCGGCTGCAGGGCGAGCCGCCGATCATTGGTGCCAAAGCCACCGAATATGCGGGGGAGGAGACCACTCCTATCCAGCGGGTGCGGCGGCTGCAGCAGATCCTCGCCACGGAGGGGTACTTCAGCAACGGCAAGGACGGGGAGACCCCGTCCCTTCCCGGCCACGGTGCCGCCCGGATGGTGCGCCTGCTTGATGCCGAGCAGATGGTCGGGGATGACGAGCAGTACGCCGTGGCCATGGCGCTGATGGCCCGGAAGCTGGGCATTCCCGCCCGGGTGGTGATGGGTTTCTACCCGGACTGGGAAGACCTCGGCACGGCGCCGGAGAAGATTGAGATCACCGGCGACGATGTGCATGCCTGGGTCGAGATCGAATTCGACCGGGTGGGCTGGGTGCCGTTCTTCCCCACCCCGGACGAGGACAATGAACCGGTCCCGCCGCAGCAGCAGCCCAAATCCACGCCGAAACCGCAGGTCCTGCAGCCGCCCCCGCCGCCGCAGGAACCGGCTGAACTCCCGCCGGACACTGCCGCCGACCCACAGGACGCGGAGCAGAAGGAGGATGATCTCTGGCAGACCGTCTCGGGGCTGCTGCGGGTGCTGGCCGTGGCGTCCCTGCCCCTGGTGGTGCTGTTCGGTCCGCTCCTGGTGATCCTGCTGCTCAAGCGGCGGCGGAGGAAACGACGGCGGAACACCGGAGGACCCGCACAGCGTGTGGCCGGCGGCTGGCGAGAGGTGCTCAGTTCCGCCGCGGACCACGGTGTCCTGCTGACCGGACGGCAAACCCGCAGGGAGGATGCCGCCGTGCTGGGCAAGGCGTTCCCTTCCGAAGCGGAAACCACCTCCGTCCTGGCCCGCCGGGCGGATGCCGGAGTCTTCGGTCCCGGGGACCCTGCCGAAGAAGAAGTCCAGGCGTACTGGAGCGAGGTGGAAAAGCTGCGTGCCCAGCTGGACGGTTCTGTGGGCTTCTGGCAGCGCCAGCGGGCCAGGTACTCGCTGCGCTCCCTCCGGCTGGACCGGCGAACCGATCGGCGCCGCGCCGGCCGCCGGGAAGACCGGCCCGGCCCCGGCCGGCCGCGCGGGACACGGGCTGCTGGGAAGTGACCCAGCCGGCGCGCAGGTTTTTCCGCCCTGACCCGGCGCCGCAGCACTGCTGATGAGGGGACGGTCCGTTAGGGTAATGGGTGAGAAGGTTAGGCACATCACTACAGCCGCATCATGACAGTGCAGCTTCCGGATAGGGCGTGAATGAACTCCGACGAAACGACAGCTGAGGCGTTGGAACTCCAGGCGGTCTTCGGCTATGCCTCTGACCGCGGCCTGAGACGTGAACTGAATGAGGATTCGCTGATCGCCGCGGATCCGATCTTCGCCGTCGCAGACGGTATGGGCGGACACGAAGCGGGCGAGGTTGCCAGCAGCATCTGCGTGCGGACCCTGGGCGACTCCCGGATCGTCGGAGAGCACCTGCCTGAGGTTCCGGCCGCCGAGGTGGAGGAACTGCTGGCCAAAGCGGACCGCCAGATCCGTGAGGAAACCGGCGGACGTGCCGGTACCACCCTGACCGGGGCAGTGCTGGTCCAGGAAGATTCCCAGCCCTACTGGCTGGTCTTCAACGTGGGAGACTCCCGTACCTACCGGCTGTCCCGCGGTGTCCTGGAGCAGGTCACGGTGGATCACAGTGAGGTCCAAGAACTCGTGGACCTCGGCCAGATCACCCCGGATGAGGCACTGATCCATCCACGCCGCCACGTGGTGACCCGTGCACTGGGCACGGGCAATGACACCAGCGCGGATTTCTGGCTCATTCCGGTGGAACCCGGTGACCGGCTGCTGGTCTGCTCCGACGGATTGACCGGCGAAGTCAGCGACGGCCACATCTTCCAGATTCTCTCCGCCGTACCCAATCCGCAGGACGCCTGTGCGGCGCTGGTCCAGGCTGCACTGCGCGCCGGCGGCCGGGACAACGTGACAGTGCTGGTGATTGACGCCGAATCCGGAGCCAGCAACCCGGACTCCGGGGCGATCACGCTGCCCGGACTGGCCACACGGGAACCACTGGCGGCGGATGCCTCCGGACCGGTGACGCCCGAGCCTGCACCGGCCCCGGAAACGGCTGAAAACGGCCGGTGATGGAAGGCCTGCGGTACCGCCCCGGGGCCTGGATTGCCCTGGCACGGAATTCCCGCCTTGTGCTGCTGCCTCCGGACAGCGGACAAGCCCGGGTGGATGACGTCTGGGATGCCCTGTCCGGCGATGCGTCGCTGGACGCCGTCTTCGAAGCCATTACCGGGGGGATGGCCGGTTCGTTGAGCCAGTTGCCGCCCTTTGGACTGGTGTCCGTGGACGGCCGGGCTCACGTACTGCTGCGCGGACCGCTGGAACTTACCAGCGCTGACGGCAACACCGCGGTCTCCGGGCAGCACCTGCGCACCTGGAGCGAGCAGGTCCTGCCCGCTGCCGGGCACGCGGTCCTGAAGGTCACCGATACAGCGGACGACGCCGGTAACCCGCTGCCTGGCCCGCCGCTGCTGCTGACGCTGCGGGACGGTATGGCCAGCGTTTCGCAGCTCGAGATCGACCTCGGCGCCGCCCGCAGCGGTTCTGCGGCGGCTCCCACTGCCCCCGCAGCTGTGCCCCCGGCACCCCCGGCTGCTCCGTCAGCCGTGCCCCCGGAAGCCGCGCCCCGCCAAGCGCCAGCTGCCGCCGTACCCCCGGCCGTTCCCGCCGGCACGTCATCCGCCGCCGCGGCCGCTGTTCCGCCCGCGGCTGTTCCGCCCACCGCTGAGGTCCCGCTGCGAACCGGGGAATCGAACCAGGCCGCACCGCGTTCCGCTGCCCCTGACCTGAGCGATGCCGTGCCGTGGCTCAAACTCACGCCTCCGCCTGTGTCCTCGGCAGACGTGCCGCTGGCGGGCTCCCGGGCAGCCGCGGATGAGGGCGAGCCGACGGAAACCCTGCCTCCGGTTTCCGATGACCATGACGGTGACACGATCATGGGGTTCAAGCCCCAGCCCGGCACCGCGCTGCCTGGAACCCCGCAGCCGGACAACACCAACGCCGATGAGGCAGAGGACACTGCAACCATCCGCTCGTCACCGGCTGGAACAGCTGTGTCCGGCGCTGGCGTGTCCTCTCCGGCCGGGCCCGGAAAAGCCCCTGCAACCGACACCGGCCAAACAGTCCTGGCCCGGAAGTGCCCCAACGGGCATGTGAACCCACCGACGGCAGCCACCTGCCCGGCCTGCGGGGCAGTAATTACAGGTGTTCCCCGGCCGGCACCGCGGCCGAGCCTGGGGACCATGCGGCTGTCCACGGGCCCGGTGTACGAACTCGACCGCAACGTCATCATCGGCAGGCAGCCCTCCGCTTCGCGGGTCCAGGGATCGGAGCTGCCCAGGATGGTCCAGGTGCCGAGTGAAAGCGGCGACATTTCCCGATCGCATGCCGAAATCCGGCTGGAGGGCTGGCACGTGATGCTCCGGGACCTGTTTTCCACCAACGGAACGGTGCTGATCCGGGAAGGGCAGCTGCCCCGCCGCCTCGCGCAGGGCGAAGCTGCGATTCTATTGGACGGCGACACAGCCGAGCTGGGTGACAACGTCTCGATCCGCTTCGAGGGACTGGCATGAAGAAACGGCCACCCGCTCCGCCGCCCCGGATTCCCGGGTTCCGGTTCCTGGAGCATCTGGGATCGGGCGGCTTCGCTGACGTCTACCTCTATGAACAGGACAGGCCCCGCCGGCGGGTAGCAGTCAAGGTCCTGCTCTCCGACCTGCGCACCGAAGCGTCCCGGGCCAGTTTCGAGGCTGAAGCCAACCTGATGGCCCAGCTGTCCAGCCACCCCTATATCGTCACCATCTACGAGGCTGACATCACCGCGGAAGGCCGCTCCTACCTGGCCATGGAGTACTGCTCCCGGCCCAGCCTGGATGCCCGGTACCGGCAGGGAGGGCTGCCGCTCTCCGAGGTCCTCGCGGTTGGAATCCAGGTGGCATCCGCCGTCGAAACCGCGCACCGGGCCGGGATTGCGCACCGCGATATCAAACCCGCCAACATCCTGACCACTGATTACAACCGGCCGGCCCTCACCGACTTCGGGATCTCCGGCACCATGGACGCCGAAGACGACGAACACCTGGGGATGTCCATCCCCTGGTCACCGCCCGAAGCCCTCACCGGCGCCCGCGTCGACGGGGTCCGGGCGGACATCTACGCCCTCGGCGCCACGCTTTACACCCTGCTTGCCGGGCGCTCGCCGTTTATGCGGCCGGGCCGGGGCAACACCCAGCGGGACCTGCTGGACCGGATCATCTCTGAGCCGCTCCGGCCAACCGGGCGCAGCGACGTGCCCGAGTCGCTGGAGCTGGCGCTCGCCACGGCCATGGCCAAGTCCGCAGATTCCCGGTACTCGTCCGCCTACGCCTTCGCCCTGGCACTGCAGCGCACCCAAACTGAACTGAACCTCGCTGTTACGGAGTTCGCCGTCTTGGAGGACTCCGGGCGGCAAACCCCGGCGGAGGATGAGGACGAGGACAAGACCCGGGTACGACGCGTCGTTTCAATCGACCCGTCCGCCACAACGTTCCCGCCCACCCTCAGGGGCGCCCAGCATCTGCTCGCCGGGCCTGATGCCCGGCCGGAGACCGGCAAAACCGGAGGGAATACCGGGGGAGGACTCCTGCCGGAGGAATGGCCGCAGGGTACTGTTCTGCGGCCCACTGCCCCGGAAGCCGGGACCCTGACATCCGGGAAGCAGGGACGGTCCGAACCTGCTGCCGGGCTGGCCTCGAATGGTCCAACACCGTTACCAGCACCGGGAAGCCCGGCGCCGGAGGCGGCCCAGCGTGCCGGAGATCCGGCGCTGGAGTCCCCGACGCCGGAGGCAACGGCCCTGCGCCGCCGCCGCAGCCGCGTACTGGCCGGCGCCGCCGTCGTTGTTGTCCTGGCGATAGTGCTGCTGGCGGTTTTCCTCCCGCGCGGCGATGCTCCGCGGCAAGCCGCACCGGCACCCACCCAGCCGCCGTCGAACGCCCTGGGCGGACTCGACGGAGCGGTAGCGCCGCCCTCCGGCCTTCGCGGAACGCAGGAGGCCGGAGAAACCGTGTTCACCTGGACCAACCCGGAGCCGCAGGAAGGCGACATCTACCTGTGGCGCAGCGTCACCGCCACCAGCCAGGGGGAACTGGTCCGGACCGCGGAACCGCAGGCAGTCCTTCCAGCGGCCGGCGGACAAGCCTGCATCGAGGTCCAGGTGGCGCGTTCCAACGGACGCGCCTCTGAACCGGTGGCGGCCTGCACCGGCTAGGCGATTATGGTCCCTGCCGCGGGACGCTTCCGGATGGGACATAATAAGCCTGATGAGCAGCCGGGACACCGCTGTTCCGTAAGCCGGCACCCGACCGCAGCGGGCGCCGGACCGGCAGCTGCCGGACCAATGCCGGAGAAATATTAAATGAGGAGAAGGATCTTGGGGGATCTTGCGATCGACTTCAGTGGGGAATGGCACGAACCCGATGACGGAACGGTGTTCCGGATCGGACGTGAAGGGGATCTGGCGATCGATGACAATCCCTACCTCCACCGGCAGTTCCTGACGATTTCCCAGGAGCATGCGATCTGGTGGCTGACGAACATTGGCAGCCGCATCTCCGCGACCATTTCCGATTCCACCGGGGGCATGCAGGCCTGGGTGGCTCCCGGCGCCAGGATCCCATTGGTCTTCGAGCAGACCAGGGTCATCTTCACCGCAGGTCCCACCACCTATGAATTCGACGTCCACCTCAAGACCCCCGCCTTCCGCCAGGACCCCCTGGACGGCTCCGGATCGGGGGAAACAACTATTGGCCCGGTAATTTTCACCGAGTCGCAGCGGGCGGTGATCGTGGCACTGGCTGAGCCCTTGCTGCGGCGCGACGGTACTGGCTACAGTGCCCTGCCGACATCGGCCGACGCCGCCGCCCGGCTGGGCTGGTCCCAGACCCGGTTCAACCGCAAGCTGGACAACGTGTGCGAGAAGCTGGACCGGGTCGGCGTGGCCGGGCTGCGGGGCGGACCCGGGAAGCTGGCGGTGAACCGCCGTGCCCGCCTGGTGGAGCACGCCGTGACATCCCAGCTGGTGACGGCCGCAGATCTTGAACTGCTCGACCAGATGAGCGGTGAACCCGAAGGCTAGCGGCCCGGGGACGGCTCCAGCGCCCGGCGGCAGCGGCAATCCATACAGCTAGGAACGAAGAAGGTAATGGCAACAAACCCGAATCTTGTGAACGCTACTGCCGGGCAGCGGCTGGCTGCCCGTGCCGTGGACAGTGTTCCCCTTCTGGTCCTGGCGTTAGTTGTCCTGAGGGTCCCGGGCCAGCTGGCCCTGATCTTCTGCGGGGTGGGGGCAGCCGCTTATCTCCTGTGGACCTGGCTCTGGGAAGCAGGCAGCGGCCAGACCCCGGGCAACCGGCTGCTGAGCCTCCGGACCGTGAACGAGGACGGCCAGGCACCGGGCCTTCCTGCTGTCCTGGTGCGTAACCTGCTGCTGCTCGTTTCCGCGGCCACGGTGGTGGGCCCCTGGATCCTGACCGTTTCCAATCTGTGGGATCACCCTCACCGGAGGCAGGGCTGGCATGACAAAGCCGCCCGCACCCTGATGGTGGATATCCGGGCCGGCAGGGATCCGCTGGTTACCGGCGGGCGCTGGATTCACGGTGCGCCCGGGCCGGAGCAGCCGGACGCTTCGGTACCCGCGGCGGCTGCTGCTTACGCCCCGGCTTCGGTTCGGTCGGCAGCAGCTCCAGCTGCCCCGGCAGATGATCTTGCCGCGCGCATCGGGGCAGGCTTTCCTGCGCCGGAGCGTACGGGGTGGGTGCCGGCAGCCGAGGTACCGGCGGGTCCAGTGCCGATCAGCAGCGTTCCGGGCGCACCTGTCCGTCCAGCGGCGGAACCTGCGGCGGCTTCTGCGGCAGCACCTGGTGCTGCCCCCGGATCTGCACCTTCCCCGGCTCCGGCGCTGGGAGCTCCTGCCGCAGCAGCCGGACCTGCACCGGACCAGGGTGATGAGGAGGACGACGTCGAAATGACCCGGGTGGTCTCCCGTCCGCGAAGCACCGGCCGCCTGCTGACATTCGACGACGGCGCGACGGTACGTGTCGCTGGGACCGCACTGCTGGGACGCAATCCGGCGGCAGCGATTGGGGAGAGCGCCGACCAGCTGATCGACTTCGCCGATATGGGACGGTCGGTCTCCAAAACCCATCTGCACCTGCAGGCGGACGGCGTCTCCGGGCTATGGGTTACGGACCGGAACTCCACCAACGGCAGCTCGGTCGTGGCTCCGGACGGCCGCCACGTCGCCTTGGAAGCGCACAGCCCGGTGCTCGCTCCCACCGGCAGCACAGTCTACTTCGGGGACCGCCACTTCACCATCGCCTGACAACTTCGGAGCGGTGTGCCGCGTGCCCGGCACCGGTGCCGGGCCCTGTGGCGGGGTTCTGCGGCTGAGCTCCCTGAGCCGGGCCCTGCGGCTGGGCTCCCTGAGCCGGACCCCGTGGCTGGGCTCCCTGAGCCGGACCCTGAGCCGCATCTGGGGCCGCCGAATTCACTCCGACTTGGGACTTTTCGGCAGGTTAGTGGCACGGTTTCCTCCGATTTGGGACATTCCCGCCGCTTTGGGACTTTCCTGCGCGGCGCCATGGCAGGGAAGTCCCCTGGCGTTCGATTTGTCGCAAAGCGGAGGGATTTCGCCCGAATTAGGGGTTGGTGGTGCCCGGTTTTCCCAGCCAGCGTTACGCAGGAGGCCTGTGTGGTCCCATGAGTGCACTTTCGCCACGAACCGTGGGCAGGATTGCACGAGTCCCCGACAGACCCGGGTTCTCGGCGGTCTGCGGCGACGGTTTCCTCCGATTTGGGACATTCCCGCCGCATTGGGACTTTCCTGCGCGGCGCCATGGCAGGGAAGTCCCCTGGCGTTCGATTTGTCCCAAAGAGGAGGGATTTCGCCCGAACTAGGCGTCGGTGGTGCCCGGTTTTCCCAGCCGGCGTTACGCAAGAGGCCTGTGTGGTCCCATGAGTGCACTTTCCTCACAAATTGTGGGAATCTTGGGCTTGCAAAGGCCCTACACCCGGCACGCCGATGGGTGGCACGCCGAAGAGATCGCCCTGGACGCGGTTGGTGGGACCCGGCGGCTCCGACTCGGACACGAACCTGCCCCGACCTCGACCAGCCCCGCTACGCTCCCGGCCCCGACTCGGACACGAAGCTGCCCCGACCGCGACCAGCCCCGCTACGCTCCCGGTCCACCCGCTCCCGCACCGACCCGGACCCGCCCGCACCGCGCACCCGAGTCCGAGCCGACCCGAACCTGACCCGCACGACCCCATACCGCCCCGGACCAGCCCAGCCCAGCCCACCCCCGGACCCGGCAGTCCCTGCCCGGAACCCACCGGGTTACGCCGGACGTCCTTCCGGGGTCCCGCCCAGTTCCAGAGCCAGCCGCGCGTAGGCTTCCAGCGGATGCGGCTCGCCCGGAACGGGTTCCAGGGTGTACCGCACGCCCAGGGACTGTGCCGGAGCAGTGCCCAGGAGCCGGGCACGGGGCCCGGCCAGAGCCAGCGCCGACTGCGCCGGCGTGGCCGAATGCGCCGAGGCAGCCGACTGCGTTGACATTCCGGCCAGCGACTCGGGACCAAACAGGGCGCAGCCGGGGACAGCAGTGCCGGTGAACCGGGCCGGCCGGGCCAGCGAGGTGTAGCCCAGCCCGTAGGCCAGGACTGCACTGCGGGCGCGGGCAGTGTGCATTGCCGCCAGGAAAGCATCGAGCGCAGCCTCTACCAGTGGAGCTTCCGCCTCGGCCAGGAGCTCCAGGCTTTCCAGCACACCGGAACGGGTGCGCTCCACGGTGACGACGGCGACCGAACCGGCAGCCTGCCCCGGGGCGCCGGGCCTGCCAGGAGCAGCGCCGAGGACCACCAGCCGAGTGCTGCGCGGGGAACGGCTATGGCAGAACCCGGAGAAAGCGGCTTCGTCCCAGATTTCGCTGACCGGTTCGTAGAGTCCCCAGCCGACGGGCGCCGACCCCGTCACCGCTTCGAAGACCCGCGCGGTGAAGGAACCGGCGCGGGTGGTGTGGGAGGCCGGATGGAACACGCTGGCCCGGACATGAAGATACGCGCTCTGGAGGCGTTCCGCGGAGAGGAAGTCATCGGCCACGGCGTCGCCGGGACGTAGACCGTCCCCGTCCCATGCCTGGGCCCGGCCGGTAACCGCGTCAAAGAATCCGCCGTCAGCGCCGGTTGCCATCCAGGCTGCTGTCTGGCCGTCCAGCAGGGCGGACAACGGCAGGGTGATCGACGATGTGGAGGGCGTCAGCACCACGAAGCGCCGTCCGGCTTCCACCGCGCCGGCGTAGGCGCGGGTGAGCCACGGACTCAGGCCCACCACCGGCTGGTCGCAGAACACCATGGCCGTGGCCGGGGTCAGGAAATCGTAGGCGGAATCGTGCATCAGGAACGTACTCCATCCGGAAGGAGGACCACGCCGGTGGTGCGGCGGGCAATGGCTTGGGTGAGCGCGTCGGCCAGCGGGCCGCCGTCGGGCGCTCCACCCGCGGCGTACACATCCAGCCACCAGAGCGGCTCCGCGGATCCGGTTCCTTCGGCGGTGAAGAACGCCGGGATTCCGGAGCCGGCGGGAGCGCTGACCTCGGAGCCGCGGTGCAGGCGCAGGATCTCGCCGGGCACCTGGATCCGCCGCGGAAGCTCGATCAACAGCTGCACCCGGCCGCCGTCGATAATTTCGATCACCTGGCCCTCAGCGGCCTCCCGCATGCTCTTCTCCGGCAGCGTCTCCAGCAGCGCCTCAACTACCAGCCTTTGGTCCGGCTCCTGAACGCTGATGATTGTCCATCGGATGCTCACTGTCCGCTCCCTACAGATGCTGCCGCAGTAGAAGTGTCCGCCGGATCGTTGAGGAACAGCTGCAGCATCTGCACCGGGCGGCCGGGCTGGATGAGCTGGGCACGGCCCGGTGGCAGGGTGCGGGCCCGGACTCCGTTGATCAGCGCGCCCTCGGTGCGGTCGCCGGAGAGGATCAGGGTGGCGCTGCCGGAGTCGCGCAGGGCGGTGAAGAACGATTCGTACATACCGCGGCTGGCTCCGCGCACGCGGCGGGACAGGACGGCGTGGAGACCGATTTCCGGTGCCAGCGGCAGGTACGGGGTCAGCCGGGACAGCGGCGAGGACCCGCCGGCAGTCAGGACGTCGTAGTCGTCGATAATGAGCACGACGCGCGGGGCGGCGGCCACTTCCTCCGGTGTCGCGGCGACGCGCTTTTCCAGTTCAGCGGCGACGGCGCCGGCCAGTTTCTCGGCCAGCGCGGCGCTGGTGGCGTAACCGCCCAGATAATCGTCCGCCACTTCGCCGGTGAGCGCGCGCCGCGGGTCAAAGACCGCGAAGACGATCTCTTCAGCGCTGTGCTGGGCAGCCAGCGTCCGGATCAGAGTCTTCAGGACATTGGACTTGCCGGAGCTGTCGTCGCCCATCACCACCAAGTGATTTTCCCGGCCCTGCAGGTCCAGGGTCTCGGTGCCCAGATCCGTCTCCCGCAGGCCCAGCGGAACCAGCCCGGGGAAGGCAGGTACGGCGCCGGGATCGGCGGGAGCAACGGCGGGCAGCACACGCACGGCCATAGCCCGGCCGTCGGTGGAAGCGGCGACGGCGGCCACCAGGTCGCGGGTGCCCTGGACCGCGGAGCCGTCGTCCGGGTTGCCGTCGATCCGGGGGAGGGCCAGGTGTCCCTGCAGCTTCCGGTCGGTCAGGGCCCGCCCGGGAGTGCCGGGGCTGAGCGCTTCGGCGAGTTTGCGGCCGTGCGCTGATTCGCCGGGATCAGCCAGCCGCAGTTCGATACGGTTCCCGAAGAAACTCTGCTGCGCAATCCGGATCTCATTCATCCGGGAGCAGGTGACCACCACGTGGATGCCGTACCCGCCGCCGCGGCTGATCAGGGCGTGGACGGACTTCTCGATGTCCTCGAACTCGTCCGAGAGCTGTCCGTAGCCATCCAGCACCAGGACGATGTCAGCGCTGGGCAGTTCCGGAATGCGGCCCTGGGCGCACAGGCTGCGCAGGGTGGCCAGGGAATCGATCTGGTATTTCTCGAAGATCCGTTCCCGATGGGTGAGCATTCCCAGGATTTCATCGACCGTCCGGCGGATAACTTCCCGGTTGGTGCGCACCGCGACGCCGCCGACGTGTGGCAGGCCTTCCAGCGGCAGCAGGGAGCTGCCCAGCAGATCGACGGCGTAGATGCCAACTTCGGACGGCGAATGCGTCAGGGCCAGGGAGGTGGTGATGGTCCGCAGCGCGGTGCTCTTGCCCGTGGACGGGCCGCCGACGATTGCCGCGTTCCCGCCGTTGGCGGCGAGGTCCAGGGTCCAGATGCCCTGCCACTGTTTGGCCGGGTCATCGAGCAGGCCAATCGGAAGGGAGAGGTTGCCGCCGGAGTTCAGCCGCAGGCCCTGGCTGGTGGTCAGCACTCCGCCGGCAGCGGTGTCCAGCGCCAGCCCGCGGGGCAGCGGCGGCAGCCAGATCGGGTCCACGGCACGGGGGAAACGGGACAGGGTCTGCATCAGCGTGGAAAGCACCGTGGGACCGGTGGTCCGTTTCGAGGACGACGTCGATGCGGCGCCGGGTGCCGCGGCCTGGGCCTGGGCGGCGTCGTCCAGTACGGCCGCGTAGCGCGGCACGGGAAGTACCGGCGGCGCGTCGTCGTCGTCTTCCGGGGCGGGCGCGGCAGCGTCCTCCAGCGGACCGGAAACGTAACCGGCCTTGAACCGGGTGTAAGTGGTGGTATCCACCTTGAGATACCCGAAGCCGGGAACCGGGGGCAGGTGGAAGGCATCCGGGGTGTCCAGTACCGTGCGGGATTCGGACTCGGAGAGGGTGCGCAGGCCGATCCGGTAGGAGAGGTAGGTGTCCAGGCCGCGGAGCTTGCCGCCTTCGATGCGCTGGCTGGAGAGGAGCAGATGCACACCGATGGAGCGTCCGATCCGGCCGATCGAGAGGAACAGTTCGATGAAGTCCGGGCGGGCGGTGAGCAGCTCGCCGAACTCATCGATGATGACCACCAGGTGCGGCAGCGGCGCAACGTCTTCGCCCTGGGCCATGCGGTGCTGACGGTGCAGCTGGTAATCGGTGATGTTGGCCAGGTTGCCGGCGTCCTTGAGGACTTCCTGCCGGCGCTGGATTTCGCCGGACAGGCTGGCGTAGACCCGTTCGATCAAGCTGACGTCGTCGGAGAGGTTGGTGATGACGCCGGTGACCTGCGGCGCGTCGGCGAACGGCGCGAACGTGGCGCCGCCCTTGTAGTCGACCAGCACCATGGCCAGCAGCTCCGGAGGATGGGTAGCCAGCAGGCCGACCACCAGGGAGCGCAGCATCTCGGATTTACCCGAGCCTGTGGCGCCGACGCAGAGGCCGTGCGGCCCGTGGCCGAACTGCGCGGATTCCTTCAGGTCCAGGAGTGCCGGCCGGCCGCGGTCGTCGGCGCCGAGCGGTACCCGGAGGAAGTCCACTTCGCTGCGCGGCTGCCAGAGCCGGCGGATATCGGCCTCGTCCAGGGCCGGCGAGAGCCCGAGCATCCCGAGGAAGCCTTCGGAGCTGCCGGCGGTGTCGTGCTCCAGGGAATCGGGGGAGAGACGCAGCGGTGCCAGGGACCTCGCCAGCGCCTCGGCCAGAGCCGGCGGCAGCGGATCCAGCGTGCCTTCTTCCACCCGCGGTTCCACCGGGTCCACCCGGTAATTTTCCAGCCGGAAGCCGGTGGCCGTTTCGGAGATGCGGACCGCCACCTCGCCGGGTTCCTGGCCGCGTTCGGCGGCGAGGTGCAGCGTGGTGATGCCGAGCTGGCCGGAGGAGGACTGCCGGTCCGGGAGGGGCAGCTCGGCAGGAAGCTGGCCGTAGCTGTCCGAGACCACCAGCAGCCGCGGCAGCGCGGTGCCGATCCCGCCGCGCAGGAAATTCTTGCGGGATTCAGCGGCCAGGCTGGAACGGCTGGTCAGGTCCTGCTGCAGCAGATCGGCCAGGGTGTCCATGTCCGGAGCCAGCCGGCGCAGCGGACCGGTGCGGTGCGTGGATCCCTGGTCGGCCAGGTGCGGCAGCCAGGTGGCCCATTCCCAGTCCCCGCGTGCCTGCCCGCCAGCCGCGACGGCCAGGTGCAGGTCTTCTGGTGAATGGAAGGCGCTGCTTTGGAGCAGCAGGAGCCGGGCCACCTGCAGCACAAAGGCCCGGGAACCGACCACGCTGACGTTGCCGGCGCCGTCGAGCGGAACCGTAAGGGGAAGGTCCGGGCTGGCTTCGTAGCGGCGCTTGAGGATCTCGAGTTCGGTGGCCATAAACGTGTCATTCCGGGCCAGCGCAGAACCGGCATCCATGACCGTGATTTCCCGGTGCCGGCGGGTGCCGGAACCCAAGCGGGTGTGCAAAAAGTCCTCGTTGTGGCGGCGGCGTTCCCAGATGCGGTGGGTGTTGCGGATGATGTCGAACAGGGCATCCGGCGGAGGATTGGCTGCCCGTGCCACGGTGGCGGCTTCCTGCTCCTCCAGCCGCAGCGTCCGGCGGGAGCGTTCCAGATATTCGAGGTAGTTTTCCCGCTGTTCGCGCCGTGCCCGTCCCTGCTTGCCGCGCTGGCTGACCATCATCACGATTGAGGCGAGGATGGTCACGATCATCATCAGGGCCCCGACGGCGGCCAGCGGGGAGCCACGGAACAGCATCATCACGGTCATGGACACGCCGGCGCCGAGCAGCGGCACCAGCGACATCATGTTCATCCCGCCCTTGCCGCCCTCGATCTGCGGCGGCGCGTCCAGGGTGAACGCCTCCATGCTGCGGGCAGGCGGGGTGGTCCGGGCGGGCCGGTGCAGCAGCTTGACGCTCATGCGCGTGCCCTGCGGCCAGTTCCGGACCCGGTGTCCGCCCGGCGGGCTGCCGCGGGCCGGGCCGGCATCCCCGGTGCAGCCGAGGCCGCGGAGAGAACATGGGCGGCAAGCTGGGTGCCCTGCAGCCGGGCTGCCCGTGAAAGCAGGCGGGGCTGGATTTCGACGCCGGCAGCCAGGTGGGCGTCGTAGCCCAGGACGGCGGTATCCACACCGCTGCGGCTCAGCCGCCGGGCCTCGGCGGCCAGGTTGAACGGGCTGCGGGGCGAGGTGCGGGTGAGCAGCACCAGCAGTGGAACTCCCGTTAGCGCCGGATCGCGGCGCCACAGCTCCGCGGCGAGGGCGGCGTCGTCGAGCCCTGCCACGCTGGCCGGGGTCACGTACAGCGCCAGATGCGCCTCCTGCAGCGCCCACCGGACCTGGTCCCGCTGCCCGGTCAGCCCGCCCAGCCCGGGAGGGCAGTCAAACAGGGTGACCGGACAGTAGCGGGAAAGGACGCGGGAGAGGTGCAGGGCGTCGTCGTCCGTTGCGGTTTGCGTTCCGGGAAACGCACGGCGTCCGGTGACCAGCAGGTTCTCCGGCCCGGGGGAGGTGACGAAGCCGCGCAGATCCGCGAGGGAACCGGGGATGGTGCGCCCCAGGCGGGCCGCGGCGGCGTCCAGCGGCGGGGCCTCCGGTGCGCCGAGCCGCAGGGCCAGCGTCCCGGCTTCGGTCAGGTCGACGGCCGCGGCGGCGTCCGCCCGCAGCGAGGCGAAGGTGCGGGCCAGCAGGGCGGCCGCCGTGGTGCGCCCGGCACCGCCGCGGGAACCGATGACTGCGATCCGGCGGCCGGTGGTGACCGGCTGCTGCACCCCGGCTGCGGCTTCGGCGAGGGACTGCGGGTAATCGTCGCCGCGGAACATGTCGGCAGCCTGCTGGAAAACGCGGCGTGCCGGTCCTTCAGCGGGGCGGGTCCGCAGGGTGCGCCGCAGCCGCTGGGGCGTGGACTCAAAGCCGTCCGGCGAGACGGGGGCCGGGGCGCCGAAGCCGGCGCCGGGATCGGTGGAAGTCATCTAGAAGCTCTCCAGCAGTTGCGCGAATATCCCGAACATGCCGGCTGCCAGCGGTACCGAGGCCAGGATCGCCAGGGTTTCCAGCCGCTTTGCCGCCAGCCGGAACCGTGCCTGGGTATGATCCGGAATTTCCAGGGCCAGGGCCAGCCAGAGCGCTGCCGCGATGAGCAGCACACCGGCCCCCGGAACCCAGGGGGTGGCTGCGAAGTACCGGCTGGCGCCGATGACCAAAGCGGCCAGGCCGACGGCGGTGGTTCCGTACAGCGCCAGGCGCTCCGGTGCCAGCGGGAAGGACCGGGCACGCAGGAAAACGGCCAGGGCCAGCACCGCCAGAAGCGGAAGCGACCAGACCTGGAATTCGGTGTCGGTGCCCAGGATCCACAGGCCAACGGCCACCGATGCCGCAGCGGCAGCGGTGCCGGCGACCAGTCCGCCATGAGCGGCGGCAACCGCGGACAGTGCGTCCACACGGGTGACCTGCCCGCCCTTGGCCCGCTGGTCATCCAGCGCCGCCAGGCCGGAGGCGGACAGAGCCAGTCCCGGCAGCAGGCCCAGCAGCAGCACACCGGCGATCGAGGCGAGGGCGGCTGCGTGGACCGGGGAGGGGGCCACGGCCACCGCGCCCACCCAGACGGCTGTGGCCAGTCCCAGGACCAGTGCCCCGGTATACATGGCCTTGGGCCGCCGGTTCGCGGCACCCAGTGAAAGCAGGATGAGGGCGGAAACCGCTGCGAACAGCAGTCCGGCGTACCCGTAGCCGTCCTGGCCGCCGGGGCCCTGTCCGTCCGCGCCGATGAGACCGGCGACGTGCAGTGCAGCACCGGTTCCGGCCAGCCAGCCGGCGCCAAGGACTGCCGGGCCCACGGCAGAGGCCGGAGCGCGCCGCCCCAGGAGGATTCCGGTCCCCGCGGCCAGCACCGAGAGGGCGGTCAGGAGCCACCACGCCGAGTGTGGTGCCAGCGCGTGGGTGAGCAGTTCCGCTCCGGCCCAGAGGCTAAAGGCAGCGAACACCCCGCCGGTGGCGTCCTTCCACCGCCGGTTCCAGCGGCCGGAGACCTCTTCGGTCTCCGAAACCACCAGATCGGTGACGTCATAGACAATCGGAGCCGGGGGAGCGGAGGACGCGCTGCACAGCTGCAGGGAAGAGCCGTCCAGGATTTCCGCTTCGTCCAGGGTGTGCTCGGGGGACAGCTCCCGGCCGTCGGCAGCCACCAGAACCTTCGCTGCCACGTCCGTCTGGGGAACGTCTTCCAGCAGGTCAAGGACCTGCGGCATCAGCCCGGCCACCGGCTGGTCGGAGGGCAGCAGCAGATCTAGATGCCGCTGCTGACCAACAAGTGTCACCCGTGTATAGGCATGCGCCATGACGGCCAGGCTCCTGTCTCGATGCTTAGATGGGGATCGGATTCAAGCGCCGCTTCGGCGCCGTAAGTTAACGCGCTGCCCTGCTGCTGTTCAGCCTGCTTGGCCCGGTTCTGTTCCAGCAGATTGGTGACAAACGAATACCCAACGCACACGGCAGCTATGAGCGCGGCCAAGGCGATGCTGAAGAGGAAGAGCTTGACGGTGTCTGCCCAGCGCCGCTCGTTGGGATTCGAGCCGTAAAGCAGGGCGGTCAAAAGCCGGTTCCGGCGTACCGTGACGGACTCGATGAGCTGATTGTCGTAGTCGCTCGCCACAGCGTCCCCCTTCCCCCGATAACAAGTACGCTACATATCCTTACATGGTCCGGGGACTATCCCGGGAAGGTGCAGTCCGGGCAGAGGCTCCTGACATGGGTAGTTCTGCCCATGCCAGCCGCTTGACCGCGGACAGGCGGGCCGATTGGATGATGGAGTACCGCTCAGCGGAACGGCCTGGCAACTGCGGGACCGGCCGGCAGCGGGGGGAATGACCGGACGAGGGCACGCAGGTGCCGAAGGTGGTTTGACATGAAATTCGATATGGGGTCCTCGACCCTTGGAACGCTCACGCAGCAGACCGGACACTCCAACGAAGACCTGGGCCAGCTGGTCCGGAACCTGATGGATGCGGTGACGCCGCTGCAGGGCAAGTTCAACGGTCAGGGCCGGGTGCGCTTCGACGAGTTCAAGGCACGCACGGATGAAATCGCGAATGAGCTCAACAGCTCACTCTCAGCGATCCTGATGGGCCAGTCCGAGATGGACCGGTCCTTCCAGATGGGTGACCAAGAGTCCGCGGACAACGCAGCGCAGCAGCAGGGTGCGGCCAGCTTCGACGCCGCCCGCTTCGGCTCTTCGCGCTAAGCCCCTTCCCAACCGTTTTCGAAAGGAATTGCCATGTCCCAGGATCGTTTGAGCTATGACACCGATACTTCTGCCGCCGTGCAGGGCGATATCCAGAGCATTGTCGCCCGGCTGGAGTCGCTGATCGGCGAACGTGAAAAGGCCGTGAACGCGGCCATGTCCGACTTCCAGGCCGACGGCGTCTCCGAGGAGTACCAGGCGGTGGAAAACCGTTTCCGGAACGCCGCCAATGAGACCCGCAACATCATTGCCCTGGTCAAGCAGACGCTGAACCTTAATGACCAGACCGCCTCCAGCGCCGGATCCCGCGCCAAGAGCGCCGTGGCGAACATTGGCTAGCAGATGAGCTACAACGTCAGCCCGGAGGCTGTGTCAGGGGTGCTGCAGGAAGTGGCACCCCTGCTTGAGGGCTACGGCACCCAGTTTACCGCTGTCGGTGAGCGGCTCTCAGAGCTTTCCGCGGCCTGCCTGGCCGAACCGGTCAGCGCCGAGTTGGGTGCCTTGACGGAAAAGATCATTAACCCTGCCTTCACGAACATCGCGGGACGCTCGTCAAACGCGCTGAATGCAGTGAACACCGTTCTGGGCATCCTTACCGCAGCGGATGCACAGATGGACGCCGATGCCCGCGAAGCATCAATGCAGGCCGCCCAGGCGGCAGCCGATGACCCGCCGCCGTCCGCCGAGCCGGCAGCCCACTACGGGCCGGGTCCGCAGCCCATCTAAGCTGGCCGCCGTCGTCCGTACTGACCTGTCTCGTTCCTGTTTCATTTGTTTACCCGGGGGAATCCATGAGCATCGACATCGCCGCCTTTGAGGCCGTGCTGCCTGATCCCGAAGCGATCCGCACCGCCGCCGCGGGCCTGGTCAGCTCTGTGGGCGAGGTCAGCACAACCGCAGCGGACTCGGCAGCGGCCTGGTCCCGGCTGCAGACGCCTTCGGTGTATGAGATCGCCGGTTCCGAGGTGGTGTACTCGGCCTTCGCACCGGTGACGACGTCGGCTGAAGGCCTGGTGACGGACGCCGGCACGGTCAATACCGCGGTGCTCGCCTACGCGGACACCGTGGACTCGCTGAAGACCCGGCTCAGTGCAGTCAAAGCCGACGCAGCCAACTTCTTCTCCCGGACCCGGGGCCGCAGCCAAGACGATTGGGATGACGACGAAGGCCTGATCCAGGCCGAGCAGAACATCATCGGGGACCTGAACCGGCTGTACTCGGATCTCCAGGAAGCCCAGCGCGTCTGTGCCAACGCGATCAGCGGCATCTACGGCGGACCGAAGTATGTGCTGACCACCGAAGAAGGCGCCGGCACCGGCGAAGTGGAGTTCGGCTTCAGCGGGGAACAGCTGGACGCCGCTGCGGTGGAAGGCAACGTGCCGTGGGGCCAGCCCACCGAATGGGACAAGCCCTGGTACCGGGACGCCTGGGACGGCGTGGCATCCTTCGGCAAGGGTGTGTGGAGCGGGGTCACCGGGACGGTGACCGGCCTGGGCAACATGGTGGGACTGGGTGGCGGTGAAGCGTTTGCCCAGACCTGGAAGGGCCTTGGCACGCTGGCGCTGAACGCGGCGATCGTGACCAGCCCTGTGGTCCAGTTGGCGATGCACGCCAGCGGCAACGGAGACCGGGTGAAGCAGGCCGGCGAGGAGCTGCTGGCGGTGGGTAAGGCGGCGATTCACTGGGATGAGTGGCAGACCGATCCCGCGTATGCGGCCGGTGCCACCACCTTTGATCTGGCGTCGATCCTGTTGACGGCCGGTGCAGGTGCGACGGCGAAGGTCGGCTCGGTGGCGGGCAAGATCGGCGACGTGGCGAACGCCAGCGGGAAGGTGTCCGCCGTCGTTAATGCCACCGGTATCGGCAAGGTTGCCGGAGTCACGGTGAAGGTCACGGACGCGGCGCAGGCGTTCAAGATCAATGCGATCACCACCGTGGTGGATACCTCGAAGGTGGCAGTGGGGAAGGTCGGTGCTGCGTGGCAGGCGGCGGATCAGTTCCTGATCGATTCCGGTAAGTCTGCGCTGAACAAGGTCGACGACGCGCTGGCGAATGCCGGCAATAGTCGTTTCGGAACTCCGGCGCTGGCTGGTGCCGGGGGTGGCGGCAGTACGCGGGTGATGGCGTTCACGCCGGAACCGCCTCCGGCCCGGACCGGTGGCGGTTCGGGGTCTTCGGGGGCTGCGGCGACGCATACTGGGGCGGGTTCCACATCCGGAACCACGACGCCGGACGCCACGCGGCCTGGTGCCACGGCCGGAACGACGCCGGACGCAACGCGTGCGCCGAAGACACCGGAGGCCCCGGTCCGGAACACCGTTCCTGAGGCAGAAGCGCCCGGAAGCGGCAAGGGTTCTGCCCCGGAGGCCCCGGCCCGCAGCAACGGCACTGATGCTGACACCACCGCCGGGAAACCGGGCACGCCCGGCCATGCCGTGCCGGAGGACCTCACCCCGGCCAACCGGACCACCGAGACTCCGGGTCCCGCGGCTCACCTTGATGCCGACGATGCCCGCCCCGGTGTCAAGGGCGAGACTGACGACGTGCGGCCCGGCGCGGCTGCTGTTGATGAAGCTCCCGGTGGCACGCGGACCGGTGAGGGTACCGAAGGTGCTGATTCCTCCGCAGTCGGGCCGGACGGCCCGGAGGCACCCGGTGCTCCTACCCCCAAGCCCGTTGTGCACTATGACGCCGATGGCCGTCCGGAGACGGTGGACCTCGGGGACCGTACGCATACGGTCTCGACCCGGAACGATCAGATTTCCCAGCTCACCCGGTCCCTGGATCCCGTGACGTGGAAGGACCCGGACGGGTTCCTGGCCACCCATCTTTCACCGGCGGAGTTTCAGGCGCTGGACGCGCTGCGCGGACCGGACGGGAAACTGCCCCCGAATGTTGTGGAGACGCAGGTCGCGGATCTGTTGGAGAGGGCTTTCGACGCTGAGACCCGGGGCCCGGTTCGCCCAGGTGTCAGCCCGCTGGAAAACGCACTGCGGGGAATCCCTACCCGCTACTACTATGACCTGACTGATGCCCAGGCCGTCCTTGTCCATGATGTCCGGCACCTGCTGGGCACAGGCGACGTGAACCAACCGTTCCAGAAGGTCTACAGTGCCGACGACGCCGCTCCAGTCCTCGCCAATACAGGCCCTGAGAAGTACCGCGGCAGCATGGGCGGATTCATTTCGCAGGCTTCCGACGCAGCAGATCTTCGTACAGTCGACGAGATCATCCTTGGCCTCCGGTTGGATTACATGAGTTTGGACCGAGATGGTGTGGCCATTCAACCGGTAAATATGCCGTTCAGGGCGGGACAGACGGAGGAAGTTTATGCCGTGCGCTTCATGGTCGATGAGAAAGTTTCCGACGGGATCGTGATCCCGGATAGTCCAAATCATGCCCGGGTGGAGGAGCTTCGGCGTGACCGGGCCGGAGAAGCTGAGCGAGACGCAGCTGGAGCTTCAACGGCACGGGATCGGGAAATGCAGGAGGCAGACGGGTTGCGGGAGGATGGCCTCATACATGAGGACGGCCACCCCAGGCGTGACTCCGCAGCATGGCCGAACAACGGTCTTGGATTGCCCAGTAGCAGGGTGGAACACACTCCCGTTATCCCGGAACTCGCAGCTCCTGACGGTGTCCCCCTTCAGGACGGAGCCGAAATGTGGCGTATCGACCGTAACGGCAACGAGGCATTGGTGGGCATCTACGATTTGGTAAACCGTCAGTGGATTAGCCTGTAATTATGTGGACTGCTGATGGGACGAAACTAAGTGGTGACTACGGCATGTGGAAGGGGCGAGAGTACGAGCTTCGCTCGACGTCTCCGATACGCGGACTCATCTACCTGGTCCAGGAAGGAGGCGAACGCCCAGGTCCTGAGTGGAAAACCCATGAGCAGCCTAATGAGTTTCCACGGCCTTCAATCGCGTACACGCTTGGCGTCCCTCCAGATGAGGTGACCGATGTTCACGCCGTTCGCGCCTCGGGGGAGCTAAGGCCAGGACATGTAGTGAAAGTCCTGGCGGAGGACGCTCACGGAAATCTGGCAGTGGTGGCCGGGACAGGTTTCTCTGCCGAGGCAAAAATGGATCTGTTGAAGGAACACGGGTTTCACCCTTTTGCTAAGGACGAGCCAGTAGGGCGTCAGCCGGTTTTTGGTTGGCTGCCAGCTGACATGGTCCTCAACGTCCGGTCCGAAGTTTATTGGCGGAAGAACGCCAGCTGATCCGTCAGTGCGATCCAACGTTTGTAATCCAGGGGGAAGACTAAACATGACGTTTTTTCAGAAGGCTTTAAATCCCACGCAGGTTGAGTTCCTGGTGGGTGGTAACCGGGACACTGTTTCGGGGTTTGTGGTGAACGCCGGCGACGCGGTGAATGCCCGGACGCCGGAGGACCTTTTTGAAGTTCATGGTCTGGATTTCCCGGGTACCCTGTGGGACCGGAGTGCGGGGTACGTTGATGTGCTGCGGTTCCAGGTGCCGTTGTCCATCCATGTGCATGATGCTGTGGGTCCGGAGTTTGTGGACCGTCCGCCGTTTACGGGGACGGGTTTCGCCGACTGGTCCGGTGGTGTGGTGCCGGTGTATTTCTTGGATGAGTGTGCGATTCCGCCGGGGGCGGAGTTGTGGCGGATCCGGGCCGGGGCGCCTGAGGAACTGTTGGCGGTTTATTTTGAGGTGGCCACTGGTTGGGGTGTGGCCGGCACGTCGGGCATTTCCCGGCCTGGCGTGCATACGCCGTCGCACATTCTGGGCTGGTCTGCGGTGTGGCGGGATCAGGTCTTCCGTGCTGATTTGGTGGATGAGGGCAGGGGCGTTGAATTGGCCGCCACGTCGGACCCCGGGGTGGAGGGCTTTGAGCAGACTCCGAAGGGGTGTTGGCGACGGACGGTGGGCGTGGGGGAGATCCAGGACTTTTACGAGCTGCTGGCGACGTGTTCGTGGCAGGGCGAGCCGTTCCGGATCACCGATGTTGCCCAGGGCGAGGAAGGGCAGGTTTATCGGTTGTTTTATACCGGGCATAACGCGGACCGGGCCGAGGCTCTGGGGCTGAACAAGGCCGATGCCGGGGTGTATTGGACGGTGGTTCCGGCGTCGCAGGTGCAGGACGTTCAGGTGGCGCAGAACCGTTTGCCGTCTCTGGCGTTCCGGGGTTAGCCGCGGGGTAAGCCCGTTGAATCAGCGAATGCCAGCAGCGGACGGTTCGGAAACTCCTGCACTGGCTGGTGCCGGCGGGGGGTGCCGATGTGGCGAAGGGTTTTGAGTTCAGTTGAGTAGATTGCGATTGGTCCCGCCACAGCGCTTTTACAGTCCCGCAGCGCGCCGCTGAAGCACTTCCTTTTCCCTATCGTTCCGGGCGAGCCCGGCTGCGGAAAGAAACTCCTCCCGCGCCTCTTCCGTCCGGCCCAGCCGGGACAGTAGCTCGGCCCGCACACTCGGCAGAAGATGCGAACCGCGGAGAGCGCCCGAGGCAGCCAGCCGGTCCACCAGCTCCAGCGCCGTCGCCGGTCCGGTGGCCATCGACACCGCCACGGCACGGTTCAGCTCCACCACCGGCGATGGTGCCAGCCGGCCCAAGGCCTCATACAGCAGCACAATCCGCGCCCAGTCCGTGGCCTCCACCCCCCGGGGCCGTCGCATGGCATTGGGCGATCGCGGCCTGCAGCGCATAGTTTCCCCGGCCCCGCCCCAGGGCGTCGGCCTGCGCCAGGGCAACCTGCCCGCGCTCGATCTGGCCCCGGTCCCACAGTGTGCGGTCCTGATCAGACAGCAGCACGGGGGAGCCATCCGCGCGGGTCCGGGCACGGAACCGGGAAGCCTGGAACTCCATCAGGGCCACCAGGGCGAGCGCCTCCGGCTCCCGCGGAACAAGCCGGGACAGCAGCCGCCCCAGCCGCAGAGCTTCCAACGCCAGATCCTGGCGCATCCACGCATTTCCCGACGACGCAGCGTACCCCTCCGTGAACAGAAGGTAGATCACCGCGAGCACGCCGCCGAGCCGGGCGCTCCACTCATTCGGCTCCGGAACGTCAAAGGGAACCCTGGCCGCGGACAGAGTCTTCTTCGCCCGGACAATCCGCTGCTGCACCGTGGCCACCGGAAGCAGGAACAGCCGTGCGATCTCCCCGGTGGACAGCCCGCCGACAGTCCGCAGGGTCAGGGCCACCTGCGCCTCCCGGGACAGCACCGGATGGCAGGCAACAAAAACCAGCTTCAGGACGTCATCCGGCAGCGGATCCCATTCCGGTGCGGCCGCATCCTCCAACCTCCTGCCCAGATCCGCGTAGCGGTCCTGCAGCCGTTCCGCCCGGCGCCAGGCATCGATCGCCCTGCGCTTGGCGACGGCGGTCAACCACGCAGCAGGGTTCCGCGGCACCCCCTCCACCGGCCACTGGACCAGCGCCTCGGCAACTGCCTCCTGGGCAACGTCCTCAGCGAGTCCCACGTCCCCGGTGGCCCGGGCCAGCGCCGCGACAATCCGCGCACCGTCAATCCGCCAGATGGCGTCGATCCGGTGGCGGACTGCCGCGGCCCCGGCTGCCTCACCCGTTGCTTCCAGAGGTCCCATAGGACTAAGCGTTCTCCGCGCGCAGCTTCTCTTCCTGCTCGCGCCAGCCTTCTTCCTTCTGGATGTACTCGTTGTCGGAGAAGTCCTCGAAGTCGGAGGAATCGGTAACCCGCCGGACTTCCAGCTTCGACCCCGGACCCAGCGGGCACCGGCTGGCCCACTCCGCTGCTTCCTCCTTCGAGGCCACCTGGATCATCCAGAAACCGTTGAAGAGTTCGTGGGTCTCGCCGTACGGGCCGTCAGTGACCAGCGGCGGATCCTGGGAGAAGTCGACGACGAAGTTGGCCTCCTCCGTCACCTCGGCCAGCCCTTCTCCCGCCAGCAGGACCCCGGCGTTGATCATCGACTCGTTGTAGGCGCCCATCCGGTTGATCATTTCCTCGAACGGCATGCTTTTGGACGCCTCAAGTGCTGCATCAGTAGCCCGCATGATCATCATGTACTTCATGGCATTCTCCTGCTCGTTAGGGGAGCGCTTTGTGCGCCTCCTACTATGCCGTCGAACGGCGGGGCTGGATATCGACGGCGCCGGGAATTTTTTCACCCAGACCGGGGACGCACCATCCCCAACGTCCGCAGCAAAGCTCCCAACGCCGTCGTACATACGGCAAGATTGGACAGGTGAGCACAGCTAAGACATCCCCGGAAGAAGCCGTCGACGCCGTCAGCACGGATACGCCGCCCAGCGGCGGCCTGCGCGAAGAGTATGAGGCGCTCTCTGATCAGGTGCGCAAGTACCGGTTCGCGTACTACAACGAGGACGCCCCGCTGGTCTCCGATGCCGAGTTCGACGAGCTGTACCGCCGGCTCGAAGAACTGGAGGCGCTGCACCCGGAGCTGGTGACCAACGATTCGCCCACCCAGGAAGTCGGGGGAGAGGTCTCCGCGGCCTTCGCTCCGGTGGAACACCTGTCCCGGATGTACAGCCTGGAGGACGTTTTCTCCCTGGATGAACTTGATGCCTGGGTGAAGCGTGCCGAAGCCTCCATCGCGTCCATCGCCCCGGGGTCGAAGGTTCAGTGGCTCACCGAACTGAAGATCGACGGCCTGGCAGTGAACCTGCTTTACCGCAATGGGGAACTGGTCCGCGCGGCCACCCGCGGAGACGGCACCACCGGTGAGGACATCACGCACAACGTGCTCACGATCGCCTCCATTCCGCGCCGTCTCAAGGGTGAGAACCTCCCGGCCGAGGTGGAAATCCGCGGCGAGGTGTTTATCCCGTCCAAGGAATTCGCGCGCCTGAACGAAACCATGGTCGAAGCGGGCAAAGCGCCCTTCGCCAACCCGCGCAACGCCGCCGCCGGCTCGCTGCGGCAAAAGGACCCCAGCGTTACCGCCCAGCGCCCGCTGAGCATGTACGTGCACGGCATTGGCGCAAGGGAAGGGCTCAGTGCCGCCAGTCAGTCTGAAACCTACGAGCTGCTCAAGGCCTGGGGGCTGCCCACCTCCCCGTACTACAAGGTGCTGGACACCTATCAGGAGGTGCTGGAGTTCATCGCCCACAATGGCGAACACCGGCACGACCTGGCGCATGAAATCGACGGCATCGTGGTCAAGGTGGACGACTTCGCCCTGCAGCGCGCGCTCGGCCACACCTCCCGGGTGCCGCGCTGGTCCGTGGCCTACAAGTACCCGCCGGAGGAAGTGAACACCAAGCTCCTGGACATCCGGGTCAATGTGGGCCGCACCGGCCGGGTCACGCCGTACGGGATCATGGAGCCGGTCAAGGTCGCCGGCTCCACTGTGGAGATGGCCACCCTGCACAACCAGGACGTGGTGAAGGCCAAGGGCGTGAAGATCGGTGACACCGTGGTGCTGCGCAAGGCGGGCGACGTGATTCCGGAGATCGTGGGCCCCGTCACCGCACTGCGCGATGGCAGCGAACGCGACTTCGTGATGCCCACCCACTGCCCCTCCTGCGGCACGGAGCTGAAGCCGGCCAAGGAAGGCGACGTCGATATCCGCTGCCCCAACGCCCGCTCCTGCCCGTCCCAGCTGCGCGAGCGGGTCTTCCACCTGGCCGGCCGGGGTGCCTTCGATATCGAGGCCCTGGGCTGGGAAGCGGCGATCGCGCTGACCTCGCCCGCGGAACCGGAGAATCCTCCGCTGACCAGCGAGGCCGGACTGTTCGACCTGAAAATCGAGGACCTGGCCGACGTCCGGATCGAACGGCCCAAGCGCTCCAAGGGCGTGGTGGTGGGTACCGAACTGGTGCCGTACTTCTACACCAAGGGCACCGCCAAAAAGCCGTCCGAGCCCTCGGCCAACACCCGCAAGCTCTTCGAGGAACTGGAAAAAGCCAAGTCCCAGCCGCTGTGGCGGGTCCTGGTGGCCCTGTCCATCCGGCATGTAGGCCCGACGGCGGCTCGCGCCCTGGCGACGGCCTTCGGCTCCATGGAGAACATCCGGGCAGCCACGGAAGAGCAGCTGGCGCACGTGGACGGCGTCGGGCCGACCATTGCCGCAGCGCTGGAGGAATGGTTCGCCGAGGACTGGCACGTGGAAATCGTGGACGCCTGGGCCCGGGCCGGCGTGCGGATGGCGGACGAGCGCGATGAAAGCCTGCCGCGCACCCTCGAAGGCCTGACGGTCGTCGTGACCGGGACGCTGCCGAACTTCAGCCGCGATGAGGCCAAGGAAGCGATCATCAGCCGCGGCGGCAAAGCCTCGGGGTCGGTGTCGAAGAAGACCGACTACCTGGTGGCCGGGGAGAACGCCGGCACCAAACGCGACAAGGCGGAGTCCCTGGGCGTCCCCATCCTGGATGAGGACGGGTTCCGGAGCCTGCTGGAGGGCACGCTCCAGACGGGGGCATCCGACGAAACCGCGCCCGCGGAGGCAGAACCTGTGGAGGAGACAAGCTCATGAGCCCCAACACCGGAACACCGGACCCGCTGGAACTGCTCGACGTAGCCCGCCAGGCGGCCGCTGCGGGAGCCGCCGTGCTCGCCAAGCGGTCAGAGGACAGCCTGAACGCGGTGAATAAGGGGGCTTCCGGAGACTGGGTCACCAACTATGACACGGAAGCCGAGTACGCGGTCCGCGAGGTGATCAACAAACTCCGCCCGTTCGACGAAATCACCGGTGAGGAACTGGAAGCGAGCGTGCCCGCGGAACCGTCCGGCATCCGCTGGTCCGTTGACCCACTGGACGGGACCACCAACTTCATCCGGAACATTCCCTTCTACGCCACGTCAGTGGCAGCGGTGAACAACGACGGCGAGTGGCTGGCGGGCGTCGTCCACGCCCCGGCCCTGGTACGCGTTTACTGGGCAGCCCGCGGCCACGGCGCCTGGCTGGCCGAGCGCGGGAGCCTGCGGCAGCTTTCCGGACCGGACCCGCAGCGAGCCGGGAAGCTGCTGGGAACCGGGTTTTCGTATGAACCGGACGTGCGGGCCGAGCAATACGGCGCGCTCGCAGACCTGACGGCGGGTTTCGCTGACCTGCGCCGGCTGGGCTCCGCGGCCCTGGACCTGTGCATGGTCGCCGACGGCACGCTCGACGCCTACATTGAGCGCGGCCTGAACGAACACGACTTCGCCGCCGGTGCGCTGATCGCCGAGGAGGCCGGCGCTACGGTCCACCGTCCGGGAACGCCGGCGCGGCGGATGGACGACGCCGAGCGGCTGGCCGCCGTGACAACGGCGTGGCTGGTGCCGCCGTCGGGGTTCTAGCGCCGCGCTGTGGGCGGAATCAGTACACGCCGGTCCAGGACGGCACTGCCATATCCGAATCGACAGTAATTTTGTTCCGGTCCATCACGATCACGTGGCCCTTCCAATAGTGGAAGTTGTCCACGACGGCGTCTTCCATCACCTGGACGATCACGCCCATGGTGCTGCAGCCATCGCAGCGGGACGCGCCCATCACTCGCAGCTTGACCGAACTCATGCCCTTTTGGCTGCGGACGATCATGCCCGGCGCCAACCGGATTTCCTGTTTCATTCCTACCCCCAGAGTCAGAACTCCGTTCCGAGACCAAGCAGGAACGGTGAAGCGAGACTAGCCAATCCAGCAGCTCAACGGGGCTGCCGCGCCTTACTGTTTCTGTGTTACGGAGAGAATTTCCGGTTCCTTGCGCGCGCCTTGAGCAGATCTTGAGCTTGAGCCTCAGCGAGGTGCAGCCGGGCGCTATTAAGCCCTGAGGAAAGCAGCACCCTTGGGTGATGGCCACAGGCTCCCGGGCGCGGATAATTGGGGGGATTCAGCACAGCTCCTTGGAACCCGGGAGGATGCATCATGACCCGTAAACTCACACCGGCAGCGCGGAAGTCAGCGCCCGCGGTCACTACCCGCGTCCCGGAACCCAAACCGCAAACACCCCTGGATCTGGACACGGAGCGGTTCGCCGCGATCATCGACGAGCACATTGCCGACGTCCGCATCAAAATCGACACTGTCCTGGCCGATATCCGCGAAGTCACGGCCGCTGCCAAGGACACTCCGGCGGATGACGAGCACGATCCGGAGGGCACCACGGTCTCGGTCGAACGTGCGAATGAAATGTCCATGCTGGCGGCCCTGGAGGCTTCACTGGCTGCACTGCTCCTGGCCCGGGTGCGGCTGGATGAAGGGGTGTACGGGATCTGTGAACGCTGCGGGGAGCCCATCCCGGAGGCCAGGCTGGAAATCCGGCCCGAAGCCCGGTTCTGCGTGGCCTGCTCTGCGGCGGCCAAGCGCCGCTGAGTCCTCGTGCTTTTGGCTCCCAGACCGTGGCCCTGTGTCAGGGGTCACCGGCGCCCAGGGCCTCCATCGACCGGACGGATGCCTGACTGCGGATAGAATTTACGCTGGAAATCAACCCCCACGTAAGGATCCGTAACACCCATGAGCATCACCGTCCGGCGGGCTACCCCAGCAGACTTTGAAGACATTCGCCGGATTACCCGTGAGGCTTATCTGAAGGCCGGGTTCATCGACGCGGACAATCCCTATGTCCAGGATCTCGAAAACGTGGAACACCGTGCCGAGCACGCAGAACTCTGGGTGGCCGAAAAGGACGGCGCCGTCGCCGGGTCTGCGGCAGTCACCTTCGCCGGCCAGCCCTACGCGGACATCGCGAACGACGGTGAACTGGAATTCCGTATGCTGGCAGTCGATCCTGCCGTGCAGCGCGGGGGAGTGGGCCGCGCCCTGGTCAGCGCCATCGTGGACCACGCCCGCAGCCTTGACGGCATCCACGCTGTGTCCCTGACCAGCATGACCAGCATGCTCGGGGCGCACAGCATGTACCTGTCCCTCGGTTTCGAACGGGTTCCGGAGCGCGACTGGACCGTTCCCGGCGAAGACTACGTCCTCTGGGTCTTCCGCCTGGAGCTGTAGGTCCGGCGGCGGCAGCCCCGGGTCATACCAAGCCCGGCGCGTCACGCCGCCGGAACTGTGCTGCCGTACGCCGTAGACTGGTAGGGATACCGGTGGAAGCCGAAAATACTGCATAAGACGCATGGGAGACTCATGTCTGAGATCAATCGTGAGGCGGTGGCGCATCTCGCGCGGCTGGCCCACATTGAGATGACCGATGACGAGCTGGCCAAAATGGCCGGCGAGCTCGACGTCATCGTGGATTCGATCAAATCCGTAAGCGAAGTTGCCGGTGACGATATCCCGGCCACCTCCCACCCGATCCCGCTGGTGAACGTGTTCCGCGAGGATGTGGTGGGGCAGACGCTGACCAATGAGCAGGCCCTGTCCGGCGCGCCGGACAGTGCTGAAGGCCGCTTCAAGGTCCCTGCCATCCTGGATGAGGAGTAAGACTTCCATGAGTGAACTGATTACCTCCAGCGCTGCCGTACTGGCAGAAAAGCTGGCCTCCCGCGAGGTTTCTGCCGTCGAGGTCACCCAGGCGCACCTGGACCGGATTGCCGCCGTCGACGGCGACATCCACGCGTTCCTGCACGTCAACACCGATGAAGCGCTCGAGGTTGCTGCCGGAGTGGACAAGGCCCGTGCCGCCGGCGAAGAGCTGCACACCCTGGCCGGCGTTCCCATCGCCATCAAGGACCTGATCGTCACGGTCGGCCAGCCGACCACGGCGGGCTCGAAGATGCTCGAAGGCTGGATGAGCCCCTACGACGCGACCGTGGTCTCCCGGATCCGGGCCGCCCGCATGCCCATGCTGGGCAAGACCAACCTGGACGAATTCGCCATGGGCTCCTCCACGGAGCACTCCGCGTACGGCCCCACCCGCAACCCGTGGGACCTGGACCGGATCCCCGGCGGGTCCGGCGGCGGTTCGGCAGCCGCCGTCGCCGCCTTTGAAGCACCGCTGGCCCTCGGCACCGACACCGGCGGCTCGATCCGCCAGCCGGCCTCCGTCACCGGTTCGGTGGGCGTGAAGCCGACCTACGGCGGGGTCTCCCGCTACGGTGCGATCGCCATGGCCTCATCACTGGACCAGATCGGTCCGGTCTCCCGCACCGTGCTGGACGCAGCGATGCTCCAGGAAGTCATTGGCGGACACGATCCCCGCGATTCGACCTCCCTCACCGACCCGGTGGGCAACCTGGTCGAAGCTGCCCGCAACGGCAGCGTGGCCGGGATGCGCATCGGCGTCATCAAGGAGCTGCAGGGTGAGGGCTACCAGCCCGGCGTGCAGGCCCGCTTTGATGAGTCCCTTGAACTGCTCAAGGACGCCGGCGCCGAGATCGTAGAGGTCTCCTGCCCCAACTTCAAGTACGCGCTGGGCGCCTACTACCTGATCATGCCGTCCGAGGCCTCCTCGAACCTGGCGAAGTACGACGGCGTCCGGTACGGCATGCGCCGCCTGCCCGCCGATCCGCCGCTCACCATTGAGCGCGTCATGGGCGCCACCCGCGCCGCCGGTTTCGGCGACGAGGTCAAGCGCCGGATCATCCTGGGCACCTACGCCCTGTCGGCCGGCTACTACGACGCCTACTACGGTTCGGCGCAGAAGGTCCGCACCCTGATCCAGCGCGATTTCAACGCTGCGTTCGCGCAGGCTGACGTGCTGATCTCCCCGACGTCGCCGAACACGGCGTTCAAGCTCGGCGAGAAGCTGGACGATCCGCTGGCCATGTACCTGAACGACGTCGCCACCATCCCGGCCAACATGGCCGGCGTCCCCGGCATCTCCATCCCCGGCGGCCTGGCCGACGGACTGCCGGTCGGCATCCAGTTCCTGGCGCCCGCCCGGGAGGACGTTCGCCTGTACCGTGCCGGAGCAGCCCTCGAAGGCCTGCTGGAGCAGAAGTGGGGCGGCCCGCTGCTGGCTTCGGCCCCCGTACTCGGAGGAGTGAAGTAATGTCCGTGCACACCCAGGAAGAAACCCTGCCTTACGACGAGGCAATCGAGAAGTACGATCCGGTGCTCGGGTTCGAGGTCCACGTGGAGCTCAACACCAAAACCAAGATGTTCTCCGACGCACCGAACGTCTTCGGCGATGAGCCGAACACCAACGTCACTCCGGTCTGCCTGGGCCTGCCCGGCGTGCTGCCGGTGGTCAACAAGACCGCCGTGGAGTACTCGATCCTGATCGGCCTGGCCCTGAACTGCAAGATCGCCGAATCCTGCACGTTCGCCCGGAAGCAGTACTTCTACCCGGACACGCCCAAGAACTTCCAGACCTCCCAGTACGAAGACCCCATTGCGTACGACGGCTGGCTGGACATCGAACTGGAAGACGGCGCCGTGTTCCGGGTTGAGATCGAGCGCGCCCACATGGAAGAGGACGCCGGAAAGCTGACCCACATGGGCGGCTCCGCCGGACGCATCCAGGGCGCCGATTTCTCCCTGGTGGACTACAACCGCTCCGGTGTTCCGCTGGTGGAAATCGTCACCAAGCCGATCGAAGGTGCCGGTTCGCGGGCACCTGAGCTGGCCAAGGCCTACGTGGCCGCCATCCGGGAAATCGTGAAGAACCTCGGTGTCTCCGACGCGAAGATGGAGCGCGGCAACGTGCGCTGTGACGCCAACGTGTCCCTGCGCCCGTACGGCCAGGAAAAGTTCGGTACGCGTTCGGAAACCAAGAACGTGAACTCGCTCCGCGCCGTCGAACGGGCCGTCCGCTTTGAAATCCAGCGGCACGCCGCCGTCCTGGATGCCGGCGAAAAGATTGTGCAGGAAACCCGCCACTGGCATGAGGACACCCGCTCGACGACGTCGGGCCGGCCCAAGTCCGACGCCGATGACTACCGGTACTTCCCCGAGCCGGACCTGCTGCCCGTGGTTACCACGCCGGAGTGGATCGAAGAGCTGCGCTCCCGCCTGCCCGAGCCGCCGGCCGAGCGCCGCAAGCGGCTGAAGACCGAGTGGGGCTACTCCGACGCCGAGTTCCGCGACGTCGTCAACGCCGGCGTGATGGAAGCCATCGAGGAGACCATCGCCGCCGGTGCCTCCGCGCAGGTGGCCCGCAAGTGGTGGATGGGCGAAGTTGCCCGCCGTGCCAAGGAAGCCGAAGTGGACCCGGTAGACACCGGCGTCACGCCCGAGCTGATCGTCGAGCTGGACCGCCTGGTCCAGGCCGGCAAGATCAACGACAAGCTGGCCCGCCAGGTCCTCGACGGTGTCCTCGCCGGCGAAGGCACTCCGGAGGAAGTCATCGAAAAGCGCGGCCTCGCCGTCGTCTCCGATGACGGTGCCCTGCTCGAGGCAATCGACGCTGCCCTCGCCGCAGCCCCGGACGTGGCGGACAAGATCCGCGGCGGGAAGGTGCAGGCCGTGGGTGCGATCGTCGGCGGCGTTATGAAGGCCACCCGTGGCCAGGCCGACGCCGGCCGCGTCCGCGAACTGATCCTCGAGCGTCTGGACGTGCAGGGCTAGCGCGCTCAGTCCGCCTTAGTCTGCCTCAGTCCGGCTTCCGTGCCGCGTGCCTCCCCTCCAGCGGGGAGCGCGGGCCCGGGAGCCGGTCTGCGTTAAGGCACCTGGCTGAGCACCTGACCCGGCACCGGACTGGGCACCTGACTGAACACCTGTCCGGGGGACGGGGCGCAGGGTAGGGTACTCAGCATGTCGACGGTCCCGGCCCAGCTTGCAGTGGATGCGGACCTGGTTCGTGCCCTGCTGCAAAGCCAGCATCCGCAGCTGGCCCACCACCCGCTGAGGGCCGTGGGCGATGGATGGGTGAACTACGTGTTCCGCCTCGGCCCGAACCTGGTGGTGCGCCTACCCCGCCGGGACAGCGTTGCCGGGCTGATGGCCAAGGAGCAGCGCTGGCTCCCCGAACTCACGGCGTCGCTGGACACCGGAACCTCCGTCCCGCTGTACATCGGCGCGCCGGAGGAGTCCTATCCGTATCCGTGGAGTGTCAGCGAATGGTTCGACGGGCTGGACGTCTCGCTCCAGCCGCGGGACCGGAACGTGGCACTGGCCGAGCCGCTGGGCGAATTCCTGAATACCTTCCACCGGGCAGCACCGCGGGACTATCCGCCCAACCCCATGGTGGGCGGGGCACTCGCCACCCGGAGCCATACCGTCCAGGAACGGCTGCGGTCCGGTATGGTGCCGCACGCGGCACGGATCGCCGAGATCTGGGAGCAGGCAGCTGGCCTTCCGTTCTGGAACGGTGAACCAGTGTGGCTGCACGGGGACCTGCATCCGGCCAACCTCATTGCCAAGGACGGAACCCTGCAGGCGGTCATCGACTTCGGGGATCTCACGGCCGGCGATCCGGCCACCGACCTGGCCGCAGCCTGGCTGGTTTTTGACGCCGCCGGACGCCGGCGTCTGCGGGAGTTCCTGGGCAGCCAGTACGACGGCGATCCTTCCGTCTGGCTGCGGGCGCGCGGCTGGGCGGTGTACATGGCGTCCAATCTCCTGGCGGGTGCCGAACGGCATCCGGGCCTGTACCTGGTGGGATCCGAGACGCTGATGGAGATCCTCACCGATGACCTGACCTGGCTTTAGGGCGCATGCCACAATGGGGTCATGCCCATCAGCTGGAGACATTCCGTCCGCGTCCAGACCGAAGGCGACGGGCATGTGAATGAAGACAGCTGCGGCTTCGCCGGCTCCAGCGCCTGGGTGATCGACGGGGCTACATCGCTGCTTCCCGAACTGGATCTTCCGGGCCCTTCCAATCCGTCCTGGTATGCCCGGACACTTGACCTGCTGCTGGCGGAAGCCGCCGGTTCTCCGCCCCTACCCGCACCCGGGGGATCGGTAGCCGGAGGGATCCTGGAGGATGCCCTGCGGCGGGTGGACGCAGTGGCCGAGGACCGTACCGCGGGGGAGCGGACCAGATTCCCGAGCGCAGCGCTTTGCCTGGCACAGCTGACCGGCGACGGCGTGGAGGTGCTGGTGCTCGCGGACTGCCACGCGGCCGTCGAGCTGGAGGACGGCTCCGTGGCCCACGTGACCAGCGAACCAGCCGACCTGCGCGTCCAGCGCGAAGATCCAGCCGGCCCCGAGCAGGCCCACGAGCTGCTCCGCCGGGACCGGGAACTGCGGAACACGCCCGGCCGCCTGTGGGTCGCCAGGAGGGAACCTGAAGCCGTACAGCACGCCCACCTGCAGCGTCTTCCTGCTCCGCGCCGCGTGGTCCTGGCCTCCGACGGCGCGTGGCGGGCCGTCGAACTGGGCCTGGTGGACGGACCTGCCGGCTTCCTGCGGGCAGCCTCGACGCCGATCGGCGCCCAGCGGCTGCTGCTTGACCTGCGCGCGCACCAACAGGCAGCCGGCGAGAAAGCCGATGACGCCACCATCCTGACGGTCGTGCCCGATGCCTAGTCCGGCCCCAGAGAACCAGATCCTGATTATCGGCGGCGGCATTGCAGGGCTGTCACTGGCCTCAGCGCTGGCCGGGCACACCGGCGTCGTACTCCTCGAAGCAGAGGCAGTGCTGGGTTACCACACCTCTTCCCGCTCCGCGCGGCAGCTGATCCCCAGTTACGGGCCCGCGCCCGTGCAGGACCTGACGTTGCGGACACTGGCTTTGATCCGGGAGATGGAAGCTGAGCTGCCGCAACCGATCCTCACGCCGCGTTCTTTCCTGCTGGTGGGTGGCGAGGAAGATGTCCGAGACCAGGCGAGTGGCCACATGCACCCGATCACCATGGCCGAGGCCGCCGGGCTGGCACCGGAACTGGACGCCGGCAGCTTCGAAGCCGCAGGCCTGGACACCACCTCTGTCTCCTGCGACACCGGCCGCCTGATGGACTGGCATCGGGCGCGGATTGAATCCTCAGGCGGCCGCATCCTGACCAGCCGCCGGGTCGAAGCCGCAGAGCGGACCGCTGCCGGGGACTGGCGGGTTACCGCGGCGGGGGAGCAGTTTGCTGCTGCCACCGTAGTGAACGCCGCCGGGGCCTGGGCCGACGGCATTGCCCAGCTCTTCGGCGTCCGCCCCAGGCGCCTGCAGCCCTACCGGCGGACCGCTGCGATCGTGGAGGCGGCCAACCCGCCTGCACCGGACGGGCCCATGGTGGCAAGCGCGCTGGAAACCTTCTACTACCGGCCCGATTCCGGAGGTGTGCTGGTCTCTCCTTCGGAAGCTGTCCCCAGCGGTCCGGAAGATGCCCGGCACCGTCCGGAGGACATCGACGCACTGATCGCCCTGGTGAATTCCGTGACATCCCTGGGGCTTGGCGAGGTCCGCCGCGCGTGGACAGGCCTGCGCACCGAGGCACCGGATGGTCTGCCTGTGGTGGGATTCGACGACGCCGTTCCCGGGTTCTTCTGGCTCGCCGGACAGGGCGGTTACGGGTTCCAAACCTCGTCCGGAATCGCCGAACTGGCCGCTGCGCAACTGCTCGGCACGCAGCCCCCTGTCGACGTCTCAGCGTCCCTCTCGCCCGCCCGCCCCGAGGTGTGAGCAAGATCTCATCAGCTGCAAGTAACAAATCGGTCAAAGGGTGCGGGAATGGTCATCAAGGTCCGCGGCGGTCCTTACAGTTGAAAGGCAGGCTGGCTCCGGCCAACTTCCACTTTTAGTCCTGCCGTTTTGTGCTTTGAGAGGTCTCATCAGTGCCAGATATTTTGCCGCCGCAGATTACAGGCGTGCAGCAGCGTCCCTTCTACGTCAAAGTGCGTTCCGTCTTGACGGTCGTCAGCACCATCTGGCTGATTCTGGCAATTGCGGGGTACGGTTTCTTCTCCGGCGGGACAACTTCGCTGGCCCTGTCACTGACCCTGATGTACGGCACAGGCATTGCCCTGCTGGTCGTCGCCTCGGCGCTTTACCGCCTGGTGAAGCGCTCTGCCGTCCACCGGACGGAGACCGCCCCGGACGACGCAGCTGCGGCCGTGTTCCTGGGTGCCACACGTTCCGCCACCGAGGAACTCATGGAAGCCCTGTTGCCGGCGCGCTACGACGGACGCCCCAGCAGCCCCCTCTCCAGCAGGCCCGCAACCGGCCGGCTGCAGACCGCAGCAGCCTCGGTGTCGGAGGAGCCCTCAGCCGCAATGCCGGCTTCGGGTGCCGGCTCCCAGCAAGCTGCCAAGAGCGACAAGCAGGCCCTTTATAAGCAGTCAGGCGGCAAGCAGTCCGGAGCTGCGCCTAAGCCTGCCGCGGCCAAGCCTGCCGCGGCCAAAACTGCCGTCAAGTCCTCCAAACCTGCGAAGCCTTCAGAGGCAGCGAAGTCTTCCGGAACTGCGAAGCCTTCCGGAGCTGAGGCTGCGGCCGAGTCCGCTGTGGCCAAACCCGCAGCCGTGAAATCGGCAGTAAATAAAAAGGCTGCCTCCAAGAAGAAGAAGCGCGGCAAGGCCAACAAGGCCGAGGGAATCCAGCCGGCCGGTAACCAGCAGCTCCCGGCCGGCGGCCAGAAGCCAGCAAAGCCAGAACCGTCCACGTCCCAGGGAGTCCGGAAGGAACCTGCGCCGAAGCAGGCCGCGCCGAATGCAGCTGCGCCTGGCAAAGCCGCGTCGAACAAAGCTGTGCCGGCTAAAGCGGTGTCAGCTGAGAAAAAGACCGATGAACGGGGTCTCAGGAAAGCAGCCTGAGCTCCTCGGGCCCGCAGCCCCAGGGGCTTCCGGCCGGTGGCTGGACCCGCTCTCAGGGAGTTGCCAGCTTGCTGACAGGAGCCTTCCAGAACGGTGCTTTAACGTAGTTAGTACCTCATAAGGGTGCGAGTGATGAATGGATAGCGTAGTGAACTATCCGGCGCCGGCAGACTAGGGTTGTTCCCCCCAACCAACCCACAGTCTGCCGGCGTTCTTCATGTCCGGCCACTTTAACCCGCGGCGAATCCCTCAAACTCTCCCGTGGCGGCGGACCGGTGCTCTTCGACGTCGTGCACCGCCCCTGGAGCCGACGGGGACCGCACCTGCTCCAGCAGCCCGTCCACGGCCGACGGCAGGCCTTCCGCCGTGATTAATACTGACCCGTCAGCGCGGTTGACCACCGTCCCGGTCAGTCCCAGCTTCAAGGCACGCCGCATGACCCAGTAGCGGAAGCCCACACCCTGAACCAGACCGTTGACTACTGCGGTAACCCGGATGGTGTTGCCCGGCCCGTCGAATGGCTGCTCTGAATCCATGCCCGCAGCTTAGTCGAGCGGCTTCTCCAGCACACTGTTCGCCGCTGCCAGCAGGCTGCCGTCTAAAACCAACGTGTAGACGGCTTCAATCTCCGGTGCCAGGAAACGGTCCGGACCCGGCCCTTGGACCTGGGTGCGGATGACGCTGCGCACGGCGGTGGACACCGGAGCGCTCCGGGCGGTGCCGATGCCGCCGTCGCGCATGTCCAGCGCACGGGCGGAAGTCAGCAGTTCCACGGCCAGCACCCGCGCCAGCCCGTCCAGCGCACGGCGCAGTTTCAGCCCAGCGGCCCAGCCCATCGAAACGTGGTCCTCCTGCATGGCAGAGGACGGGATGGAGTCGACTGAAGCGGGAACCGCCAGCCGCTTAAGTTCCGAAACGATCCCGGCCTGCGTGTACTGGGCGATCATGTGTCCGGAATCGACGCCGGGATCGTGGGCGAGGAACGGGTTCAGTCCGTGGCTGCGGTTGCGGTCCAGGAAGCGGTCAGTCCGCCGCTCGCTCATAGAAGCCACATCCGCGACGGCGATGGCGAGGAAGTCCAGGACGTAGCCCACCGGGGCGCCATGGAAATTACCGTTCGATTCCACGCGCCCGTCCACCGTGACCACCGGATTGTCGATCGCAGAGGCCCGTTCACAGGCCGCAACGTGTTCAGCGTGGGCGAGGGTGGACCGGGCCGCGCCATGCACCTGCGGAGCGCACCGCAGTGAGTAGGCGTCCTGGACCCGGGTGAACGTTTCACCGTTCTGCTCCTCCACCAGGGATGAGCCGGCGAGCACGGCCCGGATATTGGCTGCGGACTCCGCCTGCCCCGGCTGTGGACGCAGCCCCTGCAGATCTGCCGCGAAGACCGCGGCGGTGCCGAGCAGCCCCTCGACGCTCATGGCTGCGGCGATATCCGCGGTTGTGAGCAGCTGCTGCAGGTCCGCGATGGCCATGGTCAGCATCCCCAACATGCCGTCGGTGCCGTTGATCAGGGCCAGTCCTTCCTTCTCTTTCAGCTCCAGGGGTTCCAACCCAGCCGCCGCCAAAGCCTCGGACGCGTCCATGGCCTGACCGCCGGCGTCGCGCACCCGGCCTTCACCCATCAGCGCCAGCGCGCAGTGGGACAGGGGAGCGAGGTCCCCCGAACAGCCCAGCGACCCATACTCACCGATGACGGGGGTGATGCCCGCATTCAGCAGTGCCGCGTACGCCTGCGCGACGGCGGGGCGGACCCCGGTGCGCCCGGTCGCGAGCGTGGAGAGCCGGTTGACCATCAGCGCACGGACGACCTCACGGTCCACCTCCGTCCCCGTGGAAGCCGCGTGGCTGCGGATCAGGGAGCGCTGCAGCTCCGCCCGCTGTTCCGGAGGGATCTGCTTGGTGGCCAGTGCCCCGAAACCGGTGGAGACGCCGTAGTGGGGCAGCGTGTCCGCAGCAAGGGCATCAATGACCGCATGGGAGGACTCCATGGCGGCCAGGGCCTCCGGGGCCAGCTGGACCGCGGCGCCGCCCCGGGCGACGGCGAGGATTGAGGCGGGGTCGAGCGGGCCGGGGCCGATGGCCACGGTAACGGCGGTGCTTTGGGGGGAAATCACGAAACCTCACAATGCCTGGATCCGATGCGGCGTGCATCGGGAACGGAATCAAATGCCGAAGAATGGTACTGGCATTTCAACCAGTGAAATGCATTCCTCCGCCTTCCGCAAGCGTTCCTGCCCCGGCACAGGAGCCCCGGATCAGGCAGAATAGGCACATGCGCCCAGCCTCCACCGTTCCCGCCCCTGCCCTGGAACCGCGGGCACGCCGGAGAATCACCGCGGAAATCCTGATCGTGCTGGGGCTTTCGCTCGGCCAATCCGGTGTCTATGCGATCGTCCGGCTGGCGGACAAGATGACGCAGGGGCCGCTCGCCGGGCAAACCACCACGCTGAATCCAGTGCTGGCGCAGAGTCCGTTTTTCGATCTGCTGTACCAGCTGCTGGGAATTTTCTTCTCGCTGATGCCCGTGGCGCTGGTGCTGTTCCTGCTCACCGAACCCGGTAAGTCCGCCTTCCGGCGGATTGGATTCACGTTCTCGCGGCCGGTGCGGGACTTTGGCCTGGGCGTTGGGCTCGCGGCCGTGATCGGCGCAGGGACGCTCGGTGTGTACGCTGCCGGCCGGGCACTGGGAATTACGACGGCGCTCATTCCTGCGGCCTTGGATACCTACTGGTGGACCCTGCCGGTGCTGATCCTCTCAGCGCTGCGTCATGCCGTGCTGGAAGAGGTGATCGTGGTGGGCTACCTGTTCACCCGGCTCCGGGCACTGGGCTGGGGTGTGCCCGCCATGATCCTCACCAGTGCGCTGATCCGGGCCAGCTACCACCTGTACCAGGGGATCGGTCCCGGCATCGGCAACTTCGTGATGGGACTGATCTTCGGGTACGTCTATTACAAAATCAGGCGCGTGATGCCGCTGGTCATCGCCCACGCCCTGGTGGATATTGCCGGATTCGTGGGCTTTGCCCTGTTCGGCTCAGCCATTGGAATCGGAGACTAGCGCCGCATGGCCTTGAAAACAGTCTGGGGCGAGACCCTGGATCCCGGTAATGTCCTGCCGGAATACCCCCGGCCCCAGCTGGTCCGGGGGAACTGGAGTAGCCTCAACGGAAGCTGGGACTACGCCTTCACGCCTGCCGGGCATTCGGAGCAGCCAGAAGCCTGGGACGGGAAAATCCTGGTGCCGTTTTCGCCCGAAGCGCCGCTCTCCGGCGTCGAACGCCAACTGCAGCCGCAGGAAGCGCTCTGGTACCGGCGTACCTTTTCGGTGTCCGGCTTAGGTCCGGCGGATGCCGGGCGGGTCCTGCTGCATTTTGGAGCGGTTGACCAGTCCTGCGCCGTGACCGTGAACGGCCGCCCCGCAGGCACGCACGACGGCGGGTATCTGCCCTTCAGCCTCGATATCACCGACCTCCTGCTCCCCGGTCAGGAGCAGGAACTGGTGGTGCGGGTGCTCGACGGATCCGATACCACCGGAGCCTCCCGTGGAAAGCAAAAGCTGGAGCGCGGAGGCATCTGGTACACGGCGCAGTCCGGAATCTGGCAGACCGTCTGGCTGGAGACAGTTCCCCCGACCTGGATCCAGGACGTGGTGATGACGCCCTTGGCGTCGCTGGATGCTGCTGACTTTACGGTTTATGCCGGTACGGCCGCCGGGGTGGACACAGGGCAGGTAGTTGCCCCGGGGACGGTTCCAGATGGGAACCACAGTGGCATCGGTGCTGACAGCGCGGAAATCGTGGTGACAGCCGACGGCGTCGAAGTGGCCCGCGGAACAACGGCGCCAGGGGAGCCGCTGCGCCTGCAGGTGCCGCGCCCGCGGGTGTGGAGTCCGGAGGATCCCTTCCTGTACTCGGTGAGCGTCCGGCTGGGGCAGGACACGGTGCAGAGCTACTTCGGCCTGCGCACCTTCGGGGTTGGGCGGGACGGGCGCGGGCATCAGCGGCTGCTGCTCAACGGGCGCCCCTACTTCCATGCCGGAGTGCTGGACCAGGGGTACTGGCCTGACGGGCTCTACACTGCTCCGGCGGACGCAGCCATGGTCCACGACATCCAGACCGCCAAGGACCTGGGGTTCACGATGCTGCGGAAGCACATCAAGATCGAACCGCTGCGCTGGTACTACCACTGCGACCGGCTCGGCATGCTGGTCTGGCAGGACCTGGTCAACGGCGGCCTCGGAAACGGCCGGGCGCCGGAACTGCTGCCGCTTCCGGGCCGCGGCAGCCGCAGCGACCGCCGGTACGCCAAGTTCGGGCGCAGCGATGCAGCCGGGCGGGAAACCTTCCGGCGGGAAATGCGGGAGACGGTGGAACTGCTGCGCAGCGTGCCCAGCCTCGCAATGTGGGTCCCCTTCAACGAAGGCTGGGGCCAGTTCGACGCCGCTGCCATTGCCGCGGAGCTGCGGGACCTGGACCCCACCCGCGGAATCGACCACGCCAGCGGCTGGCACGATCAGGGCGCCGGAGACACCAAAAGCCTGCACGTCTACGCTGTCCACTTCCACATCCGCAAACGCTGGCAGCGTGATCCCCGCGCGATCGTGCTTTCCGAATACGGCGGCTTCAGTCTCCCGGTACCCGGGCACACCTGGAACAGCAAGGTCTTTGGCTACGGAAAAACCCTGCACAGCCGGCAGGAACTCGAACGCGCCTTCACCGAACTGCACCGGACCCAGATCGAACCGGCCGTGGGGCAGGGGCTGGCCGCCACGGTCTACACCCAGCTAAGCGATGTCGAGGACGAAGTCAACGGGCTGCTCACCTACGACCGGAAGATCCTGAAGCTTGACCCGGGCATGGTCCGGGAGGTCAATGCTGCGCTGGTCCGGGGGTTGTCGGCGTAGGGGTGTGTGCATGACGGGGACTGCTGCCGGTTTGGGACATTGCTGCCGCCGCGGACCGGAGCGATCTCCCAAACCGGCAGAAGGATCATTTGGAGGACCGTAAACGGGGCAGGCGGGGCAACCCGGCGCGCATCAGCCGCTGAACCATCCCGTCCGGATGCTGCGCCGGCTTCCCGACGTCGGCCCATGACCAGCGCACAAACCCGACACCGGTGGCGCGGATAGCGTCTTCGCGCTGCTTTTCCTGGAGCAGGGTATCCCAGGACGGTGCCTCGGCGGCAGGGCCTCTGCCGTACTTCCCCGCGCCGTCGAATTCCCCAACCAGGCCCTGGTCCTTCCAGAAGAAATCGGTGCGGAAGCGGCCTGCGGGAGTAACGAACTCGTGCTGCAGCTCAGGCACCGGAAACCCATGCCGGTGCAGCATGGCCCGGGAGTAGGACTCACCCGGGGACTCCGAGCGCCGGTCGGCGAAATCGATGACGCGCTTGGCGCGGTTCTGCTTGGTTAGGTCGGGCAGACCATCGGCCAGCTTCCATAGCCGCTCTTTCGTGAGCGCAAGGAAGCCAAGCACCGGATCCGGCCGCAGCACGCGGTCCATGGCTGGAACGGCCCGTTCAAAGGGCAGATAGGCCGCCATGTCGAGGACAGTCTGTGCCCGGGATGTCAGGCGAACACCGGCAACCTCCGTAACCGGCTCCACGAGTTTGCGTACCGTCCACCTAAGATCTCCGCGTTTCCTGCCATGGGATGGGAGTACGGCCAGCAGCATAATGCTGTCGGAGGTGCCGAGGACTGGCAGCGCCCAGAAAGGTGCGGCAGACTGCTGGATCAGGATTCGGCTTCTCGGTCCCCGCTCAACGGCTGCCCGAATCCGTGTCCTGTCACGCTCCCACGCGGACAGCTGGTGCCAGATTCTCGACGGAATGTAGACGCCGGCACGAATCCGAATGAGTTCCCCGGACCGGCACCGCGGGGCGAGGGAGTGTCTACCGGCACCGTAAGCGTCAACGTCGGCCGTGTAAATGAGTTCCGGATTCATCCGCCAAGCTTGGACGGCCAAGAGGCATTCCGCGATGACGCGTCAGCCCATTGTGGAAAACGCTGCGGTTAGTGACATCGCTGCCGCCGCGGACCGGAGCGATGTCCCAAACCGGCAGCAGACTAATTAGATCTCGACGAGCCCGGAAGGAGTTCCGAAAGTCACGGACATGATGCCGGGGGTGCCCTTGGGGGAGACCCAGGTGACGTCCACGGATTCGAGCGGTTCCTCGACCGGCATGCCCAGCCACTCGGTGACCCGCGCGGCAGAGCCGGCAATGGTCAGTGACTCCAAAGAGACCGTTCCGGACAGGGCGCGGGACGGGTGCAGATCGGCTTTGTCCTCATCCCAGCGCAGCATGTAGGGGACCTGCGGGTCCGCGATCAGGCCGTTGATGCCGATCTGGCGCCAGGTCAGTTCCTGGCCGTCCGGGAATTTCCGGTTGCCGGGAACCGAAGACCGGCCCAAGCGTTCCTCGAAGGGAGCCAGGTCCTCAACCTCAACGCACCAGCCCATCCAGCCGCCGCCGGCCTCGGACCGGGCGCGGACGGCCTGGCCAAAAGGAGCCTTGTCTGACGCGGGGTGGTTCAGGACCTCCACCACCTCGATGTACTGGTGGTTGGCCAGGGGCAGGATCATATTGCGGGTGCCAAAGCGGGGGTGTACTCCGCCTTTGACGTACTCGGTTCCGAGGGCAGCAGCAATGCGTTCCGTGGTGGCCAGGAGGCCGTCGGATTCGCAGGCGTAAGAGACGTGATCCAGGCGCATGCGAACATCTTGACACGTTGTGACCTGTGTCTCGACTAAGGCGACCCTAAGCACGAAAAAAGAAGCCTCCGTTACCAAATGACGACGGATTCACGTTGCGTCACATGGGTTGCGCAACTGCCCGTGCGTTGGTTCTATGGGTACAGGTCATGAGTGCCAGCAGATAGCCCCGGCTTGCTGGCCGGCAACCCTCCAACCGCGGTGGGGTGCCCCGGGTGAAGACCTGGCTGGACATCAAAAGGATGTCACGGCAAGCGCGGGCCACACGTCTGAATCCGGAGTTCCTCCGGCATCGGTTCCTGTGGGGCCCCTGGTCATAAAGGGAGCAAGATGTCTGCCAATTGGTCGTTTGAAACCCGCCAGATCCACGCAGGTCAGGAGCCCGACGCCGTTACCGGCGCACGTGCCCTGCCGATCTACCAGACCACGTCCTTCGTGTTCCCCAGCGCGGAAGCGGCTGCCAACCGCTTTGCGCTGGCGGAACTCGCACCGATCTACACGCGGATCGGCAATCCCACGCAGGAGGCGGTGGAGAACCGCATCGCGTCGCTGGAAGGCGGCCTCGGAGCGCTGCTGCTGGCCTCGGGCCAGGCAGCCGAAACCTATGCCATCCTCAACGTCGCCGAGGCCGGGGACCACATTGTGGCCAGCCCCAGTCTGTACGGGGGAACGTACAACCTGTTCAAGCACACCCTGAAGAAGTTCGGCATCGACGTCACCTTCGTGGCGGACCCGGACAACCTGGAGCAGTGGCGCGCCGCCGTCCAGCCGAACACCAAGGCGTTCTTCGGCGAAGTGGTTTCCAACCCGCGCCAGGATGTCCTGGACCTGGAAGGCATCTCAGCCGTCGCCCACGACGCCGGCGTCCCGCTGATCGTGGACAACACCCTTTCCACGCCGTACCTGATCCGTCCCATCGAATGGGGCGCGGACATCGTGGTGCACTCGGCCACCAAGTACCTCGGCGGGCACGGCACCGCGATCGCCGGCGTGATTGTGGACTCGGGGAACTTCGACTTTGGGGCGGACCCGGAGAAGTTCCCCGGTTTCAACACCCCGGACGAGAGTTACAACGGCCTGGTGTACGCGCGGGATCTCGGTGCCAACGGCGTACTGGGTGCAAACCTGGCCTACATCCTGAAGGCACGGGTGCAGCTGCTTCGTGACCTGGGTTCGGCTGTCTCACCGTTCAATGCTTTCCTCATCGGGCAGGGCCTCGAAACCCTGAGCCTCCGGCTGGAACGGCACGTGAGCAACGCGGTCGCCGTCGCGCAGTGGCTTGAAGCGCACGACGACGTCCTCTCGGTTGCGTACGCAGGGCTGGAGTCGAGCCCGTGGTACGAACGTGGACGCAAGTACGGTCCCCGCGGCACCGGGGCAATCGTTTCCTTTGAAATCGCCGGGGGAGTGGAAGCCGGAAAGCGTTTCGTCGACGCACTGGAACTGCACTCCCACGTGGCCAACGTAGGTGACGTCCGCTCGCTGGTGATCCATCCGGCGTCGACCACCCACAGCCAGCTGGGCGCGGAAGCACAGGAAGCGGCGGGCGTCAGCCCGGGGCTGGTGCGGCTCTCGGTGGGCCTGGAACACCTGGACGACATCATCGCGGACCTCGACGCCGGTTTCCGCGCAGCAAAGGGAGCATGAACTAAAGCGTGACAACGTATCCCCCCGCACCGCAGCACCCCGTCAGCACCATCGACGGGGTGCTGCAGTACGCCTCCATCGGGACCCTGGAGCTGGAGACCGGCGGCATTCTGCCGGATGTGGTTCTGGGGTATGAAACCTGGGGGCAGCTCAACGCCGACGCATCCAACGCCGTCCTCATCCCGCATGCCCTGACCGGAAGCACACACGTCGCCCAGGGAAACACGGATGAACCGGGCTGGTGGGACGTGCTCGTTGGCCCGGGGCGCACCCTGGACACCAACCGCTTCTTCGTAGTGTCGATCAATATGGTCGGCGGCTGCTACGGCTCCACCGGACCGGCTTCCGCCGATCCCGATGGACTTCCCTGGGGATCGCGGTTCCCGTTCGTCACCATCCGGGACTCGGTGCGGGCCGAAGCCCGGCTGGCCGACCAGCTGGGCATAGCCCGCTGGCACGCGGTGCTGGGCGGATCGCTCGGTGGCGCGCGGGCGCTGGAATGGGCTGTGACCGAACCGTCCCGGGTTGCCCGGTGCGCCGTCATCGCTGCCACGGCAGCCAGCACCGGGGAGCAGATTGCATTCGCCCAGGCGCAGGTCTCCGCGATCCGGCTGGACCCTGATTTCAACGGCGGTGACTATTACAACGGACGGGCACCGCTGGCAGGCCTGGGCCTGGCCCGCCGGATTGCCCACATCACCTACCGGTCCGAAGCCGAACTCCAGTACCGGTTCGGCAGGACACCGCAGCCGGGGGAGGATCCGCTGGCAGGGGCACTGCCGGCCCAGCGGGGCCGGTACCAGGTGGAAAGCTACCTGGATCATCAGGCGCAGAAACTCGCCGGCAGGTTCGATGCCAACAGCTACGTCATCCTCACCGAGGCACTGATGAGCCACGACGTCACCCGTGGCAGGGGCAGCCTCACTGACGCCCTCTCTGGCACGGATTCAGAGTTCCTGATCGCGGCCGTCGACACTGACCGGTTGTACTTCCCGGAACAGTCCTTCGAGCTGGCCGCGGCCCTGCCGGGGGAGCACCAGGTCCACCTGATCAACGCGCCGATTGGGCACGACGGGTTCCTGACCGATGTCCTGCAGCTCAAGGATGTCCTGGAGCAGGGGTTCTTCGCCTAGCCGAGTCCCTGCCCGGCTTTTAAACCTCGCCCAGGGTGTCGGCCGCCTCGCTGGAACCCTGTGGCATACCGGAGCCGAAGAACGGGCCGGCGTCAGGGCGCTTGGCCGAAATTCCGTCACCGGAGGAGCGCTTGCGCACGCGCCGGACGACCCAGGGGACCAGATATTCGCGGGCCCAGTCCAGGTCCTCAGAGCGGGCCGTCCGCCAGTTCTTGTGGGTCAGTTCCTTGACCTCCTGGGGCTCCAGGGAGTGGTCTACCCCAAGGGTGTCCAGCACCATGGCTGCGATGGTGTGGTGTCCGAGCGGCGAGAAGTGCAGCCGGTCCGGGGCCCACATCTGCGGATTGCTAAGTTCGCGCAGGGCCCACATATCTGCCAGCACTGCATCGTGGCGGGCCGCGACGGTGCGCAGATTCTCGTTGTAAATGGCGACGCGGCCGCGGACGCTGCCGAGCACCGGAGTGGCGCCGATGTCCGGCCCGGTAAACAGGACCACTGTGGCGCCGGTTTCCCGGAGCCGGGTAATGGTGTGGTCCATCTCCTCGGCCAGCCGGTCAGGGTCACCGCCGGGGCGGATCACGTCGTTGCCGCCTGCACAGATGGTTATCAGATCGGGGTGCAGGTCGATGGCCGGCTGCACCTGTTCGTCGATGATCTGGTTCAGCAGCCGGCCGCGGATGGCCAGGTTGGCGTAGGCGAAATCCTTGTGTCCGTGGGCGAGCTCCTCGGCCACCCGGTCCGCCCATCCCCGGTGCCCGCCGGGGCTCTCCGGGCTGGGGTCGCCGATGCCTTCGGTAAATGAATCGCCAAGCGCGACGTAGCGGTTGAACGGATGGCCGGGCTGCTCCGGAGACGGGTCAGGATGCGTCCCGGGAGCCGGATCAGAGGTGCCGTTCTCCTGGTCGGAGCGCGGCGAAGGGTGCTGGAGGTTTTGGGTCACCTACCCATGATTGCTGTCCGGGGCCTGGCTACGCGACCGTAGGTTGGGCGTAAGTGCATGCCAGAATGGAAATCATGACTGAAAACACTCCTTGGAACCCGGTTGTGCTCTTCTCGAAGCCGGAGGAGGAGCGGGCAGGGACCCCGCTGCTGGTCCTCTTCCACGGATACCTGGCCAATGAAGAAGACCTGATGGGCCTTGCCGGCTACCTGCCCGGCGAGTTCACCGTCGCCTCGGTCCGCGCACCGGTGGCCCTTGGCCCGGGATACACCTGGTTCCCGCTGATGAATGAGCCGGACTTCTCGGTTGACCGGGTTGTTTCCGCTGTGCAGGACGTCTCTGACTGGCTGGATGGCATCAAGGACCAGCACAGCAGCGTTACCCTGCTCGGCTTCTCGATGGGGATGGCCGTGGCCAGCACCCTGCTGCGGCACCGGCCCCAGGAATTTGCCGCCGTCGTCGGTCTCTCAGGGTTTGTGGTCCCGGCCGAAGGCAACGCCTTCTTCCACGATGAGGAACTGGCCGAACTGAAGGTGCCGTTCTTCTGGGGCCGGGACCAGGCAGATCCGGTCATTGATGAAGCGCGCGTCGAGTACACCCACGGCTGGCTCAACGGGTACACCAAGCTGACGAAGGTCCTCTACGCCGGCATGGGGCACAGCATCAGCATGCAGGAACTGGGGCACGTCAAGGAGTTCCTGACGCACACGGTTCTGGGCCGGCGCTAAGCGGGACTAGCCGCCGGAGGCGATCCGGACTGCCTGCCCGTTCACTTCGATGGTGTCGCCGGCATGAAGCTGGCGGCCACGGCGCTCCTCGATCTCGCCGTTGACCTTGACCAGCCCGTTCTCGATCAGTTCTTTGGCGTCGATGCCGTCTTCGGCGAGGTTCGCCAGCTTCAGCGCCTGGCCAAGGCGGATCATGTCGTCACGGATGGGGAGGTCCTGGGGATCGGTTGAGCTCATGGCTCTATTCTGCCGGAAAACCCCTGCATGCCTGCACGCCGGAATCCGGGGCATCAAGGTCCCCACGGCGGGAGTAGGGTTTAACGGTGCCACAATCCCCCCGCATTCCCGCTGCCGTCGGCCTTCCCCTGGCCCTGCTGGCCGGAATGGCCATTCCCGCCCAGTCCAGGGTGAACGGAGAACTGGGCACGGCCCTGGACGACGGCCTCGCCGCAGCCGCCGTCAACTTCGGCATGGGCCTGGCTGTGATGATCCTGGTCAGCGCGCTCCTGCCGCGCGGACGGGCGGGCTTCCGGCAGATCGTGCCCGCGCTGCGCGAGCGCAGGTTCCCCCGGATCTACGTCCTGGCCGGCCTGATCGGTGCGTGGTTCGTCCTCACCCAGACCCTCACCATCGCCATCCTCGGCGTGGCGGTCTTTACGGTGGCGACCGTGGCCGGGCAGACCCTGACCGGGCTGGTGGTGGACCGCATGGGTATCGGGCCGGGCGGGAAGAAGGCGCTGACGCTGATGCGCGTGGTCGGTGCCGTACTCACCATCGCTGCCGTTGCGTGGGCGGTCAGCCCGAAAATTTCCGGCGGCGGAGGAACGGGGGAGTGGCTCCTGGCTGTCCTGCTTCCGCTCAGTGCGGGCATGGCCATGAGTTTCCAGCAGGCGATGAACGGGACCACCGGGATGCACTACGGTTCGCCAATCACCGCGACCCTGCTGAACTTCGTGTCGGGGTTTGCGGCGCTGCTGGTTCTCTGGCTCATCAAGGTCGCCGCTTCCGGCACCGGGAATGCCCTGCCGGACACCTGGTGGTACTACCTCGGAGGTCCGCTGGGCTGCATCTTCATCGGTGTGGGAGCCATGCTCGTGCGGACACTGGGTGTACTGCTGACCAGCCTCGGCCTGATCGGTGGACAGCTGACCGGCTCGCTCCTGCTGGACCTGGTTTTCCCGGCCCCCGGCTCCACCGTTGTTGCGGCAACCGTCTTCGGCACGGCCCTGACCCTGGCCGCGATCATCGTCGCAACCCTGCCCTGGAACATGCCCGGCATCCGGCCGCTGCACCGGCGTGCGCGCCGATAGCCCCCTTTCGCTGCCGTGACCTTAAGCTGGTATCTATAGGTTTTGCCCTTCACCGCCCTCTCCGCGCACGTCCGCCGGGGTTTCAGGGACGGGGAACGGGATCAAAAGCGGACCGCACCCAGCGGCCTGCGTGACACGAAAGAACGGCGGTACCATTCCATGGCTTCGACCAAATCCAAACTGGATCCGATCATCTCCCTCGCCAAGCGCAGGGGCTTCGTCTTCCAGTCGGGTGAGATCTACGGTGGTTCGCGTTCCGCCTGGGATTACGGGCCCCTCGGCGTAGAGCTCAAAGAGAACATCAAGAAGCAGTGGTGGCAGTCCATGGTCCGCGGGCGCGACGACGTCGTCGGCCTGGATTCGGCCGTCATCCTCCCGCGCGCCGTCTGGGAAGCCTCCGGCCACGTTGAGGTTTTCTCCGACCCGCTGGTCGAGTGCCTGAGCTGCCACAAGCGTTACCGCGCCGACCACCTCGAAGAGGAATACGAAGAGAAGAAGGGCCGCGCCCCTGAAAACGGCCTGGCAGACATCGCCTGCGCCAACTGCGGCACCAAGGGTCAGTGGACTGAGCCGCAGGAGTTCTCCGGCCTGCTCAAGACCTTCCTGGGCCCGGTCGCCAATGAAGAGGGCATGCACTACCTGCGTCCGGAAACCGCGCAGGGCATCTTCGTGAACTTCAACAACGTGCTCACCACCTCCCGCAAGAAGCCGCCGTTCGGCATCGGCCAGATCGGCAAGAGCTTCCGCAACGAGATCACGCCGGGCAACTTCATCTTCCGCACCCGCGAGTTCGAGCAGATGGAAATGGAGTTCTTCGTCGAGCCCGGCACGGATGAAGAGTGGCACAAGTACTGGATTGAAACCCGCCTGAACTGGTACACCGAACTGGGCATCAAGCCGGAGAACCTGCGCCTGTTCGAGCACCCGCTGGAAAAGCTCAGCCACTACTCCAAGGGCACCACCGACGTCGAATACCGCTTCGGTTTCCAGGGCTCCGAGTGGGGCGAGCTGGAAGGCATTGCCAACCGCACCGACTTCGACCTGGGCACGCACTCCAAGCACTCCGGCACCGAGCTGAGCTACTTCAACCAGGCCACCAACGAGCGGTTCACCCCGTACGTCATTGAGCCCGCCGCCGGCCTGACCCGTTCCTTCATGGCGTTCCTGGTGGACTCCTACACCGAGGACGAGGCCCCCAACGCCAAGGGCGGCGTGGACAAGCGCACCGTGCTGCGCCTGGATCCGCGCCTGGCCCCGGTCAAGGCCGCGGTGCTGCCGCTGAGCCGTAACGAGGACCTGTCCCCGAAGGCCAAGGACCTTGCAGCGCAGCTGCGCCGCAACTGGAACATCGACTTCGACGACGCCGGCGCGATCGGCCGCCGCTACCGCCGCCAGGACGAGATCGGTACCCCGTTCTGCATCACCGTGGACTTCGACACCCTCGAAGACCAGGCCGTGACCGTGCGCGAACGCGACTCCATGGCCCAGGAACGCGTCAGCCTCGACAAGGTCGAGGGCTACCTGGCCGAACGGCTGATCGGAGCGTAATGGCACTGACTTTCCGCGAATGGCGCGAGGACGATGACCTTGCGCTGGTCCAGCTCTGGGGCGACCCGGAGACCGGCGAAGCCGGGCACTTCAGGGCCGTGCTGCGGCCGTCCTCCAACGAGCCGTGGAGCCGCTGCATCGTGGCGGAGGACGACGGCGTGCCGGTGGCGGCAGGGGTGGTCTACGAGACCAGCCTGCATCCGGACCGGCTGTGGGTGTATATCGAAGTGGCGCGGGAGAACCGCCGCGCCGGTTTGGGCTCCACCCTGCTCGGCATGCTCCGCAAGGAAGCCGAAAACGCGCCGTCGGGCGTCACGAAGCTGCGCGCGAAGGTTGAGCCCGGCACCCCGGGTGCGGCCTTCGCAGCCGCGGCTGGGCTGGAACCGATCCAGCGCTCCCGCGTGGTGATTGTGGAGCCCGGCAAGCTGAAACTGCCGGTGTTCGAGGATCATGGGCCGCAGCTGGATGAAGCGGCAACCGGGTCCGTGGAACTGACCCGCGCCGTGGCGGACTTCTACAACGCCGTGCACGGCTGGGACCGCGCGGACATGAGCCTTGGCCGGGCGCAGCAGATGCTGCTCAACGATGCGGCCGGTGCCGCCGGTGCCGTGGTGCTGCGGGACAAGCCGAAGGCCGAGGGCGGCAGGATCGCCGCGTTCGCCGTCAGCTACACCTCCGAACGCACGGACGCTCCGGCGGACGTGCTGCTGGGCTATGACACCACCTTGGAGGAATCCGAGGCAGAAGCAGCCGTGGCCTCCCTGCTGGCCATGGTCGCCTACCAGTACCCGGTGCAGCTGGAAGTCGATGACTCGATGACCGCGCTGGTCCGGGTCCTGGAACCGCTCCTCGCCTCGGGCGCTGCCCGGCAGGACGGCAAGGACACGCTGATTCTCAGCAGCTAGCACGGCATATATAAGCAGTACCCATAACGACGGCGCCGGCCCCCTTCCCAGGGGACCGGCGCCGTCGTTCTTTGCGGGCTGCTGCGTTAGCGTCCTAGTCAGCCAGCTGGCCCGAGAGCATAAACATCACCGAATCCGAGACCTCCTGAAGCGAGCGGTCCGGGCTGAAGACCAGCCATTCGATGCCGCCCACCAGGACTGCGCCGAATACGGTGCCCGCCATCAGCTCCGCATCGGGCCGGTCAGGATGGGCATGCCGGATGACGGCCACGAACTCCGCGAGCGCTTCCCGGCGCACCAGCTGCAGCGGAGACTGCCAGGACCTGTCGGTCCGGAAGATCTCCGCCGCAATCAGCTTGGCCATCGGCTGGTTGTTAGAGACGAGTTCCAGGATGGCGTCCACCATGGACCGCAGCGCCGGGGCACCGGTTTTGGTCCCCCTGGCCTCGCGCAGGGTTTCCGCCAGGGTTCCCACGCCGTCCAGCAGCAGCTGCTCAAACAGCTTGTCCTTGGAGGAGAAGTTGTAGTAAACGCTGCCCTTGGCGACGCCGGCGCGCACGGCCACATCCTCCATAGTGGTGCCGGTGATCCCGTTCAGGGATGCCAGCTCTACTGCGGCGTCGAGGATTGACCGCTTGGTGGCTGAAACGCGTGGCATGCAAGGTGTCCTTTATACGGGGCGTGTGTGCGTTGGTTCTTTATCGATCTTAGATGTGCAGCTCCGGATGCAGCCGCTTGATCGTCCACATGCGCTGCCGGCCGGCGCTCAGCGCGCTGATTGCTATGCAGGCGGCGGTCAGGATGGCCAGGAAGGCGACGGCGATCCACATCCGGGCGTCCACGCCGCCCGTGATCAGGGCCCGCAGTCCGTTGACCACATACGTGGCCGGCATAAACGGGTGCAGCGCCTGGAAGAACCCGGGGGTGGTTTCCACCGGGTAGGTGCCGCCGGAGGAGCTCAGCTGGAGCATCAGCAGGACCAGGGAGGCGACCCGGCCGGCCGCAGTGCCAAGCACAATAATCAGCATCTGCTGCAGGGCAAGGAACGCCACCGTGGTCAGGTACAGGAACGCGCTGGTGCCGAGCAGGTAGGCGGGGTGGATATCCAGGCCCCAGACCAGTACTGCCATCATGATGAGCACCTGGCCCAGGCCGATCGCCAGTGCCGGGACCAGGCCGGTGGCGGCGGCGCGGAAGCCGGAGACGCCGGCGGCCAGTGCCCGGGTGGGCAGGGCGCGCAGGAGCAGCCAGGTGATGAGCGCGCCAACGAAGGTTGCCAGGGCCAGGAAGAAGGGGGCAAAACCTTCACCGAAGCTGGAAGCCTCCGAGGTGTACTCCGTGTCCAGTTCCACCGGGCTCGCCGCGACGGATGCCTTGGCATCGATCAGGTCGCTGGAGTCCTCCGGCAGCGCCTGGCCGCCGGCTGCGAGGGCGTCAGCGAGGGTATGGCTGCCGTCGGAGAGCTGCTCGGCGCCTTCGGAGAGGGCTGTGCCGCCGTCGAGCAGTTCCCCGGCACCGGAGGCAAGGTCAGTGGTGCCGCTGCTGAGGGTGCTGGCACCGGCGGCGAGCTCATTGGCGCCGCTTTCGGCGCTGCGCGCACCGGCATCAACCTGTGCGGCGCCGGAAGCGAGCGTTGCTGCGCCCCCGGAGAGCTCGGCTGCGCCGCCCGCGGCGGACTGGGCGCCGGCGGCCACCTGGGCCGCGCCGCTGGAGAGCGTGGAGCTGCCGGCGGAGAGCTGTCCGGCGCCGGCTGCTGCTTCGGCGATCCCCGACTGAAGGGTTGAGGTGCCGCCGGCTACCTGCTGTGCGCCCGCGGCCAGCGGCTCGAGCTGGGCCAGGAGCGGGTTGCTGGGGTCCTGGGCCTTGAGTGCGGAGACGACCTGGTCCAGTCCGGTGGAGACCTGCGCGGCGCCGGTGTCCAGGGACTTTACCTGCGGGACGGCTGCACCCAGCTTGTCCGAGAGGGTTCCGAGGTTGGAATTGAGGGAAGCGGCACCGTTTGCGACGTCGGTGGCACCGGCTGCGAGGGTGGAGGTTCCGGTGGCCAGTGAATCGGCACCGGCGGAAAGGGCGTTGCTGCCGGCGGCCACCTGTGAGGTGCCCGCGGTCAGTTCGCTCAGGCCGGAGGCCAGCTGGCCGGCGCCGGAGGAGAGGCGGAAGGCGCCGTCCTGCAGGGTGAGCGTACCGTCAGCCAGGCTGCCGAGTCCGGCAACGAGCTGGCCCGCGCCGTCGACAGCCGAGTCGATGCCCGTGCTGAGTTCCCCGGCGCCGTCGGCAGCATCGCGGAGGCCGGTTCCGGCGTCGTTCAGGCCCACCAGCATGGTGGAGGCCACCTGGTTGCCAAGTTCAGAGGAGACCGCTGCCTGGACCTGGGCCATGGCCTGCTTGCCCAGGACACCGGCCAGGAAGTTGTTGGAGTCGTTGTAATCGACCTTCAGCCGTGCCGGCACGGGGTTGTCCGTGCCGACGGAGACGGCGTTGGCGGAAAAGTCTTCGGGGATGGTCAGCGAGAGGTAGTAGGTGCCGTCCTCCACGCCGTCAGCGGCGTCCGCTGCATCCGTCGGGTGCCAGTCCAGATCCGCGCCGTCCAGGAGCTTCTGCGTCAGGTCCTCGCCGGCGTTGAGGAATTCACCGTCCTGGTCAGCCCCGGCATCTTCATTGACCAGGGCCACGGAGAGCCCGTCCAGGTTCTTGTCGGGTGAATCGAAGGCCCAGAGGTACAGTGCGCCGTAGATCAGGGGGATAAAGAGCATCACGACGACGGCGATCTTGGGCAGGGTGCCGCGGCGGAACCGGCTCAGCTCCGTGCCGGGGGAAAACAGGGCGAACATCAGCGGGCCTCCTGGCTGAGCATCAGTGCGGACGGTTGGATGGGGAGGGAGTCCCAGAGATCGTTTTCCAGGGACGCAGCGCCAACAACGACGGCGGTGCCGGCGGCGGCGATGGCGGCCAGGCGCTCCCAGACCAGGCGGCGGGCGGTCACGCTCTGGAGCTGTTCGATGTCATCGACGAACAGGATGTCCGGGGCGCTGAGCATTGCCAGGGAGAGGCGCAGCAGGAACTTATCCGCCTCACCCAGGTCCCAGATGACGGTGGAGGCGGCGGGAATGGCGGTCTCCCCGAAAACCGGAGTGCAGGCACGGGTGACCTGGCGGTCAGTGGCTTTGGGAACGAAGGACCACCACGGGGCGAGCCAGGCGAGCCGCTCGCGTACGGCCTGGCCCACGGTGACGCCGGGTTCGAGGTCATCGATTCCCTCGAAGCCTGCGATCGCCGTCTGTTTCTGGACGGCCCGCGCATCCCGGGGGAGGGAGTGGCCAAGGACGCTCAGCGCGCCGCTGCCGGCTTTCATCCGGCCCGCAAGGGTCAGCAGCACGCTGGTGCGGCCGCTGCCGACGGGTCCGCAAAGCACACTGAGGGGATCTGCAATGTCAAAGCTGAGCGGGCCGTAAACGCGGCCCCGGGCGGCGGAGAGACTGAGCTCTTCCGCGGTTATTACCGGTTGCACTGGGTGCCTTTCTGGGATTCGGGGAAAACCCCGGCCGGGCTGGAGAAGTCAATTTGTACTGACCAGTCAGTTTGATCTGACCAGTCAGTCTAGCTCACTTCCAGACCTGGCTGCGAACCGGATTCGGCATCCGTTCTCCGGCTTGGGAGAATAGGGGCGCTTACCCCGCCGGACACCTGGTCCGCCGAGGAACCAGTGAGGAACCAGCATGGGACACAGTCATCTCCCCGCCGCGGGCGAACCAACCCGCGCCGCGCTCGCAGCCCGCCGCCGCGCCAACCGGCTGCTGGCCTGGATCCTGGTTCCGCTGGGCCTGCTGGCCGTCACCGGCATGCTGCTGCTCTGGCCGGGCGGGCAGGCACAGGAAATCAACGTCGCTGACCCGTACGCCACGGCCGACGGCGTCAGCATCGACACCGGATCCGTCCAGCGGGTGTCAGTGGAGGACTGCCCCTCCTCCGCAACCCTGTCGCAGGCGGGGGTCCAGGCTCCCCAGTGCCAGGTTGCCTATACGCTGCCGTCCGGCGGCGGAGCGGCCGTTCCGGTCGAGGTGCCGCCGGAGGTGGCGAAGACCAATGCCATCGAAGCCGGCGACACCGTCCGCTACCTCAACCTGGAAAACGTCATGGTGGACAGCGGAGCGCCGCCCTACATCTTTATGGACTTTGTCCGGAGCGTGCCCATTGCGGTCCTGGCCGTCCTTTACGCAGCCGTGGTGATCGCCGTCGCGCGGTGGCGCGGCCTGCGGGCGCTGATCGGCCTGGGCGGAGCCTACGCCGTGCTCGCCGGGTTCATCCTGCCCGGGCTGGTGGAGGGCAAGCCGCCGCTGCTGCTGGGGCTGGTGGGATCGAGCGTGATTATGATCGGCGTTCTCTACTTTGCCCACGGGTTCTCCGCCCGCACCTCAACAGCGCTGCTGGGGACGCTGTTCGGGCTGGCCATCACCGCCGGGCTGGCGGCCTGGGCCACCGACGCTGCCCACCTCATCGGCGTCGACAATGAGAATGCCTACACCTTGATCAACGCCTCGGATCAGCTCTCAATCTCCGGCATCATCCTGTGCGGGCTCATCATCTCCGGCCTCGGGGTGCTGAACGACGTAACGATCACCCAGTCCTCCGCAGTGTGGGAAATGTACGAACTGGCACCGGGTGCCTCAGCGAAGCGGCTCTTCAGCGGAGCCATGCGGGTGGGCCGGGACCACATTGCCTCCACCGTCTACACCATTGCGTTCGCCTACGCCGGTGCCGCGCTGCCGGTCCTGATCCTGGTCTCGCTCTATGACCGCACCGTGCTGGAATCCCTGACCGGCGGGGAGCTTGCGGAAGAGGTCATCCGCACCCTGGTCGGCTCGATCGGCCTGGTGCTGGCGATTCCGGTGACCACCGCCGTCGCGGTCCTGGTGGTCAAGGCCGTGGGCAGCCCGCGTGCCGGAGAGGACGCGGCGGCCGGCGGCGCTGCGTCTGCCGGTGAAGCCAATGACGACGCCGGCACCCTGCACAGTCCCCGGCGGCTGGCCCAGGCGCGCCGCGCTGCCGGCACCGATTCCGCGGCGGCGCTGCCGGCCCGGGATTAGCCCGGGCTGCCCAGCGGACAGCAGGATTTGCACAGTATTGAGAGAATAGAAACGTGACTGTCGCGACCCCAAACCTCAAGCTTGAACTGCCGCCTTTGAAGCTGGGCCCGCTGACCGTGGACACGCCGGTGATCCTGGCACCCATGGCCGGCATTACCAACCGTGCCTTCCGCCGGCTGTGCCGCGAATACGGCGGCGGCCTGTACGTCACCGAAATGGTGACCTCCCGGGCCCTGGTGGAACGCTCGCCGGAATCGATGCGCATTATCGAGCACGATGACGACGAATCGATCCGCTCCGTCCAGCTCTACGGAGTAGACCCGGTCACCGTCGGTGCTGCCATTCGGATCCTGGTGGAGGAAGACCGCGCAGACCACATCGACCTCAACTTCGGCTGCCCGGTTCCCAAGGTCACCCGCAAGGGCGGCGGATCCGCCCTGCCCTGGAAGCTGGACCTGTTCACGGCGATTGTCCAGACCGCTGTCCGGGAAGCGTCCAAGGGTGACGTCCCGCTGACCATCAAAATGCGCAAGGGCATCGACGACGACCACCTCACCTTCCTCGAGGCCGGCCGGATCGCCCGCGACGCCGGCGTGGCCGCCGTGACCCTGCATGGACGCACGGCATCCCAGTTCTATTCGGGCAAGGCGGACTGGAATGCCATCGCCGAACTGCGCGAAGCCCTGCCGGATGTGCCGGTGCTGGGCAACGGAGACATCTGGTCCGCGGAGGACGCCGTCCGGATGGTCGAAGAGACCGGCGTGGACGGCGTGGTGATTGGCCGCGGCTGCCAGGGCCGTCCCTGGCTGTTCGCCGATCTCCAGGCAGCCTTCGAGGGCCGCGATGAGCGGCACCGGCCCGGCCTGAAGGAAGTCGCGGACAGCGTCTACCGCCACGCCGAACTGCTGGTGGAGACTTTCGGTGACGAAGTGATTGCGCTGCGGGACATCCGCAAACACATGGCCTGGTACTTCAAGGGCTACGTGGTCGGGGGAGAGCTCCGGGCTAAGCTGGCCACTGTGCCCTCCCTCGAGGTCCTGCGCGGGCTTCTCGCCGAGCTGGACCCCACCGCTCCGTACCCGGGCGCGGACGCCGAAGGTCCCCGCGGCCGTGCCGGAACTCCCAAAAAGACAGCCCTGCCCGAAGGCTGGCTTGACGGCCGGGAACTGAACCCCGCCCAAAAAGCCATCATCGCGGCAGCCGAACTCGACGTATCAGGCGGCTAATTCTCCATGACTCTTCCGCAGGCTTTCCGCACCGCAGGCTACACCGACGTCGACCTGGCACGCTGGGTCGACGAGCCGGCGAAGAACACCAACCGCACCCAGTTCGGCCGCGACCGTGCCCGGGTGCTGCATTCCTCGGCCCTGCGCCGGCTCGGTGCCAAGACCCAGGTGGTTGCTCCGGACACCGACGACTTTGTCCGGACCCGCCTGACCCACAGCCTGGAAGTGGCCCAGGTGGGGCGGGAACTGGGCAACGCGCTGGGCTGCGATCCCGACGTCGTTGATGCCGCCTGCCTCTCGCACGACCTGGGCCACCCGCCCTTCGGGCATAACGGTGAGTCGGCGCTGAACGACATTGCGCACGCCATCGGCGGGTTCGAAGGCAACGCCCAGACCCTGCGGCTGCTGACCCGGCTGGAACCGAAGATCATCGCGCCGGACGGCTCCCCGGCAGGCCTGAACCTGACCCGGGCCAGCCTGGATGCGTCCTGCAAATACCCGTGGTCCGCCGTCGACGCCCCCCTGGTCAATGGCCAGCGCACCACCAAGTTCGGGGTCTACGAGGATGACCTGCCGGTCTTCATCTGGCTGCGGGACGGTGCCCCCGCCGGCCGTTCCTGCCTTGAAGCCCAGGTCATGGATCTGGCCGATGACATCTCCTATTCCGTGCACGACGTCGAAGACGCGATCGTCGCCGGGCACGTGCAGCTCAAATGGCTGGATAACCCGGACCAGCGCGCCCGGGTGATCGGCTACACCCAGCAGTGGTACGTTCCCACCGCTGAGACGGCTGCCGTCGAGGCAGCACTGGAGCGGCTCGAAGCCGAGGCGGTCTGGGTGCGTGAATCCGATGGAAGCCGCCGGGCCATGGCCGCGCTGAAGGATATGACCAGCCAGCTCATCGGACGGTTCTGCTCCAGTGCCCTTGAAGCGACCCGCGGGATCTACGGCACCGACCCGCTCACCCGGTACAACGCCGAAATGGTGGTCCCGGAGGAGACGCAGCTCGAAATCGCGGTGATGAAGGGCCTGGCCACCACGTTTGTGATGACCACCGACCAGCGCCAGCCGCTCTACGAGCGCCAGCGCGAGGTCCTCACCAACCTGGTGGCCCAGCTCGCCGCCACCGGAGACCGCCACCTGGAACCGATGTTCGCCGCGGACTGGCGCGATGCGCCCGACGACGGCGCCCGGCTGCGCGTGGTCATCGACCAGGTCGCTTCGCTCACGGACGGCTCCGCGCTGGCCCTGCACGAGCGGCTGGTCGGCCCGGTCCCGGCGCTGTGGTGAGCTGTCCGCAGCGGCAGACCGCCTGACCGGCCAATTTTGCGCAGGAGAATAAGCTGGTTGTATGGCCGGCCTGATTAAACGCGAAGACATTGACGAAGTACGTTCCCGCACGGACATCAAGGCGGTTGTAGACGGTTATGTCACGCTGAAGTCCGCCGGAATCGGCTCGTGGAAAGGGCTGTGCCCGTTCCACGACGAGCGCTCACCGTCCTTCCACGTCCGCCCGCAGGTGGGAACCTACCACTGCTTCGGCTGCGGCGAGAGCGGCGACGTCATCTCCTTTGTCCAGAAAATGGACCACGGCTCCTTCTCCGAAACGGTGGAGAAGCTGGCCGCGCGCCTGGGCTATGAGCTCCACTACGAGGACGGCGGCACCGGACCGCGGCGTGAGGACGTCGGCAAGCGCCAGCGCCTGCTGGATGCCCACAAGGTCGCCGCCGAGTTCTTCCGGGCCCAGCTGATAACGCCCGGTGCCGCCGCCGCCCGCAGCTTCCTGCAGGAACGCGGCTTCGACCCGGCGGCAGCAGAGCATTTCGGCGTCGGCTACGCCCCGCAGGGCTGGGACTCGCTGCTCAAGCACCTCACCGGGAAAGGGTTCACCCGGGAGGAACTGGCGCAGACCGGCATGTTCTCCACCGGGTCCGATGCCTCCCGCTTCTACGACCGGTTCCGCGGCCGCCTCATCTGGCCCATCCGCGACCTGACCGGGGCCGTGATCGGGTTCGGTGCCCGCAAGCTGTACGACGACGATCAGGGGCCCAAGTACCTCAACACCCCGGAAACCGCGCTGTACAAGAAATCCCAGGTCCTTTACGGGATCGACCTGGCCAAACGCTCCATTGCCAAGGACCGCCAACTGGTGGTGGTGGAGGGCTACACCGATGTGATGGCCTGCCACCTGGCCGGGATCACCACCGCCGTCGCCACCTGCGGCACGGCGTTCGGCACGGACCACATCAAGATCGCCCGCCGCCTGCTGTCCGACGACGGCACCGGGGGAGAGGTCATCTTCACCTTCGACGGCGACGCCGCCGGCCAGAAGGCAGCCCTGCGCGCCTTCGAGGAGGACCAGCGCTTCACAGCCCAGACGTTCGTGGCGGTGGACCCGAACGGCATGGATCCCTGCGACATCCGGCAGCAGCAGGGAGACGCCGCCGTCGCGGAACTCATCCGGTCCCGGCGCCCGCTGTTCGAGTTCGCGATCCGCTCCACGCTGGCCAAGTTCGACCTCAATACCGTGGAAGGCCGCATCGCAGCCCTGCGCGCGGCAGCTCCGGTCGTGGCCGACATCCGCGATCCGGCGATGCGTCCCGCCTACGCCCGCGAACTGGCCGGCTGGCTGGGAAGCGAAGTGGACGACGTCCTTCGCGCGGTCAACTCGGCCGCGAAACGCCAGCGCGAGGGAACCGGCGCGCGGCAGGACACCCGGGACACCGGGAACGCCGCGCCGCAGCGCGGCGGTCCGGAACGGTCCCAGCGGTCCGGCGGACAGCATCCGGGGCAGCCCGCCGGCCAGCAGTACTCCGGTCAGCAGCATCCCGGTGCGGAATCCGGCCAGGCGCCCGAACAGCCGCAGCAGGCCTTCGCCCGCCCTGATCCCAACGACCCGGCGGCGCGGATGGAGCGCCAGTCCCTGGAGGTTGTCCTGCAGCAGCCCGGGATGCTGGATGAGGGGCAGTGGGAACGGTTCAAGGCCGCCCGCTTCACTGTTCCGGCCTATGTGGCCGTGCACAACGCGATCCGTGCTGCCGGCACCGCTCCCGCCTCGCCGGCAGCGTGGGTGGAACAGGTCCGGCAGGAGCTGCCGGATGCGCTGCGCGGCTTCGTCAGCGAGCTGGCCGTGACACCGATTCCGGCCCGGGACGCCGACGCCCTGGCCCTGTACTGCCGCGACATTCTGAACCGGCTCTTCGAACTGCAGGTAACCCACCTCAAGGCGGAGAAGCTCGGCCAGCTCCAGCGGCTGGATCCGGGCGCCGATCCGGCCCTGTTCCAGCAGCTGAACCGTGAACTGATGGAGCTGGAGATGCAGCGCCGCGCACTGCGGGAGATCCAGTAGCCGCAGCGCCAAAATCATCCGAAGACGGCTTCGCCGCTGCCGGCCCGCCGGGAAGGGGCATGGATTTCGTTTCTCGGCGGAACCTCTGTAGAGTAATAGTCGCGCTTTCCCCCGTAGCTCAATTGGCAGAGCATTCGACTGTTAATCGAAGGGTTACTGGTTCGAGTCCAGTCGGGGGAGCAAATAGGCTCCTGACCTGTAGAAATTGCAGGTCAGGAGCCTTCTTCCTGCCGGTTGTGCGACGGCGGGAGGCAGGATCAACGGTTCGGTGACAGCCTGAAACTCCTGTAGACTGATGTCGCCGCTTTCCCCCGTAGCTCAATTGGCAGAGCATTCGACTGTTAATCGAAGGGTTACTGGTTCGAGTCCAGTCGGGGGA
>NZ_JACSQC010000002.1:0-140733 GCF_014836875.1 Arthrobacter pullicola | reverse complement strand
GCCACCAGAGAACCCCCGAAGGCCCCGTGCCTGCTCGGGGGTTTTCTTTCTCCACGGCGAAGAGCCGTGCTGCCCGTCGCCGCTGCGGAAACACATTTGCAGAATCTCTGTGCCGCGCCGCTACACTGGGGAATCTGCCGCATGACTGGGCCTGGACACACCAATCTCCGGGGCCGGACGCGGCAGAGGCGTACCTATCCTGATGCCCGCCCCGGAACCCTACTGTTCCGTACTTTCCGCGCTTCTGCGGCCGCTGATCCAGCCGGTTCCGCCACGTGGCCCTCTTCGGACCTTCATCAGGAGTGAAACCATGCCGTCCACAGTGACCCCCTCTGCCATCAGCACCGATGAGATCTTTGCCGCCCATGACGGCGGAAAGCTCTCGGTCGAAACAACGCTGCCGCTGGATTCCGCCCGCGCACTCTCCATCGCCTACACGCCGGGCGTTGCCCAGGTCAGCCGCGCGATCGCGGCCGATCCGGCCCTGGCCGGGACGCATACCTGGGCCTCGCGCCTGGTCGCTGTGGTCAGCGACGGCACCGCCGTACTCGGGCTGGGAAACATTGGTGCCGCGGCCTCGCTTCCGGTCATGGAAGGCAAATCGGCGCTGTTCAAGACCTTCGGCGGACTGAACTCGATTCCGCTGGTCCTGGAGACCACCGACGTGGACGAGATTATCGAGACCCTGGTCCGGCTCCGCTCCAGTTTCGGGGCGGTGAACCTGGAAGACATTTCCGCGCCGCGCTGCTTCGAGCTGGAAGAGCGCCTGATCGAGGCCCTGGACTGCCCCGTGATGCACGATGACCAGCACGGCACCGCGGTTGTGGTGCTGGCTGCCCTGACCAACGCCGCCCGGGTCACCGATAAGGAACTCGCCGGTCTCCGCGTGGTCATTTCCGGTGCCGGGGCCGCCGGCGTTGCCTGCGCCAACATTTTGCTGGAAGCCGGAATCAACGACGTCGTTGTCCTGGATTCGCGCGGAATACTCTCCACCGGGCGGGACCTGGCGGGTGTGAAGTCCGACCTCGCGGGGCGGACAAACCCGCGGAACCTGGAAGGCGGCGTTGCCGAGGCCATGGCCGGAGCGGACGTCTTCGTGGGAGTTTCCTCCGGCACCGTGCCGGAGGATGTCCTGGCAACGATGGCTCCGGAGCCGATCATTTTCGCCCTGTCCAATCCGGACCCGGAAATCCACCCGGACGTCGCCTCACGCTACGCGGCAGTGGTCGCCACCGGCCGGAGCGACTTCCCGAACCAGATCAACAACGTGCTGGCCTTCCCCGGGATCTTCCGCGGCGCGCTGGACAGCGGTGCCCGCCGGATCACGTCCGCTATGAAGGCCGCAGCTGCCCAGGCGATCGCAGACCTGGTCGGTGATGAGCTCGCCGCAGACCACATTGTGCCCAGCCCGCTGGACCCCCGGGTGGCGCCTGCAGTTGCAGCCGCGGTGGGGGATGCTGCCGCAGCCAGCGCGCCGTAACCCACAGACGTAACACCACCAAGCGCTCCGGGCTGCGGCCCGGAGCGCTTTTGTGTTCCCGCAGCACCGCCCCGCCAGCCGCTGACACCACTGCCGGTGCCCGATTCAAGACACCGCCGTTCCCAGCACCACAAAGCATGCTTACTGTTGAAGTAGGCTTTATTGGTTATTCCCAGCACGACGAAAGCCGAGGAACCGATGGGTGCCAGTCAGACAGGGCCTAGCCAGGAAGGTGCGGGGCACGTTTCGCATCCCGCGAAAGTCATAGGCGTAACCATTGCCGCCGCAGTCGGAGGCCTGCTTTTCGGTTTCGACACCGCCGTCATCAACGGTGCCGTTGATGCCATTGGAGGCGAATTCGACCTCAGCGCAGGTGTCCTGGGCTTCACCGTCGCCATCACTTTGCTCGGCTGTGCCATCGGCGCCTGGTTCGCCGGACAGCTGGCGGACCGGCTCGGCCGGAAGAGTGTTATGGTCACGGCTGCCATCCTCTTCGCACTGAACTCCGTGGGCTCCGCCTGGGCGTTCAGCGTCTGGGACCTGATGCTGTGGCGCCTGATCGGCGGCCTCGCCATCGGCACCGCCTCCGTCATCGCGCCGGGCTACATCGCCGAAGTGGCGCCCGCCAAATGGCGCGGTGCGCTGGGATCCATCCAGCAGCTGGCGATCACACTGGGTATTTTTGCGGCGCTGCTCTCCGATGCCTTCCTGGCCAACGCTGCCGGAAGTGCGTTCAACGAACTCTGGTGGGGGATGGCCGCCTGGCGCTGGATGCTGCTGGTCGGAGTTTTCCCGGCGATTGTCTACGGCATCCTCGCACTGACGATTCCCGAGTCTCCGCAGTACCTGGTGCGGAAGAACCGCGATGAGGAGGCGGCCCGGGTGCTCCGGGACATCACCGGCGTACAGGACACGGACCGCAAGATCACCGAGATCCGGGACAGTTTCGAGCACGAAGAACGCGCGACCTATGCAGACCTGCGCGGCAGCATGCTCGGATTGAAACCCATCCTGTGGGTCGGTATGTCCATCGCAGCGCTCCAGCAGCTGGTGGGCATCAACGCGATTTTCTACTACTCGACCACCCTGTGGCAGTCGGTCGGGTTCAGCGAATCCGATTCCTTTACGACGTCGGTGATCACCTCGGTGGTCAATGTGCTGATGACAATCGTCGCCATTGCCTTCGTTGACCGGGTCGGCCGGCGGAAACTGCTGATGATCGGTTCGATCGGCATGTTCATCGGCCTGCTGGCCGCGACGGTCTCCTTCTTCCAGGCCGATGACAGCAGCGGAGAAATCCTGCTGCCCCAGCCGTGGGGAGCCATCGCCCTGGTCGGTGCGAACCTGTTCGTGGTCTTCTTCGCCGCCACCTGGGGGCCGGTGATGTGGGTGACGCTGGGAGAGATCTTCCCGAACAAAATCAGGTCACTGGCACTGGGGCTGAGCACCATGGTGAACTGGGTGTTCAATTTCATCGTGACGCTCTCCTTCCCCTGGGTCAGCGAAAACTTCGGATTGTGGATTATGTACGCGATCTTTACCATCTTCGCCGTGGTCTCGTTCTGGTTCGTCAAGACGAAACTGCCCGAGCTCTCGGGCCGTGAATTGGAAGCCGACCGGGATAATTTGTGACTGCTGGGGCAGACGGTGAACATGACCAAGCCGTGAAATCTGAGGAGAATGGTAATTTTGGGTAATGGCAACGACTAACCAGCAGACGGAAGCAGGGTCGATGAACAGCTCCGCAAGCACCAGGACCCAACGGGCCAACGGGAGCTCCTCGATTGTTGGCCTGTCCAAGGTCATGGCGCGCCTGCTGCCGCGGCAGATCAGCGACGAGCTGGCCCTGGCACTGGCAGAGATGAAGCAGAAGGGCATCAAGGCCGGTATTGCAGCCGGCCTGCTGGTGGTCGCCCTCCTGTTCCTCGCCGCCCTCGGCGTTGCCCTGATCGCTGCCGCAATTCTCGGACTGGCCACGGTGATGCCGGCCTGGCTGGCGGCACTGCTCATCGCAGCCCTGTTCCTGGTGATCGCCGGCATTGCGGCACTCATCGGCATCTCCCGGTTCAAGAAGACCATGCCCCTGCTGCCGGAGGATGCCCTGCGCGGAGTCCGGTACGACCTGGGAGTCCTCAAGGAAGGCCGCAGCTTCGACCCGGCCACCCTGGATAAGCCGAAGCAGCCCAAGGCCAAGGACGAAGGCAAGGACCAGCAGGAGAAGCCTGAGGACGCCGTCCGCAAGCCGACACCCGAGGAACTGCGGATCCGGCTCCGCCAGCGCCGCGAACACATGGCGGCGGTCCGCGACGGGCTCGGCGAGAAAGCCGATGTCAAGAAGCAGATGGCTGAGCTCAAGGCCCGCCGTGCTGCGGCCCGCAGGTCCGGTACCGCAGGCTCCGGCTCCGGGAATGAATCCGGGGGCACAGCTGACGAAGTCGGTGCGATGCTCCGCGAACGGAAACAGCCGCTCGCCGTGCTGGGCGCTTCACTCGTAGCCATGGGCATTCTCCTGCGCAGGCTCCTGCGCAAATAGCACCGTGGACAGAAAGGCAAGGGGAGCCGGATAGTGATCAGACTCATCGGCGCCGGTTCTCGTCCGGGCCGGGGGGAGCGGGTCCTGGATACCTTCTGGACCGTCCCCAACCTGATCACCATCCTGCGGTTCCTTGGCGTCCCGCTCTTTGTATGGTTTATTGCCCGGGACAGCTATGGTCCGGCTTTTTTGACACTGGTGATCATCGGGTGCACGGACTGGGTTGACGGCTATCTGGCCCGGCGCCTGGACCAGGTTTCCAAGACGGGGAAATGGCTCGACCCCGCCGCTGACCGTCTGGCCCTGATCATCGTGGCGGTCGTCTTCGTCATTGACGGGATTGCCCCCACCTGGCTCGTGTGGGCAATCGTGATCCCGGACATCATCCTCCTGGCAAACTCGCTGATCCTCTTCCGGGGCAGTCCCAACCTGCCGGTGAGCAATATCGGCAAGATCCGAACCGCTCTGCTGCTGCTCGGGGCACCGATGCTGCTGCTGCAGCGGGTCCCGGGCTTCGACTACGCCTGGCTCGGCACCGCCGGAAACGCCGTGCTGCTGCTTGGCTGCATTGGACATCTGCTGGCCTTCGCCGGGTACATGGTGCAGTCCTGGCGGAAATACCGGCGGCAGGCCGCGGTCCCTGAGGGGTCGCCCCATGCTTGCTGATCCCTGCCGGGCCGCGGCTTGTCCTGAGTGTCTGCAGCCATGACCGGAATCGCGATTGCCTGTGCCCTGGCCAGTGCTGTCTTCCTGGCCTTCGGAGCACAGCGCCAGGGCAGCGCCGTCAGCGCAGACACCGGCGGACTGGACCTGAACTCCTCGGGGATTCTGCGCCTGCTGCGCAATCCGCGCTGGCTCTTTGGCCTGCTCCTGCTGGCGACGGGCACCGCCCTGAATGTCGTGGCTCTCGCCATGGCGCCCTTGACAGTGGTCCAGCCGATCGGGTCGCTGGCCCTGGTGATCACCACCATCGTCAACTCCCGCGATCAGGGCCTGCGGCTGAACCGCATCACGGTGGTATCGATCGTGGCCTGTGTGGCCGGAAGCATGCTGTTTGTGCTGCTGGCCGTCGGTGCCACCCGTACCGAGCAGACCGTTGAGCCCCGCCAGGAGATCACCATTGTGCTGATCCTCGCCGTCGTCGTCGCATTTTTTGGTCTGCTCAACCTGCTTTTCGGGAAGCGTCTGGGGGCCATCGCCCATATCCTCGGGGCAGGCATCCTCTTCGGTTTTGTCGCGGTCCTGACCAAGACCATCGCTGCGGACCTGCTGGATCCCAATGGACGGTTCCTGCTGAACGTGCCTTGGTACACCCTGGTCGGCATCGCGGTGGCGGGAGGGCTGGGCGCCTGGTTCGTGCAGAGTGCCTATTCCAGCGGCCCGCCGGACCTGGTCATTGCCGGGCTGACAGTTATTGATCCCATGGTCGGCATCGCCATTGGGATTGGCGTGCTCAATGAACTTCGCCCCGATGTCCCCGCTGTCCTGGGTGTTGCGATGGGAGTCTGCGCCCTGATTGCTATTGTTGGGGTGGTCGCCCTGTCCAGATATCACCCGGACGTCATCAAGCGCCGGGCGAACCAGAAGCGGCGGCAGAAGCCAGCGGCGGCCCGCAAGCCCTGACGCGCACCCGACCTGACCATCGAAACTCCAAAAGAGGACTTCCCCGTGACCGAGGAACCGGCAGATAAACCGCTGACCATCCTGATCGCCTGCGACACCTACCCGCCCCACCTGAACGGGGCAGCCCAATTCGGTTTCCGCCTGGCACAGGGGATGCACGGCCGGGGGCACAACGTCCATGTGCTGGCCCCCAGCCCCGGCAGCGGCCCGGCCCATTCGGAGACGGACGGTCCGTGGACCGTGCACCGCCTCCGCTCCCATGGAGTACCCACCCACGAATACTGGCGGATCTGCCTGCCGTGGGAAATCAAGAAGCACATTTCGATGCTGCTGGACCGGGTCAAACCGGATGTAGTGCACATCCAGTGCCACTACATGGTGGGGGAGTACACCCTCTACGAGGCACGCAAGCGCGGAATCCGCGTGATCGCGACGAACCACTTCATGCCGGAAAACCTGGACCCGTTCCTGCCTTTCCCCAAGTGGTTCAAGCGGATAGTCGCCCGGAACTCGTGGCGGGACATGGGCCGCGTTATGGGCAATGCCGCCGTCGTCACCACCCCGACCCCGCTGGCAGCGAAGGCAATGACCGAGTACGCGTCCCTGCCCGACGTACTGCCGCTGTCCAATGGCATCGATGCCTCGGCCTACGAAACCCTGCCCGGGGAGGAGATCCAGCGTCCCGAGCATCCCACCGTCCTGTTCGTCGGACGGCTCGCCGAGGAAAAGCACGTGGACGTCATCATCGACGCAGTGGCGAAGACTCCGCGGGAGCTGAACGTGCACGTCGAAATCGTGGGTGGCGGTGAGGTGAAGTCCGCGCTGGTAGCCCAGGCCGCCCGGCTCGGCCTCCAGGACCGCGTGGTGTTCCGCGGGCTGGTGGATGATGCAGAACTTCGCCTGGCGTACCTGCGCGCAGATTTGTTCTGTATGCCTGGCACCGCCGAACTGCAGTCCCTGGTTACCCTCGAAGCCATGTCAGCATCGACGCCGGTTCTCCTCGCCGATGCCATGGCGCTGCCGCACCTGGTGGACCACGGCCGCAACGGCTACCTGTTCCAGCCCGGCGACAGCGCCGAACTGGCCAAACGGATTACCGAGATCCTGACGCTGCCCGCTGAAGAGCGCGCTGCCATGGGCCGGCACAGCCGGGAAATGGTGGAGCCGCACAGCCTGGAAGGCACCCTGTCCACCTTCGAGGACCTCTACCGCGGCGCGGACAGCGTGGCGGGCATTCCCTAGGTTGGCTGCAGTCGCCTAGGCGGGCTGGGACAGGTCCTGCGGGCTGGACTGGTCCGGCGGGCTGGACCGGGCGCCGGGGGATCTGCGGAATCGCTCCGTTTTGGGACAATTCGACCAGTTTGGGACTTTCCTGCCGCGGCGCCGCGCAGGAAAGTCCCCATCGGGCAGGGGAGTCCCGAAGCGGAGGGAAACGAAGCCACCGAACGGCAGGAATGTCACCAACGGGCAGGGGAGTCCCCAAACGGAGGGAAGGCCGGCAGAAGCTGACCGGCCTTTGCGGCCGAAGTCGTCCGGAGTGCGCGCTGGACGTGTAAGCCCGGGGCGCGTCCGGGGAATTCGGTAGCCGGGCCCGCTGCACATTAGGATGTCTATACTGCCTGCCGGATTCGGCGGGTTCACGCGGGGCTGTAGCTCAGCCGGTCAGAGCAGCGGACTCATAATCCGTCGGTCGTGGGTTCAAGCCCCACCAGCCCTACCGTGTTTCCGGGGATTCCCGGAGGTTTTAGAAGCCTCCGAGAGTCCCCGGTTTTCGTCCAGTCTTCACAAAGTCCCAGGTCTCAAGGCCTGGAAACACCCCGGTCCTCGGACCGGGGTGTTTTTTGTGCCCCAGGCGCTGCGGGCGGGGCGTGCCCGGGGACAACATCCCGGAGAGCGGGGATTGTGCTTCGATGTTACTCGTGGGTAACATAGGGGCAGCCGGCTTGACTGTCCGGATGACCCCAGGATCAGCGAAGGACATCTCATGGCAACTATCGACGTCGATAACCTCCCGTACGCGGACGGCGACTTCTACGCATTCGAGGACCTGCTCAGTGACAAGGAGCGGGACCGTCTTCATGAGATCCGTGCCTGGCTCACGGCTGAAGTAAAGCCCCACGCCAACGACTGGTGGAATGCCGGGGAATTCCCGATGCACATGATCCCCAAGCTGGCTGAACTCGACGTTGTGTCCCCGGTTTACCGGCAGGGCTATTCCAACCTTTTTGCCGGCCTCTGCCATGCCGAGTTCACCCGCGCAGACACCTCGTTCGCTACGTTTATGGGTGTCCATGACGGACTGTTCACCGGCTCCATCGAAGCGCTGGCCTCCGACGAGCAGAAGGAGGCCTGGCTCCCGGATATCTACTCACTGAAGAAGATCGGCGCCTTTGGGCTCACCGAGCCGCTGGGTGGTTCGGATGTGGCCGGCGGAACCCGGACTACCGCACGGCGCGAGGGCGGGAACTGGATCCTGAACGGTGCCAAGCGCTGGATCGGAAATGCCACGTTCTCCGACTGGGTCGTCATTTACGCCCGCGACGAAGCAGACAACCAGGTCAAGGGGTTCCTTGTGGATACCCGGACCGAGGGTTATTCAGCCACCAAGATCGAGAACAAGATCGCACTGCGCACCGTGCAGAACGCAGACATCGTCCTGGAGAACGTGGTGGTGAGCGATGACTTCCACCTCAAGGGGGCCAACAGCTTCCGGGACACCAATAAGGTCCTCAAGGTTACCCGTCTCGGCGTTGCCTGGCAGGCTGTCGGACAGCAGATGGCTGCGTTCGACGTCGCCCGCCGCTACGCGGTGGAGCGCGAGCAGTTCGGCAAGCCGCTGGCTTCCTTCCAGCTGGTGCAGGAGCAGCTGGTGCAGATCCTCGGCAACACCATCAGCTCGATGGGTATGATGGTCCGCCTGTCCCAGCTCGAGGACGAAGGCCGCGCCAAGGATGAGCAGTCTGCGCTGGCCAAGGCCTTCACGACGGCCCGCATGCGGGAATCGGTTGCCCTGGGGCGCAGCATCCTTGGCGGCAACGGAATCGTCACGGATTACGGGATGGCGAAGATCTTCTCCGACGCGGAAGCGATTTACTCCTACGAGGGAACCTACGAAATCAACACCTTGGTAACCGGACGGGCCATCACCGGCATCGCAGCGTTCGTCTAATCCGACAACCCCTCCGGCGGATCAGTCACCCGATCCGCCGGACGGGTGTTCATTCATCCCGATTCGATCCAACGGCCAATGGAAGCAAAACGCTTGGCCGGCGGTCCAGAAGGAAACGCAGGGGGTCAACATACTCCCCGGCAAGCCGCACACCCCAGTGCAGGCAGGTAGTTGGGCAGTGCGGCTGACTGCGTTCCGGTGCACTGCGGTCGTGTGGGTCGGCGGTCGCCAGGCCGCCGCCCGGAGTCAGCAGTCCAATGGTCTGCCCGGCGGTTACCGTTTCGCCCACGGACACCGTTGCCGCAACGGGTTCGAAACTGCTCAGTGTCCCGTCACCGTGGTCGATGGTGAGCACGGGCCGGTCCACAACATGCCCGGCGAAGCGGACAACGCCAGGTGCCGGACTGCGAACGGCGTCCCCGGCGGAAGCGGCCAGATCAACTCCGCGATGCCCGGCCAGCCAGCGCTGCCCGGGTTTATCAAACGGACGGATCACCCCGGGTTCTGGTGTCAGCGGCCAGTCCCATGGGCCAGCCGGAACCGGCTGGGAAGCGGGCAGAGTGGCTCCGGCCGCGGGCGTATCTGCAGCGGCGGCCGACATGAACAGCACTGCGAGCAGCCCAGCCAGCAGCGCCACCAGCAGTGCCGCCAACCACGCCGCCACCCGGGCCGTCAGCAGTGTCGGACCGGCCGCATGGCGCAGGAGATGCAGCCGCACCGGGTGCGGGCGCTCCGGATGGCCACCTGGTGCAAGGCGGGCAAAGCGGGCAGAGGCCGTCTCTCCGGCGGGCGGCCGGATGGCGGACGACGGGGCCGGCTGCCGCAGGTCCGGTTCATCAGGCAAGGTGGGCTGAATAGACATGGTGCACAGTCCACTCCTCCAAACGGCAGCCACGGCAGCGCAACAAGGCATCTGTGGAGGAGCACGAAGGTCCCGGCAGCATCCCCGCACTGTGGAGGGGAAGAGGACGGAGCGGGGCCTGCGCTGTAGTACACTTGACGAAGCAGTTTGCTGCGTGCTGATTCACTCTGCCCAGTCAGGAATTCCCAACGACCGCCTCAGGACGGTCGTTGGAATCCTTCCCGGTTGAAGCAGAGATCAGGTTTACGCGCCGCAGGCTGACTACGCGTGCCCCAACTATCCATGTTCCCTGCAAAGGGAAAGTGGGTGCGTTCCTACGGTCCGGTCAACACCGGTAAAGGGACGCACGCCGGCATCTGTCACAGGACGACGGCTGATGGGCACCAGGAGCAGCACCCGCCGGGTGCTTCGCAATCAACCGTCAATAGGCAGTTTTACCCGCGTGCGCTAAGCGCCGCCGGCTGCCGGAAGGAGTGACGACATGCCCGTCGTTACAATGCGCCAGCTGCTCGACAGCGGCGTCCACTTTGGTCACCAGACCCGCCGTTGGAACCCGAAGATGAAGCGCTTCATCTTCACCGAGCGCAACGGCATCTACATCATCGACCTGCAGCAGTCGCTGTCCTACATCGACCGCGCCTACGAGTTCGTCAAGGCCACCGTTGCCCACGGCGGAACCGTACTGTTCGTCGGTACCAAGAAGCAGGCCCAGGAAGCCATCGCAGAGCAGGCCACCCGTGTTGGTCAGCCCTACGTCAACCAGCGCTGGCTCGGTGGCATGCTCACCAACTTCCAGACTGTCGCCAAGCGCATCCAGCGCATGAAGGAACTCGAAGAGATCAACTTCGACGACGTCGCGGCTTCCGGCCACACCAAGAAGGAGCTCCTGCTCCTCAAGCGTGAGCTGACCAAGCTGGAAACCAACCTCGGCGGCATCCGCAACCTGACCAAGGCTCCGTCCGTGGTCTGGATCGTGGACACCCAGAAGGAACACCTCGCCGTTGACGAGGCCCAGAAGCTGAACATCCCGGTTGTTGCCATCCTCGACAGCAACTGCGATCCGGACGACGTCGACTTCCCGATCCCGGGCAACGACGACGCCATCCGCTCCGTCAACCTGCTGACCCGCGTTATTGCCGACGCCGTTGCGGAGGGCCTGATCGCCCGTCACAACAAGGCCGGCAACACCGAAGCCCCGGCTGAGCCGCTGGCTGAGTGGGAGCGCGAACTGCTCGAAGGTGCAGCTGCTCCGGCCGCCGAAGCCGCAGAAGCACCGGCTGCCGAAGCCGCCGCTGAAGCACCGGCCGCCGAAGCTGCAGAAGCACCGGCTGCCGAAGCTCAGGCTGAGGGCGCAACGGAGAAGTAAAACGAAGTCCCCAAAGATGGCTGCCGAGAGGCAGCCATCTTTGGGAAATCTGCTCAGCGCGGCTGGCCGGGATTCCCTGCCGGCCGCGCGGCGGAACAGCACCATTACTTTTATTACGGGAGGACTGGAGTCCAAATGGCGAACTACACCGCTGCTGATATCAAGGCTCTGCGCGAGCGCACAGGCGCCGGCATGATGGATGTGAAGAAAGCTCTCGACGAGGCCAACGGCGATGCCGACAAGGCCATGGAGCTCATCCGCATCAAGGGCCTGAAGGGCGCCACCAAGCGCGAAGGCCGTTCGACCGCTGAGGGCCTGGTTGCTGCCAAGGTCATCGACGGCACCGTCGGTGTCATGATCGAACTCAACTGCGAGACCGACTTCGTCGCCAAATCCGCCAAGTTCATTGAACTGGCTGACCGCGTCCTGGCTGCTGCAATCGAATCCGGCGCTGCCGATGCCGAAACCCTGCTGGCCTACGAAGTCGACGGCAAGCCGCTCTCCGAGATCGTCGTCGAAGAAGGCGCCATCCTGGGCGAGAAGGTCGTCGTCCGCCGCGTTGCACGCATCGAAGGCAAGACCGTTGATGCCTACCTGCACAAGACCTCCAAGGATCTGCCGGCACAGGTTGGCGTGCTCTTCGCTGTTGACGGCGAAGGTGACGCTGCCTTCACCGCAGCCCACGACGTCGCCGTCCACACCGCTGCTTACGCTCCGACCTACCTGACCCGCGACGAAGTTCCGTCGGACATCGTGGAGAACGAGCGCCGCATCGCTGACGAAACCGCACGCGCCGAAGGCAAGCCGGAAGCCGCGCTGCCCAAGATCGTCGAAGGCCGCCTGACCGGTTTCTTCAAGGAAATCGTCCTGCTGGACCAGCCGTTCGCCAAGGACTCGAAGAAGACCGTCGCTGCCGTGCTGGAAGAGGCCGGCGTCAAGCCGACCGCCTTCGCACGGTTCCGCGTAGGCGCCTAAGGCCCTAAGCAACAGCGGACGCACTGCGGACGCGCCATGATGGCATTGAGGGGGTGGCCACCGAAAGGTGGCCACCCCTTTTGCCTGTCCGAAACACCTCACTATTCTTGAAAACAGCTGACAAGTTACCTTCAGCCAACGCCCCGGGAGGCACCATGGATCACGCCCTGAACGAAACTGAAACCCCGCGCCGCCGCGTCCTGCTCAAACTTTCCGGAGAGGTTTTCGGCGGCGGAAAGCTGGGCGTGGATCCCGAGACTGTCCGCGGAGTCGCCAAGCAGATCGCCGCGACAGTCGGAGAGGTCGAAACCGCCATTGTTGTGGGCGGAGGCAACTTCTTCCGGGGAGCTGAGCTCTCCCTCAGCGGCATGGACCGCTCCCGTGCCGACTACATGGGGATGCTGGGCACGGTGATGAACTGCCTCGCGCTGCAGGACTTCCTGGAGCAGGCAGGCGTGGAAACCCGCGTCCAGAGCGCCATCACCATGGGCCAGGTCGCCGAGGCCTACATCCCGCGGCGCGCCATCCGGCACCTGGAGAAGGGCCGCGTGGTCATCTTCGGTGCCGGCGCCGGTCTGCCCTACTTCTCCACGGACACCGTCGCCGCTCAGCGCGCCCTTGAGGTGCATGCCGATGAGGTTCTGATGGCCAAGTCCGGCGTTGACGGCGTTTACACCGCCGATCCGAACAAGGACGCCACGGCCACCCGGCTGGAAACGCTCACGTATGACGACGCCCTGCGCCAGGACATCCGGGTCATGGACCAGACGGCAATGACCATGTGCAAGGACAACAACCTATCCATGGTGGTGTTCGGCATGGAGGGCGAAGGCAACGTCACGCGGGCGATCCGTGGTGAAAAGATCGGCACGATCGTCTCCAACTAGCATTTCCTCTCCCGCGGCGGCTCCCCGCCTGCACAGCCCCGGTACCGCCGCGGGTGCGCAGGCGGGGAGCCGCGCGGGTTAGGATGGTAGAAGAGCCCAAACCGTGCCACTGCATGGGTATTTTCCTGCAATGGCTTCCCTGTACTGAGGAGACACCGTGATCGAAGAGACCTTGAAAGAGGCGGCCGTCAAAATGGACAAGGCTGTGGAGGTCGCCAAGGAGGACTTCTCGACCATCCGGACAGGACGGGCCAACCCGGCACTGTTCTCCCGGGTCCTGGTGGACTACTACGGTTCCCCGACCCAGCTGCAGCAGCTGGCCTCCTTCGCGACGCCGGACGCCCGCACACTCCTGATCACGCCCTACGATGTGACCGCACTGCGTGCCATTGAACGGGCACTGAGTGACTCCGAAGTGGGCGCGAACCCCTCCAACGACGGCAAGGTCATCCGTGTGATCATGCCCGAACTGACACAGGACCGCCGCAAGGAATACGTCAAGATCGTCCGTGGCAAGGGCGAAGACGCCAAGGTTTCCGTCCGGAACATCCGCCGCAAGGCCAAGGATTCCCTGGATCGATTGGTCAAGGATGGAGAGATCGGCGAAGACGACGGAGCCCGTGCCGAGAAGGACCTTGATGCGCTGACCAAGGCACACACGGAGTCCATCGATGACCTGCTGAAGCGCAAGGAAGCCGAGCTGCTCGAGGTCTGATGAGCCAATCCCAGCCTCCAACCCAGGCTGGCGGTTCCCCGTCTCCTGAGGCAGGCCCGGCAGCGAAGGGCACGGATATGAGCGTTCCTGACGGACGACGGGCACGTAACTCCGCTGCCCGCAAACGAGCCGAACGCAAGCCTTCCAAAGCAGGGCGCAACCTGCCCGCAGCCATAGCAGTCGGCCTCGTCCTCCTGGGCGCCCTCATGGTGGGCCTGTTGTTCAGCCCCCTGGCCATCGTGGCCATCGCCGCGGCCTTCTCCGTTGTGGGGGTTTGGGAGGTCTCCCGGGCGCTGGAGGTGCGCGGGATCAAGGTTCCGCACGTGCCGGTGCTGGTGGGGTCCGTGGCAGTACCGCTGGCCGCCTACTTCGGCGGCACGGAAGCCCTGGCCTTCGCGCTGGCGGGCACCGGCATCGCGGTCCTGCTCTGGCGTGCCATCGATACGGCCCAGGACGCCCTGCGGAGCATCCTGGCCGGCGTCTTCGTGATCCTGTGGATTCCCTTCCTGCTCAGCTTCGCGCTGCTTCTCCTGCGCGAGCCGGAAGGGCAGATCCGGGTGGCTGTCCTGCTGCTGCTCGTGGTTGCCAATGACACCTGCGGCTATCTGGTCGGTGCGCTGACCGGCAAGCATCCCATGGCCCCCAAGATCAGCCCCAAGAAATCCTGGGAAGGCTTCGGCGGATCCGTTGCCGGTGCCACCATTGTGGGCATCCTCGCCGCCGTGCTTTTCCTGGACCAGCCGTGGTGGTTTGGTCTGGTGCTGGCAGTGGCCACCGTCGCCGCGGCGACGGCCGGGGACTTCTCTGAGTCGATGATCAAACGCGAGCTGGGCGTGAAGGATATGTCCAACCTGCTGCCCGGCCACGGGGGTGCCATGGACCGCCTGGATTCCGTGGTCTTCGCTTCCCCGGTGGTCTTCCTGCTGTCCGTCCTGCTGGTGCCCGGCGCAATGTAGCGTCCGTCCGGGGAGTCATTACCGGGTCCCGGACCGGTTTGCACGTAAGATATTTTCGACGGTCCCGCATCCCGTGGCGGAAGAAGACTTGACACTAAAGGATTAGTTGACCATGAACGATGTGAGGCAGGCCAGTGCCCCCTTTGAGCGTGTGGGCCGCAGGGAGTACGGCTACAACGTCCGCCAGGTCGACGAATTCCTGACCCGGGCCCGGAATTACTACAACTCTGAGAAGCCTGGAGCAAAAGTCATCACCAGCAGCCACGTCCGTTCCATGGCCTTCGACCCTGCCAAGGGAGGCTACGAAGCGCAGGCAGTCGACGCGGCCCTGGACCGGCTGGAAGATGTTTTCTCCCAGCGCGAGCGCGACCGCCTCATTCAGGAAAAGGGCGAAGAAGCCTGGCTGCTCCAGATCGGCCGCACATCTGCCGTCCTGCGCGCACGCCTGCACCGCAAACCGGGGGAGCGGTTCCGCCGTCCCTCCAAGAAGCGGGCGCACAGCTACAACGTGCGCGACGTCGATGCACTGTGCAACGAGCTCCTCGGCTATTTTGAACACGACAAGCCGCTGAGCGTCGACGTCGTCCGCCGGGCAGTCTTCCGCGAAGCCAAGGGCGACGCAGGCTATGAGGAAACCCAAGTGGACGCGTTCCTGGACCGGGTTGTCGAACTCATGGCCGCGATCGACTAGCGGAGCGCCGGCCGCTAGCGGCTGACCCGCCGCTCGGGGGTGTGGAGCCTGGCCAGGAACCGTGCGGTACCCGCCGGAACCGCACCAGGGGCCCGAAGGGAAACACCGACTGTCACGGCAAACGCGGCCGGGACCGTCCACGCAGCTGGCTGTTCCAGCAGGACCGGCACCAATCTTCCGGACAGCGAGAGCACGCCTCCGGCCACGATCGCTCCGCCGCAGAGCAGCGCTCCGGTGAGCATTCCCGCGACCGCGCCGGCCGCCGTCAGACGGCGCCACCAGATACCCAGCAGCAGCAGGGGACACAGCGTGGAGGCCGTGAAGGCAAAGACCATCCCGACGCTGCCGGCCAGCGCCTGCGTATTCGTCAGCAGGGCCAGGCCCAGCGGAACCGCCCCCGCCAGCAGGGTGGCGGCACGGAATCCGCTGACACTGCCGCGGAACAGTTCCTGGCTGATTACTCCCGCCAGGGACACGATGAGTCCGCTGCTGGTGGAGAGGAACGCTGCGAACGCTCCGGCCGTCACGCACGCAGCCAGGAGGTCTCCCAACGCGCCGTCGAAAATCTGTGCCGGCAGCAGCAGAACGGTGGCATCTGCGTTCCCCTCGGCCGCCAGCTCCGGCAGGTAGATCCGGCCCAGGATCCCGTACAGGGTGGGAAAGACATAAAAGATGGACAGCAGCCCGAGCACAATCAGCGTGGTGCGCCGCGCGGAGACCCCGTCCGGATTGGTGTAGAAACGCACCAGCACATGCGGCAGGCCGAGCGTACCGCAGAGCAGTGCGATGCTCAGCGACACGTTCCGGTAAACGGAATCGGCCATGACCGGATCCAGTCCCATGGCGAACGCCGCTCCGTGGCCGGTCCAGGAGGTGCCCTCGGCGCCGAGCCGGAACAGGATAAAAAGGACAGGCACGGCCAGGGCCGCCAGTTTAAGCCAGTACTGGAAGGCCTGGACGAAGGTGATCGAGCGCATGCCGCCGCTCAGGACGCTCAGGCACACAATGACAACCACCGCCGCGGAGCCGACCCAGCCCGGCAACCCGGTGGTCAGGCTCACGGTCAGGGCGGCGCCGTGCAGCTGCGGGACGATGTACAGCCACCCGACCGCCACCACCAGCAGGCTGGTCACCCTTCGGGCCGGCAGCGACTCCAGCCTGGCCCGCGCGAAGTCCGGCACCGTGTAGGCACCTGACCGGCGCAGCGGAGCGGCGACGAACAGCAGCAGCATCAGGTAACCGGCGGTGTAGCCGATCGGAAACCACAGTGCGTCAGCGCCGGAGACCAGCACCAGCCCCGCGATCCCCAGGAAACTGGCGGCGGAGAGGTACTCGCCGCCGATCGCCGAGGCGTTCCACCACGGTTTCACCGTGCGGGAGGCGACGTAGAAGTCGCTGGTGGTGCGGGAGATCCGCAGCCCGTAGGCGCCGATCAGCAGGGTCGCGGCCGTCACGGCGGCCAGTGCCGCGTATCCGACACCGGCGCTTACCTCCCAGGTCATGCGGAACTACGCATCGTCGAGCAGGTCCTGAAAACGCGCCTCGTTCCGGTTGGCGCTGCGCACATACAGGGCCCCGCTGACAATCACCAGCGGATACACGCCCAAGCCGAGCAGCAGCCAGGGCACCGGAATGCCGAACGCCGCCAGTTCGCCGATCTGGGGGACCGCTGCCAGCAGCAGCGGTACGCCGAGCAGGATCAAGCCGAATCCGCCGGCCACTACCAGGGCCAGCCGCAGCTGCGACCGGATCAGGGAGGACAGGAAAACTTCCCCTACTTCGGTCTGCTCGTCGAGTTCGCGGGCAACCGGGAAAACCGGTGCGGCTGACCCCGGGCGGGCCGGGGCAGTCACCCGTACCCGCGGCGGACGGTTTTCCATGGTCATGCCGTTGGCCTGACCCGGCCGGTCTCCAGCGTGCTGCGGACGGTCGGCAGGTGCCTGCGGCTGACGGGCAGTTCCACCGTGCCGATCCGGATGCTCGCCCGCCCCGCGGACAGGCGGACCTGCCGGATCTGGTGCCGTGCCACCAAATAGGAGCGGTGGATACGGAGGAACCCCGCGTCCGCCCACTGCGCTTCGAGTTCCGCCAGCGGAATCCTGACCAGGTAGCTGGTCTCTGCGGTATGCAGCCGGGCATAGTCGCCCTGCGCCTGCACATACTGGATGTCCTCCCGGCGGATCATCCGCGTGGTGGCGCCCTGGACCACTGTCACCACATCGCCGTCGCCTGTTGAAGCCGTCTCGGCGCCGGCCAGGGATTCGCTGATCCGCCGCACCGACTCGGTCAGCCGCTCGGGGCGCACCGGCTTGAGCAGATAGTCCAGTGCCGCCAGTTCGAAGGCGTCCAGTGCATGATCTTCATCGGCGGTGACGAAGACGACGGCGGGCGGGCGTTCCCTGCGGGCGAGGGCGCGGGCGATGTCCAGTCCGGACAGTGCCGGCATGTGGATGTCCAGGAAAATGGCGTCGACGTCGGCCGTTTCGAGTGCGTGCAGGGCCTGGGCTCCGCTGGAGGCGCGCAGGATGGTTCCGACACGGGCATCCCTGCCCAGCAGGAACGCCAGTTCCTCCACGGCAGGGACCTCATCGTCGACAACCACCACGTTCAGCAGCTTTGCGGAATTGGACATGTGACCCAGACTACTTGCTCTACGTCCGGTGACCGGGCTGTGACTTGGGGACGCGCATGGTGATCAGCATCCCGGCGCCCTCGGCCGTGTCGATCACCAGCCCGTGCGCGTCGCCGTAAAGCTGGCGAAGCCGCACATCGACGTTCCGCAGCCCCACATGGTCGCCTTCGGCGTGGCCCGCGAGCAGGGTGCGCAGCGCGTCGGGATCCATCCCCACACCGTTGTCCTCCACGGTAATTTCCGCCATCGCGCCGGCATCGCGTGCCGAAATGGTGATGTGGCCGACACCGTCGAGCGCTTCCAGGCCATGCCGGACCGAGTTCTCCACCAGAGGCTGAAGGGACAGGAACGGGATGACGGCGCCCAGGACCTCGGGGCTGATCTGCAGGCTGACCTTCAGGCGTTCTCCGAACCGGGCCCGCTCCAGCAGCAGGTAGCGGTCAATGGAGGTCAGTTCTTCGGCAAGCGTGGTGAAATCCCCGTGCCGGCGGAACGAGTACCGCGTGAAATCAGCGAACTCCACCACCAGTTCGCGCGCCCGGGCCGGATCCGTGTTGATGTAGGAGGCGATGGCGTTCAGCGAGTTGTAGATGAAATGCGGGCTGATCTGCGCCCGCAGGGCTCTTACCTCAGCCTCCATCAACAGGGCACGCGAGGTGTCGAGTTCGATCAATTCCAGCTGCGCGGCCACCCAGTCGGCCACATCGTTCGTGGCGCGGATCAGCCCTGCATTCAGGGCCGGGGCGAATACGCCCAGCGTTCCGGCGGCCTGCCCGTTCACCCGCAGCGGGCAGATGAGCAGCTCGCCGCCGTCGTCAAGCCCCAGCGCCCGCAGCGCCGGGCCGCGGAACACCCTGGTGCGGCCGCTGTCCTGGACCCCGCGCGCCGCCAGCAGGACCCGCTCGCGGCGGGCCGGAGTGTCAGGCAGCGACCCCTCCCAGGCGAGCACGGCGGCGGTATCCGTCAGCAGCAGCGTTTCGCACCGCAGCAGCCCCCGCAGATGCCGGCTGGCGCGGGAGGCGCCGGCCGGCGTCAGGCCCGACCGCAGATGCCGTGCAGCCAGTGACGCGGTATGCAGGGTCGCGTAGGCGGCGCGCTCGGCGTCGGAGCCCAAATCCCGCTGCGACCGGCTCAACCGGTAGCCGAGTGCGCCCACTGCGGCGAGGGTAAGCACGGCAATGGCGCAGACCAGGGCGACGTCGACGGCTGCAGGCATGCCTAAACCCTACCCAGTCCCGGGAGGGCCAAGCGGCCGCTGACATGCCGTTGGGCGCACGGAACGGTCCGTTCACCGACCTGGGTGCGGCGAAAGTGGCAGGAGGCTCCCGGAGTTGGAAAAGTGATGGCCATCACAGACGGTGCGTGGTGTTGGGGATCCGCCATGGATCCCGGACCCGGATGCCGTACGCAAGTGCCCAACCCAAGGAGGAGAGATGGCTGAACACCAGCCACAATCACACCCCGGAAGCGCGGCACCGGTCGACTTCCAGGAAGTCCAGCGGTCGCCTCGGTTCCAGGAGCTGCGCAAACGCCAGCGCAGCTTCATCTTTCCGATGGCCGCAGTCTTCCTGATCTGGTATTTCGCCTACGTCCTGCTTGCTGACTACGCCCATGAATTCATGTCAACGCCCGTGTTCGGCAACGTCAACATCGGCATCATCCTGGGGCTGCTGCAGTTCGTCAGCACGTTCGGCATCACCATGTGGTACGTCAGCTACGCCAACCGCAGGATGGACCCGATCGCCGCGGAACTGCGCGGGGAACTTGAGGCCCAGGGCGTAACCCGTCCGGAGGAGACCAAATGAACACGCTGAACATCTCCGCTGCTGTCACCGCTGAGAAGGTGCAGGAGAGCGGCTGGCTGAACATGCTGATCTTCGGCCTGTTCGTCGCCGTCACGCTCGTTGTGGTGCTCCGTGCCAGCCGCAACAACAAGACCGCGGCCGACTATTACGCCGCAGGCCGGTCCTTCACCGGACCGCAGAACGGAACGGCCATTGCCGGCGACTACCTGTCGGCGGCATCCTTCCTGGGTATTGTCGGCGCCATCGCCATCAACGGCTATGACGGGTTCCTGTACTCGATCGGCTTCCTTGTCGCCTGGCTCGTAGCCCTGCTGCTGGTAGCTGAAATGCTCCGCAACACCGGCAAGTTCACCATGGCCGATGTGCTTTCCTTCCGGCTCAAGCAGCGTCCGGTGCGCATCGCCGCCGCCATCACCACGCTGGCAGTCTGCTTCTTCTATCTCCTGGCGCAGATGGCCGGCGCCGGCGGACTCGTGTCCCTGCTGATGGGCATCGACTCCAAGGTCGGCCAGTCCCTGGTGATCACGATCGTTGGCGCGCTGATGATCATCTACGTACTGGTTGGCGGTATGAAGGGCACCACCTGGGTGCAGATCATCAAGGCCTGCCTGCTGATCGCCGGCACCGCAGTAATGACGGTCTGGGTACTTGCACTGAACGGCTTCAACCTCTCCGAGCTCCTCGGTGCCGCCGTCGAGATGTCCGGTAACCCGGCGATCCTGGACCCGGGACTGCAGTACGGCAAGTCCGAGACCTCCAAGCTGGACTTCGTCTCGCTCGGCCTGGCCCTGGTCCTCGGCACCGCGGCCCTGCCGCACGTGCTGATGCGCTTCTACACGGTGCCGACCGCCAAGGAAGCCCGGCGCTCCGTTGTGTGGGCCATCTGGCTGATCGGTCTCTTCTACCTGTTCACCCTGGTGCTCGGCTACGGCGCCGCCGCCATGATCGAACGGGAAACCATCACCTCCGCACCGGGTGGAGTGAACTCGGCTGCACCGCTGCTGGCCTTCGCGCTGGGCGGTCCGGTGCTGCTGGGACTCATATCGGCCGTCGCGTTCGCCACCATCCTGGCGGTCGTGGCAGGCCTGACCATCACTGCCGCAGCTTCCTTCGCCCATGACATCTACACGAACGTGGTGCGCAAGGGCAAGGTTGATTCCGAGAGCGAAGTGAAGGTGGCCCGCCGCACTGTGCTGGTCATCGGCGTCGTCTCGATTCTCGGCGGCATCGGCGCCCAGGGGCAGAACGTCGCCTTCCTGGTGGCCCTGGCCTTCGCTGTCGCGGCCAGTGCGAACCTGCCGACCATCCTTTACTCGCTCTACTGGCGCCGCTTCAACACCCGTGGCGCACTCTGGAGCATGTACGGCGGCCTGGGCTCGGCCATCGGCCTGATCATCTTCTCGCCGGTGATGTCCGGTGCGGAAACCTCGATGATCTCCGGTGCCGACTTCTCCTTCTTCCCGCTGAACAACCCGGGTATCGTCTCGATCCCGCTGGCCTTCTTCCTCGGCTGGCTGGGCACGATCACGAGTAAGGACAACGAGTCGCCGGAAAAGCAGGCAGAGATGGAAATCCGTTCGCTGACCGGCGTCGGCGCGGAAAAGGCTGTGGACCACTAAGTCCGCGCCCGGCAGCAAGCAGGACAGGCGCCTTCCCCTCAGGGGGAGGGCGCCTGCCCCGTTAAGCCAGCGGTAACGGAGTCAGCGGTTCGGCCGGGTCAGTCCGTACCGGCCGGCCCGCGGTCAAGGAGCGGGGACACCCGGTAGGGGATCAGCTCGCCCATCGCCAAGGTGGTGTCGGAGCGCTCGACGCCGGGCACCGCCAGGATGGCCTTGTTGACCCGGAACAGGTCCTCGGCGTCGACGGCGACCGTCCGCAGCAGGATGTCCGCCGCCCCGGTGAGGCCGTGGGCTTCCACGACTTCCGGGATGGCGGAGAGCTCCGCGGTGATCTCAGCGAGCCGCTGCTGCTGGACATGGACGTGGACAAAAGCCATCAGGGGGTAGCCCAGCGCCACGGGATTGATGCGCCGCTCGAAGGAAAGGAAGGCACCCTTGGTTTCCATCCGGGACAGCCGTGCCTGAACGGTGTTGCGGGAGATGCCGAGCCGGCCCGCCAGGGCCACGACAGTCCGCCGCGGATCGGTGGCCATGGCCCGCAGGACCCGGAAGTCGGTGCCGTCCAAAATCTGCATAGTGCGCAACGCTAGCACGGGCAAATCCCTCCCGGCAGGGCAGAGTGCGCAATCCGAGCGCGCACAGTTGTACGGCATGCCCGGTGTGAGTAGGGTCACACTTATCTGGGCAACGCCGCCCGGCCACAGGTTTGGACCCCAACACCCCCGGGGTTCCACCACGGAAGGATGCGTATCAAAGTGTCCCTGCATATCCCGGCGGACCATCCCGAAAACACCGGGACGGAACCGCACGACCCGTACCTCCAGCTCATCCGCCCCGATGGCTCCCGCATCCGTGACGCCCTCTACGACCGCTGGGTCGAGGACATTGATGCCGGGGCGCTCCGCGGCCTGTACCGGGATATGGTCCTGGTCAGACGGATCGACACCGAGGCCACATCCCTGCAGCGGCAGGGTGAACTGGGCCTCTGGCCTCCGCTCCTCGGGCAGGAAGCAGCCCAGATAGGCTCGGCCCGGGCGCTGCGGCCATCCGACTTTGTCTTCAGCAGCTACCGCGAGAACGCTGTGGCGTTCGTCCGCGGCGTGGGCTTCGAAGATCTGATGCGGGTCTGGCGCGGCAATGCCGCTGCCGGCTGGGATCCGTTTTCCGTGAACATGGCACCCACCCAAGTGATCATTGGTGCGCAGGCCCTGCACGCCACCGGCTACGCCATGGGCATCCGCCAGGACGGGCTGGACGACGCCGCCATCAGCTACTTCGGCGACGGCGCCACCAGCCAGGGAGATGTCAACGAGGCCATGGTTTTCGCTGCGAGCTTCCAGGCACCGGTGATCTTCTTCTGCCAGAACAACCAATGGGCCATCTCCGAACCCGTGGGACTGCAGGCGCAGATCCCGGTCGCCAACCGGGCACCGGGCTTCGGCATTCCGTCCATCCGGGTGGACGGCAATGACGTCCTGGCTACGCTGGCTGCCACCCGGGAAGCGCTGGACCGGGCGCGCAGCGGGGGAGGACCCACCTTCATCGAGGCGGTCACCTACCGGATGGGGCCGCACACCACCGCGGACGATCCGACCCGCTACCGGAACCCGGCCGAGCTTCTGGATTGGCAGGCGAAGGATCCGATCAGCCGGATCGCCGCGCTGCTGGAATCCGAGGGGGAGTTCGACGGCGCCTTCCGGGCGGCCGTGGACCGCGACGCCGATGCGCTGGCCCGGGAGCTTCGGGACGCCTGCACGGGGATGCCCGAGCCGGCGCCCATGGACGTTTTTGCGCACGTCTACTCGGCACCTAACAGTTGGCTGGACCGCCAGCAGGAGCACTACCGGCAATACCTCGCCATGATGGGGAGCGTCACGGAAGGAAGCCTGCGATGACCAGCATGACCTTTGGCCGCGCCATCACGGCCGGCCTGCGCGATGCCCTGGCGGGGGATCCAAAAGTTGTCCTGATGGGCGAGGACATCGGCAGGCTGGGGGGCGTCTTCCGGATCACTGACGGCCTGCAGGCCGAATTCGGACCCCGCCGGGTGATCGACACCCCCCTGGCGGAGTCCGGGATTATGGGGACCGCCGTCGGGCTCGCGTACCGCGGGTATCGGCCGGTGGTGGAAATCCAGTTTGATGGATTCATCTATCCGGCGTTCGACCAGATTGTTTCGCAGGTGGCCAAGATGCACTACCGCACGCGTGGAGCGGTGAAACTGCCGCTGACCATCCGGGTGCCCTTCGGCGGCGGCATCGGATCCCCGGAGCACCATTCGGAGTCTCCCGAAGCCTATTTCACGCACACGTCCGGGCTGCGGGTAATCAGCGTTTCGAACCCGCAGGACGCCTACACCATGATCCGCCAGGCGGTTGAGTGCGATGATCCAGTCCTTTACTTCGAACCCAAGCGCCGCTATCACACCAAGGCAGAGGTGGACCTGACGCTGGACGGTGCCCTCCCGATGGGCGCCGCCAGGATAGCTGCGCCGGGCACCGACGTGACACTGGTGGCCTACGGTCCGCTGGTGATGACCGCCCTGGACGCGGCCGCCGCGGCGCAGGATGACGGCGTCTCCGTGGAAGTGATCGACCTGCGCTCGCTGGCGCCCATAGACTACGACGCCGTGGAGGCCTCCGTGCGGAAGACCGGCCGGCTGGTGGTCACCCACGAGGCAGCCCAGTCCGGCGGGCTGGGCGCGGAGATCGCCGCAAGCATCACCGAGCGCTGCTTCGACTACCTGGAACATGCACCGGTCCGCGTGACCGGGTTCGACATTCCATACCCGCCGGCACGGCTGGAGAAACACCATCTTCCGGATCTGGACCGGATCCTGGACGGAGTGGACCGGGTAATGCGCCGGCCCAATTCCCTGGACCGGACGGCAGTCCTGGAAGGAGTGCAGGGATGATCCGCGAATTCCGGCTGCCGGACCTGGGGGAGGGCCTGACCGAATCCGAGATTCTCAGCTGGCGGGTGGCGGAGGGACAGGCGGTGGCGCTGAACCAGGTCATCGCGGAAGTGGAAACCGCTAAGGCCGTGGTGGAGCTGCCGTCTCCCTTTGCCGGTGTGGTGGCCCGCCTGCACGAGCTGCCGGGAACCGTCGTGGAGGTGGGGTCGACCATCATCTCCTTCGACATCCCGGACCCGGAGGAGCCCGCCGCCAAGGCGCCGCGCCGGCAGCCGACCCTGGTGGGATACGGTGCCGAGCCGGAATCGGCCGGACGCCCGGCCCGAAAACCCCGCCCGGGACTGGTGAAGGTACAACCGGATTCAGCCGTCCAGCCGGCCTTAGCCGTCCAACCGGCCTCAGCCGTCCAACCGCTCTTGGAACGGCCGCGCTCCACCCCGCCCGTACGGAAACTGGCCCGTGACCTCGGAATCGACCTGGCCCTCGTGACGGGGACCGGACCGGACGGCAGGATCCTGCGCTCAGATGTGGAAGCTGCCGTGCAGCGGGTCAGCAGCACGGACAGCACGGAGAGACCGGCCGCCCCCGGGCAGGCCGTCGTCGAAGACGCTCCGCATTTGGGGCAAGCCCGCGAGGAACGTATCCCGGTTTCCGGAATCCGGAAACACACGGCGGCGGCGATGGTTAGCAGTGCCTTTACGGCTCCGCATGCCACGGTTTTCCTCACCTTGGACGTTACGGGGTCAATGAACCTGTTGACGAAACTGAAGTCCCGCCGGGAATTTGACGGTGTCCGGCTGACTCCGCTGGTCCTGGCCGCCAAGGCAGTCTGCCTGGCACTCCAGCGGCATCCGGGCCTGAACGCCCGCTGGGATGGGGAGGCCAGGGAGATCATCCGTTACCGCTATGTGAACCTCGGCATCGCGGCGGCGACGCCCCGGGGCCTGCTGGTTCCCAATATCAAGGACGCACAGGACCTGGGTCTGCGCGAACTGGCGCTGGCGATTTCAGATCTTGTCGGTACCGCCCGGGATGGCCGGACCCCTCCGGCCGCGCTCTCCGGCGGCACGGTCTCCATCTCCAATGTCGGCGTGTTTGGGGTGGACGCCGGAACTCCGATCCTGAATCCGGGGGAGGCCGCCATCCTGGCCCTGGGCGCGGTACGGAGCCAGCCCTGGGAGTATGAGGGTGGCATTGCGCTGCGGCAGGTGACGACGCTCAGCCTGTCCTTCGACCACCGGCTGGTGGACGGGGCAGAAGCCTCACTGTTCCTGCGCGACATCGCAGACGTGCTGGCCGAACCGGCCATGGTGCTGGCGATGACCTAGCCGGACCCCGGAAAGCGGAAGGCCCGTTCCCACGCTAACCGTGGGAACGGGCCTTGTCCGCAGTGCTTCCGGCAGGCCTAGGCCAGCTCGAGTTCCAGTTCCCGGACCACGGCACCGCGGGCGTTGGCAAAGCTGCGCTCCTCGCCGATCATCTTGAAACCGTAGCGTTCCAGGATGCGGATGGAGCTGACGTTGTCTGCGACGGCGCGTGCCCGGACCGGACGCTCAGGGAATTCTTCGAGGAAGAGGCCCACGGCCGCCGTCGTAATGCCCTGTCCCCAGCGGGAGCGGTCGATCCAGTAGCTGATCTCCGGGACGTCGCCCTCGCGGTAGGCCAGGATGGATCCCACTACGTCGCCGTCGGCCACGATGGTGCGGACGGTAATCGAAGGATCGCTGAGGATTTGCTGCCAGTGGAGGTCGAAGACGCCCCGGTCTGACGGATTTTTGGCGGCGAAGGCGGCCATATGGTTGGCGCCCGGGTCCAGCTGATGGTTGAAGAATTCATCCAGATCGGCTGGAACAACGGCACGAAGCTCAATCACGGCAGGTCTTTCTGCTCGGGGTGTTTTGTCCAGCGTACTAGGCATTCAGTGCCGCCCACGCCATTCGTTCCAGCAGGGCACGGAGCCGCACTGTCTCCCTGGCGGTGGTTTTGCTGGTCAGGGTGTGGGATGTGGAGTTGATCAGGCCGAACACGGCCTGGGCGCGGTGGCGAAGCAGCGGCAGGCCGGAGTCGGGGTGCAGAGCGGAAATGGCGTCCACCCACACCTCGATGTACTGGCGCTGGAGCTGGCGGACCGTGCGCTCGTCCTCTTCCGGCAGGCTGGCCAGGTCCCGGTCCTGGACCCGGATCACGTTGGACTGGCGCAGAGCGAAGTCCACCTGGAATTCGATCAGTCCGGTCAGGGCGTCCTCGGCTGTGCCCGATTCGGCGACGACGGCGGTCCCGCCCTCCAGCAGATCCTTGCTCACGCCGATCAGCAGGGCGGCCAGCACCGCCGGCTTACCGCTGAAGTGGCGGTACACGGCCGGTCCGCTGACCCCGGCGGCCGCGCCGAGTTCTTCGATTGAGACACCGTTGTAGCCGCGCTCCGCGAACAGCGACGCAGCGGCGTCGAGCATGGCGGCACGGCGCGACGCCTTGGCCGCGCTGCGGCCGGTTGTGGTGCGCGGGGTGGTCTTGGTGACTTCCATGCCTGCCTTTCCGCGGTCCTGTATGGGCAACTCCTCCATTGTGGTGGACAGGTCAGTTAATAGCCACTAACCTAATTTGGGTTAGTGGTCATTAACCGGCGTCGGCACTGACGCAGGTTCCCACGCGGTGAAACCAAAGGAAGTCGATGGAGACCCTTGTTACCGGTGTGGATGCCGCCTCGGCGTCCTACGCAGCCAATGATTCGGCCCAGCGGATCCTCGCCGGGGAACTGCGCAAACTGCTCGCCGAAACCGCCCAGGGTGGTCCGGCCCGGTCGCGTGAACGTCACACCGGGCGGGGGAAACTGCTTCCCCGGGAACGGGTGGAAATGCTGCTCGACGACGGCAGCCCGTTCCTGGAGATCGCACCGCTGGCAGCCAACGGCATGTACGGGGACGAATGCCCGGGCGCAGGGCTGATCGCCGGAATCGGGCTGGTCCACGGCAGGCACGTGATGGTGCTGTCCAACGACGCCACGGTCAAAGGCGGAACCTACTACCCGCTGACGGTAAAAAAGCACCTTCGGGCGCAGGAAATTGCACTGGAGAACCGGCTGCCGTGTATTTACCTGGTGGATTCCGGCGGCGCCTTCCTGCCCCTGCAGGACGAGGTGTTCCCGGACCGGGAGCACTTCGGCCGGATCTTCTACAACCAGGCCCGCATGTCCGCCGCGAAAATCCCGCAGATCGCCGCCGTCCTGGGTTCCTGCACCGCAGGCGGTGCCTATGTCCCGGCCATGAGTGATGAAACCGTCATCGTCCGGAATCAGGGCACCATTTTCCTGGGCGGTCCGCCCCTGGTGAAGGCCGCGATCGGGGAAGTCGTCACCGCGGAGGAGCTCGGCGGCGGGGAACTGCACTCCCGGATTTCAGGGGTGACGGACCATCTGGCCGAAAACGACGCCCACGCCCTGGAAATCGTGCGCAACATCGCTGAGACCTTCCCGGCCCCGGAACGGGCCTGGAACCCGGAGCCCTCGGTGGAGCCCGCCGTCGATCCGGCAGGCCTCTACGGCGCCGTGCCCGCTGACCTGCAAACCCCCTACGACGTGCGGGAGATCATCGCCCGCCTCACGGACGGCAGCGAATTCCACGAGTTCAAAAAGGAATTCGGAACCACCCTGGTGACCGGCTTCGCCCGGCTGCACGGGCACCGGGTGGGAATCGTCGCGAACAACGGAGTCCTGTTCAGCGAATCCGCGCAGAAAGGCGCACACTTCATCGAACTCTGCGACCAGCGCGGCATCCCGCTGATCTTCCTGCAGAACATCTCCGGCTTTATGGTCGGCCGGGACTACGAGGCCGGGGGAATCGCCCGCCACGGCGCCAAGATGGTCACCGCCGTCGCTACCTGCCGGGTTCCGAAACTGACGGTGGTGGTCGGCGGGTCCTTCGGTGCGGGGAACTATTCGATGTGTGGACGGGCCTACTCGCCGCGGTTCCTGTGGATGTGGCCGGCCGCCCGGATCTCCGTGATGGGCGGAAACCAGGCCTCCGCCGTGCTGGCGACGGTGCGCCGGGACTCAGTGGAATCCCGGGGCGGGGAATGGAGCGCGGAGGAGGAGGAAGCCTTCCGCGAACCGATCCGGAAGGACTATGAGGCCCAGGGCAGCCCCTACTACTCCACGGCACGGCTCTGGGACGACGGGATCATCGACCCGCAGGACACCCGCACCGTCCTGGGCCTGGCCCTGGACGTCTGCGCCAATGCTCCGCTGCCCGCAACCTCCTTCGGCCTCTTCCGGATGTGACCCCGTGACTTTCGAAACCGTATTGGTGGCCAACCGCGGCGAAATCGCCTGCCGCATTCTCCGCACGCTGAAGCGGCTGGGGCTGCGGACCGTTGCCGTCTACAGCGACGACGACGCCGATGCCCGGCACGTGCGCGAAGCTGACACAGCCATCCGGCTGGGTCCGGCCGATCCGCGGCGGAGCTACCTTGACGCCGGCGCCGTGCTGGCCGCCTGCCGGCTCTCCGGCGCGCAGGCCGTGCACCCGGGCTACGGCTTCCTGAGCGAAAATTCCGCTTTTGCCCGCCTGCTGCAGGAGAACGGGATTACCTTCATCGGTCCCGGTGTGAAAGCGCTGGAGCTCATGGGGGACAAAATCCGGTCCAAGAACCATGTGGCCGGCTACGGCGTCCCGGTGATCCCCGGCGTCGCCGAACCCGGACTCACCGACGCGGACCTGACCGCGGCCGCCGGGCGGGTCGGCTATCCGCTGCTGATCAAACCTTCGGCCGGCGGCGGCGGGAAGGGCATGCAGGCGGTGAACACACCCGGCGGGCTCCCGGCTGCCCTGGCCTCCGCCCGCCGGATAGCAGCCTCGGCCTTCGGCGATGACACCCTCTTCCTGGAACGGCTGGTGCCCACCCCGCGCCACATCGAGGTGCAGGTCCTCGCGGACACCCACGGCAACGTGATCCATCTGGGCGAACGCGAGTGTTCGCTGCAGCGGCGGCACCAGAAGGTCATTGAGGAAGCACCGTCGGTCCTGCTCGATGAGGCCACCCGCGGCCGGATCGGAGCGGCCGCCTGCGAGGCTGCCCGCTCGGTGGAATACACCGGGGCTGGCACCGTGGAGTTCCTGGTCTCCGGAGAGACCCCGGATGAGTTCTTCTTTATGGAGATGAACACCCGGCTGCAGGTGGAACACCCGGTCACCGAAATGGTCACCGGTATCGACCTGGTCGAATGGCAGGTCCGCATCGCCGCCGGAGAGCAGCTCGGTTTGACCCAGGAGGATGTCCGGCTGACCGGCCACGCCGTGGAAGCCCGCGTGTATGCCGAAGACCCGGCCCAGGGATTCCTCCCCACCGCCGGGACGGTGCAGCTCCTGCACGAAGCTGCCGGGGACGGGGTGCGCACCGACTCCGGGCTGATCGAAGGCCAGCGGGTGTCCGCCAGCTACGACCCGATGCTGGCCAAGGTCATCGCCTGGGGGCCGGACCGGCGGCAGGCGCTGGCCCGGCTGGACGCGGCGCTCGCCGAAACGGTGATCCTGGGCATCGGCACCAACATCGAATACCTGCGGCTGCTGCTCGCCGATCCGGATGTCCAAGCGGGGAACCTGGACACCACGCTGATCGAGCGCCGGCTTCCGGACCTGCACTTCCAGGCACCGGACGACGTCGAACTGGCTGCCGCCGCCCTGTTCCGGCTCGCTGCGCTGCAGAACCACGGGCAGCCAGCCGGTTCTCCGTGGCAGCGGGCCGATGGCTGGCGCATCGGCGGAGCACGGCCGCTGACTGTCGCCGTGACCGCGGGCGGCACCCTGCACACGGTGGAGCTCACCGGCACCCCTGACGCAGCGGAAGTGCGCATCGACGGGACAGGGGCACGCGGCGCCGCCCTGCACGTGGACGGGAGCCGGGCACGGCTGGTGCTGGACGGCGTCGTCCATTCCCTCCGGTTCAGTGCCGCAGCGAACCCCGGCTCGGGCCCGCAGTCCGGGCCCGGTCAGGCGCTCTGGACCTCCAGGAACGGCTTTACCGCGGTCCTGGAGCTGCCGGACCGCAGGGAACGCCTGCGCGCGTCCCTGGCTTCGGCCGAACGGGCCGCAGGAGCCGCTGATCCCGTCCTGCGCTCGCCGATGCCCGGCACCGTTGTGAGCGTCGCCGTCGGGAACGGGGACACCGTTGAGGCAGGCCAGGCGCTGCTCAGCGTGGAAGCCATGAAGATGGAACATCAGCTCACCGCGCCTGTGGCCGGCACCGTGGCCATGACCCTGCGTCCCGGGGACCTGGTCAAAGCCGGGCAGGTACTGGCCACGGTTTCCCCCGCTGCTGCACCACCCCAGCCCCCAGCCCCGGTGGGCCTGGACCCGGCCGCGGAACCGCACACCTAACCGAAGGAGCAGGGCATGCCGGACTTTGAACTCAGTGAGGAACACCAGGCTCTATCGGACACGGTCCGGGAATTTGCCGACGAGGTGGTTGCCCCGGTTTCCGCCAGGCACGACGAGGAACACAGCTTCCCCTACAAGGTGGTGGCGCAGATGGGGGAGATGGGCCTGTTCGGCCTCCCGTTCCCCGAAGAATACGGCGGTATGGGCGGCGACTACTTTGCCCTGGCCCTGGCCCTGGAACAGCTGGCCCGGGTGGACCAGTCCGTGGCCATCACCCTGGAAGCCGGTGTCTCCCTCGGCGCCATGCCGATCTACCGCTTTGGCACCGAGGAGCAAAAGCAGCAGTGGCTGCCGGCGCTGGCTGAGGGCACCGCGCTCGCAGGCTTCGGACTCACCGAACGGGAGGCAGGCTCCGACGCCGGCGGCACCAAGACCACGGCCCGCCTCGAGGACGGGGAGTGGGTGATCAACGGCAGCAAGGAGTTCATCACCAACTCCGGCACGGACATCACCTCTCTGGTCACCGTCACCGCCGTCACCGGAACCTCCGAAGGGCCGGACGGAACCGTGCGCAAGCAGATCTCCACGATCATCGTCCCGTCCGGAACTCCCGGCTTCACGGTGGAGAAGGCGTACAACAAGGTGGGCTGGAACGCCTCGGACACGCATCCCCTCACCCTCGAGAATGTGCGGGTGCCGCAGGAGAACCTGCTGGGAGCCGAGGGCCGCGGATTCGCCAACTTCCTGCAGATCCTGGACGAGGGCCGGATCGCAATCGCGGCGCTGGCCACCGGTGCCGCACAGGGCTGCGTGGACGAGGCGCTGCGCTACGCGTCGGAACGCCACGCTTTCGGCGCACCCATCGGGAGCAATCAGTCGATCGCCTTCAAGATCGCGCGGATGCAGACCCGGGCCCACACTGCCCGGCTTGCCTACTACGACGCCGCGGCCCGGATGCTGGCCGGCAAACCGTTTAAGTCGCAGGCGGCCATGGCTAAGCTGGTCGCGGGAGAGGCCGCGATGGACAACGCACGGGATGCCACCCAGGTCTTTGGCGGCTACGGTTTCATCAACGAGTTCCCGGTGGCACGGCATTACCGCGACTCGAAGATCCTCGAAATCGGCGAAGGCACTTCCGAGGTTCAGTTGATGCTTATTGCCCGCGAGTTGGGGCTCTGAAGCGGAGAAGTTGGTCAACGGCGATTAACGAACGGACGGTTCCATGATTGACAAGACAGTGGCGACGCCGGCGGAGGCCGTAGCCGACATTCCCAGCGGCGTGTCCCTGGCCGTGGGGGGATTCGGGCTCTGCGGCATTCCCGCGGCCCTGATTGAGGCCCTGTACGACCAGGGCGCGGACCGGCTGGAAACGGTGTCCAACAACTGCGGCGTGGACGACTGGGGGCTCGGCCTGCTGCTGGCCGATCACCGGATCCGCCGCACGGTCAGCTCCTACGTGGGTGAGAACAAGGAATTCGCCCGGCAGTACCTGGCCGGCGAACTGGAGGTGGTCCTCACCCCGCAGGGGACCCTGGCCGAGAAACTGCGGGCCGGCGGTGCCGGGATTCCGGCGTTCTACACGAGCGCCGGCGTCGGGACCCAGGTCAGTGAAGGCGGACTGCCGCAGAAGTACGACGCCGAGGGCGGGGTAGCGCTGGCCTCGGAACCCAAGGAGGTCCGCGCCTTCCACGGCCGGGACTACGTGCTGGAAGAGTCCCTGACCCCGGATTTTGCCCTGGTTCATGCCTGGAAGGGTGACCGGCACGGAAACCTGGTGTTCCATGCCTCTGCCATGAACTTCAACCCGCTCTGTGCGATGGCCGGCAAAGTCACGATCGCCGAGGTGGAGGAACTGGTCGAAGCAGGCGAGCTGGATCCCGGAGAGATCCACGTGCCGGGCATCTTCGTCCAGCGCGTGGTCCACACGGGACCGGGGGAGAAACGGATCGAGAAGAAGACGGTTTCGGCACCCCGTACAGCAGACACTTCACGCGGCGCGGCCGGGAAAGGCCTGTAATGGCACTGACACGCAACGAACTCGCAGCCCGGGTGGCACAGGAACTTCGGAACGGGCAGTACGTGAACCTGGGCATCGGCATGCCCACGCTGATTCCCAACTACATCCCCGAGGGGGTGGAAGTGGTGCTGCATTCCGAAAACGGGATTCTTGGCGTCGGCCCGTATCCGGAGGAGTCCGCACTGGACCCGGACCTGATTAACGCCGGAAAGGAAACGGTGACCGTCAACCGGGGCGCGGCCTTCTTCGATTCCGCGGCGTCCTTCGGCATGATCCGCGGCGGGCACGTGGACGTCGCCGTGCTCGGCGCGATGGAGGTTGCTGCCAACGGGGACCTCGCCAACTGGATGGTCCCGGGAAAAATGGTCAAGGGGATGGGCGGGGCCATGGACCTGGTCTTTGGCGCCAAACGCGTGATCGTCATGATGGAGCACGTGGACCGCAGCGGCGCCCCGAAAATCGTCTCCGAATGCTCCCTGCCGCTGACCGGCCGGGGCTGCGTGGACCTGATCATCACCGACCTTGCCGTGATTGAAGTGGGACCGGAGTCGCTGGTGCTGCTGGAAACCGCACCCGGAGTCACCGTGGAGGACGTGGTGGCCGCCACCGGGGCGCCCCTGGAAGTGGCTCTCGGTGTCTGAGCCGGCGCGGCAGGCAGGGGATCCCGGTCCGGCAGCCCAGCCCGAAGGGGAGGAGCGCGTGGTTCTCCAGCGCGGCCTCTGGTACGAGGAACTCGAAACCGGAACGGTGTACGCGCACCGGCCCGGCCGGACCCTCACCGAAGCGGACAACGTCCTGTTCAGCACCCTGACCATGAATTCCCAGCCCCTGCACCTTGACGCGGCCTACAGTGCCGGGCAGCCCTTCGGCCAGCGCCTGGTGAACTCGATGCTCACTCTCGCCGTGATGGTCGGCCAATCCGTGGGGCAGCTCACCCAGGGCACCCTCGTGGCCCAGCTGGGACTGACGGACGTCGTCTTTCCCTACCCGCTCTTCCACGGGGACACCCTGTACTCGCAGACCCGGGTGGCCGCCAAACGGATGTCCGGCTCCCGCCCGGGACAGGGGATTGTGACCCTGGAGCACACCGGGCACAACCAGGATGGAACGGTGGTGGCCACCTTTACCCGGACAGCGCTGATGTGGACGGAATCCGGCGGCCAACAATCCCGGAACACACGCTGAACCGGATCCACCGCTAACTTCCCGGGTGCAGGCACCGGTAAGTTGGAGAAGCCTTGGAAGTCGAAGCCGCGTAAGGAGCACCCCGAAATGACCACCTTCCCCATGGGACCCGCCCTGCTGTTCTGCCCCGCGGACCGGCCGGACCGGTTTGCCAAGGCCGCCGAGCGGGCCGATGCCGTGATCCTGGACCTGGAAGACGCCGTCGCGCCGGAGGACAAGGAAAAGGCCCGCGAAAACCTGGCCGCGTCCGACCTTGATCCGGAGCGCACCATCGTCCGTGTCAACCCGGTGCACAGCACCTCCTTCCGGGCCGATCTGGAAGCGCTCGCAGTCACCGGATACCGCCACGTGATGGCGGCCAAAGCCGAGGACCCCGGGGAAATTGCCCACGCCCTGCGTCACTACCAGGTCATTGCACTGCTGGAAACCGCGCTCGGCGTGATCCGCGCCCCGGAAATCGCCCAGGCCAAGAACGTTGCGGCACTGATGTGGGGTGCCGAAGACCTGCTGGCTTCCCTGGGCGGTGAATCCAGCCGGACTACGCAGAGCAGTTACCGCGGGGTCGCCGTCCACGCCCGTTCCACGGTGCTGCTGGCAGCGGGAGCTTTCGGTAAGGGCGCGATCGACGCCATCTACGGGAACATTGCTGACACCGCCGGCCTGGAAGCGGAAGCGCGCGACGGCGCCGCGTCGGGTTTCGCGGCGAAGGCCTGCATTCATCCGGGACAGGTTGCCGCCGTACGGGCCGCCTACGCCCCCTCGGATGAGGAGAAGGCATATGCCCGCGACCTGCTTGCGGCGGCCCGGGGGCAGGGCGGGGTCTTCAGCTTCCGCGGCGAAATGATCGACGGCCCGCTCCTCCGGCAGGCAGAACAGACCCTGCGCCGGGCGGGCATCGTGAGCTAAGGTCCTGGCCTTCAGGCGGTGGATATCAGGGTTTCCGAAACCGGGAATCTTCAGTGTGTGACGTCCGTTACATACGTTATGCGCATAGTGATAGCTGGAGCCCACGGGCAGATTGCACGCGAACTCGGGCGCCTTCTGGTGGCCGCTGACAATGACGTAGCGGGCCTGATCCGCAATCCCGACCAGGTGCCGGACCTGGAGATGGACTCGGTGGCTCCGGTTGTCCTGGACCTGGAGAACAGCACCACGGAGGATGTCACGCAGGTCCTCACCGGGGCGGACCTCGCCGTTTTTGCGGCCGGAGCCGGTCCGGGAAGCAGCATTGCGCGCAAGGACAGCGTGGACCGCGGGGGAGCAGTCCTTTTCGCGGAGGCGGCGGAGCTTGCCGGGGTGGCGCGGCTGATCCAGATTTCCTCCATGGGGACGGACACGGTCCGCGGCGGACACCGCCCGGAAGGGCTCGCCGACGCCATGTATGCCTATCTCGTGGCCAAACTGGCAGCGGAAGAGGACCTGGAGGCGCGCGACGCCCTGGACTGGACCATTGTGCGGCCCGGGATGCTGACTAACGGTGAACCCGTTGGCCTGGTGGACCTGGCGGTCGATGTCCCGCAGAACACGATTCCCCGGCAGGATGTGGCTGCCGTGATCGCCGAGCTGGTCAGCAGCAGGCGCGGCGGCGGCCAGGTGCTGGAACTGGTGACGGGAACAGAGTCTATTCCCGATGCCGTCGCGGCGCTGCCCGTCGCTTTGTGAGCCGCAGCTCCAGGCGTAGAGCCGGACCGCGTGCGGGATACTTGGACCATGCAGAATCCTGATGCCTCCGATTCCCAGTTCCGTGCAGAAAACTCCGGCGCGCCAGCCCGCCTCGGGGGAGCCCCCGCAGCATCTCCGATCTGGGGTGCAGATGCCGGCGGCCCTGAATCCGTGCCCCGCCGTGTGGTGCTGCTTGGATCGACCGGTTCGATCGGAACCCAGGCCATCGACGTCGCCGACGGCGCACCCGACCGCTTCGACATCGTGGCTGTTGCCGCGGGAGGCGGCAACCTGGAGCTGCTGGCCCGGCAGGCAGTCCACACCCGGGCGGACGCCGTAGGCTGCGCCGCGGTGGACCTTCCCACCCTGAAGGCGGCGATTGAACAGGCCGCCGCGGAGGCATCGGTCACCGGCTATGATCCGGAACTTTTCGTGGGTGCCGGTGCCGCCACCGCCGTCGCCGCGTGGCCGGAAGCCGACGTCGTGCTCAACGGCATGACCGGATCGATCGGGCTGGAACCGACGCTCGCGGCGCTGGCCGCCGGGCACCTGCTGGCCCTGGCCAACAAGGAATCCCTGATCGTCGGCGGGGCCCTGGTCAAACAGGCCGCGCAGCCCGGCCAGCTGGTTCCGGTGGACTCCGAACACTCCGCCCTGGCCCAGGCGCTGCGCTCCGGTGCCCCGGAGGAAGTGGACCGTCTGGTGGTCACCGCCTCCGGCGGGCCCTTCCGCGGACGGAAGCGGGAGGAGCTGGCGGACGTCACGCCCGATCAGGCGCTGGCCCACCCCACCTGGAAAATGGGCCGGATGATCACCACCAACTCGGCAAGCATGGTCAACAAAGCCCTCGAGGTGATCGAAGCGCACCTGCTGTTCGACATTCCGCTGGAGCGGATCGACGTCGTGGTCCACCCCCAGTCAGTGGTGCACTCCATGGTGCAGTTCATTGATGGTTCCACCATTGCGCAGGCCTCGCCGCCGGACATGCGGCTGCCGATCGCCCTGGGGATGGGCTGGCCGCACCGGGTCGCGGGGGCCGCTGCGCCCTGCGACTGGACCAAGGCCGCGGAGTGGACCTTTGAACCCCTCGACGAGGATGCCTTCCCGGCAGTTCGCCTGGCAAAGGAAGCAGCTGCTTCCGGCGGAACCGGCATGGCCGTCTACAACGCAGCAAACGAGGAAGCCGTGGATGCCTTCCATGACGGACTCATTGGATTCACAGACATAGTTGATACGATCTCCGCCGTGCTGTCGGAGCACACCGACTCCGGCCCCCTGACCCTGGAATCGGTTCTGGCAGCTGAAAAATGGGCACGCTCCGCCGCCCGCGCCCGCTGCGGCAGGTAGCGAAGTCCGTTCTGATCCAAAGGAAGTCCGTTGAGCGTTTTACTCTTTATCCTGGGCGTGCTGTTCGTCGCAGCCGGCATTGCGGTGTCGATCGCGCTGCATGAGGTTGGCCACCTCGTGCCCGCCAAGGCTTTCAAGGTGCGTGTCACCCAGTACATGATCGGGTTTGGTCCCACGGTCTTCTCCCGGCGCCGCGGCGAGACGGAGTACGGCTTCAAGGCGCTGCCGCTGGGCGGATACGTGTCGATGGTGGGGATGTTCCCGCCCAATAAGGAAACGGAAGACGGCGGCGTCCGGCGCTCCAGCACCGGCATGTTCCAGCAGCTGGCCGTCGATGCCCGGCAGGCTGAATCCGACCGGCTGGAACCGGGGGATGAGGACCGCGTTTTCTACAAGCTGCCGGTGTGGAAACGGATCATCATCATGCTCGGCGGGCCGTTCATGAACCTGCTGATCGGCGTCGTCCTTTTTGCCGTCCTGCTGATGGGCTTCGGCACCGCCCAGAGCACCACCACCCTGGCCTCGGTCAGCGAGTGCGTGGTGACGGGCAGCCAGGCCGCAGCCGGACAGGCAGAGTGCACTGATGCCGACCCGGCGGCCCCGGCACACGAGGCGGGGCTGCTGCCCGGCGACACGATCACGGGCTTTGACGGTCAGCCGGTGGCAGGCTGGGCTGAGCTCTCGGAGCAGATCCGTGCGGCGGCCGGCCGCAGCGTCACCGTGACCTATGAGCGCGGCGGCGTGGAGGCTCAAGCCGTCATTACCCCGCTGCTCACCGAACGTCCCGTTACCAAAGATGACGGCACGGTGGTCCTGGATGAGAGCGGCAACCCGGTCACCCAGGAAGTCGGCTTCATCGGCGTCGGCTCGCAGACCGCCCTTGTGCGTCAGCCCGCCACCGAGGTGCTGCCCATGGTGGGGGAGAACCTGCAGGGAATTGCCGGCGTCGTTATCAATCTGCCCCAGCGGCTGGCCGACGTTGCGCAGGCCGCGTTCTCCTCGGAGGAGCGCGACCCCAACGGTCCCATGAGCGTTGTTGGTGTGGGCCGGATCGCGGGTGAGATCTCCTCAATGGAGGAAGCACCGGTCCAGAACCGGGTGGCTACCCTGATCGGGCTGGTGGGCAGCGTGAACCTGGCACTGTTCGTCTTCAACCTGATCCCGCTGCTCCCGCTCGACGGCGGTCATGTGGCCGGCGCGCTGTGGGAAGGGCTGCGGCGCCGGGTCGCCAAACTCTTCAAGCGCCCGGACCCCGGGCCCTTCGACATGGCGAAACTGCTGCCGGTGACCTACGCCGTTGCCGTGCTGCTGATGGGTATGGGTGCCCTGCTGATCTATGCCGACATCGTGAAGCCGGTCAGCCTCTTCTAACCCGCTGGTTTCAAATTAGATTGAAGCCCATTTAGGTTGTAATTCAATTTGCAAACGAATATGGTTTCACCATGTTCGTGATGACGATTGATCAGAAGGACAGCCGCAAAACCCCGGACCGGGTCCCCGGACTCCTTCGGCACCTCGCCGGCCTGGACCTTGAGCTGCCGTTCGAACGGACCGTGGGGGATGAAGTGCAGGCCGCGGCTTCCTCTGCGGCGGTGGTGGTTGATGCTGCCCTGCAGGTCCTCCGCCTCGGGGGGTGGTCGGTCGGGATCGGCGCGGGAGCCGTGGAACTTCCTTTCCCTGCGTCCTCCCGGGAGGCCGGGGGAGACGCGTTCATCGCGGCGCGCACCGCCGTCGAGCGGGCAAAGAAAACCGGAGACCGGCCCCCCCTCGCCGTCTCCGTGGTGGAGCCGGCGCCGGAACCCGGTGCCGCCGCTGCGGCCTCCGATGCCGAGGCCGTCCTGGTGCTGATCGCCCGGCTGGTCCGCGACCGCACGGAAGCGGAGTGGCGCATCCTGGAACACGTCGAACCCCTCAAATGGGGAGCGCAGACAGCGGCAGCACGTAAGCTCGGCATCAGCTCCCAGGCGGTCAGCAACGCCGTCCAGCGCGCCGGCTGGAATGAGGAATGGGCGGCCCGGCCCGCCGCGGCAGCCCTGTTGGAGCGGGTGGAACGGGTATTGGCCGGCGAAACGCCCTGAATTGTCTCCGGATCCGGTGAATCCGGGCCGGCCGGTGCCGGACGGTAGAGGAAAGCAGCTGCATGGAAGTCTTATGGATTGTGCTGGGGCTGGCAGTTGCTGCCTTCGGTGGATGGCCAGTGACGGCCGCCGTCCTTCGAGTCGCCCGGGCAGTTGAGGCGGCCCGTCCAGGCAGGGACCCCCGGTACGATCCGGCTGCCGATCAGGTGCACGAGCTGGCCGGGGGTGTGGCGCAGGAGCAGCATCAAGTGCTTCCGCCACTGCCGGCGCGGCCGCCGGCGCCGGCAGCGCCGGTGATCCTGCGCGGCGGGCTGGTCATCGGGTTCCTGGAGCGCCTGGCCGTCGCCACCGCCGTCCTGGCCGATGAACCCGTGGCGATCGCCTACGTGGTGGCCATCAAGGGGCTGGGCCGGTATGCCGAGCTTAAGGAAACCCCGGCAGCGGCCGAGCGCTTCATTATCGGCACCCTGACCTCCATGCTGTGGGCCGTGGGCGCTGCGGCAGCGGTCCGGGCGGCGCTGCTGCAGGGCTGAGATACCTTAGGGTGGAATCCATGAGTATCTTTGCCGTGGAATACGTGTACGACGCCGAATCAGCCCACCTGCGGGACCAGCACCGCCCCGCGCACCGTGAGTGGCTTGCCGCTCTGGTGGAGGAAGGCCGGGTCCTGGCCAGCGGACCGTTCAGCGATGGTGCCGGTGCCCTGCTGATCCTCACGGCCGAGGATGAAGAAGATCTCAACAGCCTGCTGAAGCAGGATCCCCTCGCTGTGGGCGGCGGAATTTCCGGCCTGAAGACCACCGAGTGGAAGCCTGTTACCGGAGCTTTCGCGCACCTGGCGTCCTAAGCCCAGAGTGATATTCCACCCTGCATCAGCGCGGGCAGCGCGGCCGGGTGGATAATAGGAACGGTGCGCTTACCCCGCACCGTTCACAGACCACATATTTGCCCCCGGGCACATGGAGGAAGTTTTGACCTCGGTCAACCTTGGAATGCCAGCAGCACCGCCGCCCGTCCTCGCTCCGAGGCGGAAGACCCGCCAAATCAAGGTGGGCTCCGTCGGCGTCGGGTCGGACTTCCCGATCAGTGTCCAGTCGATGACCACCACTCCGACCACCGACATCAACGCGACGCTGCAGCAGATCGCCGAACTGACGGCGTCGGGCTGTGACATTGTCCGCGTGGCGTGTCCCAGTGCCGACGACGCTGCGGCGCTGCCGATCATCGCCAAGAAGTCGCAGATCCCGGTGATTGCGGACATCCACTTCCAGCCGAAGTATGTGTATGCCGCGATCGAAGCCGGCTGCGCCGCCGTGCGCGTCAATCCCGGAAACATCCGCAAGTTCGATGACCAGGTCAAGCAGATCGCCAACGAGGCCAAGGCCGCCGGCGTTTCCATCCGCATCGGCGTCAACGCCGGTTCGCTGGACCCGCGCCTGATGGCGAAATACGGCAAGGCCACACCGGAAGCCCTGGTGGAATCTGCCGTCTGGGAAGCCTCCTTGTTCGAAGAGCATGACTTCCATGACTTCAAGATTTCCGTGAAGCACAATGACCCGGTTGTGATGGTCCGCGCTTACGAGCTGCTCGCCGAACGCGGCGACTGGCCCCTGCACCTGGGCGTCACCGAAGCCGGCCCCGCCTTCCAGGGGACGATCAAGTCCGCCACTGCCTTCGGGGCGCTGCTCTCCAAGGGGATCGGTGACACCATCCGCGTCTCGCTCTCGGCTCCGCCGGTGGAGGAAATCAAGGTTGGCAACCAGATCCTGCAGTCGCTGAACCTGCGCCCGCGGAAGCTGGAAATTGTCTCCTGCCCCTCCTGCGGCCGCGCCCAGGTGGATGTCTACACCCTGGCCGAGCAGGTCACCGCCGGACTGGAGGGTATGGAGGTTCCGCTGCGCGTTGCCGTCATGGGCTGCGTCGTCAATGGTCCCGGTGAAGCACGCGAGGCCGATCTGGGTGTAGCCTCCGGTAACGGCAAGGGCCAGATTTTTGTCAAGGGCGAAGTCATCAAGACCGTTCCCGAAGACCAGATTGTAGAGACCCTTATCGAAGAAGCGATGAGGATCGCGGAGGATATGGGGGAGGCCGATGGCGAAAATGCTGGCACGGGTGGCCCCATGGTTACAGTCGGCTAAAGCCGGCCCGGAGATCCGCAGTGGGCACCAATCGGGCACGCTGCGGATTCTGGCTGCCGCGGACACAGCGGCTTTAACGGAGCTCGCCGCCTCCGACCCGGTGGCGAACACCTTCCTGCTCTCCCACCTGGAAATCACCGGCACGGCCGCACCCACCTCGGCAGGTGCCCAGATTCTTGGCGTTTTCGACGGCGAGGATCTGGCGGCTGCCTGCTGGGCCGGCGTCAACGTGGTGCCTACGGGCGTGGATGCCGACACCGGCCCCGAGATAGGTGCCTACCTGGCCCGGACCGGGCGCCGATTCTCCTCCATCTTCGGTCCTGCCGAAGCAGTTCTCTCGCTGTGGTCCGAACTCCGGCATGCCTCGCCGCGTCCCTTCGACGTCCGCGGCGACCAGCCCCTGCTGGAGATTACCGGTCCGTCCGCGGTGCCTCCAGCTCCCGGCCTGCGCAAATCCCGCCCGGAGGACCTGGACCTCCTGCTGCCGGCCTGCACCGCCATGTTCGAGGAAGAAGTCGGTTACTCTCCGGTGTCCGGCGGGAGCCGGCATTACCGCCAGCGGGTGCTTTCGCTTATCAAGAACGGCCACTCGCTGGTGGAATTCGACGATTCCGGCCAGGTGATCTTCAAGGCCGAGCTGGGAACAGTTTCCAGCAATGCCGTCCAGGTGCAGGGCGTATGGATGAATCCTGCCTACCGCGGACGCGGCCTGAGCGCCGCCTACATGTCTGCCGTGGTGGACTTTGCCCAGGAACTGGCCCCCGTGACAAGCCTCTACGTGAACCATTACAACGCTCCGGCCCGGGCAGCCTACGAGAGCGTGGGGTTCACCCAAGTCGGAACGTTCGCCACGATCCTGTTCTGATTTCTTCATGACCCAGCCCACCTCCTAGGATGCCCAGTGTGCTTGCTTTTATGACAGGCGCCACATCAGCATCATCTGACCCCGGTAGTACCGGGGTGGAACACAATTGGGGGAAGAAATGAAGAAGTCCATGAAGACCGGTGCACTTTTAGTGGCCGGCGTTTTTGCGCTCTCGGGCTGCGGCAGCTCGAGTGAGGCCGCGGATTCCGGTTCGGCGGAGTCCTCGTCCTCGCCCACGCCTACCCTGGCGGTTGGTCAGGATCAATACACGGCCGATGAGCTCGAAGCGGCGCTCACCGCAGCCCAGAAAGCCATGGGATTCAGCGGGATTGTCGATAACGACGCCTCCGTGCGGTCCATGCTCGAAGCGGCTGGCTTTTTGTCGGTCACGGCCACACCCGCGCAGTGCGCCACTCTGGGCTCCTCCCTGTTTGATGAGACCATCACAACGGGAAATTCGGCGGCCATGGAAATGGAGGGCACGGACGCGTTGTTGCTGGTGAGCTACAAGGACGCCAGTGTCCCGGATGAGCGGGCCGAGATCGGTGAGCAGTTGGCCAGTGACTGTGCAGAGTTCGAGCTGGAAAACAAAGGAATGACCATTTCCGGTGCGGCGGAAGCCCTTGAAGTCTCCACAGAAGCGCCGAGCACGCAGGCATTCAGGACCACGATCACCCAACCCGGAGGGAAGGCCGAAATCGTACAGGTCCAGGCTCACTCCGGCACCGTGAGCTTGAGTGTCAGCATGTTCGATCCGGCAGATGCAGCGGCCGCCGTTGATGTGGCCGAGAAAACAATCAACGCCGCGCTGGCCGAACTCGCGAAAATGTAAGGCTTATCAGTCACGGGCGGGGCCGGACCTGCAGCGGCAGGCCCGGCCCCGGTTTGGTTGCCGGCCCGGCCTTGGCGACGCCGGGCGAAAAGCTGCTCTAGGTGCCTTGCAGCCGCTGTGGAACCGGATTGGCCTGCGGTCCCGGAACCGGACCCTCGATCGGCCCGGAGCGCCCCGCCATGTACCCCGCGAAAATCTGCACCAGCAGCTGTGCCGTCATAAAGCCGATCGAGGCCTGCCACCCTCCGGTGATTTCATGCAGGATGCCAACGATCAGAGGGCCGGGAATTGAGATCAGATATCCGACGCTTTGCGTAAATGCCGAAAGTTTGATGACGCCGACGCTGCTGCGCGATTTGATGCCGATCATGGTCAGGGCCAGGGAGAACGTGCAGGAAGAAATGCCCAGCAGCACCGCCCACACAAAAGACCCCGAGGCCGGGGAAATCCACAGTCCGATGTGGCCCAGCAAGCCACATACGCCCAGCACAATGACGATGGGACCTTGGTTCGGACGGCGCGCTGCCAGGTTAGGGATAACAAAGGCCAGCGGGATGGAAACCCCCATAACGATTGCCAGGAGCAAGCCGGCCGTGGCGTCACTGAGCCCATTGTCACTGAAGATTTTTGCCAGCCAGCCCATGCAGATGTAGGCAGCACTGGCCTGCAGGCCAAAGAATACGGCCAGCCACCACGACGTCGAACTCTGCCACGGATTGACCCGCGCTGACATGCGGACCGCCGTCGGCATCGGACCGGCCGGCTGAGTCGAGGGCCGCAATCTGCGCACGCCCATGTACGCGGCGGCCCAGACGCCGGCCGCCACCAGTGCGGGAAGAGCCCAGATGCCAAGTCCGAACCGCCAGTTGCCGCCGAACGCCTCATTGACCGGAACAGCCACCGCCGCAACAACCGCTGTCCCCAGGGACAACGTCGTCGTATAGAGTCCGGTGACCCTGCCGATGCGGTCAGGGAACCAGCGCTTGACCAGCACCGGCATCAGCACATTGCCCACGGCAATGCCGCTCAGGGCCACAGCGCTGAAGAACAGGAAGGCGGGGGTGCTCGGCGCAGCCGAGCGCAGGAGCAGTCCCAGGCCGATTGCCAGCATTGCACCGAGCACAATGACCTCGGGGCCGCGTTTCAGGGCGAGTTTCGGCGCAAGGGATCCGAACAGGGCAAAACAGGCGGCAGGGGCCGCAGTCAGCAGGCCCGCTGTCAAACCGCCCAGTTGCAGGTCCGCGATGACGCTGTCAAGCAAAGGCCCCAGCGAAGAAATGGCCGGCCTGAGGTTTACTGCAGCCAGCAGGATCCCCGTCAAAAGGACAGCTGGAAGCCATGGGGCAGGGTGAGGATTCTTGCGCATTCCACCGATCATATAATGATGGGATGAATCGCCCAGATCCCGCCGGCCTGCTGCCACAGCCCCGCCGTGAGTCCTTGGTTGAACAGGTCATTGAGCAGTTCCGCCACCGGATAACGCGCGGCGACTGGCCGGTGGGGCTTCGCATACCCACCGAACAAGCCCTTGTCGAACAGCTCGGCGTTGCCCGGAACACAGTGCGGGAAGCCGTGCGCGCGCTGGCGAACAACGGACTGCTGGATATTCGCCAGGGTTCCGGTACCTACGTCATCGCCACCAGTGAACTGGCGGGAGTAATGCAGCGGCGGTTTGCGCAGGATTCAACGGATGACGTCACCGAATTGCTGCGTGAGCTTGCCGCGAGCGGCGCCCGGCTCGCGGCGCAGCGCCGCACGGATGCCGATCTGGAGCGCCTCGACGTGCTGCTGGGCCAGCGCGATCAGGCCTGGGACTACGGTGACCTCGAAAACTATCTGGAAGCTGATGCGCAATTCCACCGGGCGATTGTTGCCGCCAGCCACAACGCCTCGCTCATCAGTTTGTACGCGGATCTCGACGAGGTTTGGCGCAGTATCCTGCGCCGGCGCATAGGCTCCATGCAGCCCGGAACCCGCCGGCCGCACGAGGACATTGTGCAGGCGATCCGCAGCCATGACGGAGCTGCTGCCGACTTCCACGCCCGCGCCGATCTCATGGGCGATTCCTAAGCCAGCCCAACTACACGGCACATATGGCGGCTTAACGGCCCTCACCCGTTGCCCGCTGTGCAGGTATGGCGGCCTTCCGCGGGAAAAAGCCGCCATACCTGCACAGCCACCGACCCTAACCACCGCCGAATCCGCCACACGCAGGCCGTGTCCGGGAACCCCGGGGCAAGCGGCTAGATTAGTAGGGAGAACTTCTTCCTTAGCGTGCAGCACGGCTGCAGAAACGGATTCCCAGCGTGGTCCTTCGACTTTCCACTCTTTTCCTGCGCACCCTGCGCGAAGACCCGGCGGACGCCGACGTCGCCAGCCACCGCCTCCTGGTCCGTGCCGGTTATATCCGCCGGGCTGCCCCGGGCATCTACTCGTGGCTCCCGCTGGGCCTGCGGGTGCTGGGCAAGGTTGAGACCATCATCCGCGAAGAAATGGCAGCGATCGGTGCCCAGGAAGTCCACTTCCCCGCGCTGCTTCCCCGCGAACCCTACGAAGCCAGCAACCGCTGGACTGAATATGGCGATAATCTCTTCCGCCTGCAGGACCGCAAGGGCGCGGACTACCTGCTGGCCCCGACCCATGAGGAAATGTTCACCCTCCTGGTCAAGGACCTGTACAGCTCCTACAAGGACCTGCCGGTCTCCCTGTTCCAGATCCAGAACAAGTACCGCGACGAAGCCCGTCCGCGGGCCGGGCTGCTCCGCGGCCGCGAGTTCATCATGAAGGACTCCTACTCCTTCGACATCGACGACGAAGGCCTGGAAGCGAGCTACCAGGCCCACCGCGGCGCCTACCTGCGCATCTTTGAGCGACTGGGGCTCGACGTCGTTGTGGTCTCCGCTGTTTCCGGTGCCATGGGCGGCTCCAAGAGCGAGGAATTCCTGCACCCGACCCCGGTCGGCGAGGACACCTTCGTGCGCTCCGCCGGCGGTTACGCGGCCAACGTCGAAGCGGTCACCACCGTGGCCCCGGCAGCCATCGACTACACGGACGCGCCTGCAGCCCAGGTCGTGGACACCCCCGACACCCCCACCATCGACACCCTGGTGGCCGACGTCAATGCACGCTTCCCGAAGGCCGCCGGCGAATGGACCGCCGCCGATACCCTCAAGAACGTGGTGCTCGCGGTTTCGCTGCCCACCGGCGAACGGCAGATCGTCGTCGTCGGCGTTCCCGGCGACCGGGCCGTGGACCTCAAGCGCATCGAAGCTAACATCGGCTCCCACCTGGAAATCTCCGGCGAACTGGGCGTCGAAGCCGCCACCGAGGATGACCTGAAGAAGCACACCGGCCTGGTCAAGGGCTACATTGGCCCGGGCCTGAGCCTGGACGACGCCGTGCTCGGCAGCGAAGCTGCTACCGGCCTGCTGTACCTGGTTGACCCGCGCGTGGTTTCCGGCACCAGCTGGATCACCGGCGCCAATGCGCCGGGCAAGCACGTGATCGGCCTGGTTGCCGGCCGCGACTTCACCTGGGACGGTGTCATCGAGGCCGTTGAGGTCCGCGAAGGCGACGAAGCCCCGGACGGCTCCGGCCCCCTGGAAGCCGCCCGCGGCATCGAAATGGGCCACATCTTCCAGCTCGGCCGCAAGTACGCCGAAGCCCTGGGCCTGAAGGTCCTGGATAAGAACGGCAAGCTCGCGACCGTGACCATGGGTTCCTACGGTGTGGGTGTCACCCGCGCGGTCGCAGCGCTGGCCGAATCCAACCGCGATGACAAGGGAATCATCTGGCCGCGCGCCGTCGCGCCGGCAGACGTCCACGTTGTAGCCACCGGCCGGGGCGAGGAAATCTTCGAAGCCGCAGCCACACTTTCCGAAGAACTTGAAGCCGCCGGACTGGAAGTCATCTATGACGACCGGCCCAAGGTCTCCCCGGGCGTGAAGTTCGGCGACGCCGAACTGATCGGCGTGCCCACCATTCTGGTGGTCGGCCGCGGACTCGCTGACGGCGTCGTCGAAATCAAGGACCGCGCCACGGGCGTTGCCGAGAATGTGCCCGTTGCCGAAGCCGTGGAGTACGTGCTCCGCGCTGCCCGGGCCTAAGCAGCCAGGTTGGTCTCCGGGCTCGAGGAGATAACGCTCGCCACCATCGCCTTGATTGTGGTGGCGGGCCTGGCAGCTGGCTGGGTCGACGCCGTTGTGGGCGGCGGCGGCCTGCTCCAGCTGCCGGCGCTTCTTCTCGTGCCCGGAATCGCCCCCGTCGAGGCCCTTGCCACCAACAAAATGGGCTCGATCTTCGGAACCACCACCAGCGCCGTCACCTACTACCGGCGCGCGCACCCGGACCTGAAGACCGCCCTGCCGATGGCCGGGGTGGCACTGGCCGCAAGCTTCGGGGGAGCGGTCCTCGCGGCGTCGCTGCCGGCATCGGTCTTCAAGCCCATCATTGTGGTGGCCTTGATCGTCGTCGCTGTCTTCACCGCCACCAAACCCACCGTCGGCGAACTGACCAAGCTGCGCCACACCGGCAACCGCCACTACTGGACAGCCGGAGCCATCGGCGGCGCCATCGGTTTCTACGACGGGCTGATCGGGCCCGGCACCGGGTCCTTCCTGATCATCGCGATGGTGACCCTGCTGGGCTACAACTTCCTGGCCGCCAGCGCCAAGGCCAAGATCGTGAACATGGCGACCAACATCGGCGCCCTGGCGTTCTTCCTGCCGCACGGCTCCCTGCTGTGGGGTATCGGCCTGATCCTGGGCATCGCCAATATGACCGGGGGCTACATCGGTGCACGCATGGCCGTGAAGCAGGGCAGCAAATTCATCCGGATCGTGTTCCTGGTGGTGGTCGGTGCGCTGATCATCAAGCTGGGCACAGACGTCTGGATGGAGAATTTCCAGGGCTAGTTTCCGCACCCCGGGTGCTGCCGCTAAAGCTGCCTACGCAGCCGGCAGGTCCTGCACGGACGGAAGCCCCGGATGGCTCCTCCCGGCCAGCGCGGCGGCAACCCACACGGACCGCTGGGCATCTCCTTGGAGACCGTCCCGAAGATAATCCAGGGCGTTCTCCACTTCACGCAGGATGCTCCATTCGCGTGCCGCCTGGGGATCCAGGCCGGCAGCGGTGCACAGCGCCGACAACCGGTCCTCCAGCGACCGGCGGGGCGCAGCCTCGTCCAGATCGTCCAGCCGGTTCCAGAGCATGGGCGCGACGGCGTACTCGGCCTCCCCGAACACCGCCTGCGGATCGATGGCGGCGAACTCTTCGGACCCATCAAGCCGGCGGAGGATATTGCCGTAGTGCAGGTCCGCGTGCACCAGCACATCCCGGCTGGACCGGCGGCCCACTGCGCCCCTCGTCTGGCACACCTCCAGTGCGGCCTCCAGCAGCCAGCGCTCGAAGGGGCGGCCCAACGCCTCCCAATCGGCCGGCAGCTCGTCGGAGAACTGCTCGGCCCGCTCCGCAACGGAGGGGATCGCAGCCCACTGCGGGTCATCGGTGCCCTGCAGGCTCAGGCGGCGGACCAGGCCGCCCCAGACCTCGACGGCGTCGTGCATCGGAACATCCATCAGCGTGCGCCCGGGGTCCAGGCGTTCGAGCAGCAAAGCTGTGCCGGACGCGTTCCGCTCGAGCAGCCGGACCGCCCCGTTGCCATCCCAAAGCTCCAGCGCCGCGGTTTCTGTCGCGGCCTCAGGGTGCGGGTACGGAAACTTCAACACCGCCGGAGTATCTCCGCCAGCGGCGATGACAGGCAGCACCAAAGCACCGTACCCGTGCCACGCGGTGGTCCCGGCAGCTGCATCCGGACGCATCCCGAAACCCTGAAGGCTCTCCTGGACCAGGGCCGGCAATCCATCCAGCCAGGCACGGCCTTCCCTCGTCCGCAGATAGCGCTGGCGCAGCGCTTCGGGTACGACGACGGCGGGAGCCATGAATTCCTCCTGGATTGGGATTTCCGGCCCTCAGGCCCAGTTGAGGGGCTTGGCGCTGATCCGCCGGAAGGCGGGGTCCAGCAAATGGTTTCGGCGGGTTCGGTCCGCCGGGCACCTGACCAGAGTAAAGGGGCCGGAAGGGGTCCAGCCAGCCCGGCAGGCTGGGTTTCGCATCAATGATCCCGGGAGCCTCGGGCTCGGGCTCGGCTCAGCCGTCCGCCCACGGCAGCGCCGCCGGTTCAGCGTCAAGGCCGGGTGACGCGGGGACCGTGTCTTCTCCGGTGTACAGCAGGCGGGAGGACTCCACGAGCCGGTCGATTGCCCACGAACGCACCGCACCGTCGCTGGATCCCACCAGATCGGCATACACGCCGGGGAACGCCGCTTCCATTCCAGCCAATGACCGGGCGGGAGATGCGAGGAATTCTGCCGACAGGGAATAGGCGGGAACCGGGCTTACTTCGGGAAGGCAGAGTGCAGGCAAGAGGCCGACGCCGCCGCGGCCGGCTTCAAGGTGTGCGGCACGGCGCTCGAGGAGCGCTTCACCCAGCACTGTTTCCCTCCCGCTGCTTTGCGCCTGGGCCACTTCATAGGCGTAGACGGCCCCATACTCGGCATCCAGTGCGGTCTGCAGGGCTTCGGCAGCACCGGGACGGTCGCGCAGCTCAGTGCGGGCAGAAGCATCGCCGCCGGTGGTGCAGCGGGCGGCGGCATCCTCGTCAAGAACCGGTGTCCACTGTGACTCTCCGGCAGCCTCCACCGGCACGCCCAGCACCTCACCGGCACGCTCAGCCAGCAGCAGCTGGGCGGTCCCCACGGAGGCCAGCAGCCGCGCAGTGCCATAGTCGGCCCGGCCGGCGGCTTCGAGGTTGGCCCGTGCCGCGGTCTCAACTGCCACGGGATAGGATCCTTCCCCGCCGCCGGGGGACTGCAGGGCCGCCTCGTGGGCCGCAGCCCCTCCGGGACTGGTTAGTAGCAGTGCCTGGTCTTTCAGGGTCTGCGCCTGAAGCCGCAGCTCACCGGCTGAAGCGCCGGTTCCGGCGGCAGCCAGGGCATCAGCCTCCGCCGCCAGGATCCGCACAGTGGCGAACGCCTCATTCAGGGCTTTCTCCGAGAACGTCCGCGGCCGGTCAGCCTCCGCACGGGTGCCCAGCGTGAGCCCAAAGCTGGCTATCACGCAGGCCAGGACGCCAAGCGCCAGCGCACGCCGCAGGGTGCCGGCCGCTGCAGCGGTCCGGGACGGCCGCGTGGCAGGAGACGTCGGAGAGGAGGGGGGCGTGTTCACAACATTCGATGATGTCACGAACCCGCTCCAGTTGCGGCCGTGACCCGGGCACCCTGGAAAGTCGGTAGGCTAGGAGATACAACATCATCTAGTGGGAGGCAACAATGGCGGTTCGGCCCAGCCCCAAAAAAGACACTTCGTCGGACTACCGCAAGAACGCTCAGCGCGCCGAGACCGCGGCAGAGACGCAGCGGCTGAAGGACTATCTTGCTCCCACCGTCACCGGGGAAGGCCTTTTCCTCGAGGACATCGAAATCAGGATTGCCGGCGTCCACCGCACGGTCCACGTCACCGTGGATCTCCCCGAAACTGAAACCGGCGGCGTCAGCCTGGACCGGATTGCGGACATTTCACGTGTCCTTTCGGATGCGATGGACCAGGACCCGCACGACGACGGCCGTCCCTACAGCCTTGAGGTTTCCTCGCCTGGAGTGTCGCGGCCGCTGACCGAGCCCCGGCACTGGCGGAGGAACATCGGCCGGATGGTATCGGTAACGCCGGTGAACGGCGACGCAGTCACCGGACGCCTGGTTGAGGCGGACGCGGAGGGAATCACGCTGGTTCCCGAACTGCCCGTCAAAAAAGGCATGAAGCCCAAACAGGGAGAGAAAACCCACCTGCCCTTTGGCGGTATCGCCAAGGGCCGGGTGGAAGTCGAATTCGCCCATCTTGAGGACGACCCGGCAGGCGAGGACGCCAACGGATTTGAAAGCACAGCCGAGGAGGCCTAAATGGATATTGATATGAGTGCGCTGCGGCTGCTTGAGGCGGAACGGGAAATCCCGTTGGACCTGCTGATCCCCACGATCGAACAGGCACTGCTGGTTGCCTACCACAAAACCACCGGTTCGCAGGATAAAGCCCGTGCCGAACTGGACCGCAAGAGCGGCCACGTCACGATCTGGGCCACCGAACTCGACGACGACGGCGAGGCCGTCGGAGAGTTCGATGACACTCCCGCCGGCTTCGGCCGGATTGCTGCCAGCACCGCCCGGCAGATCATCCTGCAGCGTCTGCGCGACGTGGAGGATGACAACATCCTGGGCGAGTTCAAGGGCCGCGAAGGCGAGCTGGTCTCCGGCCAGATCCAGCAGGGCAACAACCCGCACATGATTCAGGTGAACCTGGGCTCGGTTGAAGCACTGCTGCCGCCGACCGAGCAGGTCCCGGGGGAGAAGTACCTGCACGGTTCCCGCCTCCGCGCCTTCGTCGTCGACGTCCGCCGCGGATTCAAGGGCCCGTCGATCACACTGTCCCGCTCCCACCCCGGCCTGGTGCGCAAGCTCTTCGAACTGGAGGTCCCCGAGATCGCCGATGGTTCCGTGGAGATCGTCGCTCTGGCACGCGAAGCCGGCCACCGGACCAAGATCGCGGTCAAGGCGCATACCCCCGGCATCAATGCCAAGGGTGCCTGCATCGGTGAAATGGGCTCCCGTGTCCGCGCCGTGATGACGGAGCTGCATGACGAGAAAATCGATATCGTGGACTTCAGCGAGGATCCGGCGACATTCATCGCCAACGCCCTCTCGCCGTCGCGAGTCAACTCCGTCACCATCACCGATGAGGACGCACGCTCCGCCCGGGTAGTGGTGCCTGATTACCAGCTTTCCCTGGCGATCGGCAAGGAAGGGCAGAATGCCCGCCTCGCTGCGAAGCTGACCGGTTGGCGGATCGACATCGTTTCCGACGCCAAGTCTGCCTAAGTTCCCCCTCCGGAAGGCCGGATGAGGGCAAGAGAAAAGAAAAGCGGTAGAATGTTCATGGCCGGGTCACCGTCCGCCTTCCAGCAACCGCAGGAGCCCGTGGAATCGGTGCGGCCTGCGGCAGGATCCAGGCACGTTCCGCAACGCACGTGCATTGGCTGCAGGAAGAAGGATGACCAGGCTGCTCTGATGCGGCTGGCGCTGGATTCGAGGGACGGCATTCAAACCGTCCAGGTCGATGAAAGCCGCCGCATGTCTGGCCGGGGTGCCTGGTTGCATCCCGAGGCAGCATGCCTCGCAACCGCTGTGAAACGCCGGGCTTTCGGCCGAGCCTTCCGGGCTCAGGTTGATCCCTCGGGAGTGGAACGGTGGTTTGAGGCTCAAGAGGCGGGGCCCAACCCGGGGCCGCCTCGAAACCGTCCAACCTGAAAGCGGGTCTGAAATCTGATGGAAACCCGATGAGTACCCAGCGATGAGTACCCGACGATGAGTACTTTGTTGTGCTCTGTGATGGGCAACCCTGCACCTGCAGTGGAAGCCCGCAGTAAATAGACGGTTCGTGCCTGGCTCGGTGCGGACTGAGACAGGAGAAATGTGGCCAAGGTCCGCGTACACGAGCTCGCCAAAGAGCTCGGCATCACTTCGAAGGATGCAGTTGCAAAACTGCAGGAACTGGGCGAATTCGTCCGTTCGGCATCCTCGACAATCGAAGCACCCGTAGTCAAGAAACTTCGCGGGGCATTCCCCGACGCAGGCAAGCCTGCCGCCGGCAACTCCGGTGCCGAGAAATCCGCACCCCGTCCGGCAGCTCCGGCTCCGGCCGCGCCGGCAAAGCCCGCTGCGGAAGCTGCCCCGGCAGCTAACAAGCCCGCAGCACCGGCTCCAGCGGCGCCGGCTCCGGCAGCACCTGCTCCCGCAGCTCCGGCAGCGGCAGCACCTGCTCCGGCAGCCCCGGCGGCGGCAAAGCCCGCCGCGGAAGCTGCTCCGGCAGCCCCGGCACCCAAATCTGAGGAGAAGCCGGCAGCCCCGGCCGCTTCGGCTGATTCCTCCGCACCCCGTCCGGGTGCACCGCGGCCCGGAGCTTCCGGCCCGCGCCCCGGTAACAACCCCTTCGCAACCTCACAGGGCATGCCGCGTCCCCGCGGACGCGGCGAAGGTGAGCGCGGCCAGGGCGGTCCCCGTCCCGGCAATAATCCGTTCGCCCCGTCCCAGGGCATGCCCCGCCCCGGCCAGCGCCGTGATGAGACCGAGCGGACCGGTACGCCCGGTGCCGCAGGCCCGCGTCCGGCACCCGGTGCAGGCGGACCCCGTCCCGGCGCCCCGCGTCCCGGCGCACCGCGCCCCGGAGCTCCCCGTGCCGGTGCACCCCGCCCCGGCGGTACCTCCGGACCCCGGCCCACGCCGGGCATGATGCCCAACCGCACTGAGCGGCCCGCAGCCCCGGCACGTCCGGGTGCAGGCGGACCCCGCCGCGGACCCGGCGGTGCCCCCGGCACCGGCGGCGGCGCTCCCGTTGGCGGCGGCTTCGGCAAGGGCGGCCGCGGACGCGGCGGCACAGCCGGTGCTTTCGGCAAGGGCGGCGCAGGACGCGGCAAGCAGCGCAAGTCGAAGCGGGCAAAGCGGCAGGAACTGGAGCAGATGTCAGCTCCGTCGCTGGGCGGCGTTTCGGTGCCCCGCGGCGACGGCAACACCGTTGTCCGCCTGCGGCGCGGCGCGTCCATCACGGACTTCGCTGACAAGATTGAGGCAAACCCGGCAGCACTGGTCACCGTGCTGTTCCACCTCGGTGAAATGGCAACTGCCACCCAGTCGCTGGACGAAGAGACGTTCGGCGTTCTCGGTGAGGAACTGGGCTACAAGATCCAGGTCGTCTCGCCGGAAGACGAAGAGCGCGAGCTGCTTTCCAGCTTCGACATCGACTTCGAGGCCGAGCTGGAAGCCGAAGGCGATGACGAGCTGGAGGCACGTCCTCCGGTAGTCACCGTCATGGGCCACGTTGACCACGGTAAGACCCGCCTGCTCGACGCCATCCGCAACACCAAGGTTGTTGAAGGCGAAGCCGGCGGTATTACCCAGCACATCGGTGCCTACCAGATCGAATTTGAGCACGAGGGCACCGACCGTGCCATCACGTTCATCGATACCCCGGGCCACGAGGCGTTCACCGCCATGCGTGCCCGTGGTGCCAAGGTCACCGACATTGCGGTCCTGGTTGTCGCAGCGGACGACGGCGTTATGCCGCAGACCGTTGAAGCGCTCAACCACGCACAGGCAGCGAACGTGCCGATCGTGGTCGCCGTGAACAAGATCGATAAGGAAAGCGCCAACCCGGACAAGGTCCGCGGCCAGCTGACCGAATACGGCCTGGTTCCGGAAGAGTACGGCGGCGACACGATGTTCGTTGAGGTCTCTGCCCGCCAGCACCTGAACATCGATGCACTGCTTGAGGCTGTCCTGCTCACCGCGGACGCAGCCCTGGACATGCGCGCCAACCCGGACAAGGACGCTCGCGGCATCGCGATCGAAGCCAACCTGGACAAGGGCCGCGGCGCCGTCGCGACCGTCCTGGTGCAGTCCGGAACGCTGAAGGTCGGCGACACGATCGTGGCGGGAACGGCCCACGGCCGCGTCCGTGCCATGTTCGACGAGAACGGCGACAACCTCACCGAAGCCGGACCGTCGCGTCCGGTCCAGGTACTGGGTCTGTCGAACGTCCCGCGTGCCGGTGACACCTTCTTCGTGACCGACGACGAGCGCACCGCCCGCCAGATCGCTGAGAAGCGTGAAGCTGCGGACCGCAACGCCGCCCTGGCCAAGCGCCGCAAGCGCATCAGCCTGGAGGACTTCGACCAGGCTGTGGCCGATGGCAAGGTTGACACCCTCAACCTCATCCTCAAGGGCGACGTGTCCGGTGCCGTGGAAGCCCTGGAAGACTCCCTGCTCAAGATCGACGTCGGGGACGGCGTGCAGCTGCGCGTTATCCACCGCGGCGTTGGTGCCATCACGCAGAACGACGTCAACCTGGCGACCGTGGACAACGCGATCATCATCGGCTTCAACGTCAAGCCGGCCGAGCGTGTGGCCGACCTGGCCGAGCGCGAAGGCGTGGACATGCGCTTCTACTCCGTCATCTACGCAGCAATTGATGACATTGAGCTGGCCCTCAAGGGCATGCTCAAGCCGGAGTACGAGGAAGTTCAGCTCGGTACCGCCGAGGTCCGCGAAGTCTTCCGCTCCTCCAAGTTCGGCAACATTGCCGGCTCGATCGTGCGCTCCGGTGTTATCCGCCGAAACGCCAAGGCACGGGTTCTCCGCGACGGCAAGGTCATCGGTGACAACCTCACCGTTGACTCGCTCAAGCGGTTCAAGGACGACGCCACCGAGGTCCGCACGGACTTCGAGTGTGGTATCGGCCTGGGCTCGTTCAACGACGTCAAGGAAGGCGACATCATCGAGACTTTCGAGATGCGCGAGAAGCCGCGGGTCTAATTCCCGGCTGGGGCTGCCGGATTCCGGCAGCCCCGCTCCGGCTGCTTTTGGCAGCCCCCAACGCACGACGGCGCCGCCGGCCAGCCCGGCCGCCGTCGTAGCGGCACCCCAGACTTTATTGAAGGAGAGGCAATGGCAGATCCAGCACGCGCTGCGAAACTCGCTGACCGTATCAAGGTAGTGGTTGCCCAGGCACTCGAACGCCGGATCAAGGATCCGCGGCTGGGGTTTGTGACTATCACCGACGCCCGCGTCACGAATGACCTGCAGCATGCCACCGTTTACTACACCGTCTTCGGTGATGAGGCGCAGCAGGCCGACACCAAGGCAGCCCTGGATTCCGCACGCGGAATCCTGCGCTCGGAGGTCGGGAAGAACATCACCGTCCGGCTCACGCCCACCCTGGAGTTCGTTGCAGACGAAATCCCGGTCAACGCCAGCCACCTGGAAGAACTGATCCGGGAAGCCAAGAAGCGTGACGAGGAACTGGCGGCACTGAAGCAGGGTGCTGCCTACGCCGGCGAAGCTGACCCGTACCGCCGGGACGAAGAAGACGACGAAGAGGACCTGCAGGACGCTCCGGCTGAAGATTCGGACGCCCGCAGCTAATCCTGCCGCCGGCAGGCTCGACAGCCTGCCGGCATCGCGGACATGCAGCGCCGTAATCGCTGCGTTCGCGGCCGTTGCCCACCCAAACTTTTGGGTGGGCAACGGCCGTTTCGCGTTTAAGCACCGTGGTGCAATGAGCCCGGGAAGCCAAGCGGCTGGCGTGGGTACCCTGCACGGGTCCGGTTCCCGGGGTGTATCCCGCCCCCGGGGTTCGTCCCGTGGGTGCCACCTGGTGCCGGGTTTGCGGTCCCTGCGGGTGCCGTCCGGTGCCGGGCTGTTTGTTTGTGGGTTTTGCTCCGTTTTGGGACAAATCGACCGCCGGGGGACATTCCTGCCGTGGCGCCGCGCAGGAAAGTCCCCAACTGGCGGGGATGTCCCAGACCGGAGGAAAGTCAGGCGACGCGGTGTCCCTAACTGGCGGGGATGTCCCAGACCGGAGGAAAGTCAGGCGACGCGGTGTCCCAAACTGGCGGGGATGCTGAAACGCACCTGCGGGCAGCATGCCGGTGCCCACGCCAAACGCCCGGCTGGAAACTCCAACCGGGCGCAGGCCGTGACTTATGGTGCCGGTTCTGCTCCGGAATCCAAACCGCAGGTGCGGGAGGCTGGGGTGGCCCGGAGGGGTTCCGGTCAGTCGTTGTTTGGTTCGGCGGGTTCACCGTCCGGCTGCGCGAGCCCGTGCGGATCACCGCCTGCATTGAGCTGGATCCGGATGATCTTACCGTCGAAGACCGGTGGAGGGGCGTTCGGATCAACGGGGGCACCGGGTTCGGGGATGCCGCCCGGCGGAAGCGCGTCAACGCTGGCGTAGAGCGCGGAACCGCGAAGCTCCACGTCTGCCGGCCCGGTGACCTCGTACCACGGCTGCGGGGTGGACGTCCCGCGCGGAATTACCGAAATCCGGTTCGCGAACAGCTCGGCGACGAAGATGTCCCCGCGGCTGCTGACCGCAATGCCGGTGGGCGTGACGAGCCCGGTCGCCACCTGTTCCACGGATCCGCTGCGGGGGTTGATCCGGAAGACGGATCCAACTCCACCCGGAGCCCCGCCCGGAAGCGAGGTGACGTACAGCTGGCCGTCGCGTCCCATGGCCATGTCCGTGGGAACAGGCTCAGAGTAGTAGTCATGACCCACGGTGCAGGCGGGCAGCATGAGTTCCTGGGCGGATTCCGGGGTAATGGCGGTCGGCACCGGCGGCAGCACAGCAACCGTTGAGGTAGCGCCGGTGCGCTCCGATACCCGAAGGATGGCGTTCGCGCCGGCATCGGCAACCAGGATGCTGCCCCTGACCCGCATGGTGTCGTAGGGATGCGAGTCCATCATGCCGGTGTAGCTGGCAGGAATCTCCGGCGGGAGCTGGCTGAGGCACGCCGCATCCAGGTCCCGGAATCCGTAGGTGTTGACCTGGTCCGGATTTGCGCTCCGTTCATAGACGGCCAGATCGGTGATGGTGCGGATGTTGCCGTGCCGGTCCACTGACCGCAGCAGCGCGACGTTGTTCTCCGGAACCCCCAGACCCTCGCCGGTTGTCAGGGAGTAGTACGTGGTGCCGCCAACCCTGGACACAGCGTCGGAAATGTAGCCGGGAATCCCGGGGTCCAACGTGGTCAGGGCGCCGTCGTTGCCGATGCGGTTCACAGTGCCGGCAAACGTCTGAGCGACGTCGACGGACCGGTAGCTGCCAAGGGCAATCCGCAGCGGGGTGACCAGGCCGGTTGCCAGCGTGGTCACTTCACCTGCCACCGGCAGCGGTTCGGGCTGGTGCGGGTGGTGCCGGTTGTGCGCTGCCGCCGGCGGCGCGCCCGCAAGCCCTGCTATCAGGGCTCCGGCTGCTGCCAGCGGCAGCAGGGATGATGCTCGTTTCTTCAAGATGTCCTCCTCAGGGTGGGTGGAGCTGCGGGTCTGGTGGACCGGGGATGGTGCCGAAGGCGGGGGAGCTGGGACCGTGGGGAACAGTCCGCATCCCCCGCCTTCGGGGTTTGGGCTGCGGGATCAGCGGTGTGAGCGGATCCGCAGGTCAGCGGTCAGCGGAGTGTCTGCCGAATTGGGGCCGACATGGACCTGGACTGTGCCCGCAGGGGTGACCCAGCGGTCGGTGTTCACGTCCCAGTAGGAGAAGGCCTCGATATCCAGCGGAATCCGTACCCGGGTGCTTTCGCCTGGCTCGAGATCGACCTTGGTCCAGCCAGCGAGGGCCTTCGGAGCCATCTGGACGGGTGCGTTGGCATTGGCGCCGGCGTAGGCCTGGACTACCTCGCTGCCTGCCGCATCGCCGGTGTTGGTGATCCGCACCGAGGCCTGCAGCGGCTTGTTCCTGCAGGACTTACCCTTGTCCCAGCCGTGATGGTGCCCGTTGCCCTTGTCCCAGCCCCGCTTCCCTTGATGCAGCTGGGTTCCGATGGTGCCGTCTCCGGAAGCCGTGGCGTCAGCATCGGCCCCCGGTGTTTCGGCCTCACCTTCCAGCGCATCGAACTTCCCGCTCTGCCCGCCGGTGTTGTACACCTTGCAGGTGATGCGCAGGTCTGAGTAGTCGAAGCTGGTGTAGGAGAGTCCGTAGCCGAAGGGATAGGCCGGTTCGATGCCGAACTGCTGGTAGCCGCGGTAACCGACGAAGATGCCTTCGCTGTATTCGGCGTTGATTCCATCCACGCCCGGGTACTGCGCCGGGGTGCTGACCGGGGTCTGTTCCGCATTGACGGGCAGAGTAATCGGCAGCTTCCCGGAGGGATTAACGTCTCCAAACAAAACACTGGCGATGGCAGTTCCCTGGTTCTGGCCGGGGTACCAGCCGTGGATGACTCCGCCGACGGCGTCCTGCCAATCAACCAGCTCAACCACACCGCCCACCGTCATGACCACCACGGTGTTGGGGTTGGCTGCGCCGACCGCCCGGATCAGGTCCGCCTGCCAGTTCGGCAGTTCCAGGGTGCTGAGGTCTCCTCCTTCGGTGGAGTAGTCCCGGACCAGTACGACGGCGGCATCGGCATCCGCGGCCTGTGCGGCTGCGTTGGCGGCCTGCGGCAGAACGACGCCTTCCGGCGGGACCCACGCCAGCTTGAGCTGCGACTCGACCTGGTTCCAGGTGGAGCTGTTGTCGTAGATGTAGGTCAGTTCGATGGAATGGGTCGACCCGGCGGTGAACTCCAAGGGAACGGAGATGGTCTGGTTCTGCTGTGTTGCCGTCGGCGTGAAGAAGTCAGTCACATTGACTACCTCGGTTCCGTCGACGGTCAGCGTCGTCTTGCCGTTGGTGACGACCTGAAGTTCGTATGTCCCCGTGACCGGTGCGGTGAGCGTGGCGCTCCACCGTGCTGACATGTTGGTGTTCAGGTCCTGGGGAATGTCCGGGAAATGCGGTGAATTGGCGTTCAAAGAGGTGAAGGCGTAGAAGCCGGTGTTGAGGCCGACGTACGGTTCAACCCGGTCCAGGTACGGGCTGCCGGAGAAGTCCTGGTTCAGGAAGTACTCGGCAGACAGGCCGGTTCCCGCTGCGCCGCCGGCCGGCGTCATGAAGGAAGACGGAATGGGTGCTGCCCCGGGCAGCAGGGCGGCCGAGGTCACAGGATCGGTACCCGGCACATAGGTTACTTCCGTCCCAGTGTCCGCCAGCCTCTCCTGGATGCCGGCGAGCGGAGACGTTTCCGAGGTGGTGTTGGCGATGTGGGAGCTGCCGCCGCCCTGGACCACTTCGTCGGCGTCCGTGCCGATTACTGCAATGGAACCGAGGTCCTCGGACAGCGGCAGCACGTCGTCGTTCTTCAGCAGGACCATGCCCTGGGCTGCCGCTTCGGCCGACTGCGTGTTGTGCAGGGCTTCGTCAATGGGAAGCTGGTTGAGATCCCGGTCGAAGAGCCCCAGGCCGATCATTGGGCGAAGGATCCGCGTCACGGCGTCGTTGATCCGGTCAATGGACACTGTTCCCGCATTTACCGCATCAATCAGCGGCTGGCAGAACAGGCAGTCGCCCACCTGCCCCGGGGTGTAATTGCCCGGCTGGTCCTGGTCGAGGCCGGCATTGATTTCAAGGGTCTCGTGGGCAGCGTTGTAGTCACTCATCACGAAGCCCTGGAAACCGTACTGTTCCTTCAGGATCTGGTTGATCAGGAAATCGTTGCCGCAGGAGTACTCCCCGTTGACCTTGTTGAACCCGCACATCACGGATCCGGGATGCGTCCCGTTGATGATCTCGTCAAAGGGCCGGTTGTAGATTTCCTGCAGGGTGCGGTCATCCACCACCATGTTGGCGTCCTGGAGCCGGTTGTATTCCTGGGTGTAGACCGCCCAGTCCTGGATATTCCCAAGCAGGCCGCCGTACTCCTGGATGGTGCCGTTCCAGGCATTACCCATCGCGGACATCAGCAGCGGATCCTCGCCGAAGGACTCGAAGTTGCGGCCGTTCTGCGGTACCCGGGCAATGTTGACAGAGGGGGAGAGCACCGTGTTCATGCCCGTCCGGAAGGCCTCGTCGGCGGTGACCCCGGCGTGCAGATCTGCCACGTCCGCGTCCCAGGAGGCGGCAGCACTGATCGCCGAAGGCAGCAGGGTGGAGCGTCCGCCGTTGAACTCTGTTGAGCCCAGCCGGACGCCGTTGCGGCCGTCGGTCATGGTCAGGGCAGGAATACCGAGGCGTTCGATCGGCGCGTTGTAGAAGCCGTAATCGTTGTTGAGCTCGCCGTGGAGCATGTCCACTTTCTCGTCGAGCGTCATCTGGCCCAGGAGTGCGGCGGCACGTGCCGTTGCCGACTGATCGGTGTCCCAGTAGGAGACCTGGGGCTGGGCTTGATTGCCGCCGCGGTGGGCGTTGGCCGTAGCCGGTGCCACCAGCGTGAGCGCACAGACCACAGCCGCCAGGGTGCGGGCAGCATGCCGGCGCCGCTTGGGCGGAAGCGTACTTCGCGGGACAGGGGCACGGCCGCGCCGCATGCTGCCGTTCCGTAAGAGGCCGCGGTGGACCGTCTGAAATACTGCTGGCTTTATTCCCACGAGTGTCTCCTTCGCATTGGGTCTGCTCAATGCGAGACTCGTTCCGGCGCGGAACCCCAAACCGTTTCCCCAGCCGAAAAACAGTCCACAGACTAGGTACGCGGACGCCTCCTGTAAACGCGAAGTTGAGTGGAAGCTGTGCCGCTGCCGTGAAATACCTGAAAGCGGGCAGGTTGGAACGCCAAGGTGCGGTGAATGCAACGTGCCGCTATCGTGGCCCGCTAAGCGGCGGCAGGCAGCCGGCTGAGCCCTTCCACCAGCTCTTCCCTCCCGCCGCACAGGGCGATGCGGACCCAGCCTTCTCCAATGGACCCAAAGGCAGTCCCGGGCGCCAGGGCCACCTGGGACTCCGCGAGGAACCGCCGGGTCCACTCGCGGATGTTGCCGCCCGAAACTGAGGAGAGGTCCGCCCACAGATAGAAGGCGCCCTGTGCAGCCAGGAACGGAAGTCCTTTCTCCGCCAGCACTGCGCAAGCCGCATCCCGGTTGGCGCGGTAATGCGCAGCTGCCGTCTGCACGTAGTCCTGCGGCCCGGTAAGCGCCGCCAGCGCCGCATACTGCGACGGTGAAGCCACACAGGAGACAATCGACTCCATTACTGTGCTCATGCGCGCCTCCATCCCCGGCGGAGTGACCAGGGCGCCGATCCGCAGCCCGGTCAGGCCGTAGGTCTTGGACAGGGTATGGGAAACCACCACCAGCTCCCCGGTGCCGTCGAACTCCAGCGGACTCACATGCGGCACATCATAGGTAAACGCCTCATAGCACTCGTCGGAAAGGATCCACAGACCCCGGTGCCGGGCCAATTCGACGAGTCCGTGGGTGAGGTCGGCGCTCAAGACGGATCCGAGGGGATTGGAAGGTGAGTTCAGCAGCAGGACCCTGGTCCTGGGCGTGATCCTGGATTCGATCTCGGAAATCCTGGGCTGGAAACCGTCGGCCGGGTGGAGGGGATATTCCACCGGCACGGCGTGCAGCAGCCGGGCCGTCATTGCGAAGGTGGGATAGCCCGGGTTGGGCAGCAGGATTTCGTCACCGGCATCCAGCAGCAGGCTCATGGCCAGGTGCAGGCCCTGCTGGGCGCCGGCAGTAATAAACACCCGGGAAGGGTCGACTGTGCTGCCGGAGATCCGGGACACCCGGTCGGCAAACGCGGCGCGCAGGGGAGCGATGCCCGCGTTCGGTGTGTATCCCGTCTCGTCCCGGGACAGTGTTGCCTCCGCCGCTTCGAGAATATGGGCGGGCGTTGAAAACCCCGGCTCGCCGATGCTGAGGACCACCGCGTTGGGAACGGCCCAGGCGGCCTGGGTGATTTCGCGGATCTGATTAGGGTCAACGGTACGCACGTGAGCGGCAAGCTGTGGCATACCCGCATGCTACCGGCGGGGTGCCCGGTGCCGTCGGAGACACTGCGGGGAGTGATCCCCGCCGGGCCCGCGGCGCGAATGGCACCTGACCGGCGGATATACTGAAAGGCGTGAATTCCGGGCAGGTCCGTTCAGGACTGATAATTGTGGACAAACCGCAGGGCTGGACCAGCCACGATGTGGTCGGCCGTCTGCGCAGGCTGGCAGGAACCCGGAAAGTCGGCCACGCCGGCACCCTGGACCCCATGGCCACCGGCGTACTGGTGGTGGGCATCAATAAAGCCACCCGGCTGCTGACCTACATTGTGGGCACCTCCAAGACCTACGACGCCACCATCCGCCTGGGACAGTCCACCATCACTGACGACGCCGAGGGTGAAGTAACCTCGGAAACCATTGCCGCAGCGGTCACTGATGAAGAGATCATGGCCGCGGTCGCTGCCCTCACCGGCGATATCCTCCAGGTGCCAAGCAGCGTCAGCGCCATCAAGGTGGCAGGGGAACGCTCCTACGCCCGCGTCCGGGCCGGCGGCGAAGTGAACCTGCCAGCCAGGCCCGTCACAGTCTCCCGCTTCGAGGTCCATGACATCCGCCGGGAACACGGCGGCAAGCTGCGCGACGTCGACGTGACCGTTGAATGCTCATCCGGCACCTACATCCGGGCGCTGGCTCGCGACGTCGGGGCCGCCCTAGGTGTCGGCGGACACCTGACGGCACTGCGCCGCACTTCGGTGGGCCCCTACTCGGTGGAGCAGGCCTCCACGCTGGAGCAGCTGGCCGGGGACCTTGCCCTGCTGGAACTCAACGATGCGGCCCGGGCGCTCTTCCCGGTGCGTGAACTGAGCACTGAAGAGGCCGAGAACATTTCCCACGGCCGCCGGATCAGCGCCTCCGGCGTTCCGTCCGCGGACGGTGACCCGGTCCCGGTTGCTGCCTTCGCGCCCGACGGCGAGCTCATTGGGCTGCTGGCCGACAAAGCCGACACCGCCCGGGCGCTGCTGGTCTTCGCGCCCGGAAACGAAAGGGCCTAAGTGGTCGTCGATCCCCTGTACATCGTTGGCGCCATCGTGTGCCTGGTCTCCACCGTGCTCTGCGTCGGAGCAGCGGTCCGGAAACATGGACCCAATGACCTGACCATTCTTTCGGCGGCGGCCGTTGAACTGTTCCTCCTCGTCTATGCCGTGGCTGCCGTAATCCGCCAGTCCGGGGGAGAGACGCTCAACGGTCCGGCCTGGGAGTTCTGGGGTTACCTGCTGACCGCCGTCGTTATTCCCATCGGAGCTGTTTGGTGGTCCCTTATGGACCGCTCCCGGTGGAGCAACCTCGTTCTCGGTGCAGTCGGGATCACCGTATTTGTCATGTTGTTCCGGATGGAACAGATTTGGGACGGAGTGCCGCTGGCATGAAGAAACTGATCAAGCCGCAACCCGCCGGGGACGCCGCAGCTCCGGCAGCCCGCAACGCCGGTCCCGGCAGGCTGATCGTGGCCGTCTACGGTGTCTTTGCCCTCGCGGCATCGGCACGGGCTGCCTTCCAGATCGCGACCAAGTTCGGGGAAGCTCCGCTGGCCTACCTGCTCTCGGCCTTCGCCGCCGTCGTCTACATCGTGGCCACCGTCTCCCTGGCGCGTTCCGGGAGGACGTCCTATAGGGTTTCCGTAGCCGCTGTCAGCATCGAGCTGGCAGGCGTGCTCGCCGTCGGCCTCTTTGGCCTGCTGGACCCGGCCGCCCTGCCCGATGACACCGTCTGGTCGAACTTCGGCCAGGGTTACGGTTTTGTTCCGCTGCTGCTGCCGGTGATCGGACTGTGGTGGCTCTACCGGCACCGGAACCGCCCACCCGCCTAGCTGTACACCCAGCCGCGGCGGCGGGTTCTGGTCTCAATCCACACCGTGAGACGATGTGGAAAAGGTCCACGAATCCCATCAGGGGGCAGACACCATGACCATCCCATCGCCGGGACCGGCGGACAAAACACCTGAGGCTGAACAGCTTCCTCCCGCCGGGAACTCCGAAGCACGCGCAGGCAAGGCCGCCCGCCGCGCACGCGGCAGCAGCGCCGTGGCCGAACAGTCCCGCGGGAGCGGCGGGGCCAAGCCCTGGAAGAGCGCTGACGACTGGGGAGTGTTCCGGACGGTCGTCATCGCCGTCGGTGTCCTGATCGCCGGCATCGGCATCTATTACCTGGTGACGGGTACAGGGGGAGTGGCACAGACCAGCGGCGGAGCAGTCAACACCTCGCTGGAGAGCCAGTTCCGGTTCTTCTCCGCGATGATGGTGGGCGTCGGGGCCGCCTTCGTGGCCATTGCGGTCAAGTTCCAGTGGGCGAACATGCTCTGGCTGGTGTGCCTGATGGTGTTCCTGGGTGGAATTGGCCGGGTCCTGTCCTGGGCTTTTTCCGGAACGCCGCACTTCACCCTGATTATCCTGATGATCCTGGAACTGGCCTTCCCGCCGGCCCTGCTGGTCTGGCACCGCTTCATTTTGAAAACCAGTGAACTGCGGCGGGAAATCCACCACGCCAGCGGCAGCGGGGATACGTCCGCCGCGAACGGTGCGTAAAGACTTTTCGTTTCCGCCATAATGGATTAAGCCATCGCTCACAGCCGGTGCTGTGACGCGGGCACATTCATGGATGGACTTTTCCGCTGGTAAGGAGCTCGGGTGTATTACTGGAAAGACCTTGCGGAGGTGCCGTCCGACATTGGTCCGACAGTAGTCACAATCGGCAATTTCGACGGCGTGCACCTTGGCCATCAGCACGTGCTTTCCCGCCTGGTGAAAGCCGCCCGGGAGTACGACGCCGCAGCCGTGGCCGTGTCCTTCGACCCGCATCCGGCAGCTGTACACCGGCCGGAGAACGCCCCGGTGATGATTATGGGACCGGCGGACCGCACCGAAGCACTGGCCGCGACCGGCCTCGACGGGCTGCTGATGGTCCACTATGACCTGGAACTGGCTTCCCTGACGGCCGAGGAATTTGTCCGTAAGTTCCTCACCGACGGCCTGCATGCCGTGGCTGTGGTGCTGGGCCACGACGCCCGGTTTGGACGCGGCAACACCGGGGATCTCGACACAATGCGCGAACTCGGAGCGGAGCTGGGCTTCGAGGTCATCGCAGTGGACGACTTTGACGCCCTTCCGGAAGGACCTGAGGACAGCCGCGGGCGCCGCTGCTCATCCACCTGGATCCGTGAAGCACTGGCTGCGGGTGATGTGCGCACCGCCGCCAGGCTGCTCGGACGGACGCACCGCATGCGCGGCGTTGTGGTCCACGGTGCGGCACGCGGACGCGAACTGGGCTTCCCGACGGCGAATCTTGCGCCGGAGTCGACGGGCCTGATCCCGGCCGACGGAGTTTATGCCGGCTGGCTCGTCAGCGCTGATGGAACCCGCTGGCCCGCCGCCATCTCCGTGGGTTCCAACCCAACCTTCATCGGCGTGAGCCGGCAGGTTGAAGCCCATGTGATCGACCGCCCGGCTGAGGCCGTCGAAGACTTTGACCTCTACGGCCAGTGCGTGGGAGTGGAATTCGTGGAACGCCTCCGCGGCATGGTCGCGTACACCGGACCTGAGGCCCTGATCGAGCAGATGCGCCTGGACGTGGCCCGGACCAGGGATGTCCTTTCGACAGAAAGCCCTGCAGCCGGGTAAACTGGATGAAAATTCGGCTGCGGTCCGTGGCGGCTGAATTTCTTTGTGCCCGGCGTGGTTCACCGCGCGGGGTGCAGGGTTCCCGGCAGCGAAGTGCTGACTCGGGCCTCACGGCACAACTCTAGGAGTTACAGTGGCACTCGATCCCGCCGTCAAGCAGGCGATCATCAAGGAATTCGCACTCGCAGAAGGTGACACCGGATCCCCCGAGGTCCAGGTTGCCGTTCTGTCCCGTCGTATTTCCGACCTGACCGAGCACCTGAAGACCCACAAGCACGACCACCACACCCGCCGCGGCCTGATGGCCCTGGTTGGTCGTCGTCGCCGCATGCTGGGTTACCTGCGCGAGACCGACATCACCCGCTACCGCACGCTCATCGAGCGTCTCGGCCTGCGTCGATAGTTCTGTTTTGAGGGCGGTCTCTGCCCACGGGCAGGGCCGCCCTGCGCAGTTCAAAGCAGCACCGGCAGACATGGACACCGGGATTCTTCCGGAAGCGCACCTGCCAACCGCACTGCAGCAGCAAAACAGCAGAAACAGCAGTAAAACGCAGCACAGCAGTAAATAAGACAAATACAGGAGTCAGCCAGCATCGCAGCATTCGCGGTCCTCGGTAGTGGCCTACGGGAGAATCCGCCCGTGGACCTCGATCGAAGACCGGGTGTTGAACCCTCCGAACCGCCCCGCGGTTCGGGGGAATCATGGGACGATGCTGGGTGCCTCCGAACACTAAGAAACGGAGGTGGCTCTCTATGGAGGGTCCCGAAATTCAGTATTCAGAAGCCGTCATTGACAACGGTGTATTCGGTAAGCGCGTTATCCGCTTCGAAACCGGCCGCCTGGCCGCGCAGGCTGCAGGCGCAGCGATGGTCTACATCGATGAAGACACCGCGCTGCTCTCGGCAACCACTGCCGGCAAGTCCCCGCGCGAAGGTTTCGACTTCTTCCCGCTGACCGTGGACGTTGAAGAGCGTATGTACGCCGCCGGCCGCATCCCGGGCTCGTTCTTCCGACGCGAAGGCCGTCCGTCCACCGAAGCCATCCTGGCCTGCCGCCTGATGGACCGCCCGCTGCGCCCCGCCTTCGTCAAGGGCCTGCGCAACGAGGTCCAGATCGTGGTCACCGTGCTCGCGATCAACCCCGACGTGCTCTACGACGTGGTGGCCATCAACGCCTCCTCCATGTCCACGCAGCTCTCCGGCCTGCCGTTCTCCGGCCCGATCGGCGGCGTCCGCGTTGCCCTGGTGGACAACCAGTGGGTTGCCTTCCCGAAGCACTCCGAACTGGAGCGCGCAGTCTTCTCCATGGTGGTTGCCGGACGCATCGCCGGTGACGACGTCGCCATCATGATGGTCGAGGCTGAAGCCACCGACAACGCCTGGAACCTCATCAAGGAAGAGGGCGCCACCGCCCCGACCGAAGAGGTTGTAGCCGAGGGCCTGGAAGCCTCCAAGCCGTTCATCAAGGCCCTGTGCGACGCACAGGCAGACCTGGCCGCCCGCGCCGCCAAGCCGACCGTTGAGTTCCCGGTCTTCCTGGACTACCAGGACGATGCCTACGAGGCCGTTGAAGCCGCTGCCGCCGACAAGCTGGCACAGATCTTCTCCATCGCCGACAAGCAGGAGCGCGACGCAGCTTCCGACGCACTGAAGGACGAAGTCAAGGCTGAACTGGCCGGACGCTTCGAAGGCCGCGAGAATGAAATCTCCGCAGCTTTCCGTGCAGTTACCAAGCAGGTTGTGCGCCAGCGCATCCTCAAGGAGCAGGTCCGCATCGACGGCCGCGGCCTGACCGACATCCGCCAGCTCACCGCTGAGGTTGAGGTTCTGCCCCGCGTGCACGGTTCGGCTATCTTCGAGCGCGGCGAAACCCAGATCCTGGGTGTCACCACACTGAACATGCTCAAGATGGAACAGCAGATCGACTCGCTGTCGCCGGTAACGCGCAAGCGCTACATGCACAACTACAACTTCCCGCCGTACTCCACCGGTGAGACCGGCCGCGTGGGTTCGCCCAAGCGCCGCGAAATCGGCCACGGCGCCCTGGCAGAGCGTGCGCTCATGCCGGTGCTGCCGTCGCGTGAAGAATTCCCGTACGCCATCCGCCAGGTCTCCGAAGCCCTGAGCTCCAACGGCTCCACCTCGATGGGTTCGGTCTGCGCCTCGACGCTGTCCATGCTCAACGCCGGCGTGCCGCTGAAGGCTCCGGTTGCCGGTATCGCCATGGGCCTGGTCTCCGACCAGGTTGACGGCGAAACCCGCTACGCTGCCCTGACCGACATCCTCGGCGCCGAAGATGCCTTCGGCGACATGGACTTCAAGGTTGCCGGCACCTCCGAGTTCGTCACGGCTATCCAGCTGGACACCAAGCTCGACGGCATCCCCGCCTCGGTCCTGGCTGCCGCGTTGAAGCAGGCCCGCGAAGCCCGCCTGCACATCCTCGGTGTGATGGACGCTGCGATCGATACCCCGGACGAGCTCTCCGAGTTCGCCCCGCGGATCATCTCGGTGAAGATCCCCGTGGACAAGATCGGCGAGGTCATCGGCCCGAAGGGCAAGATGATCAACCAGATTCAGGAAGACACCGGCGCTGACATCTCCATCGAAGATGACGGTACCGTCCTGATCGGCGCCACGGACGGCACGTCCGCCGAGGCTGCCCGGGCTGCGGTCAACGCGATCGCCAACCCGATGGTTCCTGAACTGGGCGAGCGCTACCTGGGCACCGTTGTGAAGACCACCACCTTTGGTGCCTTCATCTCGCTGACCCCGGGCAAGGACGGCCTGCTGCACATCTCCGAGCTGCGCAAGCTCTCGGGCGGCAAGCGCGTCGACAATGTCGATGACGTTGTTTCCGTCGGCCAGAAGGTCCAGGTCGAAATCACCAAGATCGACGACCGCGGCAAGCTGTCGCTCTCGCCGGTGGTTGCTGATGACGACGCCGAAGGCGAAACGGCGACAGCAGAGTAGATGCCTGAAATCGTCAAGGACAACCGTTCCGAGGCCGGCTTTGCCGGCACCGGGACGGTTGTCCCGTTTCCCCTGACAACCAGGCCGGGCGATCCGGCCATCGAGATCGGCGACCCGGCGGGCGCCATTGTGCGCCGTTCCGTCCTGCCCGGCGGCGTCCGCGTGCTGACCGAGTCGATGCCCGGCCAGCGCAGTGCCACTATTGGCTTCTGGATCGGCGTGGGTTCCCGCGACGAAGCCGAAGGCCGCCACGGTTCCACCCATTTCCTTGAGCATCTGCTGTTCAAGGGAACGGAACGCCGCAGCGCCATGGACATCGCTTCCGCCTTTGACGAGGTGGGCGGCGAATCCAATGCGGCAACGGCAAAGGAAAGCACCTGCTACTACGCCCGTGTGCTGGACACCGATCTGCCGATGGCGATCGACGTCATCGCGGACATGGTGACCTCCGCCGTTCTCGATCCTGAGGAACTCGAGCAGGAACGCGACGTCATCCTTGAGGAAATCGCCATGGATGCCGACGACCCCGCGGACCTCTGCCACGAGAAATTCGCCGAGGCCGTGCTGGGCGACCATCCGCTGGGCCGGCCGATCGGGGGCACCCCGGAAGCCATCAAGGCCGTACCCCGGGAAGCTGTCCTGGAGCATTACCGGCGGCATTACCGTCCCGAGACGCTGGTGGTCACGGCTGCCGGCGGACTGGAGCACGAGATTGTGGTGTCGCTGGTGCTGGATGCGCTGAAGCGTGCCGGCTGGGAACTGGATGAGGGCGCACAGCCGGTTCAGCGCCGGGAGACCGTCCCGGCAACCATCACGGGAACCGGTGGCGTCCACGTCTACAACCGTCCCGTGGAGCAGGCCAACATTGTGATGGGCTGCCCGTCGCTGGTTGCCACGGACAGCCGCCGCTTCGCCATGAGTGTGCTCAACACGGTCCTGGGCGGGGGCATGTCCTCCCGGCTGTTCCAGGAGATCCGTGAAAAGCGCGGGCTGGTGTACTCCACATACTCGTTCTCGGCCTCCTACGCCGATGCCGGGTACTTCGGCATGTACGCCGGATGCTCACCGGCCAAGACGCGGCAGGTTATTGACCTGCTGGAGTCAGAGCTGGAGCGCCTGGCATCCGCCGGGCTGGAGTCCGGGGAGCTGGAGCGGGCCAAGGGCCAGATCTCCGGCGGCATGGTGCTGGGCATGGAGGACTCCGGTTCACGGATGTCCCGGCTCGGACGTGCCGAACTGGTCAGCGGTGAGTTCATCGACATTGAGGAATCCCTGGCCCGGATCCGGTCCGTAACCGCGGAGGAGGTCCAGGCCCTCGCCGTCGAACTGGCAGCAGCGCCGCGGACCATCACCGTCGTCGGTCCGTTTGAGTCGGCCGCTGAGCTCGGTTTCTAACCACGGTGCAAGCAGCAATGAGGTGGCTTTCCTCTTCGGGGAAGGCCACCTTTTGCTTTGCCCTGACCGGGCAGACGGCTTAGCCGCCGGCAAAGGGCGGCAGGATGTCAATGGTGTCGCCGGGTTCCAGCACCACCGACCGGTTGCGGGCCGCGACCTCATTGACCAGGAAAGTGCTCCGTCGGATGACGGTCTGGAGCACGGGCGTGCCCTCGGGAGCGTCCGGGTGCCTGGCAGCAAGTTTCTCCAGCAGCTCGCCAAGCTCCAGGCGGCCCAGATCGAGCGTTTCTTCTTCAAGTCCGGCGGCCGCTTTCGCGGCGCCGAAGTAGCGGATCAGCACTTAGCCACCTATCGCACTCATAGTTCTGTCGGGCTGCACATAGTCGGGTGCTCCGAGCCCGGCGTGGTCCATTCCATGGGCCTTGGGTTTGCCCCACATGGCTTCCTGCCAGCGGCGGGCGACGGCTGCGTCATCGGTGCCGCTGCGCAGCAGCTCCAGCAGGTCCGTCTCCTCATGTGAGAACAGACAGCTGCGCACCTTGCCTTCGGCGGTGATCCGGGTGCGGCGGCAATCGGCACAGAAAGGCTCCGTCACCGAAGCGATAATCCCGACCACGCCCGCTACGTCCTCCGGGGTGCTGCGGTGCCGAACCTGCCAGCGTTCGGCCGGAGCGCCGTCACGGTTCCGGGGATCGGGAGTCAGGACGAACTGCTCCTCCAGCAGCGTGCGGATCTCCGCAGCGGTGATCATGCCGTCCCTGGTCCAGCCGTGGTCGGCGTCGAGGGGCATCTGCTCAATAAAACGCAGTTCGAAGCCGTGATCCACGGCCCACCCCAGAAGGCGGGGAGCCTCGGCGTCGTTGATCCCGCGCATCAGTACGGCGTTGATCTTGATGAGCCCGAGCCCAACGCGGGCGGCTTCCTCCACACCGGCCAGGACCCGGTCCAGGAAAGGCCTGCGGGTGAGCTGCGCAAAAGTTCCGGGGTGCAGGGAGTCGAGTGAAACGTTGATCCGGGTCAGCCCGGCGTCCTTGAGCGGTTGGGCCTTCTTATCCAGGCCCAGTCCGTTGGTGGTCAGCGACACCGGCAGGTCCGGGTGGTTGGCGCGGATTCCGGCCACAATCTCCACCAGGTCGGCACGGACCAGCGGCTCGCCGCCGGTGAGGCGGAGTTCGCGGACTCCCAGGCCGTCAACGCCGATCCCCACGAGGCGGATAATCTCGGCGGCCGAAAGAACCTTGTCCTTGGGCAGCCAGTCCAGTCCGGCCGCCGGCATGCAGTAGGTGCAGCGCAGGTTGCATTTGTCGGTCAGCGACAGCCGCATGTCCGTGGCCCGGCGGCCGAAGCGGTCAACCAGCCCGTCAAGCTTCTCCGGGACTGCGTGCTCCGGCGGGGCTGCCTCCGGGGCTGATGCATCCGGGGTGCCCGGGAGCGGCCGCGGCGGCACAACGGCGGGCATACCCAGCGAAATTCCCATGCCTCGAGTGTAGGCCGTTTCACAGTCAGGCTCTAGGAAAGGGCACGCCGCCTCCGGCCACAGTCCCGGCTGTCATACTCAAATGAGTCCATAACCCGCGGAACGGCACGGAACCGTGCACAAACCCGAGAACCTGAAGGGAACAACAGTCATGCCGAGAACCTGGCCGTGGGCCGCGGCCGCGGGACTGGTGGCCGCGGGTATTGCCGTAGCTGCCGGAGAGCTGGCCGCCGCCGTGCTCAGCCCCTCCCTTTCACCGTTGACCGCCGTGGGCGCCGTGGTGGTCGACGCCGTTCCCGCGCCCGTGAAGGAATGGGCCATCGCCGTGTTCGGAACCGGGGACAAGCTCGCACTGCTCGCGGGGATGATCCTGGTCATTGCCGTTATTGGTGCTGCGTGCGGCCTGCTGGAAACGAAATCTTCGCCGTGGGGGTCGGCAGTCATCGCTGCGTTCGGCGCCGCGGGCGTGGCCGCAGCCCTTTCACGGGCGCAGTTTTCACCCCTGGCGCTGCTGCCGCCGGTCATCGCCGGGGCCGCGGGGGTGCTTATCCTGCGGGCGCTGGCCGCACGGATCCGCGGCTACCAGACGGCTCCGGCCGCCGAATCGGGGGCACGGCGGCGCGAGGTGCTGGTGGGTGTCGGCGGAGGCGCTGCCGTGGCTGCGGTGGCCGGAGGTCTGGCCGGGATCTCGCGAAGCTCCCAGGTGGCGGTCGAGGACCTGAGGGCGGGCGTGCAGCTGCCCGCGGCTGTACAGCCGGCCCTGGAAGTCCCGGCCGGCGCGGATCTTGGTGTCCCCGGGGTTGACCCCCTCATAACCCCGAATACGGACTTCTACCGGATCGACACGGCCCTGCGGGTTCCGCTGGTGGACCCGCGGACGTGGCGGCTGCGGGTGACGGGCATGGTGGAGAAGGAAATCGAGATCAGCTACGCCGATCTGCTGGCTAAGCCGCTCCAGGAAAGCTGGGTAACTCTTGCCTGTGTCTCCAATGAGGTGGGCGGATCCCTGATCGGCAATGCGCGGTGGCTTGGCTGGCCAGTCCGCAACCTCCTGGCCGCCGCAGGAGTCAGGGAGGGCGCCGATACGGTCCTGTCCACCAGCGAGGACGGGTGGACGGCAACCACCCCGCTGGAAGCCCTCACCGACGCCCGCGATGCTCTGCTGGCGGTCGGTATGAACGGTGAGCCGCTGCCGCCTGAACACGGTTTCCCGGTCCGGCTGGTTGTCCCCGGGCTCTACGGTTACGTCTCCGCGACCAAGTGGGTGACCGAACTGAAGGTCTCACGGTTCGCCGACGAAGCAGCATACTGGACCGACCGCGGCTGGTCCGAACGCGGTCCCATCAAGCTGTCCTCCCGGATTGATACCCCGGCGCGGAATGCGGCGGTCCCCGCCGGCACGCTCACGGTCGCCGGTGTGGCCTGGGCGCAGCACACCGGTATCAGCGGGGTCCAGGTGAAGGTCGACGACGGCGGCTGGCAGGACGCCAGTCTGGCGGCGGGCATCTCGGCGGACACCTGGCGGCAGTATTCCGCCCAGGTGGAGCTGACACCCGGGGAGCACACGATCAATGTGCGCGCCGCTGACGCCAACGGCAGCCTCCAGGATGAAACGATGCGGCCGGTCGTTCCCGACGGAGCAACCGGGCTGCACTCGATTAAGGTCACCGCGCGTTGAGCGCTCCGGCCCGGCCCGTCTGTGTCCGCCTGGTCTGTGCCGGCCTTGTCTGATCCCGGAGCAGGCTCGCCGGATGGGCTAAGGTCGGCCTGTGAAGAGTCTTGAAGGCACTGTTAACTTCCGTGATGTCGGCGGACTGCCGCTGGAGGGTGGAGGGAGTATTGCCTCCCGTGTCCTGTACCGCTCCGATGCGCTCAGTTCCCTGACACCCCATGGATTGGAAACCCTCGCCGGCTCCGGCATCGATGTCCTTGTTGACTTCCGCACTCCGGCCGAACGGCAGATGGCTCCGGACCGGCTCCCGGCCGGAACGCAGTTGCGCACCCTTGAGCTGCCATTGTTCGAGGGCGCGTTCACCGGCGCCGCGCAGGAGGAAATGCAGCGCGCGAACCTGGCCGGTGATCCGGCGGCGGCGGGCCGCGCGGTGCAGGCAGCGATCGCCCAGCTGCCAACCCTGGGACAGTTGTATACCGGCATGCTGCAGGACGGTGTGTCGGTGTTCGCTGCGGTGGCCCGGGTCGTAGCCGCTGGCAACGGTTCTGCGGCACTGCTGCACTGCACGGCGGGCAAGGACCGCACCGGGGTTGCCGCCGCGCTCCTGCTTGAAGCTGCCGGCGCGGAAAGGGACGGCATAGTGGCCGACTATCAGCTCAGCGAACGCAACCTGGCGGGGGAGTGGTCGGATCGGATGCTGGGCATGATCGCCGGTATGGGAGTGCCACTGAATGAGGAGATCATCACGCTGGTCACCCGTTCGCCCGCCGACGCCATCAGTGCCGCCCTCGACTGGGTCGGGGCAAACCACGGCGGAGCTGCGGGGTACCTCCGGGCCGGAGGCCTGTCCGAAGCGGAACTGGTGCAGCTGCGGCAACGGCTGCGCCGGCCGGCGGAACGGCCCTAAGCCTGCAGGAGTGCGGGAACGGGCCCGCAGACGGAAAAATGCATAGAATTCGTCTCAGCGTGCCCGCGGAAGGTGCACCCGGCCGAGGAGGAACGTGAGCAGCACAGGTACCCGCACCCGGACCGTGGGCGAGCATCGCCAACAGGTCCAGGACCTCCTGGCCGGCTGGCTGGCCGAGGTCCCGGTCCGCACTGAGACCCTCGGGCTGGAGCAGGCCGCCGGACGCGTCCTCGCCGGAAACGTCCGGGCCCCGCGCAGCCTCCCGCCTTTCGACAACTCGCAGATGGACGGCTATGCCGTCCGCGCGTCCGATCTCACCGCAGTCCCCTCGCCGGCCTCAGTTCAGGCAGACACAGTCCAGGCAGACACAGTTCAGCTGCTGGTTGCTGAGCCGATTCCTGCCGGTACAGCCGCTCCCGCACTGGCACCTGGAACCGCCGCCCCGATCATGACCGGCGCCATGCTGCCTGCCGGGGCGGACGCCGTCATCCCCATCGAGCGGGCGGTGCCCGATTCCTTCTATCCGGCCACGGAACACAGCGGAGCCACTGTGGCCCTCCCGGCCGGAATCGCGGCCGGGCAGTTCGTCCGCCCGGCGGGCAGTGACATTGCCGAAGGAAGGGTGGCACTGGCCGCGGGGACCCGGCTCGGAGCTGCCCACCTGGGGCTGTTGGCCGGCCTGGGGCTGGACTCCGTTACGGTCCGGGGCCGCTTCCGGGTGCTGCTGCTGAGCACGGGAGATGAGGTGGTGGAACCAGGAAAGCCGCTCGCCCCCGGGCAGATCCACGACGCCAACACCACGCTGCTGTCCGTAAGCCTGCGTGAGGCCGGCGCCGAAGTGACTCATTCCCGCATCGTCGCGGACCGCCCGGGACTTTTCCTGGAGCAGCTTCGGGACGATCTCCGGGGCCATCCCGCCGATCTGGTCCTGACCTCCGGCGGCATCAGCAAGGGCGCCTACGAAGTGGTCCGGCAGGCCCTGAGCGCCGGCGGTGCCGAGTTCCTCTCAGTGGCGATGCAGCCGGGAGGACCCCAGGGTATCGGCACCGTGGACGGGATTCCGTTCCTCGGTTTTCCGGGGAACCCGGTGAGCTGCCTCGTGTCCTTCGAAATGTTCCTCCGCCCCGCACTCAGCGCGCTGACCGGGATGCCCGCCCCGCGCCGGGAAATCCAGGCCAAGCTCGCCGATGCCGCAGCCAGTCCGGCCGGCAAGCTGCAGATCCGGAGGGGACGGTATATGGACGGCGCCGTGGAACTGGTTGGCGGGCCCGGGTCCCACCTGATCCACGCCCTGGCCTCGTCCAATGCCCTGGTCCAGCTTCCTGAAGACACCGAACACGCGGCGGCCGGGTCGGAAGTGACAGTATGGCTGTTGGACTAACCCCGCGTGCAGCACAGCACCACCGAAAGGATTCGCCCATGGCCGCAGAAGAGCCCGGAGCAGGCAACACCGGAGAAGAACGGGCCGCACCGGCGCTGACCCACGTCCGCGCCGACGGTACTGCCCACATGGTCGACGTATCCGCTAAAACCGAGACGTCCCGCGAAGCCACTGCCCAAGCTGTCCTGAGGACCACCGCGGACGTCGTCCGGCTGCTCTCGGAAGGCGGACTGCCGAAGGGCGATGCATTCGCCGTTTCCCGCGTAGCCGGGATTATGGCTGCCAAGCAGACCTCCAACCTCATCCCGCTGTGCCATCCGCTGCCGCTGACCAAGGTCACCATCGACTTCGAGCCACGGCAGGACGCCGTCGTGATGCGGGCCACCGTGAAGACCAAGGCCCTGACCGGCGTCGAAATGGAAGCGCTGACGGCCGTTTCCGTGACCGCGCTGACCCTCTACGACATGATCAAGGCGGTGGACAAGCACGCCGTGATTTCGGACATCATGGTGCTGGCCAAGTCCGGCGGCAAGAGCGGAGACTGGACACTGTGAGCACCGGCCCAACGGCACCGGCCCGCCGCACGGCGGCGATCCTGGTTGCCTCCACCCGGGCGGCCGCCGGCGTTTACCAGGACGAAGCCGGACCGCTGCTGCAGGACTGGTTCTACGCCCTGGGCTACGACGTTGTCCTCGCCGAAACCGTGCCCGACGGTGATCAGGTGGGGGAGGCCCTGGCACGCATGCTCGCACTGGAACCCTCCGTGCTGATAACCAGCGGCGGCACCGGGATCAGCCCCACCGACGTCACCCCGGAGCAGACCCTGCCGCTGCTTCAGCGCCAGGTCCCCGGCATCATGGAAGCCCTCCGCGCCGACGGGCTGGCCAAAACGCCCATGGCCGCGCTGAGCCGCGGTTACGCCGGAACCACGGGGCGGACCTTCGTCCTCAACCTGCCCGGCTCCCCGTCCGCGGTGGCGGACGGACTCGCGGTCCTGGAACCGATCCTTGGACACATCTGCGGCCTGCTGGAGGGTAAAAATGAGCACTAGCGAAGTTGTTGCTGCCACAGTCGGCACCACCGTTCTGGACCCCGAATCCGCCGCCAGTGCTGTCTGGACCCCGCAGGCCGGAGCCGTGGTGAGCTTCAGCGGCATCGTCCGGAACCACGACGGCGGCAAGGACGTGGCCTCGCTGGGTTACAGCGCGCACCCCACCGCTGCGGCGGTCATAGCGGACGTCGCCGCCGGCATCGCGGCGAAGTACGACGGCGTCCGCATCTGCGTCGCCCACCGCACCGGGCCGCTTCAGATCGGGGAAGCCGCCCTGGTGGCCGCTGTGGCCTCGGCCCACCGCGGCACCGCGTTCGCTGCGTGCTCAGAGCTCGTGGACACGGTGAAGGCACAGGTGCCGATCTGGAAGGAGCAGGTTTTCGGCGACGGATCGGTGGAGTGGGTGGGCGTCAGCGACGCCCCGGCCTGACCGGTAACCTGAAACCATGAGGAATAAACTGCCTGTCGCGGTGCTCGGAGCCACCGGACGCATGGGATCCGAAGCCGTCAAAGCCGTCGAAGCGGCTCCGGACATGGAACTGGTGGCCGCGCTCGGCCGCAATGACCCACTGGAAACCCTGGTGTCCGCGGGTGCCCGGCACGTGGTGGACCTGACCGTCCCGGACAGCACCGAAGCCAACGTCCGCTTCGCCGTCGACCATGGCATGCATGCCGTCGTCGGAACCACCGGCTGGGACGCCGGGCGCCTGGAGCGCCTGACGGCGCTGCTCGCGGAGCATCCCGAGACGGGTGTCCTCATCGCCCCCAACTTTGCCCTTGGTTCCGTGCTGGCCACCGCTTTCGCGGCCAAGGCCGCACCGTACTTCGAATCCGTGGAAGTGGTGGAACTGCATCACCCGGACAAGGTGGACGCACCCTCAGGCACCGCCGCCCGCACCGCTGAACTGATGGCCCGCTCCCGTGCCGAAGCGGGGACCGCGCCTTCACCGGACGCCACAGTAAAGGAACTTCCAGGCGCCCGCGGAGCCGACGTAGACGGTATCCGTGTGCATTCCGTCCGCCTCCGCGGACTGGTAGCCCACCAGGAAGTCCTGCTGGGCGGGGAAGGCGAGCAGCTCACCATCCGCCACGATTCCTACGACCGGGCCTCCTTTATGCCCGGAGTGCTGCTCGGGCTGCGGCAGGTCGCGGAGCACCCGGGCCTGACCGTCGGACTCGACGGCTACCTCAACCTGAACGCCTAAGGAAACCCTGCGTTGTCCACATTCTTTTCCGGCCTGTTCCATAACCGGGCGAAAATCGGTGTCCTCCTGGTCACCCTGCTCCTGGCTTTCTACCTGGTGGTTGTCGCCCAGCGCGGCTGGCTCCTGCTGACCTCCGACGGGTTGACCGCCAAAGCCATGGGCCTGGCGTACTTTGTGCTGCCACTGGTTGGTGTGTGGGCGCTGGTGCGCGAGCTGCTGTTCGGTGTGCAGACCGAGAAAATGGCCAACATCCTTGCCGACGAGGGCGGGCTGCCGGTCGATGACCTGCCGCGCACCCCGGGCGGCAGGATTGTGCGGGAGGCCGCCGATGCCCAGTTCCCGGCCTATCAGGCCGAGGTCGAAGCCGCCCCGGACAGCTGGCGTGCCTGGTTCCGGTTGTCCTGCGCCTACGACGCCGCCGGTGACCGCAAGCGAGCCCGCTCGGCAATGCGGAAGGCCGGGAAGCTGTTCGAGCCCGCACGCCAGTCCTAACCCGCCTGAGCCTGCCCGCCCTGCCGGTGCGTCCCGGCCGGCCACCGGTACTCAGCCAGGGTGCCGTCCGGAAACACTGTTTTTTCCAGCCAACCTAGGATTCCCTTGACTAAAACGGCCGCAGGCCACGATTCTTCGTCCGCTTCAGCACAGTCCCCGGCTGCGCCTGCTGATCTGCATGCCGGCCGCAACCGGCTCGTCATCGGCATCCTGATCGTCTCGGCGTTCGTCGTCATCCTGAATGAAACGATCATGAGCGTGGCGCTGCCTACGCTGATGGCAGACCTGGACATCAGCGCGGCCAGTGCCCAGTGGCTGACCACAGGCTTCCTGCTCACCATGGCGGTCATCATCCCCGTCACGGGTTTCCTGCTGCAGCGTTTCCATACCCGGCAGATCTTCCTTCTGGCCATGATCCTGTTCAGCGCTGGCACCCTCCTGGGGGCGGCAGCACCGGGCTTTGCGGTGCTGCTGATCGCCCGCGTGGTGCAGGCCAGCGGCACGGCCATCATGCTGCCGCTGCTGATGACCACGGCGATGACGCTGGTGGCACCGGCCGCCCGCGGACGCACCATGGGCAACATCTCAATCGTGATCTCCGTGGCGCCGGCGATTGGCCCCACGATCTCCGGAATCATCCTCAGCGCGCTCAGCTGGCGGTTTATGTTCATCATCGTGCTGCCGATCGCCGTCGCCGCGCTGGTGCTTGGCGCCGTGAAGATCCAGAACGTGACCGAGCCCCGCAAGGTTCCCCTGGATGTGCTTTCCGTGATCCTTTCGGCGTTCGCCTTCGGTGGGCTGCTCTACGGGCTTTCCGCGATCGGGGAAAGCGCCTCGCATGCTCCGGCTCCGGTCCCGCCGCTGCTGCCCTTCGCCGTCGGCGTGGCTGCACTGGTCCTGTTCATCTTCCGGCAGGTGCGGCTCGCCCGAGTCTCCGCACCGCTGCTGGACCTCCGCACCTTCCGGAGCCGGAACTTCTCCATCTCGATCGCCATGATCGCGGTCTCCAGCATCGCGCTTTTCGGCAGCCTTATTGTCCTGCCGATTTACATGCAGTCAGTGCTCGGCCTGGATACCCTAACCACCGGGCTGATGCTGCTTCCCGGCGGGCTCATCATGGGCGTCCTGTCACCGGTCGTTGGCCGCATTTATGACAAAGCCGGACCCACAGCGCTGCTGGTTGCGGGCTCCGTCCTGGTCAGCGCTTCACTGTGGATCATGGCGACCGCGCTGAACGCGGACACGCCCGCGCTGATGATCCCCGCCGTCCACGTTGTCCTGAGCATTGGGCTGGCGATGACGTTCACCCCGCTGTTCACCTCAGCACTTGGATCCCTGAAACCCAGCCTCTATTCCCACGGCAGCGCCATCCTGAACACCGTGCAGCAGGTCATGGGTGGTGCCGGCACAGCTCTGTTCGTGACCCTGCTGTCCACCGGGACCGCGGACCGGCTGGCCCAGGGCGCCGGGGAGCTCGAAGCGACGGCCGCAGGGGTTCAGACGGCCTTCCTCGCCGGGGCCTGCATCAGCCTGCTCGCCGTCGCCGCGGGCTTTTTCGTCCGGAATCCCGCAGCCCAGGGAGAAGCCCCGCTTCCTGCGGCCCACTGACGCGCTCCCCGCTTCCCGGGGCAGGCGAGTAGGAGGAATGCTTGACCTTGACGCTGCGTAAACCTTTAGGGTGAACCGCATGATCACTGTCCTAGACACTGCAGAAGGTATGGCCGCCGTACTGGCGGCCCCGGAGCAACACCGTCCTGATGTGCTGCGCAGGATGCTGGCACCCGTGGCGGGAATGTACCGGTATGTCCCGGGCGAGCCCGACCCGGTGGCGATGCATACGATGGGTTTCGGATTTCCCCTGGACAGACGCATCGATGAGAGCCGGGAGGCACTGGCCCAGCTGGTGGTTCGCTGACGCTCTGGCCCACCCGGGAGAATCTGGAACGGCTGGAAGCAGCGGCCGTTCACGAACTGAACCACAACCTGCGTTATGCCCCGGGCGGCATCGTCTGGGACCCGGCCACGGTTGTGGTGGGGGAGCACGTTGTATCCGAAGGGCTTGCCGATGCCTTCGCCCGTCAGCTTTACGGGACAGCTGGATACACGCCCATGGGCACGCCGCACCTGGACGATGACGCCGTCTTCGGCAAGGTGCTCACCGGACTGAACATTGGAGGTATGCAGAACTTCACCGCATGGGTGCATGGGGACGACGCCGCGGAACGCTTCGGAGCCGAGCCGGTGGGTCTGCCGGCAGGAGCCGGATACGCTGCGGGGAACCGGTTGGTTGACGCCTATCTCGCTGCCACGGACTGCACTGCGGCCCAGGCGCTGCACGCACAGAGCCGGGACATCATCGACACGGCGCTCCGCTCGCTCCGCTGAAACCGGCAAAGACCCGCGTGCCCCTACCGCCGGTTCTCCGCCAGGGTCCCGTCCCGGGCCAGCCGCGAGGCGCCGGACGCGATGGTCTCCAGCGGGCCGCGGGAACCGAGCCGGATGAACGCCATGCCAATCAGCACGGCGGCTGCCGCCTGGAGCCAGAAGACCCAGCCAGGATCCAGTGCCGGTTCCTGGGCATCCACCAGGGCCATGACCCAGATATGCATGCTGTAGAGCGTCAGCGTGATGGCTCCGGCGGCGGAGAGCGGCAGCAGCAGATTAGGCCGTGCCCGGGTGAGCAGCAGGCAGATCCCAACAACGGCGGCAGCCGTCCCGGCGGTGTGCAGCAGGTCGAACGTGGTTCCGGAATGCGGTGCACTGACCGTGAGCCACCACCAGGAGCCGGACTGGTCGACGCCGGTGAGGTTCACTTCCAGCATCCGTCCGATCGGCCACGTCTGCCCCGATTCGGTCTTCAGGAGTTCTGCGAAACCACCGCCATCAATGAGCAGGTACCAGCTGAGATACTTTGAGCCTACGGCCGCAAAGATCCCGGCGAAGACCAGTCCCACCTGCACCGCCAGGTTCGAGAGCCGCAGCCGGCCAACCACCATGCCGATCAGAAGGTAGCTCATCCATTGGACAGTGGGGTATACCCCCGTGAACAGGACATCGGCCAGCAGGGCAGCCGGTTCCAGGAAATGCTCCCAGGTGATATTCCCGTCGACACCGGGTGGAACCAGGTTCGCATTGATCCAGGGCCGCACCAAGTAGGCCAGTACGGGGGAGAGGCATACCCAGACACCCGCCCAGACCGCAAGCCGCGGCAGCCGCATGTTCGTGAACGGCAGGACCATCAGGAACAGGACAGCGTAATGGAACAAGATGATGGCAATCGAGGTCTCCAGCCCGCCGAGCAGCAGGCCGATCAGCGCGATGACCCCTGCGCGCGCGGCGATGCCACGCCGGTTCCGGGCGGGGGAACGCGCGGAACCCGGATCGGCGCCGCCGGTCAGTAAGGCGATTCCTATGCCCGCCACCACGGCGAAAAGCGCCGACGCGCGTCCGGAAAAGAGCAAGGCCGCCAGGGAAGGTGCTCCCGTTTCAGGGTTATACAGCGGGAAGATGTGAGTCGACATCATTCCAAGCAGCGCCACTCCCCGGGCAGCGTCGATGCCCGTCAGCCGTGTTCTGCTCATTCCTGAATCGTCTCACAACGGCCTTGACATCCCTGTGCGGCACCCACCGGACCCAAAACCCTGCGGCGCACCAGGCGTCTCCGTTGTCCCAATCGCAGGTCCAACAGGTAACGTTTTACCCATGGCAGACTCTGATATTCGTTCCCGTCCGTTTGGAACCCTGGTGACGGCGATGGTCACCCCGTTTACAGCCGACGGTGAGGTGGATTTTGAGGCCACCGCGTTCCTGGCCAACAAGCTGGTCGAAGACGGCTGCGACGGTCTTGTCATCTCCGGAACCACCGGCGAAACCTCCACGCTGGAGGACAGCGAAAAGGAAGACCTCTTCCGCGTCGTAGCGGAGACTGTCGGAGGCCGGGCCAAGGTCATTGCCGGGACCGGAACCAACCACACCTCCCACTCGGTGGAAATGGCGAAGCGGGCCGAACGTGCCGGTGCCGACGGCCAGCTGGTTGTCACCCCGTACTACAACAAGCCCACCCAGGCCGGTGTGCTGGCACACTTCGACGCCGTTTCCCAGGCGAGCGAACTGCCCATCATGATCTATGACATCCCGGGCCGCGCCGGGATCCCGATCACCACCGAGACGATGTTCCGTCTCGCTGAAAACCCCAAGGTCCTGGCCCTCAAGGATGCCAAGGCCGACTTTGCTGCCGTCACCCGGGTCATGGCCAACACCACCCTGGACGTCTATGCCGGCGACGACGGACTGACGCTGCCGTGGATGGTGGCCGGCGCCGCCGGCGTCGTGAGCGTCAGTGCCCACGTGGCCGCCCGGGAGTTCCGGGCCCTGGTCGACGCAGCCGCGGCAGGAGATTTCGACAAGGCGCGCAGGATCCACTTCGACCTGGATCCCGTAGTGCGCGCAGTAATGACACACATACCAGGTGCCATTTCCGCCAAGCAGATCCTCAAGATGCAGGGAGTGATCCCCAACGCCGCTGTACGGCTGCCGCTGGTGGCTCCCGACGCCATTGAAATGGAAGCTGTCCTGGCGGACCTGGCCGAAGCAGGATGGGACTTTTCCCAGGACAAGGCGTAATACAACATGATTGAAACTGCGGATACCGCACTGAAGACCCCTCCCCGCCTCAAGCCGGGGACGCTGCGCATCGTGGCCCTGGGCGGGCTCGGCGAAATCGGCCGCAACATGGCCGTTTTCGAAATCGACGGCAAGCTGCTCATCGTGGACTGCGGTGTGCTCTTCCCGGAGGAGACGCAGCCCGGCGTTGACCTGATCCTGCCGGACTTCTCCTACATCGAGGACCGGCTGGACGACGTTGTGGGCGTGGTGCTCACCCACGGACACGAGGACCACATCGGCGCGGTTCCTTACCTGCTGCGCCTGAAAAAGGACATCCCGCTGATCGGTTCCCAGCTGACGCTGGCGCTGATCGAGGCGAAACTGCAGGAACACCGGATCAAGCCCTTCACCCTCACGGTCAAAGAAGGCCAGGTTGAGCAGTTCGGCCCCTTCGAGTGCGAGTTCGTGGCCGTCAACCACTCCATCCCGGACGCCCTGGCGGTGTTCATCCGCACCCGCGCGGGCACTGTCCTGCACACCGGTGACTTCAAGATGGACCAGCTGCCGCTGGACGGCCGCATCACCGACCTGCGTGCCTTCGCCCGGCTGGGCGAGGAGGGCGTGGACCTCTACATGGCGGACTCCACAAACGCCGATGTCCCCGGCTTCACCTCACCGGAACGAAACATCGGCCCGGTGCTCGAAGAGCTTTTCGGCAAGGTCAAAAAGCGGATCATCGTCGCTTCCTTCTCCTCCCACATCCACCGCGTCCAGCAGGTGCTCGACGCCGCTGCCGCGCACGGCCGCAAGGTCTGCTTCGTGGGACGCTCCATGGTCCGGAACATGGCCATCGCGGAGAAGCTGGGCTACCTGAACGTTCCCGACGGCATCCTCGTGGACCTGAAGAACGTGGACAACATGCCCGACCACAAGCTGGTGCTGATGTCCACCGGTTCGCAGGGTGAGCCCATGGCCGCGCTCTCGCGCATGGCCAACGGCGACCACCGGATCAGTGTCGGCCGCGGTGACACCGTCATCCTGGCCTCCTCCCTGATCCCCGGTAATGAGAACGCCGTTTACCGCGTGATCAACGGGCTGATGAAGCTTGGCGCCGACGTCGTCCACAAGGGCACGGCCAAGATCCACGTTTCCGGGCACGCCTCGGCCGGGGAGCTGCTCTACACGTACAACATCCTGAAGCCGAAGAACGCCATGCCCGTGCACGGTGAAACCCGCCACCTGATCGCTAACGGCAAGCTGGCGGCCCAGACCGGCGTCCCGGAAGAGAACATCATCCTGGCCGACGACGGCACCGTGGTGGACCTGGTCAACGGCAAGGCCCGCGTTGTCGGCAGCGTTGAATGCGGCCTGGTCTACGTGGATGGTTCGAGCGTTGGCGAAATCACCGACACTGACCTCAAGGACCGCCGCATCCTGGGCGAAGAAGGCTTCATCTCCGTCATCACCGTGGTGAACCGCAACACCGGAACCATCGTGTCCGGGCCGGAAATCCACGCCCGCGGATTCGCCGAAGACGACACCGTGTTTGACGAGATCAAACCCAAGATCAGCAAGGCACTGGAAGAAGCGGTGATGTCCAACCGGGATCACACCGCCTACCAGCTGCAGCAGGTTGTCCGCCGCGTCGTCGGCACCTGGGTCAACCGCCGCCTGCGCCGCCGTCCCATGATCGTTCCGGTGGTCCTGGAAGCTTAGCCCGGCCTGTTCGCAGGCCCCTGATTCCTCCCCGGCCGGGGTTCCCGGCGGGGGAGGAACAGTGCCTGGATTGGCGCGTATATTCGGGGTTTTGCCGCCCTGATCCGGTAGCGTGGCAGGTATGGCGACTCGTACTTCCCCTGCCGCGCGCGGCAGTTCCTCCAGTCGGACACCTGCCCGCAACGCCGGCGGGAGTTCCGGGGGAAAAGCTGCGCCACGGGGGAAAGCCACCGGCAGGCAGGCCAAGGCCCAGCCTGAAGAGACGCTCCCGCTGCCCCTGCGGGCCATTCAGGGGGCTTGGATGGGAGTCGCCCGGATCGTGGGCGCCGGGGTGCGCAAACTGGGCACCGACGTCGTTCCGGACCGTGAGATCCGCCGCGACGGCACCGGCTTCTTCCTGATCCTCACCGCACTGCTGGTCGCCACCGTTGAATGGTGGGCGCTCCGCGGGCCGGTGGCCGACGTCATTCACGCCGGCGCCGCCGGCACCTTCGGCTGGATGGCCGTCGTCCTGCCCTTTATGCTCCTGACCGCCTCGGTCCGCCTGTTCCGCTACCCGGAACGTCACCGCGCCAACGGCCGGATCAGCATCGGCCTGACCTTGATGCTCTGCTCGGGCGCTGGAATCACGCACCTTATCGGCGGTGCTCCTGCCTTGTCCGACGGGTTCGACCAGCTGTGGATCTCCGGTGGAATTGTCGGTTTCCTTGTGGCCGGGCCGCTGTCGGCCGCGATCACCAAATGGCCCGTCATCATCCTGCTGTCGCTGCTGGTCTTCATCTCCATCCTGATCGTCACGGCCACGCCGTTCCGGCACATTCCGCTGCGCCTGCGCGCCCTCTACGAACACCTCATGGGCCAGGACCTGGCTCAGGATGATCCCGAGGCCCATGACCAGAGCTACCTCTACGCAACCGACCGCCAGGCGAAGCCGAAGAAACCCAAAAAGCCCAGCCGCTTCGGACGTGCACGCAAGGATGATGAGCTGGAGCACAGCGAGGGTTTCGCCGGCGATGAGGCATTCGAAGCCGCACTGCTGCGTGATGAAGAGGAGCGGCAGGAAGCGGCCCTGGCCGAACCTGCGGTTCCCCCGGGCGTCCGCCGCCCCACCAAGGCCGAACTCGCCACGCAGAAGCTGCGCCGGCAGCAGGGCCTCGAGGAGGACACCGAACCGCCGACAGAAGCGATTTCCCTGGTCCCCGAGGCCGCTGCCTCCCTTGCCGCGGTTCCGCCGGTGCCTCCGGTGCCCTCGCGCCCCGTGGCCAATGTGCCGCCGTCGGCTCCGATCCCGCAGCGCACCGAACAGCTGCAGCTCTCCGGCGACGTCACCTATACGCTGCCGCCGTCGGACTTCCTGCCCTCCGGCCCGCCCGCCAAGGAACGCTCCGAGGCCAACGACGCCGTGGTTGCCGCCCTGACCCACACCCTCGAGCAGTTCAACGTGGACGCCAAGGTCACCGGCTTCTCCCGCGGCCCGACAGTGACGCGCTACGAGATCGAACTCGGTGAAGGCACCAAGGTGGAGCGCGTGACCGCGCTGTCCAAGAACATCTCCTACGCCGTAGCCAGTTCCGACGTGCGCATCCTCTCGCCGATCCCGGGCAAATCAGCCATCGGCATCGAAATTCCGAACGCGGACAAGGAAGTCGTGGCGCTGGGCGACGTGCTGCGCTCCAACGCTGCCCGCAAGACCGAACACCCGATGGTCATGGGCGTGGGCAAGGATGTTGAAGGCGGTTTCGTCGTGGCCAACCTTGCGAAGATGCCGCACCTCCTGGTGGCCGGCGCCACCGGTGCCGGTAAGTCATCCTTCGTGAACTCCATGATCACCTCGATCCTGATGCGCTCAACACCGGATGAGGTCCGGATGGTCATGGTGGACCCCAAGCGCGTGGAACTCACCGCCTATGAAGGTGTGCCGCACCTGATTACCCCGATCATCACCAACCCGAAGAAGGCCGCCGAGGCGCTGCAGTGGGTGGTCCGGGAAATGGACACCCGCTACGACGACCTGGCCAACTTCGGTTTCAAGCACATCGACGACTTCAACAAAGCCGTGCGTAACGGCAAGGTGGTGCCCCCGGCGGGCTCCAAACGGGTCATCCGCGCCTACCCGTACCTGCTGGTGATCGTGGACGAGCTCGCTGACCTGATGATGGTTGCCCCGCGCGACGTCGAAGACTCGATCGTGCGCATCACCCAGCTGGCCCGTGCCGCCGGTATCCACCTGGTGCTCGCCACCCAGCGCCCCTCCGTCGACGTCGTCACCGGCCTGATCAAGGCCAACGTTCCCTCCCGCATGGCGTTCGCCACCTCATCAGTCACCGACTCCCGTGTGGTCCTGGACCAGCCGGGCGCCGAGAAGCTCCTGGGCCAGGGCGACGCCCTGTTCCTGCCGATGGGCTCCAACAAGCCGATCCGTGTCCAGGGCGCCTGGGTGACCGAGTCGGAGATCCACCGCGTGGTGGAGCACGTCAAGACGCAGCTGCAGGCCGTCTACCGTGAGGACGTGGCCGTTACTGCGCCCAAGAAACAGATCGACGATGACATCGGAGACGATCTCAACGTCCTGCTGCAGGCCACCGAACTTGTGGTCACCACCCAGTTCGGCTCCACCTCCATGCTCCAGCGCAAGCTCCGGGTCGGTTTCGCCAAGGCTGGACGCCTGATGGACCTGCTCGAATCCCGGGGAGTGGTCGGTCCGTCCGAAGGCTCCAAGGCCCGCGACGTGCTGGTCAAACCGGATGACCTGGCAGCCACGCTGGCCGCCATCCAGGGCGGTGAACCGCTCTCCGGTCCCGACGCGGCCACCACAGCCGCACTGGCGGACAACGCGAACGTGAACCAGGGGTTTGACGCCGACGGTCCGGTGGACCTCGTGTCCCAGGATCTGGACTCCCGGCCGCAGGCAGCGGAGTATTACGACGGCGCCGACGGCTCCGGAAGCGACGAGGACGGATCAGAGGACGCATGGAATCTCACCGGACGCTGAATCCGGTTAGTCTGGAACTGTGAGCAACTCCCCAGCCGAGCGGGTTCCGACGCTGAACATCGCCAACGTCCTGACCGTCATCCGCATCGTCATGGTGCCGCTGTTCATCTGGTTCCTTGTGGCGGACGACGGACGCGACGGCCTGTTCCGGTGGTTGGCGGTGGCGACCTTCGCCGTCGCTATCTACACGGACAAGCTCGACGGCGACCTGGCCCGCAGCCGTGGACTGATCACCGACTTCGGCAAGATCGCCGATCCCATTGCCGACAAGCTGCTGATCGGCTCCGCCCTGGTCATGCTCTCGATCCTCGGCGAGCTGTGGTGGTGGGTCACGATCGTCATCCTGGTCCGCGAAATCGGAATCACCATCATGCGGTTCGTGGTGATCCGCTATGGCGTGATGGCTGCTTCCCGCGGCGGCAAGCTCAAGACCGTTATCCAGACTCTGGCAATCTTCCTGTTCCTGCTGCCCCTGACCTCCTGGCTGGGGGACTGGGCCTGGTGGATCAGCGCCACCGTGATGGCAGCCGCCGTCGTCGTCACCGTGGTGACCGGCATCGACTATGTCCTGCAGGCCATCCGCCTGCGCGCCGGTGCGCGCGGCGGAACCGGCCGCACCTCATGACCAGCCCTGCTCCCGCTATTGTGGCTGCTGCGGTCAGCCGCGGAATGCGCGTCGCAGCTGCTGAGTCGCTGACCGCCGGGATGCTCGCTGCGGAGCTGGGCACTGTTCCCGGGGCCTCGGCGGTACTTCAGGGCGGCGTCGTGGCGTACCAGAATTCGGTCAAGGTACAGGTTTTGGGTGTGTCGGAGGATTTGCTGCAGGAGGCTGGCTCCGTCGATTCAGCGGTGGCGGAGCAGATGGCTGAAGGGGTCCGGCGGCTGCTGTACGCGGATATTGGAGTCTCCACCACCGGTGTGGCGGGTCCGGAGCCGCATGATGGCAAGCCGGTGGGTACTGTGTTTATTGGGATCGCCACGGTCGCCGGAGCCAGGTCCCAGGGTTTCCGGTTCCAGGGAGACCGCGCCGCCATCCGGCGGCAGGCCTGCGCTGCGGCTTTGGAACTGCTCGCCGGCGAGCTGGCGCAGGAACACTAGCGCAGGAAGTGCTTCACTGCGCAGGCAGCTGACGTGGCCGGGAACAAATCCGAAACCACGTCAGTTGTTAGTATCAGGAACCGCTAAGGTTTCCGGTTTACGATCTAGAGAATCCGCGGCATCCGCCGCGGAGAGACCGATAAGGGAGCAGGACGATACACATGGTGAAGCAACCCGTATCCGTGAACGGCGTTATTCGCTGGCGGGATGTAGGGTTGGCGGAAGATGCACACAGGGAGCCTAAGGAGCGCAAGATGGTAGTTCTACGCCATGAAATTGGTGATGTACTCCGCGATGTACGCCAGCGCCAGGGCCGTACCCTGCGTGAAGTCTCACACAGTGCCCGGGTTTCCCTTGGATACCTGAGCGAAGTCGAACGCGGACAGAAGGAAGCTTCTTCTGAACTCCTGTCTTCAATCTGCAGTGCCCTCGATGTGCCTTTGTCCCTGATGCTTCGTGAGGTCAGTGACCGTGTGGCCAGCGCCGAAGGCGTAACCATTCCCGATACTGTTCCAACGGAATTCTCCCGGGAGTTTGCCCGTGAGTTCCCGGAGGACCTGGCCCGGGACCTGGCCCGCACTCCGTAACAACCCCCGGGCAGCTGACGCTTCCCGCCCAAGATCTATTGAAGGACCCCGCTGCGCAAAGCCGGCGGGGTCTTTCGTCTGCCCTGATTGGGTTTGGCTGGTCAGGCCCGCGCTAGGCGTGGCCCGGAACCTCGGACACGTTGAGCTTGTGCAGCAGCGTACTCAGGGCCAGGACTTCCGCCTCGTCCCAGGAGGACAGCAGCAGCCGGAAATGTTCCTCCCGCGCCCGCTGGGTCCGAAGGAGCTGTTCCTGTCCCAGTGGAGTAAGGCTGATGGCCTGTGCCCGCCCGTCTTCGGGATCGGCATGCTTTTCCACCAGGCCCAAGGTCTCCAGAATCACGATCTGCCGGCTCACCGAGGGCTTTCCGACGCCGATGGCGGCAGCCAGATCGGTGAGACGCAGCGGACCCCGGCGCTGCAGCAGGACCAAAAGCCCGTAGGCCGCCGGTTCCAGATTGGGGTGGACGGCTTTGGCCACCCGCTGGGAAGCAGCGCGTGCGCGCCGCCACAGGACGCTCAGCTCCTGTTCGAGGCTTTCGATGGCCGTAGTGGTCGAAGCCGGAGCCGGGGCCGGGGCTGGGGCCGTTGCCGGCGGATGATCCGTCATGAACCTATTCTAGGCCGGGGGCCGGGTGCCCTGGCGGCCGGCAAGCCCCGGGATGCTGTCTGCTGGAGCGGGCGTGAGAGGATAAATTGATGCGTATCAGCGACTTCTGGCGGCTCATGGACGATGAGTTTGGGCCGGCGTATTCCCGGATTCTGGCCTCCGACCTGGTTCTAACCGGTCTAGGGGGACAAACTGCCAGCCAGGCGCTGGAAAAAGGCGTAGACCCCAAACGGGTGTGGCTCGCCGTCTGCGAGATGCAGGAGGTCCCGCCGGAACGCCGGCTGGGACGGGACATCCAGCCGAAACGGGACTAGACACGCGGCGGTATTCGTTCGAATATTTGTTCGGATGCCGATATGCTCCTACACAGGGGCAGCAACTGGCCCGCCCCGCTCCGGCTGTCCACATCCGGCATGCGTTCGCTGGCAATGTCAGTGCCGTCGCATACGGTTTCAGCAAGGAACCGACAGCAGGCCCACGGGCCAGGAACATCAGCAACAGCCACAACAACAGAGGTGAAGAATGGCCGCTCCAGACCGCGCCAAAGCACTCGAAGCAGCACTGGCCCAGATCGATAAGCAGTTCGGCAAGGGCTCGATCATGCGGCTGGGAGACGACACCCGCGCACCGATCGAGACCATTTCAACGGGCTCCATCGCCCTGGATATTGCGCTCGGCATAGGCGGACTGCCCCGCGGCCGCGTCGTGGAAATCTACGGCCCGGAATCCTCGGGTAAAACCACCGTGGCCCTGCACGCCGTCGCCAATGCACAGAAGAACGGCGGAATCGCAGCGTTCATCGATGCCGAGCACGCCCTGGACCCGGAATATGCCAAGAAGCTCGGCGTCGATACCGACGCGCTGCTGGTCTCGCAGCCGGATACCGGCGAACAAGCCTTGGAAATCATGGACATGCTGGTTGGCTCCGGCTCGCTGGACATCGTCGTCATTGACTCCGTAGCCGCCCTGGTGCCGCGCGCGGAAATCGAAGGCGACATGGGCGACAGTCACGTTGGCCTCCAGGCCCGGCTCATGAGCCAGGCCCTGCGAAAGATCACGGGACGCCTGAGCCAGACCAAAACCACCGCCATCTTCATCAACCAGCTCCGCGAGAAGATCGGTGTGTTCTTCGGCAGCCCCGAAACAACCACCGGCGGCAAGGCCTTGAAGTTCTACGCCTCGGTCCGCATCGACGTCCGCCGCATCGAAACGCTGAAGGAAGGCACCAACGCGGTCGGTAACCGCACCCGTGCCAAGATCGTCAAGAACAAGATGGCCCCGCCCTTCAAGCAGGCGGAGTTCGACATCATCTACGGGCAGGGCATTTCCCGCGAAGGCAGCCTGATCGACATGGGCGTGGAGCACGGAATCGTCAAGAAGTCCGGTGCCTGGTTCACCTACGACGGAGACCAGCTGGGGCAGGGCAAGGAAAACTCACGCCGCTTCATGCGGGACAACCCGGAACTCGCGGACGAGATTGAACGGCGTCTGCGCGTCAAGCTGGGCGTCGATCCGGAACCTGAAGAGCAGGCACCGAAGGGCAAGAAGGCGGCTCCGGCAGCTGACAACACGGCAGCAGCCGAAGTCTAGCCCCAAGGATGCAGCAGCGCCGTGGCCGGAAACCGGGCGGGGGAGACCAGAACGGCCCCACGCCCGGTTCGCCGGCTGATTCCGTTCCAGAGGCGGATCCGTACTCGGTTGCCCGGGCGATAGTCCTGCGGCAGCTGACAAGTTCCGCCAAAAGCCGCCGCCAGCTGGCAGACAAGCTGGCCGAAAGGGACGTCCCGGCGGAAGTCGCGGCGGCTGTCCTGGACCGTTTCGAAGAGGTCCGGCTGATCGACGACGCCGAATTCGCCCGGATGTGGGTACAGAGCCGATCCCAGACTCGGTCCCTGGCCCGTTCAGCCCTCCGCAGGGAGCTGGCGGAGAAAGGGATCGCCCCGGAACTGGCGGAGGAAGCCCTCGAGCAGCTGAGCAGCGACGATGAACGGGCAGCAGCGCAGGAACTGGTGCGCCGGAAGCTGCGCAACGCTGCAGTGTCTTCAGACCGGCAGGAACGGGACAAACAGGTCCGGCGGCTGGTCTCTATGCTGGCGCGGAAGGGCTACTCGCCCTCCCTCGGTTTCGCCGTGGTGAACGAGGCACTGGAAAACCAGGGAGCCGAAGCCGACGACACCGCCTGGTGACGGTGACGGTACCCCTCCGGGCGGTGCAGGCCAGGCGGGCGGGGCCCCCGGATCCGTGGAAGGGGCCGCAAATCCGGCCGCAGGCGCCAGTAGGGGATACCACCGGCGTATCGTATGCTGATCCTCATTATGTTTACAGTGAGGTTTCTGGGACAGAAGTTGTCTATCCCGTCTTTGACAGCGGCAGCAGCGGCCGGGGTTCTTGCCGCTGCGCTGCTGTCGGCCGCGCCCGCCTCCGCGGATGACTACCCGAGCTGGGACCAGATAGCAGCCGCCAAGTCCGATGTTTCTGCCCGGGAAGCGCAGATCAGCCAGCTCGAAGAACATCTCACCAAACTGCAGGATGAGGCCGGAGCCCTTGGCAACGCCGCCGTGGATGCATCCAGCCGCTACGATTCGCTGCGCGATGACCTCCTTGCCAGTGATGCGCGCGTGGCCGAACTGGCCGGCCAACGGCAGACAGCGGCAGCCGAAGCCGCGGAACTGCGAAACCAGGTGGGCGCACTCGCCGCCCAGACCTATAAAACCGGCGGCATGGACAGCACAGTGCTCTTCCTCCTGGATTCCGAGGAGGGTGTGGCACACCTGGACCGCATGAGGACCCTGCAGCTGGTCACTGAGCGGACATCCCGCCTCTTCGACCGGGCGGCAGCTGCGGAAAAATCCGCCGCGGCGCTGGAAGACGCCGAAGACGCCGAGCGCGAGGCACGAAGGGTGCTGGCTGAGGAAGCCGACGCCCTCTACAAGGACGCGGAAGCGGCCACCTCAGCGGCGGAGAAGGCCGTGCAGGCGCAGGAGGACCGCACTGGAGTGCTGATCGCCCAGCTGGCAGATCTGCGGGACAGCACGGCCGAAGCCGAACTGGCCAGGATGCAGGCTGCCCGCGCCGAGGAATCGGTCCGCCAGCAAGCGGAGGCCGCCGAAAAAGCAGCCGCGGAGACCGCCCGGCCGGACGCCGAACCGGTGATTAATCCCACAAGACCCAGCAGCCCCCAGGTTCCGGCAGCGCCCCAGCCATCCGTACCTCCAGCCGCACCAGCACCTCCAGTCACGACACCTGCACCACCCGTGCAGGAGACGGTTCCGCCGCCGCCCGCGGCCCCGGTGGATGATCCGGCCGGTGCCCAGGGCTATGCGCTTGCCAGCATGCCCGGCCACGGATGGGACAGTGGCCAGTTCCGCTGCCTCGTGGACCTCTGGAACCGTGAGTCCAACTGGCGGACCAGCGCAGCTAACCCTTACAGCGGCGCCTACGGCATCCCGCAGTCCCTCCCCGGCAACAAGATGGCCGCCTTCGGGGAAGACTGGCGCACCAACTACCGCACCCAGATCAACTGGGGACTTTTCTACATCCAGCAGCGGTACGGCACACCCTGTGCTGCCTGGGCACATTCCGAGAAAAATAACTGGTATTAAAGCGGGTCCGTTACCGAAGCGCAACCTGAGCGTTATCAATCCGCGATCTAACTCAGGAACGGTGTGTACAGTCCCGGTCTTATGAGTAAAGCAGATCAGGGACGGCGTGAAGAGAGGCGGCAGCGTGCGATCCAGCGCCGCCGCCACCGGATGAAGGTTGGGGCCGCTGCTGCCCTCGGCGGAGCCGTGATCCTCGGCAGCGCCGGCGCAGCAGCCAGCAGCGACAAGGATCTGCGGGCCACCGCTGGAATCCAGCTCGCCAGCCTGACCCTGCCCATCTTCAACGAAACCGATGCCGCGGCCGAGCAACCGGCAGAAGCAGCGCCGTCGGACTCCGCGTCCCCGTCAGCAACCGGGGATGCACCCGCCGGCGAAGCAGCCGTGCCGGCGCCGGAGCCGGCGGAGAGCACCCCCGATGCCGCCGCCGTGGCGGCCGCTGAGGCGGCAGCAGCAGCGGCGGAACAGGCTGCCGCGCAGCTCGCCGCCGAGCAGGCAGCTGCAGCAGCGGCCGAAGAGGCCGCAGCTGCCGAAGCCGCCAGGATTGCGGCGGCATCAGTCCCGGTCGACGACCCTGCCGGCGCGAAGGCCTACGCGGCAACTGCGCTGGGCGGACATGGCTGGGGCGCCTCGGAGATGGCCTGCCTGGATACCCTGTGGACCAAGGAATCCGAGTGGCTGACCAGTGCCACGAACGCCAGCAGCGGTGCCTACGGCATTCCGCAGGCACTTCCCGGCACCAAGCTGGCCACCGCCGGCGGCGACTGGCAGACCAACTACAAGACGCAGGTCAACTGGGGCCTGACCTACATCGAGTCCCGGTACGGAAGCCCCTGCTCGGCCTTGAACTTCCACTACGCCAACAACTGGTACTAGGGAACGGACTTCCGCCCCCGGTCCCCGAAGCCGGGAGCGGGGCAGCGGGGAACCGAAGCCGGACAGCCGGTGCCAGCCAGTAAAAGCCGGGAGATTGGGGCACCGCCACCCGTGCGACGTACCCTAGTACGGTGAGCCTGTCTGTATCCCGCCCCGCCCCCGCTGAGACCTTCGACGCACCTCCGCAGCCACCCCTGCGCACCTATCAGGTCCGTACTTTCGGCTGCCAGATGAACGTGCACGACTCCGAGCGGATTTCCGGCCTTCTTGAAGGCGCCGGCTACGTACCCGCCGACGGCGCGGAAGCCGACGTCGTGGTCTTCAATACCTGCGCCGTGCGGGAGAATGCGGACAACAAGCTCTACGGCAACCTGGGCCAGCTGGCTCATGTGAAGGAAACCCGTCCGGGCATGCAGATCGCCGTCGGCGGTTGCCTGGCGCAGAAGGACCGGGACACCATCCTGGCCAAGGCCCCGTTCGTGGACGCTGTCTTCGGAACCCACAATATCGGCGCGCTGCCGGCCCTGCTGGAACGCGCCCGGCACAACGACGCCGCCCAGCTGGAGATCCTGGAATCCCTCGAGGTCTTCCCCTCCACCCTGCCCACCAAGCGCGACTCGGTGTACTCCGGCTGGGTCTCCATCTCAGTCGGCTGCAACAACACCTGCACCTTCTGCATCGTCCCCGCCCTGCGCGGCAAGGAACGCGACCGGCGGCCGGGAGAGATCCTCGCCGAGGTGCAGGCCCTGGTCGACGACGGCGCGATCGAGGTCACGCTGCTGGGCCAGAACGTGAACTCCTACGGCGTGGAATTCGGCGACCGCGGGGCGTTCGCGAAGCTGCTGCGCGCCTGCGGGTCCATCGAGGGGCTGGAACGTGTCCGCTTCACCAGCCCGCATCCGGCAGCCTTCACCGACGACGTCATCGACGCCATGGCCGAAACCCCGAACGTGATGCCGCAGCTGCACATGCCGCTGCAGTCCGGCTCGGACAAGGTCCTCAAGGATATGCGCCGTTCCTACCGGTCCAAGAAATTCCTGGGCATCCTGGACCGGGTGCGGCAGCAGATGCCCCACGCAGCCATTTCAACGGACATCATTGTCGGATTCCCGGGGGAGACCGAGGAAGATTTCCAGGCCACGCTCGACGTTGTGGAGCAGGCCCGGTTCGCCACCGCCTTTACCTTCCAGTATTCCAAGCGCCCCGGCACTCCGGCCGCCGACCTTCCCGACCAGCTGCCCAAGGCCGTTGTGCAGGAACGCTTTGAACGGCTGACCGCGCTGCAGGACAGGATCGCGGCCGAGGAGAACGCCAAGCAGGTCGGCACCACCGTCGAAGTGATGGTCACCGCCGCGTCGGGACGCAAGTCGGAGGAGACCGGCCGGCTGTCCGGCCGCTCCCGCGATCAGCGGCTGGTGCACTTCTCCGTTCCCGAAGGTGCTCCGGTTCCCCGCCCGGGGGACCTGGTGACCGTTCCGATTACCTCCGCTGCCGCGTTCCACCTGGTATCCGACCCGGCCTCGGCGGCTGATTACTCGCTGCGGCGTTCCCGGGCCGGGGATGCCTGGGACCGGGCGCAGGCCGAATCCTGCGGCGTTCCCGCCCCCGCAGCTGAGGGCGCCCGCGCCGGCGTTTCCCTGGGTATGCCCGTCCTGCCGCCGCGCCGGTGACCCGCGGCGAACTGCCCGTTGTCGCCGTCGTCGGTCCCACCGGTTCCGGAAAGTCCGACCTGGGCGTGGCGCTGGCGCAGCGCCTCGGCGGGGAGATTATTAACGCGGATTCCATGCAGTTTTACCGGGGCATGGACATCGGGACCGCGAAGCTTCCGCTGGCGGAGCGCGGCGGTGTGCCGCATCACCTGCTCGACATCATGGACGTGACCGAGGAAGCCAGCGTCTCCGCCTTTCAAGCCCAGGCCCGGGCGCTGATCGCCCAGATCCAGTCCCGCGGCCGGTATCCCATCCTCGTCGGCGGCTCCGGACTCTACGTCCGCGCGGCCCTGGACGTGCTGGAGTTTCCGGGAACGGACCCCGTACTGCGCCGCCGGCTGGAAGCGGAACTGGACACGGACGGTCTCGAGGTTCTGCGTTCCCGCCTGCAGGAGCTTGATCCGGTGTCTGCGGCACGCCTGGGCGATGCCCGGCGCGTCGTCCGTGCCCTGGAGGTCCACGAACTCACCGGCCGGCCGTTCAGTTCCTTCATGCCGGACCGCACCTACTTCCAGCCGGCAGTGCAGATAGGCCTGACGGTGGAACGCAGCCTCCTGCATGAGCGGCTGGCCCGCCGCGTTGAGCTCATGGTCGAACAGGGACTGGAGGCTGAAGTCCGGCGGCTGGACGCGGCCGGCCTGCGGACCGGTAAGACCGCCGGCCGGGCCCTGGGCTACGCCCAGTTCCTGAAAGTGCTCGACGGCGAATGGACCAGCGGGCAGGCCGTGGAGGACACCGTGGTTGCCACCCGGCAGTTCGCCCGGCGCCAGCTCACCTGGTTCCGTGCGGACCCCCGCATCACCTGGCTGGACTTCGACGATCCTGAACTGGTGAACAAGGCCGCCGCCGCTATTCTTGAAGGGTGAGCACAACTTCCCCCATTGCCTTGTCCGCTTCCGGCCTGCCGTCCAGCCTTGCCGGCCTGACCTTTGCCAAGGGCCACGGCACCGGTAACGACTTCATCCTGACAGCAGACCCCGATGGGCTTCGGGACCTGAGCGCCGCTGACGTTGCGGCTATCTGCGACCGGCACAGCGGGATCGGGGCCGACGGCTTCATCCGCGCGGTCCGGTCCGAGCACCTGCCCGAAGGCCAGGCTGTCCTGCAGACCAACCCGGACGCACTGTGGTTCATGGACTACCGCAACGGTGACGGAAGCATCTCGGAAATGTGCGGCAACGGCGTGCGGGTCTTTGTGCACTTCCTGCTCGAAGAAGGACTGGTGCAGCTTGCCCCGGGCGACGTGCTGCCGATCGGCACGCGGGCCGGACTGAAAACGGTCACCCGGACGGACACCGGCTACGCGGTGGACATGGGTCCGTGGGAGTTCATTTTCCCCGACCACGCCGCGGCCAAGGCCATGGACACGGTTGTCAACGCAGGGGGACTCGAGGTGCCGCGCCCGGGACTGTCCGTGAGCATGGGCAACCCGCATACCGTCGTCGCTCTGGCCGAACTGTCGGAACTGGCCGCGACCGATCTGGCAAAGGCCCCCTCCGTTGAACCTGTGCCGGCGAACGGCACCAACGTGGAGTTTGTGGTGCCCGCCGAACCGCTGGTGCTCGACGGCGTGGGGCAGCTGACCATGCGGGTCCACGAACGAGGTGTGGGCGAGACCCGTTCCTGCGGCACCGGTGCCTGCGCAGCCGCTGTGGCGACCCGGTTCTGGGCCGGAGCAGGCGCCCCGGACGCCTGGCACGTTCGGGTGCCCGGCGGCGAGCTCGGCGTCCGTTTCCTCGCCGGACCGGACGGCCGCGAACACGTGGAACTCAGCGGACCCGCTGTCCTTGTGGCCCGCGGAACGCTGCTCTAGGCAGGTTCGCCGCTGCGCTTGATGAGAAGGATCCGGAAGGACTTGGCGGTGCTGTAACGGCTGACCGCAAAATCGGCGTCGAGGTTTTCACCGAGCCAGCGCTGCAGGGAATCGGACCCCAGGTTTTTCTGGACCACCAGCCAGGCGGTTCCGCCCGGTGCCAGCCGCGGCAGCCACTGCAGCAGCAGTGCATGCAGTTCCTCCTTGCCGACGCGGATCGGCGGGTTGGACCAGATGGTCGCAAAGCGCAGCTGGGGATCGACGGCGTCCGGGAGCAGGGCGTGGACGTTGGCCAGGCCCAGGGATGCCGCGTTGTCTCGGGTCAGCCCCAGCGACCGTTCGTTGACGTCCACGGCATAGACCTGCGCGCCCGGGGACTTCAGCGCCATGGTCAGGGCTATGGGGCCCCAGCCGGAGCCGATATCCAGCAGGTTCCCCGCAGGTGCCGGGTCGGGAATATTCGACAGCAGAACGTGCGTTCCCTTATCAAGCCCATCGGGACTGAAGATGCCGCCGGAAGTGGCAAGCGTCCGCTCCTGGCCGGCCAAGGTGACGCGCAGCGGCCTGCGGACCTCCGGTGAGGACGGCTGTGAACTGAAGTAGTGCTCTGAACCCATAACTATCCAGATTAGTGGTTCCGGGACCGGGTGCGGGACCGGGCGGCCGTGTGCCGCCCCCGCCGGCTGCCGGCACCCGCGCACGTATTGCACAACCCCCACGGCAGCCGACACAATGTGGGTCCTCTGGCCTACCATGGTTAGTACCGCTTCTAAGGAGATTATGACCATCAACAATTCCCGTCCCGCTGCCGGCTCCACGCCCACGGACCTCAAACCCGAGGAAATCCAGGGCGTCATCGATCGGATCCTGGCCAAGGAAGACGCTGCAGTTGCCAAGCGCAGTGTGTCGCCGGGAACTGCGTCCGGAATCCGGGGGCAGGCCCAGGCACTTTCGGTGCAGGCAGCCGAGCACTCAGATGCCGACGGGGATCAGCAGGACCTGCAGGACCGCCGGGCCCTCCGGCGTGTTGCCGGCCTGTCGACGGAACTCGAAGACGTCACCGAGGTTGAATACCGGCAGCTTCGGCTGGAACGGGTGGTCCTGGCCGGCCTGTGGACCGAGGGTACGGCCGCAGACGCGGAAAATTCACTCAAGGAACTGGCCGCCCTGGCTGAGACAGCAGGGTCGGAGGTTCTGGACGGCATAGTACAGCGCCGCATGAAGCCGGACCCCGGAACCTTCCTCGGCTCCGGCAAGGCGCAGGAGCTCAAGGACATCGTGACGGCCACCGGCGCGGACACCGTGATCGTGGACAGCGAGCTCTCGCCATCCCAGCGCCGCGGCCTTGAGGACATCGTCAAGGTCAAGGTCATTGACCGGACCGCCCTGATCCTGGACATCTTCGCCCAGCACGCAAAGTCCCGCGAAGGCAAGGCCCAGGTGGAACTGGCTCAGCTGGAATACCTGCTTCCGCGCCTGCGCGGCTGGGGTGAATCCATGTCCCGCCAGGCCGGTGGCCAGGTGGGCAGTGCCGGAGCCGGCATGGGGTCCCGTGGCCCAGGTGAGACAAAGATCGAACTCGACCGGCGGAAGATCCGCACCCGCATGGCAAAACTGCGCCGTGAAATCGCGGGCATGAAGCCGGCCCGGGAAACCAAGCGGGCCAACCGCCAGCGTAACCAGGTGCCTTCAGTCGCGATTGCCGGCTATACCAACGCCGGCAAGTCCTCGCTGCTGAACCGGTTGACCGACGCCGGTGTCCTGGTGGAAAACGCGCTGTTCGCAACACTGGACCCGACCATCCGCCGGGCCGAAACCCCGGACGGTATCGGCTACACACTTGCCGATACCGTCGGATTTGTCCGCTCCCTGCCGACCCAGCTGGTGGAAGCCTTCCGCTCCACTCTGGAAGAGGTAGCGGACGCTGACCTGATCCTGCACGTTGTGGATGCCTCCCATCCGGATCCCGAAGGACAGATTGCAGCGGTGCGTTCCGTCCTTGCCGATGTCGACGCCCGCCGGATCCCGGAGATTATCGTGCTGAACAAGGCCGATGCCGCCGACCCGTTCGTGATCGAACGGCTGCGCCAGCGCGAACCGAGGACCGTTGTGGTCTCGGCGCGCACCGGCGAGGGCATCGACGAACTGCTCCAGGCCATCTCCGAGGGAATTCCCCGGCCCGGGGTGGAACTGGACCTGCTTGTCCCGTACCAGCGCGGCGACGTCGTCTCCCGCCTGCACAGCCAGGACGCGGAAATCCTGGCACTGGAGCACGAGGAAGACGGAACCCACATGCGGGTGCTGGTCCGAGATGCCCTCGCCCCGGAGTTGGAGCAGTTCGTCAACCATGCCTAGGCAGGATGCAGGCGCGGAGGTCCTGGATCTTCTGGACACCGCCGTCGCCGCCATGGGCGGGCAGAACCGTCCCGGGCAGCACGAGATGGCCCGCCAGGTCGCTGAATCGATTGAAACCGGCCGGCACCTGCTGGTGCAGGCCGGCACCGGCACCGGCAAGTCCCTGGCCTATCTGGTGCCGCTGATCCATCATGCGCTGGAGAGCCCCAAGCCCGCCCTGGTTTCCACTGCCACTTTGGCACTGCAGGCCCAGATCGTCGGACGCGACCTGCCGCGGCTGCTCACGGCCCTGAAACCGAAGCTGCCCCGCGAAGTGGATGTCGCCCTGCTCAAGGGCCGGAGCAACTATGTCTGCGTCCACAAGACCGGCGGGGGCTTTCCCGAGGAAGATGATCCCGGCGCCTTGTTCACACTCGGCGACGACCGCGTCGTCCCGCATCCGGCACCCGCTTCCGGCCCGACGTCGGCCCTCGGCCGTGAGGTTGTCCGGCTGCACGAGTGGGCCGAGGAAACCGAAACGGGGGACCGGGACGAGCTGGTGCCCGGCGTTTCGGACCGCGCCTGGCGGCAGGTGTCCGTCACCTCCATGGAATGCCTCGGTGCGCAGCGCTGCCCGGTTGCCGAATACTGTTTCAGCGAACGTGCCCGAGCCAAGGCCGCCGTCGCCGACCTCGTCATCACCAACCACGCCATGCTGGCCATCAGCGCTTTCGAAGGACTCGCCGTCCTTCCTGACTACGACGTCGTTGTCATCGATGAAGCGCACGAGCTGCAGGACCGCGTCACCGGTGCCGTAACCGGGCAGCTTTCCGGGACCGTCATCAGCGCCGCCGTCACCGCCGCGCGCAAACATACATCTGCGTCAGTCGAGGAACTGGCAGCAGCCGGCCGCGCCTTCGACGCATCGGTGGAGGCAATCCCTGCGGGTCTGCTTCCGTCCGGCCTGAACGAGGAGCAGGAACTGGCCGTGGCCCGGGTCCGGGAGGCCTGCCGGGCAGCGCTCTCCGATTCGAAGCCTGAGGGGGGTGACACCGCGGACGGCGGGCGCCAAATGGCCCGCTCACGGCTGATGGCCGTACTGGAACTCTGCGAACGCCTGGTCAGCGCGCCCGACGCCGGTGAAGTGGTCTGGGCGTCAAGGCCCAGCACTTTTGCCCCAGGGGAGGGCTACTCGCCCCCGGATGAGTCCTCACCGGCTACCCTGAACGTCGCTCCGCTGTCGGTGGCCGGACGCCTGCGTGACGGGCTTTTTGACGGCCACACAGTTGTCCTGACCTCGGCCACTCTGGCAATCGGGTCAGAATTTGGTCCTGTGGCGGGCGGTCTTGGTTTGGTGGGCGCGGCCGCACCGGCCTGGACCGGTACCGACGTCGGCAGTCCCTTCGACTATCCGCGGCAGGGAGTGCTCTACGTAGCCCGCGACCTGCCTAAGCCGGAGCGGGGGACGTCCACGGCGCAGCTCGATGAACTGGAAGCACTGCTCAAGGCTTCCGGGGGTGGCGCGCTGGGACTGTTCTCTTCCCGCCGGGCAGCAGAGGACGCAGCCGCGGCCATGCGGCTCAGGGTCGATTTCCCCATCCTGTGCCAGGGCGAGTCCTCCATGTCCGCCCTGGTGAAGCAGTTTGCCGAGGAAGACGCCACCTGCCTGTTCGGAACCATGTCCCTGTGGCAGGGGGTCGATGTTCCGGGCGAGGCCTGCCGGCTGGTGGTGATCGACCGCATTCCGTTCCCGCGTCCCGATGACCCGCTGATGACGGCGCGGACCAGGGCCGTGGCGAAGGCCGGCGGCAACGGTTTTATGACCGTATCAGCGACCCATGCCGCTGTGCGGCTCGCACAGGGTGCCGGTCGGCTGATCCGGGCAGCCGGCGACCGCGGCATGGTGGCCGTTCTCGATTCCAGGCTGGCGAATGCCCGATACGGCGGGTTCCTGCGTGCTGCCCTGCCACCGTTCTGGTCCACGACAGACCGCAGCGTGGCCCTGGGGATTCTTGAACGGCTCAGTGCCTCCCAGAAGGCAGCGTCCTAGCAGGTCTCCTGCCAGAAGGTGACCTCCCCGGCGGCTGGCTGGTGGGACTAGAGCGAACGCATCACGGAGACAACCTTGCCCATGATGGTGGCGTGGTCGCCCATAATCGGCTCGTACCGGGTGTTCTGGGGCAGGAGCCAGGTGTGGCCGTTGCGCTGGCGGAAGGTCTTGACCGTAGCCTCGTCGTCCAGGAGAGCGGCCACAATGTCACCGTTTTCGGCCGTTGGCTGGCGGCGGACGACAACCCAGTCGCCGTCACAGATCGCGGCATCAACCATTGAATCGCCGGAGACCCGCAGCATGAACAATTCTCCGTGGCCCACCAGCTGCCGCGGCAGGGGGATCATTTCCTCAACAACCTGATCGGCCAGGATCGGCCCGCCGGCTGCGATCCGGCCGACGAGGGGAACCATTGCTGTGTCCACTGCCGTCGTCAGCTCCGTGACATTTGACTGCGCAGCGGAGTGCGCCTCCTGTTCCTTGGCGGTGCCGGCGGCCGTGCCCGGTCCCGTGCGCTCGGTGTGCATAAGCAGGGGCACCAGGATCTCCATTGCCCGCGGACGCTTGGGGTCGCGGCGGATGTAGCCCATCTTTTCCAGCTGGCTCAGCTGGTGCGTCACGCTGGACAGGCTGGCCAGCCCCACCGTGTCACCGATCTCCCGCATAGAGGGCGGGTAGCCGTTGGCGGTGACGGAAGCCTGGATGGTCTCGAGGATCTTCTTTTGCCGGGGTGTCAGTGACTTGGGGCGGGCGGAACCGGCTTGGGCGGATGCAGCCGGACGGCCATCGGAGTTGGTCCTACGGGGCACTTCGGCTTCCCTTCGAGCATTCCGGCCGGGCCGGGGCGGTTGGTGCTGGTCACTGCAATGTCAGTGGCGGATGGTTCCCTGTATTCGAACGGTCACCGCTTGTCTCAACGCTAGGTGAGCGAAGAGTCATTTTCAAACATTTGTTCGAGTGAGTCTCGACATCGTTCGTAGATAGATGCTAGAAAAGGAACAGCAGGAATCGAATACATGTTCGATTCAAGGTTGCCAACTATTCGAATCCAGTTTCGAAGCCGTGAAGCCATGGCTGTCCCCGGACCTGATTCGAACCGGAAAGGTTTTGCCATGACAGTTCAGCTTGCGGCACCCCGCACATCACTGAGCTTTGCCCGCCCTGCCCGCACCGCCAAGACTTACAGCACCACCCAGGCCTCCCGCGCCGCCCAGCCTTCGCGTGCTGCGGCCTCGAGGCAGGTATCGTCCGCTGCCCCGCTCCGCCTCACCCGCCGCGGGCGGCTCCTGCTCGTTGGCGCTCCGATTATGCTCGGCGGCGCGGCACTCCTGACCTTTGTCGGCTTCTTCACTGCACCGGCCCTGGCTGCAGGGGGTGCCGGCGAACAGACCCGGACCCAGCAGATCAGCGTCAGCACCGGCGACTCGCTCTGGGGGCTGGCGGCCGAATACGCACCGGACCGGGACCCGCGCGAAGTGATTGCGGACATCATGGAGCTGAACAACCTCAGCGACGCCGTGGTTCCCGCCGGTGCCCAGCTTTACATTCCGGTTTCCGGATAGCTGTACCGGACCAGGACAAGCCGTCCCGGCCCAGGACAGACCGGCGGTGAAGCGCCGCGGTGTCCCCTTCCGGGTCTTTACGCAGCGTCACCTAAAGCCGCGGATTCTGCGCGGGGGAGGGGGCGGCTTAAGCTGGAGAGGTGACTGAACAGCTGGAAAAACTCAACCGACTTCCCCTGCGTGACGATCTCCGGGGGCTCACCCCGTACGGTGCGCCGCAGCTGGAAGTGCCCATCCTGCTGAACGTCAACGAAAACACCCACGGCCTGCCGCGCGAGGTGCAGGACGCAATCACCGCCTCAGTCCAGCAGGCAGTTTCCGGGCTCAACCGGTACCCGGACCGCGAATTCACCGAACTGCGCGAGAGGCTCTCTGCCTACCTGGGACACGGGCTGGGGATCGAGAACATCTGGGCCGGCAACGGCTCCAACGAGGTCCTGCAGCAGGTGCTCCAGGCCTTTGGTGGTCCCAGCCGTACCGCCATGAGCTTCCCGCCCACCTACTCCATGTACCCGCTGCTTTCCAGCGGAACGGGCACCCGTTACATCACCGGCGAACGCGCGGCGGACTTCACCCTGTCAGCGGACTCCGCGGCGGAGCAGGTACGGGCCGCAGCTCCGAACATCGTGTTCCTCTGCACCCCGAACAACCCCACCGGAACCGCCCTCGGGCTCGACGTCGTTGACGCTGTCTATGAAGCAGGAGCGGCCTCGAACGCGATCGTCATCGTGGACGAGGCCTATGCCGAGTTCTCCCACGCCGGAACCCCGAGCGCCCTGGAACTGCTGCCTGGCCGTGAACGGCTCATCGTCTCCCGCACCATGAGCAAGGCATTCGCGCTGGCGGGCGCCCGCCTCGGCTACCTGGCCGCCGCGCCCGAGATCGCAGATGCCCTGCGCCTCGTCCGGCTGCCGTACCACCTTTCCGCGGTCACCCAGGCCACGGCCAACGCTGCCCTGGCGCACTCCGACGCCCTTCTGGCGAACGTGGAGGACATCAAGGCCCAACGCGACCGCATCGTCACCGAACTGACAGCGATGGGTCTGCAGCCTGCCCCTTCGGATGCCAACTTCGTCTTCTTCGGCGGCGTTGCAGATCCTGCCCGCATCTGGCAGGGACTGCTCGAAGCGGGCGTTCTCATCCGCGACGTCGGCATTCCCGGGCATCTGCGGGTAACGGCGGGGACCGAGGCTGAGACCACGGCCTTCCTCGCCAGCCTCCGGGCGCTGCTCGCATCCTAGTGCCGGAGCCGGCTCCGGCCTCGAACCGAAGCCAACTTCAAACACTAGACTGGTACCAGAGACCCCCTTCTTTCAAAGGAACCTTCAATGACCGTGGAAACCGTCATCGGACGCACCGCCCGCCTCGAGCGGACCACCAGCGAATCGTCCGTGCTCGTGGAACTGGACCTGGACGGCACCGGCCGTTCAGACATCAGCACTTCGGTGCCGTTCTACGACCACATGCTTACCGCGCTGGCCAAGCACTCCCTGATTGACCTCACGGTCAAGGCCACCGGCGATACCCACATCGATGCGCACCACACCGTGGAAGATGTCGCCATCAGTATCGGGGAAGCGCTGAAGACCGCGCTGGGCAATAAGGCGGGCATCCGCCGCTTCGGCGAAGCCACCGTGCCGCTGGACGAAGCCCTGGCCAACGCCGTCGTCGACATCTCCGGCCGGCCTTACCTGGTGCACTCGGGCGAACCGGCAGGCCAGGAATACCACCTGATCGGCGGCCACTTCACGGGCTCGCTGACCCGCCATGTCTTTGAAGCGATCACCCTGCATGCCCAGATCTGCCTGCACATGACAGTGCTCGGCGGCAGGGATCCGCACCACATTGTGGAGGCGCAGTTCAAGGCCTTTGCCCGCGCACTGCGCGCCGCCGTCGAACCGGATCCCCGCGTCGAGGGAATCCCGTCCACCAAGGGTGCACTTTGAGTAATCGCCGCGTCACTGTCCTGGACTACGGTTCCGGCAACATCCACTCAGCTGTCCGCGCGCTGGAGCGGGTGGGCGCCGATGTGACCCTGAGCTCCAAGTCAGCGGACGTGCTCAACGCCGACGGGCTCCTGGTGCCGGGCGTCGGAGCCTTTGCCGCCGTGATGCAGGGACTCAAAGATGTCGACGCTCTGCGGATGATCGGCCGCCGGGTCGCCGGTGGACGGCCGGTCCTGGGGATCTGCGTAGGCCTGCAGGTCCTCTTCGAAGAAGGTGTCGAGCACGGCGTGCGGACCGAGGGTATGGGTGAGTGGCCCGGCGTTGTGGAGCGCCTGGCCGCCGAGGTGGTACCCCACATGGGCTGGAACACCGTCGAGGCTCCGGCCGGTTCCAACCTGTTCAAGGGCATCGAGGACGAGCGGTTCTACTTCGTGCACAGCTACGGCGTGCAGAAATGGGACTTCGACGTCACCCAGCCGGCCATGAATCCGCCCCAGGTGACCTGGGCCAACCACGGCGGTCCCTTCGTCGCGGCCGTGGAGAACGGCCCGCTGAGCGCCACTCAGTTCCACCCCGAAAAGTCGGGGGACGCAGGCGCTGCCCTGCTCGAAAACTGGCTCAAGGGACTGGGGTAGGCCATGTGGAGCGTAGTCCTCATGGGAGTAGCCGGCCTGCTCGCCGGCGGAGCCATCTCCTTCCGCAGGCAGGGCCTGCCCAGGTTTATCAGCATCAGTTTCTGGGTCCTGGCGGGCATGTCCCTGCTGGGCGCCTACCTACTCACCTACGGCCTCTGAGCCGGATCATCACTGAAAGCAGAACATGACGCTCACAGACACTCCCATCCTTGAACTCCTGCCCGCCGTGGATGTGGCCGACGGTCAGGCCGTCCGCCTGGTCCAGGGTGAAGCCGGCAGCGAGACCAGCTACGGTGACCCGCTGGACGCGGCCATGGCCTGGCAGAACGACGGCGCCGAATGGGTGCACCTGGTGGACCTGGACGCTGCCTTCGGCCGCGGCAGCAACCTTCCGCTGCTCAAGCGCGTGGTCAAGGCACTGGACATCAAGGTGGAGCTTTCCGGCGGTATCCGCGACGACGCATCCCTGGAAAAGGCCCTGGAACTTGGTGCCCGGCGCGTGAACCTTGGTACTGCTGCCCTGGAGAACCCGGAATGGACGGCCAGCGCGATCGCCCGCTACGGCGACGCCATCGCCGTCGGGCTGGACGTCCGCGGCACCACGCTCGCCGCGCGTGGCTGGACCAAGGAAGGCGGAGACCTCTGGGAGGTCCTCGCCCGCCTCGAGGAGGCCGGCTGCCCCCGCTATGTCGTCACCGACGTCACCAAGGACGGCACACTCCGCGGACCGAACATCGAGCTGCTCCGCGAGGTGCTCTCCCGCACCGACCGCCCCGTTGTTGCCTCCGGCGGCATCTCCAGCCTCGATGACCTCGCCGCGCTGCGCGAACTGGTCCCGCTTGGCCTGGAAGGCACCATTGTTGGCAAGGCGCTGTATGCCGGAGCCTTCACGCTGCCCCAGGCTCTCGACGTCGCAGGCCACCCGGAGCGTTAACAGCCATGGCTAAACGCGAACTGCCCGGGCACATTGCCGCCGCCCTGGCTGGTGCCGGGGGAGCCACCGACTCCGCCGGCCAGCCTTGGGCCGGACGCAGCCTGGAGGGGGACGGCAATCCGCTCCACCAGTTCGATAAGGACGACGGAAAGCCCGATGCCGGGTACACGGCCGCCCTCGAAGCCCTTGTTGCGGGCAAGGGAACCGAGGCTGAAGTTGTAGCCTCCCTGGCCACAGCACGGGTCTACGTTGCCATCATCGCGACGCTCGGCGAGGAAGCTGAATCAGAGCACGGCCTGACCGCTGACAAGGAAGCGGATCTGGCCCTGGTCACTCTCACTGCCCCGGACGGGCGGAAGGCACTTCCGGTGTTTTCCTCCGTGGACTCCCTTGCGCGCTGGCATCCACAGGCGCGCCCGGTGGCGGTCTACGCTCCGCGTGCCGCCCTCTCTGCGGTAGCCGAAGAGGCACAGCTGCTCGTTATCGATCCTGGCAGCGAGATGACTTTCGTGGTTCGCCGGCCCGCCACCTGGGCCCTGGCCCAGCAAAGGGCGTGGGTCCCGTCCTATGCCGACGATTCCCTCACCGCAATCGTGTCCGATGCAGCCGCCGCGCAGCCGGTGGTCCGGCAGGTCCAGCTCTCCGCCGCGGGTGGCGTCGCATCACGGACGGCAGGCGGTACGCTGGTTTCCGGCGGAGGCGCCGGGCCGGAGCTGCGGATAACGCTTCAACTGGTCCCAGGCCTCGAACCGGAGGAAGTGCAGACCGTCGCGGCGGCCCTGCAGCGCAGTCTGGCCGCCCACCCCGAATTTGTTGAGCGCGTGGATTCACTGGAACTGAAGATCACGCGCTGAGAGGCCCGCGGGCCAGAAGAGAAGTGCAGTGAACTTTCGTCTCTACCGGGACCTGCTGACGATCGTCCCCGTCCGCCGGGTGCTCCTGGTTGGAATGCTGGCCCGTTTTCCGCATGCAGCAGCCGGTGTGCTGCTGACTCTGCACGTGGTGCTCACCCTGGACAAGGGCTACGCGGCAGCCGGGGCAGTGGCCGCCCTGGTGACGATCGGCATCGCGGTCGGAGCACCGTGGCGTGGCCGCCGGGTAGACAATGTGGGGCTGCGCAAGGCGCTGATCCCGTCAGTGATTTCCGAGGCCGTCATCTGGTCCGTTGCCCCGCACGTCAGCTACGAGTGGCTTCTGGTGCTCGCTTTGATCGGCGGTCTCTTCACCCTGCCGGTCTTCAGTGTGGTCCGCCAGTCGCTGGGCGTACTGGCCACGGGGGAGAAGCGGCGCACGGCGTTCACCCTGGACTCCATCGCCACGGAAATCGTGTTTATGGGCGGCCCCGCGGTGGGTGCTGTGCTTGCCACTTCCATCTCCAGTGCCGTGGGGCTGACTCTTGTGGGAGTTTCGACGGCGGCCGCCGGCCTGTTCCTGATGTGGTTCAACCCGCCCACCCGTTCCGTTTCGGACGGCACCGTCCCGCCGCATGATGTGGAGGCGGCGGCGGCAGCCGTTGTCACCTCGGCCCCGGCGCATCTGCGCGAGCCGGCCGCCGAACTGACCCAGGCTGCCGCGGCGGCGGACGGCGGGGGCCCTGCGAACTCCGGGGGGCTCCTGCGCCGTGCTGCGGCCGCCTTTTCCTGGATGAGCGTCAGCGTCGCCGTGGTCTTCGTGGTTGCTGCCGGCGCCGGTCTGCTGCTGGCCAGCACCGACGTCGGGATCGTTGCCCTGTCTGAATCTTCCGGGGACCCGGGCAAACTGGGCATCGTCTTCGCCGCCTGGTGCGCCGCCTCCCTGGTGGGCGGCCTGCTCTACGGTGCCATGACCCGGCGGATCTCGCCGATGCTGCTGCTGCTGGCCATGGCAGTACTGACACTGCCCATGTCCCTTGCCACCGACACGCTCAGCCTGGCGCTGCTGTCGATCCCGGGCGGCCTGCTCTGCGCACCGGTGCTTTCAGCAGCCTCGGAGCGCGTCGCTGACCTGGTCTCTGAGGAACGGCGCGGAGAAGCCATGGGCTGGTACGGTTCCGCGCTCACCACCGGAACAGCGATTGGCGCCCCGCTTGCCGGGGCAGCAATCGACACCATCGGCCCCTGGTCCGGCTTCGTCTTCGCGGGAGCAGCAGCCGCGGCGATGGCGCTCCTCACCCTGGGTACCCGTGCCGTGGTTCTCCGCCGGCGGATAGCGGTCTAGCGGAACAACGCTGCCGCCGCGGTGCACTGCCCGCAGCGCCACAACAGACCCCTGCAGCGCAGCAAAAAGCCCGAAGAGTCCAGGTGGACTCTTCGGGCTTCCTGCAGTTGGAAACTAGTTGACCGGGCCGGTGAACTTCTCGCCCGGGCCCTGGCCCGGTGCGTCCGGAACCATGGAGGCTTCGCGGAACGCGAGCTGCAGGGAGCGCAGGCCGTCGCGCAACGGGCCGGCATGCTGGCTGCCGATTTCAGGTGCGGCGGCGGTGACAAACCCGGCAAGCGCAGTGATCAGCTTGCGGGCCTCGTCCAGGTCCTTCAGCTCTTCGGCGTCGGAGCCTTCAGCCAGGCCGCATTTGACGGCGGCGGCGCTCATCAGGTGAACGGCAGCTGTAGTGATGACCTCGACGGCGGCAACTTCTGCGATGTCGCGGACCTGCGCCGATACCTGGGGTGCTTCAGTGTGGGAATGGCCTTCTTCGGGGGTGCCGGGGAAGGAGTGGCGGGCAGAATCGCCAGCCGGATTGCTCTGTGGGGTACTCATACTGGTAAGCTTGTCACAGACCGACCGGTTGGCGTTACTTACGGCAGCTCACCGCAAAGCTGAAACATCAGTGGAAACACTGCAGTGAGCTGCTTTCCTGAGTGCACAACCGGTATGCAAGCGGAGACTCTCCCACCCGCGTCAACCTGATTAATCCAGCCTAGTGCCGGATCAGAGTTGCCGGGTTCAGGTCGGCCCTTCCCGGGCACCATCCATGGATGGCGCCCAGCGGAAAGTGCGCTGTTCAACGGCGCCGGCTGACCCCTCGAGGCCTTCGATTGCGCTTGCAATTGGAGGCCTTCTTCATTTGCAGGCGGTAGCCGTTTTGAATCAAACAGGAGCTGCAACATTAGCGAGCCAAGAATCAATGATCGGATCCGTGTCCCTGAGGTGCGGTTGGTAGGACCGGCTGGGGAACAGGTAGGTGTGGTCCGGATCGAGGACGCCCTGCGACTGGCAGCGGAGTCCGACCTGGATCTTGTTGAGGTAGCACCGCAGGCCAAGCCGCCGGTGTGCAAACTAATGGACTTCGGCAAGTACAAGTACGAAGCCGCAGTCAAGGCCCGCGAGGCACGCAAGAACCAGACCAATACGGTCCTGAAGGAAATCCGTTTCCGTCTCAAGATCGACACCCACGACTACGAGACCAAGCGCGGGCATGCCCTCCGCTTCCTCGGCGCGGGTGACAAGGTCAAGGCCATGATCCAGTTCCGCGGACGTGAACAGCAGCGCCCCGAAATGGGTATCCGCCTGCTGCAGAAGTTCGCGGAGGATGTCTCCGAGGTGGGTGTTGTTGAATCCAGCCCCCGCATCGACGGACGAAACATGGTTATGGTCATCGGCCCGGTCAAGAACAAGGCTGAAGCGAAGGCTGAAGCCCGCCGCGCTTCCCAGCGCGCCGAGTCCAAGGCGGCCAATGAAGCTGCCAGGAACGGTGACGCGCCGGAGCGGGTCGACACCAGCCCCGACAAAGCCCCCATGACGCAGAGCCTGGCAGACCTCCTGCCGGACGGACTGCGCCTTGGTTCCTCCGCTGCAGAGGCCGACAAGGCCCGCGCAGAGCAGGAAAAGGCTGAGAAGGAGCATGCAGCCCAGGCTGCGAAGGCCGCCGCCGACAAGGCAGCAGCCGACGCCCGCCGTGCTGAGGAAGCCGCCAAGGCTGCTGCAGCAAAGCCGGCCCAGGCCGCAAAGCCTGCGGCCCGCACGGCTCCTGCCGAAGCAAAGCCAGCGGAGGCGCCGAAGCCGATGGCAGTGCCGAAGCCGACGGCCAAGCCGGCCGCGCCGAAGCCTGCTGCCCGGCCCAAGCCGGCCGCAGCACCCAAGCCTGCTGGCAAGGCACCCGCTCCGGGCGCCGGCCAGAAAAAGCCTGGCACTGCGGAGTAGGCCAAGCGCAGCACCGCTTAGAACGCCCAGGCGTCCCTAGGAAACCCTGACACCTGTTACAGGTGCCCATATCCCCACGGGCTTGTCCCGCGGAAACCAAAAGGAGATCGGTAGTCATGCCGAAGATGAAGACCCACAGTGGCGCCAAGAAGCGCTTCAAGCTGACCGGTACCGGCAAGCTCAAGCGCCAGCAGGCCAACCGCCGCCACTACCTGGAGCACAAGTCCTCCCGCCTGACCCGCCGTCTCGCCGGTGACAAGATTGTCACCCCGGGCGAGGCCAAGGTCATCAAGAAGATGCTCGGCAAGTAGCCGATCCTTCCAACGGGCGGTCCGCCAGAGGACTGTTCCACCAACCATCTAGTTTTCCCGTGGCCTCCTGCAGGCCGCCGCACAGAGAAGAAGTGCGCGGGACATATTTCTAAGGAGTACGCACGTGGCACGTGTGAAGCGGGCGATTAACGCCCATAAGAAGCGTCGGGTAATCCTCGAGCGCGCCAAGGGCTACCGCGGACAGCGTTCGCGCCTGGTCCGCAAGGCCAAAGAGCAGCTGCTGCACTCGTACGTGTACAGCTACGGTGACCGCCGCAAGCGCAAGGGTGACTTCCGCCGCCTCTGGATCCAGCGCATCAACGCTGCATCCCGCGCCAACGGCCTCACCTACAACCGTCTGATCCAGGGCCTGAAGGCTGCTGAGATCGAGGTTGACCGCCGTATGCTCGCCGAGCTGGCCGTGAACGACGCCAACGCGTTCGCCACCCTGGTCCAGGTTGCCAAGGATGCCCTGCCGTCCGACACCTCCGCTCCGGCCGCTGCCGCAGCTCCGGTTGCCAAGAAGGCTCCGGCCAAGGCCGCTAAGGCTGCTCCGGCTGCGAAGGCTGCTCCGGCCGCCACCGCCACCGTTGCCGACGGCGGTTTCAAGGCTTCCGAAGGCGAAGCTCCCGAGGGCTTCGTCATCAAGGGTGCAGCTACCGGTAAGTACCACGTTCCGGGTTCGACCTGGTACGAGCAGACTGAGGCTGAGTACTGGTTCAACTCCGTGGAAGCAGCCAAGGCTGCCGGCCTGGAGCCTGCTGGCGGAGAAGCCCGCCAGAAGTTCCAGGGCTAAGTTCGGTATCTGCTGAACATGTTTGACGCCGGACGCTCCCCAGCGCCGCTGATGTCCAATCCCCGAGCTGATCGGGTGAAGGAAGCAGCGAAGCTGGCGGGGCGTTCGGCGCGTTTAAAGACCGGACGGTTCCTCGCTGAAGGTCCGCAGGCGGTGCGGGAAGCCCTTGTGGCGCACCGCAACGCTGCCGGCTTAGGCCGTCCCGGCGTCGTACTCGAAGTCTTTGCGACTGCTGCCTGCCTGGAACGCCTGCCCGAACTGGCCGAACTCAGCCAGGGACTGCCGCTGCGGCTCGCCACGGACGAAGTCCTGGCCGCCATGGCGGACACCGTGTCACCGCAGGGAATCATTGCTGTCTGCCGGATCGAGTCTCCGGCACTCAGCGACGTCCTGGCGCTGCGCCCCAAGCTCCTGGCCGTTCTGTGCGAGGTGCGCGACCCGGGGAACGCTGGCACTATCCTGCGCGCCGCGGACTCGGCCGGTGCTGACGCCGTGATCCTGACGGCCTCCAGCGTTGACATCCATAACCCGAAGGCCGTCCGCTCCACCGCCGGTTCGCTCTTCCATCTCCCGGTTGTCTCGGGTGTGGACTTCGCCGAGCTGGCCGGTGCACTGCAGGACGCCGGCATCACCATCCTCGCCGCTGACGGGTACGGTGACCAGAATCTGGACGAACTCCAGGATGCCTCGGCCCTCCGCCGGCTGGCTCCCGGCCCCGCTGCCGGGAACGCTTCCGGCCCCCGCCTGGAGAATCCGACTGCCTGGCTCTTCGGCAACGAAGCCCAGGGACTTTCCCAGGCCGAACTCGACGCCTCCGACAACAGGGTTGCCGTCCCGGTGTATGGACAGGCTGAAAGCCTGAACGTCGGTACGGCCGCCACCGTGTGCCTCTACGCCTCAGCACGCGCGCAAAACCGCTAAGGGAAACTGGCACGCCGCCAGGTGAGCCCCGAGCATCCGTCCGCACCGGAACGGCCCATGAGCCTGCGGGAGGATCTCGGTCCTACAGCGACGGCGATTTATCTGGAACCGGACCTGCGTCGCCCGCAGGTTGCCCCGGACCTTCCAGGCTCTGCCTCGCCCGGCGGCGGTCCAGCCCTCCGCTAAGCAGCGCGACGCCCAGGCCCAGGAGGGCCAGGACGGCACCCACCACGGCGGGCGACCGGAACCCCCAGCCCCAGGCGATGACCAGTCCGCCCACCATGGCACCCAGCGCGTTGGCGACGTTCAGGGCAGCATGGTTCAAGGACGAAGCCAATGACGGTGCGCCCGGGGAGACGTCCAGAAGGCGGGTCTGCAGGGCCGGGGTCAGCGCGGAGCCGACGGCACCAACCAGGAATACCAGGATGATAGCGCCGGCCTTGAACTGCACGGCCCACGCATAAACCGCCAGGATGACGGCAGTACCGGCCAGTACGGCGTAGATGCTGCCCATGACGGAACGGTCCGCGATCCTTCCGCCGACCACGTTCCCCACCACCTGGCCCACACCGTAGAGGCCAACGATCAGTGGCAGTACCGAGAGGGGGAGTCCTGCCACTTCGGTCATGGTCGGCGAGATGTAGGTGTAGACGGCGAAGAACCCGCCAAATCCAACGGTGCCGACCAGCAGGGCCAGCCAGACCTGGATCCGGCGCAGGGCGCTCAGCTCACGCCGGATGCTGGCGTCCGGATGGGCCGCTTGGAAGGGGACGAACCGCGCCACCAGGGCAACGCTGACCAGGGCTATCGCCCCGACAAGCACAAACATCCAGCGCCAGCCTGCCTGCTGGCCCAGCCAGGTAGCGAAGGGAACTCCGATCACGTTCGCGACGCTCAGGCCAAGCATCACCATGGAAATAGCCCAGCCGCGCCGGGTGGGCGCCACCAGGGAGGCAGCAATCACGGCGGCCACGCCAAAGAATGCTCCGTGCGGAAGGCCGGAGAGGAACCGGGTGACCAGCAGCCAGCCGTAGTCCGGGGCAATGAAGGAGGAGAGGTTGGCAACGGCGAAGAAGGCCATCAGTCCCAGTGCCAGGCGTTTGCGGGGCATTCTGGCTCCGAGCGCCGCCAGCAGCGGCGCGCCGACCACAACGCCCAGGGCGTAGGCAGAGATCACGTGCCCGCCTGCGGGAACGGAGATGCCAAGGTCGGAGACCATCTCCTGGAGCAGGCCCATGATGGCGAACTCGGTGGTGCCAATGGCAAAGCCGCCGGCGGCTAAAGCGGTGATGGCCAGGGAGACATAGCGTGAAGGCATGGGGTTGTGATGCTTTCGGATCAGCGGTGGGCCGCGGAGCCGTGGAGACACGGACGCGCATGGTTGGCCAGGCTGGCAGGGGGAGGGGGCTGCCGGTTCTTCTCGCCGGAAAACCGGCGGAGAAACCCGCAGCGACAACTCTGCTGCGAGAAACCGGGCCGGGGACGGCGGTGAACCGTCGCCGTCAAGTGTAGTGCAGCGGGGACCGTAGACTCGAGCTGTGTTGAATCCAGAGTTGAAGCAGGTAGTCGGCGCCGCGATCGTTGATGACCTCCGCAGCCCGCGCAGCCTTCTGGCTGCCCGCCGGTCCGCACCCGAGCAGTATGCCGGTATGTGGGAGTTCCCCGGTGGAAAGGTGGAGCCGGGGGAAACGTGCGAAGCCGCACTGCACCGTGAACTAGCCGAGGAGCTGGGAGTGGAGGTGGCCTTGGGTACCGAGGTTGCCGGACCCCTGGCGCAGGGCTGGCCACTGAACCAGTCCGCTGCGATGCGCGTCTGGCTGGTCCAGCTCACCGACGGTGAGCCGCAGCCGCTGGAGGATCACGACGAACTGCGCTGGGTCCGGCTCGACTCCCCGGACCTCGCACAGCTGCCCTGGATTCCCGCTGACCTGCCGATAGTCACCGCCATGCTGCAGGCCGCCGGCGTGCAGAATCCGTCCCTCAACGGCTGAACCTGGTCAACCGGCCAGAACGGCGTCCATCTGGGACATTGCCTCGGCCGCTCCCTCGATGGCACCCATGCTGATCTGTTCGTCCATCTCTGCGCGGTTGAGGAAGGACGTCACCATTTCCATGCGGGTCCCGCCGGCAGTTCCAGTGAACCGGACGACGGCGGTGGAGACAGGCAGATCATCCCGGTGCCTGCCGTCGTGCTCAGCGAAGCCATCCCGGAACTCCAGGCGTTTGGGCGGATCCACCGCCAGGACTTCCCACCATCCGTGATAGGTCTCGCCGTCAGGTCCGGTCATAAAGTAGGTGACGGACCCGCCGGGCACCAGCTCATGCTGTTCCACCGTGGCTGGATACGTGGGCGGCCCCCACCAGCGCTCCAGCTTCCGCGGGTCTGCCCACAGCTGCCAGACCTGCTCCGGTGCGGCATCAAATTCGGCGAGCGCGGTGATGGTCAGGGCGTCATAATCCTTGTCGATGCTGGTCAAGCTCATGGTTCTGGTCCCTTCGCTGCTTTTGTGGTGCCGGTTTGTTTTCAACTTTCAATAGATCCGACATCCGCTCCATCCGGCCGCGCCAGGCAACCTCCAGGGCATCAAGTGACTGGTGTGCCCTCCTGACGGCGTCCGGTGTGGTGCACACGAGCTGCTCCCTCCCGCGGCGTTCCTTGGTGACCAGGCCTGCAAGTTCAAGCACCGCGACGTGTTTCTGAACCGCCGCGAAGCTCATGGGGTAGGCCTCGGCCAGCCGTGAGACCGACAAATCCCCGGCTGCCGCACGGCGCAGGATGTCGCGCCGGGTACTGTCCGCCAGGGCATGGAACAAACGGTCCACGGATTCTTCGAATACTTCATCTACAACCATTTGGTTGTAGATTACGCGCGGGTGGACTGCGGGTCAATGCCCTGCGGGGCCGAAATCAGAACAACGTTCCGGCTGCAGCCGGAAGCCGCAGCTGCCCGGACGGGGTGTCAGGCGCCGTCGGGACTGCGGGTGGACTGCCAGGCGCCTGCCCGGCGCTGCGGGTGGCGAGGAACTGGTTGGCGCCGTCGAAGCCATGACGGGCCTTGAAGAACCGGATGCGCGAGGCGAGCCAGGTTCGGTATTCCTTGGAGGCATAGGATCCGCCAGTGTAGAGCGCATCGTACTTTGCGGCCAGCTGCGGATAGTCCCGGCCCAGCCATTGCCGGTACCACTCGCGGGCGCCGGGGCGAAGGTGCAGCGCGCCGGCCGTGACGGAGGATGCCCCCGCGGCTGCCAGGGCAGCGAAGAGCGCATCCAATGACTCGTCGCCGTCGGTCAGCCACGGGAGAATGGGCATGGCCATCACATTGCACTCCATGCCGGCGTCCCGGATCCGGCTGATCAAATCCAGCCGCGCCCTGGGGGACGGGGTACCCGGTTCCACGCGCTGGGCGAGGTCCGGGTCCAGCAGGGCCAGGGAGATACCCATGCTGATCGGAGTCTGCTGAGCGGCCTCGGCCAGGAGGGGAAGGTCCCGCGCCAGCAGGGTGCCCTTGGTGAGGATGGAGAACGGTGTGCCACTGTCCGCCAGGGCGCGGATGATCTCCGGCATCAGCTTGTAGCGGCCTTCGGCGCGCTGGTAGGGGTCGGTGTTGGTTCCCATCGCCACGTGCTCGCGGTTCCAGGATGGCCGGGCCAGCTCCCGGCGGAGTACCTCACCCGTGTTGGTCTTCACGACCAGCTGACTGTCGAAATCGGCACCGGAGTCCAGGTCCAGGTAGCTGTGCGTCTTGCGCGCAAAGCAGTAGACGCAGGCATGGCTGCAGCCGCGGTACGGATTCACGGTCCAGCCAAAGGGCATGGAGGAGGACCTGGGTACCTTGTTCAGCACAGATTTCGCCAGAACTTCGTGGAACGTCACGCCGGCAAAGGCCGGCGTCTGAACCGACCTGACCAGGCCCTGCAGCGGAAGCAAAGCATCCGCTGCGGGTGCGGCCTTGGGTTCCTGCTGCTGCCACCTCATCCAACCATTAGAACATATGTTCGAATGACTGTTTTCACGTGCGACCCGTGTGAAAGGCCCTCAGCCGGCAGGGGGAAGGGCCGTGCCGCGGTGCCGGTAGCCGCCGTCGTCGAGCCCGGCCAGGATTTCAAAGATGTTCGACGACGCCGGATTGCCGGAGCGCAGCTGGGAAATGCCCGCGGCGGCGAAGTACAGCGGCAGGAAGGCCAGACCCAGCAGGGCGTACTGGGTGCTGTGCCTGGCCTCGTGCCGCAGCAGGGGGGAGACAAGCCCCGTCTTGGACGGTACGAAGGCAGCCGAAACCCGCGGCCGGTAGATGACCACGTTGCCTAAAGTGAAAGCGGCGGCATACGGGAGCCGGTGTTTCCAGCCCCCGGCGAGCAGGATACCTTCCGGGCCGCGACGCAGGCGCAAGCCGCCGGTCCGCGCCACCAGGATCCCCGCCGCCGTCGTGCCGTTGATCAGATTCACCGCGCGGCGCAGCCGGTGGCGGCCGGCGGCTGTGCGTGTGCCGGTGCTGGAGGCCTGTGCCGGAGTCATGGGGCAATGGTAGGGGAGCGGACCGCCTTCACACTGCCCGGCGGCCAGGTGTTCGTTGGTTAGACTGGTAGCCGCAGGCTTTTTCACTTCCCGCCTGCGGACCAGCGTTCCTTGAACAGCCACTGAACATCCACTGAACAGCCATCGAACAGCCATCAACACGGCCGGAAACAGGTAAGAACGGTACATGTCGAATTCCATACCGGGGATGGACTCCCCAGACACCGCGGCACCCAACCCGCTGGACGAGGCAGCGGTCGCGGCCGCCGTCGACGCAGCGCTCGCAGCCATCAGCTCCGCGGCCGACCTGGATGCCCTCAAGGACGTCCGCATCGCCGTTACCGGCGAGAAGTCGCCGCTGGCCCTGGCCAACCGGCAGATCGGCGGACTCCCCAAGGAGCAGAAGGCCGCGGCCGGCAAGGTTGTTGGCCCGGCCCGCGGACGGATCAACCAGGCGCTCGCCGCCCGCACCGTCGAACTGGAGGCCGAGCGGGATGCCCGGATCCTCGTCGAGGAAGCCGTTGACGTCACGGCTGCCCCGCGCCGCCGCCGCATCGGCGGCCGCCACCCGCTTTCCACGCTGCAGGACCGCGTCAGCGACATTTTCGTGGGCATGGGCTGGGAAATCGCCGAGGGCCCCGAGGTGGAATCCGAGTGGTTCAACTTCGACGCGCTGAACTTCAAGCCGGACCACCCGGCCCGCGAAATGCAGGACACCTTCTTCGTGGAGCCACCGGAAGCGCACCTGCTTATGCGCACGCACACCTCACCGGTGCAGGTCCGTTCCATGCTGGAACGCGACCTGCCGATCTACGTGCTCTGCCCGGGCAAGGTGTTCCGCACCGATGAGCTCGACGCGACCCACACCCCGGTCTTCCACCAGTTCGAGGGCCTGGCCATCGACAAGGGCCTGACCATGGCAGACCTGGTCGGCACCCTGGAGCATTTCACCCGCGTGCTCTTCGGCGACGAGGCGAAGGTCCGGCTGCGTCCGAACTTCTTCCCCTTCACGGAGCCCAGCGCTGAGCTGGACATCTGGCACCCCGGTGCCAAGGGCGGCCCGCGCTGGATCGAGTGGGGCGGCTGCGGCATGGTCAACCCCAACGTGCTGCGCGCAGCGGGCATTGACCCCGAGGTCTATTCAGGTTTTGCCTTTGGCATGGGCATCGAGCGTGCCCTGATGTTCCGCAACGAGGTCACGGATATGCGGGACATGATCGAAGGCGACGTACGTTTCAGCGAACATTTCGGGATGGAGATCTAAGTGAGAATCCCACTTTCCTGGCTGCGCGAGTATGCCCAGGTTCCGGCGGACGCAACCGCCGAAGACGTCATGGCAGAACTGGTGAAGGTCGGCCTCGAGGAGGAGGACGTCCACCGTCCCACCGACGAGCTGCAGGGTCCGATCGTCGTCGGCCAGGTGCTCTCCAAGGAGCCCGAGCCGCAGAAGAACGGCAAGACCATCAACTGGTGCACCGTGCGTGTGGTGCCCGAAGGCACCGAGCAGACGCTGACCGGTGAGGGGATCGATCCGTCCGGCGTGCAGGGCATCGTCTGCGGTGCGCACAACTTCGAGGTCGGGGACAAGGTGGTTGTCACCCTGCCCGGTGCCGTGCTGCCCGGTGACTTCCGGATCAGCCCGCGCAAGACCTACGGCCACGTGTCGTCAGGCATGATCGCCTCCGTGCGTGAACTGGGCATTGGCGAGGACCACGACGGCATCCTGGTGCTCTCCACCCTGGGACTCGATCCCGAGGTGGGCACCGACGCGATGGAACTGCTCGGTCTCTACGACCAGGCAGCCGAAATCAACGTGACGCCGGACCGCGGCTACGTCTTCTCCATCCGGGGCGCTGCGCGGGAGTATGCGCACGCCACGGGCACCAAGTTCACCGACCCCGCCGCCACGGTGGAGGTTCCGGAAGCCGACGGCGCCGGGTACCCGGTGCGCCTGGCCGACGAAGCTCCGATCTACGGCAAGCCCGGCTGCGACCGGTTCGTTGCCCGCACGGTCCGCGGCGTCGACCCGACCCGTCCGACGCCGACGTGGATGTCCTCGCGCCTGCGCTTGGCCGGCATGCGCTCCATCTCGCTCGTGGTCGACATCTCCAACTACGTGATGCTCGAGCTCGGCCAGCCGCTGCACTTCTACGACCTGGACAAGCTCACCGGCGAGATCGTGGTCCGCCGTGCCGCTCCGGGTGAGACCATCAAGACCCTGGATGACAAGGTGCGCACCCTCGATTCCGAGGACCTGCTGATCACCGACGAATCCGGTCCCATCGGCATCGCCGGCGTGATGGGCGGAGCCACCACCGAGGCCTCCGATACCACCCGCAACGTCCTGATCGAGGCAGCGCACTTCGACGATGTCAGCATCGGCCGTTCCCGCCGCCGTCATAAGCTGCCTTCCGAAGCGTCCAAGCGCTTCGAGCGGGGCGTGGACTGGTACGTGGCGGACATCGCGGCGCAGCGTGCAGCCGACCTGCTGGTGGAGCTGGCCGGCGGCACCGCTGATCCGTCCATCACCGACGCCGGCACCGCGCCGGAAACCCGGAGCATCTTCCTGCCCGCGGACTTCCCGGCCAAGCTGATCGGCTACAACTTCACCGAGGAGCAGATCACCGGCACGCTGGCCGATCTGGGCGCTGACGTGGAAAAGGCCGACGGCGGCTACCGGGTGTCGCCTCCGAGCTGGCGGCCGGATCTGGAGACGCGTGAGGACCTCACCGAGGAAATCATCCGGCTGGTGGGCTACGACCAGATTCCTTCCACGCTGCCGACCGCGCCTCCCGGGCGCGGCCTGACCCGTGTCCAGCAGCAGCGCCGCCGCCTGCTGCAGTCCCTGGCGGCGTCAGGTCTCACCGAAGTGCTCTCCTACCCGTTTGTGACGGAAGAGGACAACAACACCTTCGGCACGCCGGTTGCCGGCGAACAGCTCCGGGCGCTGAAGCTGGCCAATCCGCTCAGCGCCGAGTTCGGCTACCTACGCACCTCGGTGCTGCCGGGCCTGTTCGACGTCGCCAAGCGGAACCTGTCCCGGGGGTTCCGGGACCTGGCGCTGTTTGAGTCCGCGGCGGTCTTCCTGCCCGGCGAACAGACCGGCACCGAGTCCATTCCGCCGCTGGGTGTCAGGCCCTCGGAAGAGGTTCTGGACGCGCTGTACAACGGCATTCCGGATCAGCCGCTGCACATTGGTGCGCTGTTCACCGGCCACGAGTCTCCCGCCGGCGCCGGTCACACCCCTCGCGCCTGGGACTGGGCCGACGCCGTCGACACGGCCCGGCTCATGGGCGACGTGCTCGGCGTCGAACTGGTGATCAGCCAGGGCGAACACCAGGCTTTCCACCCGGGACGCACCGCGAAGATCTCGCTGCGCAGCGGCGAAACCGTGGGCTACGCCGGTGAGCTGCACCCGAAGCTGCTCGCGGCCCGGGACATGCCGGCCCGCACGGTGGCGCTGGAAATCAACGCCGATGCCCTGTTCGAGGCTGCACCGGACGTGATCGTTGCCCGGGAAATCTCGGCGTACCCGGCAACCACGCAGGACGTTGCCCTGGTGGTGGCCGAGGAGATCCCGGCCGAAGCAGTGCTGGAAACCCTGCGCGAAGGCGCCGGGGAACTGCTGGAAGACATCGCCCTGTTTGATGTCTACGCCGGCAAGGGCATCGACGAGGGGCACAAGTCTCTCGCCTTCGCCCTGCGCTTCCGGGCTGCCGACCGCACGCTGACCGCGGACGAGGCCTCCGAGTCCCGTGCCGCCGCCGTCGCGCTGGCTGCCGAGCGGTTTGGTGCCGTGCAGCGGTAGTTTGGTTGTTTCGCATCAGGCCCCGCCGGGTTTTCCGGAGGGGCCTGCAGTGTTTCTTGGGGCCTGCTGTGTTTCGCGGGGGCGCCGGCCTCTACGGCTTGCGGCACGTGATGAGGAACTGGAGCGCCGAGCCGAGGCCGGTGAGGGAGAAGCCCCATCCAATCCCGGCGTACCCGGTCCGGGATGCCGTGTATGTGCCAAGGGCCGCGGCCAGGAAGGTTGCCAGGCCGCTGCCGGCCAGCAGTTTGGGATTCGGGTTGAACCAGCGGACTGCCTCACCCCGTCGGGTCCGGTGGCGGTCCCGCCCAGCCCGACGCCGCCCAGTCGACCCCCACCACCGGCCCCCGACACGCGTTCCCAATCTATGTAGCCTCCTGGGGCAGATGGGGTCACATCAGTCACTCCGCACAACGAACAGTGGGAACGCGTGTCGGCCGGCGCCCGGTATGCCTGTCCATCCTTGCCCGGCTGCAAACTGGATGACCTGAGAGGCATGGCCCGCACAAAGCGGAGGGCCGGGGATTGTCTCCGCGCCAGGAAACCCTGCCATTTGGGACATTCCTCCCAGTTTGGGACTTTCCTGTCGTGGCGCCGCGCAGGATTGTCCCGTGGTGGCAGGGAAGTCCCATAGCCCAGGGAAACCCTGCGCGAAGCGGTAGTTTGGTGGTTTCGAAGCAGACCCCGCCGGGTTTTCCGGCGGGGTCTGCTGCATTTTGCTAGCTTGTGTCCGGTGAGAACTCTTTCCCGCCCTGGCACCTGGTACCTCTTCGACTACGGCATGGTGATCTCGACGGCGCCGGTTCAAGAAGACTGGGACGACCTGTGCCGCGCCACCGGGATCGACCTGCAGCCGCCGTCGAGCCCCTATTGGGCGGGACGTCATGGGTTCGACGCCGGTGATCTGAGTCCCGAGGCGTACTGGGTCCTGGCCGATTTGCATGTAGCCCCCGAAGACGTGGTGTTCATCGACGACAGTCCGGCGAATAACCAAGTGGCAGAGGCACTCGGTATACGCGTAGTCCTGCACACGGAGGACACCGACCTAGGGCAGGAGCTGGCGCTGCTGGCCGATCCGGCTTAGACGCTCCGCGAGGTGCGGCCGACGGCGATCCACCAGTTCAGGGTTTCGGCGTCCGCGATGATGTCCAAGGGGACGTGCATCCATCCTTCGCCCATCGGCCTGCCCGCACTCAGGAAGGCGGGCTGTCCTCCGGCGGTGAGCAAGTCCCGGTAATCTGACGGATCCACCCGAACCAGCAGGTCTCCGTGCCGGCCCGCCGAGACAGCCAGTTGGCCGTCCACCATAAAGGCCACGCCCCCGAACATGTTTTTCTCCTGGACGTCTGGGAGGGACGCAAGGCTCTGCCGGATGCGCTGTGCCAGGGCGTCTCGCGCCGGGTCCGTCTGCATGTCCTGCTGCCTTCCGCTAAGGATCGTTGTCGACAGGATCCTCTTGATCTGTTTTCCGGCTCTCCACCAGCGACGAAGTGCCTAGGCCCAGGCCTACGAACAGATAACCGAGGGCTAACCAACCATGCCCCGGAACCGCGCTGAAGTGAAGTACCGGAACGATGACAGCTCCCAGCCATGCCGCGGATCCCAGGCGCTTGCCTTTGGGTTTGACGGTTCGCACGGTTTCCTGCCGGGCGGCGGCCTGGCGGTCCACGATCACTCGGACGGTGTGGGCGAATCCGAAGAGGAGCGGTGTGGCCTGGGCCAGCTGGGATCTTGGCGGCAGGCTAAACAGGGTGGCGCACAGAGCGCCGGCGACGACGAGGACGATGCTCCCGGCGTCGAGCATCGTGACGCTGTCCCGGTCCTCAGCGCTCATCGCGGCCGGCGGGCGCTGGGTTGCTCGAGGGCATCCGGTACGACGGTTCGGCACGCTGCAGCGTTGGACGGGTACGTTTCATGGCAGATGTCTACCATGGAGCCGGGAGCCCCGCAGCAGGAAAGCCTTTGGACCTGGAAACCAAGAAGCCGGGCGCGCAGGGACGCTGAGGAGGCCCAAGAACCAGGGCCGGGAAACGCTACGGAACCAGCAGCACCTTGCCGGTGGTCTTACGCCCCTCCAGATCCTCCTGCGCCTGCGCGGCCTCGGCCAGGGGATAGGTCGCACCGATCCGCACATCCAGGGTCCCGGCCTCCACCATTTCGAACAGCTCGCGGGCACGCCACTGGCGTTCCTCGGCGCTGCGCAGGTAATCCCGGATGGTCGGCCGGGTCAGGTAGAGCGAGCCCAGGGCGTTCAGCCGCTGGATGTCGAACGGGGGTACCTGGCCGGACGCGCCGCCGAACAGCACCATCATGCCGCGCGGATGGAGGCTGGCCAGGGAACCGTCAAAGGTTGCCTTGCCCACGCCGTCGAACACCACATCCACGCCGCGGCCGTCGGTCAGCTCCCGCACCCGGTCCGCGAATCCGTCATAGCGCAGCACGTGGTCCGCGCCCGCTCCGGCCGCCAACTCGGCCTTCTCATCGCTGGAGACCGTGGTGATCACCGTGGCGCCCTTCGCTTTGAGCAGCTGGATCAGCAGCAGGCCGACGCCGCCGGCCCCGGCATGGGTGAGCACCGTTTCCCCGGACTGCACCGGGTACGTCGAATTGCACAGGTAGTGCGCCGTAATCCCCTGCAGCGGAAGCGCGGCCGCCACCTTGATATCCACACCCGGCGGCACCGGCAGGGCCTTGTCCGCGTCCAGCAGCATGTACTCGGAGTAGGCGCCGCCTCCTTCAGCGGTGGCCACGTGGTCGCCTTCCCGGAAGGCGGCGACCTCCAGGCCCGCGGACACCACCGTTCCGGCCGCCTCCGAACCGGGAATGAACGGGTAGTCCATCTTGTAGACACCGCTGCGCTGGTAGGTGTCGATAAAGTTCACGCCGGCGGCCGCCACTTTCACGAGCAGCTCGTTCGGCCCGGGAACCGGCAGGTCCACATCTTCATAGCGCAGGACGCCGGGTCCGCCGGCCTGGGGGACGACAATGGCTTTGTGCATGGGTTGCCTCAATCAGCTCGGGGTGTGTTTACCTGGCAGCATGTGGACACCATCGTAGGCCCGTCACCGCCGGCGGACCTGCCCGCAGTCACAATGCATAAATATGAAGGGTCTTGCATAAAGTTGTTGTAGTGTGGTGCACATGACGATTTCCGTTGCCGTATCAGGAGCCAGTGGCTACGCCGGGGGAGAGGTCCTGCGCCTGCTCGCCGGACACCCCGACGCCGAAATTGGCGCCATCACCGCCCACAGCAATGCCGGTTCCCGGCTGGGAGAACTGCAGCCGCACCTGCACGCGCTCGCCGACCGCATCCTGGTGGACACCACGGTGGAGAACCTGGCCGGGCACGACGTCGTCTTCCTGGCGCTCCCGCACGGCGCCAGCGCGGAAATCGCCGCGCAGCTGAGTGCTGACACCCTGGTGATCGACGCCGGTGCCGACCACCGGCTCACCGATCCCGCCGCCTGGGAAAAGTTCTACGGCTCCCCGCACGCCGGGTCCTGGCCCTACGGCCTGCCGGAGCTGCCCGGCCACCGCGAAAAACTCCGCGGCGCTAAACGGATCGCGGTCCCCGGCTGCTACCCGACGTCGTCCCTGCTCGCCCTGACCCCCGGCTTCGCCGCAGGGCTGCTGGAGCCCGACGACGTCGTCATCGTGGCCGCGTCCGGCACCTCCGGAGCGGGCAAGGCCGCCAAGCCGCACCTGCTCGGCTCCGAAGTGATGGGCGGGATGAGTCCCTACGGCGTGGGCGGCGGACACCGGCACACCCCCGAAATCGAGCAGGGCCTCTCCGCCGCGGCGGGGGAGCAGGTCTCCATTTCCTTCACCCCGACGCTCGCGCCGATGGCCCGCGGCATCCTCACCACCGCGACGGCGAAGGTACGCCCCGGCGTCGACGCCGCCGCCCTGCGCGCGGCCTGGGAAACCGCCTACGCCGATGAACCATTCGTCCGGGTGCTGCCCGAGGGCCAGTGGCCGGCCACCAAGATGGTTGTCGGCTCCAACTACGCCGCACTGCAGCTCGCCTACGATCCGCACGCCGGCCGCGTGATTGTCTCCGCCGTGATCGACAACCTCACCAAGGGCACCGCCGGCGGCGCCGTCCAGTCCATGAACATCGCCCTCGGCCTCGATGAGGGCGCCGGCCTCACCCTGCAGGGAGTTGCACCGTAATGAGCACCGAAATCCATACCGGCTCCCAGACCGCCGGCATCACCGCACCCGCCGGCTTCCGCGCAGCAGGCGTCACCGCCGGGCTGAAGGCCTCCGGCGGACGCGACGTCGCCCTGGTGGTCAATGACGGCCCCGTGAAAGCCGCAGCCGCGGTCTTCACCAGCAACCGGGTGGCAGCCGCCCCGGTGCACTGGTCCCGCCAGGTCATCTCCGACGGGCGGGCCGACGCCGTGTTCCTGAACTCCGGCGGCGCCAACGCGTGCACCGGCCCGCAGGGCTTCCAGAACACCCACGCCACGGCGGAAAAGGTAGCCGAGCTGCTGGGCGTTTCCGCCGGCGACGTCCTGGTCTGCTCCACCGGCCTGATCGGTGAGCAGCTGCCGATGGACAAGCTCCTGCCCGGCGCGGAAACTGCCGTGCAGGCCCTGACCAACGACGGCGGCGCGCTGGCTGCCGAGGCCATCATGACCACGGACTCCGTCTCCAAGCAGGCCGGCTTCGCCGGCACCGGTTACCGGATCGGCGGGATGGCCAAGGGCGCCGGCATGCTGGCACCCGGACTGGCCACCATGCTGGTGGTCCTCACCACCGACGCTCTCCTCGATGCACCGACGCTCGACGCCGCACTGCGCTCGGCGACCGCGGTCACCTTTGACCGCACCGACTCCGACGGCTGCATGTCCACCAACGACACGGTGGTCCTGCTGGCCTCCGGTGCCTCCGGCACCACCCCGGACACCGAAGAGTTCACCCGCGGCCTGACCGACGTGTGCCATTCCCTGGCCCAGCAGCTGATTACCGACGCCGAGGGCGCCAGCCACGACATCGCCATCACGACCGTCAACGCGGCAACCGTGGCTGACGCCGAAACGGCGTCCCGCGCCGTCGCCCGCTCCAACCTCTTCAAGACCGCGATCTTCGGCAACGACCCGAACTGGGGCCGGGTCCTCTCTGCCGTCGGCACCACCGACGCCGCCTTCGAACCGGACCAGCTCAACGTCTCGATCAATGGTGTCCAGGTCTGCCGGGGCGGTGGCATCGGTGATCCGCGCGAAAACGTGGACCTCAGCGGCCGGGCGGTGAGCGTCGAAATCGACCTGGCAGCCGGAACCGAATCCGCGACCATTTGGACCAATGACCTGACCACGGACTACGTCCACGAAAACTCCGCCTACAGCAGCTGATCGAGGATCCTATGAGCACCCCCACCGAAGCCCGCGAACAGCTGGCCGCGCAGGACAAGGCGGCCACGCTGATCGAGGCGCTGCCCTGGATCCAGCGGTTCGCCGGCAGCACCATGGTGATCAAATACGGCGGCAACGCCATGGTCAATGATGAGCTGCGGCAGGCGTTCGCCGAAGACATCGTCTTTCTCCACCACGTGGGTGTGCACCCCGTGGTGGTGCACGGCGGCGGCCCGCAGATCAGCGCGCTGCTGGCCCGGCTGGGCATCGAATCCGAGTTCAAGGGCGGCCTGCGCGTCACCACCCCCGAAGCCATGGATGCCGTTCGTATGGTGCTCACCGGCCAGGTTGGCCGCGAGCTGGTCGGCATGATCAACTCCCACGGCCCTTACGCCGTCGGCCTCTCCGGGGAAGACGGCGGGCTGCTGCAGGCCGTCCGCACCGGAACCGTTGTGGACGGCGAAGAAGTGGACCTGGGCCTTGTCGGCGAAGTCGTCGGCGTCAACCCCGGAGCGATCCTGGACCTCATCGAGGCCGGCCGGATCCCGGTCATCTCCACCGTGGCCCCGGAAATCGACGGCGCCGGCTCACCCACCGGACAGGTATTGAACGTGAATGCCGATACGGCCGCCGCCTCCCTGGCTGTGGCCCTGGGTGCCTCCCGCCTGGTGGTCCTGACCGACGTCGAAGGCCTTTACGCCAACTGGCCGGACAAGTCCTCGCTGATCTCCTCCCTGACCGCCGGTGAACTGCGGAGCATGCTCCCCAGCCTGGAATCCGGCATGATTCCCAAGATGGAAGCCTGCCTGGCAGCGGTCGACGGCGGTGTGGACCGCGCCGCCGTCGTGGATGGCCGCATGGCCCATTCCATGCTGCTGGAAGTCTTCACCACTGCCGGCATCGGCACCCAGATCGTCCCGGATGGAGAAAAGGCATGAGCACCCCCCAGGCGCCGGGCGCGGAAATTGTTCCCGGCGCACCCGAACTCTCCCAGCTGACCGAGCTGACCGGCACCGGCAGCGACTGGCTGGCCCGCTACAGCAAGTCCCTGATGGGTGTCTTCGGCACGCCCCAGCGGGTGCTGGTCCGCGGGCACGGCTGCTACGTCTGGGACGCCGATGGGAAGGCCTACCTTGACCTGCTCGGCGGAATCGCCGTCAACGCGCTGGGCCACGCCCACCCGTTCGTCACCTCGGTCATCGCCAGCCAGCTGAATACTCTGGGCCACGTCTCGAACTTCTTCACCAGCCCTCCCCAGATTGCCCTGGCCGAGAAGCTGCTGCAGCTGGCCCAGGCGCCGGAGGGCTCCAAAGTCTTCTTCTCCAACTCGGGCACCGAGGCCATCGAGGCAGCGTTCAAGCTGGCCCGCCGCAACTCCACCCCCGAGCGGAGCCGGATCATCGCCATGGACCACGCCTTCCACGGCCGGACCATGGGTGCGCTGGCACTGACCGCCAAGCCCGCTTACCGGGAACCGTTTGAACCGCTGCCCGCCGGCGTCGAGCACATCCCCTACGGCGACGTCGAAGCCCTGCGCGCAGCCGTCGACGAGACCGTCGCCGCCGTGTTTATGGAACCGATCCAGGGCGAGGCCGGAGTGCACCTGCCGCCCGAGGGCTACCTGCAGGCCGCCCGGGAAATCACCGAGGCAGCCGGCGCGCTGCTCATCTTCGACGAAGTGCAGACCGGCATCGGCCGCACCGGCACCTGGTTTGCCTCCGAGGGTGTGCTGCCGGATGCCATGACCCTGGCCAAGGGACTGGGCGCCGGTTTCCCGATCGGGGGACTCATCACCTTCGGCGACAGCGTCTCCTCCCTGCTCACCGCGGGCCAGCACGGCACGACATTTGGCGGCAATCCGGTGGCGACGGCGGCGGCCCTGGCCACACTGGCCGCCATCGAGTCCCAGGGTGTGCTCGCCAACGTGAACACCACGGGGGAACAGCTGTGTGCGGCTCTGGAAAAGGTTGACGGCGTCAGTTCGGTCCGCGGCCGCGGGCTGCTGATCGGCATCGACCTGGAGCCGGATCTGGAGGGAGCAGCTCCGGCCGCTGTCACCGCCGCCCTCGAGGCCGGCTTCATCATCAACGCCACCGGTCCCCGGACCCTGCGCCTGGCACCGCCGCTGATCCTCGGCGTCGAGCAGGCCATGAGCTTCACCGACGAACTACCCGCCATCCTGCAGGCCGCCGCGGCCACGACGATTGGACAGTCATGACCCGCCATTTCCTGGTTGACACCGACCTGACCCAGGCCGAACAGGCCGAAGTCCTGGACCTGGCCGACGCCCTGAAGAAGGACCGCTACAAATACCAGCCGTATGCCGGGGACTCCACCGGACGCAAGACCGTGGCGGTCATCTTCGACAAGACCTCCACCCGCACCCGGATTTCCTTCGCTGCCGGGATCGCGGACCTGGGCGGTGTGCCGCTGATCATCGGCGCCGGGGAATCCCAGCTGGGGCACAAGGAATCCGTGGCGGACACCGCAAAGGTGCTCGAGCGGATGGTGTCCACCATCGTCTGGCGCACCTACGCGCAGTCCGGGCTGGAAGAAATGGCTGCGAACTCCTCGGTCCCGGTGATCAACGCGCTCTCCGATGATTACCACCCCTGCCAGCTCCTCGCGGACCTGATGACCATCCGTGAGCACAAAGGCACGCTGGCCGGTCTGACCTTGACCTACCTGGGCGACTGCGCCAACAACATGGCCAACTCCTACCTGCTCGCCGGCGTCACCGCGGGGATGCACGTCCGCGTCGCCGGGCCGATGGGCTACCTGCCGGATCCGCTGGTGGTCGACGCCGCCGCGGCCCGCGCCGAGGAAACCGGGGGATCGGTGCTCATCACCACCGACGCCTCCGAGGCCCTGGCCGGCGCCGATGTGGTCGCCACCGACACCTGGGTGTCCATGGGCCAGGAGGATGAAAAGGCCGCCCGCCAGGAATTGTTCCGCGAGTACGCCGTGGACGGCGACGCCATGGCACAGGCCGCGGACGACGCCGTCGTGCTCCACTGCCTGCCCGCCTACCGCGGCTACGAGATCTCCGCCGACGTGATCGACGGACCACAGTCCCTGGTCTGGGACGAGGCAGAGAACCGGCTGCACGCCCAAAAAGCCCTCATGCTCTGGCTGATGGCCAAGTCCGGACTCACCGGAGTGCCGGAGGGCCCGGCATGACCATGCCCACCACCAAGACGGCCCGGCAGGCACGCATCCGTGCGCTGCTGACCGGTCTGTCGGTGCGGTCCCAGGCGGAGCTGGCCGCGCTGCTCGCCGACGACGGCGTGCAGGTCAACCAGGCCACGCTCTCCCGTGACCTGGTGGAACTGGGTGCCGTCCGGATGCGGGGCAAGGACGGTGTGCTGGTCTACGCCGTTCCGTCCGAGGGCGGGGAGCGCACGCCGCAGTCGGGCGTCAGCCCGGAGGTGCTCGATGCGCGTCTGGCGCGGCTCTGTGGGGAACTGCTGGTCACCGCCGAAGCCTCCGGGAACATCGTGGTGCTGCGGACTCCGCCGGGAGCGGCGAATTTCCTGGCGCTGGCGATCGACCACTCCATCATGCCGTCCATCCTGGGCACGCTCGCAGGCGACGACACCGTCCTGCTGGTCACCCGGGACCCGGACGGCGGCGCCGAACTGGCGGCCCGCTTCCTGAGCATCGCCGATGAGGCGACCGCCAGCGGGCAGGCCCCGGACAATCGCATACTGTAGAAGCTGACCCCGCGGCGTGAGTCCGGCCACAGGCTTCCCAAACTTTTCCTACCCAACGCAGCACCAACGCTGCACCAATCGCAAGAGGAGCACATTCGTGAGCGAACGTATTGTTCTGGCCTACTCAGGTGGCCTGGATACGTCAGTAGCCATTGGCTGGATCGCCGAGGCCACCGGCGCCGAAGTCATCGCCGTGGCGGTCGACGTCGGACAGGGCGGCGAGTCCCTGGAGACCATTCGCCAGCGCGCGCTCGACTGCGGCGCCGTGGAAGCCTACGTGGCTGACGCCCGCGACGAGTTCGCCGCCGAGTACTGCATGCCGGCCCTGCAGGCCAACGCCCTGTACATGGATTCCTACCCGCTGGTCTCCGCGCTGTCCCGCCCGGTGATCGTCAAGCACCTGGTGGCCGCGGCCCGCGAATTCGGTGCTACCACCGTCTCGCACGGCTGCACCGGCAAGGGCAACGACCAGGTCCGCTTCGAGGTCGGCATCCAGACCCTGGGCCCGGACCTGAAGTGCATCGCCCCGGTCCGCGACCTGGCCCTGACCCGCGACAAGGCCATTGCCTTCGCCGAGGAAAAGAACCTGCCGATCGTCACCACCAAGAAGAACCCGTTCTCCATCGACGCCAACGTCTGGGGACGCGCCGTGGAAACCGGCTTCCTGGAAGACATCTGGAACGCGCCCACCCCGGACGTGTACGAATACACCGCCGATCCCGACTCCGGGATCGCCGCCGATGAAGTGGTCATCACCTTCAAGGCAGGCGTTCCCGTGGCCATCGACGGCAAGCCCGTCACGCCGCTGCAGGCCATCGAGGAGATGAACCGCCGCGCCGGCGCCCAGGGCATCGGCCGGATCGACATCGTCGAAGACCGCCTGGTCGGCATCAAGAGCCGCGAAATCTACGAAGCACCCGGCGCCATGGCCCTGATGGCCGCGCACCGCGAACTCGAAAACGTCACCGTTGAGCGCGAGCAGGCCCGCTTCAAGAAGACGGTCGGCCAGCGCTGGACCGAACTGGTCTACGACGGCCAGTGGTTCTCCCCGCTGAAGAACTCCCTGGACGCCTTCATTGCCGACACCCAGCAGTATGTCTCCGGCGACATCCGCATGAACCTGCACGCCGGCCGCGCCACCGTCACCGGCCGCCGCTCCGAGTCCTCGCTGTACGACTTCAACCTGGCCACCTACGACACCGGCGACACCTTCGACCAGTCCATGGCCCGTGGGTTCATCGAGCTGTTCGGAATGTCCTCCAAGGTCGCCTCGGCCCGCGACCTGCGTATCGCCGAAGGAAAGTAAGCACATGCATAACGGCAAGCCGTCAATCGATACACCTGCCGGGCCGCCGGATACCTCCGGCGGTTCCACGGTCCAGGGTGCCTTGTGGGGCGGGCGTTTCGCCGGCGGTCCGGCCGACGCACTGGCCGCCCTGAGCAAGTCCACCCACTTCGACTGGCGGCTTGCCGGCTATGACATCGCCGGTTCCCGGGCACACGCCCGGGTGCTGCACAAAGCCGGACTGCTCGACGACGCCGAGCTGGCCGGCATGCTGGGCGCCCTGGATGCGCTCGACGCCGATGTGCGTTCCGGCGCGTACCTGCCGGCCGAGTCCGATGAGGACGTGCACGGTTCGCTGGAGCGCGGCCTGATCGAACGCGCCGGAGCCCAGCTGGGCGGCAAGCTCCGCGCCGGCCGGTCCCGCAACGACCAGATCGCCACGCTGGGCCGGATGTACCTGCGCGACCACGCACGGATCGTCGCCGCCGGCGTATTGGCTACGGTCGATTCACTGGTGGAGCAGGCCGAGAAGCACCTTGGGGTGGCCATGCCCGGACGCACCCACCTGCAGCATGCCCAGCCGGTGCTGCTGAGCCACCACCTGCTGGCGCACGCCTGGGCCCTGCTGCGCGATGTGCAGCGCCTGGCCGACTGGGACAAGCGCGCCGCGGTGTCCCCGTACGGCTCCGGAGCCCTGGCCGGTTCCTCGCTGGGACTGGATCCCAACGCCGTCGCCGCGGACCTGGGCTTCGACTCCGCCGCCTGGAACTCGATCGACGGCACCGCTTCGCGTGACGTCTACGCCGAGTATGCCTGGGTCGCCGCGATGATCGGCGTCGACCTGTCCCGGATCAGCGAAGAAATCATTCTCTGGGCCACCAAGGAATTCTCCTTCGTCACGCTCGACGACGCGTTCTCCACCGGCTCCTCGATCATGCCGCAGAAGAAGAATCCGGACGTGGCCGAGCTGGCCCGCGGCAAGGCCGGCCGCCTGATCGGCGACCTGACCGGGCTGCTGGCCACCCTGAAGGGCCTGCCGCTGGCGTACAACCGGGACCTGCAGGAAGATAAGGAACCGGTCTTTGACGCCACGGACACTCTGGAGCTGCTGCTCCCGGCTGTGTCCGGCATGATCGCCACCCTGGTTTTCAACACCGAACGTATGGAGTCCCTGGCTCCGCAGGGCTTTGCGCTGGCCACCGACATTGCCGAATGGCTGGTCCGCCAGGGGGTTCCGTTCCGCGAGGCGCACGAACTTTCCGGTGCCGCCGTGAAGCTCGCGGAATCCCGCGGCGTCGAACTCTGGGACCTGACCGACGAGGACTACGCGGGGATCTCGGCGCACCTGACCCCGGAGGTCCGGTCGGTGCTGTCCACCGAAGGGTCGCTGGACAGCCGCAGCGCGCAGGGTGGCACCGCCCGCTCCGCCGTCGAGGCGCAGCTGGCCGAGCTGAAGAAGCAGCTGGCCGCGGCCCGCGCCTTCGCGCAGTAGCATCCCTGACCCCGCAGGGGTGGAAACGGTTGCCCGGTCACTCACCGGCAGCCGTTTCTGCCCTTCCGGGGACCTGGGCGATACCGTGGTGAGCGTGCCCAACCCCGAGTTCCGGCGCCTGCTGCGCGCCCTGCCCGACTTCCCGGCCACCCTCCCGGACTTTGATCCGGACACCGCACCGGATGACCCCGCTGTGCTGTTCCGGCTCTGGCTCGGGGAAGCGCTGGCCGCCGGCATTCCGCAGCCCCATGCCTTCTCGCTGGCCACGGCCGATCCCGCCGGCCGTCCCTCGGCCCGCATGCTGATCCTGAAGGACATCGACGACGACGGCTGGCAGTTCGCCACCTCCCGCACGTCCCGCAAAGGCCGGGAGCTGGAGGCCAACCCGCGTGCGGCCATGAACTTCTTCTGGCAGCCCCTGGGCCGCCAGGTCCGCATCGCCGGCAGCGTGGTGCCGCTGTCAGAAGAAGCATCGGCCGCGGACTGGGAGGAGCGCCCCGGGGCAGACGGCAGCCCCAACCCGGTGTGGCAGCTCTACGCGCTGCAGCCGCTGGAAACCGAATTCTGGCAGGCCCGGGCGGACCGGAACCACATCCGCTACCGGCTGCCGCCCGGATACGGGCGCTGAGCTTTGGCCGCGCTTCGACTTGGCGCGCCTTCCAGAGCGGACCCACCCACCCTAAGGTAGGTAGTGCAGCAGATGGCATCTACGGAAGGGCCGCCATGTCTGAAGCATCATCGTCCAGCCGTTCCGGGTGGGAGGACCCCTCGGTTCCCGCAGGCCGCATCGAAAAGCTGAGCGACGGCTGGGCGCTGGCCTTCGACAAACAGTTCGACTACCCCGCCGCGCATATCTGGGATGTCCTGACGAATCCGCGCAAAGTCGAGCAGTGGCTGGGATCCGTCACCCCGGACTGGGAACTGGGCAAGGAATACACTGTGGAGATGGGCGGAGGCAGCATATCCGGCACCGTTCTGCAGCTCACGCCCCGCAGCAGTCTGCAAATCACCTGGGATGATGAACTCGGCGAGGAATCAGTGCTGGAGTGGCAGGTGCTGGAGTCCGACGGCGGTGCGCTGCTGCAGTTCCGGTCCCGCACCGACACCGCGGATTTCCTTGCCGAGGGCAGCGCCGGCTGGCAGGGCATCCTGCTGGCGTTCGCTGCGGTGGCTGCTGGGACTCCACCGCCGGGCATGGAGCAGCCAGCCGAGTGGCGGGCGCTGCGGGATGCCTATTCCAAGGAATTCGACGTCTCGCCGACCATGGGTTTCCTGGAAGAAACCCCCGGGGACACCACACTGGTCTTTGAACGCTGGTACGACGCTCCGGCTGAGGACATTACCGCCGCCGTCGAAAGTTCCGGCGGAAACCTCCGCCTCGGCGAGGGTGCAGACTTTTCGGTGGAAGAGGCGGATGGGGTGGGCAAACTGCGGATCCGCCAGCGGATCGACGGCGGCAACCCGCAGGACACGGCCGCTCTGATGGCTGCCTGGCACCTGGCGCTGGACTCGGCCGCAGTCCGGCTGCTGGGGGAGACCCCGCATCCGAACTCCCACCGCCTCCGGGCGCTCGAAGCGCTCTACAGTGCCTCTGCTTAGCCTCTTCCGCAGCACGCCGGCACACACCCCGCGGCCGCTCAAACCGGTTTTTTACGCAGCCGCCGCTCTTGCTACGGTCGAAGGATGGAGCAGATACGCCTGGATCCCGCAGAACAACGCAGCCGGCTGACCATCCCTGCCACCGAGGCCGCGCCCTGGCTGCTGGGTGCCGTCCTCCGCAGGGAATCCGAGGAGGGCGACGTCGCGGTCCGGATCACGGAGGTGGAAGCGTACCTCGGAGCAGCGGACCCCGGGTCCCATGCCTTCCGCGGAAAGTCGGCCCGGAACTCCACCATGTTTGGCCCGGCCGGACACCTTTACGTCTACTTCACCTACGGGATGCACTACTGCGCCAACGTCGTCTGCGGCGAACCGGGCCAGGCCACCGGGCTGCTGCTGCGGGCCGGGGAAATCGTTGAGGGCCACGCCGTCGCCGGAGTGCGCCGCAAGCAGCCCAAATCACCCCTGGACCTGGCCCGCGGGCCGGCCCGGCTGACCCAGGCACTGGGCATAGACCGCAGCCTGGACGGCGCGGATGTTTTCACGTCCCCGCTGCGGCTGGAACTGCCGCCGGAACCGGCCGCAGCGGAGGCGATTTCCTGCGGTCCCCGGGTTGGCGTCAGCGGGGAAGGCGGTGGAGAAGCCTACCCCTGGCGGTTTTGGCTGACCGGCGAACCGAGCGTCTCCAAATACCGGCCGGCGGTACAGCGGGCTCGGGTACGCGCTTCGGGGGCGACGGCGAAGCGCGCGTAGGCTGACCGGCCACCAACGGGCCGGGGCCGGGTTGCCTCCGGATGCCTGTGCGGTCTGCCGCACGGCTGGGCGGCGGCCGGCTGTGAGGAGCAGCGCAGCCGCAGGACAGGGCTTCGGGTGCGGCAGACCGGTAAGGTAGATGGGTGAAACACACAGCTTCGAACCCGCTCAACACTTCCGCAACCCCGGCCCCTCAGGCCGCCGAAACGATTGCCGAAACCATCGACCGCCTCGGCGCCGTCGTCCAGGATTACCCCAAGCCGGGCATCACGTTCCGCGACCTGACTCCCGTCTTCGCAGATGGACCGGCGCTGCGTGGCATGGTGGACGCACTGCTGGCCGGATACGAGGGACAGTTCGACTTCGTGGCCGGCGTGGAAGCCCGCGGATTCCTGCTCGCCGCCGCAGCGGCCTACGCCTCCGAACGCGGTGTGATCACTATCCGCAAGCCCGGAAAACTGCCGCGGGAGACCTACACCGAGACCTATGACATGGAGTACGGCCAGAACAGCCTCGAGCTGCATGTCGAGGACATCCCCGCCGGATCCCGTGTCCTGATCCTGGACGACGTCCTGGCCACCGGCGGAACGCTCGCTGCCGCCGCCCGCCTGATCGAGAGTGCGGGCTCCAGCGTCGCGGGCTTCGGGGTCGTGCTGGAACTTGGTGAACTGGGCGGCCGTGCAGCCCTCGCCGGCCACAACGTCCGGTCGCTGATCACCTACTGAATCCGCCATCCGGCAACGGAATACGGTTCGCGGAACGCAACGTCCACACGCACTATGGACAGGGCATGGAAATTGTGCCGATGCACGGTAAGATAGACGGTCTGCCTTTGCGAGAGGGAACGCGAACATGCCTGAAACGTCTTCGGTCCAAACGGAGCTCGACCACGAGCGCCGTTACGTGGCCGGCCTGTACCACCGGCTCGATGAGCTGCGGGAGGAAAAAAGCGAGCAGCTGGCCCAGGTCCGCCGCTCCCATTCCGCCGGTTCCCACCAGAACCGGTCCGAACGCGACGCCTTCGCCACCATGTACGAGGACCGGCTTGCGCAGCTGAACGCCGTCGATGACCGGCTGGTCTTTGGCCGGCTGGACCTCGACGACGGCGAGACCCGCTACATTGGCCGGATCGGCCTCTCCACCGCAGATCTGCAGCGGTTGATGGTGGACTGGCGCGCACCGGAAGCGGGCACCTTTTACCAGGCCACGGCATTTGAGCGGCAGGGCGTGCGCCGCCGCCGGCACCTGATCCTCAAGGGCCGGGACGTCCAGGGCCTCGAAGACGACGTGCTCGATTACTCGATGCTGGAAGACGGCGACAACCTACAGGGCGAGGGTGCCCTGCTGGCTGCCCTGAATTCCAAGCGCACCGGCCAGATGTCGGACATCGTCGGCACCATCCAGGCCGAGCAGGACCGGATTATCCGCGCACCGCTGCCCGGCACCCTGGTGGTTCAGGGCGGCCCGGGCACCGGCAAAACCGCCGTCGCCCTGCACCGTGCCGCGTACCTGCTGTACACCCACCGGGAGCGCCTGAAATCAGCCGGCGTCCTGCTCGTGGGACCCTCGAACGCCTTCATCCACTACATCGAACGGGTGCTGCCCTCCCTGGGCGAAACCGGCGTCGTAATGTCCAGCCTTGGCCAGCTCATGCCGGGCATCAAGGCCACAGGCGAGGATTCAGCTGCCGCTGCGGAGATCAAGGGCAGGCTGTCCATGGCCGACGTCGTCAACCGCGCCGTCGCCAACCGCGAGCGGATCCTGGCGGAACCGCGCCGGTTGAACGTCGACGGCACCATGATCACGCTGACCCCGAAGCAGGTCCAGCGTGCCCGGGACCGGGCACGCGCCACCGGCAAGCCCCACAACGAAGCCCGCGTGACGTTCGTGAAGATCCTGCTGCGCGAACTCACTGACCAGCTGACCGAGGTGCTCGAAGAGTCGGCCGGTGCCGGAAACAGCACCGACCGTGCGTATCTCGCCGAGGACGTGCGGAGCGCCCGGGATGTACGCATTGCATTGAACCTGTGCTGGATGCCGATGACGCCGGAAAAGCTCATCAGCGAACTGTTCAGCAAGCCCGGACACCTGGAAGCCGCCGCGCCGGACTTCACCGATGCCGAGCGTGCCCTGCTGATGCGCACCCCGGACGCGCCCTGGACCGAAGCGGATATTCCGCTGCTCGATGAGGCCGCTGAACTGCTGGGGGACCTCGATCCCTCCGCCGGCCGGGACAGTGCCGCGCTGGAGGAAGCCCGCAAGCGGGACCTGGCCAACGCTGAGCGCGCGATTGAAAACACCGAAGGCTTCCTTGAGGATTCGGGCGCCCACGGCATCCTCTCCGCCGAGGACCTGGCCAACCACAATATGGAGTCCGAGCAGCGGCTGACCGCCGCGGACCGTGCCGCCGTCGACCGCACCTGGGCTTTCGGGCACGTGGTGGTGGACGAGGCGCAGGAACTCTCCGCCATGCAGTGGCGCCTGCTGATGCGCCGGTGCCCGCTGAAGTCCTTCACCGTGGTGGGAGACATCGCCCAGACCAGTTCCGCCGCCGGTGCCACCTCGTGGCAGCAGGCGCTCGACCCGTTCGTGGGGGAGCGCTGGACGCTGGAGGAACTCACCGTCAACTACCGCACCCCCGCGCAGATTGCGGAGGCAGCTGTCCGGATGGCCAACGCTGCAGGACTGGTGGTTTCCGCGCCGAAGGCCGTCCGCGAAGGACAGTGGCCGCCGTTCCTGGACACGGTTGAGGAAGGCGGGCTGATCGCCCGGCTGCTCGAGACGCTGCCCGGGGACCTGGCTGCCCTGGAAGGCGGCCTGCTCGCCGTCATCACCGAGGATCACCGCCTGGCGGAAGTCCGCCAGGCCTTGAAGGGGGTCTACGGGAACCGGGTGGGTACCGGTGCCGGCGGACTGGGCCAGGACATCGTGGTGATCTCTCCGCGGGAAGCCAAGGGACTGGAGTTCGACGGCGTCGTGATCCTTGAGCCCTCGGAACTGCTCACCGCAGCTGCCGGCAAGGTAGGGGATCTCTACGTCGCGATGACGCGGCCGACCCAGCGCCTGCGTCTTATTGCGGAGCGCGGCATCCCGGCGGGGATAGCCGACGGCGAATCCTGATAATTTAGAGGCGTGCCACAGAATACCCAGACCTCCGAGGGCCTTGCTGCCCAGCAGAACGATCCGACCTTTGCCAACATCTGGCAGGAACTGAAGTGGAGAGGGCTGATTAAGCTCTCCACCGATGAGGCGGAGCTTGAAAAGCTACTCAGCGGAGACCCCGTCACGTATTACTGCGGCTTCGACCCCACAGCGCCGAGCCTGCACCTGGGCAACCTGGTGCAGCTGCTGACCATGCGCCGGCTGCAGCTGGCCGGGCACAAGCCTCTGGCCCTGGTCGGCGGGTCCACCGGTTTGGTGGGGGACCCGCGCCCGACGGCGGAACGCACCATGAACACCAAGGAAACGGTGGCGGAGTGGGTCGGCTACCTGCAGGGCCAGGTCCAGCGGTTCCTGAGCTTCGAGGGTGAAAACGCTGCCCGCATGGTGAACAACCTGGACTGGACGGCGCCCATGAGCGCCCTGGACTTCCTGCGGGAAATCGGTAAGCACTTCCGGGTCGGAACCATGGTGAAGAAGGAGATCGTGGCTTCGCGCCTGAACTCCGACGAAGGCATCAGCTACGCGGAATTCAGCTACCAGGTCCTGCAGGGTATGGACTACCTGCAGCTCTTCCGCGACTACGACTGTGTCCTGGAAACCGGCGGATCGGACCAGTGGGGCAACCTCACCTCCGGCACCGAACTGGTGCGCAAGGTCGAAGGCGCCACCGTGCACGCCCTGGGTACGCCGCTGATCACCAACTCGGACGGCACCAAGTTCGGCAAGAGCGAAGGCAACGCCGTCTGGCTGGATCCCACGATGACCAGCCCGTACGCCATGTTCCAGTTCTGGCTCAATACGGCCGACGCCGATGTGATTGACCGGCTCAAGGTCTTCACCTTCCGCACCAAGTCCGAAATCGAGGAACTGGAACGGGCAGTGACGGAGGCGCCGCACAAGCGTGAAGCACAGCGCGCACTGGCCTACGACGTCACCTCGCTGGTGCACGGTACTGATGCCACCGACAAGGTCATCGCCGCGTCGGCCGCCCTGTTCGGCCAGGGCTCCCTGGAGGAGCTGGACGAAGCGACCCTCACCGCAGCCACCTCCGAGCTGCCGCGGGCTGAGGTGGATGCTGCGGGACTTGGCATCGTCGACCTGCTGGTTGCTACCGGCCTGTCCAAGACCAACTCGGATGCCCGGCGGACTATCACCGAAGGCGGTGCCTACGTGAACAACCGCAAGGTCACGGAGATCGACGCCGTAATCGGAACCGAGGAGCTGCTGCACGGCAAGTACCTGCTGCTGCGCCGCGGCAAGCGCACCCTGGCAACCGCGGTTGTCTCGGGACTCTGATTCATCCGAACCTCTTGAGGGCAGGCCATTCACGGCCTGCCCTCAAGTGTTTCCGCCGGCGGCAGCGCAGCGTGCAGGAGGTCACATCAATTCCGGCTTGCACCCCCGGCTGGGTGTGTGTACAGTTATGTGAGTCGCCGCGGCCGGGACGCTCCGCTGAGAAGCAGGAAGCGCCCGAAGCATGGCGGCCAAACCCCAACAAACATTTGATGGTGGATCCACTGCGCGCCTGGTGCGCCGGCGGA
>NZ_JACSQC010000001.1:572703-695631 GCF_014836875.1 Arthrobacter pullicola | reverse complement strand
CCGGTGCGCGGCAACGGCAAGATCATGCAGGAACTCGAAGCGTTCTTCCGCGGTGCCGGCTGGAACGTGATCAAGGTGGTCTGGGGCCGGGAGTGGGACTCCCTGCTGGAGAAGGACAACGACGGCGCACTGGTGGACATCATGAACTCCACCCTCGACGGCGATTACCAGACGTACAAGGCCGAGTCCGGCGGGTTCGTGCGCGAGCACTTCTTCGGCAAGACCCCGCAGACCAAGGACATGGTCGCTGACCTCTCCGACCAGGACATCTGGAACCTCAAGCGCGGCGGGCATGATTACCGCAAGGTTTACGCCGCGTACAAGGCTGCCACCGAGTTCAAGGGCAAGCCCACGGTCATCCTGGCGCACACGGTCAAGGGCTACGGCCTGGGCACGCACTTCGAGGGCCGGAACGCGACCCACCAGATGAAGAAGCTGACCCTGGCGGACCTCAAGGCCTTCCGCGACCACCTGCGCATCCCGATCAGCGATGAGCAGCTCGAAGCCGACCCGTACGCCCCCCCGTACTTCCACCCCGGTGCTGATTCCCCCGAGATCAAATACCTGCTCGAGCGCCGCCGCGAGCTCGGCGGCAACGTTCCGGAGCGCCGCGAGAAGCACGCCCCGGTGAAACTGCCGGATGCTTCCGCATACGAGGTTGCGAACCGCGGTTCCGGCAAGCAGATGGCGGCCACCACCATGGCCTTCGTCCGGCTGCTCAAGGACCTCATGCGGGACAAGGAGTTCGGCAAGCGGATTGTGCCGATCATTCCGGATGAAGCCCGGACCTTCGGCATGGATTCGTTCTTCCCCACAGCGAAGATCTACAACCCCAAGGGACAGAATTACCTTTCCGTGGACCGGGACCTTGTCCTGGCCTACAAGGAGTCCCCGCAGGGCCAGATCGTGCACGTGGGCATCAACGAAGCCGGTTCCATCGCAGCGTTCACCGCTGCCGGCACCTCCTACGCCACCCACGGCGAACCGCTGATTCCGGTCTACGTGTTCTACTCGATGTTCGGCTTCCAGCGCACGGGCGACGCCATCTGGGCAGCTGCTGACCAGATGGCCCGCGGCTTCCTGATCTCCGCGACCGCCGGCCGCACCACCCTGACCGGTGAAGGCCTGCAGCATGCCGACGGCCACTCCCCGATCCTGGCCTCCACCAACCCCGCGGTGAAGACCTACGATCCGGCCTACGGCTACGAGATCGGGCACATCATGCGCCACGGCCTCGAAGAGATGTATGGCGAGGGGTCCGAGGACCGGAACCTGATCTACAACATCATGGTTTACAACGAGCCGATCCTGCAGCCCAAGGCTCCCGAGAACCTGGACGTGGAAGGTGTCATCAAGGGCATCTACCGCGTCTCGGCGTCGGACGTCCAGGGCCCCAAGGCTCAGCTGCTCGCCTCCGGTGTGGCCGTTCCCTGGGCGCTGGAAGCCCAGAAACTGCTCGCTGAGGACTGGGGAGTTTCGGCAGACGTCTGGTCAGTGACGTCCTGGAACGAACTGCGCCGCGACGGCCTCGCCGCCGAGGAAGAAGCCTTCCTGAACCCGGATGCCGAGCCGCGCGTGCCGTTCGTGACGCAGCAGCTCGCCGGTGCCGAAGGCCCGATCGTGGCATCGACCGACTACATGAAGGCCGTTCCGGACCAGATCCGGCAGTTCGTGCCGAACGAGTTCGCGACCCTGGGTGCCGATGACTTCGGTTTCGCCGACACCCGCGCCGCAGCCCGCCGGTTCTTCAAGATCGACAGCCACTCCATGGTGGTCCGTGCCCTGCAGATGCTCGCCGCCCGCGGCGACGTTGATGCCGAAGCACCCCGCCTGGCCATGAAGAAGTACGACCTGCTGAACGTCAACGCAGGCACCAGCGGCAACGCAGGCGGCGACGCCTAAGTTACCTGCACTAACGGCAAAGGGCCGGACACCGCGAGGTGTCCGGCCCTTTGCCGTAGGTGCGCTGCCAGTCTCCGTGAGCGGCAAATCTCAGCGGGCAGCCGCCAGATCCTCGGAAATGGTCTGCGCCGCAGCCTGCAGCAGCGGTACAGCCCGCTGCCCGAACGCGTCGTCCACACGGGAAATAGGGCCGGACACGGAGACAGCCGTGGGCGTAGGCGCACCGGGAACAGCCACGGCGAAGCAGCGGACGCCCAGCTCCTGTTCCTCTTCATCGATCGAGAAGCCGCGGCTTCGGATCGCGGCCAGATCCGCAAGGAGCTCCTCGATGGTGCCCAGGCTCGCAGAAGTAGCCGGAGGAAGCCCGGAGCGGGAGGCGATGCCCCGGACCTGATCATCGTGCAGCTGGGCCAGGATGGCCTTTCCGACGCCGGTGGCATGGCTGTGTGCCCGGCGCCCGACTTCCGTAAAAGTGCGCATGGAGTGCCTGGACGGGGCCTGGGCGATATAGAGGACCCGGTCGGAATCCAGGACCGCCATGTTTGCAGTCTCACCGAGTTCATCCACCAGCTGCTTTAGAACCGGCGTGGCCAGGGCTCCCAGCTGTTTGCTGGCTCCCTCGCCGAGCCGGATCAGCCGGGGCCCCAGGGCGTAGCGGCGGTTGGGCAGTTGCCGGGCGTAACCCAGTACCACCAGCGTGCGCAGCAGCCGGTGGATGGTGGGAAGGGGCAGCTCGGCACTTCCCGCCAGCTCACTGAGCGTTGCCGATCCCCCGGCGTCGGTAATGAGTTCCAGCAGTTCGAAAACCCGCTCGACGGATTGGACGCCGCCTCCAGCAGTTCGCTCGGCCATCAGTTGGCCCTCCCGCAGTAGTTCGACAGTGGCAGATGGAATGTCGCATCGCGGAAGCCAACTTCCGGTATCCCACACCGTAGCGCCACCCGGGAGCGATGGCCAGCCTTTTAAGTCTGAATCGGAGAATTGGAATAATCTCTTGCCATTCCACATCGCAAACAATAATATCCATAATACGGAATATGATGCGGTGGGGAGGGAAACGATATGAAGGTTGAGCATACCTGTATGTCCCTTTTTCCCGGTGCCGCCACGCACACCGGCGCAGTCCTGGACCCCATCGACAAACAGAAGGAACCCGCCGCATGAACCAGGCCGAGACAGGGACCGGGTTAACCCTCCAAGCCGGGGACTACACCCGGATTGCGGAGTTGCTGCGTTCCACGGATGATCTATTGTCCGCCGGGTACCCCGGCGACGATGGAACCCGCCAGCCGGTGCACACGGTGTACGTTCCGGCGGACACCTTTACGCCGGACCTGGGTGCCGAGTGGGGACGGCAGGCGCTGGCTGCGGCAGCCGCTCAAGGCGGGCTGGAGCAGCTGGCCGAACACCTTAACCTGGAGGACCCGGCGGCTCTTGCCGCCCTGGTGGCGGCGAAACTCTCCGCAGAACCGGTTGAAGACCTGCGGCTCGATTTTGAAGACGGCTACGGCGCCCGGCCGGATGCTGAAGAGGACGCACATGCCATCGCGGCGGGCTGGAACGTCGCCCGGGCTGTCGCTGCCGGAACCGCTCCTCCCTTCATCGGGATCCGGTTCAAATCACTCGAAGCAGCCACACGGGACCGCGGGCTGCGGACCCTGGACCTGTTCCTCTCCTCGCTGCTGAGCGGCCCCGCTGCCGGTTCCAGCCCGCAGGCTTCCAGGCCGCAAACTTCAGGGATGGACGCTTCAGGGCCGCAGCGCCCGGGCCTGCCGGGTCGGGGCCTGCCGGACGGATTGGTCCTGACCCTGCCGAAGGTCAGCACTGTGGCGCAGGTCGAAGCCATGGCCTATGCCTGCAGCCGGCTGGAGGAAGCCCACGGACTGCCCGGCGGACGCCTGCGCTTTGAGGTCCAGATGGAAACCCCGCAGCTGATCCTGGGCGCGGACGGCACCGTTCCGGTGGCTCAGCTGCTTCATGCCGGCAGCGGCCGGGTCAGCGCCCTGCACTACGGCACGTATGACTACAGTGCGTCCCTGGGCATCGCCGCAGCGCACCAGTCCATGGAGCACCCGGCGGCGGACTACGCCAAGGCAGTGATGCTGGTGGCCGTGGCGGGCACCGGCGTGCGCCTTTCCGACGGCTCCACAAATATCCTCCCCATCGGTGAACCGGAAAACGTAAACCGGGCCTGGGCGCTGCACGCCCGGCTGGTTGCCCGGTCCCTGGCGGCCGGCTACTACCAGGGCTGGGACCTCCACCCTGCACAGCTGCCCACCCGGTTCCTGGCCACCTACGACTTTTACCGCAGCGGATTCGGCGCTGCCGCCCTGCGCCTCAGGAACTACGTGCACAAACTTGAGAGCACCATCCTCGACGAACCCGCAACCGCCCGGGCCCTGGCCCGGTTCATCCACCGTGGGCTCACCTGTGGAGCTCTCACTGCCAGCGAAGTCGCGGATGCCGCCGGAGTCTCTCCTGACGAGCTGGCACGGCTTGCCCACCCCCAGGCCCCCAACAGAAGCGGATGCAATCAGTGAACCCCAGGTACTACTCTCCCGAAGCCGGGCTGCCGCCCCAGACCGCCCTGCTGTCCGACCGCGCGGTGGTCACCGAGGCCTACACGGTGATCCCCCGCGGTGTGCTGCGGGACATCGTCACGAGCGTCCTTCCCGACTGGAACGGCACCCGCGCCTGGATCCTGAACCGGCCGGTCGCAGGAGGAGCCACAACGTTCGCGCAGTACCTGATGGAGGTCGCTCCCGGCGGCGGATCCCGGAATCCGGAACCGCAGTCCACGGTGGAGTCCTTCGTGTTTGTGCTCGACGGCGGCCCGCTGGCAGTGACGATCGACGGCGAGCGGCACGAACTCTCTCCCGGCGGCTTCGCGTACCTGCCGCCGGCCATTGTCTGGGAAACTGCCAACGAGGGCACCGAGCCCGCCCGCTTCCAGTGGATCCGCAAGGCCTACGAACCGTTGGCCGGGCACCTGCCAAAGGTCGTCGTCGGGAACGAAAGTGAAATTGAGCCCGCTGGCATGGTTGGCACAGACAACAAATGGCGCACCACCCGGATGCTGCCCGTGGATGACCTGGCCTATGACATGCACATCAATGTGGTCACGTTCGAGCCGGGAGCCTCCATTCCTTTCGCCGAAACGCATGTGATGGAGCACGGCCTGTATGTCCTTGAGGGCAAGGCGGTCTACCGCCTGAACGCGGACTGGGTGGAGGTCCAGGAGGGGGACTACATGTCACTGCGTGCCTTCTGCCCGCAGGCCTGCTATGCCGGGGGTCCGTCCAACTTCAGATACCTGCTGTACAAGGACGTCAACCGCCAGATCCTGCTGTGAGCAGCCGGCCTTCGGGCAGCCCGCAGCCTGACGTTCCGGGCGTGCCTGGTTGTCCTGGTGTCCCGGGCGTCCCTGCAGTTCCGGCGGGATCCGGCTGGAGCGTAAACTGCTCGATTCTGCTCACTGATCTGCCCCTGCTGGAGCGGCCAGCTGCAGCGGCCGCCGCTGGTTTTGGGGCGGTGGAGTTCTGGTGGCCGTTCGATTCGGCGGTTCCGGATGACCTGGCCGTGGGTGCGTTCCTGCGTGCCGTCTCGGATGCCGGGGTACAGCTGACCGGGTTGAATTTTTATGCCGGGAACATGGCTGCCGGCGAGCGCGGCGTGGTGTCTTCGCCGTCGCGCATCAAGGAGTTCCGTGCCAGCCTGGACACGGCCGTCGGAATTGCGCGCCTGACCGGCTGTACCGGATTCAACGCGCTGTACGGTATCCGCGAGACGGGGATCTCCGAGGCCGAACAGGATGCCACAGCGGCAGAGAACCTGATGGTAGCCGCCGACGCCGTGGCCCACCTGGGCGGAACGGTGCTGGTTGAACCGCTCAGCGGGGTACCGGGCTATCCGCTGCGGACGGCTGCGGACTGCTTTGCCGTCATTGACCGGGTACGCAGCGGCGGGATGCCGAACATCGCCCTGCTTGCTGACTTCTACCATCTGGCGGTCAACGGTGAGGATGTCCCAGCGCTGATCGCAGGGCATGCCGGCGGTTTTGGCCACATCCAGATTGCCGATGCCCCTGGCCGCGGCTCGCCCGGAACCGGCGGCCTGCCGATTGCCCGCTGGATTCTGGCTGCCCGGGCGGCGGGCTATACCGGACCCATCAGCCTCGAATACCAAAGTCCCAGTGCGGAGGCCTTTAACTGGCTGCAGCTGCCTGCCTCCGACTGGGCCGACTTGAAGGAGCACATCGCATGACTGATTCCGATTTCGACCTGGTTCTGCGTGGGAACCGGGTTTACGCCGGTGCCGGAACGGGAGCTTGGGAAGTGGGGGTCCGCGGCGGCACTGTTGCCGCCGTCGTGCCCCTGGGCACCGGCCTGACCGGGGATCGGGTGGTTGAACTAGCCGCTGACGAGGCCCTGATTCCGGGGCTGGTGGACTCCCATGTGCATGTCAACGAGCCGGGCCGCACTGAGTGGGAGGGTTTTGCTTCAGCCACCCGTGCAGCGGCGGCCGGAGGGGTCACGACGATTATCGACATGCCCCTGAACTCGATCCCTCCGACAGTGTCCGTGGAGGCCCTCGAGGTCAAGCAGGAAGCTGCCGCGGGCCAGGCCTTTGTGGACGTCGGTTTCTGGGGTGGAGCGGTTCCCGGCAACACCGGAAACCTTCGCCCTCTCCACGATGCCGGAGTATTTGGTTTCAAGTGCTTCCTGCTGCATTCGGGAGTGGATGAATTTCCTCAGCTGGAGCCGGAGGAGATGGAAAAGGACCTGGCTGAGCTGGCGTCCTTCGATTCGCTGCTGATCGTCCATGCCGAGGATTCCCAGGTGATCGCCGATGCGCCGGAGCCGACGGGTCCGGAATATGCCGGCTTCCTGGCGTCGCGGCCGCGTTCAGCGGAGAACAAGGCGATTGCCCAGGTTATTGATGCTGCCCGGCGGACCCGGGGGCGGGCGCACATCCTGCACCTCTCCTCGGCCGACGCACTGCCGCTGATCTCCGCTGCCAAACAGGAAGGAATCCGGCTGACGGTGGAGACCTGCCCGCACTACCTGACGCTGCTGGCCGAGGAAATCCCTGACGGAGCGACGGCGTTCAAGTGCTGCCCGCCCATCCGAGAGGCGTCCAACCGCGAACTGCTGTGGCAGGGGCTGCAGGACGGGACAATCGACTTCATCGTTTCGGACCACTCCCCCAGCACCCTGGACCTGAAGGACCTGGAGCACGGTGACTTCGGGGTCGCCTGGGGCGGGGTCTCCTCGCTGCAGCTGGGGCTGTCCCTGATCTGGACCGAGGCCCGCCGCCGGGGAATTCCCCTGGAAACAGTGCTGGAGTGGATGTCCCGCCGGCCTGCCGAACTGGCCGGACTGGCGCAAAAGGGCCGGCTGGAGATGGGTGCGGATGCCGACTTCTCCGTGTTCGCTCCGGAGGAAACGTTTGTGGTCGAAACAGCCAAGCTGCACCACAAGAACCCGATCACTCCGTACGCGGGGAAGGAGCTGACCGGCGCTGTCCGGCGGACCTTCCTGCGGGGTGCTGAGGTGGCTGGGGTTGAGCCGACCGGCAGGCTGCTGCGGCGCGGCTGAGTGGCGGGGTCCGGAATGCCGGTCCAGGGGGAGCAGCGATTGGACCGGCATGAAGGCAGAGTCTAGCGTGAGTCCTATGCCCACCTCCAAGGACCCAGAGAAGTCCAGCAGCAACAACCTGCTCGTCCTGGGAAAAATCTCATCGATTTTGGATGCTTTCTCCCTTTCCAGGCCTGTGCTCTCGCTGGCGGACATCCGGGAACATACGGGAATGCCGACCTCCACGGTCCAGCGCCTGGTTGCCAACCTGGTGTCCCAGGGCTTCCTGGACCGGGACGCCGACGCCTACCGGATCGGGATGCGGATGGCTTACTGGGCTGCCCCAGCCACTCGGGGCATGGAAGTCATCGATGTCCTTAGCCCACTGCTAAAGACACTCCGGGACACGACCGGCGAAACCTCCTGCTTCTTTAAAGCAGAGCAGCACTATCGGGTTTGCGTGGCCATGGCGGAAACCCGCCACACGCTTCGACGTGAGATGCATCTGGGCAAGATCCTCCCGCTCCATGCAGGATCGGCCGGACGCGTGCTGCTGGCCTGGGACCGGGAACTCATGGACTCCGTTCTGCGCAACCCCCTGGAGCCCATCACGGAATCCACAATCACCAGCACCGAGCACCTGATCGCGGCCGTTAAGACGACGCGGACGGACGGCTACGCCATAACGGTGGGCGAGCGCGAAGACGGCGCGTCAGGGCTTTCCGCCCCTGTTTTCGATTCTGCAGCAGGGCTTGTGGGCGCAGTGACTCTGAGTGGCCCTACCCTGCGGATGCCCCAGGAGACGTGCGAAAAGTGGGTGGAACCGCTTCTCACCACCGCTGAGCACATGACCCGCCTGATCGGCGGACGCTTTCCCGGAGAAGCGTAAGCAGCCCTGCAAACCGCCCGGCCTGGCTTAGCTCGCCTGCAGCGGCCCATCGGGTGCCATGGCGGTGGTTGCCTTGCTGCCGGCCCGGATTACCCATTCGAAGGCGGCGGCGTTGGAGTGGGCTCCCTGCGCTGCCCTGGAGCGGTTAGGTTCGCTAAGTTCTTCCAGCAGTTTCCCGGACAGGGCGACCAGCCCGCCGAAGACCTCGGGGGTAAGCCAGTTGGGCCGGGTGGCGAAAAGGATGTCTTCACTGGAGGTATTGCCGCTGGCACCGGGGGCGAACGGGCACCCGCCGAGGCCGCCGAGTGCGCCGTCGACCATGGCGGCACCGGCCTGGATTGCTGCCAGGGTGTTGGCGACCCCCAGTCCCCAGGTGTCGTGGCCGTGGTACACGATCCGCCGTACCGGAGACTCGTCCCGGACCCGGGTGACCAAAGCGGCAACCTGCGCGGGAACCGCCTGCCCCAGGGTGTCGCAGAGAACTATGTCCGAGGTCCCGTCTGCCCGCGGGTCGTTAGCGATGGAAAGAACCCGCTCCTGCGGCACCGCTGCTTCGAAAGGGCAGGTGAAGGATGTGGCAATGCAGAGCTGGATCTTCCCGTTGACGGCCTCCGCGTATTTAACCGCCTCGGGCAGCGCCGCGAGGCTTTCCTCGGTGGTCCGGCCGATGTTCGCTTTATTGTGCGAATCCGAGGCTGACAGGCAGTACTGGAAGTTCCGCGCTCCTGCCGCCGATGCCTTGGCAACGTGTCCCGGAGTAGCCACCCAGATCCAGCACTTTTCCAGCTCCTCAGGGGTGAGTGCCCGCACCACTTCAAGCGTGTTGGCCATGGTGGGAACCAGGTCCGCACGTGCCATCGACCCTAGTTCGATGGAGTGGATGCCCAGGCGCAGCAGCTCCCGGACGGTTTCCACTTTGCGCTCGGTCGAGAGCATCTTGCCGGTCAACTGCAGTCCGTCCCGGAGGGTTACGTCCCTCAGAATGGTATTGCCCAGCGTAGTGGTCAGGCTGTTTTTGCTGGGGTTCATGGCTGCACTGCCTCCTCGCGGCCGGCAGCCGCATCTATCTGGGCGGCATCCATGCCAAGCAGTCCGCCAAGGATTTCCCGGGTGTTTTCTCCGAGGTCCGGGCCAAGGTTCCGGATGGGCAGGGACTTGTCCCCGATGACCGGGACGATGCCCGGAAAACCCACCCCGGGAAGGACCTCTTCACCCGTGGACACGTCGAATCTCTGGATCATGTTGCGAGCCGCGTATTGGCTGTCCGCGCTGATATCCGCGGCCGTGTAGATCGGTCCGGCCGGAACTCCTGCCGCGTCCAGAGCGGCCAGGGCATCGGCGGCATCCAGCTGCCCGCACCACTCGCCAATGGCCTGGTCCAGTTCTTCCCGGCAGGCCCAGCGCCCGGCATTCGTCTGCAGCTCAGGGGCTGCGCCGAGATCCGGGCGGCCGATGGTCTGCATGTAGCGCTGATAGATGGAGTCACCGTTCCCGGCCACCACAATGCTGGCGCCGTCTTTGCACAGGTAGGCGTTGGAGGGCGCAATCCCTTCCATCCGGCCGCCCACGCGCTCCCGGTCCACGCCGTAGGCCTGGTAGTCGGGAATGAGCGATTCCATCATGGAGAACATGGCCTCATTCAGCGCGACGTCGATGATGCGCTCGGCGAGGGGCGCAGCGCCCGCCGAGTCCCGGCGTCGTACTTCACGCTGGTACAGGCTCATCACTGAGCCGAAGGCGGCGTAGAGGCCCGCGATCGAGTCTCCGATGGAGACGCCTACCCGCACCGGTGCGCGGTCCGGGTCGCCCACCAGATTGCGGAAGCCACCGAAGGCCTCGGCGACGGCGGCGAAACCGGGCCGCACTGACAGCGGCCCGGTCTGTCCGAAGGCAGAAATGCGCGTCACAACCAGGTCCGGGTTTGCTTCGTTGAGAACCTCCGGCCCGAGACCCCATTTTTCCAGCGTGCCCGGGCGGAAGTTTTCCAGGAGTATGTCGGACGTTGCGGCGAGCGCCAGCACCGCCTGCCTGCCTGCTTCTGTTCGAAGATCAAGGACCACGGACTTCTTGTTGCGGTTCAGGGTGCGGTAGAGCATGGAGGTGCTGCCCTTGTGCAGGCGCCAGTTGCGCAGCTCATCGCCGGTGCCTGGCCGTTCCACCTTGATGACTTCCGCGCCGAAATCAGCGAGCAGCCTTCCCGCCGTGGGGGCGGCGATGTAGTTGCCGAGTTCAAGGACCCGGACGCCGGCCAGCGGGGCGATGGGTGTGTTCGTCATGATTTCCTTCAGTAGTGCGGTGCTGCGTAAGCGATGCGTGCCTTGACGTGAAAGTGTGACGTGGGCCATGCCGCAAAACTCAGATTATGGGATCAGACCCACAATGTAAAGATTGCGAAGCAGCCTGGCTGACGTTTCCGTTCCGCAGCGGAATGGGTGTGTTTTGCCCGGGGTTTCCACGGGCCCCGTTTCCTCCGGGTTCCCCGCCAGGCGTCATCTATGGGAATCCGGGAGAGGCCGGCACCCGGAGACGCCGCCGGGGAGTCCGCCCCCCCCTAAATCACCGCCGCGTGCGCAGCAGCCGGCGCCGCGGCCCAGCGGCGTCGTCGTCCTCGATGACGCTGTCTTCGTCTATGTCATCCCGCAGGGAAATCCTGCGGACACCGGGCAGCTCGCTGAGCTGGGTCAGCAGCTCGCGCAGCGGCGGTTTGCCGCGGAAGCGCATCTCTACGGCCACCTGTGCGGCTTCGTCATCATCGGCGCCGATCTGCCGCGTATCCAAGATGGAGGAATCGAATCCCATCCCGGTCGCGGTGGCGAGGATGTCCCGGAGCACTCCCCTGCCGTCCTGGTACCGGATCCGGACGGTCCGCTTGCCGTCCGGCGTGGGCAGCAGACGGGTGAGCGGCGCCAGAATACCCACGGCAACGAAGTGCAGCAGTGTGGCCACAACCGCCAGCGGCACCATCCCGGCCCCGCAGGCCATCCCTATGGCGGCCGACATCCACACCGTCGCCGCCGTGGTCAGACCGCGGACGACGTCGCGGTTCACAAAGATCACGCCGGCGCCCAGGAAGCCGATTCCGGAGACGATCTGGGCCGCGATCCGGGAGGGATCAAGGGTCACGTCGTCGCCCAGTACGGTGGAGAAACCGAAGGCGGAAACCAGGGTGAAGATGGCCGACCCGGTACCAACGAGCGCGTGGGTGCGCAGACCAGCACTCTTTTGCCGAATCTGCCGTTCCAGTCCGATCAGGCAGGACAGCCCGAAGGCACAGGAGGCGAGCACTACTTCGGTGAGGAATGTATCCGTGAAGAATTCCATGTCGCTTCCAATCCCGGTCAGGATGCAGGCTGATTCCATGAGCTGAGCAGAGCGGGCAGCTCGCGGACCGAAGGCAGGACGGCGGTGGCAGCGCCGCCGTCTGCTGCGTCGGGACCGCTGATGCCGGTCAGCACCAGCACCGTCCGGATGCCGGCTGCCCGGCCCAGTGCGATGTCGGTTTCCACCCGGTCGCCGATCAGCAGGACATCACCGGCGCCGAGCCCCAAACGCTCCAGCGCCGCATCGGCCATGATCCGGGAGGGCTTTCCAATCACGGTGTCGACCCGCCTTCCGGAAGTTGCCTCCAGCGCAGCGGTAATTCCACCGCAGTCCGGAATCAGGCCGCCGTTCTCGACCGGACAGGTCGTATCAGGATTCGTGGCCGCGAAGACTGCACCGCGGCGAAGCGCTTGGAAGGCGGTGTTCCACTTCTCGTAGCTGAAGGTCCGGTCAAAGGCTGCCAGCACGACGCCGGCGTCCCCGGACGCCGTGACCCGGACGCCGGCTTTCTCCAGCTCCCGGATCAGCGATTCCTCCCCGACCACGAAGACCGGCGTGCCCGGATGGGTGCGCAGCAGCCACTGGGCGGCCACACCCCCGCTGGTCAGCACCTCCGATGCGTCCACGGGAATCCCCATCCCGGTAAGGCGGCGGGCGTAATCAGCGGCCGTGGCCGTGGGGTTGTTCGAGGCGAAGACGCACCGGATCCCGGCCCCCCGGAGGGATTCCACGGTTTCGCGCGCCCCGGGGATGGGTTCCCCGCCGCGGTAGATGGTTCCGTCCAGGTCAAAAATCACCCCGCGGACCGGACCGGAGCCGCCGCCTTCGGCCCCCGGTTCCGCCGGAACCTGGAAGTCAACTGCGGCGGCTCCGTTGCTCACCGGATGCCCGCCCGCATAAAGCTCTGCACGAACTGCCGCTGGAAGATCAGGAACGCGATCAGCAGCGGCGCCACAACCAGGATGGTGGCGGCGGAAAGGAGGGTCCAGTCAATGCCGGATTCCGTCCCGTTGTAGACCATCAGGCCGACGGTCAGCGGCCGGGCCTCAACACTGTTGGTGATGATGAGCGGCCACAGGAAGTTGTTCCAGTGCGTGCTGACGGACACCAGGCCCCAGGCAACCAGGGTGGGCTTGGCCAGCGGAACGTAGACCTTCCAGAGCCTGCCCCAGCGGGAGCAGCCTTCAATCTCCGCGGCCTCGTCCAGCTCGATCGGGATGCCCTTGAACGTCTGCCGCAGCAGGAAGATGCCGAAGCCGCTGGCAATATAGGGGAGCCCGATGCCGGTAATGCTGTCCACCAGGCCCAGCTGGGCCATTGTGGAGTAGTTTTCCGAGATGAGGATGTCCGGGGTGATCATCAGCTGCACCAGCACCAGTGCGAAGGCGACGTTCTTGCCCCGGAACTCGAAGCGGGCAAAAGCGTAGGCAGCCAGCACCCCGAGCAGGATCTGCCCGGCCAGGATGCCGCAGACCAGCAGGATGGTGTTGAGGTAGTAGCGGTCGAATGGTGCACCGTTCCAGACCGTCGCGAAGTTCTCAAAGGTCAGGGGTGCGGTGAGGTCAAAGCTCGTGGCACTGTCCCGGGTGTGGACCGAGGCCCAGAGCGCGTACAGCAGCGGCAGCAGCCAGAGGGCCCCCAGCAGCCAGGCGCCGCCGGTTTCCAGCGTGCGGCTCATCGAGAAGGGACGACGGCGGCGGGCCGCCGGCGGGGCGGCGGCAGGCCCGGCGGCTGGAGCCGCAGATCCGGCTGCCGGGAGGGTGTGCCCGGCCGCGGGGGCGGTGGAATGGCTCACTGGTAATGCACCCGCTTTCCGAGGAAGGTGAACTGCAGGACGGCAAAGGCACCGAGAATCAGCACCAGCGCCACAGTCAGGGCCCCTGCGTACGGCATGTCGAAGAAGCTGAAGGCCGTGTCGTAGATGTAGTAGAGCAGGAGGTTGGAGGAGTTGTTCGGTCCGCCGCCGGTCATGATGAACAGGTGGTCGATGATCTTGAAGGCATCGGTGACCGCGACGACGAACACGAACAGCGTGGTCGGCATCAGCAGCGGGAACGTGACCCGGCGGAAGTGGTACCAGCGCGAGGCACCCTCAAGGCTTGACGCCTCTTCCAGCTCCGGCGCCATGTTCTGCAGCCCGGCCAGGTAGAAGATCATGAAGAACCCGGCCTGCTTCCAGATCATCATCACGATCAGAGCCCACATCACGGTGTCCGGGTTGCCCAGCCAGTTCTCCGCCGGAAGTCCGAAGAATTCGGCCAGCTTGGTGACCGGACCGAGCCCGGGTGAGTAGAAGAACAGCCAGATGCTGGCCACCGCCACCATCGGCAGGATGGTGGGCGTGAAGTAGGCCAGCCGGACAAATCCCTTGCCCTTGAGCTTGCCGTTCACCCAGACCGCCATGAGGATGGCGAGCGCCATACTGGTGGGCACCACGCCCAGGGCGAAAAGCAGGTTGTTCTTGACCACCTGCCAGAACACGTCGTCGGCAATCAGCCGCTCGTAGTTAGCGAGGCTGATGTCTCCGCGCCGGTCTTCGAAACTGCGCAGGACGGCCCGGATGATCGGATAGTGGGTGAATGCCACGAGCACAATGAATGCCGGTGCCAGCATTGCCCAGGCAAAGGCCTGGTCCCCCAGCGGCTTACGGGCCCGGGGCCGACGGCGGGGGGCGCCGTCGGCCTCTTTCGCGGCCTCTTCCAGGACCTGGGTCATTGGTTAGTCCCGGTAGGTTTCCAGTACGCCGTCAATCTGCTTCTGCAGCCCGCGCATTCCGGCTTCCGGTTCCTGCTGTCCGGTCAGCACGGAGGCGATGGCGTCATTGACCATCTGCACGACCCGGCCGTTCTCATGGGTGGAGAGCTCGATCACTGCGTTGTCCAGCTGTTCGCGGGCTACCTCGGCCTGCGGGAACTCGGCGGTGTACTCCTTCATCTCCGGGGTCTCCCAGGCTTCGGCTCCGGTGGCGACGTACCCGGTTTCGATGCTCCACTTGGAAGTGCGCTCGGGCTGGGTCAGGCAGTCCGCGATCGTGAGGGCGGCTTCACGCTGGGCATCATCAGCCTGTTCGAAGACGTACAGGTTGCCGCCGCCGGTGGGCGAGCCCGGCTGTGCGTGTGCCGGGAGCTGGCTGACGCCGAACTCGAAGCCGGCGTTGGTGCGCACGTTGGTGAGGTTACCCGTCGTCGTCCACATCATGGCGGTGCGTCCCTGCAGGAAGTCCTCCGGGGTGGACGCCCATTCGGTGGTTCCCGATGGCATCAGCCCTTCGTCCGCGAGCTGCTTCCAGTACTCCATTGCCTCGATGGCGGCGGGGTCGTCGAAGCGGGTCTGGGTGCCGGAACCATCCGTGATTTCGGTGCCCGCCTGCACCGCCAGCGCCTGGAACATCCAGTAACCGAACTGGGTGGAGGGGATTTCGATGCCGTACTCCGCTGCGCCGGAGTCCTTGATGGCCTTGGCCGCGGCGGAGAGTTCCTCCCAGGTGGCCGGCGGGGCCTCCGGGTCCAGGCCAGCCTGCGCGAAGAGGTCCTTGTTGTGGTACTGGACAATCGTCGAGCGCTGGAACGGGATGCTCCAGAGGGTGCCCTCAGAATCCTTGCCGCTCGTGAGGAAGGGTTCATAGAACCGGTCTTCGGCCCAGCCGAGGTCATCCGAGATGTCGTTGAGCGGAACGATGAGGTTCTGGTCCTGCAGGGTGAAGAGCTCCGTTGTGAGCAGCACCGCCAGGTCCGGACCGTCTCCGGAACGGGCGGCCGTCTGTGCCTTGGTCATGGTGTCGGCGTAGCTGCCGGCATAAACGGCTTCCACAGCGATGCCGGGGTTGGCGTCTTCGCATTCACCGATGAGGCCGTCCACGACTGCGGTCAGCGGACCGCCAACGGCAACCGGGTAGTACATGGTGATGGCAACGTCGCCGTCGGCATTGGTGCTGCCGCTGCCGCCGCCGCAGGCGGTGAGCATCAGCGAGCCGGCTGCCAGCACGGACAGTGCTTTGGCCGCGGAGGTGAAGGCGCGGCGGGTGGGACGGGGCATCTCAGGGTGGGTGGACATAATCGGGCCTCTCTGCTCGATTAGACGAAAAGGATGGGTGTGGCCGGCGGACCGCCGGCGGCCGAAGGGCTCAGGCGGAGGCAGGCTGCGGGACTGCCACTATCCGCTGGCGTGATTCGGCGTCGAAGAACCGCAGGCTCTCCGGATCGGTTTTCAGCAGCACCTGTTCGCCCTCGCCGGCACGGACAATGCCGGGCAGCCTGGCGATCAGTGAATGCCCTCCGGCCAGGTCCACAGTGAGCAGGGTTTCCGCGCCCAGCATTTCCGTGGCCTTGACCGTCCCGGGGATTGTCGCGTCCCCGGACTCGTGCGTGATGGCCAGGTTTTCCGGACGGATGCCAAGCAGCAGGTCCCGTCCCGGGCCTGCCTGCAGGGCAGTCTGCCAGGGGGCGCCGCCGCCGGGTAGAAGGATCTGCCCTCCGGTACCCCGTGTCACCGGCAGCAGGTTCATGGGCGGAGAACCGATGAAGGCGGCGACGTCGGCATCGACGGGATTCACGTACAGCTCTTCCGGCGAGGCGGCCTGGGCAACATGACCGTCCCGCATGGTCACCACGTGGTCTGCCATGGTCATGGCCTCCACCTGGTCGTGCGTCACATAGAGCACGGTCAGTCCGAGCTCCTTTTGCAGGCTGCGGAGTTCGATCCGCATCTGCTGGCGCAGCTTGGCATCCAGGTTGGAGAGCGGCTCGTCCATGAGGACAACCTTGGCGTCACTGACCAGGGCGCGGGCCAGCGCTGCACGCTGGCGCTGGCCGCCGGACAGCTGGCTGGGCCGGCGGTCCAGGTACGGCACCAGGCCGACCTTCTCCGCAGCCTCTGTGGCCCGCTTTTCCCGTTCTGCCTTGGGTACCTTGCGCACCCGGAGGCCAAAGACAATGTTCTCCAGCACCGAGAGGTGCGGGTACAGCGCGTAGTTCTGGAAGACCATGGCGATGTGCCGTTTGGCAGCCGGAACGTCGTTGACCCTGCGGCCATCGATCAGCACCTCGCCTGCGGTTGCCTGCTCAAGGCCGGCGATGATGCGAAGCGAAGTCGACTTTCCACATCCGGACGGTCCGAGCAGGACCACGAACTGACCGGACGGTGCAACGATGTCCACCCCGTGCAATACGCGGGTGGTGCCGCCTTTTCCGTCCGTGAATGTCTTCTCCACGCCGCGGAGCTCAACATCGGACATTTATCCCCCACTCCGTCGTAGACAGGATCTAGCTCACATTTGGTAGTTGGGGAAAGCTAACTAAATCGTTTAAGGTTTGTCAACAGTTAGTTCTAGACTGAGACGGCCGGGAGGTTCCAGCCGGCGGACGGCCCTGCATTTGAAGGGGCCGCGCAGACACTGCAGGCAGCGAGGGGAATCGCATGAAAGGCCGTCCAAGCATCCGTGACGTCGCCCGGGAGGCCGGCGTCTCGGCAACCCTGGCGAGCTTCGCGCTCAATGACCGTGCGGGAGTCTCCGCAGCGACCCGGAAACGGATCCTCGAGGCGGCGGACCGCCTGGGATACCGGGCCGATCCCTTCGCCCGCGCGCTGCGCACGGGAACCGCCAACGCCTACGGCCTGATGATCCGGAACATGGCGAACCCCTTCTTTCTCGATGTCCTGCGGGGGGCGCAGGACGCCGCAACCGAGCAGGGCGCCACCATCCTGGCGGTGGACTCGGAATACTCTCCGGAGCGCGAACGCGAACACGTCGATCTGCTGCTCGGACAGCGGGTGCGGGGCCTGGCCATTGCTCCCGTGGGGCCGGGCGAAGCCGTAAGCCAGTGGCTCAGCGGCGCACCGGGCCGTGCCACCGTGGTGATCAATGCCGTCCGGCCCCCGGATCTGCCGGTCACCTGCGTTTCCCCGGACAACAGGGCGGCCGTCCGCCTGGCCGTCGACCACCTCGCTGAACTGGGACACCGCAGGATCAGTTTCCTGACCGCGCCCACGGGGCTGATGGCGGACAATGACCGGCTGGTGGCGTTTGAGCAGTCCTGCGCGGATCTGGGCATCGAACCGGACCCGATCCATACCCGGCTCAGCCTTGAGCACGTTTATTCCGCGGTGTCCGGGCGGCTGTCCAAGGCCTCCAGGCCCACTGCTGTGGTAACCAATTCCGACTTCACCGCCCATGCCGTTTACCGGGCCGCCCGGGACGCGGGGATTGCAGTCGGGGAGGAACTGTCCGTCGTCGGGCACGATGACCTGCCGACCTCCGAGCTGCTGGCCCCCGGACTGACCACCATCCGGCTCGACCGGCTGGCCATTGGCCGCGCCATTTTTGCCCGGCTCGCGGACACGGATCTGGTGACCGACCATGTGGAACCGGTGGAACTCATCCGCCGGAGCTCCACCGGACCCGCACCCCAATAGCTCAGCGGCGGCCGACCCGGGGATCCGGCAGCAGCAGTTCCACGTTCCGGTCCGCAGGCTCTCCGTGCGCGTTGAAGCCGCCCACCCCCATGGGATCGTTCGCCGCCAGTTCCCGGTGCCACGCAGCCAGATCCTGGGTGCCGGCTGTACCGTCCGGCCGGACCGGGGCCTCGTGGTCCAGCGCCGTAGAGAGAATCGACAGCGTGCCGTCATTGTTGTCCACAATCTCCAGCAGACGGACCTGGCAGGGCCAGTCCATGACCGAAGAGGTGCTGATCTCCCAGAACCCTCCGCTGCGGGAGGCCAGCGGGCGGATGGAGTTGCGGTGGATGTGCCCGCTCACCCAGGCGATCACGTTTGGGAACCGATGCAGCAAGGCAGCCACCTCCTCGCCAAGCGCCCGCTCTCCGGCGTCCGCGGTGCCTGCCGGAACGGCGCGGTCATTCGTCATGCTGGTGCGGGGGTGGTGGGACGTAACAATGACCAGCCGCTCGTCGCCCCCGCCCGCTGCCTCCCGCCCGTCGGCGTCGGTGAAGCGCACGTGCACCTCGGCAAGGCTCTTCTCCAGCCAGGCCAGCTGGCGGCGGTCGATGCTGCCCTCAAAGATGCCGGCGGGGTTAGTGGTGTCAAGGACGATCACGCGGATTCCCGGCAGTCCGTCGTAGGCGTAGTAGGCCGTTCCGTCCAGCAGGTTCCGCTCCGCCAGACCGTGCCCGGAGGGGCGGGCCGAGGGCTGGAAATGCGCCTCGATGAACTCTTCGCGGGTGACCGGCCTGCGTTCCTCGTCCGGGGTGACCTGGTGCGAGGGGCCGGACAGGGTCTGCAGCGGGTGTTCCGTGAAGTCCGCCACCGGGCCCGGGGGAAGGGCATGCACTTTGCGGTGCCCGGTCATCACGGCACCGAGCTGGGGAGTCAGCGGTGCCCGCCCCTGCACCAGGCCGTCGTGGTTGCCGTAGCAGGTGAGCCAGGGGACATTCAGGCCGGGCGCCGTGAACGGTTCCAGCCCCGCCTTCAGCAGGCCGGGCACGTGCGGAAAGCCGTGCGCGCGGCCCCACAGGTTCTCCGGGTCCTCCGGTGCCCAGGCCCAGGGGAACCGGCCGTCCTGGACTCCTTCAAAGTCAGGTCCGCCCGAGTCCATGCAGACCTCGCCGCCGTCAAGCAGGCGGAGGAAGGACTGCACCTCGTTCCACTGCATGTTGTCCACATTGTCACCGGTGGTGATCGCCAGCTGGAGCGGGGCGCCGGTGTCCGGGCTCTTCGCCACCTTGTTGAGCGCACGGACCAGCGCGTCCGTGGCGTGCGCGGCCAGCAGCTCCTGCGGGCGCATCATAGGCAGCAGCAGCGCTGTGTCCGGGCGGCGTCCCAGCTGGTGCATGGCTTCCAGCCGGGCCGGGGACTGAACGTCGGTGAGCTGGATGTCAGTGAGGTGGGCCAGGTAGGCAATGCTCCGGCGCTGGCCATGGCGGGATGCTGCGTGGGCCGGTATATCCGCAACCAGCTCGGCCCGGGTCTGATGCGCTTCTCCCGGTCCGGCTTCGAGGACGTAGTACGGCTGTTCAGAGCCCTGGCGTACGGCTTCGCCCCTGCGGATCGTTTGTTGCACGGTCGTGGGGGCAGCGGGCTCATGCACGATTCTGGTCTCCTTCTGGTCCGGCCGCCCGGCATCCTCGCCGGCGCAGCTCACGGGTGACGGCAAACCGCCACAAGCTGAGCCGAGCGTACCTAAAACGATTAAGGCAGGCAACGACAACACCGGACGGTGGTCTTGACCGCGTAACTAAAACGATTCAGACTTTGGTGGATCAAGGGCTTTTACAAGGGCGGGGGTGTGCAGTGCCGCATCACCGAGCAAAGGAGCACCAATGAGGAACATCAGGAAACCAGCCACGGGTTTTTCAGCTGCCGTGTGTCTAACCGCCGCTCTCGCCTTGGGAGCCGCGGTTCCCGCCTTCGGGGCGGAGAAGGCCGGGCCTCCCGGCAAGCAGGACCGGCCTGCCATCGTCGGCCACCGCGGAAGCGCCGGTCTCTCCCCGGAAAACACCGTTGCGGGATTCGAACAGGCCCGGAACCATGGAGCGGATCTGTTCGAGGTGGACGTGCAGCTGAGCAGCGACGGAGAGATCTTCCTCTTCCACGACGCCACCGGCACCCGCACCAGCAACGTGGCGGAGGTCTTCCCCGAACGCGCCGGTGATCCGATTACGTCCTTCTCCGCGGCGGAACTCAGCCAGCTTGATGCCGGTGCCTACTTCGGCGGCAGTTTTGCGGGTGAGCCGATTCCGGATCTCCGGGATGCCGCGCTGGTGACCAACCCGCGGACCGGAATCAACATCGAACTCAAGTCCCCGGAGAACTCGCCGGGCGTCGAGGCGAAGCTGGCTGAGGCGCTGGGTGAAAAGCGGTACTGGCAGCGGCTGATCGCCCGGGACCAGATAGTTGTCAGTTCCTTCGATGAGGCCTCACTACGGACCTTCCATGACCTGATGCCTCAGATCCCCGTCCTGCTGATCGGTGCTGTTCCCGACGACGCCGGGCTGGCTGCCCTGGCCGGGTGGGCCGACGGATTGGTCACCAACTACCGCACGCTGGACCCGGCCGACGTCGCCCGGGTGCAGGCAGCGGGCCTGACACTTGATGTCTACACCGTGAACAGTGTGGATGCCATGCAGCAGATGACGGCGCTGGGAGTCGATTCGATCATCACGGACTTCCCCGGCGTACTTTCCGCCCTCCAGACCGGCCGGAATCCGCTGCCCGATGCCAACGGCGTCGAGGTTTCCACGGTGGTCGCCGATCCCCCGGGCAACGACGTCCAGCCGCAGAACGGTGAGTACGTACTGCTGACCAATACCGGGTCCGTTCCGGTGGACGTGAGCGGCTATGTGCTTCAGGACGCCGTCATTAACCGCCTCACGGTCGGCAGCGGCTATGTACTGAACCCGGGCGGCGAGCTGCGGGTGTATACCGGCCCGGGCACCAACACAGCGGAGCGGTATTACAACAACCGCACGACTGCCGTCCTGAACAACACCGGCGACAGCCTGGCCATCTTCACGCCCGGCGGGACTTTCGTGGATCTCTACGCCTACTGAGGCCGGCGGGCAACGGAGCGCCCCGGCATACGTGCCGGGCGCTCCGTTAGTGTGAGGATCCGGGGCGCGCGCCGGGAGTGCTCCGCAGCGGAAGCCGCTTCAGCTCGACGTCGACGGTTCGCCCCGAGATCTCCGCGGTCATGTACGTGCAAAACGGCTGGCGGCGCCGGTCCCTGGGCGAGCCCGGGTTCAGCAGCCGCAGCCCGCCGGGGGCAGTACTGTCCCAGGGGATATGGCTGTGGCCAAAGATCAGCAGATCAGTTTCCGGAAAGGCCTGTTCCATCCGGGTTTCCCGGCCTTTGGCGGTGCCGGTTTCATGCACGACGGCGAGCCTCACGTCCCCGACCACGGCGTGGGCGATCTCCGGCAGCCTCGCCCGCAGCCCCGGCCCGTCGTTGTTGCCCCAGCAGGCCAGCAGCGATTTGGAACGCTCCTGCAGTTCGTTGAGGAGGTCTTCGCTGACCCAGTCGCCGGCATGGACCACCAGGTCCGCGGCCTCGACTGCGTCCCATACCTCCTGTGGAAGTGCCTTGGCCCGCAGCGGCAGATGGGTGTCGGCCAGCAGCACCAAACGCGTCGTCATCGGGGTCCTTTCATTTCCGGTGCCTTTCATACCGGGCTATCCCTCCCGGTCTCACCTCCGAGGCTAGCCTGTGCTGCAGACTCCGGAGACGCGGCAGCTGGGCAGGACCTCCGGCGGGATATGGTTTTCGGAGACCTACACCGGAATCCGCAGCGCACTGGGAGCATCCTCATGACCATCAATTGGACCGCCCGTCCTGAGACCCCAGCCGACACCGCTGCCGTCCGTGCCATCAACGAAGCAGCCTTCCCCACTTCGGCGGAAGCCGACCTCGTCGATACGCTGCGCGCCGATCCCGGCGCGTGGATCGACGGGCTCTCCTGGGTCGCAGCCGGACCGGACGGCACCATCGTGGCCCATGCACTGCTGACCCGCTGCCGGGTCGGCGGTGAGCCCGCGCTCGCACTGGCTCCCTGTGCGGTCCTGCCGGATTATCAGCGCCAGGGCGCCGGGGGTGCGGCGATCCGCGGCGCACTGGACGCGGCCCGGAAACTGGGTGAAAACCTGGTGGTGGTCCTCGGCCATGCCGGCTACTACCCGAGGTTCGGGTTCACGCCGGCGTCCCGGCTGGGCATCAAGGCCCCGTTCGAGGTGCCGGATGAGGCCCTCATGGCCCTGCAGCTCAACCCCGACGCCCGGGTCCCTTCAGGAATGATCGAGTACCCGGCGGCCTTCGGGGTCTGACCCCGTCAGGCAGCTAAACGCTGCGGCGGGCAACGATCGCAGCATGCGGCCGGTGCCCGGGGTCCGTCCGGGTTTCGACGGCGGCGGCGGTCAACCCCGCGTCTTCGAGCAGCCGCGTGAACTCCCGGACCGGCCACGAATAGGCAGGAGCGACCTGGTGCGGGAACTGCTCGATCGCGGCGCTTTCAAAGAACCCCGCCAGGAGACTTCCGCCTGGACGATGCGCTCGCTCATTCAGCCGGGTCAGCTTTGCAGGCCAGCCAGCTCCTCGCGCAGCCGGGCCACATGGCCGGCAGGGCTGACACCGTACTCGGCTGTAAGGACCTTCCCGTCTTCATCCACGGTGACGGTGGAGCGGAGGATGCCCATGGACGTGTTGCCGCCGAAGGTCCGCTCCCCATAGGCGCCATAGGCCTTGATCACGGCAAGGTCCGGATCGGAGAGCAGCGGGAAGGTCAGCGCCTGGTCCCGGATGAACTCCTGGATCGCCTCGGGGCCGTCAGGTGAGATGCCGACGACGTCGTACCCGTCCTGCTGCAGCGCAGCCAGGTTGTCGCGGAAGTCGCAGGCTTCGGTGGTGCAGCCGGGTGTCCCGGCCTGCGGATAGAAGTAGACGACAACGCGGCGCCCGGCATAGTCCGCGAGGGACACCTGCTTGCCGCCGGCGTCGGGAAGGGTGAACGCGGGGGCGGTGTCGCCCGGAGAAAGCTGGGTCATGGCTGTCCTCAGGTTGGAGGGGTTCGGCATCTGCTGGTGCCCAGTCTAGAGATCACAGGTGCCCAGGAGGACCAAGGCCGTCCGGATATCTTGATACCGGCCCGGCGGGACCAGCCCGGCCCCCGCCAGGGCCCGGCCCGCCCGCTATCCGGCGTACTCGCTGCGCAGGTCCTTCTTGCGGATCTTGCCGCTGGCCGTCCGCGGCAGATCCTCCACGACCACCACCGACTTCGGAATCTTGTACCGGGCCAGCCGCCCGTCCAGATGAGTCTGCACTTCGGCCGGATCCAGCGTGAAACCGTCGCGCAGCGTGATCACAGCCTTGGGAACCTCTCCCCACTTAGCGTCGGGAACCCCGATCACCGCGACGCCGCTGACGGCCTCGAGCTCGCTGATGATCTGCTCCACCTCGGCCGGGTAGATGTTCTCGCCGCCGGAAATGATCATGTCCTTCAACCGGTCGGAGATGAAGAGGAAACCGTCGTCGTCGAAATAACCCATGTCGCCGGAGCGGAACCAGGTCCCGTCGGTGAATGAGGACTCGGTGGCCTCGGGCCGGTTCCAGTAGGCCTTGATCACGTTGGGGCCGCTGATCTGGACTTCGCCTACTTCCCCGGGCGCAGCGAGAGTACCGTTCGGATGCGCGATGCGGACGGAGGTGAAGAAATGCGGGAGCCCGGCCGAACCGGCCTTCTCCCGGGACCACTTCGGCGGCAGAGCCGTGGCGCCGGGCGCCGTTTCGGTCATACCGTAGCCGTTGGAGAAGCCAAGACCGCGTTCCTCGTAAGCGTCAATCACCCGCAGCGGCACCGCGGAGCCGCCGCAGGTGAGCTTGCGCAGCGAACTGATGTCCCGTTTGGCCCAATCGGGGTGCTCACAGAGCAGCTGGTAGGTGGTGGGAACGCCGCTGATAAACGTCGCCTGGTACTTTTCGATCAGTTCCAGGGTCCGTCCCGGTTCAAAGCGGGTTTCCAGAATGACGGCGGCACCCTTGAGCAGGTTCGGCAGCACACCCATGTCCAGCGATGCCACATGGAACAGCGGGGAGATCATCAGGGCGACGTCGTCTCCCGCAACGTCGTAATCCACCAGCACGTTGAAACAGTTCCAGGCCAGATTGGCGTGGGTGAGGCAGGCGCCCTTGGGCTGCCCGGTGGTGCCTGAGGTGTAGAGAATGATTGCGCCGTCTTCCAGGGCGACGGCGGCATCCGGAAACCCGCCCGAGGCTGATTCCAGGGACGCTTCATACGGCTTGACCGGCAGATCGCCGGCGTCGAAGGCCGCTGTTCCCGTTCCATCGTCAACCAGCAGGCGGAGTGCGACGGCGGTTCCGCGCGCACCGCGCACAGCCAGTTCGTCCAGCGCCAGGGTGTTCACCAGGATGAGGCTGCCTGAATCCTGCAGCGCATACTGGATTTCCGGAGGTGCCAGCCGGGTATTAAGCGGCACAAACACCGCTCCCAGGGAGCCTGCGGCGAAGAACGTCTCCAGGAAAGCAGGGTGGTTGTCCCCCAGGAAGGCCACCCGCGTGCCGTGTTCTACTCCGTTGGCGCGCAGCACAGCTGCCAGTCTGTTGATCCGCTCGTCGAGCTCGGCGTAGCTGGTCCGTTCATCCCGGAAGATCAGCGCGGTCTTGGAACCGGATTTAACGCGCTGGCGGTGGATCCATGAACCCAGGCCCTGGTTCTGCATTTCCTCAGACATCCTTCGTTGTATTACCTAAAGTCTTTGTGGAGCTGGTGGCCTGCCTGCCCAGGGGAAGGCAGGCCACCGGAGGTGTTACTGGATGGTGCTGCTTATTGAACGGTGCTGCTACTGGACCGTCATGGCTGCCAGATCGGGAGCCTTTTCCACGAACTTGTACTTGAGCATCAGCTCACCGAGGCTGTTCAGCTGCTCGGTGCGCAGCTCGGCGTCGTACTGCTCCATCTTGAGCTTCGCGGCGACCTCTGCCGGCATCGTCATGAAGTCCGGCAGGGTTGCCTTGACGTCGTCGATGTTTGCCTCGGCCTCGACCAGGAGCTCTTCCATGGCGTCCTTGAACTTCTGGACGGTTTCCGGGTTCTGGTCGGCATAGTTACCCGAGGTGAAGGAGACCATGGTGGGCATGCCCGGGACCACTTCCTGGTTCGAGTACCCCACCAGGACGTTCTCCGGGTTGGCCAGCGCCTTGCTGAGGAAGGGCTCCGGAATCCAGATGGCGTCCGTGTTGCCCAGCTCCAGCTGTGCCTCCATGTCAGGGAAGGCCATTTCGGAGAACTTGATCGCCCCGGAGTCCGCTCCCGCGATGGCGGCGGCTTCCATGATGGTCAGGTCGCCCTGGGTGTTGATGGCGTTGACAGAGACGGTTTTGCCTTCCAGGTCACCGAAAGTGGTGATGCCGGAGTCCGCACGGGCAACAACGCCGTTAATGTCCTCGCCCTCCGCGTAGGAGTTGGAGTAGCCCGTGACGATCTGCATGTCCAGGCCCTTGTCCTTGGCCACCATCACGGTCAGCGGGTTGCCGACGGCGAAGTTCATGTCTCCGGTGGAGACAGCCGGCAGCATGGCAGCGCCGCCCTGTCCGGTCTGGAGTTCGACGTCGAGTCCGTGCTTCTCGAAGATGCCTTCCTCAATGCCGTAGTGCATGGCTGCGGAGGGGGCGATCGCCAGGACGCCGACCACGATCTTCTCGAGTTCGCCGCTGCCTGCCGATTCCGACGAGGAAGCAGCCGGTGAGCTGGAATCGTTGCCGGACAGGCTGCCGCCACCACAGCCGGCCAGCGCCAGTGACGCAACAGCGCCGAGTGCGAAGGCCTTGGCGACCTTGCGGGTAATGAAGTGCCTCATGACTTTCCTCTTCCTTGAGGGGAGAAATGGATACTGCAGGGGTGGAGCTGGTACTGCCTTACTGACCCGTGGTCCGGCCCGCGGAGGGGACCGGGCCGGGAGCCCTGATCTGCCTGAAACTAGGCGTAGAACCTGGCGAGGAACTCGGCAACGACGGCGGGACGCTCTTCGCCTTCGATCTCGATCTTGTTGGAAGTCTTGATCTGCACCCCTCCCTTGACCTCGGTGACCTCAGCGATGACCGAGTGCAGACGGACCTTGGAACCAACCTTCACCGGGTTGGTGAACCGCACCCGGTCAAGGCCGTAGTTGACCTTGGTCTTGACGCCGTCGACGTCGAAGAGCTGGCTCCAGAGCGGAATGATCAGCGAAAGTGTCAGGAAGCCGTGGGCGATCGGCGCACCGAACGGCCCGTCCTTGGCCTTCTCCGGGTCCGTGTGGATCCACTGGTGGTCATCAGTGGCCTCGGCGAAAGTGTTGATCTGGTCCTGCGTGATTTCGATGTAATCGGTGTAGCCCAGGTCCTTGCCGACAAGCCCGGGGAGTTCTTCAAAGGTGACAACGGTAGCGCTCATAAGGTTTTTTCCTCAGGTAGTTCTGGTGGTGACTATTTTGAATCTGCGGTCTGGGGCTGGAGCTCTTCGGGCAGCGGCGGGAACTTCTCCCCCACACCCTGCAGGCTGCCGGCGAACGGGAACGCCGCCGCGAGATCCTGATAGGTCCACCCGCCGTCCCGGTACTCCGAGGCAACAGCTTCGGGATGGGACCACAGCTGCAGCCGGTCCCCGCCCACACCAATGGCCTGCCCGGTGATCCCGGCAGCATCCTCCGAAGCCAGGAACGCGATCAGCCCGGCCACATCCTCCGCCGTGCCAAAGCCCAGCTCCTTGCGGAAGAAGTCCGGCATCGCCTCACCGCGCTCCTCCGCTTCAACCGCGGCAGCGAAGTACGGGACGGTCTTGGTCATCGCCGTCGCGGCGACCGGAATGACGGCGTTCGCGGTCACGCCGGCCTTCTTCATCTCCAGCGCCCAGGTGCGGACCATGCCCACAATCCCGGCCTTCGCCGCAGCGTAGTTGGTCTGCCCGAAGTTTCCGCGCTGCCCGGTCGGGGAACCGATCGTGATGATCCGGCCCGCCACATTGTTTTCCTTGAAGTACGCGTACGCCTCCCGGACACAGGTGAACGTGCCGCGCAGGTGCACGTTGATCACCAGGTCAAAGTCCTCATCGGTCATCTTCAGCAGCGACTTATCCCGCAGCACCCCGGCGTTGGTCACCAGGATGTCCAGGCCGCCGAAGTTCTCCACCGCAGCAGCCACCAGGGCCTTGGCCGTCTCGGTCGACCCGACCGGAGCCACCACCGCAACCGCGCGGCCGCCGTCGGCCTTAATCACCGCTACCGCTTCCTCGGCAACGGCCGAATCGACGTCGTTCACCACTACCGCTGCGCCCTGCCGGGCCAGCTCCCGGGCGTAGGCCAGGCCCAGCCCCCGCCCGCTGCCGGTAACAATCGCGGTTTTGCCGTCCAGCGCCATACTGTAACTCCTCATTCGTGTGTCATGCCTCACACCATGACAGCCGAGATAATTGAGAAAGTCAACAGTTGTAATTGCGCGTACTCTTAGTCCATGACTGAGACCGGCAGCAACACCTCACGCAACGGCGCGGCAGGTACTTCGCTTCAGACGGGACCTCAGGCCGGAATCGAGCGGCTGTACGACTCAGAGCTGGCCGGTGAAACCGAGTTCCTCGCAGCCCGGGCACGTTCCGTCGGATCGCGCCGCGCCAATGAGGACCTGGCCGCCCTCGACCTCAAGGTCCGCTCCTATTCAGTGCTCTCCCTGGCCTGCAGCGGGCTGAACCCTTCACAGCGTGAACTCGCCGAATTCCTCTCCCTGGATCCGAGCCAAATCGTGGCACTGGTGGACCAGCTCGAGAAGCGCGGTGCCGTGAAACGGCAGGCGGACCCGCGGGACCGCCGCTCCAACATCATCACCGCGACGGCGGCGGGTAAGCGGCTCTATGCAGAGGCGGCCGCCGTGGTCGCGGCCGCAAGCGACACATCACTGGGGGCTCTCTCCCCGGACGAGCGGGAGCAGCTGCGGTCCCTCCTGCGCCGCGTCGCCTTTGCCGACTAGACCTTCGGATGCTCCAGCCCGGCCGCCGGACTAACGCAGCGACTCGTTCATAATCCGCGCCAGAGACTGGAACCGCTGGTTGGTGGCAAGGTCCTCCACCAGGATCGGGGCTCCGTCCGGCCCGGCCAGCGGAATCCGCCAGTTGGGGTACTCCGTGGACGTACCGGGCTGATTTTGGGTGCGCCGCTCCCCCACGGCATCCACCAGTCCGACGCCGATCAGCACGGACGGGGTCCGGGCAATAAAGCGGTGCAGGGCCTCAATAATTTCGGCTTCGGAAGCCGGTTCAGTGGTCAGCAGACCCTGGCCGCGGACCAGATCCAGAATGGCGGCCCTGGCGGCCTCATCGAGTTCCCGCTCTTCCTCCACAGGCCGGTTGAGCAGGCCCAGCGAACCGCGCAGTGTTACGTGCTCCCCCGCCAGGTACCCCGCCGCCGGAGGCAGGTCGTGCGTGCCGATCGTGGTGAGGGCGCCCGGACGGTAGTCCGCCGGCGGCCGGGGCCCCTGCCCGGCCTGTTCGAACCACAGGATGGCCGTGCCCAGAATTCCGCGTTCGGCCAGATAGCCCTGCACCCACGGTTCAAAGACGCCCAGGTCTTCGCCAATGACGACGGCACCCGCCCGGTGCGCTTCCAGGGCCAGGATTCCCACCAGCGCCTCATGGTCGTAGTAGACGTAGGCGCCCTTGTCCGGCGTTTCTCCGCGGGGTATCCACCACAGGCGGAAGAGGCCAAGGATATGGTCCACCCGCACGCCGCCGGCATGGCGGAGAATGGTCCGCAGCATGTCCCGGTAGGCAGCGTAGCCGGTGTGCGCCAGGCGGTCCGGATCCCACGGGGGCTGGCTCCAGTCCTGGCCGCGCTGGTTGAACATGTCCGGCGGTGCCCCGACCGATACTTCAGGAACCAGGACGTCCCGCAGCGTCCAGGCGTCCGCTCCGCCGGGGTGGACCCCCACGGCCAGATCATGGACGATCCCTACGCCCATGCCTGCCTGCCGGGCAGCCCGCTGGGCAGTCTCAAGCTGTTCGTCGCAGATCCACTGCAGCCATTTGTAGAAGCTGATGTCACCGGCCAGCTCCACGGCCGCATTCCGGGCAAAACTGCTGTTCAAACCCTCCGCCCATTGCGGTGCGTCCGCCGGCAGGCTGGCGGCCAGGGCGGACCAGAGGGCAAAACTCTCCAGGCCATCGCCTTCCCCGTCGACAAAAGCCTGGAACTGCTGCTCCCGGGAAGGGCTGCGCGGCACTTCGAAAACCAGGCGAAGGGCCGGGAGTTTCGCCGCGAAGGCTGCGTTCCGGTCCAGCAGCCCGGCCTCCCGGTTCACGGCCTGCTGCCCGGCAGCCAAAGCTTCGACGCGCGCCCGTTGTTCCGGCGGGAGGTAGCTGTACTCGGGAATGGCTTCGACCCGGATGTAGAGGGGGTTAAAGAAGCGGCGGGTTGCGGGCAGGTACGGGGAATCCTCCACCGGCGGGGCGGGTTCGGCGGCATGGAGGGGGTTGATGAGCACAAAATCTGATCCGGCTTCCCCGCAGACCGCGGAGAGGTCAGCGAGATCGGTCAGATCACCGATACCCCAGGACCGTGCCGACCGGGTGGAGTACAGCTGGGCCATCATCCCCCAGGTCTGGGCCCGGCCGATTTTGCCAACCGGATCCAGCCGGTCCGGGGTTACTGCCAGGACAGCCTGGGCCCGGATCCCGCCGTCGCCGGTGCTGAGGGCTTCGACGTGCAGCTGGTGCCAGCCCAGGGGCAGATCCGGCGGCAGGGCCAGCGCAGTGCGCTGCAGGTCCGTTCCATCGACGACGGCGGATTCCTCCGGCTGCGGATTCCACGGCAGCTCAATGGTTCCGCCCAGTTCCAGATCGACCCAGGCCCGCGCGGACACTCCGGAGGGAAGATGCACCGGCACCGAGGTCTCCGGGGCACCTTCCCGCGTCACGATGGCCGGAGGCAGGACCTGCCGCCAGCGGTCCGTCGTTGCCTGCGCCAGTGATGCTTCCAGTCCCGGGCGGCTGCCCGCAGGGGCACCCCGGGAGGCAAGGATTATCCGCAGGGTTTCATCCGAGACCTGCTGCGGGCTCCCGTCCCATCCGGTGAACGTCACCGCGATATTTTTCGCTGCCGCGAGCCGTTCCAGGAGCTCCCGCTCGCTGGTGGTGCCGGCGCTGTCCCCTGTCATGGCGTCTCCAAAGTCATGGATGCCAATCTAGGGGGTTCCGGCGCTGCAGGACAGGCCCGCCGGGTTGGGCGGCACAGTGCGCACGGCTCCAAGCCGGCTTCAGGGCCGTTTTTCCACCAGCCGCCACACGTCCTGATAATCATTGTGATCCGCGTACGGCGCGGCCAGGGCGGCGAGGGCAAGAGTGGTCCATTCGAGTTCATCCGCATAGCTGCGCGGGTCGGTTTCCGTGTCCTGCAGCATCCTGGACAGCGCATTGCGGCGCGCACCGCCAATAATGTCGATCAACATGAGTTTGGCTTCGCATTCCCGCAAAAGCCGCTCCTCATACCAGCGGTCCGAGAGTGAAATTTCGGAGCCGCCGAGGAGCTTGCGGGACTCCGCGGCGTCTTCATGAAAGCGCGTCAGCAGGAAATCCACGATATCCATGCCCAGACTTTACGCTCCCCACCGATCCTGCGTCAGGGGGAGGGTACAGCATTGGGAATATTTTCGCCCACTTGGCTGGTTGACATAACTAGGCCCCCTTACGACCCAGGAGTAGTAGCTTGCCCTCAGCCAGTACGTCCTCAGTTTCCTCGAATCCGTCCGCCCGCCGCATCCGCAATATCCGTTCGGTTCACCGCGGTGACCACGTTGAAGCCCGCAGCGGCGGACATGTCTATTACCGGGGAGAAGTGCGGGACACCGCACCTGGGCTGGCAACGCTCTGGCTCCGTGATGAGGAAACCGGCGCCCACACCGCCGTGAGCACCGAGGATTTCACCATCTGGCGCACGGAAGCTTAAAACCCGGCCCGCCCTGCCAATAGATCAACTACCAGTCGATCAACGCTCCGGCACTGATATTGATCGTTGCCGCTGTGATGCTGGCTGCCATATCTGAAGCTGCGAATGCTGCGGCGTTGCCAACATCTTCCAGCGTGGCAGCACGCCTGAGCATGGTGGCTGCCTGGATCGCGCCGGCGATTTCCTCCCGGCCTTCCATGTCCGGCGGCAATGACTCCGGTATACCGCCGCTGCGGAGCGTCACCACCCGGATACCGTAGGGGCCAAGCTCCACCGCCAGCTGCCGGCGCATGGCCTCAATGGCTTCGAACGCCGTAATCAGTCCGCCCAGGTACTGGCCCGGTTCCTGGGTGCCTGATCCGCCGAAAGCCAGGATGACGCCGGATTTCTGTTCCATCATGTGCCGGGCCGCTGCCTGCGCGGTGATGAAGGTGGTCTGCACGGCCGCCGACACGGGGCGCAGATAGTCCTCCAGGTACATTGCGGACATCGGGGTGCCCTGGACGTCGCCGTGCTGGATGACGTTCAAGGAGATGTCCAGGGACCCGGCGGAGGAGGCGACGTCGTCCGCGTGTTCATTCACTGCCTGCTGGTTCAGTGCGTCCAGCAGCGCGGTTTCTGCCAGGCCGCCGGCGCTCCGGATCTGCTCTGCCACTGCCTGCAGCGGTTCCGGGTGCCGCCCAGCCAGAAAGACCCGGGCGCCCTCCCGGGCGAAGGCCCGGGCCGCGGCCCCTCCGATGGATCCTCCGCCTCCGTAAACAACTGCGTTCCTGCCGTTCAGCAGCATGCCGGTGCCCTTCTGCCGGAGTGTGGGGCCACCATCATGGCACCGGACCGGTCAGAGAGCCAGCGTCCAGGCGACGTCGGCGGCTGCCACCTCCGCAAGGCTGGCTGGCTGCCAGCGGGGCGCGTCCCGGTCCAGGAGGCGGGCGCGGACGCCTTCGCGGAAGTCCGGGCGGGCGATCACCCGCTCGGCCATCACCAGATCCCGTTCCAGCACCTTTTCCAGCACCGGTTCCGCCGCGGCAGCCCGAACTGCGGCCAACGCCACGGCCAGGGAAAACGGCGCCATCGCCCGGATATCCCGGGCTGCCGCCGTGGCTTCCGGCGAAGCGTGGGAGTCCAGCCGGGCAAGGATTTCCTGGACATCGGAGCCGGCGTAACACTCATCAATCCATTCCCGCTGGCCGGCCAGGGGAGCCGGCGGAGGTTCGACGGCGAACGCGGCCACCGTCTGCTCCGGCTCACCCGTTTCCAGTGCCGCACACAAGGCTGGAAGGGACGCGGAGGGAACGAAGTAGTCCGCGAATCCGCACAGCACCGCATCGGCACCCGTCATGGTTCCGGCGGTTAAGGCCAGGTGCGTGCCAAGCTCGCCCGGGGCGCGGGCCAGCAGCAGGGACCCGGCGCAGTCCGGGCTGAACCCAATGCGTACCTCCGGCATGGCCGCCTGGGTCCGCTCGGTGGCGATCCTGATGCCGGCATGCCCGGAAACACCCACGCCACCTCCCATAACCACCCCGTCCATCAGCGCAACGTAGGGCTTCGGGAAGTGAGCCACCCGGGCGTTGAGCGCGTATTCGGCGGTCCAGAACTCCATGGCCTGCGCATCTGTCCCGGCCGCGATCGCCCTGATGTCGCCGCCGGCACACAGCCCGCGGTCGCCGGCCCCCAGGAGCAGTACCGAGCCGACAGTATCCGCCGACGCCCAGTCCTGGAGCACCCGGTCCATCGCCGTGACCATACCGACGGTCATGGCGTTGAGCGCCTGCGGCCGGTTCAGGCGGATGATGCCAAGATTCCCGGAGGTCCAGGCCTGAAGCTCGCCGGTGGCATGGATGGAGGCACGGGTGAGGGTTCCGGAGGGAGAGGATTCCATGCCCGTCAGCATTTCAAGAATCCGGCGCAGCGCCAATCCGGGAGCTTTGCCCCGCGGTCTGCCTTCCGAAACGAACGCCAGCGCCGCCGGATCTGAACTTGAACAGCAAACCGGCCGCAGGCGCAGGGCCTGCAGCCGGTTCGGCTTGGATTCGGCGGGAGGCAGCTACCAGCGCACCTTCCGCTCGCGGGGACCCTGCCGTCCATTGGCGTGGCTGGGTTTGGCCCCCTTGCCCAGGCTCTGCCAGCCCGGAAGATTTGCCTCCGCAGGCTGTGCGGCAGCCAGCCGCCGCAGGCCGTCTTCGCTCAGGCGGCGGGCAGCTGCCGGAGACACGTTGACCAGCAGATCCGGAGCGGGGGCGTCAGCAACCGGGAGGTTCTCCTCTACTGCAAGCGGCTGGCCGCCGGCAGGGGGTTGGGGTTTCTTCGGGTTTTTCGTCATGGGACTGCTCCAGTTTCTACTCTGGGCTGCTGATGCCAGAACACTGCCCTTCCGGGGCTGCCGGCGCAGAGCTGCGCGCGGATACTTCGAGTCTGCAGACGGAAGGACTTGGAGGCCTTGGCCTCAACAAGCGGATTGATGTGGTCTGCTTTGAGCGCTGCGCGCCAACTGCGCGCAAGCCGCTACTCGAAAATGAGTGTTCCCATGCCGAGGACCCTAACATCCCGGTGCGGCGCCCGCTAGGGTCCTGAACAAACTCCAGCGCGGCCCCGTAGCCGGCGCACAGTCAGCGGAAGCCGCCGTCGCTGGTCAGGACCTGGCCCACCATCCATTGCCCTTCGTCACTGACAAGCCAGGCGATCAGCCGGGCAGGATCATCGGGTTCGCCAAAACGTCCGCCGGGAAAGCGGGAGAGCACGTCATTCAGGACTTCCTGCGGACGGTCGGCGGTCGAAGGATCCAGGTACCCGGTGTTGACCGGACCCGGGTTGACGGTGTTGAGGAGAATGCCCTGCCGGGCCAGGCCGGCGGCAACGGACGGTGTAATCCCGGCCAGCGCTGCCTTGGCCGTTGCATAGGCAATCTCGTTCTCCATGACCCCGCCGTTGATCTGCCCGGAGGTCATCCAGATGACCCGTCCCCCGGGCCGGCCGTCGTGCTGCTGGGCGAAGTCCCGGGTGGCAAGCAGTGTTGAGCGGGCATTTACCTGCCAGTGGGCGTCCAGCATGTCAGCAGAGAGCTCCGCCAAACTTCCATCTCCGCCGCTGCGGGCATGGTTGCAGATCAGGATGTCCAGGTGCCCCAGCGCAGCCGCTGCCCGTTCGATTAAGTGCTCAGGAGCCCCCGGGTCCGCCAGATTGATGCTCAAGTCAGCGATCCGGGCACCGTCCGCGAGCTGCACATCCACTCCACTGACAACCCCGTCGATGGAATCCGCACCCCAGGGCTGCTCCGCGTCATGCGGGGCGTAGTGGGCCAGGAAAAGGCTGGCGCCCATTTGTGCCAGCCGGGAGGCGACGGCGTAACCGATCCCCTGTTTTCTGCTGACACCGGTGATCACGGCTGTCCGTCCGGCGAGCGGGAGGTGAGAGACCATCTGTTCCTTCAAAGGGCAGGGGCATGAGCAGTGGCCAGCTTAGCCCCACCCCAGCGGGACATCCGCCAGGGGGCTCGGCGTCCCGAACCGGTGAGCCGTGATGCTGATGGCCTGCTCGTGCAGGAACGGGAGCAGCTCCACCCTTCCGGCCTCGGTCACCGGCTGGGCATAAACGGCGACGTCGGGGCGGCCGCCGGTTGCTTCCGCCACCGCCTGCCGGTCCCCGCCGATCAGCCGGATCCGGGAGGGCAGGCCGGTGCCGGTCCCCAGCCTGGCCAGCCATCCGGCGTCGTCCTCGATGCTGAGAACGAACCCGTGGCCAGCCAGCAGGGCCGTGATCGCCGAAGGAAGCGCCGCCGGAAGCGAGACCCGCGCCGGTGAGCCGGCCTGCAGGGCCGCCGCCAGCACCCGCAGCAGTGCCGCCGTCGGCTCTCCTTCGGAGAGGCGGACCTCCACCGGAACCGGGAGGTAACGGAAGAGGTTCCGTTCCGCGAGAAGACCGGAAACGTCCCGGACCTGTCCATAGTCAGCGGACCACACGGCGGTGTCGCTGCCTGCCGACCGGGCGAGGAATTCCAGGTCGCGGGCGGAGAAACATCCGGAGTTCTCCGTCCCGGCCAGCAGCGCCGCAGGGGCACCGCGGACCGGGGCCGTATCCTGTGCCGGCTGGGAACTCCAGTCACCCAGTGCCAGCAGGTAGTTCGGCCCACCCGCCTTGGTGCCGGTTCCCACCGACGATTTCTTCCAGCCGCCAAACGGCTGCCGGCGCACGATCGCACCGGTAATACCGCGGTTGACGTAGAGGTTTCCGGCCTGGACGGCACCGGTCCAGTAGGTGATTTCTTCCGGGTCCAGGGAGTGCAGCCCGGCGGTGAGGCCGTAGTCGACCTGGTTCTGCAGCTGGACAGCTTCCGCCAGTGTCCGGGCCCGCATCACGCCCAGCACCGGCCCAAAATACTCGGTGAGATGAAACTCGGATCCCGGCCGGACCCCGGCGCGGATCCCGGGAGTCCACAGCCTGCCCGCCAGGTCCAGCTTCTGCGGCTGCAGCACCCAGGACTCCCCCACCCCCAGCTCGGTCAGCCCGCGCAGCAGCTTTCCGGACGCCGGCTCCACCACGGGGCCCATCTGGGTTTCCGGATCCTCCGGCCGCCCCACGTCCAGCGACTGCACGGCGTCCAGCAGCTGGTTGTGGAAGCGGCGGGATTCCGCCACGGACCCCACCAGAATCACCAGGGAGGCGGCCGAGCACTTCTGCCCGGCGTGGCCGAATGCTGACGCCGCCACGTCCCGCGCCGCGAGGTCGAAGTCGGCGCTGGGCGTCACAACGATCGCGTTCTTCCCCGAAGTTTCCGCCAGCAGCGGCAGGTCCGGACGGAAGGACCGGAAGAGCTCCGCGGTTTCGTAACCGCCGGTGAGGATCACCCGGTCCACGGCGGGGTGTGAAATCAACTGCCGTCCGAGTTCGGCTTCCCCCAGCTGCACGAACTGCAGCACACCGCGCGGCACGCCGGCCTCCCAGAGGGCCGCGGCAAGCACCGCGCCGCACCGGCTGGCCGGGCCGGCGGGTTTGAGCACGACGGCGGATCCGGCGGCCAGCGCGGCGAGGGTGGACCCGGCGGGGATGGCCACCGGGAAGTTCCAGGGCGGGGTGACCACGGACAGCCTGGCCGGGTGGAAGCGTGCTCCGTCGATCTGGTCCAGTTCCGCAGCGCGCTGCGCGTAGTAGCGGGCAAAGTCCACGGCTTCGGAAACCTCCGGGTCGCCCTGGTCCAGGGTCTTACCTGCCTCGGCCGCCATGACTTCCAGCAGCTGTGCCCGGCGCGCTTCCAGGCTGTCGGCCGCCCGGCGCAGCACAGCGGCACGCCCGGCGCCGGAAAGGGCAGCCCAGCCAGCCTGGGCCTGGACCGCCTCAGCCACAAGGTCCTCGAGTTCTTCCTCGGTCTCAATCCGGGCCGCTTCGACCTCGAGCAGCCCCAGGGCGGAACCGGGCACACGTGCCAGGATCTCCCGGCCCCAGCCCCGGTTGGCCGGCAGCGACGGGTCGGTATCCGGGGTGTTGGCGAAGTCTGGGGTGTTGGTGAATTGCTCTCCGGCAGGTTCCGGAGGCACTGTCCGGTCCTGCCGGCGGCGGGGTTCGGGAACACGGGCATCCAGCGCCTCCAAGGAAGCGCTGAACCGCCGGCGTTCGCGCTCAAACAGGGCGTCGTTGGTGCTGAGGTCGAAGACGGCGGACATAAAGTTCTCACTGCTGGCTCCCTCCTCCAGCCGCCGCACCAGGTAGGCGATTGCGACGTCGAACTCTTCCGGGTGCACCACCGGGGTATAAAGCAGCAGCTCCCCGACGTCCTGCTTGACCACCTGCGCCTGGGCGGCGGCCATGCCCAGCAGCATTTCGACGTCGATCCCGTCCCGCACACCGCGGCGCCCGGCGAGCAGCCAGGCATAGGCGATGTCGAAGAGGTTGTGGCCGGCAACGCCGAGGCGGACATTCGCGGTCCGGTCCGGGTGCAGGGCATAGTCCAGGACCCGTTTGTAGTTCGTGTCGGTCTCCTGTTTGGTGTCCCACGTGGCCAGGGGCCAGCCGTGGAGAGATGACTCCACCACTTCCATCGGCAGGTTCGCCCCCTTGACGAGCCGTACCTTGATACCCGCTCCGCCCCGGGCCCGCCGCTCGGCGGCGAAGGACTGCAGCCGCTGCATGGCGGCCAGGGCATCAGGGAGGTAGGCCTGCAGCACCAGCCCGGCCTCCAGCTGGTGAAATTCCGGCTTCGAGAGAAGTTCCATAAAGACCGCCAGCGTCAGCTCGAGGTCCTTGTATTCCTCCATGTCCAGGTTGATGAACTTGGGCCGGGATCCCTGGGCGGCAAGCCGGTAGAGCGGTGTCAGGGTGTCGACGACGTCGGCCACGGCCTCGTCGAAAGCCCACGGCGCGTGCGGGGCAACCGTGGAGGAGACTTTCACTGAGACGTAGTCGACGTCGTCCCGGGCCAATAGGCGGCGGGTTCCCTCGAGCCGGCGGGCTGCCTCCCGCTGTCCCAGGACGGCTTCTCCCAGGAGGTTCATGTTGAGGCGGACACCGTCGCGGCGGATCCGGCGGATGGCCTTGGCCAGCCGGGCGTCGGTGGCGTCGATAATCAGGTGCCCCACCATCCGCCGCAGGACCAGGCGGGCTGCTGGGACCACAACACCGGGCAGCACGGGTCCCAGCGTTCCCCCGGCCCGGACCGCTGCCCGCATGTACCAGGGCAGGAATCCCGGGACTTTGGGCGCCAGTTCTGCGAGATTCCGCGCAGCGACGGAGAGGTCCTCGGGCCGCACAACGCCATCGACGAATCCGACCGTAAATTCGAGTCCGCCGGGGTCCTTCAGAATCCCGGCCAGCTGGGCTGCGGAGGCGTCCACCATGATGGCGGACGCCTCCGTCAGCCAGCGTCTGACCAACCGCACGGTCTCCTCAGCCAGTTCCTGCGGGGCGGGAGACGGACCGTCCGGGGCGGTGCCGCCGGCGGCAGAGGAGGTAGTTTCCTTCATACCCTCAGTATCGAAGCCAGAGCATCGTTCGGGAAGGGGACGCCTTTCGGACCTGCGGTTATACCCTTGCGGCGGGCCCTCAGCCTAGGCCTGCGGTGAGGCAGGCGGGTAGGGTGCGTACTGCTGCTCGGCACCGGCGTCGAACCGTGCTCCTTCGGGCTTGCTCGGAAGCAGGCTGAAGACCAAGACTGCAATCCCGCCGATGACCGGGACAAGGATGACAAGGTACAACCAGCCGCTGAGTCCGGCGTCGTGCAGGCGGCGGACGGACAAGGCGATGCCCGGGACCAGCGTGGCCAGACCATAAATCATCATCAGGGACATCGGAAGCATAAAGGTGTAATTTGTAGGCTCGCCGGTGTAGGGATCAATGCTGGAAACAATGGAAATCATCAGGCCGATGTACAGGACCGTGATCACGATTGCTTGGAACAGCATGAACCACCAGTACTCACTGCGGCTCGCCCGGCCGGAGAAAGTGGCGTACTTCTTGAAGAACCGTTTAACCGCCGCGCCGAAGCTGGCCCCGTACAACGGCTGCGAGAGGGGCACTGGGCCAGGCTGGGCCTGGACGTACGGGTTCTGGGCATACTGCTGGGACATACAGGCCAGCGCAGGAATTCATGCTGTTGTATGGGAATCCAGGGAATGCAGGTATGGCGGCTTCGCTGAAGACTTGGCCGCCATAGGCACCTCAGACAGCCGAACCCCGCCGCCCCTTGCGGGACGGCGGGGAACAGGTGCTGTTACGGGGCTGGAGTCAGCGGGAACTTCCTGATCCGTCGTCCGGCTTCCTGTCCGTACCCGTGGACATGTTCCGTTTCGCGGCCTCATCCACTTCGGTATCGATCTTTTCCTTCCGGATGTCCCCGGAGACAGTTTCCGTGCCGGCTACCGTTTCGGTTTCCAGCCGGACGCGCTCCACGGGTTCGGTGTGCTTGCGGACCACGGGCTCCTCGCTGTGCAGCGTGACCTCGTATTCGTCCTCGCGCAGCTCCTCTCCGCGCATTGCGGCTTCCCGGTTGGCGTCCGTGACCGGCTCCCGCTCAATCCGGACCTCCTCGTGGCTGACCGGAACCTGAGTCGTCACGGTTTCGGTCACGGTGTACTTGCGCAGCCGGGCCTTGCCGGTCTCACGCTGTTCGGTGCCCACGTCGAGGCGCTCCTCGGAACGGGTCATCGCGTCGTCGATGTTCGCACCGGCAGCCGCTGACCTGCCCGCGCCGGACGCGGTATCCCGGTCCGTGCCTGAAATGGTGTCTGTTCCGGATACGGTTTCGGGCCTGTTGAGCGTGTCCGTACCGGCGTCGGAACTGACCGTTCCGGCGGTGCCGTCGTCGTAAGTGAAGCCGTAATACCGGTAAAGGGTGACTTCCTCTTCCGCGCTGATGGAGCCATCACTCTCGATCTGCGGAGCGTTCTTGACCTCTTCCTTGGAGTAGGGCACCAGCACATCGATGCCCTCCACGGTTGCCTCGCTGAGGGGGACAAAGGTCTCATTGCTTCCAAACAGTCCGGTGTTGACCGTGACCCAGGCCGGTTCGTTGGTCTGGTCATCCAGGTAGAACGTTCCCACTGATCCGATTTTGTCGCCGTTCGGTCCCAGGACGTTCCCCGAGGCGGACATGAGTCCTTCGACTTGCTGATTGCTGATCATCGTGTGTTTTCTCCTTCGGCAGCGAATCTCCGCCAGGGGTTCCCGGCGCGTCAGTTCCGATCAGTCAGAGCCAGCGGCTACTCCTGCCACGTCCGCCCGCAGCGGCAGGTTGACCGGTATTGCACGGTGCCGTTCCGTGGCTCCAGCGGGCCTTTTGCAGGCCAAGCCTGTATTACCAAGCCTACTTATTATTCCACTGCCTCTACCCAGGTCCGTCAATAGGAGCCCGGAGCAGGAACTGGCCCGCAGGCGGCACGGCGGGGCATCCCGGTGTCGAAACGGACTGCCTGCGGGGAGGCACAGGGATACCCTGCCGTGCCCTGGCCCACTAGGCTGTGGCGGGAGACGGGCGCGGCTGTGGACGGGAGCGGGTAATGAAGCAAAGGACCTACCCGGCGGGCGTGCCGAGCTGGATCGACACCGAGCAGCCCGACGTCGATGCGGCCGCTGACTTTTACGGCAGACTCTTTGGCTGGACGTTCGAGGACGTTATGCCGCCCGAAGCGCCGGGCCGCTACCTCATTGCAAGGCTCGAGGGCAAGGACGTCGGCGCGCTGGCCGGAGGTGGACAGTCCGGCGGTGACCGGCCCGCTGCCTGGAACACCTATGTTGCCGTCGACGACGCCGATGCGGCGGCCGGACGGCTGGAATCCGCCGGCGCCACGGTGCGGTCCGCGCCCGCTGATGCTGGCGAAGGCGGCCGCGCAGCGGTGCTGACCGATCCACAGGGAGCCGAATTCCGCATCTGGCAGGCCCGGAACCGGACGGGGGCCCAGGTGGCTAATCTGCCGGGGGCGTGGAACTTCAGCGATCTCCATACCTCCGACACCGCGGGGGCCACGAGGTTCTACAATGCTGTCTTCAACTGGCAGGTCGAGGATCTCGGCTTCGGGTGGCTGGTCCGCCGGCCCGGATATGGCGACCATCTTGAGGCGACTGTTGATCCCGGCATCCGGGCACGGCAGGCCGCCGTCGCTACCCCTTCCGGCTTCGAGGACGCGATCGCTTGGATGGCCGCTGCGGCTCCCGGCGAGCAGGCGCATTGGCATGTCTCATTCGCCGTGGCCGACCGCGACCAGTCGGCGGCTGATGCAGAGGTACTCGGGGCCCGCGTCCTGGGCCAGAGCGATGATCTTTGGTCCCGCACGGCACTGATCCGCGACCCGCAGGGGGCTGAATTCACCATCAGCCAGTTCACACCCCCAGCAGGCTGAGCCAACGCAGCCGCTCCTGACACGGAGGGCACTGATTGGACGGCCTCACGTGCGCCTGCGGCTAGGCTGGGCGCGTGGTTGCGCCACTTGGCGCAACCCGGATGGACCGAACCACAGGAGAGACCATGCCCAGCGTTGAGACGGCCGCCGCAAAAGCCCTGGAAGAAGCCACCGCAAGCGAAAAGGGCCGGTCCGCCGCGGTCCTCGTTCATGATGGTCCGCTGAGGCAGACCATCCTCGCGCTCCGGGCCGGCGAGGTCCTCGCCGAACACAACTCCCCTCCTGCTGCCAGCATGTACGTCCTGAGCGGACGGGTGCGGGTCACCGGCCAGGACCAGTCCGAAATTGCAGCCGGGGAGATTGTCGCGCTGACCCATGTGCGCCACGGAGTCGAGGCATTGGAAGACTCCGTGTTCCTGCTGACCACCGTGACCAGCCAAGCCGGCGAGAGCCACGGGGAAGCTCCCGCCACTCCCCAAGCCTGAGGTCTGCCGTTCCCGGCCGGAGACTACAGGGAATCCTTCAGTGCCTCGCGTACCTGGCGGCGCAGCACCTTGCCGAGCATTGATTTGGGCAGTTCCTCGATTGCCACGATGCGGCGCGGAACCTTGTACGGGGTCAGGCGCTCACGGCAGAAGGCCCGCAGCGCCTGCTCGTCCAGTTCGGCGTCCGGCTGGAGCACGACGGCGGCAACCACCTGTTCGTTGCCGGACTCGCCGGGCAGCCCGATGACTGCGGCGTCAGCAACGTCCTGGCTGGTGCGGAGGACTTCCTCGACTTCGGTCGGCGAAACGTTGAACCCGCCGGTGATGATCAGTTCCTTGCGCCGGTCCACCACTTTAACGAATCCTTCTTCGTCCACGGTGACGATGTCCCCGGTCCGCAGCCAGCCGTCCCCGGTCAGGACTTCCGCCGTCTCCTCCGGGTTGTTCCAGTAACCGGCGAACACCTGGGGGCCACTGATCAGCAGTTCCCCGGGTTCACCCTGCGGCACGTCACGGGAAACGTCCTCCGGATCCACAACCCGCATGCGGGTGCTGGGAAACGGTACGCCGATGGTGCCGTTGCGGCGGGTTTCGGCGAAGGGATTGCCCAGGGCCACGGGCGAGGATTCGGTCAGGCCGTACCCTTCCACCAGGAGGCCGCCGGAGACGTCCTCCCACAATTCCACGGTCCTGGCCGGCAGCGTCATAGCCCCGGATATGGCGTACCGGATGGTGGAGATGTCGATTCCGCGTTTCTTGGATTCGATCGCCACTTTCTCGTAGATCGGCGGGACGGCGCAGAAGACCGTGGGTTTGGACTTTTTGGCAGCGTCAAGCACCAGATCGACGTCGAACTTCGGGAAAAGCACCAGCCGGGAACCGGTCAGGATTGCGAAGGTCAGGTACAGCGTCAGGCCGAAGGCGTGGAACATCGGCAGCACACCGTAAATAACTTCCGTGCCCTGCTCGGCGCCGTGCATCCATGCCTGCCCCTGCAGGGCGTTGGAACGCAGGTTGTAGTGCGTGAGCATCACGCCCTTGGGCATCCCCGTGGTTCCGGAGGTGTACTGCAGCGCGGCGAGGTCCGTGACAGCGGGCTTCGGGTGCTCCGGGTCGATCGGCGGGTTCGCCAGCAGTTTCTCCCAGGGAAGGGTGTTTTCCGTCTTGGTGGTCAGGCCGGCGCGGGTGCGGCGGAGGGAGGGAAGCGGCAGGCGCAGCCCGATCTGCTTCAGCCGCGGCATGGCCTTGGTGATATCCACCGAAATGATGTTGGGTACGGCGACGTCGTCCGGGAAGTCCTGGACCTTCTCCACCGCCTTGTCCCAGACGATTGCGACCTGCGCACCGTGATTCTCGAACTGGTGGCGCAGTTCCCGCTCGGTGTAGAGCGGGTTATGCCCCACGACCACACCGCCCAGCCGCAGCACGGCGTAGAACGCGATGAGGTACTGGGGGCAGTTGGGCAGAATGACAGCCACGCGGTGCCCGTGGCGGACCCCAAGCCTGCGCAGTCCCTCGGCGGCCCGGTTGATCTGGTCGCCCAGCTCGGCATATGTGGTTTCGGCGCCAAAGAACTCCAGGGCGACCTTGGGCCCGAAGCGGGCTGCGGCGTCTTCCACCATGGCAGTGAGGGATTCCGCCGGCAGTTCGATTTCGGCCGGTACACCGGGCTGATAATGCTTGACCCACAGCGGTTCCTGGGCGGTCATGGGATGTGGCTCCTTAGAATCGGTACTTCGACTATATTCGGGGCCGGCTTCAGGAGGACATCTTTCCTGAAGCAGGCGGCTGGGGCAGGGCCGCCTGCCACCAGCCGCCGTGTTTCATGAACCGCTGCTCCTAGCTTTCCCCTGCCAGCCGGCCCAGATAGGCGGCGAGCGCCCGAGGGGCAGATACCGGAGCATCTGCTTCAACAGCGGCGTTGTAATTGGTGTTGGTGTTTACGTCGTAAGTGAGCAGCCGGCCGTCCGCGGACTCGATGAACTCGATACCGCAGACTTCCAGGTTCATCCGGCGGGCGAATTCCTGGTACGCCCCGATAAGGGGATGGTCAAACCCCTCCCGCAGGCTGAACAACTGGGTGTCCGGCTCCGGGGCGATCGTGGCCCCCGGAGGCAGCACCGGTTTTCCGGTGACGGGATCAATGGCGCAGGCATCGGCCGGGCAAAGCTGGAATCCGCCCCGGGCGGTGTCGGCGCGGATCGCATAGATGAACTCTCCTCCCACCAGCTCCACCCGGGTGATGAAAGGCTCGGCAGCCTGGATGTATTCCTGGACCAGGGTGATGCCGTCCTGCGGTTCTTCGAATTCCTCTGAGGCCACATAGTCAGCCAGTTCGCCGTGGGATTCGAACTTCCGGACTCCCAGGCCCTTGCCGCCCTGGTTGTGCTTGAGGATAAAGGGCACCGGGAACTCCTTGGCGGCGGCCAGGATCTGGGAACGCCCGACGGCGGCGACGGTCCGCGGCGTCTCGATCCCGGCGGCCCGCAGGGCGGTCAGCTGGTCAACCTTGCTCATTTCCAGTTCCAGCACCCGCCGCCCGTTGACAGTGCGCCGGCCGTGGGCCTCGAGCCAGGCCAGGACAGCACGCGCATAATCCTTGGACAGGGTGTTTCCGCGGGTATGGGAGGAGGCACTGATCCGGGACCAGAAGATCCCTTCCGGTGGAGCCTCGTCCAGGTCCAGCACCCCGTCTGTCAGCAGCCATTCCTGCACCTCGATCCCCTCTGCGGCGAAGGCGCGGGCAAAGGGCGGGAACCATTCGGGGTTTTCATGCAGGGCATAGACGGGCAGTGCCATGGGGGACCTTTCAAACGAAAGCGGAGGAGGCAGGGGGCGGAAACTGGCAGCCTACTGGATGAAGATGCCGTTACCCGGGCCGAGAGGCAGGTCGAAGACATAAAAGACAGTCAGGACGGCCACCCAGGCCACCCAGAACACCACGGTAAACGGGAGCATGCGGGAGATCACCGTGCCCAGCCCGGCAGAGGGTTCGTAGCGGCGCAGCATGGTCAGCAGCACAATCATGTACGGGTTCAGCGGGGTGAGAACCTGGGTCGCTGAGTCCCCGACCCGGAAGGCTGCCTGCACAAAGGCCGGTTCGTAGCCGAGCAGGGCGAACATCGGCACGAACACCGCGGCCATCAGCGTCCACATGGCCGAACCGGAAATGATGAAGAGGTTCAGCAGCGAGGCCAGGGCGATAAAGGCCAGGATGGCCGGATAACCCGTGAGCCCGATCGATTCGAGCCCGGAGGCTCCGGCCACCGCAATCCAGTTCCCGATCCCCGACCAGTTGAACAGGGCGATGAACTGGCCCAGGACGAAGGCCAGGACCAGAAAGCCGCTCATCTCCTTGATGGACAGGCCCATCACCCGCGGAATGTCGCTGGCCGAGGGCATGGTTCCCGTAATCCGCCCATAGACGAGGCCAGGGATCACAAACAGCACAAAAACGATAAACACGATTGAGGAGAGCAGCGGTGACGCGGGCAGGAAGCCGCCATCCTCATTGCGCCACGGCGAATCGGGCAGCAGCGAGCCCACGGCAATCACCAGCGCAACGACCGCGCCGATGACCAGGGCCCAGCGCAGGCCCCGGCGTTCCAGCGGGTTCAGGTGGGGGTCCAGGGCCGCCTGCCCGTCCGTGCCGGCCCCGGCACCCTGGCTGGACGTGCCGTCGCCGTCGTCCGATTCCTCGGATTCCATGCGCGCCACGCCCTGCTTCACCAGCCGCGGTTCCAGGACCTTGTCGATGAGGAAACCCGCGGCCAGGATCAGCACTCCGGAGGACACCACGTTGAAGAAGTAGTTGGACAGCGGATTCACCGGCGCCCCGGGATTGGGCAGCGCCCCGGTGACCGCCGTCGTAATCCCGGCAAAGAGCGCGTCCAGGGAGGTGACCAGCATGGAGGTGGAGTAACCGGCACCGGCGGCCGCGAACCCGCCGAGCAGGCCGGCCACCGGATGCCGCCCGGCTGCCTTGAACACGAGTGCAGCCAGCGGGGGAATCACCACGAAGGCCGCGTCCGCCATAATGGACCCGGCAACACCCACCAGCCCGACGGCGTACGGCAGGGCCCAGCGCGGGGCAGCACCGAAAGCGCGGCGGATCAGCGCGGCGAGCAGACCGGATTTCTCCGCCACTCCGACCGCCAGCAGGATGGGCAGCACTGTGGCCAGCGGCGGGAAGCCCAGGTAATTGGCGCCCAGCGTGGTGGTCAGCCAGGTCATGCCCTCGGCTGTGAAGAGGCCCTTGATCGCGGTGGCCTCCTCGCTGCCCGGCACGGTGACCGTGACGTTCGCCCACGCCATCAGGGTGGACGCGACGGCCACCGCAGCGAAAAGGAGCAGGAAGAGGATAAAGGGATCCGGCAGGCGGTTTCCGATCCGCTCGACGCCGGCGAGGAGCCTGTCGGTCACCGAGGTGCGGGAAGTTGTGACAGGGGCAGCGTTCATCGATGCATCCTTCGAAAGTGGGGAAGGTCAGTCGGTCAGGCGAAGTAGCCGGGGACGTCCACCGGACCGCCGGCGGCTGCAAATTCCTCAGCGGCAGCGGCCTGAAGCTCCGGATCGCAGAGGTAGTCCAGCGCCGTCAGCGCCAGGCCAGCTGCACCGTCCACGGCGGCAGTGCCCGCCGCCGGCGAGCCGGCGGCCTCGGCGAACTCGCGGGTGTGCAGGGCAATGTCCGGGGTGGAGATCCCAATCAGCGGGTGGATGCCGGGCACCCGGTAGCTGACGTTCCCGAAGTCGGTGGAGGCGGCAAGGGTTTCGGACACCACCCCGCCGGGAAGCGGCTGGCGTCCCCGCCGCCGTTCGGCGGCGAGCCAGCGGCCGGTGAGTGCCCGGTTGGTGCGCACCGGGAGCGACGGCGGATGCTCGTCCCAGTCCAGCTCCACCCCGGTCCCGGTCATCAGCGCGGCGCCGCGGGCCACGTCTGCCAGCCGGTGGCTGAGTTCCCGGAGCGTTTCGGGGTATTTGGACCTGGCGTAGAACTTCATCTCGGCGCGTTCCGGAATGATGCTTGGGCGGGCGCCGCCGTCGGTTATCACCGCGTGCACCCGGTCGGAGGGCGGCAGCTGCTGGCGCAGCAGCCCGACCCCCTGGTAGGCGAGGGTGGCGGCGTCGAGCGCGTTGCGGCCCATAAAAGGCTGAGCGGAGGCATGGGCAGCGACCCCGGTGAATGTCACGGTGAGCAGCCGGCGGCCCAGCCACACCTGATCCACCACGTCCTGGCCATAAGGGTGCAGCATCACCGCCGCGTCCACTCCGTCCAGCGCCCCGTTGCGGGCCATGACTTCCTTGCCGGAGTAACCTTCCTCCGCGGGGGTTCCCAGCAACACGACAGTTCCTGGGAATGCCTCCGGGGTCTCCTGCAGCGTGCGGGCCAGGGCGAGGAATGCGCCGACGCCGGCTGCGGCGATCACGTTGTGTCCGCAGGCGTGGCCGATCCCCGGCAGGGCATCGTATTCGGCCATAACGGCGATGACCGGGGAACCGCTGCCTGCCTCTGCGCGCACCGCTGTCTCCAGCCCGTGGACCCCCACCCGGGCTGTTACGCCATGGCGTTCCAGCAGGTCCGCGATGCGCTGGGCACTTCGGTGCTCCTGGTACGCCGTTTCGGGGTCCTGGTGCAGTTCGGAGGCAAGGCCGCGCAGCTCCGGCGCCAGGACGTCCACCCGGGTTTCCACCGCTTTGGCGAGCGTTTCAGGAGCACCGTCGAACGGCGACTCCTCATGCTGAGCTGCGTCCCGGCGGCTGCGGGTTTCTGCCTCTAGATGGTCCAGGTACGTAGTGCTGGGCTGGGTGGTCTGGGTCATGCAGGCCACCCTATGGCCCCCGCAGCACGCATTGTTAGGGGGGCTAAGAATGTGCCTCCGGGGGTTCCGGATTCCGCTGCCCTGCTCTACCCTTTGCGGATCAGCGGCCGCGGGCGGCAACCCGGGCGACCAGCGCCTGCGGCCCCCGGCGGCCGAACGCCGCGAGGACTTTGTACCGCTTGGACGGAATGCAAACGCTCTTTCCCGCAAAGGCATCCGTGAGTCCTTCGCGGACCACGCGCTCCGCGTCGAGCCACATCCAGCCCGGAAACGGGGACTTGTCCATCTGCATCCGTTCATGGAACTCGGTGTGTACAAAGCCGGGACAGAGCGCCGTCACGGAGATGCCGCGGGAAGAATAATGCAGGTTCGCCCACCGGCTGAAGCTGATCACCCAGGCCTTGGCTGCACTGTAGGTGCCGCGCGGAACGAACCCGGCAACGGATGCGACGTTGATGATCCGCCCGCCGCCCCGGGCCAGCATGGAGTTCACGGCCGCGTGGCTCACCAGCAGCGGCGCGCTCACCAGCACATTCAGGTTGTCCAGTTCAGCCTGGGCGGTGTTGTTGTGGAAATCGTTCTTCAGCCCGTATCCGGCGTTGTTCACCAGGATGCCGACGTCGGGCTGCGCCACCCGGGCGGCTACTGCCTCCACACCCTCAGGGGTGGCGAGGTCGGCCGGCAGCACCGTTGCTTTCACCTTGTAACGGGCCGACAGTTCCGCAGCCTTGGCCTCAAGGCGTTCCAGGTTCCTGGCGGTGAGGACTACGTTGTGTCCGCGTTCTGCGAGTTGCCGGGCGAATTCTGCGCCCAGTCCCGAGGTCGCGCCGGTAATTACTGCGGTATCAGTCATGCAGACAGCCTGCTATGGCGCCAAGGGGTTTGCAACGCACCGTGGTCCTTGCCGCCGGCCGTTGCCCGGCCGGCAGCTCCGGCCTAACGTGGGAGGACCCCGGTCCGCCGTGTTTGCCCGGGAGTGTAACCACCGCAGGAGCGCCCATGGGCCAGACCTCCGGCCATCCATATCCTTACACCGACCGCGCTGATGCCGGCCGGGTCCTGGCCGGTGCCCTGGCGGATTACCGCGGCCGGAAGGGATTGCTGGTCCTCGGCCTCCCCCGCGGCGGTGTGCCGGTCGCTGCCGAGGTTGCCGGCGCGCTGGACGCGGCACTGGATGTGGTGCTGGTCCGTAAGATCGGCCACCCCCGCCAGCCCGAACTGGCTGCCGGTGCGGTCGCCGAAGCTGCCGGCGAGCGCACCGCGGTCTGGAATGACGACGTCGTACGGTTCTGGCTGGCCTCCGCGCCCGCCACCGGGCAGGCTGAACTGGATGCCGTCCTGAGCGCCGAGAGCGCGGAACTCCGGCGCCGGGCCGGACTCTACCGCCCCAACCGGCCGGTGCAGGGGATTCGGGGGAACACTGTCATTGTGGTGGACGATGGCCTGGCAACGGGGGCCACTATGCGCGCCGCGCTGGCCGCCGTCCGGAATCTGGAGCCCCAGTGGCTGGTGGCGGCCGCCCCGATGAGCTGCGCCCCGGCCGGCGGCATCACGGCGCTGGCAGACGACGTCGTGATCCCCTGGGCGGACAGCACCCTATCCGCCGTGGGCCAGGCCTACCGGGTTTTCGGGCAGACCGGCGACGCTGAGGTCCGCGCCCTGCTGCGGGTGGAGTGAGGCCCAGGATGCGGCGAGGTGGAATGGCCCACCGTGTGGAGGAGTCCCTGCCCGGCGGGGGAAGCAGGGAATCGCCGTGCTCCCGGGGCCGGGCAGCGGCAAGTGCTGGCCTGCCGGTCCGGCCAGGAGGATAATCCGAAGGGCTTTGGGGGAGAATTCCGACCGCCCGGGAGGCCCAACATGTCCACAACTCACGGCACCTTTTACGGCTGGGGAGGGCTCAGCCTGGATACCAGCGAACTGTCATCCCGGACGATTTCCGCCGTCCGGACCGGGTTCGGCATTTCCGGTGCGGTAGCGCTGGTCCTGGGACTGCTGATGCTGTTCTGGCCTGAAGCCACGCTCTCCGTTATCGCTTTCTTCTTTGGCCTGTACTTCCTGATTTCCGGAGCAGTCCGGGTTGTCAGCGGGATAGCGTCCCCCATGTCAGCGGGCCTGCGCGTGCTGAACATCATTGTTGGTCTGCTGCTCTTTATCCTGGGCGTCGCGGCCATCCGAAACCCCATTCCCTCACTCGCCGTGCTGGGCATGGTGGTGGGGATCGCCTGGATAGTCGAAGGAATCATGGCGCTCACCGAGACCGAAACGGGCGGCTCGCGCTGGTATGCGATCACCTTCGGCGTGCTGAGCATCATCGCGGGGGTGGTCGTGCTGTTCCTGCCGGTGGAGTCACTGGCCGCGCTGGTGATCTTTGGCGGCATCTTCCTGGTGGTCCTGGGCGTCGTGCAGATCGTCAGGGCCATCACGTTCGGCCGCGGAACCGTCCGCACCGCGTAGTTCCTGTTCTATGTGGCCCTACCCGTTCTTTCTAAACGGGTGTGGCTGGTGTGAGGAATGCTCCCGGGAGCCGGGGTCCCTGCGCCTGCAGTCCCTCATTCCCGCGACCAGCTTTCAGCGCCCGGCCGGCGGCCGTCCAGTAGGTTCCCAGCAGGTTCCCAGCAGCTGTTAACACAGCAATAACATGCAGGCGCTGCCTGCCGTAACACTGCGCGGCCTAGTCTGGGAGGGCGATCCAGCCCCGGTTCGGAATACTCCTCCGGTGCCGCACCTGATCCTCCTGCACGGGACTTCCCTGCAGGCCCAGCGCTGCTGCAGACGCGCTGCCCCCGGTCTATCTTCCGGCCTACCACCCGGCCCGGCTCCACACCCGGACGCATGCAGCCCTTGCAAAGGGCCGGCTGTCTTACCGGCCCGTGCCGTCCCCTTCCGCTGCCAGGTCCACCAGGTCCACGGCCGGCCTCTCTAATCCCCCTCCGCACGTACTCACAAACTCCCCCAGCACCCGCACCGGCCCTCCGCCGGCCCGAACCGGATTGGAGTTCGCTCATGGACTCAGGAAACACTGCCTGGCTACTGGCCAGTTCGGCCCTGGTCTGCCTCATGATCCCCGGCATCGCCTTCTTCTACGGCGGCATGGTGGGGTCGCGGCGGATCCTCAACATGATGATGATGTGTTTCGGCAGCGCCAGCCTCGTGGCCATTCTCTGGGTCCTGTTCGGCTACTCTGCCGCGTTCGGCAACTCCCTTGGCTCCCTGGGGCTGCTCGGAAACCCACTCGAGTTCTTCGGCCTGGAGCAGCTGCTCACCGATGACCCGTCCGCTGCCCTTCCGGTGGCGCTCTTCGCGGCCTTCCAGCTGATGTTTGCCTGCGTCACCACCGCCCTGGTGGCCGGAGCCGCTGCGGGCCGGATGAAGTTTGGGGCCTGGATGGTCTTCGCCGGGCTCTGGGCCGCACTGGTCTACTTCCCCGTGGCACATTGGGTGTTCGCCTTCGATAACGAAGACGGCACGGTCACCGGCGGCTGGATCGCGAATACCCTCGGCGCCATCGACTTCGCCGGCGGGACCGCCGTCCACATGAATGCCGGTGTCGCCGCCTTGGCCCTGGCCCTGGTCCTGGGCCGCAGCCGGGGGTGGCCGCAGGTAGTCAGCCGCCCGCACAACCGTCCGCTGGTGATCCTGGGAGCCAGCCTGCTGTGGGTCGGCTGGTACGGCTTCAACGCCGGGTCTGCGCTGAGCGCCGGACATACTGCATCAGTTGTCTTCCTGAACACCGCCGTTGCCGCCGCAGCCGGCCTGCTGGGCTGGGCGCTGATGGAGCGGCTGCGGCTGGGGCGCTCCTCCACCCTCGGTGCGGCTTCCGGACTGATCGCGGGACTGGTGGCAATCACTCCGGCCTGCGGCGCGGTCAGCCCGCTCGGAGCCGTGGCGATCGGCGCGATTGCCGGACTGGTCTGTTCCCTGGCGATTGAGTGGAAGTTCCGCCTGGGCTATGACGATTCGCTGGACGTCGTGGGGGTCCACCTGGTGGGCGGTGTGATCGGAACCCTACTCATCGGGTTCTTTGCCACGGACGCCGCGCCGGGCGGTGTCAGCGGAGTGTTCTACGGCGGCGGGTGGAGCCAGCTCGGCATCCAGGCCGTGGCGACCCTGGCGGTGCTCGCATACTCCTTCATCCTCACCTGGGCCATCGCCAAGGCCCTGGACCTGGTTATGGGACTGCGCGTCCCCGAGGAACACGAGGTACAGGGAATCGACCTGGCCGCGCATTCGGAGTCGGCGTACTTCAACGACGACGAGCCCGCGGAACTCGGAGCCCCGATGCGGCAGTAACCTGCCGCATCGGATCGCGGCGGTGCCCCGCCCTGCCGGGTGGGGCACCGCTTTACTTGCTCCGCTTTTTACCTGCCCCACCAACCGGGCGGCAGCCACGGACCGCAAAAATGTTGAACAAAGCACCGAAACACGGAAGGCTGGATGCCACACCAGTGAGACAGGACAAGGCAATGGCTACGATCGATCTGAACGCCGACGTCGGCGAGTCCTTTGGCCGCTGGTCCCTGGGCGATGACGCCGCCATGATCTCCTCCGTCTCCAGCGTCAATGTGGCCTGCGGCTTCCACGCGGGCGACGCCGGCACCATGTACGCCGCGTGCCTCGCCGCCGCAGGGGCCGGCACCGCCGTCGGCGCCCATCCCGGGTACCGGGACCTTTCCGGTTTCGGCCGCCGCGCCCTGGACATGGAACCGGAGATACTCACCGGCGAAGTCATTTACCAGATCGGCGCCCTGCAATCCCTGGCGCTGGCGGCCGGCACCCGGGTCAGCTACGTCAAGCCGCACGGGGCGCTGTACAACACGATCGCCCACGATCCACGGCAGGCCCAGGCCGTCATCGACGCCGTCCGGGCGGTGAGTCCCGGCCTTCCGCTGGTCGTGCTCCCGGGATCGGTGGTCGAGAAGCTCGCTGGTGAGGCGGGGCTGCGGACCATTGCAGAAGCCTTTGCCGACCGCGCCTACAACCCGGACGGCACCCTGCTCTCCCGGACCCGGCCCGGCGCGGTGCTGGAGGACCTGGGCGAAATCACCGATCATGTGCTGCGCCTGGCTCTGGACGGCAAGATCCAAGCGGTGGACGGCACGGTGATCGACGTCGCCGCGGAGAGCATCTGCGTCCATGGGGACACCCCGGGGGCCGTGGCGATGGGCCGGGCAGTACGCGCGGCGCTGGAAGAAAACGGCGTCACCGTTGCCAGTTTCATCTAACGCCGGCTCCCCGGTTCAGGCAGCGGGCCCCGGCGCAGCCGCCGCTCCCCGGCCAGGGGAACCTGCCCGCGTGCGGCCGCCGCACATCCGGCAGGCAGGAAGCCGGGCACTCCTGATCGAGACCACCGGCACCGCGGCTGCCTCCTCCCTGCACGCACAGCTGCTCGCAGCTCCTCTGCCCGGGCAGGTCGAGGTGGTTCCCGCGGCCCGCACCGTCCTGCTCCGCCTGGCGACGCCGGCCTACGCGCGGCAGGCCGCGGAACTGCTCGCAGCCCTCGACCCCGTGGTGCCTGCCGCCGTCCGTTCCGCCAGCTCCGCAGCCCCACTGGTGGAGCTGGACACGGTGTACGACGGCGAGGACCTCGCCGAGGTTGCCCGGCTGACCGGGCTGGGTACCTCCGACGCCGTGGCCGCGGCCCACAGCGGCACGGAATGGACGGCCGCCTTCTGCGGATTCGTACCCGGGTTTGCCTATCTCACCGGAGGTGATCCCAGGTTGGCCGTTCCCCGGCGGGACGTGCCGCGGACCCGGGTTCCCGCAGGTGCCGTCGCGCTCGCCGGACAGTATTCCGCGGCGTACCCGGGTCCCTCGCCGGGTGGCTGGCAGCTGATTGGGCGGACGGCTGCGCCTCTCTGGGACCTTGACCGGGAAGCGCCGGCCCTCATCGTTCCCGGGGCCCGCGTCCGTTTCCGTCCGGTCCGCGAGCGCTTCGAACTCCAGCCGGAGGCCGGCCGCGGCTTCCCCGCCAGCACAGACACCCACGCAGCAAACGGGAGCTCCGGCCCCGCTGCACCGGAGCTGCCGGCAACACCCCGGACCCAGGCCGCACCCGCCGCCGTCGTCCTGCACCCCGGCCCCCAGACAACAGTGCAGGACCGGGGGCGGGCCGGGTACAGCAGCATCGGGGTGGGGACTTCCGGCGCCGCCGACCGAGCGGCACTGGCGCGGGCCAACCGCCTGGTGGGCAGCCGCCCGGACGCTGCCGCACTGGAGGTCCTCTTCGGCGGGCTGGCGCTGCGGGCGGAACGGGACCTGGTCCTGGCCGTGACGGGTGCGGCTTGCCCGCTGTCGGTGCTGGCCGCCGGGGGGACGGAGCGTCCTGTCCTGCCGGATGCTCCCTTTCTGCTGCGCACCGGCGAGGTCCTGTCCCTACGCATGCCGCCGGCCGGGCTGCGCAGTTATGTGGCCTTCCGGGGCGGGCTCGATCTTCCTCTGGTGCTGGGCAGCCGCGCCACGGATACGCTGGCGAAACTCGGACCGGACCCGCTGACCGCCGGCACCAGGCTCTGCGTTGGCCCTGACCCGGGCACCGCCGTCGGGCTCTGCGAAGTGCCGCCGCCGCTCCCCGGGGCGGACGCGGAACTGAGGTATCTCCCCGGGCCGCGGCAGGACTGGTTCAGTGCCGCCGGGATGGACGCTTTTGCGGATCAGGGGTGGACAGTCGGGAACGACTCAAACCGGGTTGGCATCCGGTTCACTGGTGAGCCGCTGCCCGGCCGGCGCGCCGGGGAGCTGGAAAGCGAGGCGGTGCTGCCCGGTTCCATCCAGGTCCCGGCCTCCGGACTGCCGATCCTCTTCCTCGCCGATGCGCCGGTCACCGGCGGCTACCCGGTGATCGGCGTCGTTGTGGAAACTGACCTGGACCTCGCGGCGCAGCTGCGGCCGGGCACCACGGTGCGCTTCATCCCGGTGCCCCCGCTTTCGGTCCCGGGCCCTGTGCCCGGGCCCGGCCTTGTTCCCGGGGCGGACTAGAAACCGCGGTTCAGCCCTTCCTCCTGGCGGAGATAGGTTTCGAGCAGATCCCGGGCATGCTGGGTGTCCGGTCCTTCCTTGACCAGCGCATCCATCATGGCCTTCCCCTTTTCTTCTCCGGCTGGGAACGGCGGCAGCAGCGGAATGTCCGGATCGGCCAGGACCTCGATGAGGACCGGCCGGTCTGCGTCCAGGGCTGCATTCCAGGCAGCACCGATCTTCGCCGGATCTTCGACCAGGATCCCCTGCAGGCCCAGCAGTTCGGCGTAGCGGGCGAAGGAAAAGTCCGGCAGCGCCTGACTCTGGTCGAAGCGCGGATCGCCCTCCATCTCCCGCTGCTCCCAGGTCACCTCGGCCAGCTCGTTGTTGTGCAGCACCAGCACCACGAACCGGGGATCCGTCCAGCGCGGCCACAGCCGGCTGACCGTGATTAGTTCCGAAAGCCCGGCCATCTGTATCGCCCCGTCGCCGGTCAGCGCCACCACCGGGCGCTTTGGATCGGCGAGCTTCGCGGCCAGCCCGTAGGGAATCGAGCAGCCCATGCTGGCCAGGGTGCTGGACAGGTGGGCCGGCACGCCCTCCGGGAGGCGCAGCTGGCGGGCGTACCAATAGACGATGCTGCCGACGTCGACGGCTACCTGGGCGTTGGACGGCAGCCGGTCGCTGAGTTCACGCACGGCGAGCTCCGGGTTCACGGGCCGGGCGGGAATTGCAGCACGTTCGGCAGCCAGCCGGTGCCAGCGCTGCACAGCATTTTCGACGCTGGTCCGCCAGGCGAAGTCCGGCCGGGGTTCCAGGAGCGGGAGCAGAGCTTCGAGGCTGGCGGCGGAATCGCCGGTGACGGCGACTTCCACCGGGTACCGGTTACCGATGGCCGCCGCATCGATGTCGATCTGCACGGCACGGGCGGCGCCGGGAGGTGGGTAAAACTCCGTCCACGGGTCATTGGAGCCGATGATCACCAGGGTGTCGCACTCCCCCAGGACGAAGCCGCTGGCGCTGGTGCCGAGGTGGCCCATCACTCCGGCGGCGAGCGGGTGCGACTCGTCCACATAGGGCTTGCCCATGAGCGAGGTGGTGATCCCGGCGCCGATTTTCTCCGCCAGCTCCCGGACCTGGCCCCGGGCACCCCGTGCGCCCTGGCCGACCAGCAGCGCCACCTTGCCGCCGTCGTTGATCAGTGCCGCCGCAGCCTCAATATCAGCTGGGGAGGGCACCAGCGTGGGTGGGCTCCAGACCGGCGCGGTGGACAGGATTCCATGCTCGTGCTCCAGCTCCGGTGCCGGTGCCTGCTGGATGTCATGCGGAATGATGACGACGGCGGGAGCGCGGTCCGCGAGCGCAGCCTTGAACGCGCGGTCCAGCACCAGCGGCAGCTGCTCGGGGCTGTTGACCTGCTGGCGGAAGGAGGACGCGACGTCCCGGGTGAGGTTCAGCAGATCGATTTCCTGCATGTAGGCCGAGCCCAGCACGGTGCGGGACTGCTGGCCGATGATGGCGACCACCGGGACGCTGTCCAGCTTCGCGTCGTACAGGCCGTTGAGCAGGTGAACCGCCCCCGGCCCCTGGGTGGAGAGCATCACACCGACTTCACCTGTGTATTTGGCATGTCCCACCGCCATGAACGCGGCGTTTTCTTCATGCCGGGCCTGTACGAACCGGGGACTTCCGGAACGGCGGAGGGCGCCGAGGACGGTGTTGATCCCATCGCCGCTGTAGCCGAAGATCCGCTGCACCCCCCAGGCCTGGAGCCGTTCGACGATCAGGTCCGCAACGAGCCGTTCTGCCATGGGAGCCTCCTGTAATCAGCATGCTTATGGTCCTCCACTATTACATGCCCCGGCGGGACGTGGAATTCCTGCGGGGGCCCTGAGGTGCGTCATAAACTGTGGCGCAGACCACAGTCGCGTAGCCTATGGGGGACTACCCCGGTCCCGTGACAATGATGCCCGCCTGGAGGTGCCAGCCGTGCCGATTCCCAGCCCTGAGGATTCCGGGCCCGCAGGCTCTGCCCGTTCGGATGTTCGCCGGACCAGCCGCTTTTCCACGGCACAGGCGCCGATGAGCGCGCGGCTGGACCTCTGGGAGGAATACAACGAACTGGCGCTGTTTGGGCTGCGCTGCAGCACGCTTTCCGAGCGCAGCCTGCTGGCCACCCAGACCAATCTGGAACTGCCCCGGATCCGGCTGACGCACATCAGCGGCAATGACCACGTCATCGAACGCGCGCCGGAGAATATCCGCAGGAACCCGGTGGATGCCGTTATGCTCTGCCTGCTGTTGGAGGGGAAGGCCTTTTTCTACCACGACGCCGGCTGTGAGACCCTGGCGGCCGGGGAGGCTGTTGTCTACGACGCCAACAGGCCCTTCATGTACGGCTTCTCCACGGACATGCGCCAGGTGATCGTTGAGGTGCCGCGGGAGGCGCTGCGCGAGCGGTCCGTGCGGGAGGAGTATTTCCGCCCCCGGGTGCTCAGGATCAGCGGCTCTCCCGCCGCCACACATGCCAAGACCACGGCGAATGCAGTGCTGGGCGCCTTCCGGGATCCGGCCCCGGATACCGATGAGCTGGAGCAGAGCGTCCTGGAAATGTTCTCGATTATCACCGGCGAGCCGGGAGTGGCGCCGTCGCTCGCCTATCTCGCGGCGGCCCGCGATTACATCCGTGCGCACCTGGGCCGGCCGGATCTTTCCCTGGGGCGCGTTGCCCGCGCCGTCGGAATCAGCGAACGCCACCTGACTCGGGTCTTTACGGAGGCTGGCACCAGCCCGGCCAAGTACGTGCTGGAAAAGCGGCTGGCCCGCGCCCAGGAACTACTGGCCGATCCAATGCACACCGCCACCCCGATCGCCGAGATAGCCGCTTCCGTGGGGTTCGTTTCCGCTGCGCACTTCTCCCGCGCCTTCCGTCAGCACTACGGCTGCACGCCCCGGGATGCCCGCGCAGCCCTGACCAGCGGGTAGGAAAACCCGCTGCCGGCAGCGGCGGGCCGGGGGGCCACGATGGGCCGGGGCTGCCTTACACGGAGGCGTTGCCGGATCCGGACATCGCCTTGCCGGATCCGGACAGCTGCTTCAACAGCACCACACACCCCGGAGACAGTGGGACCTACATCACATCCAGTGTCATTCCGAAAGGCCCCGGACCTATGAAAACCACTCCCCGCTACCTGCTTGGACTGCTTGCCGTCCCGGCACTGGCCTTGTCCCTCGCCGCCTGCGGTGGTTCCGGTGAGACTGACGCCGCACCGGCAGCCGCCGAAAGCGGTTCCGCGTCCGTTGATACCGCGGCCCTCGAGGCCATGCTCACCGACTTCCAGAAGCCCCTCGAAGAAGAGGTCCCCACGGAGTCACCGGCCATCGCCGAAGGTAAGAGCGTCGTCGTCATCCCCTGTACCTACGCCTCCGAAGCCTGTGCCCGCGGCGCCGACGCAGCCATGGAAGCAGCCGCGTCCCTCGGCTGGGAAACCCGCATGATCGATCCGGGCGGAAACCCGGAAAAGGCCCGCCAGGCCATCGACCAGGCCATCCAGCTCGGCGCTGACGGCATCATCTTTACTGCGGCGGTCGCCGACCAGATCGACGCTTCGCTGCAGCAGGCCCGCGATGCCGGCATCTTCCTGGTCAACAGCATGTCCCCCGCCGATGACCGGTTCGACGTGGAGGTTGTTCCGGACGAGGATGTCTCCGGCAAGATGATGGCCGCCGCCATCGCGCAGGACAGCGGCGGAACGGCGAAGATCCTGGTCACCACGGACCCCGCCTTCCCCTCCATCACGGCCCGCACCGAGGCTTTCACCAAGTGGCTTCCCGAGCTCTGCTCCGAGTGCGAGATCGTCGAAACCCTTGAGACGCAGATGTCCCAGCTGCAGTCCGGACTGCCGCCGCAGATCCAGGCAACGCTGACCGCCAACCCGGACATCAACTACATCTGGACCCATACCGGTGCAGCCGTGGTTTCCAGCCAGGCCACCGTGGCGCGCAGCGCCAACGGTGACACGATCAAGATGGTGTCCTACGACGGCAACTCCGCCAACCTGAACCTGATCAAGGATGGCAAGAGCCAGTTCGCCGACGTCATCAAGCCGATGGAGCACACCGGCTACCTGTCCGTCCACGAAATGAACAAGCTCTTTGCCAACGGTGCCAGCGGGCACCAGGTGATCGAGATGCCGAAGCGCATGGTGCTGGAAGAGACCCTGCCCGAGCTGCCGTGGACGGGCGACTCCGATTGGAAGTCAGCCTTCACGGCTCTGTGGGAGAACGCGGGCTAGCCCCACGGAACCCACGCGGCCGGCCCGGTCTCCGGGCCGGCCGCACCCCTGGTTTTGCCGGCATTCCCGCACTCCCATCTTCAGGAGCATCCCCATGGAGCACACCGCCGCCCTGAGCATCCGCAGCATCAGTAAGACCTTCACCGGACAACGGGCCCTGGACGAAGTCAGCCTCGATATCCAGGCCGGCGCCGTGACGGCCCTGCTGGGCATGAACGGTTCCGGAAAGTCGACCCTGATCAAGATCCTCGCCGGGGTCTACGCACCCGATCCGGGCGGCACACTGTCCGTCCGGGGCCAGGACCTCCCCATGCCGCTCACTCCCGCAGCCGCGCACACAGCCGGCCTGCGGTTCCTGCACCAGGACCTGGGTCTTGTGGACGCGCTGACGATCGCGGATAACTTCGCGCTCTCCGACGGGTTCTTCGCCCGCAGCAGCTTCTCCCCGGTCCGGCTCCGCAAAGAGCACGCCAACGTCGCAGCCACCCTGGAACTGCTGGGGATCAATGAAAACCCCGGCCGCCTGGTCGGGGACCTCTCCCCCTCCACCCGTACCATGGTGGGCATTGCCCGAGCCTTCCAGCACCGTTCCGGCAGCGGAGGCGGCGCCGGCAGCCTCAACGACAGCACCACTGCCGATGTAGATTCCCTCCGCCGCAATATCCTCATCCTGGACGAGCCCACCGCTTCGCTGCCCGCCCACGAAGCGGACCGGGTACTGGCCCTGATCGACATGCTGCGCAGCCACGGCGGGACCGCGGTCTACGTCAGCCACCGGATCGAAGAGGTCCGGCGCATCGCGGACAACGTGGCTGTGCTGCGCGACGGCCGGCTCGTCGCGGACGAACCGCTGGGAGAGCGCGACGCCGCCGCGGTGGTCTCGCTGGTCATTGGCCGGGAGCTGGAAGCACCAGCCATCCGTCCCGCCGAGGAACGGGAAGGGGCGGTGCTGCTGGAGGCCCGCGGCCTCAGCGGCCCCCGTCTGGACCGCATCGATCTGGCAGTCCGCGCCGGGGAGATCGTCGGCATCACCGGGCTGCTCGGCTGCGGCCGCAGCGAACTGGTCCGGCTCATCGCCGGCGCCCAGCAGCCAGCGGCCGGAACCATGGTCCTGGCCGGCAAGCCGTACACCCCGGGGTCGGCCGCGGACGCCATTACCGCCGGAGTGGCCTGTGTTCCGCAGAACCGGCGGCGCGACGGCGTAGTCCTGGACCTCGGGGTCGGCGAGAACCTGACCCTCGGGCGCCTGAGCCGTTACACCCGCGGGCCGGTGCTCAACCGCGCCGCGGAAAAGGCAGCTGCGGCCGACCTTTCCCGCCGCTACCTGGTCAAGGCCGCGTCCCTGGCCGCTCCCGTCCGCAGCCTCTCCGGCGGCAACCAGCAGAAGGTGGTGGTGGCCCGCGCAGCGAGCGGCTCCCCGCTCATGCTGCTGCTGGACGAGCCCTCCCAGGGAGTGGATGCGCTGGCCAGGCAGGAAATCAGCCGGCTGCTCAAGGAACTCGCCGACGACGGCGTGGCCATCCTGGTCGCCAGCACCGACTACGACGACTTCGTTGGCCTGGCCGACAGGGTCCTGGTCCTGGACCGCGGCCGGATCGCCGCCGAACTCTCCGGCCCGGAGATCACCGAAGACGGTATCGCCCTGGCCTGCCAGACCGGCGCCCCCGCCTAGCCCCAGCCCGTCTAGCCCGCGCCCCACCACTCCACATCCCACCTAGGAGCCCCTACAGTGAACCTCCGATTCAACCCCGGCGCCCTGATGAAGAACTACGGAATCGTGGTCTTCCTGGTCCTGATGATCACCGTCTTCTCGATGCTGATGCCGGACACCTTCGCGACCTCAGGCAACTTCCGGCAAATCCTTGCCGACCAGGCGGTGCCCGGCATCCTTGCCCTGGCAGTGCTTCTGCCGCTGGCCGCCGGCGAATTCGACCTTTCCGTCGGCGCGAACCTCGGCATCTGCACCATCACCGGCATCGTCCTGGCCGGAGCCGGCCTGCCGCTTCCGCTGGTCCTGCTTGCCACACTCGCCCTCGGGATGCTGATCGGCGCGGTCAACGCGTTTATGACCATCGTCGTCGGAGTCAACGCTTTCATCGCAACCCTGGGCATGGCCACCATCCTGGCCGGTTTCAACCTGCTGCTCACCAACTCCACCCTCATCACCCACTCCTCCGACGGGTTCTCCGCCCTGACCGGCATCCGCCTGCCCGGCGGCCTGCAGGTTGTGGTGTTCTACTTCCTGGCCGCGGCACTGGCGCTGTGGTTCGTCCTGGAACGCACCCCGTTTGGACGGTACCTGCGGGCCACCGGCATGGGACGCGACGCCGCTGAACTCTCCGGCGTGCGGACCAAGCGCTACCTGGCCGCCGCCTTCATCGGCGCGGGGCTGCTCGGCGGACTGGCCGGCACGCTGCAGGCCTCGCGTGCGGGAAATGCGACGCCGGACCTGGGTCCGGAATTCCTGCTGCCGGCCTACGCCGCGGCGTTTCTGGGCGCCACCGCCATCCGGGCCGGCTACTTCAATGTGTGGGGCACCGTGACCGGTGTGTATCTGCTCGCTGTCGGCGCCAACGGATTGGTGATCCTGGGGGCCAAAACCTGGGTAACCAACGTCTTCAACGGTGTGGCCCTGCTGATTGCGGTCTCCGCGGCCACCCTGGTCCAGCGCCGCAAAAAGCGGGTGGTGCGCCCGGCACCCCCGGCGCCCGAGAGGGACCCGGCGGGTACCCCACCCGGTCCGGGTGCCGCAGGCGGCCGCGGGCAGGACGCTTCCGCGCCCGCCTAGCTGATGACGCAGCCAGGACCGTTTCCGAAACCGCCGCCCTCCTGCCCGGCACACCCCATCCACCGCAACGTCCCCTTGATTACATACCGCATCTGCATTTAGGAGCAGCCATGACCCTCCTCGCCACCTCCGCCTGGCACGGCAAAATCCACACCGGTTCCTGGACCGCCGGATCTGCCGGCGTCCTCGACGTCGTCGAACCCGCTACCGGGCACGTCCTGGGGTCCGTCGGTGCTGCGGACCGCTCCGACGCCCTCGCCGCAGCAACGCGGGCGGCTGCCGCCCAGCGATCCTGGGCCCAAACCAGGCCGGAGGAGCGCGCCGCCGTACTGCGGCGCGCCGGATCGCTGTTCGAGGACCATGCCAAGGAAATCCAGGGCTGGATCATGCGTGAGACCGGCGCCATCGGTGGGAAGGCCGAACTGGAAACCCATATAGCCGCCAACGAGTGCTTCGAGGCTTCCGCGCTTCCGGCGCATCCGGCCGGTGAGGTGCTGACCAGCAACGAGGACCGCTGGTCTTTCGCCCGGCGCCGGGCCGCCGGCGTCGTGTCGGTGATCTCCCCATTCAACTTTCCCCTGATTCTCTCCATCCGGTCCGTCGCCCCGGCCCTTGCCCTCGGTAACGCCGTCCTTCTGAAGCCGGACCCCCGCACCAGCATCTCCGGCGGTGTGGCGATCATGCGCGTCTTTGAACTGGCCGGCCTCCCAACAGGCCTGCTGCAGCTGCTCCCCGGCGGTGCCGACGTCGGGAAGGCGCTGGTTGAGGCTCCCGAAGTCCGGATCATTTCCTTCACCGGTTCGACGGCGGCCGGCCGCAAGGTCGGCGAGACCGCGGGCCGCCTGCTCAAGCGCGCCCATCTGGAACTCGGCGGCAACAATGCCCTGGTGGTGCTGCCCGGGGCCGATCTGGATCTGGCCGCGTCAGCCGGCGCCTTTGGTTCGTTTATGCACCAGGGCCAAATCTGCATGTCCACCGGACGCCATCTGGTCCACGAATCCCTGCTCGAGGAGTACGTCGCCAAACTCGCTGCCAAGGCCAGGGCGCTGCCGGTCGGGGACCCGTGCACCGGCCGGGTTGCGCTGGGACCAATCATTGACGGGCGCCAGCGCGACAACATCGACAGGCTGGTGCGGGTGGCCAAGGACGCCGGCGCCCAGATCGCGGCCGGAGGAACCTACGAAGGACTTTTCTACCAGCCCACAGTGCTCACCGGCCTGACACCGGACAACCCCGCTTGGACTGAGGAAATCTTCGGCCCGGTGGCCCCGGTCCTGGGCTTCTCCACCGTTGACGAGGCGATCGACCTGGTTAACGCCTCCGAGTATGGGCTCTCCGTGGGCGTGCTGGGAGAGGTGGGAATGGCAATGGAGGTGGCCGACCGCGTGGTCTCGGGCAAGGTGCACATCAATGAGCAGACGGTGTCCGACGAGGCCAACTCTCCGTTCGGCGGCATGGGTGCCTCCGGCACCGGGTCCCGCTTCGGCGGGGCATCCGCGAACATCGACGCCTTCACCGAGACACAGTGGCTGACAATGCGCTCCGAAATCGCGCGCTATCCGTTTTAGGCCGCGGTTCCCCGCCCAGCCTGCTGCCCGCTGCCAGCCAAACGGCCGGTATCGGGCAGCAGCCGGGCTGAGGGCGGGGTTCAGCGCGCTTTGACGGGATGCCCGCTGATGATGGACACCCGGTTGAAGGCGTTCATCGTCACGACCGCCCAGCTGAGGACGGAGAACTGCTCCACGCTGAGCAGCGCCTGGTATTTGGCGAAAATCTCCTCGCGCTGCTCGCCGTCGGGAAGAATCGTCAGCGCCTCCGCCAGGCCCAGGGCCGCCCGCTCGGTGTCGCTGAACAGATTCGTGTCCCGCCACGCCGGCAGCACGGACAGGCGCTGCGGTGTCTCCCCTTCGTCCAGTGCCTGCCGGGTGTGCAGGTCCAGGCAGTAGGCGCAGCCATTGAGCTGCGAGACGCGCAGGTTGACCAGTTCCATCACGATCCGGCCCAGGCCGGCTTCCTGGGCCGCGGCCCGAACCGCCGCCGCCGTGCCGGCCAGCGCCTGGTAGATCTGCCGGTTCTGTTTGTCGATAAAGACTCTGTTGCCGCTCATGCCTGGCCCACCGCGTCTTCCACCGGGGACTCCGTGGCCGGCCAGTCCACAATGCCCTCGTATTCCGGGTGCCGCTTCAGCCAGCCGGCAATATAGGGGCAGTACGGCACCAGCCGCAGGCCCGCATCTCGGACATGGTCGACGGCGTAGCGGGCCAGCCTGCCGGCAATCCCCTGGCCGGCATAGGCTTCGGCCACCTCCGTGTGCACGAAGATGCGGCGGCCGGGCCGGTTACGGTAGGCGGCGAATCCGGCGACCGTTCCGCCGTCGTCGAGCACTTCATAGCGCTGCTGCGCCGGATTGTCCTGGATCTGCATTCGTTGAAGGCCTTTCGGATTAGCGGCGCGGCCGGAGCCGGGCGTTGGGCAGGGCGGGAGCCGGCAGCGGGGGCAGCGGATCATTGGGAACGACGGCGAACCGGCTGGCGGGCGCCGCGCCGGGATGGGTTTCAGCACCGATGTGCTGCTGCCAGTCGCGGCGGTACTGGACGATTTCCTCGTGGCTGCGGCCGATGAAGTTCCACCACATCACGATCGTCTCCCCGAGGGGCTCGCCTCCGATGAGCAGCGCGCGGGCCGGCGCGTCCGCTGGTGCGCTGATCCGCAGCGTTCCGTTTCCCGGCGCCAGGTAGGCCAGTTCGGAGGGGGCGACGGCGGCGCCCTGGAATTCCAGTGCGCCCGTGTCCGCGAGCAGGCCGTACTCAAACCGCGGATCGGCGTCGAATTCCACCACCGCCCCGGGCTCCAAAACCAGTTCGGCACCCAGGATCGGAGAGTGCGTTCGAACCGGCGATTCATAGCCGGCGAGGGCACCCAGGAAAACACGGAGTTCCCATCCGGGGCCGCGGACGGCATCCGGAACGTAGTGGTCGAACCGCGGCTCCATGCTGCGCGCTGCTTCGGGCAGGGCCAGCCAGAGCTGGACGCCGTGGAGGACACTGACTTCCGCGGTCGAGACCTCGGAGTGCGCGATGCCGCGGCCGGCGGTCATCAGGTTCAGTTCGCCCGGCCGCACCATGGCGTGGGCCCCGGTGCTGTCGCGGTGCTCAATTTCGCCGGTGAAGAGCCAGCTGACCGTCTGCAGCCCGGTGTGCGGATGGGGCGGAACCACCATGCCGCCGGTACGGGCGACGTCGTCGGGTCCGTAATGGTCCACGAAGCACCAGGCACCGATCAGGCTGCGGCTGCGCTGCGGGAGGGTTCGGCGGACGGGCATCGCCCGCGGTCCACCCAGCGGCACGTTGCGCGGCGGGTGGATTTCGATTGCGGAACCGGCCGGCGCGGCGGCGCACTCCACTTCCACCGGAGCCGTTTCGATGTTGCTCATATCTCTGCCAACCCTTTCCCTGCTCCTGCCATTCCTCCCACATTACATGTAAATGCATCTAAATAGGGAAGGTGTGGCGGGAAATCAGCGCCCGGCTCCGGAACCGCGCGCGGATTCGGGAACGGCTTTGGATAGTAACCCGCCACCGCGTTGCCGGCAGCAGCGAATTGGGTCCCCCGGCTGCCCGGACGGCCATCCGTCTAACCCGTGGATGCCCCTGGCCGTTATTCTCGACCCATGGCAAAAGTCATCTATTACGTCGCTTCGTCGCTGGATGGCTTCATCGCCACCGAGGAGAACAATCTGGACTGGCTCCTGTCCTTCGGCTTTGAGCCGTTCCAGGAGCACTATGACCGGTTTATGTCCGGGGTCGGGGCCGTCATCATGGGCGCGGAAACCTATGCATGGCTCCGGACTGAGCAGCCGGACACATGGGACTACGGCGCCCTGCCCTGCCTGGTGCTGACCCACCGGGACCTGGAAGCACCTTCCGGCAGCGGCGTCCGTTTCGTCCGCGGAGACGTACGGGCCGTTCTGGAACAGGCCGCAGCACTGGCAGAGGACCGGAATATCTGGGTCGTGGGCGGAGGCAACACTGCCGCCCAGTTCGCTGACGCCGGCTTGCTGGACGAACTGTGGATTACTTACATGCCGGTGGCCCTGGGCTCCGGACGCCGGCTGCTGCCCGTGACCACCCCCACGGCCAAGATGCATCTGGTCGGCACCACGCAGTTCAACGGTGGAGCAGCCGAGCTGCGCTTCGCCGCCCACTAGCCACCCGCCTCCCGGCACCAAGGGCCGATGCGAGACGCGCGGATGAATCCGGGGACCGTGCCATTGGCGGTAAAGTTCACACCGATATCACGTCCACATCCGATCAAAGGCGACGTCTTATGACGACTGACGTTCTCTCCCGCAACAACGTCCGAATACTAGGCAATGAAACGGGTCCCGTGGTGATCTTTGGCCACGGTTTCGGCTGTGACCAGGCGATGTGGCGCCGCATAGTCCCGCAGTTCACGGACGAGTACCGGGTTGTCGTCTTTGACCACGTCGGTTCCGGCGAGTCGGATAAATCCGCGTACACGCCGGCCAAGTATTCCTCGCTGGATGGTTATGTCAGCGATCTGCTGGACATCTGCCGCGAACTGGACCTTCAGGACGCAACGTTCGTGGGACACAGCGTCAGCGCAATGATGGCTGTCATCGCCGCGGCTTCGGCACCGCAGCATTTCTCGAACATGGTTCTGCTGGCCTCATCTCCCAGTTACATGGACCATCCCCTGGACGGCTACACCGGCGGCTTCACCCCGGCAGACATCGATGACCTGCTGACCTCCCTGGACACCAACTACATCGTGTGGGCTACCGAAATGGCTCCGGTGATCATGGGCAATCCGGAAAAGCCGGAGCTGCAAGATGAGCTGGCGGGCAGCTTCTGCCAGCTGGATCCGGCGATCGCACGCGACTTTGCACGCGTCTCGTTCCGCTCGGACGTGCGGGCCCTGCTTCCGGAGGTAAAAGTACCCACATTGATTCTCCAATGCTCGGATGACCTGCTCGCCCCCACACACATCGGCACCTACACCCAGGAACGCATCCCCGGCAGCACCCTGGTGCAGCTGAAGGCGACGGGCCATCTGCCGCATGTCAGCGCCCCCATAGAAACAGCGGAGGCAATCCTCTCCTACCTCGCCCGGGTACCGGCGGCGTGACGGCAGTATCCCGGAAAGCGGAACCACCCAGCCCGGCCGTTGAACTGGACTACCGGGATCTGTTCAACGGGTCGCCGTCGGGATACATCGTCACTCTCGAAGACGGAACTATTGCCGAGGTCAATACGACATTCGCGAACTGGATCGGCCGTGCCCGCGAAGATCTGATCGGTTCCAGCCTGTTGGCGCTTCTCCCCGTAGGGGACCGCATCGTCTATTCGACGCACGCCCTGCCCCAGCTCAGCGTGGGCCGCTCCTTCGCGGAATTGGCGGTTGATTTTCTCGACGCCGACGGCACCCGCCTTCCCGCGCTGATCTCTGCCACGCGGCAGCCGGCGGAGGGAACCCGCCCGGCCCTGGACCGGGTGGTGGTCTTCAACGCCCATGCCCGCCGGCTGTATGAGCGGGATTTGGTCAGAGCCCTGCGGGCTGCCGAGAAGGCCGAAGCAGCACGTGCCAGCGCGGAAGCCGATGTGCTCGAGAAGCAGGCCGCGCTGCGGGAAAAGGACAGGATCCTGCAGGAAAGCCTGGCGGAAAGCCGGCGCAAGGAGTCGCTGCTCCAAACCGTGCTGGACACGGTGGAGGTCGGTGTTTCCGTGGTGGATGAGGAAGGCAATGTCATCCTCACCAACTCACGGCAGCGGTTTATCCAGCGGCGCGCCCTGCCGCCCGGAAGCACGCAGGCCAACGAATGCGAACTTCTGATCTTCGGCCCAGACCGCGTTACGCCGCTGCCACCGGAGCTGCGCCCGGTGCGCCGCACTGTGCAGGGGCAGTCGTTTTCCGACCAGCTTGTCTGGTTTGGAACCGGCGATCAGCAGCGGGCCTTCAGCGTCACCGCACGGTCCGTGCAGCGGCAGGGTGGTTTCCAGGGCTCTGTGATCGCCTTTAGCGATGTCACCGGACTGGTGAACGCCGTCGCCGCGAAGGAAGACTTCGTGGCCAACGTTTCACATGAGCTCCGCACCCCGCTGACCTCAATCATGGGCTACCTCGATCTGGCACTGGAGGAGGAAGAGGAGATCCCGGCGCACGTGGCGACCTCGTTGAAGATCGCCCTGCGCAACTCCGAGAAGCTGCTCGAACTGGTTTCTGACCTGCTCTCCGCTGCAGCCGGCCCCAGCAGCATTAAGCAGCAAAGCTCGGATCTAGCCGACCTGCTCCGCAGCGCCATGACCTCAGCTGCTCCCCGGGCGGAAATCAACAGGGTCAAGCTGGTCTCCGACTTCCCCGCACAGCTGCCGGCCTTCGTTGACCCCCAGCGCATTGGCCAGGTGATCGATAACCTGCTTTCCAACGCGGTGAAATACTCGCCCGACGGCGGCCGGGTAACTGTCAGCGCGTGGTCCACCGGGGACAGCGTGCACTTCCAGGTAGCCGATACCGGAATCGGCATGACCGCGGCCGAACAGACCGAGGTCTTCACCAAGTTCTTCCGCTCAGGGACCAGCCGCAAGGCAGCAATTCCAGGTGTCGGGCTGGGATTGGTCATCACCAAGAACATCGTCGAGGGCCATCAGGGAACCATTACGCTCAACAGTGAAGTGGGCCGGGGAACGGTGTTCACGGTTCGCCTGCCGGCGGCGGGCTGAGCCCGCAGCAGCTGTGTGCAACGGCGCCCGCGGAGCCCGATTTTGTCCACCCTGTATGGATGTGAAAACATCCACTATGAACCCCGTTGTGTGGTTCCGCGGCGTGCAGTGAGGACTGCGGCCCGTCATGGCGCAGCCCTTTGCGGCTTGTCCTGGGAATAGAACTGGTAGCAGAATGAACGGCATTTCGACTTCCCGGAAAGTCCTCCGGAGACTGGGGTCGTTTTCCCTGGTTGGCACCGTCGCCTTCCTGGTGGACATTGGCCTGTTCAACCTCCTGTCGGCAACCGTGCTGCAGGACAGTCCGATCACCGCGAAGGTTGTCTCAGTAACTGTCGCCACCACCATCTCCTGGCTGGGCAGCCGTTATCTGACCTTCCGGCGCACCCGGGGCCGGAGCGTTAAAGCCGAGACCTTCCTTTTCGCGCTCACCAACCTGGTGGGCCTGGCCATCGCCACGGGCTGCCTGTACGTCTCCCACTACCTCCTCGGCTTCGACAGCCAATTCGCTGACAACGTTTCCGGCAACGTCATCGGTGTGCTGATCGGCAATGTGTTCCGCTATTTCGCCTACCGCTACGTCGTGTTCACGGAGCCGAAGGAACAGCGTTCCGAGGACCGCCAGCCTGATGACCTCCAGCAGCAGGATGCCTAGGGCATTCGCGGCGAGATGCGGGTCAGCTCTCCGGGCGTGACCGGGACGCGGGGGAACTCCCGGACGCCGCAGTCACATCTGCGGTTCCGGAAGGTCCGGCGGCGCCACCGGAGCTGACGGCGCAGCCGGGGCGGAGGGGGCCCGGCCGGGTTCGGAACTCAGCTCCGCCACGCCGTAGTGGGCCAGTCCGGCGGTTTCTCCGCCGTCGGCCACAAATTCGGCGCCGGTGGAAAAGCTGGATTCATCGCTGGCCAGGAACAGAACCAGGTCCGCAATCTCCTCCGGCTCGCCCATCCGGTGCAGCGCCACATGCTCCTGGCCTAATTCCAGTCCCCCGGTCATGGGGGTCCGGACGGCGCCCGGGTGCACCGAGTTAACCCGGATGTTGTACGGACCCAGGTCAATCGCAACAGACTTCGTGAGCCCGCGCACGCCGTACTTCGCGGCTGTGTAGCCGGGGAGATTCTGGTAGCCCTGCAGGCCCGCTGTGGAGGAAATGTTAACGATGGAGGCACCGCGTGAGCGTTTCATCGGTTCGACGGCAGCCTTGATGCCCAGAAAGACCCCGGTGAGGTTCACCGCGATGATGGTGTTCCACTGCTCCAGCGTGTAATCCTCAATGCTGCCAAAGTCCGCGATCCCGGCATTGTTCACCAGCACATCCACGCCGCCAAACCGCTCCTCGGCTTCCCGGATGGCAGCGGCCCAGTCCTCGGGGCGGGTGACGTCCAGATGAACGTAAGCCGCGGCTGCCCCGATGCTCTCCGCCAGGGCCCGGCCGCCGTCGTCGAGCAGGTCCCCGATGACCACCTGAGCGCCCTCATCCGTGAGACGGCGGACCACCGCCGCCCCGATTCCCCGGGCTCCCCCGCTGACCACTGCTGTTTTGCCGCTGACCCGTCCCATGGACCCTCCTCATCACCGGCCGCAGGGTGCGGGTGCGCCCCTGAGCAACAGCCGTTCCTGCACATCCAACTACCCTGCGGCAGGGAAGTCACGGTTTGCGGCATCAGAGGTGCCGCAGATACCGCTGCGGGGAGCCGAGGAAAGAGCGCCAGTTGCTCACGAGGTCAAGGTCCTCCCAGTCCCGGTGCCGCAGTCCCCAGGATCCCAGCTCCAGGATCTCCGCATTGGGCAGCGCGGCGAGCAGCGGCGAGTGGGTGGACATGATGACCTGTGATCTACCGTCCGCCAGCAGTCCTTTAAGTACTGAGAGCAGGCTGAGGCACCCCGAAAAGGACAGTGCCGACTCCGGTTCATCCAGCACCCACAGCCCGCGGCCCCGGAACCTGTCTGCGGTGAGCGCCAAAAACGACTCTCCGTGAGACATGTCATGGAAGCCGAGATCGGGCGGTCCGACGGTCCTCGGGTTCTCCTCCAGATAGGTAAAGAAGCCGTGCATCGTCTCGGCCCGCAGAAAGTATCCGCGGCGGGTGGCCCCCGCGTTCCTGACCAGTTTCAGATGATCGGCCAGGATGGATTCCGTGGACCGGGTGGTATGCCGCGCGCCGGTCGATCCGCCCTCGGCGGACAATCCGTAGGCAAGCGCGGCCGCCTCCACGAGGGTTGATTTCCCCGATCCGTTCTCGCCCACAAGGATGGTCGCCGGACCCAGGTCCAGCCCCCGGTCCAGGACCTGCGCGACGGCCGGCAGCACCGCCGGCCAGAGACCGCGGTCCAACGGGTGCGCGGGGTCCTCCTCCAAACGGCGGACCGGATACCGGTGCAGGGTCATGCGCCCATTGTTGCAGTCCGCCCTGCAGCGGCAGCCCACACGGAAAAGGCCCCGGTATCCGGTCCGGGTCTGCAACCCGGACCGGGCCGGAGGCCTTCACCGATCTGATGTGTTTTGCGCAGCGCTGAGCCTCCGGAATTCTGAGCCTAGACTGCGTCCTGCTTGACCGCTTCCGGAGCCCGTCCGTAGCGCTCGGTTTCAATGTCCTCCAGGCTCTTGCCCCGGGTATTCGGGGCCCAGAGGACACCGATGAGCATGGCGGCCACGAGGGCTCCGATCATGATCATGCCGACGAACGGCACACCGCGTTCGGCCAGCAGCGTCGGGAACCAGTAGCTGAGCAGGCCGACGACGATGCGCGCCACGAAGAACAGCACACCCTGGGCGCTGGCCCGGAGGCGGGTCGGGAACATCTCCGCGGCCCACAGGGCATAGAAGGCCTGGGCGCCGATGCCGGCTGAGATACCCCAGAGGGCGGCAAACACGATCAGCACCGGCATGGTGACGTGGGCGAAGACCAGCAGCAGCCAGGCAATGATGCCGAGCACGGCGCCGATGCCGTAAAGCAGCCGGCGGTCCACCCGGTCGCCGTACTTCATAAAGCCGAAGTAGGTGGCTGCCACGGTCAGGGTCCACAGCAGCACCTGCAGCAGGTTCTGCTGCGTTGCGGATTCGACGCCGGCGGTCTCGTAGACGCGCGGCATGAAGATGCCCATCTGCCCGGCCACCAGGTTCCAGAGCGCGTAGACGCCGGTCAGGAACAGCAGGGCTTTGAGGTTGGTGGCGCTGGTCAGCAGTTCACGGTAGTTGCGGCGCTTCACTCCGCCGGCCTCGGCGGTGCGGCGCTCTTCGTCGGACTTCTTCCAGGTAGCCGACTCGGACAGGCCGCGGCGGATCCACCAGGTAACCAGGGCGACGACGAACAGGTGCGCGAAGATGATCCGGCTGCCGGTCAGGCCCAGCGGAACCACTAGCGTGGCGAACAGGAATACCAGGGCCGGGCCCAGCGACCAGGCGAGCTGGGCGGTGCCCACATGCTTGGCGCGGTGTTCCGCGGGGGCTTCCTCCGCGATGTAGGTCCAGGCGACCGGAACGCCGGCGCCGACGGCGATGCCGGTCAGGATCACGCCGGCGATCAGCATCCAGGGTGCCACGGCGAAGATGACCAGCAGGGTTCCGAACATGTACAGGATCAGGTCATAGGTATAGATGAACTTGCGCCCGTACCGGTCACCCAGCGGACCGCCGATGAGGGCGCCCACGGCTGCGCCGAACGCGTTGGCACTCAGCGCCGCGACCAGTCCGACGACGAGGTTGGTGAACCCGAAGTATTCCTGCCAGAGGGTGAGGCTGGTGGCCAGGGCGATGATGGAGCCGGCCTCGATGTAGTTGGACATGGACACGGCGATGGTGGCTTTCCATCCGCCGAGCTTGGTGGTGCTCATGGCGAGCCTTTCTGCAACGGTGAAGAAGGTGCTGAGAATCGGGCACGGCTGTGCCCGGGATAAAACGGTTCAGGAGAGATGGAAGTACTGCGTCAGCGTCTGCGCCGAGGTGCCCTCGACGAAGTACTGGGCCATCTCGGACTGCCACCGCGCGTTGACCGGATGGGCGTCCATCAGCTGCTGGGTGGCTGCGGCGTCTGCCGCCTCGTAATAGCCCACAACCAGGCCGTCCTGCGGGCGGAGGAACAGCGAGTAGTTCCGCCAGCCGGTTTCCCGCAGCGCATCCAGCATTTCCGGCCAGACCCGCTGGTGGACCTCGACGTACTCGGCCAGCCGCTCCGGACGGATGTGCAGCAGGAAGCACCGGCGGGTGCGGGTGGTCTCCGTGGGAAGCCGGACCAGCTCCTGCAGCTCACCCATGGGTGGGGAAGAGCCCATTCATCACTCCTTCGTAATGTGGCGGGTCCGGGAGGACCTTCGCACCTGTGGCGGCAGCAGGGACGGCCGCCCGCAGAGAAACCGTGAGGACCGGCCTGTGAGGGGGATCTCATCCAGTGCCGGACTTATCGTACCCAAAATTTGAGACGTTTCAAGTCGATTGGGGGCGGATATTCCATGCAGCTGCGGAAGGCAGGTTTGACCGCATACGACTTTCCGGCTTAGTTTAGTGAAACGATTCAAAAGCGGTGTCCAGGTTTAACCGGCGCCGCCCGCCGGCTACCCACAGAGAAGTGACGCACATGCCTGTATTCGACGACATCGCCTCCCAGCTGGCCGCCCAGGCCATTGAGCTTCCGTCCTGGGCCTTCGGGAACTCCGGAACCCGCTTCAAGGTTTTCTCCACGCCGGGAACGCCGCGCACGGTGGAGGAAAAGATTGCCGACGCCGCCCAGGTCCACCGCTTCACCGGACTGGCTCCCGCCGTCGCGCTTCACATCCCCTGGGACAAGGTGGAGGACTACACCGCCCTCGCCCGCTACGCCGCAGACCATGGCGTGTCCCTCGGCACCGTCAACTCCAACACCTTCCAGGACGAGGAGTACAAGTTCGGCTCGCTGACCCACACCGATCCGGGGGTGCGCCGCAAGGCGATCGACCACCACCTGGAGTGCCTGGAGATCATGAACGCCACCGGGTCCCGGGACCTGAAGATCTGGCTCGCGGACGGCACCAACTACGCCGGCCAGCAGGACATGCGCGGACGCCAGGACCGGCTCGCCGAGTCGCTGGCCGAGATCTACGCCCAACTGGGCGCCGAGCAGCGGCTGGTGCTCGAGTACAAGTTCTTCGAGCCGGCGTTCTATCACACCGACGTGCCGGACTGGGGCACGGCCTACACCCAGGTTGCCGCCCTCGGCGAGAAAGCCATGGTCTGCCTCGACACCGGACACCACGCACCGGGGACCAACATCGAGTTCATCGTGATGCAGCTGCTGCGCCTGGGCAAGCTCGGTTCCTTCGATTTCAACTCCCGCAACTACGCCGACGACGACCTGATCGTCGGTGCAGCGGATCCCTTCCAGCTTTTCCGCATCATGGTTGAGGTGGTGCGCGGCGGCGGACTGGACCCCGAAACCGGCGTGGCGTTCATGCTCGACCAGTGCCACAACATCGAAGAGAAGATCCCCGGCCAGATCCGCTCGGTGCTCAACGTTCAGGAAATGACGGCCCGCGCCCTGCTGATCGACGGCGAAGCCCTGGCCGCAGCCCAGGCCGCCGGTGACGTGCTCGGTGCCCACCAGGTCCTGATGGACGCCTTCTACACCGATGTCCGCCCGCAGCTGGCGGCCTGGCGCGAATCCCGCGGACTGCCGGGCGACCCGATGGCCGCCTACGCCGCCTCCGGATACCAGCAGCGCATCAATGAAGAACGCGTCGGCGGCACCCAGGCTTCCTGGGGTTCCTGAGTCCGCCCGCCCTGCGCCTGCCCCCTGACCCACAGATTCCGTCCACTCCCCGAGGAGACCTCCGCATGAACGCCCCCGCCAGCACCCCGACGACCGGCCAGCAGACCGTCGTAGCCGACCTCATCGCCCGCTCCAACCGGCTTGGCTCGGACCCGAAGAACACCAACTACGCCGGCGGCAACACTTCCGCCAAGGGCACCGCGGCGGATCCGGTGACCGGTGAAGACGTCGAGCTGCTGTGGGTCAAGGGCTCCGGCGGGGACCTCGGCACCCTCACCGAGCAGGGCCTGGCCGTGCTGCGGATGGACCGGGTGCGGGCGCTGAAGGGCGTCTACCGCGGCGTGGAGCACGAGGACGAGATGGTCGCGGCCTTCGATTACTGCCTGCACGGCAAGGGCGGTGCGGCGCCGTCGATCGACACCGCCATGCACGGGCTGGTCGACGCCGCGCACGTGGATCACCTGCACCCGGATTCGGGCATCGCCGTCGCAACGGCGGCCGACGGTGAGGAACTTACCGCGAAGATCTTCGGCGACAAGGTGGTGTGGGTGCCCTGGCGCCGCCCCGGCTTCCAGCTGGGCCTGGACATCGCCGCCATCAAGGAAGCCAACCCCGCCGCGGTCGGCACCATCCTGGGCGGGCACGGCATCACCGCCTGGGGCGCCAGCAGCGGCGAAGCCGAGGCGAACTCCCGTTGGATCATCGACACGGCCGAGGCCTACATCTCCGAACATTCCAAGGCCGAGCCCTTCGGCCCCGCTCTCGCGGGATATGCGGCGCTGCCCGAGGCCGAGCGGCACGCCAAGGCAGCCGCCCTGGCCCCGGTGATCCGCGGCCTCGCCTCGCACGACCGCCCGCAGGTTGGCCACTACATGGACGATCCGCGGGTCCTGGAGTTCCTTGCATCCGCTGAGCACCCCCGGCTGGCTGCCCTGGGCACCTCCTGCCCGGACCACTTCCTGCGCACCAAGGTCAAGCCGCTGGTCCTGGACCTGCCGGCCGACGCGCCCGTCGAAGACTGCACCGCCCGCCTGAAGGAGCTGCACGAGGCGTACCGCGCCGACTACCAGGCCTACTACGACCGGCACGCCGACGCCGGTTCCCCGGCCATGCGCGGCGCTGATCCGGCAATTGTGCTGGTGCCCGGCGTCGGTATGTTCTCCTGGGGCAAGGACAAGCAGACCGCACGCGTGGCCGGCGAGTTCTACCTCAACGCCATCAACGTCATGCGCGGGGCCGAAGGCATCTCCAGCTACGCCCCGATCGACGAGTCGGAGAAATTCCGGATCGAATACTGGGCACTGGAAGAGGCCAAGCTGGCCCGCATGCCCAAGCCCCGCAGCCACGCCACCCGGATCGCACTGGTAACGGGCGCGGCGTCGGGCATCGGCAAGGCCATTGCCACCCGCCTCGCAGCAGAAGGCGCCTGCGTGGTGATCGCCGACCTCAACCTGGAAGCCGCCGAACAGGTGGCCGCCGAGCTGGGCGGCTCCGACGTGGCCATCGGCGTCCGCGCCGACGTGACCGACGCCGGGCAGGTCGCCGCTGCCATCGAATCCACCGTGCTGGCCTTCGGCGGCATTGACCTGGTGGTGAACAACGCCGGCCTGTCCATCTCCAAGCCGCTGCTGGAAACCACTGAAAAGGACTGGGACCTGCAGCACGACGTGATGGCCAAGGGCTCCTTCCTGGTCGCTAAGGCCGCTGCCAAGGCCATGATCGCCCAGGAAATGGGCGGGGATATCCTGTACATCTCCTCGAAGAACTCCGTCTTCGCCGGACCCAACAACATTGCCTACTCCGCCGTCAAGGCCGACCAGGCCCACCAGGTGCGCCTGCTGGCCGCGGAACTGGGTGAGCACGGCATCAAGGTCAACGGCATCAACCCCGACGGTGTGGTCCGCGGCTCCGGCATCTTCGCCGGCGGCTGGGGTGCCAAGCGCGCCGCGGTCTACGGCGTGCCCGAGGACGAGCTGGGCAAGTTCTACGCCCAGCGCACCCTGCTCAAGCGCGAGGTGCTGCCGGAGAACGTGGCCAACGCCGCCGCGGTCCTGACCAGCTCCGATCTTTCCCACACCACCGGCCTGCACATCCCGGTTGACGCCGGCGTCGCTGCAGCGTTCCTGCGCTAAGCGGCGCGGCGGGCAGCGAAAGGACAAACACGTGGCGACAGCAACAGCGGCAGCGGCAGCGGTGGCAGCCGTCGATCTTGGGGCGACCAGCGGCCGCGTCATCCTCGGCGGGGTGTCCGGCGGCCGGATCCGGATGCGGCACGTGGCCCGCTTCCCCAATCAGCCGGTCCGGCTGCATGAGGGGAACGGGCCCGGGCTGCACTGGAACATCACCGAGCTCTACAGGTCCCTGTCCGCCGGGCTCGCCCAGGCGTTCCGGGAGGAACCCGGTGTCCGTTCCATCGGCGTCGACTCCTGGGCCGTGGACTACGGGCTGCTGCGCGGCGGGAAGCTGCTGGGCCTGCCCTACCACTACCGGGACGAACGCACCGCAGCCGGGGTGCAGGCCGTCCACGCGGCCCTGCCCCCGGAAGAGCTCTACTCCCGCAGCGGGCTGCAGCACCTCCCCTTCAACACGGTGTTCCAGCTGGCTGTGGACCGGGAGCGCGGCGACCTGGACATGGCGGACCGGGCACTGCTGGTCCCGGACCTCATCGCTTACTGGCTCACCGGCCGGGAGGTGACCGAGGAGACCAACGCTGCGACCACCGGGCTGCTGGATGCACGCACCCGGCAGTGGGACACGGAGCTGATGGCCCGGCTCGGGCTGGCGGGCGATCTGTTCGCCCCGCTGATCGCCCCGGGTGAGCGGATCGGCGGCCTGCTGCCCGCAGTGGCGGCGGAGCTGGGTGTCCCGGCAGGCCTGCCGGTCACGGCCGTGGGCTCGCACGACACCGCCTCCGCCGTCGTCGCCGTGCCCTTCGCGGATGAGGACGCAGCATTCATTTCCTCCGGCACCTGGTCCCTGGTTGGCGTCGAGCTGCCCAGCCCGGTGCTCACTGCCGAAAGCCAGGCCGCCAACTTCACCAATGAAGGCGGCGTGGACGGACGGATCCGATACCTGAAGAACGTGTCCGGACTATGGCTGCTCTCCGAGTCCATCCGCACGTGGGACGGACCCGGGGCCACCGACGCCCAGCACACCAGCAACCTCGCCGGGCTGATCAGCCAGGCGGCGGCCGTCACCGCGCCTGTGCCGGTGTTTGATGTGCAGGACGAGCGCTTCACGGCGCCCGGCGACATGCCGGCGCGGATCGCCGCGTGGTGTGAGGAACGGGGGCTGCAGCCGCCGCGCGGGCGGGCCGAGACGGTCCGGTCCATCCTGGAGTCCCTGGCGGCCGCGTACGCGGATGTCATCGAGCAGATTGAGCGGCTCACCGGGCGCAGTATCCGCACCGTGCACGTGGTGGGCGGCGGATCGCAGAACACCCTGCTCTGCCAGCTCACCGCCGACCGGACCGGCCGCACGGTGTTCGCCGGGCCGGTGGAGGCCACCGCCATTGGCAACGTGCTCATCCAGGCCCGGGCCGCCGGCCTGGTCTCGGGAGGACTGGAGGAGCTGCGCCGCCTGGTGGCCCAAACGTTCGAACCGGTCCGCTACGAGCCGCGGGTCGCCGCCGGGGTTCCGTAGCCGCCGGGGTTCCGTAGCCGCCGGCGCTGGCCGGGTCAGCGAAAAGGACATTCTGCTTACAATAAGACCCTGCCCGCGGGCCCGGCGCTCCGGTGGCTGCGCCCCCAGAGCAGTGGACCCGTCCGGACGGAAGTGAAGAGAGCATGGCCAGATTCCCGGTGAGCATCAAAGACGTCGCCCGGGAAGCCCAGGTATCGATCGGCACCGTCTCCAACGTGATCAACCGCCCCGAGGTGGTCTCCGAGGACCGCCGCCGCCGGGTCCTGAAGGCCATCGACCAGCTGGGATACGTCCGCAACGACGTCGCCCGGCAGCTCAAGGCCGGCCGCTCCCGGACCATCGGACTGGTGGTGCAGGACACCGGCAACCCCTTCTACAACGAAATCGCCCGCGGAGCCGAAGCTGCCGCGGACGATCACGGCCAGGCCGTGATCGTTGGCAACTCCGGGCTCTCCCGCAGCCGGGAACAGGTCTACCTGGATCTGTTCGAGGAACAACGGGTGCGCGGGGTGCTCATCACCCCACAGTCTGACGACCTCCGGCGGGTGGAGCGGCTGCGCTCCCGCGGCACCCCGGTGGTGCTGGTGGACGAGCGGGCTCCCGCTTCCCAGTACTGCTCCCTGGCCGTCGACGACGTCGAAGGCGGCCGGATGGCAGTGGCACACCTGCTGGCCGGCGGAGCCCGGAACATCACCTTCGTGGGCGGCCCGGCGGGCCTGCACCAGGTGGCGGACCGGCGGGCCGGCGCCCGGGCCGCCGTCGACGCCGTGCCCGGTGCCACGCTGGACGTCGTTGGCACCGCGGCCTTGACCGTGCTGGAGGGCCGGCGCGTGGGTGAGGAACTGCTCCACAGGCCGGCGGCCGAACGCCCCTCAGGCGTGTTCGCGGCCAATGACCTGCTTGCGATCGGACTGCTGCAGGCATTCGTCTTCGACCACCGGCTCCGGGTGCCGGAAGACATTGCCCTGATCGGCTATGACGACATCGATTTTGCGCCCTCCGCCGTCGTTCCGCTGTCTTCCATCCGGCAGCCGGCGCGGCTGATCGGGCGGACCGCGGTGGAACTGCTGGAAGATGAGCTGTCCGAGGACCACCACCACCGCCACGTCACCTTCCAGCCGGAGCTGGTCGTGCGGGACTCGACGGACGCCATTTAGGGCCTGCATGCAGATTCTCGACCGCACCCTGGGCCAGCTCACCGCGGAAGCCCGCGCCCTCGCCGCCGGCCGCCGGCGTATCCTCGGCATCACCGGTCCGCCCGGCGCAGGGAAATCCACCCTCGCGGCGGCCCTGGCCGAGGCGCTGGGACCGGAACTCGCCGTCGTCGTGCCCATGGACGGTTTCCACCTGGCGAACCGAATTCTGGGCCAGCTTGGCCGGCAAACGCGCAAAGGCGCCATCGACACGTTCGACGACGGCGGCTACGCGGCTCTGCTGTGCCGCCTGAAGCGGCAGGAACCCGGAGATCCCGTGATCTACGCGCCGGAATTCGACCGCACCCTGGAGGAGCCGATCGGCTCGGCGGTGCCTGTGCGGCCGGACGTACCGCTGGTGATTACGGAGGGGAACTACCTGCTCCAGGACAGCGGTTCCTGGCCGGAAGCGCGAAAACAGCTCGACGCCGCCTGGTACCTCTCGCTGGCGGAACCTGTCCGGATGCAACGGCTTGCTGCGCGGCACGCGGCTTTCGGGAAATCCCCGGAAGAGGCCCGGCGCTGGGCGCAGGGAAGCGACCAGGTGAACGCGGACCTGGTGGCGGCCCGCGCCCACACGGCTGACGCCGTGCTGAAGCTGATCCCGTAGCTCACGGATTCCGGATACCCTGCGGCCGGTCACACCACGGCAGGCTGGTACGACGGCGGCGCCGGGCTTTCGCCCAGCCCGGACCAGGCGTCCGCCAGCACTTCCACGGCCCGGGTGGTTTCCGGCGCTCCGTAGCTGATTGGCAGGCGGAGGAAGCGTTCAAAAACACCGTCACTGCCAAAGACCGGGCCGGCGGCCAGCAGGAGTCCGCGGGAGCGTGCCGCGAGGGTGAGCTGGGAGCTGACCGGACGGCCAATATTCACCCAGGTGCTCAGTCCCCCGGACACCCGGGGAACGTCCCACTCCGGCAGCGCGGCTGCCAGCAGCGCCTCGAGCCGGTCCCGGCCGGCCCGCAGCAGCTCCCGCCGCCCGGCCAGGATCTCCTCATACTTGGCCAGTGCCTGCACCGCCACCAGCTGCTCCAGGACCGGGGTGCCCAGGTCATTGGCAAACCGGGCCTGCACCAGCCGGCTGATCAGGTCCGGTTCGGCCCGGATCCAGCCGATCCGCAGCCCGCCCCACACGGTTTTGCCCAGGGATCCCACCAGCACGGCCGGACCATGGATCGCCAGCGGGGCCACCGGTCCGGCGGAATCGATGGACAGCTCGGCCATGGTCTCATCCGCAACCACTACCGTTCCCGTACGGGCTGCGCTCTCCAGCAGGGCGGTGCGCTCCGGCGGTGCCATCACGGCGCCGGTGGGGTTGTGGAAGTCGGGCATCACATAGGCCATGGCCGGCCGTGCCCGGCGGAAGGCCTGGGCCAGGCCTTCGGCGTCCCAGCCGTCGCGGGGTGTGACGGCAACCGGGACGATCCGTCCGCCGGCGGCCCGGACGGCTTCCGCACCGTGCGGGTAGGTCGGGGATTCCACCAGGGCAGTGTCTCCCCGCTGAAGCAGCACCCGGGAGAGCAGTGCCACCGCGTGCTGGGCGCCGATGGTCACCATGATCTGCCCGGGCTCAGTGGGCAGGCCGCGGAAGGCATAGCGTTCCGCGATGGCTTCCCGCAGCGCGGGCAAGCCGACAGGATCGTAGCCGGGTTCCGTGAGCATTCCCGGAAGCTGCCCGAGTGCCGCTGCAGCGGCGTCGGCCAGCTGGGGCGCGGCCGGCAGGGCCGCTTTGCTGAGGTCCAAGGTATCGGGTCCGGCCAGCGCCGCGGAGGGGGCCGGGGTCCCCGGAATCCGCACCACACTGCCGGAGCCCCGCAGGCTTTCCAGGTAGCCGGATTCCCGCAGCCTGGCGTAGGCAGCACTAACCGTCGTGCGGGAAAGCTGCAGGCGTCCGGAGAGTTCACGTTCTGCCGGCACCCTGGCACCGATGGGGAGCCGGCCGTCCAGGACCAGCAGCCGGATGCGCTCCGCCAGGTCCGCGTACGCCGGGCCGTTGGCCCGCCACGTACCGAGCATGCCCGCGAACCGGTTCGCACCCAGGATCAACATCAGGCCAGCTTAGACCAATTGGCATCTTGAAATAAGACCAATTCAGCGATTGGCTTGCAGGATGTCTTGGAATTTTGTCCGCCGCATGGCGCAGTTGCTGATTGGCCTTTTTCTTTACGGTTTTGCCATTGGCATGATGGTCCGCGCGGGGATCGGCGTCTCGCCCTGGGATGTCCTGGGTCAGGGCACCAGCATCCAGTCAGGGATCTCCTTTGGCTGGGTGACCAACCTGATTGGCCTGGCGGTGCTGCTGCTGTGGATTCCGATCCGGCAGAAGCCCGGCGTGGGAACTGTGCTGAACGTCGTGCTCATCGGGCCAAGCGCTGAGGTGGGCCTGGCGGTAGTGACGGCACCCTCGGCGTTTTGGGCCCAGGCGCTCCTGTTCGCCGGCGGACTCGTCCTGCTGGCCGTGGCCACGGGCCTCTACATCGGCGCCCGGATGGGACCGGGGCCGCGGGACGGACTGATGACCGGCATCCACGCCCGGTTCGGCTGGCCGCTGTGGGCCGTCCGCAGCGGAATCGAAGTTGCCGTCCTGGCCACCGGCTGGGCCCTTGGCGGATCAGTGGGCCTGGGTACGGTGGCGTTCGCGCTGCTGATTGGCCCGCTGGTGAGCCGGACCCTGCCTTTCTTCCATATGCCGGAGGTATCGGCCGCCGGGTCTGCCGGTGCCACCCCCTCAACTGACGCAGAACCGGATCCCCGCCCGGTCACCGGCGGGTAGTGCCGGGCCGGAGGAGCCCCGCCCGGTCACGGGCGGGGCAGGCCTGCGCTCCCGGTCACGGGCGGGGCCGGCCTGCGCTCGGGGTCGCCGGCTAGCCCAGGGAATGCGGGATCGCCACCGCCAGTGGCAGCTGCCCGCAGGCATGCACTGCCGCCCGCTGTCCGGCAAATTCAGCCCCCCGCAGTTCCATCTGCAGTGGATCCGGCGCATGCCGCCAGTCGCCGACGAGCAGGCGGCCGGCTGCCAGCTGCGGGTCCGCCGACACAACCACGCGTCCCACCCGGTTCACCAGTGACGCTTTCCCGTGCAGCTGGCGCAGGCCAGGAAGCAGGACCTCTTCGAGGGATTCCACAAAGACATCCGCTCCCACCACGCCAACCACCTTCCCTCCCACGCTGACCGGAGACGTCAGGGTGACGGTGTACTCGTCGGTGCAAATAAAGTCCACATAGGGTCCGGTGATGTGGCTGAGGCCGGTTTCCACCGGAACGGTGAACCACTCGCGGCGCGAGTACGCCTCCCCCATCGATTCGATCGAGGTCAACATCTGGACCTCCTTGCTTCGCCCCTGCCACCAGGCCATATGCCAGGCTGCGTCGCCGACCGCCCCGTGCGCGGCAACGAACCCGCCACCGGCCAAGGGATAGCGGATGCCTCCCAGAAGCGCGGCAGCCAGAGGTTCGACGACGCCGTCCACCTCCCGCCGCACCGGCGGAACTGCGGGATCGGCAAACAGGGCTTCGATCAGGGGCTTCCAGGCTTCGAGGAGGTCCAGGACCTCTTCGAAGAAGCTGCCCAGGGCAGCGGCGGGAGCGGCGGCCAGGGAGATCGGGGATTCACTGCGGGAAATGCTCATGCTTTCCTCCAGGCGGGTGCGGGGGGTGATTTCTCTGCCGTAGTGAGGTCGGCGGAGGTGGAAAGGCGGGTGTGTTCATCAATGAGCCAGGCCACGGAGGCCTGGACGTATTCGCGGACCAGGGCGCGGGACGCGGAGGCATCCGCGTCCGCCACGGCGGCGCAGATGCGGCGGCACAGACTCACCATGGCGGCATCATAGGCTGCGTCGGCGTGGGCCAGCCCGAGCAGTGATCCGTAGTCCGTATGCAGCCGGACATATTCCCTGGTCAGCCGCGCGGACTGGCTCAGCGCAGCGAGCTCCAGCAGGAAGTCTCCCACAGCCCGGTTGCCGCGGCCCGGCGCTTCCAGCAGGTGTGCGAGGGCCTCAACATCTTCCGTGTCCGCTGCGTCGGCCGCCAGCTCCGCGGCGGTGGCGGCTATTGCGGCGTAGTGGATCGCCAGGTCGCGCAGCTCCACCCGGCTCATGGCCGCAAGCCGGCGGCGGACCAGTTCCATCCGGTCGCCGGAGGGCAGCGTAACGAAGGTGCCGCCGTCGCGTCCCCGCCGGGTTTCCACCAGGCCGCGCGTCCGGAGTCCGGCCAGCGCTTCACGTGCCGTTACGGTGGCCACGCCCATCGATGCGGCCATTTCCATCTCGGTCGGGAGCCGGTCGCCGTCGAGCAGTGCCCCGGCGGAAATCCCCTGAATGATGCGTTCCTCGACACGGCTGGCTTTCCCGGCGTCGCCGAGTGGCGCGAAGACGGCGGTGAGGAGGCGTTTTTGCGGAGCGGAATTCTGGGGCATGTTCACGATCTTTCCAGCTTGGCGGACCGGGAAGCGCCAAAAGCCCTGGCCGCGCATCCGTAACAAGAAATTTACCTGAAGTGATGTGAATTACATATAACATCTGGTTTCATAGCTTTACGACTTGTTGCGCTTCCGCGCTTCCTGCTGAAGTGAAAGGACTTACCGTGCCAGCCAGCACAGCACCCATCTCCCCCACCGCCGAGGCCCTGGCGTCCTCAGCCCACGCCATCAGCCTGTCGCGGGTGACCAAGAGCTTCGGCGATTTCTCCGCGGTCAAGGACTTGGACCTGGACATCCGATCGGGTGAGTTCTTCTCCCTGCTGGGGCCCTCCGGCTCCGGCAAGACCACCGTCCTGCGTATGGTGGCCGGCTTTGAACCAGTGACCAGCGGCCATATCTACCTCCACGGCTCCGATGTCACCGGCAAGGCGCCCTTCGAGCGTGATGTGAACACCGTGTTCCAGGATTACGCGCTGTTCCCGCACCTGACCGTTGCCCAGAACGTGGGCTACGGGCTGAAGCTGCGTAAGACTCCCCGGGCGGAACGCCTGCGCCGCGTCGCTGAGGCGCTGGAAATGGTCCGGCTGCCGCAGGTCGCGGACCGGCTGCCGTCCCAGCTGTCCGGCGGCCAGCGCCAGCGCATCGCCCTGGCCCGGGCCTTGATCCTGCGCCCGCAGGTCCTGCTGCTGGATGAACCGCTTGGCGCCCTGGACAAGCAGCTGCGTGAACAGATGCAGATCGAGCTCAAGCAGATCCAGCGCGAGGTGGGCATCACCTTCGTCTTCGTCACCCACGACCAGGAGGAGGCACTGACCCTCTCAGACCGCGTCGCCGTGTTTAACGACGGCGGCATCGAGCAGGTCGGCACCCCGGAGGACCTGTACGAGCGCCCGGCCACCCGTTTCGTTGCCACCTTCCTGGGCAGCACCAATCTGGTTGAAGGTGCACTCGCCAAACGGCTCACCGGCGTGGACGGCCTGGTGAGCATCCGGCCGGAACGCATCCACATCGCAGCTCCCGGCACTCCGGCTCCGGAAGGCTTCTCCGCTGTTGCGGCCCGGATCGAGGAAATCGTTTACACCGGCCCCACCACCCGGTACGTGGCCGCCACGGACACCGGGGACCGGCTGATCGTCCAGGAACAGAACGATTCCCGGGCCACCGCCTGCGGCCGCGGCGACGCCGTCGAACTCCAGTGGCCCTCCCGGTTTAACTTCACCGTCAGTTAGTGACCCCAACCCCCCGGAGACCGGGCCAGTCATTACCGGCTCTCCCCGTCACCGTTTCACCGCACCCACTATGAAAGGTTCTCCCATGAAGATCACTAAGGCACTGCCGCTGGCAGCGCTCGCCTCGCTCTCACTGGTCCTGGCAGCCTGCGGCGGCGGCAACGCCTCCGATTCGTCCTCCACCGGCATCCAGGTTCCGGACCTGCCCATGGCCAGCGAGGTCGGCGAGGGCGAAGGACAGGTCAACATCATCGCCTGGGCCGGCTTCGTTGAGGACGGTTCCACCAACCCCGACGCCGACTGGGTCAGCGCCTTCGAGGAAGAGACCAAGTGCCAGGTCAACCGCAAGGTGGGCGCCACTTCCGATGAGATGGTCCAGCTGATGCGCAGCGGCGAATACGACCTGGTCTCCGCCTCGGGTGACGCCTCGCTCCGCCTGATCGCCGGCGGCGACGTTGCCCCGATCAACACCGAACTGATTCCGAACTTCGGCAACATCGTCGAGGGGCTCAAGGGCCAGGTTTATGACACGCTGAACGGCCAGAGCTACGGCGTCCCGATCGGCCGCGGCGCCAACGTGCTGATGTACAACACCGAGCACGTTGCGCAGGCCCCGGATTCCTGGGCTCCGCTGTGGGAAGAGGACAGCGAGTACGCCGGCAAGACCATGGCCTACGATTCCCCGATCTACATTGCCGACGCCGCCGTGTACCTGATGGCCACGCAGCCGGACCTGGGCATCACCAACCCGTACGCGCTGGACGCCGACCAGCTCGCAGCCGCCGTCGAACTGCTCAAGACCCAGAACGGCATGGTGGGCGAGTACTGGAACGACGCGCTCAAGGCGGTCAGCTCCATCTCCTCCGGCACCGCGCACATGGGTACCGGCTGGCAGGTGATCGTGAACCTGGCGCAGGGAGACGGCGCCACCGTCGAATCCGTTCTGCCCAAGGAAGGCGCCACCGGCTGGTCCGACACCTGGATGATCGCCGCTGAGGCGAAGAACCCGAACTGTGCCTACAAGTGGATGGACTACGCGTCCTCCGCCGAGGTGAACGCCCAGATCTCGCAGAACTTCGGCATGGCTCCGGCCAACTCGCTGGCCTGTGAAGGATCCGAGGCCAACGCGGCACACTGCGAGACCTTCTTCGCCACGGACGAGGAGTACTACAAGCAGGTTTGGATGTGGACCACTCCGGTGGAGCAGTGTGTTGACGGCCGCACGGACGTCACCTGCACCAACTACCAGGACTGGACCAAGGCCTGGACCGAGATCAAGGGCTAGCACCACCGAAGCCCTGAGTACCGGTGGTCGGCGGTCACAACCGCCGCGGCCCACCGGCCAGAACCTCACAGCCGCGCACGCGGCCAACCGTCCCACAGATCCGGCCACAGAGGAGAATCGGCGGAGCATCCGCCGGAAAGCGCCATGGCAGTAACCGAACGAACCCCACCCACATCCGCCGCGCCCCCGGAGCAGCCCCGGAACAGCCTGGGCGACCGCGTCTCCCGCATGCTCTACGCCCGGCCCAGGACCCGGCTGACCGGGCTGCTCCTGCTGCCGCTGACCTGGCTGGGTGTGCTTTACATCGGGTCACTGATCCTGCTGTTCATCACCGCGTTCTGGACCACGGACAGCTTCACCTCGAAGGTCATCCCCGCATTTACGCTCGAAAACTTCATTGAGATCCTCACCGTCCCCGCCTACCAGCAGACCGCCCTGCGGACCATCGGGATTGCCCTGGCCGTGACCGTGCTCTGTGCCGCGCTCGCGCTGCCGCTGGGGCTCTATATGGCCAAGGTCGCCTCCCCTCGGATGCGCGCCGTTTTCGCCATCGGCATCACCCTGCCGCTGTGGGCCGGGTACCTGGTCAAGGTCTTCTCCTGGCGGATCACGTTTTCCTCCGGCGGGCCGCTGGACTGGCTGCTGGCCCCGCTGGGGATGTCCGGTCCGGGCTACGGCACCGCCGCGCTGATCATCACCCTGGCCTACCTCTGGTTCCCGTACATGGCCGTCCCGGTCTACAACGCGTTCCGGCAGATCCCGGACAGCCTCTTCGATGCCTCCGCTGACCTGGGGGCCAAAGCCTGGTCCACGGTCTGGACCGTGGCCGTGCCGCTGCTGAAACCGGCTTTCGTGGCGGGGTCCATCTTCACGTTCTCGCTGAGCCTCGGCGACTACATCGCCGCGCAGTTCGTGGGCGGCAAGACCCAGGTCATCGGCACCGTGATCGCCTCCAACATCAACCTCAACCCGCCGCTCGCCGCAGCCTTCGGCACCGTGCCGATCATCGTCGTCGTGCTTTACCTGTTCCTGGCCCGCAAGTCCGGCGCCCTGAAGCAACTGTAGGAGACTGCCATGAGGCTTTCCGCTTCCGCCAAGATCACCCTCCGTATTTTCGCCGGACTGGTGATGGCCGCGATCTACCTGCCGCTGCTGCTGGTCATCGCCAACTCGTTCAACGCGACCACCTCCGGAGCGTTTCCGATCAAGGAGTTCACCACCCGCTGGTGGGTCGCCGCCTGGCATAACGACGGCGTCCGCGAGGCGCTGTGGACCTCGCTGAAGGTGGCGTCCGTTGCCACGGTGATCGCCCTGCTCCTGGGCACCATGGTCGCGTTCGCCCTGTCCCGCTATGACTTTTTCGGCAAAAACACGATCAACCTGCTGGTGGTGCTGCCCATCGCACTGCCCGGCATCGTCACCGGCGTCGCCCTGAACAACACGTTCAAGACGGTGCTGGAACCGCTGGGGATCGGGCTGGGGCTGTTCTCGGTGATCGTGGGCCATGCGACGTTCTGCATCGTGATGGTCTTCAACAACGTCCAGGCCCGGCTGGGCCGGATGAACCGCGGCTTGGAGGAAGCGGCCATGGACATGGGCGCCAACGTGGTGAAGACCTTCTTCGGCGTGACCTTCCCGGGCTTCCGCTCCGCGTTCGTGGCCGGCGGCCTGCTCGCCTTCGCCCTCAGCTTCGACGAGGTGGTGGTCACCACCTTCACCGCTCCCCCGGGCACCGAAACCCTGCCGATCTGGATTTTCAACAACATGGCCCGGCCCAACCAGGCGCCGGTGGTCAATGTGATCGCCGCCGTGCTGATTGTCTGCTCGATGATTCCGGTCTATCTCTCCCAGCGCCTCAACGGCGACGACAAGAAGTAGGCGCTAGCGGGCGTCGACGCACTCCGGGAGGAGCTCCGCCATCCGCTCGTCGCTGAGCCGGGACAGGGCGGTGAGCAGGTTGGTGATCCGGTCCCGCTCGGCCCGGGTAAAGCGGCTGGAGTCCAGGATGTCGCTGACCCAGAGTCCGTCCATGGCCAGCCGGATGACGACGCCGATGATCCCGGCCGGGTCCCGCGGGCCGAGGTTCGCCTCGTCCAGCCGGCGGTTGAGGTACAGCAGGGATTCCGCCAGGTTGGGACGCCCGACGGCGGTGGCCAGCAGGGCTGCCTGGTCCATTGAGCTGTTGGCCCGGACATCAGAGAAAGCCTTGATGTAGGCCCGCTCCTGGGCACCAACCGGATCCGGATCCGCATCGGCCAGGTCCCCAAGCCGGTGAACCAGCCCCACGATCATTTCCTCGACGTCCTGCTCAATCTCGGTAATGGACGCTCCAGCGGCAAACATGGGTTTCTCTTTTCTTTGGCTGCTGCATCGGCACCGGGCAGTCCGTCCGCCACGGTGAACCGGCTAGTCTAGCCCGTTCCGCAGGGTTTCTCAGCTTGGCTCCCGTTCCGGGAGTAAGGTATGCGCATGGTTATTGAGGTCCGCCCGGCCACCGGCTTCGAGGACACTGCTGCCGTCCTGGGCCCCAGGTCTCCGGACGCCAACGTCTGCTGGTGCCTGAGCTATCGGCTGACGTCGAAGGAGAACCAGTCGCTGGTGCGCACAGCGCGGGGCGAACGGGTCCGCGGGCTGGTCCGGGAAGATCCGCCGCCGGGAGTCCTGGCGTACGACGGCGCCGAACCGGTGGGCTGGGCGGCCATCCATCCGCGGGCAGACACCTCCTTTGCGAAGAGCCGGAAGATCCCGCATCTGGACGAGGCCGCGGTGTGGTCCCTGTGGTGCCTCCGGGTCCGTCCCGGACACCGCGGCCAAGGCATTTCCCATGCCCTCGTGGCCGGTGCCGTGGACTTTGCCCGCGCCGCCGGGGCGCCGGCTGTGGAAGCCTATCCGGTGGACAACCGCGGCGCAAAGGTCGATCTCACCATGGCCTACGTGGGCACCCGCAGCCTCTTCGAAGCGGCCGGGTTCACCAAGGCTGCGCAGACATCGTCCGCCCTGAACGGGTTCCCCCGCGTCCTGATGCGGCTGGACCTAAATATCTGACCTGCGAAACCTGACCCGCGCAGCCAGCGCCGCTGGCCGACCGTGCTGCCAACCGGCGTCGTTACCCGGACACTGCCCCGGCAGCCTTCTCCCGCGGCCAGGCCAGAGCCGCGAGGCAAGCCCCCGCAGCAACGGCCGCGGCGAACCAATAGCCTGCGGCGAAGACCTCAAACTGCGGGATCAACAGTCCGGCCGCGATGGAAGAGACCGCGGAGACTCCGGCGGCAGCACCGAACTCGTGGAAGGTGCTCAGCACCCCGGAGGCAACCCCCGCCTCCTGCGGCTGCACCACCGAGAACAAACTGCCCGCGGCGGCGACGAACACGGCGCCGATGCCGAACCCGGCAACGCTGGTGGCTGCAATGAGCACTGTCATGGAGAAGATTCCTGCAGCCGCTGCCAGTCCGGCGCCCGCGATCAGCAGTCCGGTTACAGAGACGGTGCGGATCCCCCAGCTGGGCAGCACACGGCCGGCAAGGTTGGAGCCGAGAATCGTCCCGAGCGCCACGGGAAGGAAGGACAGTCCAGTCTCCAGTGCGGTGAATCCGTGCAGGTTCTGCAGGACGAAGGAGCCCAGGAAGAACACCGAGATCATCAGGGCCGTGGCTACGAAGATCAGGCCGAGGCCACGGAGCACCGGCCGCCGCCGAAGCATCGCGGGGTCGACCAACGGTGTGACTGCCCGCCGGATCCGCTGCCAGAACAGCAGATAGCCGATCAGGCCGGCGGCCACCGGGAGAAGGGTCTGCGCGCTGACCCAGCCAAAGTCACCGGCGGAGACCAGCCCGTAAACCACCGCGGCGGTGGCTGCGGTCACCAGGGCTGCCCCGGCGGCGTCGAGGCGTCCACCGGAACCCGGCAGCGGCCTGATCCACCGCGCCAGGCACACCAGCAGGACCAGCCCCACGGGCACATTGACGTAAAACACCCACGGCCAGCCCGGCCCCGCCGTCAGCACACCGCCAAGGAGCACGCCCAGGGCCGCGCCCGCTCCGCCGAGGGCGGACCAGACACCCAGGGCGCGTGAGAGTTCGCTGCCGGTGAAGGTCCGGGCGATCACCGACAGTGCTGCCGGGGACATCGCAGCGGCTCCTATCCCCTGCAGCGTCCGCGCAATCAGCAGGACTTCAGGTCCTGCCGCCAGGCCGGCGAGCATCGACGCCGCCGTGAATAGGGCAAGTCCCGCCAGCACCACCCGGCGGGGGCCCAGGATGTCCGCGGCCTTTCCGCCCAGCAGCATCAGCCCGCCGAACACCAGCGCGTAGATACTCGCCACCCACGCCAGTCCGGCCCGGTCAAGGCCGAGATCGGCCTGCATGGCCGGCAGTGCCACCGCCACGACAGTGACATCCACGATCAGCATCAGCTGGGCCACACCCAGCAGCCACAAAGCACGCCAGCGGTGGGGAGAGCCAGCCGCTGCCGGCTCTGCAGCGGTGGCTGGATCAGCTCCTGCTCCGGGCTCAGTATTTCGCTCTGAATTGTCGAAAGACTGCATCTCAAACACCCTCTCAGCACATTGGAATGTGATGCCGGACCCAACGTAACTCGAACAGGGGTGTTCAACAAGAGATTCCGGAAGACTGAGGTGGCCGGCCTGTTCCGGCAGTCCGGGTTAGCCGGCGAGTGCGGCCAGGACCGTGCTGCGCACCAGCTCCGGCGCCTCGTCCGCCGTAATCTCCCCGCGGTGCACAGCGGCGGAGGCGCCATGCAGGACAGCCTGGATCACGCTGATCTGCCATTCGATGGGCATGTCAGCACGGAAACTGCCGTCGGTGCGTCCGCGTTCGAGCAGCAGCCGGACCCGTTCGGCTGGCTGGTCATGTGCCCTTCTGATCTCTTCAGGCGGGAGCGTGCCCGAAGCCGCGACCACCAGGGCCCCGAACCGATGGGTCAACTGCCAGCTCATTTCCAGCAGCCGTCCCAGCGCCTCGCGGGGAGCGCCGTCGAAGTCCACGCCGGCCAGAGTTCTATCTGTCTGGTCGATGGCGCGGTCAACCACCTCGCGGAGAAGGGTTGTCCGGGTGGCGAAGTGGCCGTACAGCGTCACCCGGCCAACCCCGGCCACCTTCGCTATCTCGCTCACGCTGGCATCCGGGTCGACGGCCAGCAGGCGGGTTGCCGCCTCGACGATGGCCTCGATGTTCCGGCGCGCGTCGGCGCGCTTGCGGTCATCCGCCCCGGAACCCGCGGGCGCACCTGGGGCGTTCTGAGCTCCAGACATCCGGATACCTCCCAACGTGGACAATCTTGTTCATGCTAGCCGGACCGGTGGCCCACCGGCCGGGCATGGGAAAGGCCGGCAGGAACAGCATGGGGGGACAGTTCCTGCCGGCCGGATCTTGAGCGCTTCCCGGCGCCGGTTCAGCTGGTTCTAGTCAGCGGCAACGATCCGCTTGTCCTGCACCCGGAGGCGTTCGCCCAGGAAACCGCCCACCGCGGTGATCAGTGCAATGAGCACAAGGATCAGCGCCGCACCCCAGGACTGGTTGCCGGAGAAGCCAAGCATGGCGGTTGCCAGCAGCGGCATAAACCCGCTGGTGGCGCCTGCGATGTTGTAGCCCAGGGCCACACCGGAGTACCGCAGCTTCGGCGGGAACAGTTCAGTCAGCAGCGCTCCGTTGACCGCGTACGCCACTGCGATCAGAACAATGCCCAGCGTGATCGCCAGCGTGATCATCAGGGGGGACTTGGTGTCCACCATCGCGAAGATCGGGAACGAGGCCGCGGCGGTGAGGATGCCGCCCCACATGGTGACCTTGCCCGGACCGATCTTTTCGGCCAGCCGGCCCATTGCAACGGTTACGAAGATCTGGGCAACGGCCGCAATCAGCGTGGCGTTGACCATCACCTGGCGGTCAACGCCCAGGGTGTTGGAGCCGTAGCTGACGATGAAGGTGGTGATCATGTAGAAGCCGCCCACACCGAGCAGTGCAGCCATCACAGCGACGACCAGGCGGCCGCCGGCGTTGCGGAACACATCCAGGGCCGGAACCTTGACCGTTTCTTCCTGCGCCAGCAGGTCCTTGAAGATCGGGGATTCCTCAACCCTCACGCGGATCCAAAGGGCAACCAGCAGCAGCGGGAAGGCCATCAGGAAGGGAATGCGCCAGCCCCAGGCATCAAAGGTCTCGGAGGGGAACAGGAGCACCAGCGAGAACGCTCCGGCTGAAAGCAGGGTGCCAACGGGGGAACCAACCTGGACCAGTGCAGCGAAGCGTCCGCGCTTCTCCACCGGCGCGTGTTCGATCGCCATGGTCACGGCGCCGCCCCATTCGCCGCCGACGGCGAGGCCCTGCACCAGGCGCAGGACGGCCAGCAGAATCGGAGCGGCAAGACCGATGGTGCCGAAGTCCGGCAGGAAGCCGATGAGGCCGGTGGCGATGCCGATCATAACGATGGTTGCCAGCAGGGCGGGCCGGCGGCCATAGCGGTCACCGATGTACCCGAAGAGGACCGCGCCGATGGGCCGGGCAGCGAAACCAACACCGAAAGTGGCGAAGGAGGCCAGCAGCGCAGCCGTGGGGTCCATGGTGGTGAAGAAGAGCCGGTTGAAAACCAGCGCCGCAGCAGTGCCAAAGAGGTAGTAGTCGTACCATTCCAGGGCGGTGCCGACGAAGGACGCCCGGGCAATGGTGCCCGCGTCCTTTCCGGAGATGGTCACGGGCGCGCCGCGTTCCCCCGGTTTAGTGTTGGTTTCAGTCACGAGTGGTGCCTTTCAAGGTGGCCGCTGCCGCAGTCAAGGAATGGAACTGGCTGCTGGGCCGGCTGTGGGAGGTCTCTCCCTGAGCGTAGTCAGGCGGCATTTCCACAAACAATGACAAATTTCACCCACCTTTCACCCAAAGTTTGGGCATTTAAACAGTGTGGGGAAATTCCGGGAGAGAGCTGAGCGCTATCAGGGCCTTCGCCGCCTGACCCGGGACCGCCAGGTCCAGACCGATGACCTGCTGAAGTGAATGCAGCCGGTTCACCACGGTATTGCGGTGGCAGTACAGTTCCTCTGCGGTCTCCTTGATGGAACCGGTCCGGGCATAGCTTTCCGCCACCTGCAGCAGGCGCTGGCGTTCATGTTCGGTGCAGCGGGCCATCGCCTCATGCACCGCGGCACAGAACCCGGGAAGGGTCTGTTCCAGGAGATCCGCGGCGATGCGCATCCAGGCCTCGTCCATGGTCTGCAGGCCGGAAGCACCGCTCCGCGCCAGCACGAGGGCCGAGGCCGCGGCTCCGGGAACCGCCGTCAGCCCGGCGACGTCCTGCACGTATCCGGCAGGGAACGGCGGCGGTTCGTCAAGCCAGGCATGGCCCCGGCGCTGGACCCTGAACACATAGAGAACGCCCGCACGGTCATAGGAGTGGCACCGGCGGTCATTCAGGAACGCCCGCTGGGCCGCCGGAACGGCGTCCCCAATTACGGCTATCACTTCGAAGACGTCGAGGGGTTTGACTCCCACGCCGGCGCAGATGTCCTCGATATCCTTGCCGGATTTCGGTTCCCCGGTAAACAGGCGGGAGATCAGCCGCTGGCGGTAAAGCTGTTTGTCCCGTGCCAGGAGTGCCTCGGCCTCAACAAAGGACTGCTGAATGCTGGAGACATAGCCTTCCACCACATCCATCACCCGGTCCATGTTGGAGACCAGCACCGTCACACCGTCCCCGTCTGCCACGCGTTCCAGGCCTTTCCACAGCACACGGAAATCGTTGCGGACCGCCTCGAGGAAGGAGTGCAGGGGCACTCCCTGGGCCGCCCGCCGGGCAGCAACCTCACGCGGCAGGTTCCGCAGATCCGAGGGGAGTTCAAAGCCCGCCATCTGGTACAGGAACATGTCCATGGTGTCCACGGCGGTTTGGTAGACATCCTCCGGCGGAACCCGGGCGTCGTCGTAGGAGACTGCCTCGAACCGGCTGAGGAAATCGCTCACCAGGGTATCCCGCTGGACCCAGAGCCGCTGGATGAGGTCCTCCCACTGCTGGCCGCCGGAAGGCTCACGCGGGAGGCTGCGGGTAGACGGAACGAAGGCCGATCCGGGAGTTTCAGTCATGCAGTCACTTTATGAAAATGCATAATCCAATCCCCAATTTTGGCGGCTAATGTCCATTGAGTGAGACATTTAGCCATAGTTGAATGGTTTTGGCTCGAACTGCGCTGCCTCTTTACCCGCTCCCTCGCCGGGGGCGGCATCAACTGCTAGGAATTCATGCTCGCCGACCTGATGATCACCAATGCCCGCGTCCTGACGCAGGATCCGCACCGGCCCACAGCACACACCCTGGTGATTCACGGCGGCCGGATCCTCGCCGTCGATCCCGATCTGGAGATCCCGGCCCGGGCGGTCCTGGATGCCGGCGGCCTGACGGTGGTGCCCGGGTTCAATGACGTGCACAGCCACAGCGTGTGGTTCGGCTTGGGCCTGATGGAAACCGCGCTGGGAGCCGTCCGGTCCCTCGAGGAGGTGTACGCCGCCGTCGGCCTGGCAGCCGCGGACCTGGAGCCCGATCAGTGGGTCATCGCCTCCGGCTTCAGCCCCCTCCTGCTCGGCGGCGCCCAGCCGGACAGGGACCGGCTGGACGAGGCCTCCGGCGGCCGTCCGGTCTGGATCAAGCACTCCTCCGGCCACGCCTGCACGCTCAACGGTGCGGCCCTGGCACTGGTTTCCCGGTCCGCGGATCTGGACGCGGCGGTCGACGGCGGTGTGGTGGTCAGGGACCCGGCGGGCCTGCCCACCGGGCTGCTGGAGGAAAACGCCATGCGCCTGGTCCAGGACCTGATGCTCCCCTACCCGCTCGAGACCATCGAGCGTGCCCTCGAGCTGGCCACCAGCCACTACCTCACCGAGGGCATTACCAGCGTGACCGACGCCGGAATCGCCGGCGGCTGGATCGGTCATTCACCCCGCGAATTCGCCGCTTACCAGTCGGCCCGGGACAAGGGCCTGCTCAAAGTCCGGATGCAGCCCATGCTGGTCCTGGACGCCCTGCGCCAGCTTCCCGGCCACGCCGACGATCCCGACGGCCTGGGTCTGGACACCGGGATCCGCTCCGGACTCGGCGACGAATGGCTGCGCCTTGGACCGGTCAAGATTTTCAGCGACGGTTCCCTGCTGGGCAGCACCGCCTACATGTCCGAGGACTACGTCGGCTGCACGCACAATCACGGCTACCTGCAGATGGACGCGGCGCAGCTGAGGAGTTCGGCGCTGGCCGCCTACCGGGCCGGCTGGCCGATCGCCATGCACGCGATCGGGGACGCCGCAGTGGACCACGCGATTTCAATCATCACCGAGGCGCAGGAGACCTATGGCGCCAACTGCTTCCCCAACCGGATTGAGCACGGCGGTGTGGTCCGGCCCGAGCAGCTGGACCGCATTGCCGACGCCGGAATCGTGCTGGTCCCGCAGCCGCACTTCATCACCGAGTTCGGCGACGGTATGGCGGAGCTGCTCGGACCGGAGCGCACCGCGTGGTCCTATCCGGCTGCCAGCGTCCTCAACCGCGGAGCCGTGCTCCCCGGCAGCTCGGACCGGCCGGTTTCCAACGGCCGCCCGCTGGACGTGATGCAGTCCTTCGTCGAACGGCTCACGCCCTCGGGAACTGTCTACGGCCCGGGCGAGCGGCTGACCGCCGGCCAGGCGCTCGCCGCATACACCACCGGATCCGCCGCAGCCACCGGCACGGACGCGGAAAAGGGACGGCTCTCCCCCGGGATGCTCGCGGACCTGGTGTTCCTGGACCAGGATCCCACCGCCGTCGCCCCCGGCCGCATCAGCGCAACCATGGTGCTGGGCACCATGGTGGGCGGAGAGCTACGCTACCGGCATCCAGATTTCCACCCCACCCACAGCGCGAAGGAAACCCCATGAGCACCTCGAACACCGGCTTCCTCGCCGATTTCACCGTGATGTCCAGCTTTGGAGCGACGCCGGGCGGCGGAGTGGACCGCCAGGCCGGCACCCCGGAGGACCACGCCACGCGCTCCTGGTTCAGCACCTGGCTCGCCGGGCACCGACTGCGCGAAGCCGTGGACGCGGCCGGTAACCAGTTTGGCCTGGCTGAACTGGTGCCCGGCGCGCCGTGGGTCCTGCTCGGATCCCACCTGGATTCCCAGCCGCTGGCCGGCCGGTACGACGGCGCGTACGGGGTGCTGGCTGCCGCCCACGCCGTCGTGCGGGCCGCGGCCGCCGCGGAGGCCGGCGAGTTCACTCCGGTGTTCAACCTTGCCGTCGTGAACTGGTTCAACGAGGAAGGCAGCCGGTTCACGCCCAGCATGATGGGCAGCGGTGTCTTCACCGGCAAGCTCCCCCTGGAGACCGCGCTGGCCACACAGGACCTGGCCGGAGCCACAGTGGCTGAAGCCCTGGCCGCCGGCTCTCCGGCGTCGGACTCCGCACCCTGGCTTGGCAGCATTGCCCGCTACGCGGAAATCCACATTGAGCAGGGAAAAATCCTGGAGGAGCAGAACATCCAGGTCGGACTCGTGGACCGCACCTGGGCCGCGGCCAAGTACCTGGTGACCGTGGACGGGGACCAGTCGCACACCGGCTCCACCCGGATGCCGGACCGCCGCGACGCACTGTACGGTGCGGCGCTGGTGATCGCGGCCGCGCGGGAACTGACTGAGGAGTTTGAGCCCGGCCAGCTGCACAGCTCCGTTTCGCAGCTGCAGGTCCTGCCGAACTCGCCGGTGACCATCGCGCGCCAGACGGTCATGAACCTGGACCTGCGCTCCCCCGACGAATCCGTGCTGGCACGCGCCATGGACCTGTTGGGCAAGCGCATTGCCGAGGCGGAGGCCCGCTCGCGGACCGAGGTGTCCCTGGCCCTGACCCACCAGTGGGGGCTGAACCCCTACTCACCGGCCGGCGTACGGCTGGGCCGGGCGGCAGCCGAGGCACTCGGCTTCAGCCACATGGACATCATGACCGTGGCCGGGCACGACTCCACCAACCTCAAGGACCACGTGCCCACGGTGATGCTCTTTGTTCCCAGCGTGGACGGCATCTCGCACAATGAAGCGGAGTTCACCCGGGACGAGGACGCCGTGCGCGGCGTCGAGCTCCTTACCGAGGTCACCCGCCGGCTGGTGCGCGGTGACGCTGTGGAGGACTAGCCCTCATCTGCCGCCGCCCGGGGCCCCGGCGTAGACTCCCACGCACTGCCTGTGAGAGGAGCCAGCCATGATCGATCCGCACGAGCCCGCGTGGTGGACCAGCGCCGTCGTCTATCAGATCTATCCGCGGAGTTTCGCAGATGGTTCCGGCGACGGAGTCGGAGACCTCAAAGGCATCCTCGCGCACCTGGATTACCTGCAGGAGCTGGGAGTGGACGTCATCTGGCTCTCACCGGTCCATGAGTCCCCGCAGCGGGACAACGGCTACGACATTTCCAACTACCGGCGGATCGACCGGCTGTTTGGCACCGAAGCGGACTTCGACGAGCTGCTGGGGGCGATGCACGTCCGGGGCCTGAAGCTGGTGATGGATCTGGTGGTGAACCACACCTCCAGCGAGCACCCGGTCTTCGCCCAGGCGCGGCAGTCCCGCGACAACCCCTACCGGGACTACTTCTGGTGGCGGGACGCGCGGCCCGGCTTCGAGCCGGGTGAGCCCAGCGCCGAACCGAACAACTGGGGCTCGCATTTCGGCGGCCCGGCCTGGACCTTCGAACCGGAAACCGGCCAGTACTACCTGCACCTGTTCACCCCGCACCAGCCGGACCTGAACTGGGAGAACCCGCACGTCCGGAACGAGGTTTATGAAACCATGCGCTGGTGGCTGGACCGCGGAGTCGACGGATTCCGGATGGATGTCATCAACTTCATCTCCAAAGACCTTGCCCTGCCGGACGGGCTGGTGGAACCGGGCAGTGTCTGGGGCGACGGCGCACCGTACTTCACCAACGGTCCGCGGATCCACGAGTTCCTGCAGGAAATGCGGCGGGAGGTCTTCGGCGGGCGCAGCGGCGATTTCCTCACCGTCGGTGAAACCCCCGGAGCCACCGTGGAGCAGGCCCTGCTGTACACCGACCCCTACCGGGCGGAACTGGACATGGTCTTCCAATTCGAGCATGTGAACGTCGACCAGATTGGCGGCCGGAAATGGAACTACCGCCCGCTCAGCCTCCCGGACCTGAAGACGTCCTGGAACCGCTGGCAGCGTGGCCTGGCCGACCGCGGGTGGAACAGCCTGTATCTCAGCAACCATGACCAGCCCCGGCATCTCTCCCGGTTCGGCGACGACGGCGCGTTCCGCTATGAATCCGCCACCCTGTGGGCCACGCTGCTGCACCTGCAGCGGGGCACACCGTACGTGTACCAGGGCGAGGAAATCGGCATGACCAACGCCGGCTTTACCTCGATCGACCAGTACCAGGATGTGGAATCGCTGAACTTCTACGCCGAGGCCACTGCGCAGGGGATGCAGCCCGAGGAAGCCTTGGAGGCGCTGCGGGCCATGAGCCGGGACAACGCGCGCACGCCCATGCAGTGGACTGCCGGCCCCAACGCCGGCTTTACCGCCGGCGAGCCGTGGCTCCAGGTCAATCCCAATCATTCGGAGATTAACGCCGACGCCGATCTGACGGCGGAGAAGTCTGTCTTCCGGTACTACCAGGACCTGATCCGGCTGCGGCACACCCAGGATGTTGTGGTCCTGGGTGGCTTCCATCTGGAGGACCCCAATCATCCGCATCTCTTTGCCTTCCGCCGGATGCTGGGCGACACCGAGTGGTTGGTATTGGCCAATGTTTCCCGCGGGAACCTGGAGCTTCCACCCGATCTCTGTGTCTCCGGGGAACTGATTCTGGGCAACTACGCTGAGCCCGGGGACCCGGATGTGCTGCGGCCCTGGGAAGCCAGGATCCTGGACATTTCTGCCGCGGCAGGCGGGGTTGGTTAGGGTTGCAGCATCGTCAGGAATCCTGCAGTGAAAGGACGCACCATGCCCAACGCCTCCGTCCCCACGATTACGCTCCGCAACGGCCTTGAGCTTCCGGCCATCGGGATGGGCACGTGGCCCATGGATAATGCCCAGACGGCCAGTGCCGTTGCAACCGCCGTCGACGTTGGCTACCGCCTTTTTGATACCGCGGAGAACTACGAGAATGAGACCGGCGTGGGCGAAGGCCTGCGGCGCATCGGCATTGCCCGCTCCGACGTTGTCATCACCACCAAGTTCAACAAGCGCTGGCACAGCCGCGAAGGGGTTCGGGAGGCGTTCTCCGCGTCGGCGGCAAAGCTCGGCACCGAATACATCGACCTGCTGCTGGTGCACTGGCCCAACCCGGACCAGGACCGGTTCGTCGAGGCGGTGCAGGGCATCGCCGATCTGCTGGCGGAAGGCCTGGTGCGCGGCATCGGCGTCTCCAACTTCAAGCCTGCCCACCTGGAGCGGCTCGCCGATGCCGGTCTCATTCCGGACCTGAACCAGATCCAGGTGGACCCACGGCACATCCGCGAAGCCTCGCGTCAGGCCAACACCCGGCTGGGAATCGTCACCGAGTCCTGGAGTCCTCTCGGACGGGACGGCGGCCTGCTGCAGGATCCCGTGGTCACCGCCCTGGCGGAGAAATACGGCCGCACGCCGGGGCAGATCGTGCTGCGCTGGCACGTGCAGCAGGGCCTGGTGCCGATCCCCAAGGCCTCCTCGCGTGCACATCTGGAGGAAAACCTGGCCGTCTTCGACTTCTCCCTGGAAGCGGGCGAGGTTGCGGGCCTTTCGGCCCTGGATACCGGGGACGCTGGCATCCTGGATTCGGATTCCTTCGGGCACTAGTTTTGGCGGCTGCGGGCACGCCGGTGGGGTTTCCCCACCGCAATGTCCCTGTTAGCGTCGGGAAATGTCTTCAACTCCTGTATTGAGAGCACTCGCCGAGCGCGCCCCGCAGACCACCCGTCCGCGCCGGGCGGCCGCCGTCGTCCTGGGCCTGTTCCTGGTCTTTGCGGGAACCAGCCACCTCAGCTTCGCCCGGGAGGAGTTCCAGGCGCAGGTCCCGGACTGGGTTCCGTTGAATGAGGACACCGTGGTGCTGCTTTCCGGCATCGCCGAGATCGGCCTCGGCGGTGCCCTGGCCGCGCTGCCCAGCCGGCGGGTTCCGGCGGGCCTGGCTGCTGCTGCGTTTTTCATCGCCATTTTCCCGGGCAACATCTCGCAGTACGTCACCGGCACGGATGCTTTTGGGCTGGACTCGGACCAGGCAAGGTTGATCCGACTGTTTTTCCAGCCCCTGCTGGTGATCTGGGCGCTCTGGTCCACCGGCGCGTGGCAGGCACTGCGGGCTGCGGTCCGTACGCGGAGCGCCAGCCGGTAACCTGCGGCGCCGCCCCGCTGCCGCAGTCCGTCCCGGCGATCACATTCCCGAACTCCGGCGTGCGTTCCAGGGTGAAACCATCCTCACGGAACCGGCGGGCGGCGTTGGCCGCGATGAGCTCTCCCGGCAGCGCGGGTGCGCCCCTTCCGCGGCCGCCATGGCCGAGCACCAGCCGGAAAGGCCGGTAACAGCACGCACGGTGGGCAGGGATTTGGCGAACACCACACAGGCACGTGGGCAACACCACTGCTCTGGATCCCGTAATTGTGAGGCACGTTATGCAAGCCGACTGCCAAACTCCCTAGCATTTTTAAGTGGGGACAACGGCTGGCGTTCCGGCCGGCCCATTAGTTCCCCGCAACCCCCACCATAGAAAGGAGGACCATGTTCCAGTCACGGTCCACTCACGGAACCAACAACCGGACAACAGCCCTCCTCACGGGCATTGCCATCGCTTCGGCCCTTGTTGCCGGCGGTGTCTCCGCTGTTGAGATGAACTTCGAATCCGCTCCGGCCATCGCCGAATCGGCCACCACGGCCTAACGCCGGATCCCAACCGGGCGCCGCACGTTCGGCGGGGTTTCCGGAGGACCTTGCCGGCAGCGGCGAGCAGGTAGACCATCGAATCATGGCACTGCAGTTAAGCCCGGCCTGGTGGCAGTTGATGCCACAGATGAGATTTGAGCCCACTCCCCGGCGGGTCCGCGCAGAGTTAGGCACCGATACGGTACTCGACACAACGGATGCCCTGCTGGTCTACGAACCCCGGCGTGTGACACCCGTTTTTGCCGTACCGGCACAAGACCTGGCTGCGGACCTTGTACCGGCGGCTCCGCCCGGAAACAATCCGGAGCCGGCACCGGTCATGGACCCGCGCTTCCCCTTCTCCGTGCACACCACGGACGGCACCGCCTTTGACGTGGTGGCGTCCTCCAGGTCCCTCCCCGGGGCGGCCTTCCTGCCGGATGACCCGGACCTCGGCGGGCACCTTCTGCTGGATTTCAGCGCCTTCGACCGTTGGCTGGAAGAGGACCAGGAAATCAAAGGGCATCCCCGGGACCCGTTCCACCGGGTAGACGCCCGCGAGTCCTCCCGGACCTCCCGGGTGCAGCTGGACGGAATGCTGCTGGCCGAAACCGCCCATCCCCTGTTCGTTTACGAAACCATGGTGCCGGTGCGCACCTACTATCCGCGCGGGGATGTGGACTGGGACCTTTTGGAACCCTCGGCCCACCACAGCGTCTGCCCGTACAAGGGGTCCGCAACTTACTGGTCGGTGGCCGGGCAGCCGGAGGGCAGGGACCTTGCCTGGTCCTACGAAACCGTGCTGCCAGACTCGGCCCAGTTGAAGGACCGGGTGTCTTTTTACGACGAGCGCACCGAGGTATTTGTGGACGGCCAGAAACGGGACGTCGCGTCGCTCTTCCGATTCTGATTCTTCGGTCCAACGAGACTAAGCCGAAGGGCTGCAGGCAAATTAGCCTGCAGCCCTTTTTTGCTCCCCGGTGACGGTGGAAGAATCGACGCAGGACGGCGGACACGGCATGATGTGCAGGAGCTGACGAACATGGCTGCAACCCAGCGGACACCCGGTTCCGGACCAAACTACGGAAACGTTCCAGTCATCGCCTCAGGGGTCATCGCCGGATTTGTGGCGGTTACGACGGCGGTGGTCTCCACGGGCGGGGCCACGAACACCTTCCGCTGGGAGCTGGGACTGGCCGCCGGCTGCATCGCTTTCATCGTCTGCCTGCTGACCTTCCTGCTGATGATCATGGCCGCGAAACCCAACCCGGAGTCCTTGGGCCGCGGCTCCGGGGTGAACCGCCGGTTCGGTGCGGTTCCCGGGGCCGAGGACAAAGATCCGGAAGATCCGCGCGGGACCGCTCCGCGCTAGGCGGCGGTCCGGCAAGGTCCTGCGTCCCCTCACCCCACGGGCGGAGATGAGGGGACGCCGGCTTAGCGCTGGGTCCGCCGGAGGCGGCTGGCTGCGGTGACGCCGAGTCCGCCGGAAAGCAGCAGTCCTGCACCCAGGAGGAGCAGCCCGCCGACGTCGTCACTTCCGGTATTTGGCAGCTGGCGCTTCCCATAGTCGAAGTGCGCCCGCTTAATCTTGGAGAACTCGTAGGTATTGGTCAGTGCCGTCTCCACGGCCGCGCCCGCCGGAATGGTCACGTTTCCGCCCCCGGTGACGCTGACCAGAACGCTGGCGGTGGAACCATTCGCTGTTTCGGTGATGCTGCAGTTCGAGCCTGCCGGCAGGTCAGGAAACTCAGTGGCCACAGATTCGACCGCGCCGGCAGGAATGAGAATCGTTTCCTCAAGGACAGTGCCACCGGCGGCCGTGCAGAGGACGGCGATCCGGATCTCCTCCTGTGCTCCGGCCGCTGCGCCGGTGATGGCCTTGCTGACCAGCAGGGTTCCAGGCGCGAAGCTGTAGCTGTCCGTGACCGCCGCTGCGGCGGTGGCATTCGCCGCGATTTCAACCGGGTCCGGCAGCACAGTGGTCACCAGGACGCTTTGCGTCGCTCCATTGGTTGGTTCGGTGATGGTGCAGGTGGACCCGGCGCGGATGCCTGTGAAGGTCTCCGAGACGCTGCCGGTGGTCCCGGCCGGGACGTTGAACGCGAATTGGAAACCGGGGCCGCAGTCGATGCTGATCAAAACGTCTCCCTGGCTTCCGGCTGCCGGGCCCGCGATTGCCTTGGTGACGGCCAGGGCGCCCACCGCGTAGAAGGACACTGCGGCGTCCGCATTGGCGGTTAGGTCCCGGGTGGCCGCCAGAATGAGTTTCTGGGCGGCAGTCGTCTCGGGAGTGGCACCGTCATAGAGATACACATTTCCCGTCTGCACGGTGACGACGGCGCGTGCAGAAATACCGCCCGGACCGGTTCCGCCGGAATCACTGCGGACCCAGAACTGGCTCCCGCTGGCCACCGGGTTGGTTACCGGGACGGTTCCTCCCGCGTCCGAGTACACCGTGTAGCCGGCGTCGGCGGTCAGGGTGATTTCCGCGGCGTCCTCGGCTGTTGCGGTGAAGGGCCCTGCCACCCCGCCGATCGGCGCTTCGGCGAGCGCCGGCGTGATGGAGATGTCCGGTGCATCGGGCTCGGTCAGGGGCCCTGCCGTGATGGTGCCGTTGACGATTGCCGTCACCGCCGTTGCCAGGGGATCCGCCGGATTGATGACGTACCCATCGGTGAAGAACCAGATGGCTGTCTGGACCGCTGCTGCCTTCTGGTTATCCGTCAGCCCCGTGGGAAGGTCGGTTTCCGGGTAGTACGTGTTCAGGATGCGGTTCACGTGGCCGATGTTGGGCACATTGCCCTCGTCCCAGGTTCCGTTCACATATCCGAGGCCTACCCGGGTCTCCGTGCGCAGGTCGATGCAGTACATCTGCGCAGTGTTGGTTCCGAGGATGTCCGTGGTGTTGATGATCCCCGCAAAGCTGGCGTTGTCAGTCACGTAGCCCGGCGGAATGCTGGTGGGATAAGTGTCGATTCGCCAGGTTTGCCCTGGCGGGGCAGGGCGCCCTGCACTGCCTGGCCTTCGCCGGTGGACGTGATCACGATGTCCGTGTCCGCGGTGTACTGCGGGTCATCAACCGGGGCTTCACTTCCCAGCTCCGCGTGGGCCGGCCCGGCCAGCGGGAGACCCAGCAGCAGCAGGGAGACCAGCAGCCCCAGCAGGGTGGCTGCCCGCACCCTGCTGCGGTGTGGAGGCTGACGCGCAGCAGAATCAGGAGACTGGTCGGCACTCATATGGGACCCTCAATACGCTAGGCACGGTGGAATCACGCCGATGGTGAGCACCAGCGAGCACCGACACTATGGACCCCGGTGGCTGTCGGCTAGTAGTAATCCCGTTTTTAGTGCCGTTGATCAGAACTCCGTGCCCGCTGCCGGGGTATCTCCGGCTTAACCGCGGATGATCCGCCGTTCCCGCGCGACCGATATAGCTGCGGTGCGGTTATCCACCCCAAGCTTTTCGTAGATGTGCACCAGATGGGTCTTGACCGTGGCCTCGCTGATGAACATGGTCCGGGCAATGGCACGGTTGGACATCCCGGTGGCCAGCAGCTCCACGAGCTCTATTTCCCGGCTGCTGAGGGAAGGCTCGGGGTTCCGCAGCCTTCCCATCAGACGGGCCGCGACCTCCGGGGCCAGTGCGGTCTGTCCGGCGGCGGCCGATCGGACGGCGTCCCGGATCTGCTCCGGCGGCGCGTCCTTGAGCATGTATCCGCTGGCGCCGGCCTCCACAGCCGCCAGGATATCGGCGTCGGTGTCATAGGTGGTCAGCACCAGCACCGGAAGCCCGGGGTCTGTTTCCTTGATCCGCCGGGTGGCGGTGACCCCGTCCATGCCCGGTCCCATCTGTAGGTCCATCAGCACCAGGTCCACCGGCTGGCCGAGCGCTTTCTCCTTCGCCAGCATCCGCAGGGCTTCATCGCCGTCGCCTGCCTCGGCTGCGACGGAGACACCGTCAAAACCCGAGAGCATGGCGCGGAGCCCGGACCGCACCACCGGATGGTCATCCACCAGCAGCACCCGCAGTTCACTCATGATTTCGTCCCCTTGTTGTGGGTCCTGCGCCCGGGAGCGCCTCGCCGGCTGCTTCGGTGCCGGCTTCCGCGCGCAGCGGGAGCCGGATGCCCAGCACCGTTCCCTCTCCGGGAGCCGATTCCATGTCCATGTTCCCCCCGAGTGCCGTGACCCGGTCCCGGAGGGAAATCAGCCCGTACCCGGATCCATCCGCCCGCGGCTGTTGGCGTGCCGGAACGGCGGACGGATCGAAGCCGCGGCCGTCGTCGAAAATATCCAGGGTCACGTCCTGTCCCACAAAGCCCAGGGTAACGACGGCGGTGGAGGCCCCGGCGTGCTGGAGCACGTTGGCCAGCGCGGACTGCACCGCCCGGAGGATCGCCACCTCATACGGGGCCGGCAGCTGAACCGGATCTCCCTCCAGCCTGAACCGGCATTCCAGCGCCTGCCCCTGGGCCGCGGCCTGGTCCTGTACCGCTGCGCAGACCCGCAGCAGGCGGTCCGGGAGGGACCCGGTCTCACTCTGGGGGGCCTGCAGGTCCCGGACAAAGCGCCGGGCTTCGGTGAGGTTCTCCGCAGCTGTGGCCTCGACTGTCCGCAGCCGCTCACGCACGGCTGCCAGGTCCCCGTCCCCGAGGGAATCACCGGCCGAGCGGCTGACCAGCACAATGCTCGCCAGCCCCTGGGCCAGGGTGTCGTGGATTTCCCGGGCCAGCCGCTCCCGTTCAGCCAGGACACCCTGCTCCCGCTGGCTGCGGGCCAGCTCCGCGCGGGTGCGGTGCAGTTCATCCAGCGCCCGGCGCTGGTTGGTGACTTCGGCGTAGAGGGCCTGGTAGGCCATGCCCATGATGACCGCGAATCCGGCGCCGATCGCCGGGCCCAGCAGCATGGCTGCGTGGAAGGTGCCGGCATGCGCCCATTGCGCGGCGACCACTGCCGCCGTCGTCACGCAGACGGCGAGGACCGCGGACCGGACGGACAGCAGCCGCAGCTCCAGGAAAAACAGCGGAAAGGCCAGCCAGGAGAAGTCCGGACTGAGCACCATCAGCGCTCCCCACAGCCCGGCGACTACGGCCAGCCAGGCCAGACCGTGCCGCTCGGGGTCGAATCTGCCGGTCCGCCGGCTGCCCTCCGAGGTCCGTTTCTCCGCCACGGTGCCGGTCACGTACACCGCGGCAAGGACCGCTGAGAGGAAGAGCGCAGCGTAGGTGGTCCAGGACACGGGCGCCATCAGCAACAGCCGCGCCACGGCTACGGCGAGCAGCAGTGCAAATCCCACATGGAGGGCCAGACGGAGGACTTGCAGGATGCGCTCGCCGGCCTGCGACCGGCCGAACTCGGCGGACATATCCGCCAGCCTAGCCACCGTACTCAGGCGCCGCATCAACCGTTTGGTTGACCGGCTCTTCAACCGGACGGTTCCGGGGAACCGCCCGCCCAGCCGATGCCGCAGGACGCGGCGGACAGGAGAGTGGAAAGGGAGGGAACAGCCCAGTCTGCATCTGACGAAGAAACAACAGCACAACGAAGGAAACAGCCCATGTATCTGGCCCTGCGGGAGATCCGCTTCGCGAAAGGCCGTTTCGCCCTGATGGGAACGGTCGTCGCGCTTATCAGCTTCCTGCTGGTTATGCTCTCCGGCCTCACCGCCGGACTCGCCGATCAGTCCACGTCCAGCATCAAGGACCTGCACGCTGACGAGGTGGTGTTCGGTGCGCCGGCGGGAACCGAACCCAAGGCGTCCTTCACCGAATCCCAGGTCAGTCCGGAACAGCTGGAGACTTGGCAGCAGGCTTCCGGTGTGAGCGGTGCCGAGCCGCTGGGCATCGCCCAGGGCCGGATCCAATCCGGCGGAACAGCTTCCGCGGCGCTGTTCGGTGCGGTCCCGGACGGCGGCCTGGCTCCGGACGGCGTGGCCACCGGAAAGATCGTGGTGAGCCAGCAGCTCGCCGATGACCTGGACCTGTTGCCCGGAACCGCTGCCACCGTCAACGGAGAGTCCCTGACCGTCGCCGGAGTCATCGAAGACCAGTGGTACAGCCACACCCCGGTCCTTTGGGCCTCGATTGTGGACTGGAAGCAGTTCGCGCACGTCGAGCCCGGTGTGGCCGGGACGGTCGTGGCCGTGAACTACGACGGCGGGAGCCGGGACGATGCCGGGCTAGACGCCGCCAACGCCGCTGCCGGGACCACCAGCCTGACCCGCTCCGCCAGCTTGTCCGCCCTGCCGGCCTACTCCTCGGAGAACGGTTCCCTGCTGATGATGCAGGCGTTCCTCTACGGCATTTCCGCCCTGGTGATCGTGGCGTTCCTGACTGTCTGGACGCTGCAGCGCACCCGGGACATTGCCGTGCTGCGGGCTCTGGGCGGAACCAAGTCCTACGTCCTGCGCGACGCCCTGGTGCAGGCCGCCGTCATTCTGGCCGGCGGAACCATTGCCGGCGGACTGCTCGGTGCCGGTGCCGGCGCCCTGGCCGCCCAGGTAGCTCCCTTCGCCGCGACCGCCGCCACAACGGTGCTGCCGGTGGCCGGTGTCTTCCTGCTCGGTCTGGCCGGTGCAGCGATTGCCGTACGCCGCGTGACCCGGGTGGACCCGCTGCTGGCTCTTGGCGGAAATTAGACCGCCTGCCAATCCCACCCCACACGATTCAAGCGACTGACAGGATCACCATGACCAACTCAACCACTCCCCTGCTCCTCGAGAACGTCACCCTGGAATACCCGGACGGCCAGGACAACACCATCAAGGCCCTGGACCACGTTAGCCTGGCGGCGGAACGCGGCACGGTCACCGGCCTGGCCGGCCCCTCAGGGTCGGGCAAATCCAGCCTGCTGGCCGTGGCAGCCACCCTCATCCCAGCCACCTCCGGGACGGTGCTGGTGAACGGGTCCGACGTCGCCGGCATGACGGACGCTGAACGGTCCCGGCTGCGGCGGGAAGAGATCGGCATCGTCTTCCAGCAGCCGAACCTCCTTCCCGCGCTGACCGCCCAGGAACAGCTGGTGGCCGTGGCGCATCTGCGCGGGGAAAGCACCCGGCCGGCGGAAGCGCGGGCCGCGGAGCTGCTCGACGTCGTCGGGCTGTCCGGCCAGCTGGCGAAGCGCCCGCACCAGCTCTCCGGCGGCCAGCGTCAGCGCGTGAACATTGCCCGGGCCCTGATGGGGCACCCGTCCCTGCTGCTGGTGGATGAGCCGACGGCGGCCCTGGACCATGAACGGTCGGCCTCCATCATGAAGCTGCTGCGGCAGGTCACCCAGGAGTTTGATCTGGCCACGGTGCTGGTGACCCACGACGTCGAGTTCCTCCCGCTGATGGATTCGGTGGCCCGGATGCGCGACGGCAAGCTGACCCTCCCGGCGTCCGTGGCCTAAAGCCCGCCTAACCGGGCCGGCTGACGAACAGTTCGCAGGTGGTGTTGTAGTACTTCTCGGTCTGTCCGGCGTGTTCCAGGCCGATCCGCCGGCAGACCGATTGGGAGGCAGTGTTGGCCGGGTTGGTGACGGCCACAACTTTCTCCAGTCCGGAGGCAAGCGCCAGCTGCAGGACGGCGGACGCAGCCTCCGTGGCGTAGCCGTGCCCCCAGAAATCCGGGTGGAGATGCCAGCCGATCTCGGTGTCACCGGAGGGCTGCAGCGGCACCTCGCCGGAGGCCGGGATGGACTTGAGCAGGAGCGTTCCGACCAGCTGGCCGTCCCCGGTGCCGTCCGTACCCCTGCGTTCGATGGCCCAGATGCCGTGCACGGGATCGTCCAGGTTTCTCCACCGTTCAATCATGGCCAGGGCCTCGGCCAGGTCCGGCATAACCCGCGGCACCCGGCCCAGGTAGCGCTGCACCTCCCAGCGCGAGTACATGTCGTACACGAAGTCAGCGTCCCCGGTTTTCCAGGGGCGGAGAAGGAGGCGTTCCATGGCCAGGGTCTGCATCCGGCCAGTCTAGGCCCGGGAATGTGGGCGGGTCCCCTGCCGTTACGCTGGTGTTGGCCGCGGCCGGCGATCCTGGCCGCGGACAGAACAGGACAGGAAGGTGCCATGCTGACGCTCAACCAGAACGTCATTGACTTCGTCCGGCGCTACGGACGTGTGCAGCCGCAGGAAGTAGCGGAGGAGTTCGACCTCGGCGGAGTGCAGACCCTCAGGGTGCTCACCGAGCTGGAGGAAATGGGTGCACTCCGGCTGATCGAAGGCGGCGATGGTGTCTACGCTGTGCCGAACGGCGGCCAGTCGCTGTGTGATCCGTTCACCGGCACCTGCAGCATCTAATCAGCCCACCGATTTGGAGACGTGCGCCAGCCAGCGGGCCACTGTCTCCAGTTCCTGGGCACTGAACCCGTCTGTCACCAAGCCGTTGAGGTCGGAGACGGCTGTCCGGACGTCCTTCATCGCGTCCTCCCCTGCCGGTGCCAGTGAAATCCGGATGCTGCGCCGGTCCTCCGGATCCAAAGTGCGCTGGATCAGCCCGGCTGACTCCATCCGGGCCAGCAGCCCGCTGGTCCCGGCGGCCGAGCCGTGCAGGGCTTCGGCCACCTGCCCGGTGGTTGCCGCAGGATTGCCTGCCACATAAAAAAGGACTCCGGCAGCTGCGGCGCTGATCCCGCGGCTGCTGCCCCGCCGGCTGATCCAGCGGCCCAGACGGCGTTCGGCTTCCATCAGGAGGAACACCAGGCGGGGAGGTTTTTCCTGGTCCGGTCTCACTTTTCGGCAACCCCTGCCGTGGCGGCGAGCCAGGCCGCGGCCTCCGGCCAGAGCACCGCTCCCGGGCCCCGCCGGAAATATCCCATGTGCCCGATCGCGGTCACGCCGGCGTCCGCCGGGGCGTAGGTCCGGGTCTGCACCTTGGCATTTACCAGCTGGCGGGCAATCACTCCGATTTGCTCCGGGGTCGCCCACGGATCGTCGTCCAAACCAACGCACAGGACATTGGTCCGCACGCGCGCCGTCCGCTCCCTGGCATGCATGGTCGGATCATCAAAGAAGTAACCCGGAGTCCGGGACCATTTGCTCCATTCCAGCATGGCGGCGGCTGGCATGTCCTCCCCCAGTCCGAGTTTCCGGCCCGGCACATATCCCAGCAGGCGCGCCGCCCCGGGGCCCAGGACCCGCAGGATGAGTTCCACCCGGGCCCGTTCTGTCCGGTTCGGGATGGCCGCGCTGACTCCGGCGTGGGAGGCGACGGTCATAAAGCCCCGGAGCCCTTCGGTCCCGTTGTTCAGCGCCAGGGCATGTCCGCCAAGACTGTGCCCGACGGCGACCTGAGGCAGGTGGGCGAAGCGTTCCCGCATCCATTCCGCGGTGGCCGGGACGTCGTCGTCCATCCAGTCCCGCATGCGGAGCCTGCGGTTGTCCTTCGCTCCACCGGAGGCGCCGGTTCCCCGGTAGTCGTAGGTCAGGACGGCGAACCCTTCGCCTGCCAGATATTCCGCGAAGCCGTTGTAGAGCCGCTCCGGAACGGCCGTGGCGGGGTGGATGGTGACTGCCGCGCGGGGCGGCCGCGGGGCGGAGCTGTCTGGGACCGAGCTCTCTGAGCCGGGGATGCGCAGTGTCCCGCCGATGGTCCCCGCCCGCACCCCAATGCGCACCCGCTCCGACTGAACTGCTGGGACAGCCGCTGGGACTGCGTCGATATTTCGCATGCGAACCATTCTGGGCCGAACCGTCGGCCAGCACAATAGGCCGAACCCACGGCCACGCTCCGGTTTGTGTCATTCGCTCCGATCCGCGGCGGCAGCGAAGTCCCAAACCGGATGATTCCGCCCAAACCGAGGCGTTTCCCGGTCGCCGGCGTTCCCGTTAGGCCCTCATAGTGCGAATTTCCCCAGCCAGTACGATTAGCCCACAGTAACGTTGCGTAATTCCAAGTGACTTAGGTTAGGCTAACCAGTGCTGCAGCGCCGATGCTGTCAGCGCTGTCAACTCACCGCCGTCCGCGTCCGTGGCGGCGTGCATTCCCTAGGAGCACGTCTTGCGTCTTCCCCTGCCCAAAAAGGCCCTGGCACTCACCGCCACCGCGATCATGGCCCTCACCCTCGGAGCCTGCAGCGACGGTGCCGCAGAAGCTGAATCCACCGAAAGCGCGGCCGCCAGCGCCGAATGGCCCCGCATCATCGTGCACGAGGCAGGCGAGACCGTCCTCGACGCCAAGCCGGAGAACATCGTCTCCACCTCCCTTTCGGTCACCGGGACACTGCTGGCCATCGACGCACCGGTCACGTCCACCTCTGTCAGCACCGCCCGCAGCGGCACCGCGGATGAGAACGGTTTCTTCAGTCAGTGGGCAGACGTAGCCGTGGAACGCGGCGTCGAACCCCTCTACACGATCGGTGAGCTGGACCTCGAAGCCGTCATCGCCGAGGATCCGGACCTGATTGTCGTCTCCACCTCCGGCGCCGACTCCGTGCTGGACCAGTACGACGCCTTGAGCGAAATCGCCCCGACCATCGTGGTCAACTACGGCGACCAGACCTGGCAGGACCTGGCCGTGGAACTCGGCGAGGCCACCGGCCTCGAAGAGAAGGCAGCCTCCGTAGTCGAGGAGTTCGACGCTTCAGCCGCCAAGACCGCCGAAGCTTTGGCCATCGAGGAAGGCACCACCGCCTCGATCGTCAGCTTCAACGCCGGAGACGTTTCCCCGGTCGGCAAGAGCACCGGCCCGCATTCCCAGCTGCTCACCGCGCTGGGCTTCACCGTCGTTGATCCGGACGAGCAGTTCGACACCTCCACCCAGAAGCGCGAGGACTTCGCCTTCACCTCCTACGAGGGCCTGTCCGCTTCCGTGACCGGTGACTACACCTTCCTGATCAGCTCCACCGAAGCCACCGTGGAGGCTTTCACCGGCGATCCGACGCTCGCCAACCTGCCTTCCGTGCAGGCCGGTCAGGTCTACTCGATGGGTCCGGAGTCCTTCCGCCTGGACTACTTCAGTGCCAGTGACATCATCGACTGGTTCAACACCTCCTTCGCCGCGAAATAGCTCCAGTTACGCAGTAGAACACCGTGTTCCAAACACCGCGCACGCAGCACCGGCAGGCAAGTGCCTGGGCCCTCGGCCTGGCCCTGCTGGTGCTGCTGGCGTTCGCCAGCTTCGCCTCCGGCTCCCGCACCATCCCGCTGGCCGACACCTGGGCCGCCCTGACCGCCTTCGACCCGTCCCAGGACACCCACCTGCTCGTCCGGGAACTGCGCCTGCCGCGCACCTTCCTGGCCATCACGGTCGGCGCCGCCCTGGGCCTGGCCGGTGCTTTGATGCAGGCGCTGACCCGCAACCCGCTGGCCGAACCAGGCCTGCTGGGCGTTAACGCCGGAGCAGCCTTCGCCGTCGCCATCGGCCTGGGCTTCTTCAATATGAGGTCCCCGTACCAATACATGTGGCTGGGTTTTGCGGGGGCGGCCGCCACCTCCGTGCTGGTCTATCTCCTGGGACGGGCGCACGACGCCGGCACCAATCCGGTGCGCCTGGTCCTGGCCGGTGCCGGGTTGTCCGTGATGCTCGGCGCGGGCACCAAGATCATTCTGATCGGAGGTCCGGACGAAACCATCACCGCCTATGCCGCCTGGGCCTCTGGGTCCCTGCAGGGCCGCGGCTACGATGTGCTGCCCTGGGTCCTCGGCGCCTGCCTGCTCGCCGCCCTCACAGCGCTGCCGCTGTCCCGGAGCCTGGACTCCATGTCACTCGGCGCTGACCTGGGCCGGACCCTGGGCGTGCGCATCCGCACCACCTGGATCCTCGGCGCCCTCGCCATCCTCGTGCTGGCCGGTGCAGCCACCGCCGCCGCCGGCCCCATCGCCTTCCTCGGCCTGGCCGCTCCGCACATCGCCCGGATGATCACCGGCCCGGCCCACCGCCGGCTGCTGCCGCTGTCCATGCTCCTCGGGGCGCTGCTGCTCCTCTTCGCCGACGTGGTTGGCCGGGTTGTTGCAGCACCCGCCGAAATCGGCGCCGGCGTGATGAGCGCCCTGGTTGGCGCTCCCTTCTTCATTGCCCTGGCCCGACGGCGGAAGCTGGCAAAGCTGTGAGCACCCTCAAGATCCGGCAGGCCGGGACCCGCAGCGGCACCCGCACCCTCAAACTGGGCCCGATGCGGCTGCGCTACCGCCGCCGGACCCTGGTGACCGGCGCCATCCTGGCCGCCGCCGCCGTCGTGCTGGGCATTGCCGGGATGCAGACCGGCACCATCGCCCTGGCGTTCGGCGACGTGCTGGGTGCGGTCTTCGGCCAGGGGGAGAACAAAACCCTGAAGGTCGTGCAGAAGATCCGGCTGCCGCGCACCGTCACTGCCCTGGGCGTTGGTGCCTGCCTCGGCGCGGCCGGAGCCACCTTCCAATCGATTTCCCGCAACGCACTGGGGTCGCCGGACATCATCGGCTTCACCACCGGTGCCGCCACCGGAGCCGTGGCGCAGATCGTCCTGTTCGACGCCGGGCCAGGAGCCACCGCCCTCGCCGCGGTAGCGGGCGGACTGCTGGCTGCCGGCGTCGTCTACCTGCTTTCGCTCAGCGGCGGAGTGACCGGCGGCTACCGGTTGGTGCTGATCGGCATCGGTGTCGGTGCCATGCTCGCCGCCGTGAACACCATCCTGCTGGCCAAGGGGGATTCCGATCTGGCCGCGGAGGCGCACCTCTGGCTCTCCGGTTCCCTGGCCGCGCGGAACTGGGGTCACGCCGTACCGGTGCTGATCGCCGTCGCGCTCCTGCTGCCGGTGCTGCTGGGACTGTCCCGGAGCCTGAACCAGATGGAAATGGGCGACGACGCCGCCCGGGCCCTGGGCATCCGGACCGAACGCACCCGGATCATCGCCATGGCCGCGGCAGTTGGCCTCACGGCCGTGGCGACTGCGGCTGCCGGACCGATCGTTTTCGTTGCCCTCGCCGCACCCCAGCTCGCCTCCCGGCTCACCCGCTCCCCCGGCGTCCACATCGGCACCGGAGCTCTGATGGGCGCTGTGCTGGTGGCCGGTTCAGACCTGCTCTCGCAGCGGCTGCCCATCCAGGCGGCCATTCCGATCGGCCTGATGACGGGGCTGGTCGGCGGCGTGTACCTGCTCTGGCTCCTGACCCGCAGCAAGCAGGTCTGACCCATGCCGCATAAACCCATGCCCAGCAAGGAGAACCCCATGGAAGATGTCCTCTCCGGCCGCGGCCTGAGAATCGGCTACGAGGGCCGTACGGTCTCCGAGCACCTGGACGTGCGGATCCCGCCGGGCTCCTTCACGGCCATCATCGGCCCGAATGCCTGCGGCAAGTCCACCCTGCTGCGTGCCCTCTCGCGGCTGCTGAAGCCGGCGTCCGGGCAGGTTTTCCTGCAGGGCAGGGACATCGATTCCTACCCCACCCGCGAGGTGGCGCGGCAGCTGGCGCTGCTGCCGCAGACGTCGACGGCGCCGGACGGCATCACCGTGGCGGACCTGGTGGCCCGGGGCCGGTTCCCGCACCAGTCGCTGCTGCGCCAGTGGTCCGAGGCGGACCAGCAGGCCGTGGACGCGGCCCTGGCCGCCACCGGAGTGCAGGACCTCGCCGACCGCACCGTCGGGGAACTCTCCGGCGGGCAGCGCCAGCGGGTCTGGCTGGCCCTGGTCCTGGCCCAGGACACCCCGGTGCTGCTGCTGGATGAGCCCACCACGTTCCTGGACATCGCGCACCAGCTGGAGGTGCTGCGGCTGTGCCGGGGCCTGCACCGCACCGGCAACTACACACTGGTGACCGTGCTGCACGAACTGGGAATGGCCTTCCGCTTCGCTGACCATGTGATCGCCATGAAGGACGGCCGGATCGTGGCGCAGGGGACGCCGGCAGAGATCGCCACCCCGGAACTGATGAAGGAAATCTATGGGATCGAGGCACTCGTCATCCCCGATCCGGCCACCGGCGGGCCGTTGGTAGTCCCCCTGGAACCGGAGGACCCTTCCTCAGGTTTGCCTGGAACCGGCAGGGCCGGTCGAACCGAAGTTCATCCGCACGGCCTTCCCGGCACCGCCACTGATCCCACCGGCATTTCCCGACAGCCCGGCACTCCGGCGCCGCTTACCGAAGGAGCACGCGCATGAGCGGCCACATCCTCACCGTCGAACGGGTCGAAGACGTAACCCCGCTGATGCGGCGGGTCCACTTCGGCGGCCCCGGGGTTGCCGGCTACGTAAACGCTGGCGCCCACATCCCCAACGTCAAGCTCTATTTCCCGGTCCCGGACGAGCCCCTGGACCTGCCCGGACGCGGTGAGCGCGGCTGGGAATGGAAGCCGGGTCAGCGCGAACGCGTGCGCACCTACACCGTCCGCTCCCTGGCGGCGGATGCTTCCTCGCTGAGTGTGGACTTCGTCCGGCATGCCGGGACATCCGTGGCTGCGTCCTGGGCCGAGAACGCGGTCCGCGGCGACGAGATCGCTGCCCTGGCCGGCGGCGGTGTGGTGGTGGGCGAGGCCGCCTGGGTACTGCTGGCTGGTGATGAGACGGCCCTGCCTGCCATTGGCGGCACGATTGAACGCTTTGGCCCGCAGCAGCGCGGACTGGCCCTGATCGAGGTCGCCGGCCCGGCGGAAGAGCAGGAACTCCATGCTCCCGCCGGCGTGGAAGTCCGCTGGCTGCACCGCAACGGTGCACAGCCCGGCTCCACCATGCTCCTGCAGGAAGCGCTGGCCGCAGCCAGGTTCCCCGCCGCCGAGCTGGCCGCCGGTGAAGTCCAGGTCTGGGTGTCAGCGGAGTCCGCCGTCGTCCGCTTTGCGCGGAGCTGGCTCAAGTCGCTGGGCTTCCCGCGGAAACAGCAGCTGATCATCGGCTACTGGAACCGCGGCGTCGACGAAGTCAGTTATGGCCGGGCCACGGACCACGACCGGGTGGAGGGTGAACTGGAGACCATCCTGCCCGGCCAGGAAGAAGACCACCACCACGGATCGCCCCGGTACGCCCATGACCACTAGGATCCCGGCCGCCGCGGAAGGAAGCTTTCCCCTGCCGCGGGATCCCGTACCGCAGCCCGCCCCCGCGCTCTCCACGCTTCCGGGACACTTCCGCGCGCACTGGCAAACGCTCTCCGTACCCGAACGGGCGCAGCTGCTTGCCGGCTGGGACACCCGCGAACTGCCGCTCATTGAAGAGGACCCGCAGGGCGATCCGGCGGTCCGGGCCGTCACCTTCCTGTACCGGAATCCGCTGGCCACGGCAGTCATCCTCTCCGCGAACGCCATGGTGCATCCGGACACGGTCAGCGCCTGTGAATTCGAAGCGCTGCCGGACGGGTTGTGGGCCCTGACCTGGCGGATGCCGGCGGATTGGGAAAGCAGCTACCGGATTACCGTACATACTGGTGCGCCGCCCGCGCCCTGGCAGTCCGCGGACGACCGGCGGGCTGTGCGCTTGGCGGCCGACGCCGGCGGTCCGGACCCGCGGAATCCTGCCTTGGGCACAGGCATGGCGGGGGCGCCGACGTCGGTGCTTCGGCTGCCCGACGCGCCCTCCACCGGGTGGCTCGCCACCCCCACGCCGGCCGCAGAATCCGGAGCAAGCATCATGGGTGAACCGGCCCGGCCCCGGCTGTCCGGCCGCAGGAACGCGGGGGTTCCCGGGGTTCCCACTGCGCCGCGGCAGGTGCTTGGCAACTTTGTGCGGGGGCTGGAACTGCGGCAGGTCCGGGACCGGCAGTCGGGCCAGCTGCGCACGCTCTGGCTGTACCGGCCCCGCGTGTCCGGCGGCCGCCGGACACCACTGGTCCTGCTGCACGACGGCCAGGTCTGGGCGAAGTACCAGAACCTGCCGGCCACCCTGGACCGGGCTATTGCCGACGGCGTGCTCCCGCCGATTCACGTGGCCATGATCGATTCAGTGGATGTTCCCACCCGTTCGCGGGAGTTGTCCGGCCCGAAAGGGGGCGTGGACTTCGTGGCACGGGACCTGCTGCCGGAACTGCGTCAGGCGCTTCCGGTCACGCAGGATCCGCTGCAGACGGTGGTCTCCGGCGCCAGCTATGGCGGACTGGCTGCGCTGTGGCAGCTGGCCAGATACCCGCAGGCGGCCGGTACAGCCCTGGCACAGTCGCCGTCCCTGTGGCGCTATGACCTGGCGGAACCTCTCCTGGCGGTTCAGGAACCACTCCGCGTCCGGATCCAGGCAGGCCGCTATGAGCCGAGCATCCACGAGCCCGCCGGGCGGCTCAACACCGTGCTGGCCGGCAGCGGAGTCGATACCGCTTTCCGTTCCATCACCGGGGGCCATGACTGGGCCTGGTGGCATCCCTGGCTGATCCGCGGACTCTCAGACCTGTTCAGCGGGCAGTGACCGTTCCGGCAGTCAAACCTGGCTAGCCGGCACTGTCTTCCGGATACTCAGCTCCCACGTCGCGGGGATAGTCTTCCTCGCCGTCCGGGCCGCCGCTGTCCCTGGCCTGCTCCAGCCGGTCTGCCTCTGACCCACCCGGCAGCAGCGGATCTCCGTGCGGCCGGACGGGATCCTCGGCGCTCTCGTCCTCCACGGTGTCCGGATCAACCGGGACCTGCTGCTCCAGCGTGTCCTCCTCATTGCTTCCGGGAATTACCGGTCCTTCATGTGGTGTGGCCATGCGCGGTCTCCTTTGCTGCTTCTGCACTCGAGCCAGGCGGGCTGGTCCAGCCAGTGGTGCGGGCTGGGAGCGGATCCCGGCCGCTGGACTACCCACCCTAGATGATAAGTTTGCTGAGTAACCCGGTCCTAAGAATCCGATTTAGTAGGCGGCCTACTAATCCGCTGGGCTAAACTTGTCCGCATGCCTGAAACCGTCAACCCCACAGGCGCCGGATATTGGTACCGGCAATCGCCTGAGACCGTCGGCGGCGTCGACGTCCTAAACTCACTGCGCGCGTACCGGGCTGCTGAGGCAGCCCTGCGGCGGCGCACCCGTGACTCCATGGGAATGAATGAAACCGACCTGCTGGCGATTCGCTACGTGATGCGGGCACGGCAGTCCGGGCAGTCGATCGGACCCAAGGACCTTTCCCGCTTCCTGAAAATCTCCACGGCTTCCACCACGGCCCTGATCGACCGGCTGCAGAAGGGCGGCTATCTCCTCCGCCGCCCGCACCCCACAGACAGGCGTGCACTGGAGATCATTCCCACAGACAGCGCGGACCGGGAGGTTCGGGAAACGCTGGGAACGATGCACCGAAAGATGCTGGAGGCCGCAGAAGCACTGACATCGGAGGAGGCGGCAACCATTACCCGCTTCCTGCAGCAGATGACCCGGGCCCTTGAAGCCGACCGGTAAGATTGGCATTAGCTGAACACTCCAGACCTTGTCTGGTTAACAACTAGCTTGCCTGGCTAGCATCCAGGGGCGTACCGAAGGATAAAGACTATGACAGCAACAGGTTCCACGCAGGATCCCGCTCTTCCCACTCCCACCGAAGATTCGCTGTCCACTCTGGCTCTGGCCGCATCCCAGCTGGAAGCGCAGCAGTGGGCCGTTGACCGCGCCGAGCAGGTCCTGACCGACCTGGTGCAGACGGCTGTCAACGACGGCCTGGAGACCGGAAGCATCGCAGCAGTTGCCGGCCTGACCCCCGAGGAGATCGAGCAGATCTCCACCGAAGGCACGGCCAGCTAACCGCCACTGGCCACGGCCACGCTTCCCGCAACTACTTGCTGCGTCATATAAGGCGTCCTTGCTGTTTCGGCTGAGTCCCGCGCTAACGTGATGCAGAGCATATTCGTGGCTGCAAGGGAGAAGCGTGGCGGTATCGGGCCGGACCAGAACCAATCAGCCGGTTCGTGCAGGCCTCGCACTCACCGGCGTCCTGCTGATCGGGACAAACCTCCGCGTCGCGTTCGTATCCGTAGGGCCGCTTCTGGCGGACATCGGGCGGGAACTCGATTTCACCAGCGCCCAGGCGGGCTTCCTGACCGGCCTGCCGCTGATTGCTTTTGCACTGTTTTCGCCAGTGGCTCCGGCGTTCGCCGCCCGTGTCGGGTTGGACCGGGCCCTGTGGCTCTCCCTGGCACTGCTGGCCACGGGAACCGTTTTCCGCTCCATGCCCCTGCCGGCGGCGCTCTGGATCGGGACCATTCTCATCGGCGTCGCCATCGCCTTCCTGAACGTCCTCCTGCCGTCACTGATCAAGCGGGATTTTCCGGACCGGGTCAGCCAGCTGACCGGCATCTATATCGCGGCGCACAGCGCAGTCGCGGCGCTTGGTGCCGCCGTCGTTGTTCCGATTTCCCTCGCCCAGGGCACCGGATGGCGGCTTGCCCTCGGCATCTGGGCAGGTTTGGCGCTGATCGCCATGGCCGCGCTGCTCCCGACCCTCAAGGGCGATCCGGCACCCGCCTCCGGCCCCGGACGCACCCCTAAGGTCCGCTACCGTTCCCCCTGGACCACCTTGCTGGGCTGGCAGGTCACACTCTTTATGGGACTGCAGTCCCTGGCGTTCTACATCCTGATGACCTGGCTGCCGAGCATCGAACACGATCAGGGCATCTCTGAAACCACTGCGGGGCTTCATGTTTCCGTTTTCCTGCTGGTCGGCATGGTTTCCAGCCTGCTCACCGGCGGATTACTGCACCGCTTCCGCGACCAGCGCCCGGTCGCCGTCTTCGGCAGCCTCCTGGCAACGGCTGGATTCCTCGGGCTGCTGCTGGCCCCCGCAGTGCCCTTGCTCTGGGTGGTAATCAGCGCAGCGGGAGCGGGCAGCCTGATTGTCACGGCCCTGTCCCTGTTCAGCCTGCGCACCACCAACCATGTCCAGGCGGCCTCCCTCTCCGGCATGGCACAGTCGGTGGGCTACGGCATCGGCGCCGCGGGCCCGGTGGTGTTCGGCTTCCTGTACGACCTCAGCGGGGACTGGACCCTGCCGCTGGCCGCCAGTGCCGGGGCCATGGCTGTGTGCTGCGGCATCGCCCTGCTGGCGGGCCGCAACCGGGTCCTTCCCGAGGGCCCCCGCACGGGAACGACGCGCAGCGCCTAGCTTCGCTCGTACCGCCAGTCGCTTCCACGCATGGTCAGCCGGTGCCGTGCCCCTTCGCCGGGACGCCCCGCCAGGGCGGCGTCCGGATACTCCGGGTCGCCGTGCCAGGCGATCACGGCATCCGGCTCATAACCCCCCAGGAGGCGGCTGCTGAATGTCTCCACCGGACCTGTTGCTGCGCGTGCCAAAGCGGACGCGACGTCGGCGTCCTGCTGCAGCAGCGTCAGCGTGACGAAGGTCGGGGCCACCAGAAGCATTTTGCCTTCCCGGTGCCGGGCCAGGGCCGCAGCGGGAGTGAGCCAGGCGGAATCGATGAGTTCACCCGGGTTGAGCCGGACCTCACCGCCGGGATGCGCCGCCAGGAAAAACCAGGTCTTGAGCCGCTTGGGTGCCTGCAGGGGCGGGATCCAGCAGGACAGATCGGTGAGGGAATCCGGGGGAAGGAGCAGCCCGGTCTCCTCAGCCGTCTCACGCGCCCCGGCAACCCGGGCAGCAGCGAGGTCCCGGCTGGGGTCCGGGGGTCCGGCGGCACCGGCCGGTGGGGCGTACCCCGCCGCTTCATAATCCTGGGGGTCCACCCGGCCGCCCGGGAAGACCCAGGCACCCGCGAATGTACCCGTGTGACGCGGCCGTTCCAGCAGCAGAACTTCCAACCCTGCCGTGCCGTCGCGCAGCAGCACCACCGTGGCCGCAGTACCTACCAGTGTCATCGTGCCCCTGTCGTGAACTCTTCATTCGGTTTCCAGCTTGGATCGTATCGAACCCATGCCCCGACATGAGGGGGCGGGCCCAGCGGGGTTGCCTGAGCCCGCAGCGTGGACTTGGATTGGGGTCCTGACCGAACACAGGTGGAAGAGGTCCGCCATGGACAAGTTCGACATCAAAAAGGAGCGCCCGGAGCTCTATGCCCCGGGCGCGGACTTCACCCTGGTGGAGGTTCCCGAGCAGAATTTCATCGCCATGGACGGGCAGGGCAACCCCAACACCTCCCCGGGTTACGCCGCAGCGGTGGAAGCCCTGTATTCAGTGGCGTACACGCTGAAGTTCGCAGCCAAGCGAACCCTCGGACGCGACTCCGTTGTCGGACCGCTGGAAGGGCTGTGGCGGGCGGAGAATCCGGCCGATTTTGTGCGCGGAAACAAGGATTCCTGGGAATGGACCATGCTGATCAGCCAGCCGGAGTGGATCACTCCCGCCCTGCTCGACGACGCCGTGGCGCAGGTGCTGGCGAAAAAGGGCCTGGAGTCGGTGGAACGGGTCCGCTGGCTTAGCCTGGCGGAGGGGCTTTCCGTCCAGATCCTGCATACCGGTCCCTATGATGACGAAGCGCCGGTCCTGGCCCGCCTGCACAACGACTACATGCCCGGCAACAGCCTGGAATTCAACGGTGACCACCACGAGATTTATCTGAGTGATCCGCGCCGGACGGCGCCGGAGAAGCTGAAGACCATCCTGCGGCAGCCAGTCCGGCGCCGCTGAGCGGACGGCATGCGGGCGGCGGCCCGGGGGCGGCGGCCGGGTGGGCGGCGGGTCTGGGGGTGGGCGGCGGCCCGGGGGCGGCCGGCCCCGACCCGGACCTCGACCCGGACCTGGTTCGTGGCCGGGGGCGGATCCCATTCGCAGCCATGGGCATGGTGCATGGCCGGGGGCGGTCTGGATCCCTGGCGGCACCGGATCGAGTGTGGGCCTGGTCCCCGGGCGGGACACTCGGCCGGGGGCGACACGCGTTCCCACTCTAAGTTCACTCCTGAGGCTGATGTGACCCCACCAGTCACGGCAGGTTACATAGAGTGGGAATCCGTGCCGCCTTGGTCCCGAACCCGAACAGCTCCCGCGCAGCCTCCCACCCCTTGTTACCTCTGTGGCAGATGTTTCCCCCAAGGCAACTTCTGCACCACACTGTGGGAAACTGGGCGGCTCTGGGGGACCTGGGTGGCTTCGGCCGATGGTCTCTTTCCCACGGCTTCCGAGGCGGCACCGGCTGAGCGCCGTGCCGGATCCTATGCCGGACGCCGCCCAGCAGCACAGCGGCGAACGAAGAGGCAGCACGGTGATGGATGCCCTCAGCAGCACCATGGCGCCCGCCCACAAGCCAGCACCCCGCCGGCACAACGGCGAACAAAGCACCAGCACGGCACCAGCCATGACCCCCTTGAACTCTGTCGAAAAAAGTCCCCACAACCTGTTGCATTATTGTGTCTGACACACCATAGTGTGAGTCATGGACGATGAACTGCTCGGCGGACACCTGCAGGAACTGCGCCGCGGAACCGTGGTGCTGGCTTGCCTCTCCATCCTCAAGCGGCCCGGCTACGGCTACGGCCTGCTGGAGGCACTGGATAAGGCGGGTTTCGCCGTCGAGGCCAACACGCTTTACCCACTGCTGCGCCGCCTGGAAAAACAGGGCCTGCTGACCAGCTCCTGGGACACCGGGGAAGCACGGCCGCGGAAGTTCTACACCACCTCTGAACAAGGCAGGGAACTGCTCGAAGCGCTGCTGCGCGACTGGGACAGCCTGCACGGCTCCATTCGCCAGCTCAACGAAGGAAGACAATCATGAGTACTCTTACCGACCGCTATGTCTTCGCAGCCCTGAGGTCGATCCCCGAAGCACAGCGTGGCGATATCGAACGCGAACTGCGCGGCTCCATTACCGACGACGTCGAGGCCCGGGTGGAGGGCGGACAGCCTCCGGCCGAAGCCGAGACTGATGTGCTCACCGAGCTCGGTGATCCGGCCCGGCTGGCCGCGCGCTACACCGGCAGGCCCCTCTACCTCATTGGCCCGGACCTGTTCCTGGACTGGTGGCGGCTACTGAAAACGCTGCTGCTGATCGTGGTCCCGCTCGCTTTTGTGGGCAGCATCGTGGTCCGGATGGCGATAGACCCCGGGGAACCGGCCGGTGCCTTCGGTGCCGCGATCGGCACCGCCGTCAACGCCCTGGTGCACCTGGGCTTCTGGGTGACCCTGACGTTCGGGATCATCCAGTACAACGGAACCCGGCGGAAGGACCTCGGACTGGGAGCCTGGACCCCCGCCATGCTTCCTGCCCTGCCGCGGAAGGCGCAGGTCTCCCTGGGCGACACCATCGCCACGGTGGTCCTCATAGCCTTCTTCATCGGACTGCTGCTCTGGCAGCGGATCGGATCGCTGATGTACCTGGACGGCGAACCGGTACTGGTGCTGCAGGAGGCTCTCTGGAGTTTCTGGCTTCCCTACGTGATTGCACTGCTGGTCATCGAAGCCGGGTTCGCCGTCGTGCTGTACCTGGCCGGCCGCTGGACCTACACCTTCGCGGCCGTGAATACGGTGCTGGCGCTGCTGTTTATGGTGCCGGTGCTCTGGCTGCTGGCCACGGACCAGGTGTTTGACTGGGCATTCCTGGCCAATGTGGACTGGGGTGCCGATGCCTCCGGCTGGATCGCGGGAATCACGGCCGCCGCGGTTCTGGTCATCGGGCTCTGGGATATCGGTGACGGATTCCGAAAGGCCTGGAAGGCCAGCCGGCCGGTTCCGGCGCAGCAGGCGCTGAGGTAGGCACAGTTCTGAACCAGTCAAGGCAGACGACGGCGGCGCCGGCCGGGGAAGGTTCCCGGC
>NZ_JACSQC010000001.1:0-572693 GCF_014836875.1 Arthrobacter pullicola | reverse complement strand
CCCCCCCCCCCCCCCCCCCCCCCCCGCCGTGGTCGTCCTTGTTGAAGAGGGGTTTAGCTGGTCCGCCGGCGCTGCAGCCAGGGCTGCAGGAGCCCGGTAACCCAGGGCAGTACCCAGTACGCCATGATCGGGGTGAGGATGGCCGTGGTGATGAGCACGCGCAGCGGCATCAGGATGTCATCCCAGCCCGGAACGGCCAGGCCAACCAGCCAGGTAAAGACCAGATTGACCGGGAAGAAGCCGAGCCAGATGGCTATCGCCTGCTTCCAGCGCGGCGGCTTGAAAGGCGCCTCGAGGTCGGTGGTGGCCGACGGCGCGTCGAACCAGCCCTCAATGCCGGTGCGGCGGATGACGGTGCGGTCTTCAACCAGGTCCCGCCCCTGTGCCAGCCAGTCCTGGCGGTGCTGGGAGTGCTCCCAGGCATCCAATGAGGACTCATCAGCGAAGCGGTACAGCATGTGCCATTCGTCGGAGGTGGCGGAGGCGCGGACCCATCCCGAGCCGAGGAAGCCGGGCCAGGTATTGGCGAGGTTGACGCCCTCCTGGACCCAGTGCGTGGCCTCGGACACACGGTGGGGATCGACCCGCCGGGTGATGGAGACCGTCACCGCCTCCGGCCCCCTGGCCGGAAGGGTGTCAGTGTGCGTTGATGTCATGCCTTCCAGTATCCGGATCCCGGGCCGGTGTTCCGAATCTGCAGGTCAGCGGCCCACAAGGGGGGCTTCGGGGGCGCTCCTCGGGCCGCTCCCGGGGCGGACGCCCGGCCGGACCCCCGGCCGGACCCTGGGCCGGACCGCTAGCCGTAGAGCTCGGCGGCAAGGTCCAGCATGGCGCTGACGCTTTGCGACGGACGGACGGCGTCCGGCCAGACGATCGATACCGGGACCGGACGGACCGCCGGGCGGATCGGCCGCACCACCAGGGACCGGCCCTCGTAGGATTGGCCGCCGGCCGGCTGCTGAACCAGGATGGCGAAGCCCATGCCCCGCCCCACCAGCGAACGAGTCACCTCGTAATCGGTAGTCCGGAACCGGATATTCGGCTGCAGGCCTGCGGCGTCGAACATGGTCATGGTGTTTTCGCGGCTGGGATTCACATCCAGCAGGATCATCGGTTCCGCGGCAACGTCAGCCAGGGCGAGGTCCTCGCGGTCAGCCAGCGGATGGTCCGCGGAGAGCACGATCGACGGCTCCGCATCGTAGAGCTTCTGCCGGTTCAGACCGGCCGGGAGGGAGAGATCGTAGGCAATGGCGACGTCGAGCCGGCCGCTGGAAAGCCGGCGCTGCACCTCGGTCTGCGGGCCGTCGAAGAAATCGAGCTGCACCAGGGGATGGCGCCGTCCGTAGTGGTCAATCAGCCGGGCAAGGACCGTGGGGGCCAGCGTCAGGTAGCAGCCGAGGGTCAGGGAGCCACGGAGTTCCGCGCCGGCGTCACCGGCATGCAGCTCCAGGTCCGTGGCCTCCACCAGCAGTGACTTGGCGCGGGTCAGCACGTACTGGCCGGCAGCCGTGAGCGTGACACCGTGGGCCTTGCGGCGGATCGTCAGCTGGGCGTCAAAAACCCGTTCCAGGTTGTTGACCGCACCGGATACCGCGGACTGGGAGACGTGCAGGGACCCGGCCGCCGCAGCAATGCTGCCCTGTTCGGCCACAGCCACGAAGGCCTCCAGCTGCCGCAGTGTATACCGGGCCATGCATAACCTCGCTAAAACCGTGGATGGTGGACTCTTTCTTGTACTTTACCGGGGATATGATCCACACCACACTTGGTCTCAGACGAGTCGACTCAGATGTGTTGACGTGGACCCTTCCACCAGGAGACCAAAGATGACCTTCCCGGGAACAACGGAAACCGCCGGCTGCCCCTTCACCGGAGCAGGCAATAAAGCCGGAACCGCTGTAGATCCCCTGCCCGCTCCCCCGCTCCCCGTTCCGGCAGCGGACAACCCACCACCCCGGGACGCCCCGGTGGCCGACTGGGTCACTATCCCGGACCTGTACCGGGACCCGTTCCCGATCTACCGCCGCATGCGTGAAGAAGCGCCGGTGCACTGGGTCCCCGCCGTCAACCGCTACATGGTGACCAGCTACGCGGCCTGCCACACGATCGAGCAGGATGCAGAGACCTTCTCCGCCAATGAGACGGGCTCGCTGATGAAGCGTGCCATGGGCCACTCGATGCTGCGCAAGGACGATCCGGAGCACAAGCGGGACCGCGACTCCTACGGCAGCACGCTGCGGCCCGGGACCATCAAGAATCACTGGAATGCGGTCTTCGAGGCCAACAATGAGAAGTACCTCGGCGAACTGGAGCGGAAGGGGCCGGGTGCCGACTTCGTCTGGGACTACGCGGCACCGTACGCAGCGGAGAACCTGCGGCTGATCTGCGGCTTCCACAACGCCACGCAGGTGGACATGCAGCGCTGGAGCCAGACCATGATCGACGGCACCGGCAACTACGCCGACGACGCCGGGGTCTGGGCCAAAAGCGCGCAGTCCTCCGCCGAGGTGGACACTGCCATCGATGAGATGCTGCCCTACCTCAAGGACCACCCGGACCACTCGCTGCTCTCCGGGCTGGCATCCCTGCCGATCCCCCTGGAAGCGATCCGCGCCAACCTGAAGATGACCATCGGCGGCGGCCTGAACGAACCGCGCGATGTGCTCGCCACCACCGTCTGGGCCCTGCTCAATAATCCCCGCCAGCTGGCCTCAATCAACGGGGATCCGAAACGCTACGCCACGGCCTTCGAGGAATCCGTCCGCTGGGTGGCGCCGATCGGCATGTACCCGCGGGAGGTCACCCGGGATACCGTCCTGGACGGTGTCCGGCTGCCCCAGGGAGCACGGGTGGGCGTCGTCCTCGGCGCCGCCAACCGCGACCCGCTGGTCTTTGAGGACCCCGAGACCTTCAACATCGACCGGCCGAAGAAGCCGCACCTGGGTTTCGGCGGCGGCGCACATTTCTGTGCCGGCACCTGGGTAGCCCGGGCACAGGTGGCGCAGGTGGCCATGCCCGCTCTCTTCGACCGTCTCCCCGGCCTCCGGCTGGACCCGGAGAACGCCTCCATAGATGCCGGCTGGGTCTTCCGCGGCCTGGTCAAGATGCCCGTCCTCTGGGGCTGAAACCCCGTTTTTTGCTAGGAGAACCATGAACACCATTACCTTTATCCAGCCTTCGGGTGCACCCGCCATCGTCACCGTCGAGCCCGGCACGTCCCTGATGCGGGCTGCCGTGACCAACGGCGTTGACGGGATTGTTGGCGAGTGCGGCGGGCAGGCCATGTGCGCCACCTGCCACATCTACGTCCGCCCGGAATTCGCCGGTGCCCTGCCGGCAATCAGTGACGACGAGGAAGAGATGCTCGACTGCACCACCGCCGAGCGTACCGACCGCTCCCGGCTCGGCTGCCAGGTCAAGGCCTGCACCGAGCTGGACGGCATCGTCGTCGACGTCCCCTCGGACCAGGTGTAGCGCATGCCGGTCGTCATTATTGGCGGAGGGCAGGCCGGACTGCAGGTTGCCGACAGCCTGCGCGGCGGCGGTTACACCGGCACCGTCACGATTGTGGCGGACGAGCCGGGTCTGCCCTACCAGCGTCCCCCGCTGTCCAAGGACTATCTGGCAGCCGGTGCGGATCCGGCACCGCTGCCGCTGCGGGCCGCCTCGTTCTTCCCTGAGAAGGACATCGCGCTGCTCGACGGCATCAGCGCCGTTTCGGTGGACCGGGCGGCCAGGACCGTAGCCCTCAGCGATGGCAGCGTCCTGCCCTATGAGCACCTGGTCTTCGCCACCGGCGCAGCCAACCGCGTCCTGGGCTGCGACGGCGCGGAGCTGCCCGGGGTGCACGGGCTTAAGACCCTGGGCGACGCCGAAGCGCTGCACGCCGCACTGCCGGCAACCCGTGACGTTGTGGTGGTGGGAGCAGGCTTCATCGGCCTGGAATTCGCGGCCGCGGCCCGGGCCCGGGGCTGCAGCGTCACCGTCCTGGAATTCGCCGCCCGTCCAATGGGACGGGCACTGAGCCCGGCGATGAGCGACTGGTTCACCGCCGCCCACGCGGAACTGGGGGTTCGGCTGCAGCTGGGCGAAGGCATCGCCCATTTTGAGGCCGGACCTGACGGCCGGGTGATGACAGCCGTTTCCACCACCGGTGCCCGCTATCCGGCGGACCTGGTGGTCGCCGGCATCGGGGTCGTCCCCAATGATTCGCTGGCTGCCGCGGCTGGGTTGGAAACCGCCAACGGCATCGTGGTGGACGAGGCCCTGCGGACCTCCGACCCGGCCATCCTCGCCGTGGGAGACTGCGCCAGTTTCCCCTCCGTCCATGCCGGCGCCCGAAACCGGCTGGAGTCCGTGCAGAATGCGACGGACCAGGGACGGCACGCCGCCCAGACCATCCTCGGGGCGCCGGCGGCCTACACCGAACTGCCCTGGTTTTGGAGCACACAGGGAAGCCTGCGGCTGCAGATCGCCGGCCTTTCGACCCCCGGGGACACCACCGTCCTCAACGGGGACCCGGCAGCCGGCAAATTCTCCATCCTGTGTTTCCGGGACGGGCGGCTCGCCGCCGTCGAGTCCGTCAATTCGCCCGGGGATCATCTGGGTGCCCGCAAGCTCCTGGCCGCCGGCCGCGGCCCCTCCCCCGAGGAAGCGGCAGCACCCGGCTTCAGCCTCAAGGCCTATGCCCGGCAGGCCGCGCCCAGTCTCGTGTAGACGTTCTGCCCGCTTTTCCGTTCCACCGTCCGCAGTTCCGCATCACTTCACCATCTGGAGACCCTATGAGCACACCACGGTCCGACGCCGGTTCCCGGAGGACGCAGCGCCGCGTTGCCTTCGCCACGATCGTCGGCACCACCATCGAGTGGTACGACTTCTTTATCTATGCCACGGCCGCGGGCCTGGTTTTCGCCCAGGTGTTCTTCGCACCGGCCGGCGAGTCGATCGGCCTGCTGCTCGCCTTTGCGTCCGTGGGCATCAGCTTCCTGTTCCGTCCGCTGGGTGCTTTCCTGGCCGGGCACTTCGGCGACAAGATCGGCCGGCGTCCGATGCTGGTCCTGACGCTCATCCTGATGGGCATCTCCACTACCCTGATCGGTGTCCTGCCCACTTACGAAACGGCGGGGCTGCTGGCACCGGTGGTGCTGCTGCTGCTGCGGATCCTGCAGGGCATTTCCGCCGGCGGCGAGTGGGGCGGTGCCGTCCTGATGGCGGTGGAGCATGCTCCGCCCAGCCGCCGCGGACGGGCCGGGTCCTTCCCCCAGCTCGGCGTTCCCCTGGGCATGCTGCTCGCCTCCGGTGTGACAGCCCTGATGACCGGCTGGATTTCTCCGGGCGACGCATTCATCGAGTGGGGCTGGCGGGTGCCGTTCCTGCTCAGCATTGTGCTGATCGCGGTGGGCTACCTGGTGCGCCGGGCGGTGGAGGAATCCCCGATCTTCACGGAAATTGCCGAAAAGAAGCAGCAGACCAAGGTGCCCGTCGCCGAGCTGTTCCGCAAGCACTGGCTTCTGGTGATCCTGGCCGCCCTGGTCTTCGCAGGCAACAACGCCGCCGGCTACATGGCGACCGGCGGATTCATCCCCAGCTACGCCACCGGCGAGAAGGTGGGCCTGGACCGCACGGACGTCCTGTTGGCGATCACCTTCGCCGCCGCGATGTGGTTTATTTTCACGCTGCTCTCCGGCTTCGTTGCGGACACCATTGGCCGGAAGCGGACCTACCTGATCGGTTTCGGCGTCCAGGCGCTGATGGTCTTCCCGCTGTTCTGGCTGATCGACACCGGGTCGCTGCCGATGCTCTACCTGGCGCTGGGGCTCTTCGCCATCGGCCTGGGCATGAGCTACGGTCCGCAGGCCGCCTGGTACAGCGAGATCTTCCCGGCGTCCGTCCGGTTCTCCGGGGTCTCGATCTCCTACGCGCTCGGAGCGATCCTGGGCGGGGCGTTTGCGCCGACCATCGCGCAGGCCCTGATCAACTCCACCGGCACCAGTGCGTCGGTGTCCCTGTACCTGCTGGGTATGACCGTTGTGTCCATTGCCGCCGTCCTGGTGCTGCGGGACCGGCCGGGAATCGACCTGTCCATCAACAACCAGGCCGAGCAGGAAGTCGGTGCCACCGTTTTCGACAAGCGGCGGGCTCCGGCCTTCGAGAAGGTCAACAGCTAGCCTGCGGCCCTCCTGGTGCTGCCGAGCGCGGCCGAGCCGCTCCGTTTGGGACAAATCGTAGGCTTTGGGACTTTCCTGCCGTGGCGCCACGGCAGGAAAGTCCCAAACTGGCAGCATTGCCCCAAAGCGGAGCCACACCGAGACCGGAATAGCCAGAGCTGGCCCTCCTGGTGCTGCTAGCCGAACAGCGCAGCGCCCTGCTCGGCGAGCAGCACCAGGGACAGGCAGACCATGATGATGCCGCTGGCCAGGGTGACGGCGCGGGCTCCGGCGGGCCGGGAGCGCAGCAGCCGCCGGGCAGCGAGCGCCACGCAGGTGTAAATAACCACGGACACCGCGAAGTGGGACAGGCCGAGGATCAGCGACTGCAAAGGGACTGCCAGGACGGCGCCGGCATCAACGAACTGCGGGATCAGTGCCAGGTAGAGCAGCAGCGCCTTGGGGTTTGTGGCACTGGTACCGAGTCCTTTCAGGAAGTCCGTGCGTGCGGCAGGACCCGCCGGCACCGGCGCAGCCACGGCAATGCTCCCCGCCGTGCCCGGCCCCCCTCCCAGGCCAGCGGCGGTCACGGCACGCCCACCCGCCGCCGTCGTCCCGGGAACGGCAGCCGCTGCTGCGGGAGCCGCCGTCGTCGTATCCGCTGTGAAGCCGGCCGAACGCCAGGTGCGCATCGTCGAGATACCGAGCCACAAGAGGTACGCAGCGCCCAGGAGAGTGATGCCCACCAGCAGCTGCGGAGTGGCGGCAATCAGCGCGGCGAGTCCGGCGACGATCAGCGCCGTGTGGAACAGGTAACCGGCGGACAGTCCGGCTACGGCCGGGGCAATCCGGTTGCCGCGCAGGCCGGCGGAGATGCTGTACGCCCAGTCAGCACCGGGAGTCATGGCCAAGGTGATAGAGACGGCCGCGAAGCCCGCGAGCAGCGATAAATCCATTCCTTAACCCTAGGGATCCGACGGCGATAAGTGCTTACCGGTTAATGCCTGCCAGGGCTGTTCGGCAGTATGATTCTTGCGTGATTGACGCTATTGATCGGGAAATATTGCGCCTGCTGCAAATCGATGGGCGAATGACTGCCACCGCCCTGGCCAGCGAGGTAGGCCTTACCGTGGCGCCGTGCCACCGCCGAATCAAGGAGCTGGAGCGCAGCGGCGTGCTCACCGGGTACCGCGCCGTCGTGGATCCGGCCGCCGTCGGGCTCACCTTCCAGGCCCTGGTGTTCGTCACCCTGCGTGACCGGCAGCAGATGCTCACCTTCGAGGACGAGGTGGGCCGGATCGAGCAGATCGTCAAAGCGGACCGGCTCTTCGGCGAACCGGATTTCCTGCTCAAGGTCATCGCTGCAGATCTGCAGGCCTACCAACAGTTCTACGACGAGGTGCTGGTTGGCCTTCCCGGTGTCGAAAAACTGACCAGCACCATCGTGATGAAGACGGTTAAGGAAGAGGGAGCCCTCCCCCTGTGACCCGCTGGCCCTTCCGCGCGTAGATTGGAACCCATGCCAGTGCAGCAGCAGGAACTTACCGTCAACGTCGGCGACGGGACTGTCACCGCCGTGTTTGCACGGCCCGATGACGCGTGGGCGTCCATGGTGGTCGCCCACGGTGCCGGGGCGGGAATGGAGCATCCGTTCCTCACCGGGTTTACCGACGCGCTGAACGACGGCGGCGTGGCCACCTGGCGCTTCAACTTCCCCTACCGGGAGGCCGGGAAGAAGTTCCCCGACCGCGCCCCTGCGGCGATCGCTGCCTGGCGTGCGGTGATGTTCGCCGCGGAGGATAACGCCGGCGGGGTGCCGGTGTGGGCGGCGGGAAAGTCCTTCGGCGGGCGGATGGCGTCGATGGCCGTTGCCGAGGGCATGCACGCGTCCGGGCTGGTGTATCTGGGCTATCCGCTGCACCCACCCGGCAAGCCGGAGAAGCTGCGGGACGAACACCTCTACGGGCTGGCCCTGCCCATGCTGTTCCTGCAGGGCACCCGGGACCCGTTTGCCCTGCCCGGGGAGCTGGAGCCCATCGCTGAGCGGATCGGCCCGAAAGCCGTGGTGGAGCGGATCGAGGGCGCCAACCACATGTTCGAGGTGCGCGGGCAGAAGCGTTCCCAGTCGGATATCGGGGCGTCGCTGGCAACTCCGGTGCTGGAGTTTATGCGGGCGCATCCGGATGCGGGGTAGGGCTGGATCCTGCTCGCTGGACTCTGCCTGCCGGGGGTGGGGTGCCGGAAACTGGCTAGCGGGCGCAGCGGCCGACCAAGGTTCCCACTCTTCGTTGTCTGTGTGGCTGATGTGACCCCATCTGCCCCACTAGCAGTCATAGAGTGGGAACCCCGGTCGCGCGGCGGCCGCTGTCCGGCGCAGTTTACGATCCGTTGTTACCCCCGGGGTCTGCCACCGACCGCGATGTCCAGAAACTCCCGCAGGGCTTCCGAGGAACTGTTGGCCGGACTCCACACGGCTTTGAACTGCCGCTCCAGCGGCTGCCTCTGCACCGGCACTTCCACCAGCCTCCCGCTTCTCACCGCCCCCTCGACTGCGAGAACGCTGAGCACTGCGGGACCAAGGCCCGTGACAACACCCTGGCAGATCGCAGCGTTGCTGTTGAGTTCCATCAATGGGTCAGCACGGTGGGAACCGACCAGCTGATTCAGGAAAGCCCGGGTCCCAGACCCTTCTTCCCGTTCAAGCAAACCGGTGCCGGCCAGCTCGTCAAGGCCCAGCGGCCGGGTCCGTGAGGCCCAGGGATGCCCGGTGCCGCACACCACCGCCATCCGGTCGGTCCAGACCGTCACGGACTGCAGCTGCGCCGGAATTTCGGGGGTCTCCACGAATCCCAGAGTGACCTCCTCCGCAAGGACAGCATCCAGCACCTGGGCTGAGTTCAAAACCCTCAGCTTCGTCTCGACCGAGGGCATCCGGGCACGGAATTCTCCGATCCATCCGGGCAGCAGATGCTCAGCAATCGTCATGCTGGCCCCCACGGCGAGTTTCACCTGACCGGCATCCGCCAGCGCCGCAGCGCCGGCCTCGAGCCGCTCCACGGCGTCGAGCACCTCCCGGGCCCACTCCGCAGTCAGGGCACCTTCCCGGGTCAGGGTGGACCCGCGTGTGGAGCGGGTGACCAGGGGATAGCCCAGCCGTCGTTCGAGGGTCTTGAGCGAGCGGGTCGCATTCGACTGGGCCATGCCGGCATTCCGGGCAGCAGCGCTGAGACTGCCGTGTTCGCCGATTCCCACCAGGAGCCGCAGCGCAGGAAGCTGCAGCCAGTTTTCAACGGGCGGTCGCTGCATAGGCATATCAGCATCATATGCCTGCGGTGCCGAAGTTATGCCTACCGGCCGGTGAGTATGGCTGAGAGGTTCTAAACATGGAAATCACGCAACATCAGGCGCCTGCTCCAGAGCATGACGCCAGCCTGTCCAGCAGCACTTCTGCCTCCCGCACCACCACCGCTGCGAGTCGGTGGGCTTCTTATCTGCCCGGACTCTCCGTGACCGTGGCCGGGGCGGGGGCAGCCTGGTTTATCGCGCAGCTGATCCCCGGGATCAGCCCGCTCCTGATCGCTATCCTGGTCGGAGCACTCTGGCGGAACCTCGTCCGGGTCCCCCGCCGGCTTTCCCCCGGCGTCGCCTTTTCCTCCAAGAAGCTGCTGCGCGCCGGCATCGTCCTGCTCGGGCTGCAGCTTTCCCTCTCCTCCATCCTCGGACTCGGGCCCGGAGTCCTCCTGGTTGTCGCCGCGTCCGTCGGCATCACCTTCGGTGTCACCCTTATCGCCGGGCGCTTGATGGGGATCAGCCTGACACAACGCCTCCTCATCGCTTCCGGCGTCTCCATCTGCGGCGCCGCTGCTGTTGCCGCAACGGAGAACGCAACGGACGCCAAGGAGGAAGAAACCGCGACGGCGATTGGCCTGGTGGTCCTGTTCGGCACCCTGATGATCCCGGCAGTGCCGTTCCTGGGAAGCCTGCTGGGGCTGGACGCGGAGTCAACCGGCATGTGGATCGGCGCTTCAACGCATGAGGTGGCCCAGGTGGTGGCCGCCGGCAGCGCGGTCGGCGGCGGCGCCCTGGCGGTGGCCGTCACGGTAAAGCTCGCCCGCGTGCTGACCCTGGCTCCGATGGTCGCCGGCATCTCGCTGTACATGCGCAAAACCGGAGCCGTGGCCGATGGAAAGCGGCCGCCCATTGTTCCGCTGTTTATCGTCGGCTTCCTGGCAGCGGTGCTGCTGCGCAGTTCGGGAATTGTCCCGGACCCGCTTCTGGCTGCGGGGCAGATTCTGCAGACGATCCTGCTGGCGGCGGCCATGTTCGCACTGGGACTCGGCCTTGATATCAAGGGACTGATCCGGGTCGGCGGCCGGCCGGTCCTGCTGGGGCTGGGCGCCACCGTGCTGATCCTCGGCGTCGCACTGGCCGGAACCCTGCTCTTCCCGCCGCTGTGAGCATCCGGCCGCTTTAGGGCGGGCCGCGGCGCCGCTTGATGTCCGCCCGGCTGAGCGCCGGGTTACGCAGGAACGCATTCACCTGGCACGCGCGTCTCGGATTTTGACGGACATGCATCCCCGCTGCCACGATCAAAGGGACCGCAGACCCCCTGCGGCGGCTCTACCAGGAGGACCATTGACACCCGCTCCCGCACTGCAGGCAGTTTTCTGGGACATGGACGGCACGCTTGTGGACACCGAACCGTACTGGTTCGCCGCTGAGAAGGAGCTGATGGCCCGGTTCGGCGTCACCTGGACCGATGAGCAGGCAATGGAGCTGGTGGGCAACGCCCTGCCGGACTCGGCCAGGAAACTCCAGGAAGCGGGAGCCGATCTCGGCGCACGGGAAATCCTCGACACGATGCTCGCGAGCGTGGTCCGCAAAGTGCAGGAAGAGATCCCCTGGCGCCCCGGAGCACGGGAAATCCTGGCGGAACTCAATGCGGCGGGCGTGCCCAACGCAATGGTGACCATGAGCGAGAGCACCCTGGCACAGGTCATCGCCGATCAGCTTCCGGAGGGAACCTTCCGGTTCCTGGTCACCGGAGAGATGGTGACCCTGGGTAAACCGGATCCGGAGCCCTACCTGCTGGCGGCCAAGCTGATGGGCGAGGAACTGGGCACCTCCGTGGACCTGGACCGAGTGGTAGCCGTGGAGGATTCGCGCCCCGGCGTAGCCTCGGCAAAGGCCTCCGGCGCCGTGACCGTTGCCGTGCCGAACGCCGTCGACGTACCCGAACAGCCCGGCATCACCCGCTGGGAAACCCTCGCCGGCCGGACGGTGGCGGATCTTGAGGCGCTGGTGGCGGAGCGGGCTTCCCTGCAGGTCTAACCGGACCGGCAGCCTCAGGCGGGCACCCGGGGAACCGCCGATTCCTTGAGCGTTCTGCCCAGGTCCGCGGCGGCCTCCGGCGGGATGTCCAGTCCGCGGGTCAGGGCATTGCGCACTGCCATGAAGTCCCGCGGGGTGTTGACACAGTCAGCGGCAATGATCCGTCCTTCCCGGTAATAGAGGACAGCGAACTTTTCGCTCTCTGGATCGCCCCGCAGGACGGTGCTGTCGTGTCCGGCGGAGAGGCCGGCGATCTGCAGCATCAGGTCCCCCTGGTCCGACCAGAACCACGGCACCGTCCGGTAGTCCGCTTCCAGCCCCAGCAGGGACCGGGCTGCCGTTTTGGCCTGTTCGACGGCGTTCTGGACGCTCTCCAGCCGCAGGTTCCCATTGCCGTAATCCGCTGTGAACGGATTGGGCATATTCGCGCAGTCCCCGGCGGCAACCGTAACGCCGTCTGAGGCCACTGCGCGCGAATCCACCACAACGCCGTTGCTGACTTCCAGCCCAAGACGTTCGGCCAGTTCAGTGCGCGGCAGCACGCCGACCCCGATGACGACGACGTCGGCCGGCACCGTGGTGCCGCCGGCCAGTTCCACCCCGGTGACGCGGCCGTTTTTGCCGGCGATGCGGACGATACCGGCGTTCAGGAGGACCGTGGTTCCGCGGCGGCGGTGTGCCTGGAGGTAGAAATCGCTGATCGTTTCGCCCACGGCCCGTCCCACCAGGCGCGGTGCTGCCTCGATGATGGTCACCTGTTTGCCGGCCGCCCGGGCAGCGGTGGCAACCTCCAGTCCGATGAACCCGCCGCCGATGACCGCGACGCTGCGGGCGCTGCCCAGCGAGCGGTGCAGGGATGCTGCCTGGTCGGCATCGCGCAGGTAGCAGACGCCCGCCAGGTCGGCCCCGGGAAGGGCCAGCTTCCGCGGCACTGCTCCCGTGGTCAGCGCCAGCCGCGCGAAGGGGAACACTCTGCCGCTGGTGCCGACGGCGGTGCCGCCGTCGGCGTCCCGGGAGATATCCGCGATCTGCTCCCCGGTCACCAGCTCAATGTCCTCCCGGACAAACCACTCCGGGGTCCGGAACGTCAGGGATGCCGCGGTTGCTTCCCCCTTGAGGAAGGCCTTGGAAAGAGCCGGCCGCTGGTAGGGCAGATGCGGCTCCTCGCCGACCAGGATGATCGGGGCGGTGTCGCCCAGTTCCCGCAGCGTGCTGGCCAGCTGCACACCGGCCTGGCAGTTTCCGACAATCAGAGTGGCACCAGCGGAGTTGGCTGTTCCCATCATCTAAACCTGCGTTTCCGGAATGCGGACCCGGATATCCGTGGCTACGGGGAGCTGGCAGGAGAGGCGGCTGCCTTCTTCCCGCTCGGCTGCCGCGCAGTCCAGCATCTCGTCCTCCACAGCGAGCATTTCCGGCAGCGCCGCCCGGTCACCGGGATCAACGTAGACGTGGCAGGTGGCGCACATCGCGCTGCCGCCGCATTCGGCAACAATTCCGGGAACTCCGGAGGAAACCGCCGTGCGCATAACGCTGGTGCCGGCTCCGGCGTCGACAATCATTTCAGTGCCGTCAGGCTGGACAAAGGTTACTTTTGGCATGGTGGGCTCCGGTGGTTTGGACGGACGCGGTTCAGGCGGACGGGGTGAGGCGAAGCGGCAGTGAATCCAGTCCGCGCAATGTGTTGTTGAGTTGCTGCACGGGCGCTCCGATGATCTCGATCTTCTGCACGCGCCGGGCCAGTGCGGAGAGGATGCATTCACCCTCCAGCCGGGCGAGCATCTGGCCCAGGCAGGCGTGGATGCCGAACCCGAAGCCAACGTGGCCCATGGTTTTGCGGGTGATGTCAAAGTCTTCCGGGTTCTCCCATCGGCGGGGATCCCGGTTAGCAGCGGCAATAAACATCAGGATTTTGGCGCCTTCGGGAATTCTGGTGCCGGAAAGTTCAGTCTCGCGGGACGTCGTACGGAAGAAGGTTTGGACCGGTGATTCGTACCGGATCGTCTCTTCGAATGCGGCGCGGGCCAGCGACGGGTCATGGTGCAGCAGCCGGTACTGCTCCGGATGTTGGGCAAGGCAGAGCAGGGCGTTGCCGATCCCGTGAACGGTGGTGTCCACGCCGGCTGAAAGGAAGGAGCGCAGCAGCCTGGCGGAGTCCTCGGCGGCGTAGCCGGCCTCTGCAGCGGCGGCGTGGATCCGGTTCCCCAGCCCGTCCCCCTGGAGCGCACCGGGTTGGCACTGTTCCATCACCCAGCCGGCTGCCTGCGAGCCCTTTTCCATGGCTTTTTCGAAATGCCCGTTGCGGGGTCCGAAGGTATTAAAGACCATGGAGCCGTAGGGCAGCAGATTCTCCCGGCCCTCCTTGGGGAGCCCCACAAAGTCCGGGAAAACTTCAAGCGGGTACGCCTCGGCCAGGTCCTTGACTCCGTCAATGTCGCCGAGTGCCGCAACCCGTTCCGCCACGTGCTCCGCCCGTTCCTGGAAACCGGCCTTGAGCTCGCGCAGGAATTTGGGGTTGAGAATGCTGGTGACAACATGCCGCGCCCGGGTGTGCTCCGGCGGATCGGCCTCCAGCAGCAGGCTTGGTGCCCGCCACGGTTTGTCTTTGCGGAAATCCGTGATGCCGACGCCGGCGGAGGAAATAAACGTTTCATGGTCCGCGAAGACCTGGGAGACCTCGTCGTGGCGGGCAACGGCCCAGACCTGATAACGGTTCAGCCAGGTCACGGGTCCGGATTCGCGCAGCTGGACGTGGGCCTCGTACGGATCGGCCAGAAAGTCATCGGCGAACGGGTCCAGGTCAAGAACGGGGATCTCGAATTCAGTCGTGGTGGTCATGGCTTTCCTCCTACTCGGCGAGCAGTGGACGGGTGTCCAATGCGGCGTCGATGATGTTGTATTTGTGCATCAGGTCTGCCGTTTTCTGCAGCTGGCCGCCGTCGAGCCTGCCCTCGAACCTGGGCATTTCGATTTGCTCCACGACCTCCGCGGGAACCTTGGTAAACGTTGGGACCAGCTCGACCAGCCGCGCACGGTTGTCCTGGAGTTCCTCCCCTGAGGCCGCGATGGCCTTGCGGAACGCTTCGACTGCCTCGGGATTTTCCTGCAGGAACGTCTCCGTTGTGATCCATCCGGCCACCGGCATTCCGTCGACCGGACCGGTGAACAGGTCGGAGAGTTTGACGAACCCCGCGGCGGCCGCACTGGCCTGGAACGGCTCAACCTGCCAGATGGCGTCCACCGCCCCGCGTTCCAAAGCGGCCTGCATATCCGGGTACGGCATCTCGATCAGGTCCACGGCCGAAGGATCCAGGCCGGCGTCCTCAAGCAGCGCATAGACCGCAACTGAACCGATGTTCTGGAGATTGTTCACCGCGAACGTCTTGCCGGCCAGATCCTCCACCGTTTCGATGCCTGAATCCTCCGCGACGAAGATACCGTGGTCAGCGGCACCGACGTCGTTCCCGGAAATGAAGCGCACCGGCAGCCCCTGCTTCACCGCCAGCAGCGCCGAGGTGTAGTTGGCATAGGCCACATCGATGTCGCCCGAGATCAGAGTGGGAATCGCAGCGGCCCCGCCCTGCGTCTGAACCAGCTCCACGTCCAGGCCCTCAGCTTCGAACAGGCCGTTTTCCTCGGCATTGACGGCGGTGGAGGTATGCACCAGGGGGAAGTAGCCCACCTGCACGGCTTCCCCGGCCGCAGCCTGCCCCGAGGAACCGCAGGCAGCCAGCCCCAGAGCGGCGCCAGCCACAGCCGTGAGTGCGAAGTAACGCCGGTGATTTCTGCGTCGATCCATGGTTTTCCTCCCAAAGGGCGCCTCATTGCGCCGGATGCAAAGCTCTGGCTGGAATCGGATCTTCACCGGCCCGACTCCGTTGCACTGAGTATGGGATGTGTCACAATTCAGGCTCCAGCTCGTTTCCGTTGAAAGGAAAATATGGCCAACGCTTCTGCCGGGAGGTCCGCGCTCAGCCGGATTATGCAGATTCTGGGTACCTTCGACGTGGACTCGGCCTTTCTCACCGTGTCCCAGTTGTCGCAGCGGAGCGGCCTGCCGCTGGCAACGACCCACCGGGTGGTGGCGGAACTTGAGCAGTTTGGCCTGCTGGAACGGGAACGGGATAAGACCTACCGCATAGGTGTGCGCCTGTGGGAGATCGCCTGCCGCACGCCGGGCGCCCTGGGTCTGCGGGAAATAGCCATGCCCTACCTGCAGGACATCCATTTTTCTGTTCGGCAGCACGCCCAGCTGGGCATCCTGCAGGGCCATGAAGTGCTGTTCCTGGAACGGCTGTCGACCCGGAATGCCGTCGTCAACGTGACCCTGATCGGCGGCCGGCTGCCGCTTCATGCCTCCTCCAGCGGGCTGGTTCTGCTGGCACACGCTCCCGGCAGTTTCCAGGCCGAGGTTCTGACCTCCGGGCTGGTGAAATACACCGAAGATACGGTCCAGAGCCCGGCTCACCTCCGGCGTTTGCTCGCCCAGATCCGCGAACAGGGCCACGCAGTGGGCAGCGGCTTCATTCATCCCGCTGCCCGGGGAATTGCCGTTCCGGTCTACGGATTGAAGGAATCAGTTGTTGCCGCCATCAGTGTGGTGGTTCCGAATGACTCCGCTCCGGCGCTTCCCACGGTCCGTCTACTCAAGGACGCCGCCCGCCAGATTTCGGCAGCGCTGCAGGCCGCGTATCTGCCGCCGGGCGGCCCCGAGTCAGCGGGCGGCGGCAAATACCGCGCTTTGGTGCATTCCTCCAGGAACTCCATGGAGTTCCTGGAGCAGCACCGAAAGGATCACCCGCTGTGATCGGGCTCACCGTTCCGGGCCGCTGTAGGGCGGCCGTATCTCAGTACGGGCCCTGGTGAAGGTGCCGGGTTATGAACATGCAAGTGTCAGACCGCAGGGATAGACTTTCAAAAAGCTTTCAAAAAATGGGGGAACCATGGATTTCGCAGAACGCCTGCTCGCATTGGCCGCAAAAGTACGGCAACAGCGGGCCTCAATCGAGACTGAAGAGGCAACGAAGAACGCGTTCATTATGCCGTTCATATCCACGATTCTTGGCTACGACGTGTTCAACCCCTTAGAGGTAGTCCCCGAGTTCACCGCCGATGTTGGCGTAAAAAAAGGCGAAAAAGTCGACTACGCCATTGTGCATAACGGTGAAGTTCAGATTCTTATCGAGTGCAAGAAATCGAAGGAACCCGTCAAGATAGAGCACGCTTCTCAGCTCTACCGCTACTTCGCCGTAACCAACGCGCGAATCGCCATCCTGACCAACGGTGAGCACTACCAGTTCTTCACTGATCTGGATGCACCCAACCGGATGGATGCGAAGCCTTTCCTCGTACTTGACCTCAACGACATCGATGAGACTCTTATACCGGAATTGCAGAAGCTGTCCAAAGATGTCTTCGACCTCGATTCGGTCATCAACGCGGCGGGTGAGTTGAAGTACATCGGCCAAATTAAGCGCATCATTGCCGCCCAGTTCAAAGAGCCGGATGACGATTGGATCAAGTACTTCACCTCTCGCGTATATGAGGGAGCGGTCACGCAAAAGGTTCGAGAGCAGTTCACTCCCCTAGTCATCAAAGCCGCTAAGCAGTTCCTCAACGACCAGGTAAATGGCAGGCTGAAAACGGCTTTGGGGACGGACACACTTCAGACTGCTAATGCAGAACAGTCAGCTGCCGCGCTGACGAGCGAACCCGAGGTGGAGAAGGATCTAGCGGACAATGACGGAATCGAGACGACCCTTGAGGAACTCGAAGGTTTCCAAATCGTGCGCGCAATTGTCTGTAGCGAAGTAGCCCCTTCCCGGGTAACACAGCGAGATGCAAAGACGTACTTCGCTGTGCTTCTTGATGACAATAACCGGAAGCCCATAGCCCGGCTTCACTTCAACCGAAGCCAGAAGTACGTGGGTATCTTCGACGAAGACAAGGTGGAAACCCGGATGCCGATCAACTCGCTGGACGAGATCTACAACCATGCCGAAGCGCTTCGAAAGAGTGTCCACAGCTACCTCTGACGTGATGAGGTGGACGGCGCGGATTCCGCCGTCCACCTTCTACGCGGACTCAAATCCCCGCACCTTTTGACCGGATTTCAATACGGCGTGTGCTGGTGCAGCGCGAGTTTATAAAAATGGGAGTGTCACGCTGGTTGACTCTTCATGCTGCCGAACCTTGTCATCGATACTTTGATGTACAGATCAACACCTAGAGGAACCACACCGAGGGGACAGGGCAGGACTATGCAGGAGTTTTTGGACCAGGCCACATGGACGCATCCGCCTGTCAGCAGCGAAGCCGACGGCGGCAATCTCCTGGTTGAGGCAGTCCAGGGCAGCGACTACTGGGAAAAGACGTACTACGGTTTCCAGCGGGATTCAGGGCACGCCCTCCTTGCTCCCGTCACTGGAGACGGCGCCCTGGAAGTCACGTTCAAAACCTCCTACGACAGTCTTTATGACCAAGCCGGCCTCATGATCCGCACCGATGAGTCCAACTGGATCAAGGCGGGCGTCGAAATCACCGACGGTGAACCTCATGTGGGTGCCGTCGTGACGCGTGAATACTCCGACTGGTCCCTCAGCCCCGTGCCGGAATGGGCCCACACCAACGTAACCATCCGTGCCAGCTGGACGGGGAACTCGGTGGTCCTTCGAGCACGCAGTGAAAAGGCGCCCTGGCGGACCATCCGGGTGGCGCATCTGGACATCACCGGTTCCACCAGGGCCGGCCTCTACGTCGCAGCACCGGAACGGGCGGGACTCACCGTTTCCTTCTCCCGGGCCTCTTTCGGTCCTGCCGATGAGAGTCTTCATGCCCAGCCCGCGGAGCAGCACTAGAAGGCTCAACCTCAGTACGGCGTGTGCTGGTGCAGGGCCAGCTTCCACTCGCCGTCCTCCCTGGCATAGACGCTGCTGAGCAGCGCGGTGTACGGCGTGCCGTCCCGGTCCGCCCGCACCTTGTAGGTGAGGAATCCGACGTCGGGCCCCAGATAGGTCTCCAGCGGTTCGATAATCTCGAAACTGGTCCACGGCGGACCGCCCATGGACGCGATGATCTGGCTCCGGTCGGTAATCCGCAGCCCGTTGGTCAGCATAATCACGGGCTCCCGTGCCAGCACCCGGTCATAAAACGCGGTGGCCTCTTCCGGTCCGGTGGAAAGGGCGTGCCAGCCCTCGGTTTCAAGTGCCACGAGTTCGTGTGCCATGGTCCGCGAGTCTAGCCCCGGGGCGGCCCGGGAAACAGGGGTTGCCGCATGGCCGGAGCCGCGGCGGAATATCCGTCCCGGCCAGGGCGCTGTTGCAGATATGAAGAAAATTGGCTTCCTTTCCTTCGGCCATTACCGCGATGTTCCGGGCTCCCTGACGCCGACCGCCCGGGAGGCGCTGCTGCAGGCAATTGAGCTGGCCGTCGCCGCGGAGGACGTCGGGGCCGACGGCGCCTTCGTCCGGGTCCACCACTTCGCCCCGCAGCAGGCCTCTCCGTTCCCGCTGCTGGCTGCGATGGCGGCGCGCACCAGCCGGATTGAACTCGGCACCGGCGTCATCGACATGCGTTACGAGAATCCGCTTTATATGGCTGAGGAAGCGGCCGGCACGGACCTGATCAGCGGCGGCAGGCTGCAGCTCGGCATCAGCCGGGGATCCCCCGAACCCGCCCTGCGCGGGGCCGAGTCTTTCGGCTATGTTCCGGCCGAGGGCGAGTCCGACGCCGACCTCGCCCGCCGCCACACGGCCGTCTTCCGTGCCGCGATCGCCGGACACGGCATCGCGCCGGCCAACCCGGAGATGACCGGGTCCAGCGGCCTGCTCGCGATCGAACCTCAGTCGCCCGGGCTCAGCGAGCGCATCTGGTGGGGCTCCGGGACACGGGCGACGGCGAAATGGACCGGCGAGCAGGGCATGAACCTGATGAGCTCCACCCTGCTGACCGAGGACACCGGTGTTCCGTTCGACGAGCTGCAGGCAGAGCAGATCCAGGTTTACCGCCAGGCCTGGGCCGACGCCGGCCACCCGGGCACGCCGCGCGTTTCCGTCAGCCGCAGCATCATTCCGCTGGTCTCCGACGCCGACCGCCGCTACTTCGGGCTGCGGGCGCAGGCCGAGAGCCGCGACCAGGTGGGCCGGCTCGACGGCGGGCTGGCCCGGTTTGGCCGCAGTTACGTCGGAGAGCCGGATGTCATCGCGCAGGAGCTGGCCGCCGACGCCGCGGTCCGCGAAGCCGACACCGTGCTGGTCACCGTGCCCAACCAGCTGGGTGTTGACTACAACGCGGCACTGCTGGAGAACATCGTGAAGCTGGTGGCTCCCGACGCCGGCTGGCGGTAAGCGGCGCCCTCAGCGGCCTGGAAGCACCGTGGGAGCTGCAGTGAGAAAATGGGTCCATGAATGAGACGGAGCAGCAGCTGACGATTCGTCCTAGCCACGGGACGCCCGAGTACCCACGCCTGGTCGAGATCTGGCGCAGCGCGGTGAGGGCAACCCACGATTTCCTGGCGGAATCCGACTTTGAACGGATTGAAGGAAACCTGGCCTCGGCGTATTTCCCGGCGGTGACGCTCATTGTTGCTGAGCGCGGGTCTCATGTGCTGGGTTTCGCAGGTGTTTCGGAAGGGACGTTGGAGATGCTGTTTGTCTCCGATCCGGCCCGGGGACAGGGTGTTGGTTCGGCCCTGCTCTCCGAGGCCATCGCCAGCTACGGAGTTACCCGGCTCGATGTCAACGAACAAAATGAAGGAGCCCTCGGGTTCTATCTGAGCCGCGGGTTCGTGCAGGTGGGCCGCAGCGAACTCGACGGCGACGGCCGCCCCTACCCGGTCCTGCACCTGGCGCTTCCGGCCTGACGGCCTGACCCGGTGCCAAAGGCTGATGCCGTCCCAAAAAATCACGGCTTTGGGCTCAGAGGGCCGGATAAGTAAGCCCTCGATCTGCGTCAACCACGGCACCGGCGCTCAGCTCGGCCGGTTTCACCTGGCCCTTGCCGAGGATATGGCAGACCTCTGCGTCCCGGACCAGAAGGTGATCGGCAATAATCCGCCGGTGGCACCGCCACCACACCGCCTCCGAGCACATCAGCGCCGTCCGGGACGACGCTGATGTGCCGAGCAGAGCCGCGAGCGCCTCACGGAACTCCGCGGAGAGCGCGTGGTCCGCGTAGTTGTGGAAGCTCCGGTTCTCCCACCAGGCGTTCACCTCGAACGGTACGTCCTTGTTGACCGGACGGCGGCCGGTCAGCGCTTCCAGCCGGATCAGCTTGATGCCGTGTTCCGCCAGGGACACTTCGAGGGCATCGTTGTTGAACTGCGGGTATTTCTTGGAGCCCGGCAGCTTCCGGACGTCAGCCACCTGCTCAATAGCGCTCTCCTGAAGGAGCTCCAGAAACTCATCCAGTGGCCGGTTGGAATGTCCGATGGTGAAGATTGGCGGCTTTCCCACGGCGCTCACTCCTTGAGGAGGCGGAGTGCACTGCCCTTGTGAGCGGCAACATGGTCTGTCTTGTCGCTCTGGATCTCGTACTGCGGCTCCTCCGGGGAAGCCCGGTGGGTGTGCCCCTTGTAGTCGAAGTCCGACGTGTGCACCCTGATGATCCGGCCCGAGACCCGGCCGGCTTCGGAGTTCCACGAAACGTGGTCCCCCACAGAGAAGTGTTCAGGCATACCTGCCCCTTTCCTCAGTGAAAGTTCCGCAGTGAAAGCCGCCGGCAACGCTACTTCCGCCGCCCGAACACCAGCGAGGCAGCAGCGGTGGCCGCAGTGACCGTGTACACCGCAGGCCAGGCACCCAGCTTCTTGGCCAGCGGATGGGACAGGCCGAAGGCGGCAACATAGGTGGAGGTGAGGGCGACGGCGGTCCCGGTGCCGGCGTCGCGCTTCCACAGGGCGAACGCCGCCGCACCCGCAGCGGCCAGCACTGCTCCGCCAAGCTGCCGGTTGCCGGTGTCGCGGGCGGTCTTGTAGCCGCCGATCAGACCGGCGGACGTGATGAGCGGGGTCAGCAGGGATGCCACAGTTTCTCCTTCAGGTTGGACTCCTTCCACCCTAACCCCGCGGTACCGGCCTCTTCGATCCGCCGATTCGGGCCATCATCCCTACCGCAGCGGGCCCGCGGCGCGTTTACTGGGAGCGGCATGGCGGCGCACCGCACCCCGAAGGACCGAACCCACAAAGGAGTGGATATGGCTGATTCTGCAATGACGGCACCGGACCAGGAGGTCGAATCCTGGCTCGCCGCACTCGGCACCGCCCTGCAAGACAGGGACACCGCCGCCGCAGCGGACCTCTTTGAGGAGGACGGGCTGTGGCGGGACTTCGTTTCCTTCACCTGGAACCTCAAGACCTTGGAAGGCCGGGCCCAGATCAAGGACATGCTCGACGCCGTCCTGGACAACACCGCCCCTTCCGGATGGGCCTTGGCTGAACCGGCCAGCGGCACTGCGGGCGCTGCCGAAGCCTGGATTACGTTCGAAACGGCGCTGTCCCGGGGTTGGGGGCACCTCCGCCTGCGCAACGGAAAAGCCTGGACACTGCTGACCACCATGCAGGAACTCAAGGGCCACGAGGAGCAGAAGGGGACCACCCGGCCCAAAGGCGTGGAACACACCATCACCCGCGGGCGGAAGTCCTGGCTCGAGGAAAAGCAGGAGCACCAGGAGCGGCTTGGCTACGAGGAGCAGCCCTACTGCGTGATCGTGGGCGGCGGACAGGGCGGAATCGGCCTGGCTGCCCGGCTGCGCCGGCAGAACGTCCCGACGATCGTGATTGAACGGAACGAGCGGGCCGGTGATTCCTGGCGCAAGCGCTACAAGTCCCTCGCCCTGCACGACCCCGTCTGGTACGACCACCTCCCCTACCTCAAGTTCCCCGATGACTGGCCGGTCTTCGCACCCAAGGACAAGATCGGCGACTGGCTGGAGCACTACACAGCGCTGATGGAGCTGGATTACTGGTCCGGCACGGAGTGCCTGGGCGCGCAGTACGACGACGACGCCGGCACCTGGGAACTGCGGGTCCGTCGCCGCGGCGAGGACGTAACACTGCGCCCGCAGCAGCTGGTGTTCGCCCTGGGAGTTTCCGGGTACCCGAACATTCCGGAGTTCGACGGCGCTAAAGCCTTCCTGGGCGAGCAGTACCATTCCTCGCAGTACCCGGGCGGCGGCGACCAGTCCGGAAAGAAGGCCCTGATCATCGGGTCAAACAACTCCGCCCACGACATCGCGGCCGATCTTTGGGAGCACGGCGCCGACGTCACAATGCTCCAACGCTCCTCAACCCACATCGTGCGCAGCGATTCGCTGATGGAGTTCGCGCTGGGAGACCTCTACTCGGAACGCGCAATGGCCGCCGGAACCACCACCGAGAAGGCGGACATGCTCTTCGCCTCGCTGCCCTACCGGATCCTCCCGGACGCGCAGATCCCCATCTACGAGACGATCGCCGAACACGACGCTGACTTTTACGACCAGCTCCACCAAGCCGGCTTTGACCTCGACTTCGGCGACGACGGGTCCGGCCTGTTCCTGAAGTACCTCAGGCGCGGTTCCGGCTACTACATCGACGTCGGCGCCTCGCAGCTGATCATCGATGGGCGGGTGAAGCTGAAGAACGGACAGGTCGCCAAGCTCACCGGCAGCGGCGCGGTGCTTCACGACGGCACCGAGCTGGACGCGGACATCATCGTCTATGCCACCGGCTACGGATCGATGAATAACTGGCTGGCCGACCTCATCTCCCCCGAAACCGCGGACCAGGTGGGTAAGTGCTGGGGGTACGGTTCCAACACCACCAAGGACCCCGGCCCGTGGGAAGGGGAACTGCGGAACATGTGGAAGCCCACCAACGTGGACAACCTCTGGATTCACGGCGGAAATCTGCACCAAAGCCGGCACTATTCCATCTTCCTGGCCCTGCAGCTGAAGGCCAGGATGGAGGGTCTGCCCACCCCGGTCTACGGGCTGCAGGAGGTCCACCACCGCCGCTGATCTGGCCGCGCCCCGGCCGGCGCCGGGGAGCAAACCGGGGATCACCCGCCACAACCCCTACCCGCCCAGCCGCCGCAGCCGGTACTCCAGCTTCGCGCGGCGGGTGCCGTCGTCGTCCATCAGCTGGGTGCGTTCCACGTAGTCCTGCCCAAAACGGTGCAGCAGCACGTCGTCGGCGGCACGGACGTGGCCGGGACGGAACCGGTACTCGATCCGCCGGGACACAATGGCCCAGTCGGCGGTCTTGAACAGGGCGTAGGCCTGCGGCACGGAGACCACCCCGTTGGCGCGCAGCACTTCCACCAGCCACTCGTACTGGTCGGCCCGGCTGCGCGGATTCTGCGGCAGTTCGTGCTCCAGGATGCCGCGGACCGCATCGGCGGTGAGCGTGAGCGAGGGTGCTGCGACGGCGTGCACGGCTTCCCGCTCGTCGCGGGCCTTCTGCGCCGTGACCAGTTCGTTGATGGTGTCGAACTCACGGTCCGCAAGTTCGATCAGGCCAGAGGCCAGGGTGAAGGCCCGGTTGACCTCCGGGGGCACCTCGCCGCCGCCCTTGTAGCGGATGTCGTGCTCAAACTCGGCCCAGGCATGCTGCAGGATGGTGCGCAGCTGCACCTCGAACCGCTGGCCGCAGAACGCTTCGCAGCCAGGCGGCGGATTCCGCTCCGGAACGGCAAGCACCAGGTGCTGGCCCGAGTAGCCGAACTCGCCGCGGGAACGCTGCTCGCCGGCCTTGTCCACGTGGCCCAATTGGTCGAACGCTCCGCTGAGGGCGTTGATGGCACTGCGAATATCCGAGTCCAGGAAGAGAATCACCCGCAGGCCGATCACGTCGTCGATGTCCCCCATTCCGCTGGGATATTTCGGCGTGCCGTCGGGCAGGGTCCGGGACAGCTTCTCGCTGAGTGATCCGGTGCCCTTCACCCGGTGCTGAATGTGGTGGTAGTTCAATCCGTCATCGCCCAGCCGGGCAACAACGGCCGCATGGATTGCCGTCTCGGCGGCCTCGAACAGCGGGCGGTCGGCCCGGAAGGCCCGTGCCCACAGATCCACCTGGGTGCTGTGAACCGACGGTAATTCCACGTTTGCTCCTTGCCTGGCAGCGGCGTCGGCAGCGGCGGGATCCGGCAGCGCGACGACGTCGGGCCCATCCCCAAGTCTTCGTCCGGTCCCCGCCAAACACAATCGGATGCCGCAAGAAACAACCCGAATCCGGGCGGTTGCAGCCGGGCCGCGCGGACTTCTCCGGAACCCGTTGAATCTGCCGCGGGAGAAGCCAACACTGGGTTCAGTTACCAGTTCCCCACTCCTGCGCTCCTCCCGGCCCGGGCGGAGCACGGGTGCTCCCAAGGCGGTGGATCATGACCGAAAACCCAACCCTCTCCGATTCCGCTTCGGCAGCTGTGCCCTGGCCCCAGCCGGAGGACAGCCTGTATCCGGCCCTCGCGGACGCCGTTTCAGGGACAGTGGTCCTGCCCGGCGACGCGGGGTATGAGGACCAGCGCCTCGTCTGGAACGGGATGATCGATGTGCTGCCCGCCGCCGTGGTGCGGGCGGCCAGCCCGGACGACGTCGCTCCGGTGCTGGCCTTCGCGCAGGTCACGGGGCTGCCGCTGGCTGTCCGCGGCGGCGGCCATAACGTGGCCGGCAACGGCACTGTCGACGGCGGCATAGTGCTCGACCTCGGCGGGCTGCGGACGGTGGAGGTCGATCCGATAGACCGTACGGTCACGGTGGATGGAGGCGCCACCATTGCGGACATCGACACGGCAACCGTTCCGTTCGGTATGGCCGTTCCACTCGGAGTTGTGTCAAAAACGGGAGTGGCCGGGCTGACCCTGGGCGGGGGCGTCGGCTGGATGACCCGCGCCCACGGACTCAGCGTGGACAACCTGATCGGAGCCGACGTCGTGCTGGCGGACGGCACGGCGGTGCATGCGTCGGCGCAGGAGGAGCCCGAACTGTTCTGGGGCCTGCGCGGAGGGGGCGGGAACTTCGGCGTCGTCACGTCCTTCACCTTCCGGGCCTGGCCCGTTCCGGAGACCGTGTACAGCGGCAACCTGGTTTACGGCGCGGACCGGTTCCCGGAAGCGCTGCGGGCCTTCGAGGCCTGGACCGGGGACCTGCCTGATGAACTCACCAGCATCGCGTCTTTCCTGGTGCCGCCGCCGGACTGGGACATGGGCGACGATCCGGTCCTGGCGGTGGGGTTCGCCTGGGCGGGTGAAGACCATCAGGCCGCCGACGACGCCGTCCGCCGCCTGCGCACGCTCGCTCCCCCGGATGCCGAGATGGTGGACCCGGTGCCCTGGACCGATTGGCAGTCCTCGGTGGACCCGCTGTTTCCGGACGGGTCACGTGCCTACTGGAAGAACACGTCCTTCGACGCGCTGGACGGGGACGTCATCGAGGTCCTCACCCGCCGCGGGCGGGAACAGTCCTGGCGCGGCACCGGCTTCGACATCCACCACATGGGCGGCGCTTTTGCCCGGGTACCGGAGGACGCGACGTCGTTCCCGGTCCGCGGCGCCGGCTACTGGCTGAACGTCTACGGCTTCTGGAACGATTCCGAGGACGACGCCCACCACACCGCGTTCGTGCGCGGACTGGCCGCTGACATGGAGCCGCACTCCGGCGGTGGCCAATACGTGAACTTCATGGGCGCGGAGGATCCCGTGCAGGCCGCCCCAAGCGTGTACTCCGGGGAGAAACTGGCCCGGCTGGCGGCCCTGAAGCAGGCGGTGGACCCGGGGAACCTGTTCCGGCGCAATCACAACATCGCCCCGGCGGGCAGACCGGGGACCGCTCAGCGCCAGTAGTTGTTCGCCGCCGCGATAGTGGCGAATTCCAGGGCCACCACCTGGGAGGACGCAATCAGTTCATCCGGATCGGTGGCATAGACCGTCCTGCCGGTCTTGAGGATCTCTCCGTCCGGCTGGATCGCGTAAATGCTGTGCAAAGCCATATCCATGGCCAGCCTGCGGCCGGCTTCCGGTGTTTCCGTAATGAGGGAGTTGCCCGGGATCAGTTCCATGCTGCACCTGGTTTCAAAGTCGGTCTTGCACCGTGCCCCTGTTCCACCATCCCAGCCCCGGCCGGGTTTGGGAACCGGCCGCCGGGCGCTTCCCCCGCCGGCAGGAAGCTTAGGCTTCCGGGGTGCTGCCGCCGGCGATCCGGTAGCTCCACAGCTCAGCGCTGACCCCAACCGGCTTCTGCCGCGCCGCATCCGCGCCTTCCCCGTGGCTGTCGCCATGGCTCTCACCATGGCTTTCACCATGGCCATGCCCCTGGCCGAAGTTCTTGGAAGCAACCCAGTCCTGGAAGGACTTCTCATCGCGCCACCGGGTGATGACCAGCCAGGTGCTGCGCTCGTCGGTCGGCTGAAGCAGCTCGAACCCTTCGAAGCCCTCCTGGTTGTCGACCGCACCGGCACGTGCCGCGAAGCGGTGCGCCAGCTCATCGCCGGAGTCGGCAGGGACGGTGATTGCGTTGATCTTGATGATGCTCATAGCCCATTATGCTCACGGCCATGACCCAGCTCCCCGCTAGGCTCGGAGGATGAGAACGGATTTTAAGCCAGCTGCCATGGGCGGGCGTGCCTTCTACCGCCTGCTGACCTCCGTGGTGGTGCCGCGGCCGATCGCCTGGGTGTCCACTGTTTCCTCAGGCGGCGTGGACAATCTGGCCCCGCACTCGTTCTTCACCGTCGCCTCGGTAGACCCGCCGATGGTTTCCTTCACCTCGGTGGGGGAAAAGGACTCGCTGCGTAACATCCGCCAGACCGGGGAGTTCGTCATCAGCCTGGCGCCGGAGGAACTCTTCGAGGCCGTGAACGCCACCGGCACCGGCTTCGCCTCCGGTGTAAGCGAATTCGATGCCGCCGGCATCGCCCGGGAGCCGAGCGCCACAGTGCGTCCGCCCCGCGTGGCCAGTTCTCCCGTGGCGCTGGAATGCCGGCTGCATGAGATCCACCCGGTGGGCGACTGTTTTGTGGTCTACGGCGAGATCATCCACGCGGCGGTGGCAGCGGAGGCACTCGACGCCGATACCCACCCGCGAATCGAGAGGCTGCGGCCGCTCTCCCGGCTGGGCCTGAACGAATGGGGAACCATCGGCGAAGTCCGGACCATCTCCCGCATCCCCGCCGATGAGTGGCCCGGGCACTACCAGAAGGGCTAGGCAGAGCAGGCTGCCTATGCACGCGCCTGCCGGATTGAAATCGGTGTTCCGTATCTCAATCGGGCATCAATGCTGGCGGACTTTCGCTGCGGCCGATCTTTGCGCAGAGTTGATCAGTAGACTTACATGCTGCAGAACACGCAACGAAGCATTCATCAGAGCAGTCTGAGCGCTTCACAGCGCAGGAGGAGAAATTGGGAATGTCCGCCACACCAGGCGCCAGTACCAGCGAAGATCCGGAGAACGAACCAGAGGAAAGTACAGCGACCTCCAACTCCGAGGCGGAGGCGGAGGTGGAGGTGGAACCGGCACCCCAGGCGAGGCCCCCCGTCAAGAGAGTCGACAGATGGGTGTTCTGGCCCGCGGCCGCCATCATTGTGGTTTTCGCGTTCTTCGCGATTGTGTTTCCCTCCGCGGCCACGGAGATGTTCACTTCCATCCAAACCAACGTCATTAGGTGGTTCGGCTGGTACTACGTCGCAGCCGTCGCCGTGTTCGTTGCCTTCGCTCTCTGGATCGGGCTGAGCCGCTACGGTGACATCAAACTCGGCAAGGACGAAGACGAGCCCGAATTCTCGGTGATGTCCTGGTTCGCGCTGCTGTTTGCTGCCGGCATGGGCATCGGGCTTGTCTTCTTTGGCGTCGCCGAACCCCTTAGCCACTACGCATCTCCGCCGCCGGGCGTTGCGGGCACTCCAATCCAGCTCGCCCAGCGTGCCCTCACCCAGACCTACCTTCACTGGGGACTGCACGCCTGGGCCATCTATGTGGTGGTGGGTGTCTCCATCGCGTACGCCGTCCACCGCAGGGGCCGGCCCATTACCATCCGCTGGACCCTCGAACCGCTGCTGGGCACCCGGCGCGTCTCCGGCGGCTGGGGCAACCTGGTGGACATCGTCGCACTGGTGGGAACCCTCTTTGGTGTTGCCACCTCCCTGGGCCTGGGTGTCCTGCAGATCTCTGCCGGGCTCGAAGAAGCCAACCTCATCCAGGCCACAAAGCTGACGCAGATCGGTTTGATTCTCTGCATCATCACCCTCACCATCGCTTCCCTGGTCTCCGGTGTGGGGAAGGGCATGAAGTGGTTGTCCAACGCCAACCTCATACTCGCCGGCGCGCTGCTGCTGTTCGTTCTGTTTACCGGACCCACCCTGTTCCTCCTGCGGGAATTCGTGCAGTCCATTGGCAACTACCTGCAGAACGTCGTCGGCCTGACGTTCAACACCCTCGCCTTCTCAGGCGCCGAGGGTGAGGCCTGGCAGGCAGCCTGGACCACCTTCTACTGGGGCTGGTGGATCTCCTGGGCCCCGTTCGTCGGCATCTTCATCGCCCGGATTTCCAAGGGCCGCACCGTCCGGCAATTCGTGGCTGGCGTCCTCTTGGTTCCCAGCATCGTTGGCTTCCTCTGGTTCTCCGTCCTGGGCGGCACGGCTATCTACCGGGAACTCTTCGGCGATGGCGGCCTCATAGAGCCGGACGGAACCGTGGATACAGAGGGAGCGCTGTTCGGCATGCTGAATGGGCTCCCCGGCGGGACCGCTCTCACCATCGGCGCCGTCCTGCTCATCGGGATCTTCTTCATCACCTCCGCCGACTCCGGCGCCCTGGTGATGGGGATGCTCTCCACCGGCGGGGAGGTGGAACCCAAGAACTGGATCCGCATCTTCTGGGCGCTTTCCGCCGCTGCCGTAGCCATCGCCCTGCTGCTGGCCAACGGCCTGGAAGCAATCCAGACCGCTGCGATCCTCACCGCAGTGCCCTTCAGCGTGGTCATCCTCATGATGTGCGCCGCCACGGCCAAGGCCTTCCACCAGGAACACGAAGCGCTCCTGCGGGCGCAGCGGAAACTGGCCCGCGAAGAGCTGACAGCCCACGTGGCCGAACATGTCGATGCCGCCGTCAAGAAACAGTTCAGGCGCCGCGTCCTGCCCATCCGGAAGGACCGCGGCAGCGGTTCCTAGAGCAGGCTGTCCACCGCGGCGGTGTGGTCCCCGATGAGCTCGGTGACCTCCCCCGGGTGTTCCAGCATGGGCCAGTGGCCGCCGGGCAGGATCTCGATCCTCCAGTCCGCCGCGCCGACCAGGGCAGCCGGCAGCTGGGCGCGGGAACGTGTAACAAACACGCCGTGCTGGGAATCCACAGGCTGTTCCAGGGAAGCCTGGTCCAGCACGGTCCGGCCGGGGTGCGGGGTGAACCGGCCGGCCAGGCAGGACCTGTCATCAGCGCTCAGCCCAGGCTCCGCGTCGAGCGCCGCGGCGGGCGGTGCTGCCCACAGGCAGCCGTCGGCGATGATGTCTGCGCGCTCCTGCGCGCGGGCACCGCCGTCGGGCCCCCACAGGTCAATCAGGCTGAGACCGTCCACCGGCAGGAAACTCTGGAAGTGGATGGTGGAGCGGACCTGGTCTCCCAGCCGGTCGGCGACCTGGGCGGCGACCATTCCGGAATAGGAATGTGCCACCAGGACAACCGGGCTGCCGTGCGCTGCCAAGATGCTGACCTGGTCAACGTGGTCAGCCAGGCGGACGGCGGCCCGCTGCCCGGCAGCCGCATCCGGTTCCAGCCCGGCCAGGGTCACAGCCTGCGCGCCGAGGCCGCGGCTGCGCAGGGTTTCGGCGATGGGTTCCCAGATCCAGGAACCCATCCATGCACCGGGCAGCAGCAGGACTCGGGGGCCGGTGCTGTACGAATCTGGTTGTGGGTTCATACTTCGAGGCTAGGACCGGTCAGGGCGCTTTCACCCTGCACCCCTGACCTTGGTCCGTCATTCTGGGATACTCGTCCCAGGATCTCGGATAGGACCCGGATGGAATCTCATTCGATGGCGGTCGTCGCCTACCACCAGGCGGAGCTGCTGGACATTGCCTGCATCACCACACCCCTGTTCCTGGCCAACCACATCGGGCAGCTCACGCATCCGTACAGGGTGCATGTCCTCGCTCCGGGTGGCACACCGGTACGGTGCGCCACGGGCCTGACCCTTTCGGTGGACGGCTCCCTGGAGAAGTTCCCCGGGCCCGTGGAGACCATGATCGTGGCCGGAGGGACCGGGCATGAGGAGGCCGCTGCCACCGGGTCCCTGCTGCAGCAAATCCGCCGGCTGGCGGCCTCCAGCAGCCGGGTTGCCTCGGTGTGCACCGGTGCCAGCATCCTTGCCGCAGCCGGGCTGCTGGACGGCAGGCGTGCGACGACGCACTGGCGGTTCGCTCCGGACCTCGCCGGGCGCTTTCCACGGGTGACCGTGGACCCGGCGCCGATCTATATCCGGGACGGAAAAATTGCCACGGCGGCCGGGGTGACCAGTGCCCTTGACCTGACGCTCTCCTTCATCCAGGAGGACCACGGTGCCGCTCTTGCCCGGCAGGTGGCCCGTGATCTGGTCACCTACCTCCACCGCCCCGGCGACCAGGCGCAGATGAGCGTCTTCGTGGCCGCGGACAACGGGTGCAGCGGAACGGTGCACGCGGCCACCCGGTACGTTGCCGCCCATCTGGCAGACGACCTTTCCACGCCCGCCATCGCGAGCCATGTTGGTGTCAGCGGACGCCACCTGAGCCGGCTGTTCCAATCCGAACTTGGTATGCCGCCGGCCCGGTTCGTCCGCTCGGCCAGGCTCGACGCCGCTGCCCGGCTGCTGGAGTCCGGGCAGCTTCCTGTGGCGGTCATCGCCCGCCGCTGCGGGTTCAGCTCCGCCGATCAGTTCCGGCAGTGCTTCGCCGGCCAGTACGCCCTGCCGCCGTCCAAATACCGCAGCCGGTTCTCCGGCCCGGACACCGCTGGCATGGAAGAAGCTGCGGGCTAGGCGTACCCGCCTGCCAGCTCACAGCTGCCTGACGGCGGGTACGCCGGCTGACCGCCGGAATCAGGCGGTGGGGCGGGCTCCTGTGGAGGCGGCAACCTGGGCCGCGGCGTCCCGGACCGGGGTGGAGCCGTCGGTCAGCAGGCCTGATCACCCGGCGCTGCGAGGGCACCGCGATCCTCAACACCCTGCGCCGCACCGACATGGAGTTTGACGCTGCGGCGGCGCCGCGACGGCTCCGCTGAACATCCGCGGCGCCGCAGCGGGGATTTTGCTACCTTGGAAACAGGGCCCGCACCTCCCGGCCCCCGGACGACGGTTCAGTACCCGGCACGCGACAAGACTGGCCAAAGGATTTAGCAAATGGCGTGGGTCATTCTCATCGCTTCCGGGATGCTTGAAGCCGTCTGGGCAACAGCACTCGGAAAGTCGAACAACTTCCGCAACCCCCTCCCCAGCATCGTGTTCGTCCTGGCGTTGACCGCCAGCATGGCCGGGCTCGCATGGGCGATGCTGAGCATCCCCGTTGGCACGGCCTACGCCGTCTGGGTGGGCATTGGCGCCGTCCTCACCGCTGCCTATGCCATGGCGTTCGGCGGCGAGAAGGCAACGGTGGCGAAGGTGGTGCTGCTGATGGGCATCATTGGCTGCGTTGTCGGCCTGAAGGTGGTGGCTTAGCCATGGCTTGGATTGTCCTGATTCTCAGCGCCGTCCTCGAAGCGGTCTGGGCCACCGCACTGGAGGCGTCGAACGGGTTCACCGTCCTGCTGCCCTCGGTGATCTTCGCCGCCGCTGCGGCGCTGTCCATGGCAGGGCTTGGCTACGCCATGAAGTTCATCCCCATCAGTACTGCCTACGCTGTGTGGACCGGGCTCGGCGCCGTCCTCACCGTGGCCTGGGCCATGGCCACCGGCACCGAGGAACCCGGGGTGCTCAAGGTCCTGTTCCTCGCCGGGATCATCGGCTGCGTCATCGGACTGAAGTTCGTGGACAAGGCCGTCCCTGCCGCGGAGAAACAGGAAACCCCCTAGGCCCGGGCGTGTGGCCGTTCCTCCGCCGCCAGGAGCACGGCCGCCTCCTCGAGGATGAGTGCGAGGTTGCCCGGATCGTGGGCAAAACGCCCAAGGAACAGTCCGTCCACGTGGGGGTAGAGAAGCGGGAGCAGGCCCGGTCCGGCGCTTCCGCCGTACAGCAGCGTCGCATTCCCGGGAAGCTGCTCCCGAAGCCGGGCCGCAACTGCGCGCACATACGCCGGCTCGGCGGGCTCCGTGGCGCCGATGGCCCAGAGTGGCTCATAGGCAACCACGGGCGTTGGTCCGTCCGGGTCCACGTGTGCCGAGGCGAACTGTGCGTAGCTGAGCCGGGCTGCCTCCTCCGGGGCAACCCGGCTCTTTTCCCCAATGCACAGCAGCGGCTGCAGGTTGTTCCGCTGGGCGGCTGCACTTTTCGCAGCCACCACAGCGTCGTCTTCACCGAAGAGCTCCCGCCGTTCGGCATGGCCCAGCTCCACCAGCGAGACGCCCATTTCTGCCAAAAAGGCTGGGCTGACCTCTCCAGTCAGCGGGCCGGAGTCCTGCTCCGATGCGTTTTGCGCAGCGATCTGGACCGGTGTTCCGCCGGCGAGCCCCAGCGCCGTCTCCAGCACGGGGAAGGACGGCGCGATGAACAGCTTCACCGTCCCAGCGGAAACGGCCTCCGATTCCCTGGCAACGGCCATCACCGCTTCCAGCCACGCTTTGGAGGACGCGTACCCGAGGTACATTTTGGTGCTGATACCGACGGTAACGGTCCTGCCGGTCATGTCAGACGGCCGCTTTCGCTGCGCGGATCCGGGAGCCGACCTTCACTGCGAGTTCGAAGGCGTGTTCAGTTGCCCCGAGGTTGGCGGCATTCTTCCCGACGATGTCGAATGCGGTGCCGTGCGCCGGCGTGGCGATCACGATGGGCAGCCCGCCCTGGATGGTTACCCCGCGGTCGAATCCGATCAGCTTCATGGCGATCTGCCCCTGATCGTGGTACATCGTAACAACACCGTCGAAGTCCCCCCGCTTCGCAGCGAGGAAAACGGTATCGGAGGGGAACGGACCGGAAGCGTCCATCCCGTCCTCGCGGGCGGCAGCGATTCCGGGCGCAATCTGATCGATTTCCTCACGGCCAAAGTTTCCGTTTTCTCCGGCGTGGGGGTTCAGGGCACAGACAGCAATGCGGGGGCTCTCCAGCCCTGAGTCAACCAGGACGGAGTGCAGGAGGCGGATCGTGTTCAGTACATTCCCGACGGTAATGCGTTCCGCGATCTCGCTGACCGGAATGTGTGAGGTGACCCGGGCTGTCCACAGGCCGGGAAGGACGTTGAGTTCGCTGGTCGTACCTTCGTAGTCAAGTTCCCGTGCGAACCAGCGCAGCTCGTCCTCTTCATTCATGCCGCCAAGCTTGAGGCTTGTTTTGTTCAGGGGCGTGAAAAGAATAGCTTCAACTTCGCCGGCATTGGCCAGGGCGACGGCCCTCTTCAGCTGATGAAGCGTACGTTCCCCCGCGGCCTGGGAGACCTGCTGGACCGGGATGGCTTCGGCCGGCGCCGACGCATCGTCCAGCAGGACGGCGTAGCCGGGCCGGGGCGCCGCGCTCAGCGGAACAACTACCCCGGCTGCCTGCGCAGCGGCCTCCACCTCTGCGGCGTCGGCAAGAATGTAGACCTCCGCCATGCGAGTGGTCTCCGGCCGCGCCAGCAGCCTGACGGCAAGCTCAGGGCCGACGCCGGCCGGGTCGCCGAGTGTTACCGCGATGCGGGGGAGCAGTTCAGTGGTGTTCATGCTGTGACTTCCTCATATGAGCGGATCGCCGCGACCTTGCTGGCGGACGCGGACTGGGGGTTGAAGCTGTAGGTCAGCCACTCGGCTGCCAGGCGGCGGGCAAGTTCAAGGCCAATGACGCGCTGGCCCATGGTCAGGATCTGCGCATCGTTGCTCAGGACTGACCGCTCCACCGAGTAACTGTCGTGCGCGGTCACCGCACGGATGCCTTTGACCTTGTTGGCGGCTATTGCCACGCCGAGGCCGGTACCGCAGATCAGCAGTCCGCGGTCTGCTTTTCCGGCAGCAATCAGGCGGGCGGCTTCCACCGCAACGTGGGGGTAGTCAGTGGACTCTTGCCCGGTAACGCCCACGTCGACAACGTCCCCCACCAGGGGGTTTTTCATCAGATCGGCTTTCAGCGCCTCTTTGTAGTCAAACCCGGCCTCATCGGATCCAATGACGATTCGGAACTTCTTATCCACGGATGTCCTCTTTCTTGATGTTCTCTCCGATGGTGCTGGCGATCATGGCCAGCGACACCGCTCCGGGGTCGGGATGGCCAAGGCTTCGCTCAGCCAGGGGCCTGGCCCTGCCGAGGTTGGGCCGGAGTTCGGCGGTAGCGGCTGCTGCCGAGGTGGCAGCGGCGGCGGCGGCCTGCCAGGCGTGCTCCAGGGTTTTGCCGGCCGCCATTTCCTGGCGCAGGGTCACGGCAAACGGCACAAAGGAGTCGACCATGGTCTTGTCCCCCGGCTCCGCCTTGCCAAGTGACTGCATCGCGGCAAGGGCCGCGTCAACAGCCTGCACGGCTGTGGCAGAGGATAGGTCCGCCGAACGGAGAAGGGTCGAGGAAACGGCACAGATGGCTGCCCCCCACAGCGCACCTGAGGTTCCCCCCGCTTCCTCGGCCCAGGCTTCCCCTGCTGCGAGGGTAACGGCGCCGATTCCGCTGCCGCTCTCCGCCCGGCGGCGTGCTGCCTGCGCGGCGGCCCGCGCTCCGCGGGCCATGCCGATGCCGTGATCGCCGTCGCCCGCTATCGCGTCCAGATCGCCCAGAGCGGATTCCGCCTGGGTCAGCATGCGGTCCACCGCCTCAAAGAGCTCGACGGCGAGGACGCTGGCGGCGGTATGGCTGCTGCCTTCAGGCGGCCCGGCAGGCCCGGCTGCTTCCTCATCGGGGGAAGACAGATCGGGTTCAGCACTCACCGCGCCCTTGCGGAAGGCGGGGCTGCCGGCCGGTGCGGCCCAGAGGGATTCAAGCTCTTCGTCCAGCCAGAGAAGGGTGAGGGAGACGCCGGACATGTCCAGGCTGGTGACGAGCTCACCGCATTCCGGTTCCACAATCGTCAGGCCCTCGCCCTCAAGCAGGAGCCGGACCTTGCTGTAGAGGACAAAAAGCTCGTCGTACTTGACGGTTCCCAGCCCGTTCAGCAGGACGACCACACGCTCCCCGGCGTTCTCCGGCCGGTCATTGAGCAGGGCGTGGACGAGCACCTTCGCGAGTTCATCCGGGGTGGGCAGCGGCAGCTCGGAAATACCGGGCTCGCCATGGATGCCCATTCCAACAGCCATCATCCCGTCCGGAACCGAGAACAGCGGTCTATCCGCCCCCGGAAGGGTGCACCCGGAGAAAGCCACTCCGAGCGAGCGGGTCCGGTGGTTGGCCCGCCGGGCGACCTGCTCCACGGCATCGAGGCTGTAACCCGCTTCCGCCGCAGCTCCGGCCACCTTGAAGACGGTGAGGTCTCCGGCAATTCCGCGGCGCTTGTGGAGCTGATCGGCAGGTGCGCTGGCAATGTCATCGGTCACTGCAATGGTGCGGGCATCGATTCCGGAGGCTCGCAGCTGTTCCCGCGCCAGTCCGAAATGGAGCACGTCACCCGCATAGTTGCCGTAGCCGAGGAGGACTCCCCCGCCGCGGTGGACCGCGCGGGCCACCCGGCAAATCTGGGAGGCCGAAGGTGAGGCAAAGATGTTGCCGCACACAGCGCCGGCGGCCAGGCCCGGCCCCACCAGTCCTGCGAACGCAGGATAGTGGCCGGAGCCGCCGCCGATGACCAGTGCGGCCTGGCCGTCAGGGATGACCGTGGAGCGGATCACCCCGCCGTCCACAGCTTTGACGTACTGCGGGTTGGCAGCCGTAAATCCGTCCAGCATGTCCGCGGCGAAAGTTGAGGCGTCCAGCTGCATTGCTGTCATGGGATTGTCTCCTGAAACTGGGCGCTGCTGCATGCCGGGGTAAGGGCGGATTTCAAAAGCGTCCGAAGGTAGCGTTGATTCATGGCGCTGATGCCGAGGCCGTCCCCGCCGTAGTGTTCGCAGCAGAAAACACCGTTGAAACCGGCAGCCACGGCCTGCTGAACCGCCTGCCGGTAATTGATAAAGCCGAGTTCAAGGGGCGCCGGCAGCGAAGTGATGGCTCCGGTTTCGGGGTTTTCGTCCCGGAAGTAGTTCTTGACCTGCCAGTAGTTGGTATACGGCAGCGTCTTGTGGAGGATTTCCTGCCAGCTCTCAATCGGACGGTGCAGCCGTACGAGGTTTCCAATGTCCGGATTAATGCCCACGTTGGCCAAGCCGATGTCCTCAATAAGCCGGACGGCGCTGTCCGCAGTTCCCAGGTAAGTGTCCTCATACAGCTCGAGGGAGACCTGCATGTTGTACCGGGCGGCTTCCTGCCCGATCGCCCGGAAGCGCTTCACGGCCAGGTCCCAGGTTTCCGGATCACCGGGAGGGTCCCCGGCGCCCTGCGCGGTCCAGAACCACAGCCGTTCCTGCTGCTCCGCGGTCAGCTGCTGGTGCAGGCCCAGGGACAGGGTGCCTGCTCCAATTTCCGCCGCTGCGGCGATGGAACGCATGGTGTAGGCGAAGTTCGCGTCTCCGTGTTCCCGGTCCAGCACACTGGTGCGCACGATCGACAGCACCGGAGCCTGGACACCGGAAAGGCTCAATGCCGTGTTCAGCTCGGCGAGCCGGCCTGCGGAGAGATCTCCGGGCTTTAGCCAGCTGTCCGTCAGGTCAACGGCGTTGAATCCGACGGCGCTCACCTGCGAAAGCGTGTCGACCCACTCGTTGGCGGGGGCATCCTGGACGAGCGAACCGTCCGGTTTGCGTCCGGGATACTGCAGGAGCGCCGCGGCGATCGGCCACGATGCGCTGTCATAGGGAGCGGTGTCTGCCGCCGACCGCGCGGGTAGAGGCGCGGCCTCGGCAGCAAGGGTGTGCGGATCAGGCATTCGTAAGGTCCTTTTGCTTGGACGAGGTTGTTTGGAACCTGCTGAGGACTGCCGGGCCGATGGCAAGAAGCAGTGCGAGCAGGAGGATGCCGACGGAAATCGGGCTCTGGAACATGATCATGAAGTTTCCCTGGCCCAGTGCTGACGTCTGCACCAGCGACTTCTCCAGCAGCGGACCGAGCACGAGCCCGAGCACGAAGGGCGCAATGGGGAAATCGAACTCCTTCATGAGGAATCCCACGACTCCGAAGATGACCACGAGCCAGACACTGAACATGTTGTTGCTCACCGAATAGGCGCCAACCAGGCTGGTCAGGATGATGATGGGGTAAAGGTACGCGTAGGGGATCCGCAGCATCTGGGCGAAGACCGGTGCGAGGGGCAGGTTGAGCACCAGCAGCATGACGTTGCCGATGAAGAAGGAGACCAGCAGTCCCCACACCAGGGTGGGCTGCTGTTCGAAGAGGAGCGGTCCGGGCTGCAGGCCATAGATCGTGAAGGCCCCCAGCAGCACCGCCGTGGTGCCACCGCCCGGGATGCCCAGGGCGAGGGTCGGCACGAAGTTCGCGTTGGCCGCTGCGTTGTTGGCACTTTCCGGTGAGGCAACGCCTTCAATGGCGCCTTTTCCGAAGTTGTCCTTGTTCTTGGACACCCGGCGTTCCACTCCATAGGAGAGGAAGGAGGCGAGGGTCGAACCCGCACCCGGCAGGCAGCCCAGGATGAACCCGATGAAGCTTCCGCGGAAGATGGACGGCATCGATTTGGTCAGGTCCCGCCGGCTGAGCATCATGTCCTTGAACCGCGCCCGGATGGGTGCCGCCGCGCCGACCCGGATCTGGTGCATGACTTCCCCGAGGGCAAACAGCCCGATCATGACCTCCACGAAGGGGATCCCGCCCAGGAGGTTGACGTTGCCGAAAGTGAAGCGGGCGGTGCTGAATCCGGACGCAATTCCGACGGTGCTGATCAGCAGCCCGGCGGTCACCATCATCAGGCCCTTGGACATCGATCCGCCCACGAAACTCACGACCGTAATCAGGCCCAGGATCATGATGGCCAGGTTCTCGACCGGCCCGAAGTTGAGTGCCAGCTTGGCAAACGGCGGCGCAAGCGCCATGAGGAGGGCCAGGGAAATGATCGCTGCGATAAAGGAGCCGATCGCTGCAATCGCCAGCGCGGATCCCGCCTGGCCCCGCCGGGCCATTTGGTACCCGTCCAGAGTCGTCACCACGCTGGCGGCCTCACCTGGAGTGGAAATCAGGACAGAGGTGATGGTGCCGCCGTATTGGGCACCGTAGTAAATACCGGCCAGCATAATGAGCGCGGTAACCGGCTCCATGCCAAGGGTCAGCGGAATCAGAATGGCAATACCGGTTGTTGAGCCGAGTCCAGGCATCAGGCCGATGACTGTTCCCATCAGCACTCCGATGAAACACCAAACAAGGTTTTCCACAGTAAGGGCGGTCGAGAAACCCAGGATTAGATTGTCCAGCATGGTGGTCTCCTAGATTCCGAGTAAGCCCTGTGGAAGCGGCACTTGGAGCAATACGACAAAGATGGTGTACGTAACCGCCAGCGTGATGACGCTGACCATGAGTGATGGCAGGATTTTCCGGCGCTCAACAGCCACGGCAATAACAACGAGCATGACGGCGAAGGCCACGATGAACCCCAGCACCGGGGTCAGGAGGACGGTGGCCAGGATGATGCCGACGACGGCCCAGAGCATGCGGTCGCGCTGGCGCTGGGACCGGCCGTAAATGTCCACGCCGTCCTCATCCGGCTCTTCCACGGGAAGCCCATGGTCACCGGCGTCGGACCCGAGCGCCAGACGCTCTGCGATGTCCTCGGCAGATGTCCTGTTCCGGTGGGAACTCACTGAGTTGACCACAGCGAACAGGACCAGCAGGACGCCGCAGAGCGCCGGCAGGAAACCAGGACCGATCCGGCCGTCGTCGCCAATGACGCCGTAGCCGGCGGCGATGACCGCAGCCGCCACTCCGAGCGCGGCGATAACAAGGTTCGGAATTAACCGGGTTGCAGCTGACACGGATTATTCTCCGAGGACTTTGGCCAGGTCCTCAGCATTGCCGGTGAGGTATTCCTTGAAATCGTCGCCGTAGACCGCGTTGGCCTGCATGAGGTTGTCCTCAATGTAGGCGGCATATTCGTCGGTCTGCTCGAATTCCTTAGCGGCGTCGATCCAGAACTGCTTTTCCTCGTCGGTGATGTTCCCGGGTGCGATGAACCCCCGGAACTGGGCGAAGGCTACATCGATACCCTGCTCGGCGGCCGTGGGAATGTCCTTCAGGGAGTCGAACTCGTAGCGGTTCTCCGCAATGGCGCAGAGGGGCTTGAGGGTTCCGGCTTCCAACTGGCCAAGTACTTCTCCGGGGTTTACCGAAATGACGTCCACCTGGCCGCCCAGCAGCCCGGCAACCACTTCGTTGCCCGATTCGTACGGAACCCGGTCAAATTCGACGCCGGTTTCCTTTTCGATCAGCGAGAAGACAATCTGGTCGAGGCTGGTCGCCCCTGAGACGGCCGCAACAACGCGTCCGTCCTTGGCGGCGTTGACGACGTCAGTGCAGGTTTCGTAAGGGGAATCCGGGCTGACTGTCAGCAGCGTGAAGTCGTCGCCGAGCTTCATGATCGGGGTGAAGTCCTCGTAGGTGAAGGGGACGTCCTGGGTCAGCGGCAGGGCCAGCATCGCCGTTTCCGTGGCCAGCAGCTGATCAGCCTTGCCTGCCTTGGCCAGGAACGCGGCGTAACCTACTGCTCCGGAGCCGCCCTCCTTGTTCTCGGTGCTGATGTTGACGCCGGTGATCTTCTCCAGGCCTGCTGCGATTGCCCGCCCGGAAAGGTCGCTGCCGCCACCGGCGCCAAAAGGCACGGTCATGGTGACGTTGCCGCCCGGTTTGTAGGCCCCTCCTTCGGTGGAGCCGCTTGAGCTCGACGCGCCACAGGCGGTGAGGGCAAGGCTTCCCGCCAGGAGGACACCCATCACATTCACAACTCTCGACACTGCGTATCTCCCTTGATAGCTGCGTAGTCGCCATTCCAGCGGAAGGCTGATTTTTGAAAATATAAAAGATCCTATTTGATCTACGAAACACAGTGTGGCATCCGTCACGGCCGGGCGCAACTGTTGAGTTAGGCGCGCGACTTATTTAGGCGGGGGACTCATTTAGCCGCGGCACACAGGGGCTTCAGTCCGCGGCTTCAGTCCGCGGCTTCAGTCCGCGGCTTCCGTAAGGGCCCTGGTCCGGGCATTGGCGATGTGTTCCTTCATGGCCCGGGCGGCGCCGGCCACGTCTCCCCGCGCCAGCCGGTCCAGCACCGCCTGATGCTCGGTGACGGCAAGTGCCGTGTCGTTGGAGCCGCGGGTGGCACTCTGCCGCATCCGGTGCGAGTGGGTGCTGGCCGTCTGGGCCATCTGGTGCAGGTAGCGGTTTCCACATTTCCGCAGGATGGTCTCGTGGAACTTCCAGTCGGCCTCGAAATAGCGCCTGTATCCCGCGGCACGTTCTGCCGGATCGGCCTCCTGGAACAGTATGGCCGCCTGGCGGTGCTCCTCATGGGCTTCGATCAGGGCAGGGAGCAGGGAATCCAAATCGGCACTGGTCCGCTCGACCGCCGCCACCTCGACAATCGCCCTGGCATCGAACAGTTCTTCCATCTGCCCCCGGCTCAGCGGCGGTGCCACCCGGTACCCCTTGAGGGCAACGCGCTGCACCAGGCCGGTGTGCTCAAGCTGTACCAGTGCTTCACGGATCGGGGTTGGCGATACCTCGAGCTGCCGGGAGAGCGAGTCGATATTCAGCGCCGCTCCTGGTTCAAAGTTGCCGCTGAGGAGAAGATCAACAATGTAGTCATAGACCTCGTCCCGGAGGATTCGGCGGGAAAAACCGAGGGCTGATGCGGTGGGTTCCATAGCGGAAGCCTACTATTTCCAACATCCTCTACGATCACGCGGAGGTAATTTCCCGCAGGCGGCCTTCCCGGTGACCCCGCACCGGCACTCCGGATTCCCGCCTCCCCCGCCGCAAAACCGGCTGCCGGGGGTTACAAAAGCCGCACACCACGGTTGATACTGCACAGACGCACCCCCAGCCGGTCAAGGAGCCAATATGTCCGTGGCAGATAAGGAACGCTCAGTCTTCCGGCGCAAGCCGATCGAAGATACCGAGGCGGAAGCCGGTGAAGGAACCAAGCTCTTCAAAAGCCTTGGCCTGTGGCAGCTGACCGCCATCGGCGTCGGCGGCATTATCGGAATCGGCATCTTCACGCTCGCCGGACTGGTAGCCAACGGCGGGCCGGACTCGGAGGGGGTTGGACCCGCCGTCGTCATCTCCTTCCTCATCGCCGGGCTCGCGAGCGCCGCGGCTGCACTGTCCTACGCGGAGTTCGCCGGGATGGTGCCGCGGGCCGGATCGGCCTACACCTACGGGTATGTCGCGCTCGGGGAGATCATCGGCTGGTTCATCGGCTGGGACCTGCTGCTGGAGTACACGGCGATCGTCGCCGTCGTCGCCATTGGTATTTCGGGGTATTTCACTGAGTTCATGGCCGGAATCGGTGTCGACGTTCCGGTCTGGATGCAGGGCACCGGAGACGTTATCGAAGGCGGCCTGGTGAACCTGCCCGCCGTCGTCGTCTGCCTGTTCATCACCTTCATCCTCAGCCGCGGCACCAGGACCTTCGGCCGGTTCGAACTGGTGGCCGTGGCACTGAAGGTCCTGCTAATCCTGTTCATCATTGGGCTCGGCGTGTTCTTTGTGAACACCGACAATTACACTCCGTTCCTGCCCAACGGCTTCGGTGTGGTCTTTACCGGGGCCGCCACGGTGTTCTTCGCCGTCTTTGGCTACGACGCCATGAGCACCGCGGCGGAGGAGGCAACGGATGGCAAGAAGCACATGCCCAAGGCCATCCTGCTCTCCCTGGGCGTGGCGATGCTGCTCTATGTGCTGGCCACCCTGGTCCTCACCGGCATGCAGAACTACTCGGAGATCAGCCCGACGGCGGGATTCGCCTCCGCCTTCCAGAGCGTGGGGCTGCCGGTGATCGCCACGGTGATTTCGGCGTTCGCCGTCATTTCGATCCTGACCGTGATGCTGACGTTCCTGCTCGGTGTTACCCGGGTCTGGTTCTCGATGAGCCGCGACGGGCTGCTGCCGCGCTGGTTCGCCGGCACCGACTCGCGCGGCACACCGCAGCGGGTGACCTGGATCGCCGGCGGCGCCTCCGCTCTGCTGGCCGGGTTCTTCCCGATCCGGGCGGTGGCGGACCTGACCAATATTGGCATCCTCGCGGCCTTCGTGGTGGTGTGCATCGCGGTGATTGTGCTGCGCCGCACCCAGCCGGACGCGCCGAGGGAATTCCGGCTTCCGCTGATGCCCTGGGTGCCGGCGTTCGGCGTCCTGGCCTCCGGATTCCTGATGCTGCAGCTGCACTGGGAGACCTGGGTCCGGTTCGGGATCTGGCTGCTGATCGGGATGGCCCTGTACTGGTTCTACGGGCGCCGGCACTCGCTGCTGAATCCGGACAGTCCGCGGCACACAACCCCGGGACCGGCTGCTCCGGCCCCGGACACCGCCGGGTAGTTCGGGGAGCCCCGGAAACCGGGAGCCAGGATCCCGGGCCGCCGGGTGTTACTGCGGCGGGCTGGACGGACCCCGGTTCGGCACGTTGCCTGCCGGCAGCCGGACGGTGAAGACCGTGCGGCCCGGCTCGCTTTCCAGGTGAATGCTTCCCTGATGAGCGCTGACGATCGCAGCCACGATCGCCAGCCCCAGGCCGGAGGATGCGGCCCGCCCGCTGCGGGCGGCATCGGCCCGGGTGAAGCGGGAAAAGATGTGCTCCTGGAAGGGAGCCGGGATGCCGGGACCGTTATCGGCCACGGTAATCACCGCCCCTCCCCCGTCCGCCGGAGCCAGCCGGGTACTGATGGTTGTCCCCGGATCGGTGTGCCGGCTGCCGTTGGTCAGAAGGTTGATCAGGACCTGCCGCAGCTGGCCGGGGTCTCCCTGCACAATCACGGGCTCTTCCGGCAGGGAAATGGTCCAGTTGTGGTCCTGCGCCGCCACCCGGGCGTCGCTGACCGATTCAATCACCAGCTGGGTCAGGTCCACTTCCTCGCGGACCTCCCCGCGGCCTTCATCCAGGCGGGCGAGCAGCAGCAGGTCCTCCACCAGTCCGGTCATGCGGCGGGACTCGGCTTCCACCCGCCCCAGCGACTGCTGGCCGTTGGCACTGAGATCCTCCGTGAGACGCACCATTTCGGTGTAACCGCGGATGGAGGTCAGCGGCGTCCGCAGCTCGTGGCTGGCGTCGGCGACGAACTGCCGGACCTGCGTTTCGCTGCGCTGGCGCACCGCCAGGGCATGGGAGACGTTGTCCAGCATCCGGTTGACCGCCAGCCCCACACTGCCAACCTCCGTGGCCGGGTGCGTCAGCTCCTCCGGCACCCGCTCCGGCAGGTCGACGTCGCCCGATTCCAGCGGCATGGTGGCCACCTGGGTGGCGAGCGCGGAGACCTTTTCCAGGGGACGCAGCGCACGCCGGATAATCAGATAGCTGAGCACCCCGGTGACGGCCAGGCCCACTGCCGAAACCCCGGCAATGGTCAGGCCGAGCGAGAAGAGAGTGTTGTTCTTTTCCGCGAGCGGAAGCCCGGAGACCACCACGGTTCCAATCGTCCCCGCCTGAGGCTGCGCCACGAGCCGGTACTCACCCACCGAAAGCGTACGGGTGACCGGCTCGCGGACCGGCGGCACCGCCGCGATGATATCCAGGTCGGATTCCAGCAGCGGAGCCCGCGAACCGTCCGGCTGCACAACCGCGGCGCCGACCACGGCACCGTCCGTGACCCGGGCGCCCAGCATCCCGATCCGCCCCTGGCCCGGGGCATCGAGAGGATCCCGGTCCGGGTCGGGGAACCTGCCGTGCGGGAACTGGAAACCAACTGCCCGGTCGGAGGCCCCGATCAGCGTCTGGTCCAGCTGCCGGGTCAGGTAGACGTTCATGACGGCGTGGCTGAAGAAGCCGATGGTCAGGCAGGTGAGGAGCAGCAGTGCCAGCGTGGCGGCCAGGAGCTTGCTTCGCAGCCGCCAGCCCTCCAGCCACCGCTGCCAGCGCGGCTGCCCGGGCTGCGACCCGGGTGCACTATGTGACCCGGCAGCGGCCCGCGGCACTGCCTGCCCCGGCCCCTGTCCCTGTCCCGGACTGCCTCCCGAACCGCTCATGTGGCCGGTTTAAGCACGTATCCGGCTCCGCGGACGGTATGGATCATCGGCGGACGGTCGACGTCGATCTTCTTGCGCAGGTAGGAGATGTACAGTTCCACGATGTTCGCCTGCCCGCCGAAGTCGTAGTCCCAGACCCGGTCCAGGATCTGCGTCTTGCTGACCACGCGGCGGGGATTCTCCATCAGGAAACGCAGCAGTTCGAACTGGGTGGCCGTCAGCTGGATCTCCTCCCCGCCCCGGGTGACTTCCCGGGTATCCAGGTTGAGCACCAGGTCTCCCACCACGAGTTCAGAGGTGTCCGCTGAGGCGGCTCCGGAGCGCTGGACCAGCCGGTGCAGGCGCAGCAGAACCTCCTGCATGCTGAACGGCTTGGTTACGTAATCGTCGCCGCCGGCCGCCAGGCCCGCAATCCTGTCCTCCACAGCGTCTTTGGCCGTCAGGAAGAGGGCCGGAACGTCCGGGTCGAAGCTGCGGATCTTACCGAGCGCCTCAACGCCGTCGAATTCCGGGAGCATCACGTCCAGGACCAGGACGTCCGGACGGAACTCGCGTGCCTTCGCGACGGCGGAACGTCCGTCTCCGACGGTGGCAACCTCCCAGCCGGTCATCCGCAGGCCCATGCTGATCAGGTCAGCGAGGTTGGGTTCGTCGTCAACCACCAGGGCCCGGATGGGGGTGCCGTCCGGGTGCATAAGCTTGGGCAGGTTGGCTGCGAAGTTGTTCGGGGCCTCGGTCATGTAAGCCTTTCCATCGGGTCCGCGGGAACCAGCTTTGGGGGACAGCTTAGCCACCCGGGTGCGGCCGGCCGGGCGCAGCTGCGCCCGTGGCGCCGTTCCGATCATCCCCCAGGCGGCTTTCGGCATCCTTGTTCGTTCCTGTGCGGGAACTGTGAGCCGGACTTTCATCTGCCGACGTTCCCTCCGCGCCGCGCGACTCCAGCCGGCGGTATCCCAGCCCGGTGGCGATGCACAGCAGGTAGGCGCCGCCAATGAACAGCCAGCCGTCCAGGAATCCGCCGGAGAACTCCAGCAGCAGTCCCATGGCCAGGGGGCCAAGCGCAAAGCCCGCATACATACCCAGCGAGACTGCACCGGAGGCGGCACCAACCCGCTGCTTGGGCACTTCCCGGAGGACCCCGGCCATCACCACCACGTTGACACCCAGGACAGAGGCACCGTGGAACAGCACCCCGGCCCACAGCAGCGCGGGCACGCCTGTCTCTCCGGCAGCCAGGAGCAGTCCCGCACCGCAGATGGCCCCGGCGGCCAGGACCAGCAGCAGGCTGGAGGCACGGACGCCTTCGGCCATCCGCCGGCCCCACAGCACGCGCGATGCCACGCCGACGACGCCGGCCGCGGCCGCGGTGGCTCCGGCCAGCAGCAGGGAGAAGCCAAGCTCCCGCTGGGCAAACAGCGGCAGATAGACGTTGGTGGCCTGCATACCCGCCCCGGAGAACAGGGCGAAGGCGGCGAGCAGCCAAACCGGCGCGGGGAACCTGCGGTTCACCGGTGCGCGGCTGGCTTTGTCCGCAGCCGGTTGGCGCGGCTCCTTGGGCAGGCGGTTCCAGGAGTAGAGCAGCAGCAGGCCCAGCACGGCAGCAGCGCCGACGGCGGCACCGCGCCACCCGGCGAACAGTGCGGCCGCCGGGAAGAACAGGCTGGAAAAGAGCTGGCTTGCCTGCACACCGGATTGCTTGATGCCCATCCAACCGGGGCGTTTGGCGGGCTCCACGGAGTGGATGATGATCCGGTTGGTGGTGGGATTGGAAATAGCCTGCGCCGGCCCGGAGAACAGGACGGCGGCCAGCAGCCAGAGATAATTTCCCGAGAGCGCCATAAACACCAGGGCCAGTGCCGTGCCGCCGAAGATGATCAGCAGCTGGGAGCGGGCGCTGATGCGGTCGCTGAGCCGGCCCAGGGACATGGAGGACAACGCCGCGCTGCAGAAGCAGGTGGCCGCCAGCAGCCCGAACTGGGCCTCGCTGATCCCCAGGTCAGCCATGATCAGGGTGCTCGTCGCTGACAGTCCGTAGTTCATGACCGGACCGGCACCCATGGCACATACCAGTACAAAAAGCAGGCCGGGGCCCGGGGTGGAGCGCAAGATTTTCCCTTCCTGGAACGACACACACCATTGTGGCCTGTGTATGCCAGTGTTACGGACCAAAAAGGACTAATATCAGCCTTAGGGTCCACCATCACCGGGCCCGCTGAGCTGGGGAGTTCCAATTGAGCAGTGAGTCTCAGGCGCGCGTGCCTTCACCACGCCGCCGCTCCGTAATGCTCTACCGCCGTGCCCGGACGGCCCTGATTCTGGTTGGGGTGTTCTGGCTGTGGCTGCTTTTCGGCAGCGCTGCATTCGTTGCGTCCCTCTTCGAACGCCCGTTCTACGCGATGCTCGCACTGTATGCGGTGGGCACCGTCACCCTGATCTCCCTGCTGATCGCTCCCGTGGCGCTGGCCTACCTGCTGATGAACCGCCAGCCGGCCGTCCCGGCACCTGCCGCGGCAGATCTGCCGGCCCGGGTCATCCGTCCGGAGCAGCCTGCCCAGCCGCCGCGGTCAGCCGAGGCTGCACGTTTCCCCCGCTCGGACCTGGCTCCGGTTATCCGGATGATTCCGCGCAGAGTCAAGGACAGCGGGACAGCCCTGGGCACCCGAGCGGCCGCAAAATGGCGGGATCTGGCCTCTTAGCAGCACCGGTCCGGCACGGACCCACCGGTGTCCCTTCCGGCGAAGGCCGGGCCGCGCGGAGCCGGCCGCCGCTTCCGGCAGCCGCTTCCGGCAGCCGCCGGCTGGAAGCAATGTCAGTGCCGGCAGCGACAGTGGAGTGCATGAGAACCTCCACCCGCCCTGCCCCGCACCCCCAGGCAGCTGCCGCCGGTCCGCGCGTTGCCCACGCACCCTACCGGCGGGAACCCTACATCCGCTGCCATACGGACGAGTTGAAGGTGGACGGCAAGGCCGCTGCTTGGACCCGCACGCATGTGCTTGTGCACTGGATAGACGACGACGCGCGGGCCCACAACCGCTGGGTCCCTGCCGCCGCCGTCGTCCGCATTCCACGGGACGATTCCGCCTGGCGCGACCCCTATGACGACTTTGCCTTCTACTACGGCACTTCACCCCAACCGGCGGCTCCGGCACGCTAGGCCATTGACAGCCGGACCGGCATTGGAGCTCAGTGGACTGAGCGGGCTGAGGAACTGAGCGAACTGAGGGACTGAGCGGGCTGAGCGGGCTGACACGGGATGCGCCGGCATTCCAGGGCTGAAGGGGCGGGTGTGTCCAGGCATGGATTTCCACGAACTCATCGAATCAGCCGGTGCGCTGGTGGACCTGGCAGGGGTGGCAGCGATCGTTGCCGGTGCGGTGGTGGCGACCATCATTGCCGGCACGGGACTGCTCCAGCACCGGCCCAGTGTCTATGAGGTCTATCGGCAGCAGCTGGGGCGGGCGATCCTGCTGGGATTGGAGCTGCTCGTCGCCGCGGACATCATCCGCACGGTGGCCATCACACCCACCTTCGAGTCCCTGGGTGTGCTGGCCGTGATTGTGCTGATCCGAACCTTCCTGAGCTATTCCCTGCAGCTGGAGGTTACCGGGAAGCTGCCCTGGCAGAGCGCTCCGGCCATTCCGGCCAAGGAACCGGCAGCACCGTGGCGGAAACCTGGTCCTGGCGGGTAGCCGCAGCGTCGCGGAAGGCCCGCACCAGGACCACCACCGATATGAACAGCGTGGCGATGCCGAACGGGTTGGCCAGGGCCGCCGAATAACCCAGTACGTCCTCGCCGGCCAGGCCGGACAGCACTGACCCGCTGGCAGGAGTGCCGAAGTCCGGCACGAAGAAGCCGAACGCGCCTGCCAGGACGTAATTGCCCAGCAGCAGGAGCGAGGTCTTGAGCGGGGCTCCGAACGGGCGCCGGGCCTTGGCCTGGACAGTGATTTTCACGGCCGCCGTGAGCATCAGGACGGCGAGGACCGGACCGGCGGTCAGGGCAAAGATCGGGACGAGCTGGCCCTCCACGCCGAACAGGATGCGTCCGGCAGTGACCCACAGCGGCATAACGATGGCCATGGGGATGCTGATGGCAGTCATAACAAGAGTGAAGCTGCGGGCAAACGCAGAGGGTGCGGGAGCGGACATTCTTCAACTCTAGCCGTGCCCCTGCCGGCCTCTCATGTGCAGGGATGATCAAAGGCAGCACCGAACTCATCTTCAAGGATGATGTGCTGCACGGCACGGGAAACCTACGCTGGGAACCGTGCCGGCCGAACAGCGGTTCGGGCCCTTCCGGTTCCAGCAGGATTCCCTCCCCATTCTTTCGTCGAAAGTGCCCGGTCAATCATGCCCGTTGAGTTTCTGATGTGGATTCCAGCAGCCGTCCTGCTGCTGCTCCTCGTCCTCACCTTGACGGCCGGGGCACTGTTCAGCCTCTACCGCACGGACTGGGCAGCCGGCGGAGAACGGGCGCTTTGGTGCGCGGTGATCCTGCTACTGCCGGTGGGCGGCGCCTTGGCCTGGCTGGCCGTGCTGCAGCACCGCACCCGCTGCGAACCGGTGGTGGAGGACGGCAGCCCGGAAGCCGCTGGGTAACTTTTTCCCGGCCCTCCGGCGGCGGCCAGACAGCCGAAAAGTGACGGCGGCGACCAAACCGTAAGATGTTGCGCACTCCTGTGTGAAACTCTTAGGCACGCCGAACTCACGGTGCTACGTTAGCCATATGCTCCACAAAGCAGCGCCCTCCGACACCGCTTCCCGGCCCGGCCGGGGCGCGGCAAAAACCCGCCTGCCCTGGCTGCTCGGCCCGGCGCTGGTGGCTGGGGTGGCGTACCTGGATCCAGGCAACGTGGCCAGCAACATGACCGCCGGTGCACGGTTCGGCTACCTCCTGGTGTGGGTCGTCGTCGCAGGCAACACCATGGCCTGGCTGGTGCAGTACCTCTCCGCCAAACTGGGGCTCGCCACCGGGCGGAGCCTGCCGGAACTCGTGGGCCGGCGGGTCAAATCCCCAACCGGCCGCCGGCTGTACTGGCTGCAGGCCGAACTGGTGGCCATGGCGACCGACGTGGCTGAGGTGATCGGCGGCGCCGTCGCACTCTGGCTGCTCTTCGATCTGCCGCTGCTGGCCGGCGGCATCATCACCGGCACCGTGTCCATGGCAGTCCTGGCCCTGCAGGGCAGCGGACGGCACCGCGGTTTTGAGTATGTGATCGTCTCGATGATGGCCATCATCGTCATCGGATTCACGGCCGGGGTATTCATCGCTCCACCGGAACCGGGAGCCGTGGCGCAGGGACTGGTTCCTCGGTTCGAGGGCGCCGAGTCCGTCCTGCTGGCCGCTTCCATCCTCGGTGCGACAGTGATGCCGCATGCCATCTATGCGCATTCGGCCCTCACCCGCGACCGTTTCCCGGAACGGACGCAGCATATGACCACCACAACCTTGATCCGGGCCACCCGCTGGGACGTCACCATTGCACTGGCAGTCGCCGGCACGGTGAACCTGGCCATCCTGCTGCTGGCGGCAACTTCGCTGCAGGGCGTGGACGGCACGGACACGCTCGACGGCGCACACGCGGCCATCGAGGGCGCTCTCGGGGGCGGAATCGCGTTCCTCTTCGCGCTCGGACTGCTGGCCTCCGGGCTGGCGTCCACCTCGGTGGGCGCCTATGCCGGTGCCGAAATCATGCAGGGCCTGCTCAAGATCCGCATCCCGATGCTGCTGCGCCGGCTGGTCACGCTGCTGCCGGCTCTGGGCATTCTCGCAGCGGGCATTGATCCGACCTGGGCCCTGGTCCTGAGCCAGGTGGTGCTCTCCTTCGGCATACCTTTCGCGCTGGTGCCGCTGCTGTGGCTGACCTCCAGTGCAGACCTCATGGGCATCCACCGCAACCGCTGGTGGACCACTGCCCTGGGTGCCGTCGTCGCGCTCCTGCTCATTACGCTGAACATTGCCCTGCTCGTCCTGACTTTCAGCGGCGCGGCTTAGACCCACATTTCACTAGTCCAGCGCTCCCTCCACCAGCGCGGTGGCAATGGCATCGGCATCCTGGACGGCCGCGAGGTAGCGTTCCGCGTCCAAGGCTGCGGAGCAGCCGGTGCCGGCGGCGGTGATGGCCTGCCGGTACCGGTGGTCCACGGCATCACCGCAGGCAAAAACGCCGTCCACGTTCGTCTGGGTGGTGGGTGAGACCACCCGGATGTAGCCGGCGTCGTCCAGATCGACCTGCCCGTGCAGCAGTTCCGTGCGCGGGACGTGTCCGATTGCCACGAAGACTCCCCCGACGGCGAGTTCACGGGTTTCGCCCGTGACGGTGTCCGCCAGTGTCAGCCCGGTGACCTTGTCCCCGCCCTGGATCGCGGTGACTTCGCTGTTCCAGGCGAAATGGATCTTCTCGTGGCACTTGGCCCGCTGGGCCATGATCCGGGAGGCCCGGAGCTCGCTGCGGCGGACCACCACCGTCACGCTCCGGGCGAAGCGGGTCAGGAACAGAGCCTCTTCCATGGCCGAGTCTCCCCCGCCCACCACCGCAACATCCTGGTTCCGGAAGAAGAAGCCGTCGCAGGTGGCACACCAGGAAATGCCCCGGCCGTTCAGTTTCTTTTCTTCGGCCAGGCCCAGTTCCTTATACGCGGAGCCGGTGGCGAGGATGACGGTGCGGGCTTTCCGGGTGGTTCCGCCGCCGGTGACCACCCGCTTGGTGTGGCCGGACAGGTCCACTGAGACGACGTCGTCGAACTCCACCACCGCACCGAACTTTTCTGCCTGCCGGCGGAGGGCCTCCATGAGGTCCGGACCCTGGATTCCATCAGGGAAGCCGGGGAAGTTCTCCACCTCTGTGGTGTTCATCAACGCGCCGCCGGCCGTCACGGAACCGGCCATGACCCGGGGTGCCAGGCCGGCGCGGGCAGCGTAGACGGCGGCGGTGTAGCCTGCGGGACCGGAGCCGATAATCAGGACGGAATCGGTAGTCATGGCTGCTCCTTGGGATCGCCGGCCGTTAGGCCGGTTCCTCCAGTGTGGAACCGCCTGCCCCCGCGCTGCTAGGGGCCCCGCGGGAACCCTACGCCTGCACGTGGATGCGGCGGCGGATGCGCACCGTCGCCAGCAGCGTGAAGACCACGGCCATCGCCACGAGGCTGAAGAGCACGTAGCCGGTCCCCACCTGCCAGTCCCCAACCTGCGCTGTGATGCCGAAGACCTCCTGCAGTTCCGCCGTCGCGGCCGGCTGGTCCCCGGTCATGGCCGGCAGGGTGTCGGCGGTCATTTCCTGCCGGAGCAGCATGGAGGACTGCATAAACGGCAGTGCGCTCACGAAGGTGCGCACACCGTCCGGGAAATTACCCACCGGAATGTAGGAGCCGGCCAGGAACCCTAGGACGGTGCCCACGATTGTGGACAGCGCGGAATAGGCCCCCGCGGTGCGGATGAAGGAGACCACGAACGCGCTCAGCGCGCCGAAGGCGACGCAGGAAAGCACCAGGTATCCGCAGATGCGCAGCAGCTGGCCGGCGCCCAGGGTCACGCTGCTGACCGTGTAGAGGTAGACCAGGCTGACGATCAGCACCAGGGCGGTCATGATCAGGGAAATCAAGGTGGCTGAGAGCAGGTAGCCGAGGATCAGTTTCCCGCGCTGGATGGGTGAGACCAGGAAATCACGGAACCGGCCAGACCCGGAGTCCTCCACAAACACGTTCATGGCGCCCAGCGCCGTCGTAATGGAGGTGATGCCCAGGATCCCGGCGAACATCCAGCTGTCCACAAAGCCCTTGATCTCCCCGCTGGTTGCCTGCGGAAAGGACTGGCCGAGCCCTTCGGTCTGCAGGTTGCCCAGGAACAGGGTGTAGAGCAGGAACACGACCAGTGCCGAGACCAGGGAGAAGAACACGCCCAGCCGGTCACGGAAGAAGAGCCTCAGGTTCCGGGCGGTGAGGTCCATGATGGCGTTCATTCCTGGGCTCCTTCCAGGGCTGGGATCCGGCCGGTCAGGGCCAGGAAAACGTCGTCCATGGTGCCGTGCCTGAACTCGAAGTCCCGGACGGCGGCACCGTGCCGGGCCAGGATCAGGCGGGCGGTTTCCGCAGTTTCCACACCAAGGCGCACGACGGCGCCTTCCACGGATTTGATGGTCCCGCCCAGTTCAGCGGCAAGGGCTTCCAGACCGGGCAGGTCGGCCGTGGTGAGGGTGAGGATGCTGGAGCTGTGCTGTGCCCGGAGTTCCGCGGGGGTGCCGTCGGCGATGATGCGCCCCGCGTCAATGATGCAGACCCGGTCCGCTTCCTCTGTTTCCTCCATGTAGTGCGTGGTGAGGAAGACGGTGAGCCCGTGGCGGTCCCGCAGTTCGTGGATAGTGGACCAGACAATTGCCCGGCTGGCCGGGTCCAGGCCGGCCGTGGGTTCGTCCAGGAAGATGATCGGCGGCGCGTGCAGCAGGGCCCGGGCGATGTCCACGCGGCGGCGCTGGCCGCCGGAATAGGTTCCGTAGCGGCGGTCCAGGAAGTCGCCCAGACCGATCAGGGTGGACAGTTCCTCGATCCGCGCTTCATTGCCGGCCGAGTCGGAGGAATAGAAACGGGCCCGCACGCGCAGGTTTTCCCGCCCGGTCAGCAGCGGGTCCAGGATCGATTCCTGGAAAACGACGCCGATATTCCGGCGCACGCCTTCCCCGGCCGTCCGCACATTGAACCCGGCTACCTCTGCCGTGCCCGCTTCGAACGGGTTGACGGTGGTCAGGCAGCCGATGGTGGTCGATTTACCTGCGCCGTTGGTACCCAGGAACGCAAAAACGCTGCCCTGTTCCACCTCGAAGGAAATGTCATCCACCGCGGTGGTGGAGCCGTATCTTTTGGTCAATCCCCGGACGGAGATGGCCGGCGGGTTTGCAGTCAATGCGCTCTTCCTGGATCAGTGGCCTGCCGGTTCCCCCGAAAGGCACGGAGAGCGGATGAGCTGCCCCGATAGGGACAATCTAGCCGAGCCGGGAGAACCGGATGGCCCCTCCCGTCTTATATGTCGGGAGGGGCCAAAAGTGGTGGATCGGGTGCCGGGGTTTGCTACCCCGTTACCTCCGGCGTCGGTGCCGCTTCCGGGGCCTGTGTCGGTGTCTGCGACGGGCTCGGGGTCACCGGAACGGTCGGAGTGGGCTCCGACGTCGGCACCACGGGCGCGGGCTGAGTGGGCTGAACGCTGGGCCGCGCCGACGGCGTGGCCGACGGCGTTGCGTCTTTCTCCTCGTCCTTGTCATCGTCCGATTCCGACGGGCTGGGGCTCGGGTTCGGGTTCGTCAGCAGGTTGCTCGGCGGATTGGCGAACGGTTCACCCGGGTGGAGGTCGCCTGCCTGCTGCATGAACTTGGCCCAGGACGGAGCCGCGATCAACGAACCGTCAATTTCGGGGTAAATCCTGCCGCCAATCTGCAGCCCGGACAGCGAGCCGGTGCCGGCCTTCCAGTTGCCGATCCAGCTGGCAGTCGCCATCCCCGAGTTGTACCCGATGAACCAGGTCTGCGACCGGCTGTCATTGGTACCGGTCTTGCCGGCCACGGGCTGGTTGCCGTAGTTCAGGAGCGAACCGGAACCCGACTTCATGACTTCCTGCGTCGCGTAGTTCACGGCGCGGGCGGTCTCCTTGCTGATGACCTGTTCGCACTCGGGTTCGGGGACCTCGTACGTGGTTCCGTTGGCGGCCGTGACCTCCAGCAGCGCACGCGGCTCGCACACGTTGCCTTCGGCAGCGAAGCCGGCGAAGGCCTGTGCCATGACCATGGGAGAGACATCCTCCACGCCGCCGAGCAAAGCCGACGGGCTAACGGACAGCGATTCCTCTTCACCCGAGGCGCTCTTACCGTTGTGGATGCCCATGGACTCGGCAATGTTCATGATCCGGCACAGGTCCAGCTGCTTGGCCGAGGACATGGTGATGGTGTTCAGCGACTGGGCGAGGCCGCGCAGCACGGTGGCATCACCGTAGTTGGTGTCGCCGTAGTTCTGCGGCGTGTACCCCTCCGCTTCATTAACTACGAAGTTGCCGCCGTCCATACAGCTGGCTGTCCAGGTGTCTCCCTGCGGATAGGTTTTCTTCCGGCCGTCCAGCTGCGTGTTCAGTGACTTGCCGGCGTCGGCCCAGGCCGCCACCGTGAACGGCTTGAACGTTGAGCCGGGCTGGAAACCGCCCACCCCGCCGAGGCTCTTTGTCGGATCACCGTCCTGGTACTGGTCCACGTTGAAGTTCAGCACGGAGTCGCCCGGATTTTCGCCGGGGTTGTACCGGGTGTTCTGGGCCATGGAGAGGATGTTTCCAGTGCCCGGCTCCAGGCTCACCATGGAATGGCCAACCTGCCCGTCTGTGGTGTCCGGGTTGGCGGTCTCGTTGACGGCATCCTGTGCTGCCTGCTGGACCTGCGGATCCAGGGTGGTCTTGATGGTCAGCCCGGAACGGTACAGCACGGACTCGCGCTCTGCCCGGGTGGCACCGAACTCTTCGCTGTTCAGGACCAGGTTCTCCACGTACGCGCAGAAGTAGGGAGCCTGCTCGGCGCCGACGCAGCCGTTCAGGGTGGGGGTGATGGTCAGGTCCAGGCCGGTGGCAACAGCGGCGTCGTACTGGGCCTGGTCAATCTTGCCGTTTTCCAGCATGGTTCCCAGAACCAGGTTGCGCCGCTCCAGCGCGCGGTCGGGGTAGAGCTGCGGATCGTAGTAGCCCGGCCCGTTGACCAGGCCCGCGAGCAGGGCGCTCTCCTGGATGTTCAGGTCAATGGCGTCTTTGTTGAAGAAGTACTTGGAGGCCGCCTGGACACCGTAGGTGTTGCCCGTGAACGGGACGATGTTGAAGTAGCCCTCAAGGATCTCGTCCTTGGACATCTCATTTTCCACGGCAATGGCCAGCCGGATTTCCCGGATCTTGTCGGAAACACCCTTGCTTCCGCTGTACGTGGCTTCTTCGCCGCGCTCATTCGCGGAGTTGATCAGGACGTTGGTGACGAGCTGCTGCGTAATCGTGGAGGCACCGCGGTTGGTGCCGCTGGAAATGTTGCTGGCAACGGCGCCCAGGATACCCTCGACGTCGACGCCGCCGTGTTCGTAGAACCGGTTGTCTTCCACGGCCAGGATCGCATCCACCATGTGGGGTGAGATCTGGTCGAAGGTGACCGGTTGGCGGTTCTCCTCATAGAGGGTCGCGATCAGGGAATCGTCAGAGGCCACAATCTTGGTGGGCGTCGCCAGGGTGGCCCGTTCCAGGTCTGCAGGCAGTCCATCAAAGAACTTGATGGAGGCCGAGGCCGCCGAACCGGTACCCGCGGCCATGGGAACGAACAGCCCGGCAACGAGCACGCCGCAGAGCACACTGACTCCCAGGAAGGAAAGCAGTCGTCCGAAGGTGGTTGCCGTGGTGAACACGGAAGATTTACGTGCAGCCATGATAAGGGAGCATAACCCAGGAACCTTTGATTTTTAGATTGATTGGCCAGCCAATACCGGGCATTACCGTTGCATCCATGCGGGCAACGAGGATAATCCGCCGGCAGTGGGAGTGACGGGATTCATGCTCCGTTCCTTTTGTCCCGGGTTTGGCTGTGTCCCAACTAATCTTCCGGACCCCCATCCCACCCGGGGGCCTGCCGCTGCTAGACTCCTGCACACTTCCCTGTAACGCCCGGGAGCGGCGGCGTACAGCAGCGAACCTCATATCGGTTCCACTGCCGGCCCCGCTGACTTGGACACCGGCGTCCAGTGAAGCCCGGAGCTACACCGGACTAGGAGAATCATGGCTCGATTACTCCACGATCTTCGCCGCCTGCGAGAAACTGTCGACGGACGGCTCAGAACGCCGCCGCCACCGCGCGGAAACCATGAAGAAATCCATGCCCGCCTGATAAGCGCCATGAACTCCGCCAAAGCCTCGGGACGGACGCTGGAACAGCAGGAACGGGTGGCTGCGGAGGCCTCCGCTCATTTCGCCTCAGTTGCCGAGGCCTACCGGCTGCGCAGGGAGGCCGTGGAATCGGTGATGGCCGGGCCCACGAATGCCTCGCAGGCCGCGTTGACCCTTGCCGCCACTGCCCGGCGGATGCACGGCCTCGCCATGGACCGTGAGTCCAGGGCCAACGCCCACCTCGCCGATATCCGTACCCGGAGCGAGCGGGTGCAGGAGCTGCTCTCCGATCTGGTGAAGGCCCAGGCCCAGCTGCGGCTGGCAGTCACGGTGGAACAGAGCCGGGCCCGGCTGGACGGCTTGGGCACCCCCGGTGCCCCCGGCCAGCACGGCAGCGGAAACTCCTTTGACGAAGAACTGCGTGAGGCCACCCGGCTGGCGCGGGAAGCAGAAGCCCTGGCAGAGCTGAAAGGCGGTTGGGAATGAGTGAAGAATCGAGCGTGCGTGTTGGAGTGCCATTCACCCCGCCGCGTTCCTATTCGGAGAAGGCCGTCAGCCGGCTCATTTTCACCGCTGCGGCCTTCGTGATCTTCGGCGGGTTTAACGTGATCGCCGTGCTGCTGGCCATCCTGCTGGTGGTTTACCCCCTTCTGATCGCCAGGGAGAGGCTGGTCCTGCGCCCGCGCCGGGAGGAGACGGAAACCGCCGCACTGAACGACGCCGTCGCCCAGTTCTTCCCGGACGCACCGCAGCTGCAGCGTGAGCAGTGGCGGCTGCTGATGACGGCGCGGAAGGGGAAGACGTTCCGTTTCCCTGACGATGTCGGCGGGGAGCTGCGGATGATCCGCACCGGCCGCGCCGCCCTGGCAGGACAGGCAGCCCTCGCCGGACAGCCCGTGCGGGCACGCGGCCCCAAGCGGACGGAGATCGAGGTGATCCGCCGGTACGGGGACATCGGGCTCACCGATTTCGACACGATCATGACTGCCTCGGGGCGGGATCCCAATATTGCCCGTGCCATCGCGGAGGTCCGCCGGGGCTACCGGCACGGGCGGGAGTCTGCGTAACCCGGCTCATCGGGGCCAGCAGTCCACCTATCTTGCGGCCATGACACTGAAACCCGGATTCATCGGCATCGATGGGCTTCCCCCTTGGCGACACGGATTCCCACTCTTTGTAGCCTCGTGGGGCCAATGGGGTCACACCAGCCACAGGAGCTAACAAACAGTGGGAACGCGTGCCCGTGTTGATCCGCGGTCGCGCTCAGTGTCCAATACCAGCCAGGAACGGAGGGGAGCCGGACCCGCGAGGCCAGAAGGACGACGAGGCTGGAGGGGCCCGGGGGAAGGCGGCTTTAATAATCCCTGCGAGCTCTGCGAGCTGGGATTTTCGTTGCCGCCGTCCCGGACCCGCTCCGGCCGGCCCCGCCCCACCCCGGACAAGCAAAAACCCCCGGTTTCCCGGGGGTTTTCTTGTGGAGCTTAGGGGAATCGAACCCCTGACCTTTTCATTGCGAACGAAACGCTCTACCAACTGAGCTAAAGCCCCTTGCCCTGACTGCCGCCCGGCACCGAAGCACCGGATAAACATCGGATAACAGCCTTGCCAGGCTACGCCGATTCTATGCACTCGCCTAGGTTCGGGGCAAAATCCGCCCGTGTGGTTGAGGCTCGCCGGACGCCTTGGCTACGCTCGAAGCAGTGCGCCGCCGGGCGCAGCGGGGGTGCGGATAAAACGCCCGGCACTGACGCCCAAAACCCGCTAAGGAGCACACCGTGAGCCTGATCAAAGACATGCTGACCTCCCACCCGGCCGGTAACTCCAACGTGGACATGGAGGCTGTGGCCGCCTGCGTCGAGGCCTGTTTCGACTGTGTGCAGACCTGCGCTGCCTGCGCTGATGCCTGTCTCAGCGAGGACATGCTCGGAGACATGGTCAGCTGCATCCGCGCAGACCTGGACTGCGCCGAAGTCTGCGCTGCCACCGGGAAGGTCCTGGCCCGGGCCGGCAAGGACTATGCCTCTTCCGTGGAGCTCATCCGCGCCTGCGCTGCCGCCTGCCGCCGTTGCGCTGAAGAGTGCGAGCAGCATGCGTCCGCCCACGAGCACTGCCGGATCTGCGCTCAGGCCTGCCACCGCTGCGCAGCCGCCTGCGACGCACTGCTGCTGACGATTTCGGCTTAGGTTCCACTAAATGTCCAAGGAATACCGCGACGTGGTGGTGCTGCACGCCTCCAACGAAGCCGGAGATGTTCAGCGGGCTTTGGCGGCAGCAGCCACGCTGGGCGAACGGCAGCCGCAGACCGGTATCCGGGTGATCGTGAACGGCGCCGCACTGGACGGCCTCACAGGCTCTGATCCTGTGGTCCTGCCGGCGAACACCGAAGTTGAAGCCTGTCTGGTCGGGATGGGTAAACGCGGCATCACCGTGGACCAGCTCCGGCCTGCAGTAGTGACGGTTCCTGCCGCTGTTGTTGCTCTGGCGCAGGCCCAGTTCTCCGGCGCAGCCTACATCCGGATCTAAGGACGGCGGCGCGATTTGCAACGACGACGCGGCAGGCCCGCCCCAGGCCACCTCAGCTTGCGCAGGTATTCCAGCTTGCGGAGTTTGTTACCGCTTGCGCAGGCCCCGCACCAGAATCCAGACGATCGGCGTCAGCACCGCTACCAGCGTGATGGGGTTCGGCCGGAACTCCGCCGGACCTCCCTCGCGGCCGGCATAAACACCCAGCGGAACCACCAGTCCCCCGGCACCCCCGCCGCCGTCGCCGTCGGCCTCTCCGCCACCGCCGAAACCGGCCTGCACCAGTGCCACCGGCACCAGGGTTTCACCGCCGACCTGCACGGGCTCGCCGTAGGCCTTGCTGACGGCGGTGGAACGGAAGGTTTCGGCGAGCTCTGCCAGGATGTTCATGACCCCATACTTCCCCCCGCGAGCATCCCGCGGATGTAGGCAGCCTGCCCGGCGTGTTCCAGGCAGTCAGCCAGGGAGCTGATCAGCCGGACACCGAGCGTCACCGGCGGATCCCAGGAGGTGTCCACCACCTGGTCCAGATCTTCGGGCGTCAACCCCGAGACGAACGCGACCGTCCGCGCGCTCACGGCGTCGTAATAACCCTGCAGCACCTCAGCGGACTGCACCTGGACCTTGGCCACCTCCTCGGAGGTGTGCCCGTAGCCGGTGTCCTCCACCATCAGCGGCAGCCCCACCCGGCTTGCCCATCCTTCCTCCGTCCAGGCCTGCTGGTGCCCGGCCATGGGCGCGATTTGGGCGTCCTCCACCCGGGCCAGGTGCCAGATCAGCCACGCAATCGAGTTTCCCTCCGGGTACGGCCGGTGATTCAGCTGCCCCACGGGAAGGTCGTGGAGGACCCGCCGAATGGTCCCGGGCAGGCGCCCGAATGCGTCAATGAGCAGGTCGCTCGGTTCCATGGCACTCCAATACGGATATCTGGACGACGACGGCGGCGGCCGCCGGATGGCTTGTTGCCCTGCCGACATCGTTCCACCGCAAGAGGAAGAAAAACACCACGCACCCGTTCCAAGCTCCGGAAGCGGTCCTAAACTGACCCGATGGAGTGGATTGACGAACGTCCCGCCTGGCTTCCTCCCATCCCTCCTCCACACCGTGGACGGATGCGCATCGTGGCGGGAATCCTGCTGGTCGCCGGTGTTATGATCACTGTCCTGGTGACCGCCTTCCTCGGCGGGATCATCTCCATGTACCTCTTCTGGCCGCTCGCCGGCGGGATGCTCCTCCTGATCTCCGGGCTCCTCAGCCGCCGCCGGCTTCCCTGAGAGTCCAGCCAAGGGTGGGGAACTGACCCAAACGACCGGTGACTGACAAAGTTCGGCATGCCGAACTTGTTTAATCATCACACCGAACTTAGGGTACTGCTCATGCCCTTGACTTCCCTTTCCCGCCGGCTGGCAGCGCTGCCAGCCGCTGCGCTGCTCCTCGCCCTCTCGGCCTGTGCCGGTGCCTCCGGCTCATCCGAAGGAGACGACGGCAGACCCGTTGTCCTGACCACCTTTACCGTCCTGGCGGACATGGCCCGCAACGTCGCGGGTGAGCACCTCCAGGTCGAATCGATTACCAAGCCCGGTGCGGAAATCCACGGCTACGAGCCCACCCCCGGAGACATCCGCCGCGCTGCCGGCGCGGACCTCATCCTGGACAACGGCATGAATCTCGAGGCCTGGTTTGAGCAGTTCACCGCCGATCTGGATGTTCCGCGCATCACCGTCAGTGACGGTGTGGAACCGATCAGCATCACCGAAGATGCCTACGCAGGACTGCCCAACCCGCACGCCTGGATGTCTCCCCTGAATGCCATGATCTACGTGGACAACATGGCGGATGCCTTCGCCGGCCTCGACCCGGACCACGCCGCAGCCTTCCGGGCCAACGCCGAGACCTACAAGGCCGAGCTGCAGAAGATCCAGGACCAGCTGGTCACGGACCTCGGGGCACTGCCGGCGAATCAGCGGGCCCTGGTCACCTGCGAAGGGGCCTTCTCCTACCTCGCCCGCGACGCCGGCCTGACCGAACGCTTCATCTGGGCGGTCAATGCCGAGCAGCAGGCCACTCCGCAGCAGATCACCGCCGTAATCGGGTTCATTCGGGAAAACGAGGTTCCGGCCGCGTTCTGTGAATCCACTGTCTCCGACGCCCCGATGAAACAGGTCCTCGCGGCAACCGATGCGGAGTTCGGCGGCACCCTCTACGTCGACTCGCTCTCCGAAGCCGGCGGCCCGGTCCCCACCTACCTGGACCTGATCCGGCACGACGCCCAAACCATCGTCGATGCTCTGACCGGGAGCACCTGGTGAATCCGGCGGACGGGACGGCGGCACCGGCCCTGGAACTGAAGGCGGTGACGGTCCGGTATGACGACGTGACAGCGCTCGACGGCGTCAGCCTCGCCGTCGATCCGGGCCGGGTCTGCGGGCTGGTCGGGATGAACGGTTCCGGCAAATCCACGCTCTTCAAGGCGCTGATGGGCCTGCTCAAACCTGCCGCTGGAGAAGTCCGCATCGCCGGGCTGCCGCCGGCGAAAGCCCGGAAGGCCGGCCTGGTGGCCTATGTCCCGCAGAGTGAAGACGTGGACTGGAGCTTCCCGCTCTCCGTCCGGGACGTGGTGATGACCGGCCGCTACGGACACATGGGCCCCAGCCGCCGGCCGCGCCCGGCGGACCGGGATGCCGTTCGCGATGCCCTGGCACGGGTGGAACTGCAGGACCTCGCGGACCGGCAGATCGGCCGGCTCTCCGGCGGGCAGAAGAAACGCGCCTTCGTGGCCCGCGGAATTGCCCAGGGCGCCTCGGTGCTGCTGCTGGATGAGCCGTTCGCCGGCGTCGACAAGCGCTCCGAAGCCACCATCACCGCCCTGCTGCGCCAGCTCGCCGCCGAAGGCCGCACTGTCCTGGTCTCCACCCACGACCTGCACGCCCTGCCCCAGCTGGCTGATGAAGCAGTGCTCCTGATGCGCCGGGTCCTGGCTTATGGGACCCCGGAAGAGGTGCTGCAGCCGGAGCAGCTGGCCCGGGCCTTCGGCCTTAATGTACTGGAGGGTGCCCAGCCGGGAGCCGCGGACGGGAGCCGGCCATGATCGAGGCCCTGCTGGAACCACTGGCCTACGATTTTATGGTCCGCGCCCTGGCCACGGCGGTGATCGCCGCCGTCGTCTGCGGCGTGCTTTCCTGCTGGCTGGTGCTGATCGGCTGGTCCCTGATGGGCGACGCCGTGTCCCATGCCGTGCTGCCCGGCGTGGTGCTGGCGTACATTGCCGGGGTGCCGTTCGCGGTGGGCGCGGTGGTCTTCGGGTTCCTGGCGGTGGGGCTGATCGGCCTGGTCCGGGACACCTCCCGGGTGAAGGAGGACGCCGCGATCGGCATCGTGTTCACCACATTGTTCGCTGCCGGCCTGGTGCTGATCTCGGTAACGCCCAGCCAGACGGACCTGAATCACATCATCTTCGGCAACCTGCTCGGCGTCAGCACGGGAGATCTGCTGCAGATCGGCATCCTCGCCGCCCTGACCCTGGCCGCGCTGCTGTTCAAGCGCCGCGATTTCACGCTGTACGCCTTCGATCCCACCCACGCGCACGCCGTCGGGCTGAATCCGCGGGTGCTGGGCGCGGCGCTGCTGGGACTGCTGGCGCTGACCGCCGTCGTCGCCCTCCAAGCCGTGGGTGTGGTGCTGGTGGTGGCGATGCTGATCATCCCCGGTTCCACCGCCTATCTGCTCACGGACCGCTTCTCGCGGATGCTGCTGATCGCCCCGGCGATGGCGGCGGCCTGCGCCGTCGCGGGGATTTATGCCAGTTATTACCTGGATACGGCGACCGGTGCCATGGTGGTGCTGGCCCAGGGCTGCGTGTTCGCCCTCGCCTACCTCTTCAGCCCGCGCCAGGGCGTGGCGGGCCGTGCGCTGGCAGCCCGGCACCGGCGCCGGACTGAGGGACGGCAGCCGAGTCAGCCTATGATTGGCGCATGACTTCTGCGTCCGCGGGTGCCGGTTCCCAATCCCAAACCCTCTCCCGCGGTATCCAGGCGCTGGAGCTGCTGGCGGACTCGGAAGCACCGCTGAGCATCGCTGAACTCTCCGCCGGCCTGGGTGTCCACCGGTCCATCGCGTACCGGATCCTGCGCACCCTGGAAGCGCATTCACTGGTGATGCGCGACGACGCCGGCCGGGTCTCCGCCGCGCCCGGACTGGCCGCGCTGGCCCGGGGAGTCTCCCGCGACCTGCAGTCCGCGGCCCTGCCGGAGCTGACCGTCGTTGCCAACGAGCTGTCCATGACCGCGTTCATCGCGGTGTGGGACCAGCACGACTGCGTCACCCTGGTCACCGTGGAACCCCGGCACAGCCGGACCGCGCTGATCCAGCGGCCCGGTACCCGGCATTCGTTCACGGTCGGAGCTCCGGGGATCGCCATCCAGTCCGCGGTGACGGAGGAGCATTGGAACCGGCTCGCTCCGGGGCAGCCCTACCGGCCAGAGGCCCGGCTTGCCCGCGAGCGCGGCTATGCCACCAGCTTCAGCGAGGTAATTGACGGCGTCGGCGCCGTCGCGGCACCGATCCAGGTGCCGGGCCAGCTGCCGGCGTCGCTCTCCGTGGTGTATTTCGGCTCCGGGAAGGACGAGGCAGGCATCGGAGCCCGGCTGATGGAGAGCGTGCGGCTGATTGAGGCGCAGCTGCGCTAGCTTCCCGCTGCCGGACGTGGCCGCCCCGGAACGTGTGGGTTGTGCCGGGTTAGGCAAGCATTCTCTTGCTGGAAAAGGGCCGCCGATAGGCTTACAACAAGAGCATGGTCTTCAACCGTGGAACCGCTGCCGGCCGGGCGCTCCGGCGTTATCCCGTCGTCGCCGCCACTGTGGTGGTCATCGCCGTCGTCCTGCTCCTCCTCGGAGCCGGCGCGGACACCACGGCTCAGTGGATCGCCACCCTCTTCACCCTCGGTGTTGTGGGGCTGACAAGTGTGGGCATGGTGCGGGATATTCTGCGCGGACACTGGGGGCTGGACATCCTGGCTGTTGTCGCCATGCTCGCCACGGTTGCCGTCGGCGAGTACATCGCGGCGCTGATCATTGTCCTGATGCTCTCCGGCGGGGAAGCGCTGGAGGACTATGCCGCGGGACGGGCTAAGCGCGAGCTGAACGCGCTGCTGGACCGCGCTCCGGACATTGCGCACCGGCTGCCCTCCGGCGTCGACACCGGCGAGCAGGTTCCAGGTTCCCCCAACCACGGCCAGGGCCCTGCGGAGGACATTCCCGCCACCGAAGTCACGGTCGGGGATGTCCTGCTGGTCAAACCGGCCGAAGTGGTTCCGGTGGACGGCATCCTGCTCTCCGACGCCGCCTCCTTTGACGAATCCTCGCTGACCGGTGAGTCGATGCCCGTGGCCCGCACCGCCGGAGACACCGTGATGAGCGGCTCGGTGAACGGCACCCACGCGGTCCGGATCCGGGCCACAGCGACGACGGCGGACAGCCAGTACCAGCGGATCGTCGCCCTGGTGCAGGAGGCATCGGAATCGAAGGCTCCCGTGGTGCGGCTGGCGGACCGGTATGCCGTGCCGTTCACGGCCGTGTCCCTGCTGATCGCCGGGATCGCCTGGGCAGTGTCCGGGGATCCGGTCCGGTTCGCGGAGGTCCTGGTGCTGGCCACGCCCTGCCCCCTGCTGATCGCCGCACCGGTGGCCTTTATGGGCGGGATGAGCCGGGCGGCCGGCAGCGGCATCATCGTCAAGGGCGGAGCGGTGCTGGAGCAGCTTGCCCGGGCGCAGAGCGCTGCCTTCGACAAAACCGGCACCCTGACCTACGGCCGGCCCGAACTGGTGGCAGTGAACCCGGAACCCGGTTTCAGCGCTGATGACCTCCTGACGCTGGCGGCCTCAGCGGAGCAGTACTCCTCCCACGTGCTGGCGGCCTCCGTCCTGGCCGCCGCGGAGCAGCGCGGCCTGCACCCTGCCCCGGCCGACACCGCGCAGGAAGTGGCGACCAACGGCGTCGAAGCGCTGATCCGCGGCCGCACGGTCCGGGTTGGCAAGCGCCGGTTTGTCGCCGAAGTGGATCCGCAGACCCGTCCGGTGGACCTGTTCCCCGGCCAGATGGGCGTCTACCTCAGCGTGGACGGCCGCTTCGCCGGCACCCTGGTCATGAGCGACACCGCCCGGGACAACGCGTCCGCCACCCTGGACCGGCTGCGGGACCTCGGCATCACCGAAACCGTGATGCTCACCGGAGACGGGCTGGCCACCGCGGAGAGCATGGCAGCGGAGGTGGGCATTACGCAGGTCCAGGCCGAGCTGCTGCCCCAGGACAAGGTCGCCGCCGTCGCGGCTCTCCCCCATCGCCCGGTGATCATGGTGGGCGACGGCGTCAATGACGCCCCGGTGCTCGCGGCAGCCGATGTCGGAATCGCCATGGGAGCGCGCGGTTCCACGGCTGCCAGCGAATCTGCCGACGTCGTGATTGTGGCCGATGATATTTCCAAGGTGGCAACCGCCGTGGACATCGGCAGGCGGACCCTGCAGGTGGCGCTGAGCAGCATCTGGCTCGGGATCGCACTGAGCATTGTGCTGATGCTCGTGGCGTCCTTCGGCCTGATTCCTGCCGTGGCCGGGGCCCTGACCCAGGAACTCGTGGACCTGGTGGCGATCCTGAATGCGCTGCGTGCACTCCACGGCCGGAAGCTGTTCCGGCGGGAGGCGAAAAGGACTAGACGGCTGAAGTCTCAGGTTCCGTCTGATTCGGAACCTCCCCGACCCGCAAGGAGGGGTCACGCGTGAGTACCCAAGAGGAACAGGCCCGCCATTACATGGACGGTTTCCGGCGCAGCGACCACCAGGCGATCCTTGCCTGCCTCACTGACGACGTCGTCTGGCGCATCCACGGCGCCCGCACCACCCGCGGCAAGGCGGAGTTCGACGCCGAAATCGGCGCTCCGGGGTTCGAGGGCAGCCCGGATCTGAGTATTGAGCGCCTGATCAGCGAGGTTGATTCCTACATGGTGGCGGTTCCCTGACTGCAGGTGCCTGGGTCTCCGCCCGGACGGGCGCGGACCCCCAAGTCGATGGACTCGAACCCGGCACAACGCGTGCCGGGTTCGAATCGCCGGGTTCAGCGCTGGCGCTGGCTCTCGGCCAGCCGGTGCTGGATGCTCCGCGACGCTTCGTAGAGCCCGCGGTACAGACTGTAGAGGGAGTCGTAGCGTTCACGCAGGGACGGGTCAGGACGGATGACCTGCTGCACCGGGTTCCACTCGGAGATTTGAACCGAATCCCTCGCTGAGATCTGTGCGGCCAGGAAAGCCGCCCCGTAACTCGCGCCGATGGTCCGGGCAGGAATCACCTGTTCGCGTCCGGTCACATCGGACACGATCTGGGTCCAGAGTCCGCCCTGCGTTCCGCCGCCCACCGCCACGATCCGGGTGATGTCGCCGCCGGCGGCTTCCATCGCCTCGATGTTGTGGCGCACGCCCATCGCCGTCGCTTCCAGTGCAGCCCGGTACAAGTCTCCGCGGGTCGTGGACAGGGTGAGCCCGGCGATGACACCGCGGGCGTCCGGATCAGCGATCGGCGTCCTTTCACCCGCGAAGTACGGGAGCATCAGGATTCCGTGCGCTCCCGGGCCGGATTCCTGGGCTTCGGCGAGCAGCTCCGGATACCCCGGGGAGCCGAAGATCTCCCGCAGCCAGCCGGTGATGGCTCCGGAGGTGGCCATTCCTCCGGCCAGGCATCTGGTGCCCTCGAAGGCACCGACGGTTCCCCAGAGTTCCGGGACGTCGATCCGTTCCGCGACCGTGTGCACCAGGAACATGGTGGTCCCGTACATCAGCATCAGGTCCCCCGGCTCGGTGGCGCTGACGCTCACCGCCTCGGTCCAGGCGTCGATCGTCCCGATGCACACCGGAACGCCGGCCGGAAGGCCCGTCACCCGGGAGGCTGCCGCCGTCACCTGCCCGACGACGTCGCCGGGCCAGAGCAGCGGCGGCAGGTCCAGGTCCGGTGCGATCCGCTCGGTCCAGGGTTTGTACCAGACGAGGGCGTCCGAATCGTAGAGCGGGGTGCACTGGCTGGCGGAGTGGTGGTCAAGCCCGTACTCCCCGGTCAGGTTGTAGGCCAGCCACGACGCCGGCATGTACAGTCGCCGGGCCGCGGCAAAGACCTCCGGTTCGTGGGCAGCCAGCCACTCCAGCTTCGGGCCCACCGCCTGTGTGGAGAGCGTTGACCCGCAGCGGCCCAGGATTTCCGCATCACCGCCAAGCTCCGCGGTGAGTGCGGCGATCTCCGCCGTGGCCCGGGTGTCCACCCCGTACAGAATGGCCGGACGCAGCGGCGTGGAGTGCTCGTCGGTGACGAGAACGCAGGGACCCATCCCGCTGACCCCGACGCCAACGATTGTCACGGCATCCGTCACGAGCGCAGCAGTGATGCTGCGGAACTCCTCCCACCACACTGCTGCATCCATCTCGACCCAGCCGGGGTGCGGCCGGTCAACCCGGTGTTCGCGGGTCTCGGAGGCCAGGACGTTGCCCTCGAGGTCCACCAGGACACCCTTGCTGCTGCTGGTTCCGATGTCGACGCCGAGCACAGCTTGGCGGGGGAAGGAGCCGTTCACGCTACAGCGCCACTTCGCCGCACAGGTGTACGTACACACCCAGCTCATGGAACAGGGAAGCCTTGGCGGCCAGTGCCTTGTCCGCGGTCTCCGCGTCCGGGGCGTAGACCACCTGGACATGGTTGGCCTTGTGCCGGGCCATCAGCTGGTCGCGGGAGACTCCGTGCAGGACGGCGTGCATGATCGGCCACTGCTTGTCCGTGGCGTTGAGCCGGCGCTGGGTCTCTTCCTCGGGCAGGGCCACCACGTGGCCCCGGCCGAGGTCCACGTGCAGTTCGTCGTCCATGATGAAGACGCGGGACCAGACGATCTCGCCGGGCTTGGACGTGCCGGAGAGCGTGGACCCGCCGCGGGGGAAGAACACCGCGGGCTGGCGGTGGCCGAACGATTTGTCGTAGCCGCCGTTGTGGGACGCCGGGACCGCGCCGGAGATCTCGAAAACCCAGACGAACTCGCCGTCGTATTCTTCGCCCCAGCGGATGTCGTGGAGGGTGTTCGCCGGGTCCAGGCCCATGGCCGTCCAAATCCGGTTGGTGACCAGGGCGTCCACGGCCACACCTTCGTCAACCTCGTTGAAGTGCGGCAGGGCAGCACCCGGGTACAGCTCCCGGGAGCCGTCGCGGGCGAGGACCGGCGGCCGGGAAACGTTGTTGAGCAGGCCTTCCACCAGGTCGGAGGCCGGGGCCATGTCCTTAAGTCCCTGCTGGTACTGGATGCCGATCGCGTCGGCGCCGAAGTCGTCCGCGATGCGCACGGCGGCCACGTACATCTTGAGCTGCTCGTGCACCTGCGCCTCGGTGAGGTCCTCGGCGTCGTCCGGCCCGAAGTGGAAGGTGAAGCCGGCGTCGTCGAGCCACTGCCGGACTTCCTTTGCCTCCCCGTCCGTCACCAGGCGCATTTCGGCGAGCAGCGCCGACTGGGACAGCCGTTCCTTGTAGATGCCCAGGGGGTTCAGCAGCTCGTCGTCAATGATGGCGTTGTACATACCCATGCAGCCTTCATCGAACACACCGATGATCGCTTTTTCCTCCCGGAGCTGCCGGGCCAGCGCGGCGCCCAGCCGGGTTTCGTCCGAATCCGGCAGGGCGGGCAGGTCGCGGACATGACTGAGGTCGTGGTTGATGGTGCCGGTGCGGAGCCATTCCTCCACCTTGCCGATGGCCCATTCGTCGCTGAAGTCCTTGCTCCACAGGGCGGAATACGGCACGCCGGCTTTGGTCAGGGAGCCTGTGAGGTTAAGCAGGCCCACCAGCCCGGGGAAGTCCCCGGCCCAGTTGGCTACCACCAGGATGGGGCCGCGGTGCGAGCGCAGGCCTGCGAGGACGTGGTGGCTGTACTGCCAGACGGCGTCGACCACCACCAGCGGTGCCTCGGCCGGGATGTTGCGGAAAACGTCCATGCCGGCGCGCTGGCTGTCGATAAACCCGTGGCCGGTCTCCGGATTGATTCCGTGGGCGCGTTCCACGGTGAATCCGAAGCGCCCGACGGCGGCGGCGAAGTCTGCCTCGAGCTGCTGCTGGGTGCCCCAGCCGGCCAAGTTGGCGCTCAGCCGCAGGTCGCCGCTGGCGACGACGTAGACGGTCTTTTCCTTCAGGGCGGGCAGGTGCTGTTCAGCTGGGAAGGTGTACGTGCTCATTGCTTCTCCTTGTGATCAGGTCGATCAGGTGATGGTGCGAAGTTAAGAGGTCTAGGCGTGGCTGGCGGCGGCGGCGGACAGATCGGCGGCCAGGGGCGCGTCGAGTGCTGCCATCGGCATACGGCTGCGCCAGCTGCCGGGAACGTTCACCGCGATGGCGGCCTTCAACCGGATGATTGAGGGCCCGGCCAGGGAGACCAGGTTCTCCACCGTGTGCTGCAGCGCCTGCGCTTCATCTGCTCCGGCTGCGTCACCGGAGGACGCCGGGCCGGCGCTGTCGACGGCTCGGGCCAGCGCTGCGAAGGTCGCCGGGAAAGCAGCCGATACGCCGGAAACAACGCCGGTGCCGCCGCTGGACATCACGAACGGCAGGGTGGCGTCATTGCCGGAGTAGAGTTCCTGGCCGGGCAGCAGGCACTTGGCGTAGGCCTCGAGTTCCTCGCTGGCGGCACCGGAGAGCTTTACTCCGCGGATGCCGGGCAGCTGCATGATCCGCTCGAACACGGCCACGCCGACGGTGATGCCGGTCCGTTCCGGGAACAAGTACACGTAGTGGTCGACGCCGGGAAGTGCGGCGGTCACTACCTCGTAGAACTCATAAACAGCGTCATCATCAGCGGGCAGGTAATACGGGTTCAGGGTTGCCATCCGGGTTATGCCCAGGCGCTCGGCCGCGTGGCCGAGCCGGATGACCTGGTGGGGGCTGGCGTGTCCGATGTGGGCGATGACCCGGTCTGCGCCGAAGGCCACGATTGCCCGGCGGAACGTTTCGAGCCGCTCGTCGTCGTCCAGCGCCGGGAATTCACCGGTGGTCCCGGCGACGAGGACTCCGTGGGCGTGCGGCTCAACGCGGGCGAGCAGGGCCTCGTACGCGGACCAGTCCACAGCCCCGTCTTCGGTGAAGGGAAGCGGGAGGGCGCTGATGATCTGTGCGGTCATGGGGTAGAGCCTTTCGGTGGTGCGGAGATTGGAGCCGATGAAGCTGTGTCATAAAGTGCTGGGGGTGAAGCAGGTGCTGCGTTAGGAAGCGGACTGCGCGGCTGCGCGGGCCGCAGCGAGCCGGAGGGCCGCAAGCGGGAGGGCGGCGCTGACGATCCCCCGCCGCTGCCAGGTGTAGGTAACGACCAGCTGGTCACCGTGGATGGCGGCTGACGGGTAGGAGTATTCGCCGCGCCCGTCGGTGACCACCCCGGTGTCACGGGGTTCGAAGCCGGGAGCTTGGGTTCCGGCTTCCGTACGTGAACCGGCGGCAGCCGGGAAGATGCCCTCCAGCGGAGTGCGGCCGTCCTCCAGGACCAGGGCGGGCGGTCCCCACCGGGTTCCGTCCGTGGAGAAGGAGACCGCCAGCGGGCAGCGCGGACCCCAGCTCTCGGCCACCGGGTTGTGGACGCAGGCCAGGAGGTCCTCGCCAATGGCAGCCACGGTCAGGCCGCTGTTGTTGTTCGGGAGGTTCGTCGGCTGCGCCGGGAAGAAGGTCCTGCCGCCGTCGGTGGATTCCGCGGCATAGGCAAATCCCTCGCTGGAGCGCATCAGCGCGCCGATGGTGTTTCCCTTCGTCCACAGCGAGGGCTGGATCACGCCGGCGCCGGAAAGCCGGCTCCGGTCAACGGGAATGGCGGTCTTGACCCAGGTGGCGCCGCCGTCATCCGAGCGGTCGGCGAAGCAGTCCCAGACGGCGCCGCCCGGCAGCCAGCGCTCCTCGGAGCCCGGTGCCAGCCAGCCGCCGCCAGGCGGCAGGACCGGCGGGTTCTTCACCGGTCCGCGCCCGCCGCGGTCCCCGGGAACCAGTTCCCGGGGACCGCTCCAGGTGCGCCCGGCGTCACGGCTTACCCGGACCCAGGTCTGCCAGGCCGAGATCGCAGCACCGCGTTTGTAGAAAAGCCAGACGCTGCCGTCCGGGCCTGCGGCCAGGACCGGATTCCAGTGCGCTTCGGTGCCTTCCCCTGCCACCGGCCGGGGCTCCTGCCAGCGGCCGGTGTGGTCAGTCGCGGAGAGCCAGATCCGGTTGTCCGGGGTGCCTTCGGCCGTGCCGGCGAACCAGGCACAGAGCAGCCGGCCGCCCACGGACAGGACAGAGGAGGCGTGGCACTGCTGTGCCGCGGTGTCCGACGGCGGAAGCACCCAGCGTCGATCGATGCCGGCGGTGAGTCCCGGGTGCCCCACAGCCGCCGTCATTTGCTGCCGCTTCGATCCGCCTCGGCGTCCTGGGCGTTGTCGGAACCGGTCCCGGAACCGCCGTCGTAACCGGCTTCGCGCGCGGTGCGGTCAACCAGCTGGTCCTCGAGCGATCCCGCAGCTTTGCCGGAACGGGCGGACCGGGCTTTTCCGATAATCGGAATGGCGATGGACACGGCGGCGAGGATCAGCAGCGTGAGGGAGATCGGATGCGTGAAGAAGACCGACGGACCGTCGATCAGCAGGGACCGGCGGAGGTTGGATTCAGCCAGCGGTCCCAGCAGCAAGCCGAGGACAACCGGACCGGCAGGGAATCCGGTGCGCTTCATGATCAGGCCAATGACGCCCGAAACGAGCATCACGATGACCGTGTACACGTTGTTGGTCACCGTGTAGGTACCGACCAGGCAGAAAATGAGGATTGCTGACCAGACATAGTGGTTGGGCAGATCCATGAGACGGACCATGCCGCGCATCCGGACCAGGCTTACGCCGAAGGAGACGATGGTCGCCAGGATCATGATGGCTGCGATGGAGACCACCAGGTCCGGCCGGTTGGTGAAGAGCTGGGGGCCGGGCTGCAGTCCCCAGATCACCATGGAGCCGATCATGACGGCCATCACCGAGTCACCGGGAATACCCAGGGCCATGGTGGTGGTCAGCGACCCGCCGAGCGTGGCGCTGGAGGCGCTGTCGGCAGCGGAGATTCCCTCGATGGACCCCTTGCCGAATTTGTCCTTTTCCTTCGACATGCCGCGTGCCCGGTCCCAGCCGATGAGGCCGGCGATGTCGCCGCCGGCAGCGGGCACGACGCCGACGAAGGCGCCGATGCCGGTGCCCAGGGCGGTGGGCTTGGCAACCTGCCGGTACTCCGCCTTGGTGGGCCAGACCCGGCCCAGCGAGGAAATCGGCTTGACCTTCGTTTCGCGGTACGTGAGGAGCTGGTCGAACAGCTCGGCAATGCCGAACAGGCCAATGATCACGGCAATGAAGTCGAGTCCGCCGGTCAGGTCGTTCAGGCCGAAGGTGAACCGCTGGTCGCCCGTGATGGGGTCCCGGCCGATGGTTGCGATGGTGAGCCCGATCAGTCCGGCGAGAACGCCCTTGACCAGCGACTTGGAGGAAATGGAAATCATGATGGTCAGGCCGAAGACCACCAGCGCGAACATTTCAGGCGGACCGAATTTCAGCGCCAGCTGTGCCACCGGCTGTGCGGCCAGGATGAAGAGGACCATGGAGGCCAGGATGCCGACGGTGGAGACCATGGAGGACATCACCAGCGCCAGCCCGGCTTTGCCTTGTTTAGCCATGGGATAGCCGTCGAAGGTGGTGGCGATCGCTGCGGGGGTGCCCGGTGTGTTCACCAGGATGGAGGGGATGCGGTCGCCGTAGTTGGCGCCCACGTAGATGCTGAGCAGGACGGCCAGGCCCTGCACCGGTTCCAGGGTGAGGGTGAATCCGGAGGCCAGGGCCACGGCCATGGAACCGGTGATGCCGGGGAAAACACCCACCATGGTTCCGACGGCGAGGCCGACCAGCAGGCAGATCAGGGTGGTCGGATCCAGCACCGCTTCCATGCCGATTGAGAACGTGTTCATAGTGGCACCTTGAGCAGGAGATGGAAGAGGACATAGATCCCCGCAGTGGCGAGGATGGGGTACACGGCGAGCGCCCGGAGGGTCCGGCCGCCGGCAATGGCGGTGACGGCCGAGATGAGCAGGGGCGCCACATAGATGAAGCCGATGAGGGGCCAGAGCACGATGAACGCGACGGTGGCTGCGAGGGTCACCAGGAGCCGGAGCCACCCGGTGCGTGTGGCGCCATCCAGGTCGCTCCGGTCAGCGGTGCGCCCAAACACTGCCATCAGCAGCAGCAGGGCGGAGAAGCCGAAACCGGCGGCACCGAGCAGCTCCGGCCAGGTGCGGGGGCCGACACCGGGCGTTTCGATGCGCACTTCGATGTTCTTCGCCAGGAAATACACCGCTGCCGTGACGGCGGCAACCACAAGGGCAGCGCCGATTTCCAGCGGGCGGGAATCGCGGGCAGGTACGCCCGTGTCAGCGGGTTGGGCGGAGACCTCCGGGTGCGGAGCCTGAACCGCAGGCTCCGCACCCGGATCGCTCCGCCTCTGGGGGGAGGCGGATTTCATGGTTACTTCGCCAGGAGCTTTCCGAAGCGCTCGTACTCGGAGTTGATGAAGTCGGTGAAGTCGGTCGGGGACTTGTAAACCGGCAGGGCACCGCCCTTGGAGATGGTCTCCACGAAGGACTCCGACTGCGCGGAGGTTTCGATGGCCTTGGTCAGGACTTCAAGCACCTCGTCGGGCAGGCCAGCGGGTGCGTAGACGCCGCCCCAGCCGCCGAACTGGAGGTCATAGCCCAGCTCGGATGCGGTCGGGACGTCCGGAAGCATCGGGTGGCGCTCGTCGTGGAGGACGGCCAGCGCCCGGACCTGGCCGGCGTCGTGCGCGGCCGCGGTCTCCGAGGTGCCGCCGACGGCGCCGTCAACCTGGCTACCGATGACGGCTGCGACTGCGGGGGCGCCGCCGTCGAACGGCACTGGCACTACCTGGGTTCCGGCAGCGTCTGCCAGGCCCAGTTCTGCGGCTTCCCAGATCGAGCCGGGGCCGGAGTTCGCCATGTTGAGGGGCTTCTCCTTGCCGGCCTCGATCAGGTCCTCCAGGGTTTCGTAGGGGCTGTCCGCGGGTACGGAAACCACGCCGGGAGAGAGCATGATCTGGCCCAGGAAGTCGTAGTTCGCCGGGTCGATGTCGAAGCCCTGGTGGCCCAGCATCGAGATTTCCACGGGCACGAAGCCGATCGTGTAGCCGTCCGTATCGGAGTCGGCAATGTACTGCATGGCGGTCGAGCCGGAGGCGCCGGGACGGTTCTCAACCACAACCGAAACACCCAGTTCCTTCTCCAGCTCAGCGGCGAGTGCACGCGAGGTGAGGTCCGAGCCGCCGCCGGCAGCTGCCTGCACAATAAAGGTGATGTCCTTCTCGGGGAACCCTGCTGCGTCGTCGCTGGCGCTGCTGCTGCTGCCGCAGGCGGTGAGGCCGATGGCTGAAGCGGCGAGAACGCCGATGATGAGGTGCGAACGTGATTTTTCCATTATCAACTTCCTTGTTGGTGGATGCGGGGAGGTGCTGCGTAGGGCTTTAGTCGTTCCCGAGCCTGCTGAACGCGTTCGAGAGTCTGGTCCGTGAACCCTGCAGGTGTTCACGGAGCATCTCTTCGGCCCGTTCCAGATCGCCGGCCATCACCGTGGTGAACAGGTCGATGTGGTCCTGGCAGGTGGGCCCGAGGTCCCGGTCTTCCGCGTTGGTCAGCTCGAGCATGACGGCGAAGGTCGGTTCGTACTGCTGCCAGATGCTTTCGAGCCGCTTGCTCCCGGCGACGCCGTAGATGGCCGAGTGGAAGGCGAGGTCCGCCCGGGCGAACGCCAGCGGGTCTCCCGCCGCGGCGCGTTCTTCCATGGCTGAGAGGTTCCTGACAACGGAGGCCCAGATCTCGCCGTCGGGCACCTTGGCTGCCAGGCGGAGCGCCTGGATCTCGAGGAGCTCGCGGATCATGTACAGCTCATCGACGTCGGTGGAGGTCAGGCCGATGGCGAAGACTCCCCTGCGCCGGCTTTCGACGAGCCCTTCTGCTTCCAGCTGTTTCAGGGCGTCCCGGATCGGCCCGCGGCTGACGTCGAACATCTCCGACAGCTGGGACTCGACCAGATGGGTGCCCCGCGCAATCTCACCGGCGATGACGGCGTGGCGGAGCCGGGACAGGACCAGCTCGCCCAGTGCCTGCATGGGAGGCAGCGGGAGGTTTTTCGGAAGCAGTGCGTTTGCCATGGGACCCTTCTTCTCGCTAACCGATTACGGTTAACCGTTGACCAAGTAACCCACATCACATCGGAGCTGTCAACGGTTTTGTTAGGCAGCCTGGGAAAGGGTCCGTTTGTGACGGCAGGTTGTGCGCTTTCAGCTGCCCGGTTGCTGCACTATTTCCTTAGTGGCTTCTTATTCGAAAAACCCCATGGGAGTTAGTGACATATGCCTGCACTGATCGAACCCACCGGTTTGCCCCGCCCGGACGTTTCTCCTGCCCTGGCGGCGGAATGGGCGGCAGAGTTTTTCGCCGTGGACGTCACGGCGGTGAAAGAGCTGGGCAGCCAGCAGGACCGGAACTTCCTGCTCACCACCGCCGCCGGGCACCGCCGCCTGCTGAAAATCAGTAATCCGGAGTTTTCCCGGACCGAGATCGAAGCGCAGAACGCGGCAATGCAGCGCCTCACCGGTGCCGGGTTTTCCACGCCGCTGCCGCTGGAATCGGTGGCCGGACAATTCGTGGAACTACCGGTGCTGGACGGAAGGGAGCATTGCCTGCGGCTGCTGACCTTCGTGGAGGGCACCCCGGTCATTGACCGGAAGTATCTCAGCCCGTCCCTCCGAAGCGACCTCGGGAGCTGGCTGGGCCGGACCAGCCGCGCGCTGGCGGGCTTCCAGCATCCAGGCCTGTCCCGGTCCCTGCAGTGGGATCTGCGGGCCGGCGAAGAAGTGGTGACCGCGCTGGTGTCGTTTGTCCGCAGCAGCTGGAAGCGGGAGCTGCTGGTTGCCACGCTGAAGCGGGTCACCGCCGCGCTGGGCCCGTTGAAGGACCAGCTGCCCGTCCAGGCGGTGCACGGGGACATGACCGATGACAACGTGGTTTATGCGCTCACCGCCCAGGGCATTCCGGAGCTGGCGGGAATCATCGATTTCAGCGATGCCATGTACAGCTGGCGGGTGGGCGAACTCGCCGTCGCCTGCGCGTCATTGTTCCACCACGAGCTGTCCCCCGGCAGCAGCGGCAATCCGCTCACCGTCCTGCCGATGATCCGGGCCTTTCATGAGCAGGCCCCGCTGTCCGACGCCGAGATCCAGGCACTGTGGCCGCTGATCGTCCTGCGCGGCGCCGTGCTGGCGGTCAGCGGCGAGCACCAGACCGCCATCGACGCCGGCAACGACTATGCCTCTTCGGCGCTGGACCGGGAGTGGGCCATGTTCGAGATCCCGGCACGCTATGACTGGAACGCTGCCGAGGCGGCCATCCGGCAGACGCTGGATGTCCCCGGCACCGGGAGGCACACACTCCCGCAACCCGCCTGGTCTCCCCTGCTGCCCGGCCTCGGCACCCCGGCCGCCGTGGACTTCGGCTGGGACAGTGAAGACTTCGACAACGGGTCCTGGCTGAACGGCGCCACCGAAGAGGAACGGATCCTCACAGGCGCCGCCGCCGGCGGCTCCCCGGCGGTGACCCGCTTCGGCGAAGCCCGGCTCACCCGCGCCACCGCGCACAGCACGGGCGAACCTGCGAATGTGGCCCTTGGCGTCGAGGTCCATGCCCCGCAGCCCTTGGCCGTCCACGCGCCGTTCGCCGGGACCGTCACCGTCTCCGGCACCCCGAACGGAACGCTGCGGCTGGAAGGCGGGGACTTCGCCGTCGTGCTCTCCGGCGCCGTGCTGGATCCCTCGGTCAGCAGCGGCCAGGCCGTGCAGTCCGGCCAGCGGATCGGGCGGAGCGGACCGGACGGACTCTGGATCTGGCTCCTGACGCAGGGAACCTACCCCACTGCCGGGGTTCCGCCGCGGTTTGTCCGGGCCTCTGAGTTCCCCGGCTACGCTGCCACGCACCTCGATCCCGCGCAGGTGCTGAGCGGCACCCGGGCCGAGGCACCGCCGTCGTCCATCACCGGTACTGACAGCCTTCTGGAGCGGCGCAACCGTTCCTTCGCCGCGCTCCAGGCGCACTACTACGACGCGCCGCCGCGGATTGAACGCGGTTGGAAAGAGCACCTGATCGACACCTCCGGGCGGCACTATCTGGACATGGTCAACAACGTCACGGCGCTGGGGCACGGACACCCGGCGGTGGCGGAAGCCGCAGCGAAGCAGTGGCGGCTGCTGAACACCAACTCGCGGTTCCACTACCAGGCCGTGGCCGAGCTGTCCGAGCGGCTGCTGGCCCAGGTGCCGGATTCCCTGGACACCGTGCTGCTGGTCAACAGCGGATCGGAGGCGGTGGAGCTGGCCCTGCGGCTGGGCAAGGCGTTCACCGGCCGGGAGGACGTGCTGTGTGTGCAGGAGTCCTACCACGGCTGGTCCCTTGGCGCCGATGCGGTGTCCACCTCCGTTTCGGACAATCCGCGGGCGGCTCAGACGCGGCCGGGCTGGGTCCACGCGGCGGACGCCCCGAATGCCTACCGCGGCACGCACCGCGGCGAGGGTGCGGGTGCGGCCTATGCCCGCGATGCGGTGGCGCTGCTGCAGGAACTGCACGACGCCGGCACCCCGGTGGGTACGTACATCGCCGAGCCGCGGAACGGCAACGCCGGTTCCATCGGCACCCCGCCGGGGTACCTGGACACAGTGTATGCAGCGGTGCGGGCGCAGGGCGGGGTGTGTATTTCCGACGAAGTCCAGATGGGCTACGGGCGGCTGGGAAGGTACTTCTGGGGTTTTGAGGAGCACGGTGTGGTGCCGGACATCATCACGATGGCCAAGGCGATGGGTAACGGCCATCCTCTCGGCGCGGTGATAACCCGGCGGGAGATTGCCGAGGCCCTCTCCTCGCAAGGCTCGTTCTTCTCCTCCGGCGGCGGCAGCACGCTCAGCAGCCGGATCGGAGTCACGGTGCTGGACGTGATCTCGAAGGAGCAGCTGCAGGAAAACGCCGGGGCCGTGGGCCAGGTTCTCGCTGAGGGATTCCATTCGCTGATGGACCAGCATGCGCTGGTTGGCGCGGTGCACGGCATGGGGCTCTATCAGGGGGTGGAGTTTGTCCGGAGCCGGGAGACGCTGGAACCGGCCGGGGAGGAAACCCTGGCGGTCTGCGACCGGATGCGTGAGCTCGGCGTGATCGTGCTGCCCACCGGAGACCGGCAGAACATCCTCAAGGTGAAGCCGCCGCTCTGCTTCACCGCGGAGAGCGCCCGGTTCTTCCTCGAGACGCTGGACCAGGTGCTGACGGACCGGTGGTGAGCGGCATGCGGGAAACCCTTGACAACCCGTTCATCCAGGGGCTGTCCTACCAATAAGACCACCGTTCGAGCAGGTTCCGTTCCGTTCGAGCAAGGACAGATTATGCCTGGGACATATGTCATTGAAGCAGCACACGATCCAGTGGTTTTCTCGGACAGCCCAGACTCTCCGGCCGCTGAGTTCCTGGTTGAGGAAAGGCCGCGGTCCATCCGGGATCTTTACCGCCTGGGGATCATCCACCCAGCAATTCCAGAGGAAGATCTGCACGATATCCAGCGCAGTCTGGAGCATTCCGTGGTGCCCGATGTGGTTTTTTCCGAGGGGAACCACGGTGTTGTATCGTCGCGCAGTGCTGAGGGCGTTGCGCCTATTCCGCCTGAGGCCGTGATGACGCGGGACGTGATCAGCCGCGCGGCCGCGATGCTAATCGCGCGTGGCCACCCGCCTGTCCTGGCAAAGCTGACCGCGGAGAAAGGGGCGCGGTTCATTTCACCGCTCCGCGACGTCTTTCCGGTGTGGAGGGAGGTCCGGTTTCCGAACCTGGACTTGGAGGTCCGTGGCCTGCTGGTTCTCAAGCGGTCAATCAATGCGCTGACGGCTCTCAACGTGAAGTTCCATAAGCACGGCTGGATTTTCCCGGAAAGCAGCCATTTCCTCCTGACCTGCAACGAGATGGTCGGTGTTCCCGGGAAACCCTGGGAAGTTCCGCTGGTGCTGGAGGAAATGAGCAAGCCTGGACCGCACCCGCCCATCGCCGGCTACACGGACCGTCTCTCCGTAGCGGAGATTTCCGCACGTGCGGAGATGGTCACGGCCACCTGGCGCTGAACTCCCAGCGACACCATGCCTACCTGGAACAGGAGAACATCATGGGCGGAATCGACAAGCGGGGAACGGACGGCGGAGAAGGAGCGGCCGGCGCTGCCGGGGGTGACGGCCCGGCGGGTCAAGAGGGGTTCGAGGCTGTGTGCAGCGGCTGGTTCTTCGTCGGAGATACCGGTGCCACGCGCGGTGGGCGCGGCGGGGACGGTGGCGCAGGCGGGCCCGGTGCGGATGGCCTGCCGGGCGGCAAAGGCGGCACCGTTGAACTGCATGTACGGGTCCTTGGCAGCGATGTAGTCGTCGATGCTTCCGGCGGCAATGGTGGTAAAGGCGGTAACGGAGGCAAAGGCGGCAAGGGCGGAACAGGCGGCAAGGGAGGCAACGGCAACGACTGCGAGCCCGGTGCCTACGGTGGCGGAGGCGGGAACGGAGCGCAGGGCGGGGTCGGCGGCAAGGGCGGTGATGCCGGCGCGGCCGGCGACATCCTGGTCTTCTATGTGTCCGACCAAAGCGGCGGCCAGAGCGTCTTCAAGGCGAAGTCGGGAGACCCCGGAAAGGGCGGAGACCCGGGTCCGGGTGGAGATGCGGGAGTCACCGGTAAGAACGGTGAGAGGGGCGACTTCAGCCACGCCACCACCGATCCAGGCCAGCCGTCCATCCCCGGGGTCGCGGGTCCCAGCGGTGCTCCCGGCGCCAAGGGCGCACCGCGTGATGACAAGGACAAGGTCAAGTTCCAGCAGGTCACGGAGGTTTAGCCGCCGCACTTCCCAACGGTGAGTGCCTCCGGCGGAAATGCGTGTGCGGAGGCCGGGTTCGGTGCGCAGGCTGCCGCGGGTGCGGGGTCCGGGCCTACCCTGAACAGGGAGGTTCCGGACCGGGCGACCCGGTTCCGTGGCCGCCCGACAGGCGAAGCCAGTTTCAGTGCGTCGCCGGAAGAGGGAGCATCGACATGTGCACAGGCATTCGGTTCGGCAGCGGCAGCCTCTACCTCGCCCGCAATCTCGACTGGACGACCGGCTACGGCGAGCGGGTGGTGGTCACGCCCACCGGGTACACCACCAGGTCTCCGTTCGGGGCGGTGCCGGAAATCCAGCATGCCGTCATCGGGATGGGCATCGTGGAGGAGGACACACCGCTCTACTTCGACTGCGGCAACGACGCGGGCCTGGCCGTTGCCGGCCTCAACTTTCCGGGGTACGCGGAGTACGCCCCGGAACCGGCCGAGGGGGCGACGAACGTGGCCGCGTTTGAATTCCCGCTCTGGGTGGCGTCCCAGTTCGCCAGCGTTGACGAGGTCGAGGCGGCGCTCGGCAACGTCGTCATTGTGGACAAGCCGATCAACGAGAAGTACCCGAGCTCCCTGCTGCACTGGTTCATCGGTGACTCGAAGCGCGCAATCGTTGTGGAGTACACAAGCGACGGTCTGCACGTCTACGATGACGACGTCGATGTCCTCACGAACCAGCCCGGTTTCCCCTGGCACCACGAGAACCTGCGCAACTACCTCAATGCCTCGCCGGAGTTCCCTGAGAAGGTTGTGCTTGGCCGGGCGGATCTGGCGCCGTTCGGCTCGGGGTCGCTGATGCGGGGGATCCCCGGCGACTACTACTCGCCGTCGCGGTTTGTGCGTGCGGCTTACGTCAACGCGCACTATCCGGAGAAGGCGACCGAGGAAGCGAACGTCAGCCGCGCATTCCACACCCTGCAGCAGGTTGCGATGGTGGAGGGCAGCGCGGCCATGGGATCGGGCGAGTTTGAGAAGACCATCTACACCGGGCTCTTTTCCTCCCGGACGATGACCTACTACTGGAACACCTATGACGATCCGGCGATCCAGCGCGTTGCGATGGCCGACCATGCCACCGATGGAACGGAGCTGGTGGTCGCCTAACCCCCGAAGCCACGCTGAACCCAGCGGTCTAAAGTACCTCAGAAGGATTTCCCGCGGACTCGGATTCGCCGGCACCAGGGGGCGTCGGCTCTGGAGGCATCCGCCACCGCGCGCCAGGTCCTTGAGCTGCCGCTTCGTCCTGGGGGTTGAGGATGCCGCAGGAGGACATTGAGAGGCATCCGCATCCAATGCAGTCCTCCAGCGACCTGCGCAGCTCCTCCAGTTCGCTGATGCGCTGGTCAATCCGGGCTTTCCACGGCTCGCTCAGCTGGCCCCATTCCTTCGGTGAGGGAGCGCGTTCCGCCGGCAGCTGGTTCATCGCGGCTTGAATCTCAGCGATAGACAGTCCAACCTTTTGAGCTGCCGCGATGAACGCCAAACGTCGAAGGACACTTCTGCCATAGACCCGGCGCCCGGCTACGCGTTGTCTGCTGGAGACCAGTCCGCGCTCTTCGTAAAAGCGAACCGCTGAAACCGATAGACCCGATCGTGCCGCGACCACTGAAATCGGCAGCAGAGTTTCCGGCTTGGTTTGCTTCATTTGACGAACGGTACCGGATAAAAGTTTGCGCTCAAGTTAACTTGAGCGCATACGATCGCCGGCATGCCTGCCCCCATTCAACTCTCCTATATGCAATCCCTGAAGAACCCCCGTTTGGCGTCATTCCTGGCCGGGGACATGCTCTCGAGAATCGGCGACGGAATGACCCTGGTCGCCCTGCCCGTCCTGGCCCTTGAGCTGCGCGGCACCTTGGCACCTGCTTTTGTGCTTTCGATGGTTTACGCCATTCCCCTGCTGGCTCCGCTACTGGTCAGCCTCTGGTTCGGGCTGGGCACCCGCCGTTTCGCCCCGGGAGCCGTAGTGGCTGCCGATGCGCTGCTGCGCTCGTTCTTCTACGGCATTGCGGCGCTGCTGGCCCTGACCGGGGCCCTGTCGCTGGGGTGGCTCGTGGCGCTGCTCAGCGCAGGTTCCCTCCTGCGGCTGCTCGCCGCGAGCGGAAGACGCTTGTTCGCCCTGAACCTCGTGGGACCGGCCGGGTCCTACGCCGTCAATGGCATGATCGGCACCTCGCTGGGCGTAGGAATGTTCATTCTCGGTCCCGTTTTCGGAGGCCTCTCCCTCACTTCCGGATCGGCGGCGCCAGCCCTGCTGTGCAATGCGGGTACGTATTTAGTCCTGCTCGCTGTCCTCTGGGCTGTGAAACGGCACCATTCCGGCGCCATCCCGTCCGCTCCAACCACCCGTCCTGGCAAATCCGGGGTCGCGATTCTGCGGTCCCAGCCACAGCTGATGCAGTTATTCTGTGTGTTTTTTGTTTTCGATCTTTTTTACGCGCCGGTGGAAGTGGCCCTGCCGCTTTTGCTTATGAACGACCTCGGCCTGCCCTCTCCAGCACTCGGCACTCTCTGGACGTCGTACGGCATCGGCGCCCTGTTGGGAGCGCTCTCGGTGAACTACCTCCGCCGGCTTCCCGCGGTCCCCCTGCTGCTGGCCGTCATCGTTGGCTGGGCCTTGTCCATGGCGGCTCTCGGAATGGCAGCATCCGGAACATCCGCGTTCCTTATCTTCGCTATCGCCGGACTGGTATATGGGCCGTTCAATCCGCTCGTCTTCATTGTTCTTCAGCAGCAAGTCCCGCCGGAGGAACAACAGCCGGTGTTCACGCTCTGGACCGCTGGCATCACGCTGGCCATGCCACTTGGCCTGGCCCTTGCCGGCCCCCTTGTCGCCGTCGCGCAAGCACGTGGATCCTCTCTCGGCCGCAATATCCCTGGGCCTGGCGATCTGTTCCCTCTGGATCCTGCGGAAACAACTGCGCCGGAAAACCGCAAATGAACCATCAACCGGTCAGGTGCTGCGGAAACCCAGTACAAACAGGTAGGCCCTGGTGCGGAGATTCCCACGGGTCGTGACGAAAGTGAACTCTTGGGACCACACAGGCCTCTTGCGTAAACGATGCCTGGGAAGCTGCGCACACCCAACGCCTATTCCGGGCGGCGACCATCCGTCCTGGGACAAATCAACCGCGGTGGGACTTCCCTGCCGTGGCGCCGCGCAGGAATGTCCCAAAGTGGCGGGGCCGTCCCAAATCGACTCGTCGAACTGACGGGCGCTTCCGACCGGCAATTCCTGGGTGCTGTAGGGTGGCCGGAACGTTAGGTCGACGTCGACCAGCCACAGTCTCCCCCAGGACCACCAGCTGGCACGCAAAACAACTGGGAGGCTGTATGCGCGCGAAAGTCCTGTCTGTTCTTGGTGTGGGCGCCCTGCTGCTCTGCGGCTGCACGCAGGCCGCATCGGTGCCTGAACAACCGCGGGTAACGCCGGCGCCGGCTGATCTTCGACTTCCCACGCATCCGGCCGGCGAAACGTTTATAGGAGGCATGGCGGGGTCCGGTTCAGCCTCAGGTGGGTACGGTCCAGCTGGTGCGGCCGTCGCCGTTTACCTTGCTTGCCAGTCCGAAGGCGAACTGACAGTGAACGTTGCCAATACCGGAAAGACCACCGTCCCCTGCGGTACTTCGGAGGAACCGACCCGCACGGTCTTCAAACTGGAGTCCACGGTAGCCGCCCTTTCCATCGACGTTGAGCCCGACAACTTACTGGCCTGGGGCCTCACCGCGACGGACGCCGGAGGATAAAAGCTAGGGTGGATGAGGGGCGGCACAGCTGCGGACAGCCCCGGATAAGGACGCCAATGGAACTCGACGATCTCCTCGCCGCCCTGAACGCCGGTGAAACCATAACCGCCGGCTCACCCCTGCACGAAACCATGCACCACGCCAGCCAGCAGGCCCTCCTAGTCACCGCGGAACTCAACACCGGCTACCACGAACCGGCCCGGGTACGGGAACTGCTCTCCCGGCTGACCGGGAGGCCGGTGGATGAAACCGTGGCCCTGTTCCCGCCGTTCTCCGCCGACTTCGGCAGGAACATCACCCTGGGCAAACGGGTCTTCATCAACTCCGGCTGCCGGTTCCAGGATCAGGGCGGCATCACTATCGGCGATGACTGTCTGATCGGGCACAACGCCGTCCTGGCAACGCTCAATCATGACCTCTCGCCCAGCAGGCGCGCGGATATGCACCCGGCTCCAATCACGCTGGGCCGGAACGTCTGGCTCGGTTCCAACGTCACGGTGCTGCCCGGTGTGAGCATCGGGGACGATTCCGTCGTGGCTGCCGGCGCCGTGGTGACCAAGGACCTGCCAGCCCGTTCGCTGGCGGTCGGCGCCCCTGCCCGCGTGGTCCGGTCGGTGGAGGACTAACGTTCCGCCGGCGTGAATTGGCTCAGGGAACGACGGCGGCCCTCCGCAGTGCGCGGAAGGCCGCCGTCGTTGACTAGGACAGCACGCGGCTAGGAAACCGGAGCCAGCTCCGGGTAGTCCGTGTAGCCTGCGGCACCGTCGGTGTAGAAGGTGGCGTAGTCCACTTCGTTCAGCGGCAGGTCTTCCTGCCAGCGGCGGGCCAGGTCCGGGTTGGCGATGGCGGGACGGCCGACGACGACGGCGTCCGCCAGGTCTTCGGCCAGGAGGGCGACGGCGTCGTCGCGGGTCGTCATCACGCCGAAACCGGTGTTCAGCAGTACCGGACCGCCGAAGCGGCGGCGCAGCCCCTGGACCAGGTCATCGGCCGGGTCCTTGTGCAGGATGCTCAGGTACATGGGCTTCAGCGGCGCAATGCCGTCCACCAGGGCGTTGTAGGTTGCCAGCACGTCCGCGCGGTCCGTCTCCAGGACACCCTGGATGTTGTGTTCCGGGGAGATGCGGATACCGGTGCGCTCGGCGCCGATGGCCTCGGCCACCGAATGGAAGGCCTCGATGATCAGCCGTGCCCGGTTCTCCGGGGAGCCTCCATAGGAGTCGGTGCGCTGGTTGGTGGCCGGAGACAGGAATTCCTGCAGCAGGTAACCGTTGGCACCGTGCAGCTCAACGCCGTCGAACCCTGCCTTCATGGCGTTCATGGCAGCGGCCGTGAATTCCTGGACGACGCCGGGAAGCTCGGCTTCGGTCAGGGCGTGCGGCACCGGGTAGGGCTGCTTGCCCTCGTAGGTGTGCGCCATGCCTTCGAGCGCAATGGCGCTGGGGGCGACGGCACCGCGGCCGCCGTTGATGTTCTCATGTGCCACCCGCCCGGAGTGCATCAGCTGGGCCACAATCCGGCCGCCGGCGGCGTGCACGGCGTCCGTGACCCGCTTCCAGCCGGCCACGTGCTCCTCGGTGACCAGGCCCGGCATCCGGGTGTTGCCCTGGCCGGTGAAGGACGGGTAGATGCCTTCGCTGACCATCAGGCCCAGCGAGGCCCGCTGGCGGTAGTAGTCGACCATGATGTCGGTGGGCACACCTTCGAGGTCTGCGCGCATGCGGGTCAGCGGGGCCATCACCAGGCGGTTGGGCAGTTCCACGGCGCCGAGTGTCAACGGAGTAAAGAGGTTCACTGAGGGTTCTTTCTGTCGCTCGCCTCAGGGCTGATCGTGTCCTGGGCTGAAAGTTGTACATCAGAACAAGCGGCAGGGGTGGCGGGGATATTCCGGATAGCGGGGGAAGTCACATCCGGCGCTGTGTCCGCGGCCCGCAGGTGACACGATGCACCGGGCCGCGGACGACGGGTTAGAAGGCGCGTTCGGCCACGTTGACCCGGGCGGCCGAGTCCAATGCGGACCGGACCTGGGCTGTTGGCGTTGGACCGGGTTCCGAGCTCATCAGCTGGTCATTGGGTGTGTTCTGATCCGCGAGGTAAACGCGTGTGTAGCCTGCGGAGTCAGGTTCAAACCTCCAGCTCTCGGCGAGCGTTCCGGCGTCGACAGTGTCAAAGCCCAGCCGGCTGACGATGGCCGCAGCCTCCGCCTTGGCCTGCTCGTCGTCGGAAGCCAGAGGCAGCGCGGATCGGTCACCGGCATCCTCGCCCCTGGCCAGCAGGGGGAATGTGATGAGCGAGGATGTTATTAAACGCCTTGACGTACCGCGCTCCGGGAACCCATCCCTGCACCAGTTCGCTGGTCGTGACGGTGCCGTTGTCGAGTTCGGCAATCCGTCCGTCCCGGGAGGGGTAGTAATTGCTCGTGTCTATGACCAGCTTGCCCTGCAGCAGCCCGGTTGGAAGATCCCTGACCGCTTTCAACGGAATAGAAAGCACGACGGCGTCGCCCAGTTTTGCGGCATCTTCCACCGTTACGGCGCGGGCCAATGGACCCAGCTCGGCGACCAGGCCCTGCAGCGATTCCGGCCCCCGCGAGTTGGCGATGACGACGTTCATGCCTGCCGCGACCGCCAGCCTGGCGACCGCCGATCCAATGTTGCCGCTTCCGATAACTCCAAGTGTGGGCATGCGACTTCCTCCGATTGTGTTCAGCTCTATAGTTGCCGGCCGCCTTCGCCGGGCTGGTTGTGAAGGGAACCCATGGCACGGCGGGCATATTCCCTCAGTCCCCACTGGGCGGTTCCGGGCGCCGCAGCCCCGCCGCCCCTATAAATGCGTCAGATGCCGGTGCTAGCGTGGATCACGGATTGAATCACTGCAGGGCTGCGGCCGTGCAGGAAGGAGATCGACATGACCCGGCAACTCCACGAGTTTGCAGACCTCTACCGGCGTAAGGGTCCCTGGTGCCTCGCGTACGTAGATGCTTCAGCGGGGGCCACGGACAGCTTGGAAGCCGCGGAGGTCCGCCCGGGCGACGTCAGGAAGGCCCTGGCCAAACAGGGTGCCCCGCCCCAGGACCAAGAGGCCGCGGAAACTGCGGTCCTGCCGGCGGACGGATACCCTTCCCCGGTGTCACGCTTCCTCCTCGTCCAGCAGGGCACGGTGGCATTGAACGAGGTGCTGCCCGGTCCGCTGGTGGTGCCGGAACGGGTGTCGGTGGATCCCATCCCGGATCTTTTACCGCTGCTCAAGCACCGCCCCGAGGAACTGCCCTACATTGTCGCCGAGGTTTCCCGCGAGGATGGTGAGATCCGGCTGCAGTATGCCGGCCGCAGCCGTCCCGCCTCCGTTCAGGACGTGGAGGGCGAGACTGAGGACATCACCAAACTGCCGGCAGGCGGCTGGTCGCAGGACAAATTCCAGCGGCAGACCGAGCAGATCTGGCGGCGCAACGCGGACCAGGTCGCCGAAGCGATCGACCGGATCGTAGACAGCAGCGGAGCCCGGCTCATTGTGCTGGCCGGTGACGTCCGGGCACGGGGCCTGGTGCTGGATCAGCTCGCTGAGGCGCACAAGGGCCTGGTCAGCATGATCGATTCCCATCCCCGCCCGGCGGGAACCTCCAACGGGCATTTTGAGGACGAGGTCCAGGAACGCGTCGCCTTGTTCTGGGCCGAAGAGCAGGAGCAGATCATGGACCGGCTGGCCCAGCAGGAAGGGCAGGCCAATCCGGAATCCGCCATGGGCTTTGGCCAGGTGCTGACCGCGCTCCAGCAAGCCCAGGTGGAAATCCTGATCCTGAACGACGGCGCCCTGGCCGACCGCCAGCTCTTCGCCCTCGGCGCCGAGCCCTGGGTGGCCAGCGCCGAGGAACAGACACTTGGCGCGGAGGTCCTCGGCAAGGTTCCCGCTCCCGCGGCTTTGGTCCGGGCGGCCGCCCTGACCGATGCCAGTCTGCTGCTGGTGCCCGACGGCGTCCTGCCGCATGGCACCGACGCCGCCGCACTGCTGCGCTGGCCGACCGGACCCGAGGCTCCGGGAAACAAAGCTCCCTAGCAGCCCGGTCCTATGAGGCGGCTGCCCCAGCAGCGACGAGGGCGAAGGTGAAGATCGTCCAGTCGTTAAGCACATGGGCTCCCGTGGAGACGAGGATGTTCTTCGTCCTTATATAAGCGAGGGTGAGGACGAGCCTGGCGGCTCCAATGACGACGAACGCCTGGGCGAAATTCCATCCGTAGGTGGGAAGGTGGGCGGCCCCAAACCAATGAGCGGTCACCAGCCATGCGACGATCACGGAGGTATTCCTCGAGAGCTTGGCCTTGGTGAACAGGAGGTACATGATGGCCAGGAACGGCAGGATGGTGAAGACCTCCTCACCGAAGAGCTGGATACCGGTCCCCACGTAGAAGGCAGCAACTTCCGCGGGGCCTCCTTCGAGGACGTTGTCAGTGGCGGGGTTTGCATTGGCACCGAAGACAGCCATAACAATGAGACCCACTGCGGCCGAGACAGCAAGGTTCAAGAGCCAGAAGATGACCATGGTCAGATAGTCGACACCCGTTAGTTTTTTGAACACCGACGTCCAGTAGCGTCCGGTGAAGCCAATGAATACTGCCAATGGAATCGCCGGGAACAAGATCCGGGGAATCAGTGACTGGATACCGTTTGCAGCGGGAAAAAATAACAGAGTGGCGAAGCCTGCTACGCAGGCAAGGATGATTACACCCCATTTCCAGCCGGCTACGTCAGTGGGTTCACCGTCGTAGTAAGGGAAATCGCGGCCATCTGCCCGTTCAATGAGGCGGCCAAACCGTTGCCCCTCGTGGGGTTTGATTCCTGACGTCACGGCGTCTCCTCAGCAGTTTTGGACCGGGCATTTTATTCAGTAATTCCACGGATAAATTACTAGGAGTATGCACGGCGCCGCTAGCCGTCGCACGGAAACGCAATCAAACATCCTCGAAGGAAAAAGCGGACCTGAATTCCAAACGATCCCTGTAGTCGCTCCGCCCCCGCGCAGGGCGCAGGAGACGCATGTGTCGGCGAAGGCGGGTGCGGGGACAAAACGGGCCAGGCCAGGTCAGGAGAATTTGTGGACGCTGTATTACCTGCCCCGAGACTCAGATTGCGTGCGTGTGGGCGGACTCATATAGTGAGTTAGGCAAGGCAAGCCTAACCCCGGTTGTGGGGTCAACGCGCTCAGCCGCCGCAATGGCCTAACCCGGTTTTGGTTGGTCCCGTTTCCTTTTCCTTCTGCCCTTAGGTTTCCCATGCCCCGGAGAAAAACCCCTCACCCCGAGCTGGCGGGCACCTTGGCAGCAGGCAGTAAGCCCACCACGGCGCTGAGCGGCGAGCAGATGATGCTGAGCTACGGGAAGGACGCGGTGGTCCACGGCGTCTCGTTGACGTTCCAGCCCGGGCAGGTCACGGCGCTGGTTGGCCCCAACGGCAGCGGAAAATCGACGCTGCTGCGTTCCATGGCACGGCTCCACAGGGTGGACAGCGGGCAGATCACACTCAGCGAGATCGAGGGCGGCGGCGTATCCAACGCTGGCGGCGGGAACGACGGCGGCAGGATCGCCGGCGGCAAGCGTGCCGTATCGGCGCTGACCTCACGTGAGTTCGCCCGCGAGGTGACGCTCTTCTCCCAGTCGCGGCCCGCGCCCCAGGGCCTGACCGTCAGCGAAGTGGTGGCATTTGGCCGGCACCCCTACCGGCACCGGTTCGCCGGACTTTCCACAGCTGACCATCAGGTGATCAACCGGGCAATGGCCGCCACCGGCGTCGATGACATGGCCGGCCGGTCTGTCAGCGAGCTGTCCGGCGGGGAAGTCCAGCGCGTCTGGCTGGCCGCCTGCCTGGCCCAGGAGACCGGCGTCGTACTCCTGGACGAACCCACCAATCACCTGGACCTGCGCTACCAGATTGAGATCCTGGATCTGGTCCGCGGCCTGGCCGATGAAACCGGCGTCGCCGTCGGGATCGTCCTGCATGACCTGGACCAAGCCGCCCGCGTAGCCGATCATCTGCTGCTGATGTCCGCCGGCCGCATTCACGCCGCCGGCGACCCGCTGGATGTCCTCACCGAACAGAACATCCGCGTGGTCTACGACATTCGGGTTGAAGTCAGCATCGAGCCTGGCACCAACCGCATCCGCATTGACCCCGTGGGCCGGCATACCGCCCGCGGCCGGTCCGCCGTCCGCATTTCATCCTAATTACCCCACCCGAGAGGCACCCTCATGACCCGACTCCGCCCATTGGCCGCCGCAGCATCGATGCTGGTTGCCGCTGCGCTGACCCTGTCCGCGTGCGGCACCACCGATGTGGAGGAACCGGCCAACGCGGCCACGGCCGCCTCGTCTGAGGCCTGCGCTGCCGACACCACCACGACGGCGGCGGGCCCGGTCTCGCTCACTGACGGCGTCGGCCGCACGGTGGAGCTGGAGAAGCCGGCCGAGCGCATCGCAGTACTGGAATGGCAGCAGATCGAGGACGCCCTCACGCTGTGCGTTACGCCGGTCGCTGTCTCCGACGCTGAAGGCTACGGCACCTATGTGAGCGCCGAAACGATCCCGGAGGGCGTCGCTGATGTGGGCACGCGTGGGGAACCGGACCTGGACACGCTGTACGCGGCGGATCCTGACCTGATCATCGTGGAGGCCTTCAGCGCCGACGACGAACTCATCGCCCAGCTTGAGGAGCGCGGTGTTCCGGTGCTGGCCACGCTCGGTGCCGACGGCGCCGATCCGATCGGGAACATGAAGAACGTCTTCTCCATGATCGCCGAGGCCACCGGCCGTACCGACCGGGCCGAGCAGGTCCTCACCGACTTCGATAACCACCTGGCCGAAGCGAAGGAGAAGGTGAAGTCCGCCGGCCTGGCCACCACTGATTTCCTCTTCTTCGACGGCTGGATCGAAGGCGGCAACGTCACGATCCGCCCCTACGGACAGGGCGCACTCTTCACCGCCCTGGGCGAAGAGCTGGGCCTGACCTCGGCCTGGACGGACGAAATCGATGCCAGGTACGGCAGCGGCGGGGTGGATCCGGCCTACGGACTGGGCCAAACCGACATCGAAGGCCTCACCGCGGTGGGCGATGCGAACCTCTTCTACGCCAACGATGAAGAAGCCGGCAGCTACGTTTCCGAACTGGAAAAGAACCCCATCTGGGCCGCGCTGCCGGCCGTCAAGGAAGGCCGCGCCTTCGCGTTCCCGGCAGGTGTCTGGGGCGCCGGCGGGCCGCTGTCCAACCAGCAGGCGATCGACGCCTACGTTGACGCCATGCTGACGGAGTGAATGCACCAACCCACACGCAGGACCTCACTGCTCCGCAGGCCCGCACCGCGGGTCTGCGGAGCAGCTTGCGTACCACCTTGCAGGACACCGCCGGCGGCGCCGCCGTCCTGGCGGTCCTGGTGCTGGCGGTTGTTCTGGTGGGTGCCTGGCACCTGACCCAGGGCACCTCCGGAGCGGGCCTGTTGGACCTGTGGCGTCTGTTCCGCGGGGAACCGGAGACAGTGGGCGGTGTGCCGATCGCCGATGTGCTGGTCGGCTCGCGGCTGCCGCGGCTCTTTGCCGGTATCGCTGTGGGCTTCGCCCTCGGAGTGGCCGGAGCGCTGCTGCAGTCCGTGACCCGCAATGCGCTGGCCTCCCCGGATACCCTCGCTGTGACCGCCGGCTCCTACTTCGCGCTTACCGCCGTCGCGGCCTTCGGCCTGTCCGTGCCGCTGTGGGCGTCCGGAACTGTCGCTTTCGTGGGCGGGGTGCTGGCCGCCGCCATCGTGCTGGGCCTGGCCGGACGCTCGGTGGGCACCGGAACCACCCGGCTCATCCTGGCGGGCTCCGCCATCGCCATGGCGCTGGACGCCGCGACGGCGATGCTGCTGATCCTGTTCAAGGAGAACACCACCGGTCTGTTCGCGTGGGGCAGCGGATCGCTGGCCCAGCTGAACCTCGATGCCTCGGTCCGTGCCGCCCCCGTGATCATTGCGATGCTCTGTGTGGCGCTGCTGCTCTGCCGCCGCCTCGATGTGCTCAAGCTCGGCGATGACACCGCGTCCTCGCTGGGCGTTCCCGTCGCTTCGACCCGTGTCTTTGCAGTGTTCTGTGCGGTGCTGCTGACGAGCATCTCGGTCACCCTGGCCGGTCCCATTGCGTTTGTGGGGCTCGGCGCCCCGGTGCTGGCCCGGCTGCTCGCGTCGCGGGCCCCCGTGCTGCGCCGGCACCATTTCCTGCTTCCGGTGTCCGGACTCCTGGGAGCGCTGCTGATCCTCCTCGCGGATGCGGTGCTGCGGGGGATCCTCGGCGCGGAGGGTGCCAGTTCGATTCCCACCGGTGTCCCGACGGCGCTGCTCGGCGCCGTCCTGATTGTGGTGCTGGCGATGCGGATGCGCGATTCCGGTCCCATCGCGATGCCCCCGCAGGGACGGCTCGGCGTCCGGACCCGCCGCCGCTTCCTGATCGCCCTCGCCATTTCCGGCCTGCTGCTCCTGGGCGCTGTCCTGGTGGGCCTGCTCGCCGGAAGCCTGTGGCTGCGCACCGGGGACCTGGCGCTGTGGCTGAACGGTTCCGCGCCGGATCTGATTGGCCGGGCGCTGGATGACCGCCTCCCCCGGGTAGCCGCAGCGGTGCTGGCTGGAGCGGCCCTGGGCCTGGCCGGATGCGTGGTGCAGGGAACTGTCCGCAACCCGCTGGCCGAACCCGGGATCCTGGGCATCACCGCCGGCGCGGGCCTCGGCGCGGTCATCGTGGTGACCTCGGGCATCGGCGGCGGACGCCCGATGCTCATCGCCATGGCCGTGCTGATGGGCCTGGCCACGTTCGCGCTGATCGCCCTGCTGGCCTGGCGCGGCGGGCTGCTCCCGGACCGCTTTGTGCTGGTTGGCATTGGCTGCGGATACGGCCTGACGTCGTTGACCACGCTCCTGCTGCTGCGCGCCGACCCGTGGAACACCCCGCGCATCCTCACCTGGCTCTCCGGCACCACCTACGGACGGACCCTGCCCGACGTCGTTCCGGTGGCCGTGGCGCTGCTGCTGGCCCTGCCGCTGGTGTTCGGTCTGCGGCGCCGGCTGGATCTGCTCGCGGTCGACGACGACACTCCCCGCATTCTGGGCGTCCGGCTGGAGCGCTCCCGCCTGCTGCTGCTGGGCACTGCGGCGGTGCTGGCGTCGCTGAGTGTTGTGGCCATTGGCGCGGTTGGTTTTGTGGGGCTGGTGGCCCCGCATCTGGCCCGGTTTATTGCCGGTGCCCGGCATTCGCGGCTGATTCCGCTGTCGATGCTGCTCGGTGCGGTGCTGGTGTCCGTCGCGGATACGTTGGGGCGGACGCTGATTGCTCCGGCGCAGATCCCGGCCGGGCTGATGATCGCCCTCATCGGCGCGCCCTACTTTGTCTGGCTGCTGCGGCGGTCACGCGGGTGATCCGTGGGGCTGGGCTTAGGCGCCGTGAAACTAGTTTCTGGCCCAGCCGCAGATGCCGGGAGTCTCTTCCGGTGCTGCCGTCTCCGCGTAACCCCGGCCGCCGGGCGCGCTTTCGCAGAACTCTTCAGCAGCGGCCTTGCTGAAGCTAATAACGGGCGCCGACGCCGCGACGAGCAGAAGCACCACAGTACAGACGGACAACGCCCATGCCCGGCGGTCCGTCGCGGCCCGCTTCATCAGGACACCGGTGACGACCGCGGCGAGCGCTGCCGCAAGGAAGGGCAGGGACGTCGCCACCTGGGACCACACGGCACCTGATCCCGCAATAGACGACGCAAAGGTGACCAGGGAGAACAAAACGACGAAAAGTATGGGGAGGAAGGTGAGAATGAGCACCCAGAGCACCAAGAGGTCCGGCTTGTTCGAGCGGACGCGTGTATCGCGGCTCATTTCCCCGTGCCCGGAGCGGGGCGCGGTTCGGCGATAGCGGCGTTCTGCTGGGCCGCGCGGCACAGCTGCTCCTCGCGGGACTCAGGGCTGAGCTCATTCCATGCCCGGGTTTGGCTCTCGATTTCAGCTGCGGAGCGGCCCATGGCTCTCATCTGCTCAGGCGAAACCAACACGCTGTTCTCGGGACCCATCAGGTTCCTCTGATCCAGCGCCGCGCCCGGACCATTTGCGTAGTCCGCAGAACATGCCATGAACGGTTCGTACACGGCTGTCTCGGGATCATCTATGACCTCAGGAAACTCTGTGGCCGATCCCGGCATGACGGCAAGTTCCGCATCCGATGCGCCGGAGATGGATTCGGCCGTGAATTCATCGGATTCGAGACCGGACAAGGTACCAATCCCGAGGGCAAAGCCACCCACGATCGACAGGCCAACGACCATTCCTACTGACGGTCTTTTGATCATTGCGGCTCCCCCGAACCTTTTCTGTCACACTCCACCGGCGCAACGAGCCGAGTCTAGCGGACGGTCAGGGAACTCCCGCTCAGTAAGCTCAATGCATGCACATCCGTGGTCCGTTCTAACGCCCCAGGACAGTTTCGATCTGGACCTTTGCGCCGAGTGGCAGCCCCGCGACTTGGATCGTTGTACGGACCGGGTATGGCTCTTGCAGATACTTCGCGTAGGCAGCGTTGATGGCTCCGAAGTGTTTGTAATCCTCGCTGCTACCGGCCTCGTGAGTGGCTGCGGACCAGGGCCCGAACACGGACACGTCGCTGTCGAGATTAGATCCATGCTGCCCGCCGCGCAGAGCGGCACGTATGAGGTCCGCGTGGTTGGGCCGGACGGCGCACCGATTTTCTCAAAGGCCATGCAGTCTGGCGATAGCCTCTCACACCCAAATATCCCATTGGGGTGGGTGTCTATCAGCGCGGACCCTCTGTGCACCGTCGAGGCTGAACTCACTCCGGATCAACCTGCAATGGGGCTCATCGTGGATGGTTCGGATTGCACTCTGACCGACGGAAAGGACGCCCAAGGCTCCCCATGAACGCGCGGGGCGATCCCTCAGCGGACATTATCCAGGAAGCGGGGCTGCCCAGTATTTCTGCACGTTTGCCGCCGCCGCCCCCAGTTGATCGCCAGCGATGAGAACGGATTCCTCCTTCATGCCAAGCTCATCCCATTGCGCCACGAGTCGGGTGTCCCCGCCGAGCGGCAACGGCCACAGCCAGAATTTGTTCGAACCGTACAGCTCCTCGTCATTGCCTGAACCCCCGCCACCTCCCACCGGCATCAATACCGGTCCCGTCATTGGTTCCTCTCCTCCAACCATCCCTAGATCCAACTGAGCGATCGTCGTCTTCCGTCCGTCGGGAAAGGCGGCGCCGAACCGGAGGGCTCCGTCGCGGCCGTATTCCGAATCCCTCCTGTAGGGGCCGAAAATCAAGCACTGGTCAGTTACTCTGCTCCAGCCGCTGTCTGACTCGTCCCCCCCGGCGGACGGACCATACGACCTCAATCAAACAACCCGTGGAGAAAACTTCGACACTTTTTGCGGCCATGACCATCTGAGCGGACCGATGAAAGAACTTCCCCCAACGGAACAACTGCGGGCAATTCGTCAGATGGCGGAGCAGCCCAGACGGGTGGCACGGGCTTCGGCTGGCGTGGCCTCTCGGGCCGGGCAGGAAGGTCATCGAAGAAGGACATCTCATCATCCTTGCACCACCGTCAATACCGAGCGCACCAACACCAAAAGGGAATCTCTTGGGGTCGCGTCTGGCCTGCAAGTTCACTGATTCCAGATGCGCGTAACTGACCTCGAAACAGAGATTAGGAGTGCTGCCCCAGGAACTCGCGGACGACGGCGCTGATCAGCGCCGGACGCTCGGCCAGCAGGCCGTGGGTGGCACCGGGGACGATGCACAGCTGCGCACCCGGAATGGACGCCGCGATGAGCAGGCTGTGGTCCGGACGGATGGTGTCCCGGTCCCCGGACATGATCAGCGCTGGAGCCTTGATCGCGCCCAGCTCCGCAGGGTCGATGTGCGGCTCTTCAGTCCAGAGCCGGAACAGCTTGGCCAGGACCGCATCGGCGTGGGCCGGCCCGTCCGGAGACAGCCGCTCGTAATGCATCCGCTCGACATCAGGCTTCGGCTCTTCCGTGGGCGCTTCATGCACCGGGGGCCCGAGCACCGGCAGCCCGCCGCCGTCGTCGTCGGATCGTTTAAATGCTGACGGGTCCAGGTTCGCGCTGATGGCGATCAGGGAGCGGACCCGTTCCGGATGGTGCAGGGCCAGCAGCAGTCCGAGGATCGCGCCGTCGCTGTAGCCCAGGACATCCACCGACTCCAGGCCCTCCGCATCGAGGTAAGCCACGGTGTCGGCGAGGCCGCGCTCGTAGCTGTAACCGTCGTCGATATCAGCCGACCGTCCGTGCCCGGGGCGTTCGAACGCGAAGACCTGCCGCTCCCCCGCCAGCGCGTCGGACTGTGCCCGCAGCGATTCCAGCGAACAGAATCCGCCGTGCAGGAAGAGGATGGGCGGCCCCTCGCCGGTCACCTCGGAATAGAGGTCGACGCCGTTGATCCGGTGGTAAGTCATGTGTTCCTGCCGTCGGGTTGGCGCCGGTTTCAACCCATCCGGCGGCGGGCTTTGTGACCGTCGGATATTACCATCGGGGCAATTATTTCCCGCTGAACACCGGGAACCTGCTCGACTTCCCATAGTCCTTCATCTGCAGACCATGGAGGGTGTCCATGTCCTGCTCGGAAATGACGAAGTCGACCTCGGCGTTGCTCCTCATGTGCTCCGGGTTCGCCGTCTTGGGTAGCGGGACGGTTCCGAGCTGGAGCACATAGCGGATGCAGAGCTGGGGCACGGACACCCCGTACCGGGCAGCAAGCGCCGCTACGGCCTCATTCTTCAGGATCTCGCCGTGGGCAATCGGTGAATAGGCTTCCACCAGCATGTTGTTGTCGGTGCAGAAATCCAGAAGATCGTCCGGGGTGCTGCCCACATGAACCAGAATCTGGTTGACCTGTGGAGGAACAGTGCACGCCGAAAGGATGTTCTCCAGGTCCGGCTGTTCAAAATTGGAGACGCCGATCGAGCGGAGCTTACCGGCGTCGTGCGCTTCCTCCAGCGCCCGCCAGGCTTCCCGGTTGCCCTCCGCGTAGGAGCCGCCGCGCCAGTCGTTCCATGGCTGCGGACTGTGGATCAGCATCAGGTCCAGATAGTCCAGGCCCATCACGCTGAGGGAATCGTCGATGGCTGTGACCGCGTCCTGGTAATCCTTGATCTCCGCCGCCAGCTTGCTGGAAACGAACAGCTCTCCGCGCGGCACCCCGCTGCTGCGCACCCCCTCCCCTACCGCGTGCTCGTTTCCGTAGGCCTGCGCCGTGTCGATGTTGCGGTACCCAATCTCGATGGCGTCCCGCACGGCCTGCGCCGCGGCGTCGGCGGGGATGAACCAGGTGCCGAGTCCGAGCTTCGGGATCGGCAGTCCGTTGGCCAGCGTGTAGGTCTCGTTCAGGATCATGGGTCCTGCTCCTCGCGGAATTGGGAAACTGGGGCCTTCCTCCGCCATGGTCCTCCGGTTTGCCAGCCAGGGGAATGGTTGGGGGCGGCCCGGCAGCTTCCATTGACAACCTCTGCCGGCCCCTGTTGCCGCGGCCTGTCCCGCATGCTTGCATGGGAGGGGCAACGGCGCGTCAGCACGTTCCAGGGAGCACACCATGGACGCAGAAAGTCAGCCCACCCCGTCCCGCCGGGAGCAGGCCGAGGCAACCTATGCGCGGCTGTTCGGTCCGCGGGACCGGGACGCCCACCAGGACGATCCCGAACTGATGGAGATCCTGCGCGGCTTCATTTTCGGCGACGTTTTCGGCACCGGCGTACTGGATGACCAGACCCGGGAACTGATCACGGTCACCGTCCTGGCCTGCCTGCAGACCCTGCCGCAGCTGAGCGCCCACACCGCCGCCGCGCTTCGGGTGGGCGTACCGCCGGTGCAAATCCGTGAAGCGGTCTACCAGCTGGCACCTTTCATTGGCTTCCCGCGCACCCTCAACGCCGTCGCCGCAATGAATACGGTGTTCCGTGATCACAGCATTGAGCTGCCGCTGCCGGCACAGGGAACGGTCGACGACGCCGCCCGGTACCAGCGCGGACTCGCCGAGCAGGAGCCGCTATACGGCACGGAAATCAAGGACAACCTCGCGGACCTGCCGCAGCCGTTCAACGAGGCCCTCCCCCGGTTCCTGACCGAATTCTGCTTCGGGGACTTCTACACCCGCGGCGGCCTGACCGTGGCACAGCGGGAACTGCTGGTCCTCTGCGCCCTCGCGGCCATCGGCGACACCTCGGCCCAGCTCGGCCCGCACGGCCGAGCCTGCCTCCAGGTCGGCAATTCCAAGACGGTGATCATCGCGGCCCTGGTTCACTGCTTCCCGTACGCCGGCTTCCCCCGGGCGGTGGCTGCTATCCGTGCGGTGAAGGATCTCTAGGTCCGGTACCTGGATCCGCCACGATGGGCCAGCGAAGGCGCGACCGGCTCCGGTGCCCGCCACACCACGATCAGGACGGTGGCGATCGGCCCCAGCAATATCGACACGAGGAACCAAATCCACCGCGACCGGTTCTTCTGCTCAGCCAGACCGGCATTGATCACGGCCAGCGTGAACCAGAATGTGCCTGAACTAACGTATTCATCCATCGGGCCACCCAATCACAAAAAACGGGGAATCCTGCAGCCCACCAAATCAAACGGACAGCGCCGGCACCTGGCTGGGAGACACACCGTAACGCTGCCGGAAGGCGCGGCTGAAAGTACCGGGGTCCTGGAATCCCGACGCCAGGCACGCGGTCTGCACGGCAGACCCCTGCGCCAGCAGGGTACGGGCATGTTCCAGCCGGGCTCGGCGGATTTCTGCCGCAGGTGACGTCCCGGCCTCGGCGAAGATGGCCTGCACCGAACGGACCGAAAGGTGCGCACCGGCGGCAAGTTCCGCCGTCGTGAATTCCGGATCCGTGAACCGGGCTTCGATGGTGCGGAGCATGGACCCGCGGAGCTCGCCCCGGACCTGCACCGCAGGCGTCCGGGGCGCCGGCCCGCGGCTGCGCAAGTCCCGCACCATCTGCGTCTGGGCCCGCGGCTGGGGGCTGAAGCTCAGGAGCGTGCCGAGGCGGCTCCCCATACTGCGGGTGGTCCATTGCACCGGGCGCGCGTCCCCGGAGCGGGTCACAAACCACTCCGACGCCAGGGCGGAGCCGCCCGAGCCGACAATCGGGCACTCGTGTTCCGGGTACGGGGATCCGTCCGGGCGGCGGCAGTGCAGGAGGTCATGGCTGGGACCGCCGACGACGTCGTCCTCGCCCCGGTAGCCCAGGAAACGAATGGCAGCCTTATTCGCCAGGGACACGAGTCCCTGGTGGTCGATGACCCACAGCGGAACCGGCGCCTCCCGGACCACCTGTGTCAGCAGATCCATCTCCGGTCCCTTCCTGTGGTCTTCAAACGGCCCCCAGTTCTACACCGTACGAAGCCTGGAAGGCGGACCCGTTGCCTGGTTGTTTCGCGCAGGTAAAAGGGTGGGCTCGCTGCGTTTTTTGCTGACTGGTCTTCGCAAAAAGCCTGGGTTGCGTGTTCGTCCGCCTTCTACGTTGATGTCTCGGCAAGTGCCGGAAAGCAACTCAGGAGGAGATCGACATGACCAATTGGAACGCGACCCGAGACCAGGCCACGCTCAAGGTGCGCAGCGCCGTCGCCCGTTCGGAGTCTTCCTGGGCTGAGCTTGCCGAGCAGCTGGACCGGCCGCTGCTCTGGACCATCGCCGCGCTGCTCGGTTCGCACCCCGTGCCGGCCGACCTGGCGGAAAAGGCGGGCGAACTGCTGGAGCTGGACGCGGAAACCGTGCTGGCCCTGCAGGAACAGCCGTACCGCATTGCCGGGGATTCGCTGAAGGACGATCCCACGATTTACCGCTTCTACGAACTGCTTGCGGTGTACGGCCCGGCGCTGAAGGAAGCCATCCACGAAGAGTTCGGCGACGGCATCATGAGCGCGATCAACGCCAACGTCGAACTGATCCGGCGGGAGGATCCCGACGGCGACCGCGTGCGCGTGATCATCGACGGCAAGTTCCTGAAGTACCAGTGGTAGGGGGACGGCCATGAGCTATGTGATTCCGAAGGATTTTGCGGTCCGGATGATCGACGCCGGGCACTCCAAGGTGATGCTCTCCACCCGGGACACCCTGATCCGCAGTTACATGGCCGGCGCCATCCTGGCACTGGCTGCGGCGTTTGCCGTTACGGTCAGCACCCAGACCGGGTCGCCCCTGCTCGGAGCGCTCCTGTTCCCCGTGGGTTTCTGCATGCTGTACCTGATGGGCTTCGATCTGTTGACCGGGGTGTTCACGCTGGTGCCGCTGGCCTGGCTGGATAAACGGCCCGGCGTCACCTGGAATTCGATGCTGCGGAACTGGGGGCTGGTGTTCGTGGGCAACTTTGCCGGCGCCCTGACCACTGCCCTGCTGATGGCGATCGTCTGGACCTACGGCTTCTCGGCCGAGGTGAGCGAGGTGGGCCAGGCGATCGGGCACCTAGGTGAAGGGCGAACCGTGGGCTACGCGGAGCACGGCGCCGCCGGCATGCTCACCCTGTTTGTGCGCGGGGTGCTGTGCAACTGGATGGTGTCCACCGGCGTCGTCGGCGCGATGATGTCCGACAGCCTGCCCGGCAAAGTGATCGCCATGTGGATGCCGATCATGCTCTTCTTCTACATGGGCTTTGAGCACTCGGTGGTGAACATGTTCCTGTTCCCGATCGGCCTGATGCTCGGCGGCGAGTTCACGCTGATGGACTACCTGATCTGGAACGAGATCCCCACCGTGCTCGGCAACCTGGTGGGCGGCCTGACCTTCGTCGGCCTGATGATCTACGGGACGCACGCCCGGACGGCGCCGGGCCGGCAGTTTGCGGCGAAGGTGAAGGTTTAGGTTCACAAGTACGACGACGGCGCGGGCCGGCACCGGGAGTTGGGGCTCCCAGGTGCCGGCCCGTTCCGTCGGTCGGGTTCTGGGCCCTCCCCCCCCCATCTGCCCGCCGAGAACTGGCAGGAATTATGCTCAGCGCCCGCCAACCGGACCCGCCGCCCCTATTGTGCGGCGGCTATCTGCTGGACACTGAAGACATTGGCCCGGGGCCACAGTGCCGGTGCGCATCGGCCCGAAGTTCCGGGACGCCGCTGCCCACAGCCCTCCGATGAGGACGATCAGGCGGATCCAGGTACCGGAAAGGCATTCCGATGAGACTTCCTTCTCCCTCACGGCGGGCTTTCTCCACAGTTCTCGCCGCCGTCATTCTGCTTCTCCTCACGGGGACCGGCGCATTCGCTGCTTCCCCGGCATCCAGCCCGCAGTCTGTATCCACTGCTGTAGCGAACGACGGGTCCGGCCCGCAGTACTACAGCGGACTGAACATCGAAGTCCGGGACGACGTTTCCGGGGACGTGTACGCGTCTGGACAAAGAATCACGATCAGCGGAAACGTCACAGGGGATGTGATCGCGGCCGCCCAGACGATCACCATCACCGGAAACGTTGACGGAAACGTGCGCCTGGCCGGTCAGGACGTGACCATCAGCGGCGACGTTTCACGCAGCGGCACCATCTTCGCGTCGACTGTCGATGTGACAGATACCGGCTCCTTCGGGAACGATCTGGTGGGCGCCGCGGGTGATATCTCCATCGCCGGCGCGATCGGCCGTGATGTCCAGGTCGGCGTCGGGGACCTGACCATCGACGGGACTGTCGGCGGCAACCTGACGTACAACTCCAACGAAGATGCGGACATCGCCGACGGCGCGGTCAGTGGCACCATCGAGCGCATCGCGCCGCAGCCCGACCGGGAACCGTCGCCGGGGGAAAAGTTCGTTGGCTGGCTCCTCGGGCTGCTCTATGCGCTGGTCGCCTTGAGCCTCATCACGGTGCTCGCCGGCTGGCTCTTCCCCCGCCTGCTGCAACGTGTAACCGACCGCTTGGTGCCCCAACCGTGGAAAGCCCTGCTGGTCGGTTTCGTGGCATCGATCGCCATTCCGTTCGCCGTGCTGATCCTTCTGGTCACGGTCATCGGGGCGCCCGTCGCGCTGGCAATCCTGCTGGTATGGATCACGCTCACGCTCGCAACCTTCGTCTTTGCTGCCTATTACATAGGCAGGCTCATCTTCCGTGGGAACCAGCATCCGGTGATCAAGGCGCTCGTCGGAGGCCTCATCCTCATCGTTGCGCTGCATGTTCCGTGGCTTAACATCCTCGTCTGGCTGGCGATGGTGTTCTTTGGTCTCGGTGCGCAGCTCCTGGCGATCTATGACAGGCGTCCCTGGCGGCGCGTTCCGCCGGCCGTCGACCAGCCGCCCGTCCCCCGTGGCAGCGCCGCTTAGGGCCGGTCCACGAGGATCCATGCAGCGCCGTCGGGCGGGAGGAGCCCTTCCGGAGTCAGCGGCGAAGACGCGAGCAGGACAGTGCCGTCCAGCAGCGGGACTGGTTCATCGCCCATCGACACGGCAAGGAGGAACTGCTGCCCGCGTGCGCACAGCAGCAGCCCGTGCTCGCCGACGCGCCATTCGCAGGCATCACCGGGCGCGAAGATCTCCTTCTCCAGCAACTGCCCGCGCAGCCGGAGCGCGTCGGTGACCAGGTGCAGGGTCGAATCCGGATCCTTCCGGTGCGCCTCCACGGACAGCGAGCCCCAAGCGGGCGGCGTTGGCAGCCACGGGGCCGCAGTGCCGGCGGAAAAACCGTACGCGTTACCGGGTGCAGTGGTCCACGGCAACGGCACGCGGGCGCCGTCGCGGGACACGCCGCCGCGGGCCCACATGGGATCCGCGCGGGCGTGCAGGGGCACCTCGACGTCGGGCAGGTTGAGTTCCTGACCCTGGTAAATGTAGGCACCGCCGGGCAGCCCTAGGATAGCGAGCAGACCCGCACGCGCGCGGCGGATCCCGCGTTCTCCACCACCGAACCGGGTCACGGACCGGGGAACATCGTGGTTCTCCAGTGCCCAGGTCGGCGGCGCGCCGTGGGCCCTGCGGGCAGCTTCCAGCTCGGTCCCGACGGCGGCCCAGGCCGCGGCATCCCAGCCCAGCTTCACGAAGGCATAGGCGAAGGCCTGGTGCATCTCATCCTGCCGGGTGTACCTGGCAGCACGGTCCGGTGCCAGGTTCACCTCACCGACAAGGATCCGTTCGGGCGTGTAGGTTTCGGCGAGCCGGCGCCAGCGCCGGTACACCTCGTGCACGTCCTCCTGGTCGGAGACCTGCGGGTTGGAGCGCAGGCCGTCGACGACGGCATCGGTGCCTGCAGCGTCCGGCAGGCCGTCGGCCTTGAACAGGGCGTGGGCCACGTCAATCCGGAGGCCGTCCACCCCCTTGTCGAACCAGAACCGGAGCACGGCTTCGAAGTAGTCCCCCACTGCCGGGTTGCGCCAGTTCCAGTCCGGCTGCTCCGGGGAGAAGAGGTGCAGGTACCATTCCTGGTCCGTTTCGGAGCCGGGATTCGCCCGGCTCCAGGCGCGGCCGCCGAAAACGCTCTGCCAGTTGTTCGGCGGGGCACCGGCGTCGTTCCCGGTCTCGAAGTGGAACATTGCCCGTTCGGGCGAGCCCGGCCCGGCGGCGACGGCGGCCTGGAACAACGGATGCTCCGACGAGCAGTGGTTGGGCACCACGTCCAGGAGAACCCGCAGCCCCAGGGCGTGCGCTGCTTCGAGCAGCCCGTCGAACTGCTCCATGGTGCCGAAGAGCGGATCCACGCCGCAGTAATCGCTGACGTCATACCCCTGATCCACCTGCGGAGAGGGCTGGAACGGGGTCATCCAGATGCCGTCCACACCCAGCGACGCGATGTAGGGCAGGCGCTCCAACAGCCCGGCGAGGTCGCCCACCCCGTCGCCGTTGCCATCGGCGAAGGACCGCGGGTACACCTGGTAGATGACGGCATCCTGCCACCACCCGGTCCGCTGTCCGCGGACCGCCGAGCCGGTCATTTGGTGCCTCCAGCGGTGAGGCCTTCAACGATGCGGCGCTGGAAAATAAGGACCATGATCACCAGCGGAATGGTGACGATCACGCCCGCTGCCATCTGCTCGCCGAAGGGCGCCTGGAACTCCGTGGCGCCGGTGAACTTCGAAATGGCGACGGTGGCGGTCTGCAGTTCGGGGTTATTGATCATCGAGAGCGCGATGATGAACTCGTTCCAGCTGTGGATGAACGTGAGGATCGCCGTCGTAAAGACGCCGGGGGCGGCCAACGGCAGGAGAATCTTCCGGAACGCCTGCCACTTGGTGCAGCCGTCGATCATCGCGGCCTCCTCCAGATCGAAGGGGAGCGCTTTCATAAAGGTCGTCAGGTTCCAGACCGCCAGCGGAATGGCGAAGGACAGATTAGGCACAATCATCGCCTGGTAGGTGTTGATCCAGCCTATGTCCGTGAACAGGCGCAGCAGCGGCACCACCACGGAGATGCCCGGGAACATGGAGGTCGCGATGACGAGCCCGAGGATCACGGATTTGAACCGGAAGTTCAGCCGCGAGATGGCATACGCGGCGAAGATCCCCAGGACCAGGGCCGCCGTCGTCGTAATTCCGGCGACAATCAGGCTGTTCAGGAGGGCCTTGCCAAACAGTGTGGATCCGTCGAAGACCTTCAGGTAGTTCTCCACGGAAAACGGTTCCGGGATCAGGGTGTTGTCGAAAATGTCTGCCGTGCGGCGGAAGCTTGAGACCAGCATCCAATAGAACGGCGAGAGGCAGTACACAAAGATGGCCCCGAGGCCGGCGTACGTGAGGTAGCTTTTCCAGCCGCGTTTTTTGGCTGGGCGCTGCGGAGCGTCGTCGGAGGAATCGGTGCGGGTGAGCAGGGGAGTTTGGGTCATGAGACTGCCTTTGCTTTCCGGGAAGCCCTGCGGAGGGTGCGCAGCTCCTTGGTCCCGGCGACGTCAGCGCCGAGGAGTTTTACAAAGACGATCGCCACCACAGCCACGTAGAGGAACAGGATGATGGCGAACGCCGACGCCGACCCGTAGCGCAGCTGGTTTGATTCGTCCCAGGCCAGCATCGAGAGGGTTTCGACGGATTGTTTGCCCGGGCCGATCAGCACGAACGGCAGGTCAAACATTCGAAGGGCATCGAGGAGCCGGAAGAGCACGGCGACGAGCAGGGTCGGTTTGACGAGCGGAAGGGTGATGGAACCCAGCTGCCGCCACCAGCCGGCACCGTCGATGCGGGCGGCCTCGTACACCTCCCCCGGAATAACCTGCATACCCGCAAGGACCAGCAGCCCGATGAACGGTGCTGTCTTCCAGACTTCGGCGATGATCACTGCCGCCTTTGCCTGAAATCCTTCCGCGGTCCAGAGGATCTCCGTGCCGATCAGGGTGTTGGCGATGCCGTCCGATTGGAAGATCCAGCGCCACAGCAACCCGGAAACGGCGGTGGGGATAGCCCACGGGATGAGGATGCTGGCACGCAGGAGGCCGCGGCCGCGGAACGCCCGGTTCATGGCCAGGGCGAGGCACAGGCCAAGCACGGTCTCCAGGGTCACTGTGGTGAGGGTGAAGAACGTGGTGTTGCCCAGGGCGTTGAGGAACCGTTGGCCGGACTCCCCCACCAGGAGGTCGGTGTAGTTGGCCAGCCCGACGAAGCTCTCCCCCTCGGCGACGAAGCCGTTCTCATCCAGCCCGGATTCTTCCCGGAAGAGCGACTGGTAGAGGGCGGACACCAGAGGGTAGGCGATGACCAGGCCCAGGACCAGCAGGGTGGGAGACAGCAGCAGCGCCGCCATCCTGCCTTCACCGCTGGTGCGGCCGCCTGGCTTGGGTTTTTTGGGAGGTTGGCCGTCGGGACGGCGCGGAGGCGCAGCGGTAATGGTACTCATGGAGTTCCTAACTGGGCGGGGGGACGGGAATCAGGCCGGAAAGCGGCCGCCAACACCCGGCGTCGGCGGCCGCCTTGCGGGCTATTCGGCCGAAAGTTCTTCGAGCTTTGCCTGCATGTCGGAGAGGGCGGTCTCTGGATCCTTCTGCCCGGTGAGTGCCGCGTACGCCTCTTCCTGGATGGCCGTCGTCGTCGCCCCATATTTGACGACCTGCGGCCTGGCCTGCGCGTTCTCCAGCGATTCCAGGAGCGTCGGGTAGAACGGGCGCTTTTCGACGACGGCGGGATCCTCCAGCAGCGAGGGGTAGACCGGCGCGCGCGAGCTCTTGTCCAGGCGGGCCTTCGACTCTTCCTCACTGGTGAAGAACTGAATGAAGTCCAGGGCCGTTGCCTTGTTCTGCGTGAACGGGGAAACCGCGAGGTTCCGGCCGCCCAGCGTGGAGACGCCCGGGTTGTCGCCGATGCCGGGCACTGAGCTGATGCCGAATTTGTCCACGACGGCGCTGGAGCCGTCCGTGGCGGTCAGCGAGGAGTAGACGAAGGGCCAGTTGCGCAGGAACACCAGGTCACCTTCCTGGAAAGCGCGGCGGCCCTGCTCCTCGATGTAGGTGATGGCGTCGCTGGGAACAAGGCCGTCGTTGAAGGCGTCAGTGAGCTGGGTGAGGCCGGCGAGGGCCTCGGGGGTGTCCACCGTGGGGGTTCCCTCGTCGAAGAGCTGGCCTCCGGCAGACCCGACGGCCTCGGTGAAGTTCACCGTCAGGGCTTCATTTTTGTCGAACTGTCCCGCGTAGCAGGACATGCCGTCAGCCTCCGCGAGGGCCAGTACCTTCTCACACGCGGCCGTCATTTCCTCCCAGTTCGTGGGCGGGGCATCGATGCCGGCCGCCTGCAGCAGGTCCGTGCGGTAGTAGAGCAGGGCGCCGTCCGTGTAATACGGAGCGCCGTAGAGGGTGCCGCGGTAGGTGGCGGTCTCCACTGCGGCAGGGACCATGCTGTCGGTCGGCAGTGCGTCCTGGGGCATCGGCATGATCCACCGGTTGGCGGCGAACTCGGAGGTCCAGACGACGTCCAGGTTCAGGACGCTGAAGGTGTCCGACTCGATCTGGGCGTTCTGCACCAGCTGCTGGCGCTGCTGGTCCGCGGAATCGGGCAGCTCGATGAACGTCACCTGCTCATCGGGGTGCTCGGCGTTCCATTTGTCGATGGTGTCCTGCGCGGCACCGGAGGCGTCCCGGGAGGAGACGTAGTTGATGGGTCCCCGGCCTTCGAACGCGGCGGCCGCGTCCTGCCGCGCTTCCGGGGACTCGGCACCGCCGCCGCAGCCGGTGAGTGCCAGGGCGGAGACGGTCAGTGCTGCCGTTCCGAGAAGAATCTGCCGGTAGTGGCGTCGTTGCCTCATGCTGTGCTCCTTAGAGTGGTGCGTTGCGCTTACAGTTCCTGGCTGGGCTGGTGCTGATTTTTGGGCGGTCCGGTGGATCCGCGGGCAATGATGGAGTGCGGCACAATGCGCGGTCCAAGGTTGCGGGCGCGCAGCAGTTTCCGGACCGCTGCCCGTCCCATCTCCTCCAAGGGCTGGGCGACGGTGCTGAGCGGCGGGTGGACGTGCTGGGCCGTGGAGGTGTTGTCGAAGCCGAGCACCGAAACGTCGTCCGGAACGCGGCGGCCGCGTTCCTGCAGTTCGTTGACGGCGGCAGCTGCCATTTCGTCGCTGACGGCGAAGATGGCGGTGAGGTCCGGATCCTGCCGCAGCAGCTCATCCAGGCCCGGGGCACCGCTGTCATAGAAGAACGTGCCGTGCGCGACGACGGGCGGGTGGCCTGCCTCCGCCATGGCCCGTTCGTAGCCGCGCTGCCGGGGGTGGGCCACGAACACCGACGCCGGATCTCCGGCGAGCAGGCCGATGCGCCGGTGCCCCAGGGACAGCAGGTACCGGGTGGCATCGTAGGCGGCCCGCTCGTCATCAATGGAGACGCTGGGAGAGCCGGACCTGTCGCTGATGGCCACCGAGATGATCGGGATGTTCGGGCCGAGGATCTGCCGCGTTTCCTGCGTGATCACGGCGGAAATGAGGATCACGCCTGCTGCCCGGTAGGTCCGCAGCGTCCGCAGGTAGCCGTCAATAAAGATGGACTGCAGTCCCGTCCGGCCCAGCATGACGGCGTAGCCCTGCTCGCGTGCTGCCTCCTCGACGCCGCGCATCACTTCGGAGGCAAGCGCGTCGGAGACCATGGGGGCAAGGAGCCCGATAACCGATGTCTGCCGGGTCTTCAGCCCGCGGGCCATGAAGTCGGTCTCATAGTTGAGGGAGGTGACGGCTTCTTCGACGCGGCGCCGGGTTTCCTCGGAGTAGCCCACGAGTCCGTTGACCACGCGGGACACGGTCGCCGGAGATACGCCGGCATGCTTGGCGACGTCCCTGATGGTAACCATGGCCCTCCTCTGTTCGGACTTCCGTGTGGACGCAAACGGTTTACGTAAACGATTGCGCGATCTGCGTCACACCCTAAGCAGATATTTCTGAGATCCATGATGTTTCGTAAACAGGGGCGAAAAGATGTCTGGTTTCTGGGGCAGGTTCTCCTCCTGCGGGGATCGTCCTTTAGGGTTGGCCGTGCCTCACGCCTGCCAACAGAAACCGAGTGAACCGCCCATGCCAGCGCACCATTTCAGTCCGCAGCTCCACCAGTCCACGGCCCCCTTCTCGCACTTCGCCCGGCACGGCGCGACTGGCTATACGGCTGGAATTATTGGCCAGCGGGCCGACGACGGATCTCTGGTCTCGGAAGATGTTGCGGCGCAGTGCGAAACAATGATGAAAAACCTGAGAACGCTGTTGGAAGAACTCGGCTTGAGCCTTTCGGATCTCCTGCGAACAACCATTTATCTGACCGATTACCGAGACTTCGAAACAATCAACGCTGTCTACGCCAGCTATGTGCGTGAACCCTTCCCTGCCCGGACAACAGTTCAGGCAGCGGCACTACCCCTCGGCGCGAAGGTCCAGATCGACGCAGTCATCGCCCTCCGGGATACGGGCTCTTCTCCTGACGGAAGCGTCAGCGGACCTGCGAATCCGTGAAGCCAGGCGTCTTATCTTCAATCGGCGGGAACGTTCGCAAGACGACCAATTCCGGGACCCGCTCTGCGGGACTGTCCCGCAGAGCGTGCCGGGGGCGACGGCTGGTCCTTCCCCCCGCCGTCGGGCTCTCCCAGCACGGTGCGCAGCTGCTGTTTTATCCGCGACAGCCGTGACCGCGCGGTTGATGGATTGATCCCCAGGACGGCCGCTGCCTCGTGGGACGCCAGGCCGTCCCAGTAGGTCAGCCGGACCAGCTCGGCGTCCTCCTCCGGCAGGCGGTCGAGGGCATCCCGCACCTCCAGGGCTGTGTCGTCCAGCGCCGGTTCGCTCAAGAGCCGCATATCTTTCACCAGGCGCTCAACTGCAGCGGAGCGGCGGGCCAATTTGCGGCGGGAGTCCCGCAGGACGTTGTGTGCGGTGGTGAACAGCCACATCCGGCCCTGGGTTGGATCCGCCGGGACCCGGCGGCGCAACTTCCACGCGGTGAGCAGCAATTCGCCGTAGGCTTCCGCGGCATCGCCGTGGTTCAGCAGGCGGCGTTGGAAGTACCGCAGCAAGTCCTCGGCATTGGCGCGGACGAGCTCACCGATCAACGACGCCGTCTCGCTCGCGTTACTCACTGGCAGCCCTGCGTCATGCTGAACAGGCTCACGGGGCCTTGTCCTTCCGGGGTTCGCAGGCCTCGGTTTTCCATCTCCGCAAACAGGAGGGCGGCTACGGTCCCGTGCATGGCGAACTGTTCGATCAGTTCCGGGCTGTTGTGCAGGACGCCGGGGGTGCCGTCGCCGAACGGCTGGTCGTTTTCGGCCTCCGCGCGAGCTCGCGCGGCGGACGTGTCCAGAGTGTTGAGGTCGAGTCCCGCGACGAACTCACGGGCGGCGGCCACTTCCGGCGCATCGTCTGGAACCCCGTCCGGCTCAACTCTGAGACCGGAGTAGCAGGTCTGGCCGTATGGTCCAGGGAACTGGTAAACGCTGTCGGCTGTCCACCCCCAGGGGGTCTGCAGTCCGTTGCCGGCCACAGCGACTGTTCCTCCGGCTGCGAGCACGGCGGAAGCCGCCGCGCCGGCCGCCCAGATGCGAAGGCTCCGCTGACGCCGTCTCCGCGCTCCTTCCAGGATCCGCGTACTGTGCTCAGCCAGCCCCAGCGGCTGGGATACGTGCGGGGCCGCTGCCCGGATCCGGGCTTCCAGGTCGAGATCATTCATGAGGGTGCCGCCTTCCTGACAGAAGCTTTACCCATACATGGCCGCAGGCCCCGCGATTGTCCACGGGTGTCCACAGTTTCTTCGGATCGCTCAGTTCAGCGGTATGGCCCAGTTCAGTGGTCCAGGGACACCTTCTCGTGGCCGTCGCCGCTGAGGGTGGAAGCGCGCCGGTAGGTTGACCCCACGACGTCCCGCGCCTGAGGTAGATTTCCTGGCAGGATCAGCACGGGAAACGCGCCGTCGGTAAACGCGTTGGGGGGGGAAGCATGTCAACAGGGACGATCTTGCAGATCACACTAACGGCCGGGGTGACCTTGTTCATCGGCCTTATTTCCTGGTGGGCGCGGAAGCACCCCAACCGCTCCAAGGACCATCCGGAACGGATCCGCCCGCCCAAGGTGGTGCCGGGAGTCGGATGGCTCTTTATCGCCGTCGGGCTCCTGATGGGTCTGGCCGCCCTGTCCATTGAAAACCCGGAGATTGGGATGGTCATCAGTTCCGTGGCCATCTTCGTTGGCGGGTTAATGTTCCTCTGGATCTACCGGAAGGTATATGTGGCACCACGCCAATATGAGCTGGCTTTCCGCAAGATCTTTGGGCCGGAACATGTCCTCCCCTACAGCGACATTGTCGACTACCGGATGCAGCGGCTGAAAGGACAGCCGTTTCTGTCGGTCAGATTCGCCAATGGCGTCAAATACAGCCTGAACGTCAATGCCTTTAATGTGGCGCCCATGATGCAGGCCATTGATTTCCACCGGGCTACGGGCCGCTGGCCCATGCCAGTTGATGCCATCCATCTTCCGCCTGTGGACTGAACCTCGAAAACGGTCACCAGCGGAGGGATTAGTCTGCCGGACGGTCGCGAGTCAGATCGAAGATGGCGAGTTCCACCTGCGCACGGGTCCTCCCATAAGGAGTTCTGAGCAGTCAACCGCGCATGATCTGCCTTCCTCTACCGGAACTCGGTCTCGACGGGCTCCAGAAGAAACAGGCAGGAATTGTCTTCGTATTTTCCAACTTGCGCCGTAATCCGGAGGTTGTCGCGCACGCCGATGGTGTCGGGAAGGTCGCTGTCCGGGAAGTGCAGGTCGGAGGTGGTGTTGACATCCCTGAACTGGAAGTTCGGCCCAGATGCGCTTGTCTCGCTAAAGTCTCCGGCACCAATCAAGATGTCATACCGCGTCTTGTAGCCGCCATGAGGGTTCATCGCGCCGATACTTCCGTCGAACGCGATGGTCTTCCCCTGATATTGGGCGGCAAAGCCGGCAATTGAATCGCTGCAGTAGTCGCCTTCAGCTAGCAGAGCCGCTAGCTCACTGCTGTTTTCAACGGTGAGTATTTCATCCTCTGGTTCAACGGCCTCAGCTTTTTCGGATGCTTGCTCGCTTGGCGCCACTTGCGCCGGCATGGAAGGCTCGGGCGCCGGTTCGCTTGAACTGCTTGGTGACTGGGCCGGACTCGCGACAGCATCGCCGTCTCCCTCTTGGATCACACCGACTGTGATAGCGAGGGCGATTAGGAGGACAACGAAACCACCTGCCACAACTTGAACGCGCAGTGGCAGCTTTCGCAGGAGGACAACGGCACCATCTGCCATAGCCTTAAAGCTCAGCGGCAGCTTTCGCACTGGGCGCCGGAATGTGATCTCGGACCGCAATGTCCCCTTGTCTTGAGAGACGGGTTCCCAGCCTTCCTTCTCCCATTTCGCCGTTGTCCTGGCTTCAGCGCCTCGGATTGCCCGCACCGTCTTGAACTCGTACTGCACTTCGTTGTCAGCCACGCGGCTTCCGTTCCCTATTTGCGTTTATATAGGTGCTGAGCCTAGCAACCGGCGCGACTTAGTCTGGTGCCTGGACCGTCAAAAAGTAAGCCATTCGGAGGACTGTGGCACGAATGAATGACATTGTCGGCTCACCACGGGAGTTCTAGGAGCAATACCTCGGATTGGTCAGCGAGCAGCCCGCCCCTCAAACATTTCCGACGTCACACCGTAACATAGGAAATCTCGGCAACTGCGCAAGCGAGCCCCCTGTCCCTCCATCCCACGCGCGCCGGACACCAGTCCTCCAGCCACACACAAACTGGACGAAGGTGCGCACGTGCAGCACCTGTTCACCAACAGCCCCAGCAGACCTACTGGGGGACGCTTCGGGTCACCAACCCGCTGTGCGTTCTTCGGAGACCCGGCTGCATGACATTCCTGCTGGTGGCGGACACTGCTGCGCAGTGACTACCAGAACAAGGTGGCGGGCCGGTTGACGGCGCAGCAGCTACTGCGCGGGGCATCGTTCATGGGGACAGGATTCAGGACGATCGAAGTTTCCGGCGAGGACATGCCCGGACTCCGGCCAGCAGCTATGGCAAGACAAACATGTGGGCCAAAGCCGCCCACACTTCGGGCTTCGAAGTATTGCCTGGATGAGCAGCCAGCGCGACGTAGAGAAGTCCTATGTGTCTTTCGGCGACCGCTTGCGGGAGGATGATTTCGCGGTCGAACCGGCCTATGGGCGGGCATTCGAACTGCCGAGCGACGATGAGTGGCTGACGCGGCTCTGCTTGCCGTTGATGGTGGGGGTTCGCAGGTAACCCAGCAGGGGAGATTGCGCCTCCTGATTTACCGGAACGCCTGTGCGGCACCGCGCCAGTAATGAGGTGCCGTCCGCAGGGTCTTGGCAGCTCGGAACACCTCCGCCCCTACGCTGCGGGCCATCGATTACCAACGGGCCACCGGGCGGTGGCCATTTCCGGTTGATGCCGCCCATCTGCCGCAGGGTCTCTGACCGCGTCTCGAACCGTAGGCGTACTCATCCAGCTTGCTGGAGGCAGTCAACAGCTCCGCTAAATTGAACCCATGACGTTCCCGGGGGCCGTGCTCGATATTTCCAACCTGTCCGTAGGCTACGGCGGCATGCCGGTCTGCGGGCCGATCACGGCACGCGCCGGCGCGGGCGAGATCCTCGGCGTCGTTGGCTTCAACGGTGCCGGGAAGTCCACGGCCGCCCGCACCATCGCCGGGAAGCAGCAGATGCTCGACGGCGAGGTCCGGGTCCACGGGCTGCCGGTCAACGAGGACGCGGTCCCGTTCCGCCGCGCGGTTGCAGCCCTGTTTGACGAGGACGCTTTCTTCCCATCGCTCTCCCTGCGCGAGCACCTGCAGCTGGTCGCCCGCGGCCACTCCCTCCCGGATCCGGACGCCGCCGTCGACGCCGAACTGGACTTCTTCGCCCTGCAGGAGCGGGCCGACGCCGTTCCCGCCTCCGTCTCCTCCGGCCAGCGCCGCCGCCTGCTGCTGGCGTCGGCCCTGATCCGGCCGTCGTCGCTGCTGATCCTCGACGAACCGGAGCAGCGACTGGACCCCGCCATGCGCGAACGCCTCGGAGAGCGCATCCAGGCCTATGCCGCCGAAGGCGGGACGGTCCTGCTGGTCACTCACGATCCTTCGCTGCTGCTGGCCACCGCAAAGCGGTGCCTACTGATTGACGACGACGTCCGGGAGATCGCGCCCGAGCGCGCCGCCGCGGAAATCGCCGGACGCTGACGGATGACCACCGAAACCGTCCAAGACCCTCCCCCGTTCGACCCGGTCCGCTACACCAGGCAGGCCTCGCGGGCGTTTTCCCGCGGCCGGACCCGGTTCCGGGATGCGTTCGTCGACGTCTACACCGCCGTGCTGGCGCTCGGAACCATCGGAGCCCTGGCCGTGGGACTCGTCCTGGCCCTGCGCGAGCAGGTGGCCCAGGCCTGGAACGTCGGTTCCGGGCGCACCCTGGTGACGCCGCCGTCGTTCGCCCTGCCCGACGGCGCGGCAGCGGCTGTCCTGGTCTTCGCGGCCCTGGCTGCGGTGATGGTGATCGCCCGGAAGCTGGGCCCCGCGGCGGTCAGCGGACCCGAAGGGTACTGGTGGCTGGGGCTGCCGCTGGAGCGGCGGCCGATGGTGGCCGGCCGGCTCGTCCGACGCCTGCTGCTGGTGTGGGCGGGCACCGCTGTGCTGTATCTGCCGTTCGGGTTTGTGATGGGCCTGCAGACCAGTGTTCGTGGACAGGTCCTGGCGGCTGTGACGTTTGGGGTGGGGGCGGTCTGTGCCGTGCTGCTCGCGGGTTTGCAGCAGGCCCTGCCGGCTCCGCGGTCGGCGGCTGAGCGGCGCCGCGGCATGCTTCCCGGCCTGCTGGTGCTGGCGCTTCTGAGCCTGGTCACGGTGCGGGTTGCCGCGGGGTCCTGGGCGCTGGCGGTCGTCGGCTTTGGTGTCACCATTGCCCTCGGCCTGCTCGTGTTCGCCCGGCTGGATCGGATCCCGGGCCGGGAGCTGATCCGCGGCGGCGCGGTGTCCGGGCACACGGGTGCCGCGGTGTACCTGATGGATCTCAATGAGGTGGGCCGCGCGCTTTCGGCAGAGCCCGACGGCGTTGCCTCCGCCCGTGCGGCGCGCTGGTATGCGCGGGGTGGGCGGACTCCGTTTGGAGCCCTGCTGCGTGCCGATACCGCGGCGTTTCTGCGGACCCGCGGCCTATGGGTCCGTCCGGTGCTAGTGCTGGCGGTGTTCGTAGTCGTGTTGCTGGCCGGCGGTGCGCAGCCTCCGCTGGTGCAGCTGGGGATGATTGCGGTAGCCGTGTTTGCGGCGGTTCCGGCGCTGGGTGCGGTGGCGCGTCGGACGGCGATTATGCCGGGTCTGGACATGCTGCTGCCGTTGTCAGTGTCAGTCGTGCGGCTGAGCCGGATGGCCCTGCCTGCTGCTGCGCTGGCGTTGTGGACTGCGGTGTTGTGTGCGGTGCTGGTGCTGCTCGGCGCGGGTAGTCCGTCGCTGATCGCTCTGGGTGCGCTGGCCGGCGTGGGGTTTGGTGCCTCGGCGGTGCGGGGTGCCTATCGGCCCCAGCCCGACTGGAGCCTTCCGCCGAAGGACACCCCGTTCGGGCCGGTGCCCAGCGCGCAGGCCGGGTCGATGGTCCGTGGTTTCGACACGACCCTGCTGGCGCTGGTTCCGCTGCTGCTCGGGCTGTTCCTAGGCTACGTGCCCGGGATGCTGCTGCTGGCGCAGGCTGGGTTTTCTGCGGTGTGTGTTCTTGTGGTGATGTACTCTCGGCCCAAATAAGACCCGGATGGGTCTACCCTGGGCGATCAGAATGACGCCAGGAGACGGTGAGCCACTCCAATTTTTATAGCTAGAATATTTGACCTCCTGACCGCTGCAGTCATACCGTTGTCCGGATGCAACTCGTGGGCGACTCTCACACCGGACGAGGTGATCGAGGGCTTGCAGTTCTATCCGGAGACTCCGCGTACCCGATCAGCTTTGGCATGGAAGTCTTTCCAATAGTGCCTCGCAACAGTGTTTGATTACCATCAACTTGATGGCCACTTGCGAGACATTCAAATGGGACACTGAAATCGTGTCCAGGCCGCGCGAAAGTGTCCTACGTGACCGGCGTCTTTCAATCCTTGGGTTGTGAGACGGTAAGGCTGCCTCGCCTGTGAGTCATGAGAGGATCAGCCTGTGAATTGGGACTGGTTAAGAGATGTCGGTTGGATCGGCACAACTATTGTTGCTCTCGGAGGTCTAGCAGCGACTTTATGGACGAGTCGCCGGGCCGGACAAACCCAGCTGTCGGTTCAGAATATGCAATTGACGGAAAGCCGCCGGGTCCTTGAGTGGCAGGAACGAAAAAACGCTTACGCCCAGTTCCTCAGTCGCTTCCAGGAGTACTTCGACAAGTCGATCATCCAACGGCAGGTCGACAACATCATTGACTCGGCGCTGCAAGCACCGGCGAAATCCCACACGTCTCCACAATCCGAGTCTCGTGATTCAGCTACGGACGGAGGGACGCCGGGCGGGGACCGACGTTTACAGGTGTACGAGGAGATGCAAGAAAAGTTTGGAGTCTTGACGATGCAGGAAGGTTGGGCGCTGCTTACACAACTTCGAGACGCGGCAAATCATGCACGGCTCATCGCTCCGCGTCCCGTGCGGCTGGCCATCGATGCGCTTATGGAAGCGGCAGACATGGAAAAAATAAAAGACGCTGTTCGGACTGAAGTACTGGTGAGAGACTTTCGTGCCGAAATGGAAGCAAGGAAGTTAGCTCTGAACGAGCTGATGAATGAAGACCTGCTATCCGGCTCTCCGTCCGACAGGTGAGCACGAGCCAGCGGGGGGAGGGAACCCGTCGTACCCTCCCGCCCGCCCCCGGTCGTCCTAGCCGCTCCCAGTTGGGCGGGTTGGGAAGTTTTCAGCAGGGTCTGAATCACGCGGCGAGGGCCAGCTGTATGCGCGACAGCGTCTTTAGCTCATGCGGACAATTCCCGGCAGGTGGCTTCAAATAGGGAAGGTCGTTATCGATGGCCCAAACGAGCATTGCATCCGGCTGTGGCGTGATATGCGTGTGCCGCCAGAACTCCTTGTCGAGTGCTGCAATCCGCTCATGCATGAGCCGCAAATTTTCAGTGTTCGTGACCGCCCAAAGATGGTCCGGACGAACACAATTAGTGACGTTGCAGATGTGATCGAGCACCTTCCTCGGTGCGTGTCCCCGTAAAAGTAGACGTAGGAAAAGCGGTGAGCTAGCCAAGACCCGTGGCAACTGAACATGCCATAGCCTTTCGCGTTAGTCCCCCCGGACCACAGCCAGCAGCCCGTGGCTGGGTCTGGCTCGATCTGCTCGCGGAATCGTGCGAGTGTCTTCTGCTGGGCCACGTAAGTGCGCTCAGATAGAGCCAGCCTCTCATGCAGGCGGCAATAATAGTGCGCTGCCTGAATGCGGCTGCAGCCTTTGGCCGTGCATTTAGGTGTTGCTCTATACCATTGCCGATAGTGCTTCAGGCAACGCTTTTGAGCTTTCACTGGTTTCCCGCAGACGACGGCGTTTCCAGCGCCGTCCATCGCGCGTGCTTTCTTGGTCATACGGCTTTCACCGCATGTATCGTTTTTTCACGGGTGAAAGAGGGGGTGGCCTCCGGAAACCCCGGTATACCGGCGGGGAATTGATAGGCCCGGCGGACTGATGCTGCCAGGCCTGGGTTATTTAGGGTTTCTGTAGTCCGGTGCACAGTTCCGGTGTTGCAGGCGTAGCTCCAAGCGGAGACTGCAGGGGAAATGTATATGGTTAGCTCCTCAGAGTGAGCCGCAGCAGGGGTGAGCGGCTTGAATCATCGGCCTCCTGAATGATGCGCCGGAATGGGGACCTTCTTGAATGCGGCGAGGAATGCGTGGAGGTCCGCCGCCAACTTCGTCGACAAGCAGCTCCAGCGCTTATCCCCCCGGGAGCCGCTGCTTGGACTGCCTACAACTATTGGGTCATCCGAGGCAGACGTCGTCCACAGAAAGTGCACGGGCTCGACGCGTGATCCCGCGGGAACAAAGGCGATTACGACGCTGGCTCTCGGTAGCCGTGCACAGACAGTGTCCTCCGCCCACGGCCGGCACACGTCCGCAGCAACACGGGTGGTGAGGTGCGTCTTGCGCCGGCGCGCTAGCTACTAGGCTGACCGTGTTTGTTGGATTTGGCGGAACGGGGGACTGGTATGGGAATGATCGCGACTGTTGATCTGGACAACGGTGAATGGGAACTGGGAGACCCGCTAGGCAAGGGCGGCTACGGTGTCGTCTATCGCGGACACCAGGGCGACAGGGAAGCGGCCATCAAGTTCATCCCAAAGGGCCACGGTCCGGCCAGGGAGATAGAGCTCAAGATTCCGGAAGATGCTCGCAACGTTGTGCCAATCACCGGATTCGGTCAGGACGAGGAAAACTGGATTGTCTCCATGCCGTTGGCCGCTGACACCTTGGAAAATGTGCTCGCCCAACACGGCGGCAAACTGCCGGAGCAGTTGGCACTGCAGGTCTTATCCGATGTGACCGAGGCTCTCATCAGTCTGGATGGACGAATCATTCATCGGGACATCAAGCCTGGAAACATACTTCTTCTGGATGGGAAATGGTGCCTCAGCGATTTTGGCATTGCCAAGTACGCTGAGGCCGTTACCGGGACGATGACTCACAAGTATGCGGGTAGCTTCCATTACGTCGCGCCTGAACTGTGGACCACCGGCACAGCGAGCAGCCAAAGTGACATGTATGCGCTGGGTATCGTTGCCTACCAGATCATCACCGGCAGACTTCCTTTCGATGGGACGCGGGAGCAAATCCAAATCGGGCATTTGTCGGAAACGCCAGCGCCCACGGGTGCACAGTCCAGACTGGACTGGGCGATCAGGGAGTGTCTCGCAAAGGCGCCGGAACTCAGGCTGACTGCCGCGCAGTTCGCGAATAAGCTCACGCCTAGCCAGCCGTCGATGCCGTCCAAAGCGACGGAAGCAATGGCTGCCGCTGACCAAGCCCTCAAGGACAAACGGGATCTGGCTGAGCGTCAGGCTCTGCAGTTTCGGGCAGATGCCGAGGAAAGGAAGGCGTATCTCAGCTTTGCGAACGAACGCCTCACCCAAATCGCCGACGTGTTTCTGGCCAGACTTCAAAGTCTGTCAAACGAAGCGGAACTGGAGGGGAGACATGGACTCGGGTGGACCCTGCGCTTGGGGTCGGCGAAGCTGACATTCGGGGAGATGATGCACAATCCGCACTGGCAGTTGATGGAATCGGAGGATGATCCGTTTACCGTCATGGCGACTGCAGGACTGTACTTGCAGCAGTCAGCGAGCGGTGGAGATTATTCTGGGCGCTCACATTCGTTGTGGTTTGCCGACGCCGAGGAAGCAGGACATTTCCAGTGGTACGAAACCGCATTCGCTCAAGTGGAAGGAATGGTCCCATTGCAGCGACCCGTTCCGTTTGAAGCAGGGTTCGAGTCGGCGGAGTCGCAGGAGGCCCTTCACTGTCGGGGCGGATACCGTGTCGCATGGCCGTTCGCGCCCGTCGACCCCGACAGTCTGGATGAATTCGCGGACCGTTGGGCGGTCTGGCTTGCCGAGGCGTCCCTGGGGCGACTCATAAAGCCCTCGGCACGGGAAGCGGCTATCGAGGCACGCGGCTCGTGGCGGTCAACCGATAGGGTGCCTCCGGTGGCCTAGCCATTGGCCGAAAGTGTGCGGGGGAAGACCAATGATGAGAAGGGCTTCATCAACTAGTATGGCGCGTTTTGGAGTCAGAGTGGTCCGTGGAATCGACCTTGACGCCGGCTGCATTGTCTGTCACAGCCAGTACCATTCTGGCCATGACAGAATCTGAGGAGTCTGCGAGGAAATGCCCGGGCCCAAATGAAGATGGGTCGGGTTTGTGTGGGCGGGCGGTTTACGCTCACGCGGGCGACATAATGGTCTGCCAGACGCATCACCGGCAGTATAAGAAGGACGGCCGCCTTCGACCCATTCGTCGAGTCCTTGACTCTGACACATCGTGCACCGGACCGGGCTGGCAAAACCCGACGTGTGACCGGCCAGCCGTGCATTGGGATCTGACCACCATGCCGTATTCCCCGCTATGCAAGGGGCATTACAATCAAAAACGGGCAGCCCTACGGAAGGGGTCCGGGGGCCTTAGCCCAATCAAGCCAACGAAGATGAAGCATCCGTCATTGACGAGGGACGAATGCGGCCGTAAGAGATGCTGCGTATGTGAAAAGTGGTTGGACCCGGAGCAATTCAGTCCTGGGGGACGTTCCACCGACAGGCTCAGTGCTCACTGCAAAGCATGCGGCAATGAGTTGAGGAGGATGCGTGCCTTCGGTCTTTCCGCGAAACAGTTCAAGGAGATGATCGCATCGCAGGGCAACGCATGTGCGATCTGCAGACGGGCCTTCGACGGCATCGTCAACAAAGTTTGCGTCGACCACGACCACGCATGTTGTCCTGGAGTTCGAACCTGTGGCGAGTGCATAAGGGGATTGCTTTGCAACAATTGCAACTCCTCTCTCGGTTGGTTTAAGGATTCCGTGGAGGCGATTGTCGCGGCGATTGGGTATCTGGAAACTTGGAATGACTCCAGATTGCTTATACCTGCTCATCCGCGAGGACCGGGGGAAGCGAGATCAACCCTCCCTCGTCCGAGCGAACGCATATCGGTTGTCGGAACCGAGTGATAGCTTCCAGCTATGCCAGCGAGAAAAGGTTTTTTCCCGTGTCCTGCCCCAAACCACGAAGATAATGGAATATGTGGGCGTGAGCCCTATGCAACAGCCGCAGGAGAAATGGTGTGTGTTCGGCACTACGTTCAGTTCCGCAGACATGGTGAGGTGAAGCCGCTAAAGCGAAGGATAAAGGTTGGGATGGTCTGTTTGGCGGAGGGGCGTGAAAATCTTCCATGCGGGCGGCCAGCTAAACACTGGGACACTACTGGTATTCCACACGTACCACTTTGCAAGAGTCACGCTGAACAGCGCCGTCAAATCCGAATAGGGCTGCGAACCGAACTGCAACCCGTCCGAGACAGGCGGATAGCCCAAGAATCACAGGCCCGTGATGGCAAAGGCAACAAGAGGTGCGGTGAATGTAAGCAGTGGCTCCCAGAAACAGAATTCTGGAAATCAGCTGCGTCTAAAGACGGCCTAAACGGTCTGTGTAAACACTGCTCGGGCATAGCCGCACGTATGAAGAACTTTGGACTCAGCAAAGCAGACATTGAACGCATACTAGGCGAACAGGGGGAAGCCTGTGCCATTTGTAGAAGCCCGTTCACCCCTGCGCGCACCATAAGCGTGGACCATGACCACGCGTGTTGTCCCGGCAACTACAGCTGCGGACAGTGCGTTCGCGGATTTCTGTGCTCCAGTTGCAATTCCGGACTAGGTTGGATGAAGGACTCCGTGCCCGGGTTGTACGCGTCGGTAGCGTACCTGACGTCGTGGCAGCAAAGGCGGACCTCATCGGGTCCCGCCTCGCCTGCATAACGCTGCACGACCGCCCATCATGGGCTGCGATTCAACAGCTCTCGGCCTACCCGGAATGTGCGCAACTTACGCTTGTGCTATATCGCGACGCACCCCCTTGACGTGACCCACCCCACAAGGCACTATGGATCGTATACGATTTCGTACTTGATTCAGGAGTGAGATGTCTACGAGCAGCACCGTTACACCGGAGACCTTGGCTAGCGCCGGCAAGGTCATCGCCGTCCACATCAACTACCCCACCCGGGCAGCCGAACGCGGACGCACACCCGAGCAGCCCTCCTACTTCCTGAAGCCCAGCTCCTCCCTTGCCCTCACCGGCGGCACCGTGGAGCGCCCGGCCGGCTGCGAACTGCTCGGGTTCGAAGGCGAAATCGCCCTGATCATCGGCAAGACCGCACGCCGCGTCTCCGTCGAAGACGCCTGGAGCTACGTCAGCGGCGTCACCGCCAGCAACGACCTCGGCGTGTACGACCTCCGCTGGGCGGACAAAGGCTCCAACCTCCGCTCCAAGGGCGGCGACGGCTTCACCCCCGTGGGTCCGGCGATCCTCGACGCCGCTTCCGTGGACCCCGCAGATCTGTGCGTGCGCACCTGGGTCAACGGCGAACTTGCCCAGGATGACACCACCGCAGACCTGCTCTTCCCCTTCGCGCAGCTGGTCGCCGACCTCTCCCAACTCCTCACCCTCGAACCCGGAGACCTGATCCTCACCGGCACCCCCGCCGGCGCCTCCGTGGCCGTCCCAGGCGACGTCGTCGAAATTGAAGTTGACTCCCCCTCCACCGGCCAGACCACCGGCCGCCTGAGCACCACCGTCACCGAAGGCACGACGCCGCTGGCCCCCTTCGGCGCACAGCCCAAGATCGATGACAAGCAGCGCGAAGAAGCCTGGGGCTCCGCCGAGAAGGCGGGCCTGGCACCCAAGCAGGAACCGGCGTCGGCCCTCACCCCCGAGCTGAAGGCCAAGCTTGAATCCGTCGCCACCGCCACGCTCAGCTCCCAGATGCGCGCCCGCGGCCTGAACAACGTCTCCATCGACGGCCTCACCGGCACCAAGACCGGCCGCAAGGTGGTGGGCACCGCCCGCACCCTGCGCTACGTCCCCAACCGCGAAGACCTCTTCAAGACCCACGGCGGCGGCTACAACGCGCAGAAGCGCGCCATCGACTCCGTCCGCGAAGGCGAAGTCCTGGTCATGGAAGCCCGCGGCGAAAAGGGCACCGGCACCCTGGGCGACATCCTCGCCCTGCGCGCCATGCACAACGGTGCCGCAGCCATCATCACCGACGGCGGCGTCCGCGACTACTCCACCGTCGCCAGCTTCGACCTGCCCGTGTACTGCGCCAACCCGCACCCCGCGGTGCTCGGCCGCCGGCACATCCCCTGGGACACGGACATCACCATCGCCTGCGGCGGCTCCACCGTCCAGCCCGGTGACATCATCGTGGCCGACGACGACGGCATCCTGGTCATCCCGCCGGCCATCGCCGAGGAACTGGTGGAAGCCTGCATTAAGCAGGAACACCAGGAAGAGTTCATCGCCGAGATGGTCAAGGCCGGCAACAGTGTCGACGGCCTCTACCCGATGAACGCCGCGTGGAAGGAAAAGTACGAGGCCTGGGCGGCGGAACAGGCGTGAACACCGTCCCCAACACGGCCGGTGTGAGCAAGGCCGAACAGGCCTACCAGACCGTCCAGTCGAAGATCGCCTCCGGTGAATACGGCCCCGGGTACCGCCTGGTGCTCGGCCGGATCGCCAACGACCTGGGCTGCTCCGCCGTCCCGGTGCGCGAAGCGATCCGCCGGCTGGAGGCCGAAGGCCTGGTCCGGTTCGAGCGGAACGTCGGCGCCACCGTCACCGGCATCGACCCGACCGAATACCTCTACACCATGCAGACCCTGAGCCTGGTGGAGGGCTACGCGACGGCACTGTCCGCTCCCCTGGTCACCGCCGAGGACCTGTCCAAGGCAAAGGCCATCAATGCCGAAATGCGCGAATGTCTGGAGCACTTCGACCCGGTCCGCTTCACCGCCCTGAACCGGGAGTTCCACTCCGCCCTGTTCACCAACTGCCCCAATCCGCACATCCTGGATCTGGTCCACCGCGGCTGGAACCGGCTGGGCGCCCTGCGCTCCTCCACCTTCAGCTACGTTCCCGGCCGGGCCCAGGACTCTGTCGCTGAGCACGATCACCTGCTGGAACTGATCGAGTCAAAGGCCGACGCCGGCACTATCGAGGCCGCGGCCCGCGCCCACCGGATCGCCACGCTCGAGGCCTACCTGAAGCACTCCCCTAGCACCACCCCGTAAATCGAACCCGCAGACCAGACCCCGCATCAAAGGAGACGCCCCATGGCTGAGCACTACATCCCGGAGAACCTTCCCACCCACATCCAGCACTTCATCAACGGCGAATTCGTGGACTCCATCAACGGCGCCACCTTCGACGTGCTGGATCCGGTAACCAACCAGAACTACGCCACCGCCGCCGCGGGCCAGAAGGAAGACATCGACGCCGCCGTCGCTGCCGCCCGCGAAGCCTTCGTGAACGGCCCGTGGCCGAAGATGAAGCCGCGTGAGCGCGCCCGCATCCTCAACAAGATCGCCGACGCCGTCGAAGCCCAGGAAGAACGCCTCGCCGAGATGGAAACCTTCGACACCGGCCTGCCGATCACCCAGGCCAAGGGCCAGGCCCTGCGCGCCGCGGAGAACTTCCGCTTCTTCGCGGACCTGATCGTCGCCCAGTTCGACGACGCCATGAAGGTCCCCGGCAGCCAGATCAACTACGTGAACCGCAAGCCGATCGGCGTCGCCGGCCTGATCACCCCGTGGAACACCCCGTTCATGCTCGAATCCTGGAAGCTCGCCCCGGCGCTGGCCACCGGCAACACCGTGGTCCTCAAGCCGGCCGAATTCACCCCGCTCTCCGCCTCCCTGTGGGCGGACATCTTCTCCGAAGCCGGCGTGCCGGCCGGTGTGTTCAACCTGGTCAACGGCCTGGGCGAGGAAGCCGGCGACGCACTGGTGAAGCACCCGCAGGTTCCGCTGATCTCCTTCACAGGCGAGACCACCACCGGCCAGACCATCTTCCGCAACGCGGCAGAGAACCTGAAGGGCCTGTCCATGGAGCTCGGCGGCAAGAGCCCGTGCGTGGTCTTCGCGGACGCGGACCTCGACGCCGCCCTGGACTCCGCGCTGTTCGGCGTCTTCTCCCTCAATGGCGAGCGCTGCACCGCCGGCTCCCGCATCCTGGTGGAGCGCCCGGTCTATGACGAGTTCTGCGAACGGTACGCCGCGCGCGCCAAGACCATCGTCGTCGGCGATCCCCACGACCCGAAGACCCAGGTGGGCGCCCTGGTGCACCCCGAGCACTACAAGAAGGTGGCATCCTACGTAGAGATCGGCAAGACCGAAGGCCGCCTGCTGGCCGGCGGCGGCCGCCCCGAAGGCCTGGAAGAGGGCAACTACATTGCGCCCACCGTCTTCGCTGACGTGAAGCCCGACGCGCGGATCTTCCAGGAGGAGATCTTCGGCCCCGTCGTCGCGATCACCCCGTTCGACACCGAAGAAGAAGCCCTGGAACTGGCCAACAACACCAAGTACGGCCTGGCCGCCTACATCTGGACGCAGGACCTGACCCGGGCGCACAACTTCGCGCAGAACACCGAGGCCGGCATGGTGTGGCTGAACAGCCACAACGTCCGCGACCTGCGCACCCCGTTCGGCGGCGTGAAGTCCTCCGGCCTCGGCCACGAGGGCGGCTACCGCTCGATCGATTTCTACACCGACCAGCAGGCCGTGCACATCACGCTCGGCAAGGTCCACACGCCCAAGTTCGGCAGCGACGACGCCGCCAAGACCGACGCCTAACCCCCGCCCTGTTCGAAGGAGAACCATGAACGCCAACCCCAATCCGATCCCCACGCCGTCCATCGCTCCGCCGGACATTGTCCGCTGCGCCTACATGGAACTGGTGGTCACGGACCTGGCCAAGTCCCGCGAGTTCTACGTGGACGTCCTGGGCCTGCACGTCACCGAAGAGGACGAGAACACCATCTACCTGCGCTCCCTCGAGGAGTTCATCCACCACAACCTGGTGCTGCGCAAGGGTCCGGTCGCCGCCGTCGCCTCCTTCGCCTACCGCGTGCGCACCCCGGAAGACGTGGACGTTGCCGAGGCGTATTACAAGGAACTGGGCTGCCGCACCGAGCGCCGGGCCGAGGGCTTCACCAAGGGCGTGGGCGACTCCGTCCGCGTGGAGGACCCGCTGGGCTTCCCGTACGAGTTCTTCTACGCCGTGGACCATGTGGAACGCCTGACCCAGCGCTACGACCTCTACTCCGCCGGCGAGCTGGTCCGGCTGGACCACTTCAACCAGGTCACCCCGGACGTTCCCCGCGGCCGCGGCTACCTGGAGGACCTGGGCTTCCGCGTCTCCGAGGACATCAAGGACTCCGACGGCGTCACCTACGCCGCATGGATGCACCGCAAGCACACCGTGCATGACACCGCCCTGACCGGCGGCGACGGCCCGCGCATGCACCACGTCGCCTTCGCCACGCACGAGAAGCACAACATCATCCAGATCTGCGACAAGATGGGCGCCCTGCGCATCTCCGACCGGATCGAGCGCGGCCCCGGACGCCACGGCGTCTCCAACGCGTTCTACCTCTACATCCTGGATCCGGACGACCACCGCATCGAGATCTACACCCAGGACTACTACACCGGCGACCCGGACAACCCCACCATCACCTGGGACGTCCACGACAACCAGCGCCGCGACTGGTGGGGCAACCCCGTTGTTCCCTCCTGGTACACCGAGGCTTCCCTGGTCCTGGACCTGGACGGCAACCCGCAGCAGGTTGTGCCCCGCACCGACTCCTCCGAAATGGAAGTGACCATCGGCGCTGACGGCTTCTCCTACACCCGCGGCGACGAGACCGACTTCAAGGTTGGTTCGCAGCTGTAGTTCTCGGGCGAACGGCCGGCAATCGAAGAACCGGCGTACGACGGCGGGAGGGACAGCTTGGGCTGTCCCTCCCGCTTCTGTTGGGGTGGGGGCCGGGGTGCCCGGCCCGTCCTGGGGTCGGGGCCTGGCCCGCGCTTCCCACTCTCTGTTGCTGCTGTAACCAGATGTGACCACTCCAGGTAACAACCGTCACGAAAGGTGGGAAGGGCGGGCACGCTGCCGGTGTCCACAGCGGAACAGGACCGGACGCCGGGGGCTGACCGGGGTGCCCGCCGGGGTTGGCTGGCCGGGGTTGGCCAGGGCTGGGTTCGGCCGCCTGGCCGGCGCTTCCCACTCTCTGTTGCTGCTGTAACCAGATGTGACCACTCCAGGCAACAACCGTCACTAAGGGTGGGAAGGGCGGGCACGCTGCCGGTTTGCGGGGCCGAAAGGCTGACAAGCCGGACGCCCGGGGGCTGACCGGGGGCTGGCCGGGGACCGCGCGTCAGCTGACCGGGGCTGGCTGGGGGCTGGCCGGGGACCGCGCGTCAGCTGACCGGGGCTGGCTGGGGGCTGGCCGGGGTGCCGTGCGTCGGCCATACTTACGGCCTGACTCCCGCACTCCTGCACCCACCCGCACCACACCCCCACGAGCCCCACCCACACCCCCAGGAGCACCCATGGGCAAGGTCGTTCTCTACGCTTCAGTGTCAGTGGACGGATTCATCGCGGACGCCAATGACCAGCCGGGCCCGCTGTTCGACTGGTTGCTCAGCGGAGACGTGCCGCTGGACGAGAGCGGCGCATTGAAGGTGTCGCAAACGTCCTATGACTACACGCGGGCGTACTGGGACCGGATCGGGGTGACTGTCACCGGCCGTCATGTGTTCGACCAGACGGATGGCTGGGGCGGGGAACCCCCAGGCGGAATTGACCACGTAGTGGTCGTGACGCACCGGCCGCCGCCGGAGGGCTGGGACACCGCAGCCCCTTTTTCCTTCGTGAACGGCATCGCAGCGGCCATGGCGCGTGCCCAGGAGCTGGCGGGCGAGCGCATCGTGGAAGTTGCCGCCGGCGACGTCGGCGGGCAGGTCTTCGCTGCCGGCCTGGTGGACGAGGTGCGGATGGACGTCGTTCCGGTGGTGCTGGGCTCCGGGAAGCGGTACTTCGGCTCGGTCAGCGCCCAGCACCTGCTGGAGGACCCCGATGTGGTGCTGCGGGGCAACCGGGTCCTTCACCTGAGCTACCCGGTCCGCCGCTGACCCTTTGGTTCCGGCCTGGGTCCCGGGGCCGAGCCCACGGCGACACGGGTTCCCACTGTTTGTAGCCTCCCGTGACTGGTGGGGTCACATCAGCCACAGGCGTTTACAAAGACTGGGAACCCGTGTCGGCCCCACTGGGAGGCCCCACCCGGGCGATCCAACCCGGGCGGCCCAACCCGTTCGGCCGGAACCGTTCGGGTGGAACCGTTCGGCGGCCCAACCCGTTCGGCCGGAACCGCCCGGCTGGACCAGGGCGGAACCGCGGGGTTAGAACGGCTTGGTCGGGAGGTACTTTCCGTCCAGGGTGATCACGGCGCGTGAACCGCCCTCGGGATCTTCAACCTTCTTGATGTCCAGCTTGAAGTTGATGGCACTGATGATGCCGTCACCGAACTGCTCGTGCACTAGGGCCTTCAGCGTGGATCCGTAGATCTGCACCATTTCGTAGAAGCGGTAGATGGTGGGGTCGGTGGGGACCCCGCCGGGGATGCTGCCGCGCAGGGGAATGGTCTGCAGGATCATGCTGGCGTCCTCATCCAGCCCCAGCTTCTCGGACACGACGTCGGCGGCTTCCTTGGGCAGCGCGTGCTGGCCCAGCAGCGCGGCAGTGACGAAGGCAAGGCTCAGGCCCGTGCCGTCGGTCAGGTCCTGCCAGCTGAGGTTCCTGCGCATCTTGGCGTCAACGATGGCGGCGGTCAGCTCTTCGCGCGGGCCCTGGGTGTTCTGGGAGTGAATCATGGGAGTTTTTCCTTCTTCTTGTGGGGTTGAGGGGGAAATCAGGCGGCCGGTGCGGCCGCAGTCTGTGTGGAGGTGGCACTGGCGTGGGGGTTCTCGGCCAGGGAAACAAAGTTCCCGCTGGCACCGTCCAGGGTGTCGATGGAGCCGGTTTCAATGTCATATACCCAACCGTGAAGGGTCACCCGCTGCTGATCCAGCGCCAGGGACACCGAGGGGTGGGTCTTGATGTTGTTCAGCTGGGCCAGGACGTTCCCGCGGACCATTCCGTCCAGCCGTTCCTTGGCTGATTCATGGGTGCGGCCCGCGTTGACTGCCTTGGCGGCGTCGGCGTGGGCCAGCCAGCTGGCCACGGCAGGCAGGTGTCCCATATCGGCGTCGGAGGAAATGGCAGTCATGGCGCCGCAGTCGGAATGGCCGCAGATAATGATGTCCGTGACGCCCAGGACGGAGACCGCATACTCCACACTGGCCGTGACGCCACCAGGCTGGGGGCCGTTCGCCGGAACAATATTCCCGGCGTTGCGGATCACAAACAGATCGCCGGGTTCCTGCTGGGTGAGCAGCTCCGGAACAACACGGCTGTCGGAGCACGCGATGAACAGGGCCTTGGGTTTCTGGGAAGTGGACAATTCTTTGAAGAGGTCTGAGCGCTGGGGGAAAGCTTCCCGCTGGAACTTCAGAACGCCGTCGATGATCTCCTGCATGGGCCGTCTCCTTGTTGATAGTCGAGCACCTCAAGACTGACGGAAATCAGCGATAGTGTCCAAGAATCAACTACAATGGTTTTGATAGTAAAAACCTATAGTTGGAGACGTGATGCTGCAGCAGATCCGTTATCTCGCCGCGGTGGTGGAGTACGAGAACTTCACCCGGGCGGCGGAAGCCCTGCGCGTGTCGCAGCCCACGCTCTCCCAGCAGATCAAACAGCTGGAGAAACAGCTGAATGTCCAGCTGCTGGACAGGTCCGGGAGAAGCGTGCGGTTGACGGATGCCGGTGAGAACTTCCTGGGCTACGCCCGTCGTGCGCTGCAGGAGCTCGACGCCGGCACTCGGGCGGTGCACGACGTGCTGGATCTGAGCCGCGGCTCCCTGCGCCTGGCGGTGACACCCACGTTCACCGCCTACCTGGTCGGACCGCTGATTGAGCGCTTCAACGTCCGCCACCCCGGGATCACCCTGAGCGTGCAGGAAATGACCCAGGACCGCATCGAGGCAGAGCTGGCGGCGGACACCCTGGACCTGGGCATCGCTTTCGCTCCGGCACATTCATCCGGCATTGAAGCGAAGGCGCTGTTTGTGGAGACCCTGGGATTGGTGGTGGGAAGCCACCATCCCCGCGCCGGCACCGCTGCTCCCATGGGACTGCATGAGGTGGAGCAGGAACGTCTGGTGCTGCTCAGCAATGACTTTGCCACCCGGCGGCACCTTGACACATATTTCCGGGACCACGGCATTGTTCCCCGCATCGTGATCGAGGCGGATTCCATCAGCGCGATCGTGGAAATTGTCCGCCGGGGCCAGCTTGCCGCCCTGCTGCCAGAAGGTATTACCCGGACGCAGCCGGGGCTGCATCCGATTGACCTCTCACCAGCCATACCGCACCGCACTGCCGCCGTGCTCCGGCGCGAAGGCGCCTACCAGAGTGCGGCCAGCCGCGCTTTTGGCGAGCTGGCACTGGCCTGGAACCAGTCACCCGATGAGTCCGGCAGCAACCCGCGCACCGAACCCTGAGCTCACAGCGGCCAGTCACACCCCGCGGCGGGCCCGCGCATCGAGCCGGCGGACGGACTCGCGTACGGCACCGTGGAGCATAACCTCCAGATCGCCGACCACCCGATACGGGTGCTCGACCATGCCGTCCGCAACCCATCGCAGCACCACAGCGAGCACGGCCGAGGTATAGAAGTCGACCACCAGCACACGGTCTTGCGGGCGCACCGGTCCGCCGCCGTTCTGGTCCATCACAGCCTCGGTGACGGGCCGCATCTGCCGAAACAGGAAACGTTCAAGCCCAGGCTGGCCCACGCCATCGAGCACCCCCAGCGTCGATGAGCGGTTGTCGCGCATATAGCGCATGAGCCGCACCAGTCCGTCCGCCCATCCCACCTCAACCGCGAAGGCGCGGACCTGACGGGCAACTTCGGTCTCGAACACCCAGGCCGCGAGGTGCCGCACGTCGGGGAAATGGTAGTAGAACGCCTGGCGCGTCAGCCCGCAGTCGCGCGTCAGTTCCGTGACCGTCACCTTGTCGAGCGGCTCCGTGCGCAGCCGGATTTTAAGCGCGGCCGCCAGAGCCACCCGCGCACTCTCATGCCGCTGTGCTTCCGTGCCCTCATCGCTCATGCCTGACGGTACCACCGGGGTTTTTTGGACACATCGCAACAGGTGTCTAACGACCCAAGGCGCCGCTTTTCTTATCGTAGAAACGACGGCACGCACGTCGCGGGCCGCGAAGGAGAGGTCCCCAAGATGTTCCTGTTCGAATCCATTCCCTGGTATTCCTGGGCGATGTTCGGCGTCGTCCTGGTTGCCCTCATTGTGCTCAACGAGGTGACGCGGCGCTGGAAGTGGGCCGGTCTCACCTTCTTCGTGGCGCTGCCGATCCTCCTGACCGTATTCGTGTGGCCCCACACCGCCGGAGAAGGCTCGTCCACAGGCACCTGGTTCCACTGGGTGAAGGTGTACTCGGCGCTCCTCGGATGCCTGGGCTTTATGCTCATCCGGTACGTCCCACGCTTGGCGAAGAACCGCTGGATGCTGATGTTCCCCGCGCTGATCCTGGCGATCAACATCGCCGAGGCGGTCATCCGCGACTTCGAGGTAGCCGGCCTGCAGGGCATGCATGACGGCGTTTTTATGGTCGGTGGTCCCTGGAACTACATGAACGCCATCGCCGGCATCCTGAACCTGCTGACCATCTGCGGTTGGGCGGGCATCATCGTCTCACGCGACAAGTCGAAGGACATGATCTGGCCTGACATGATGTGGTTCTGGATCATCGCCTACGACCTGTGGAACTTCGCCTACGTCTACAACTGCGTCGGCGACCACTCGTTCTACGCCGGTGCGGCACTGCTCATCTCCTGCACCATCCCCGCGTTCTTCCTCAAGAAGGGCGCATGGCTGCAGCACCGCGCCCACACACTGGCGCTGTGGATGATGTTCACGATGGCGGTCCCGACATTCGTGAGCACCTCACCGTTCGCCGTCGACTCCTCGCACAACCCGACCGCACTGTTCGTCGTGTCTGCCCTCTCGCTGGCAGCCAACATCGCCGTCGCAGTCTACCAGGTGTTCATCATCGTCAAACGGCGCCGCAACCCGCTGCGCGACGAGCTGTACACCCATCTCCCCCAGTACCGCGAGGTACGCGACGCGAACCTTCCCGGGGAATCCGCCCTGCCGAAGACAGCGGGCCGACGGGTCAGCGTCTAATCCCGTTCCACTCCGCCGGCTCCGGCGGGTGCGCAGCAAACACCACGCGCCGTGGTCGAGCCCCCAAGGCCCGGCCACGGCGCCGCCGTATACCGAACTCTGCCGAGTCGCATGCGCGCCATTGCCGTCGACGACGGATAATGGGCAGTGCCCCTCGGGGCTGCCCCCGGAAACTCCGGACCGGGCCGAAGGAGGAACAGTGACGCTCGTCGACAACGCGGTGTACGTGGACGGCAAGCGCCTGCACAGTCCCGAAACGCTCGAGGAGACATTCGAGCTCACCCGCAAGACCGGCGGCATGGCCTGGATCGGGCTGTACCGGCCGGACAACGTGGAACTGCTCGCCGTCTCCGAAGAGTTCGGCCTGAACCTGCTGAGCGTTGAAGACGCCCTCGCCCTCCACCAGCGGTCCAAGCTGGAGCAGTACGGTGAGCAGCTGTTCGTGGTGCTCCGCCCCGCCCGCTATCTTGACGACGTCGAACGCGTGGAACTCGGTGAACTGCACCTCTTTGTGGGACCGAACTTCGTGGTGACGGTCCGGCATGCCGAATCCCCGGACCTGGCCCGGGTCCGTAAACGCATGGAGCGGGACGAACCACTCCTGGCCCTGGGTCCGCACGCCGTGCTGTACGCCATCCTGGACCAGGTGGTGGACGAATATGCTCCGGTGGCCGTCGGCCTGGAGAACGACATCGATGAGATCGAGGATGAGCTCTTCGGCGGCGACGCGGAAGTCTCCCGCCGGATCTATGAGCTCTCCCGCGAAGTGATCGCCTGCCAGCGGGCCATCACACCATTGGAATCCGTGGTGGGCGAGCTGCAGCGCAATCCCGGCGGCTACGGCATGCCCGACGAGCTCAAGGACAACCTGGGCGACGTCCTGGACCACGTCCTGCGGCTCACCGACCGGATCACGTCCTACCGTGCACTGCTGGACAATGCCCTCCAGCTCAGCTCCACGCTGGCATCCAACCGGCTGGCGGAAACGTCGGTGGCGCAGAACGAGCAGACCAAGAAAATCTCCGCCTGGGCCGCCATCCTCTTCGCTCCCACCCTGGTGGGGACCGTGTACGGAATGAACTTCGACAACATGCCCGAACTCAACTGGGAACTGGGCTACCCCATGGCCCTGGGCCTGATGGTGGTGCTGGGCATCATGCTTTACGCCGCGTTCAAGCGGAACAACTGGCTCTAGGAGGCCCCGTTATGCGTCCCCGTTACCTCATCCTCGCCCTGGCCGTTGCGCTGGGAGTCTCCGCGTGCGCCACGGATGCCGGCTCAGAGTCAGCCGGTTCGGATTCCCCCTCATCCAAGCCGTCCGCCGAGGCACCCGCCACATCCGCCGCAGAGGTGGAAGGCGCCTGGGGAAATCCGGACAACATGCGCGAACCGTCCCTGAACCTCGGCTCCGACGGCCGGATCAGCGGAACGGACGGCTGCAACCGCCTGATGGGCAGCTGGACATTTGAGGACGGCAAGGTGGTCTTCTCCGAAATGGGCATGACCATGATGGCCTGCCCCGACGTCGACCAGTGGTTGGGCGGCGCCGTCACCGCCGTGCCGGAAGCTGACACACTCCGGATTTACGACGGCGCGGGTACGGAAATCGGCACCCTCACCCGGTAGTGGGGCTGGGCCTGCAGCGGGGCCCGGCGGCCCGGCCCAGCGCTCAGGCAGCGCGGCTTCAGGCGGCGCTGATCACCCGGTTCCGCCCTGCGAGCAGCCCCATCACCGCCAGAACGGCCATGATGCCGGCCGCAACCAGCAGCGGCAGCGTCCAGTCCCCGCTCAGCTCCCGCAGTCCGCCGAACATCACCGGGCCCATCGCTCCCAGGGTGTAGCCGACGGACTGCGCCATCCCGGAGAGCGACGCTGCCTGCGGATAGTTCACGCTCCGGAGGCTGAACAGTGACAGGGCGATCACGATGAGGCTTCCGCACCCGACCGAGCCGAGCAGGACCCACAGCAACGTGAGATCCGGCGCCAGGGCCAGTCCCAGGAAGGTCACCACCATGAGCGCGCCGCTGATGAAGGAGATCAGCCGCTGATCCTTTCCCCGGTGCAGGAGACTTCCGGCCGCAAGGCTGGCGAAGACGTTGACGAGAAGGAAAACGGACAGGTGGATGCCGGCGGTGGTGGCGGAAACCCCGTGGTCCTGCTCGATGGTGGGCAGCCAGGCCATCAGGACATAGAACGCGACCGACTGCAGCCCCATAAAGAGCGTCACCTGCCAGCCCAAGGCCGATCCCCACGGCGACCGGTAGGCTTCCTCCGCTGCTGCGGGCGCCTGCTGGGTGCCGGATGGGCGGCGGCGCAGCCAGGGCAGCAGGACGGCCATCGCGATGAGCGCCACGCCAACCCAGATGCCGAGCGCCAGCCGCCAGCCGGACGGGGACGTCTGCGCCACCGGAACAACCACGGCGGCACCGATCGCAGCAACCCCGGCCTGCACCGCCGTGTAGTTGCCGGTAATCTGGCTGACCTTCAGCGGGAAGTCCCGCTTCACCAGCGAAGGCACCAGGACGTTCAGGAAGGCGATGCCAAGTCCGATCATCGCGGTGCCTGCCCAGATAAACCCTGGCACCGGGAGGGAGCGGAAGACGATGCCTGCGGCGAGGACGAGCAGGGACACCCACATGGTCCGGTCGAGGCCCAGCCGGGAAGCGACGCCGGGGGCCATGGGAGAGAAGACCGCGAAGGCGATGAGCGGAAGGCCGGTCAGGAACCCGGCTGCGGTGGTGGACAGGTCCAGGTCGGCGCTGATGTTGGACAGGACCGGGCCAACGCTGACGAACGATCCTCGAAGGTTGGCAGCAATCAGCAGGACGCCGATGAAGGCAAACCCGAACCGTGCAGTGCGTTCCCGCTTTTGAGCAACACGTGAGGTGCCGAGCATCTATGCGTCCTTCCATGTTCCGGAAAGCCCGCCCTGAACCGCCACCGGCGTCAGCGCAGGCATCAACGTCAATGTCTATCACGTCACACGAATGGCGCCGGGCAGGGGCGGCTGGGCCGGCAGGCGTGTGGGCCGGCCGCCGTCGTCCTCCCCTCCCAAGCACCGGAAACCGGGAGACAGAAAACCGGCCCCTTGACGCTCCAAGGGACCGGTTTCTGCTCTTTCACTGTGGGGGGTCAGTCAGGGACCGGTTAGCCGGCTTTCGGAGCCCGGTGGGACTCCTCGACGCCGAGGTCCGCGCCCTTGGTTTCCTTGACCATGGTCACGGCAGCAAAGGAGATGACGCACAGGACCATGATGTAGATGCCGATTGAACCGGACCAGCCGGTCTCGTCCAGCAGCAGCTGGGCGATCATCGGGGCGAACGCGCCGCCGAGGATGGCACCGATCGCGTAGCCGATGGAGACGCCGGAGTAGCGGACACGGGCCGGGAACATCTCGGCGTACAGGGCGGACTGCGGACCGTAGGACAGGCCCAGGCCGATGGTCAGAATGAAGATCGAGAGGCCGAACAGGAAGACGTTGGCGGTGTCGATCAGCAGGAACATCGGGATGGCCCAGAGGAACACCCAGGCGTAGCCGATCTGGAAGGTGCGCACGCGGCCGATCTTGTCCGAGAGCATACCGCCGTACATGGTGAAGATCAGCCAGCCGAAGGAACCGACCGTGGTGGCCAGCAGCACCGCCGGACGCTCCATACCCAGGGACTTCCCGGCGTAGGAGGCGAAGAACGCGATGACCAGGTATCCGGCAGCGTTGTTGGCGATGAAGATCAGCGCGGCCAGGATAACTTCGCGGGAGTTGTATTTGAACAGCTGGCCCAGCGGAGCCGAGGACTCCTTCTTGCGCTGCTGCATCTCCTTGAAGACCGGGCTCTCATCAACCGAGCGGCGGATGAAGTAGCCAACGAAGATCAGCACCACGGAGAAGAGGAACGGGATGCGCCAGCCCCACTCGAGGAACGCCTCGTCGGACATGCTGCTGGAGAGCACGAACATCACGAAGGTCGCCAGGATCATGCCGACCGGAACACCGATCTGCGGGTAGGCGCCGAAGAAACCGCGCTTGTTGATGGGAGCGTGCTCCACGGAGAGCAGGGCGGCACCGCCCCATTCGCCGCCGGCAGAGAAGCCCTGCAGAACGCGCAGGACCAGCAGCAGGATCGGTGCGGCGACGCCGATCTGGCCATAGGTGGGCAGCACACCGATCAGTGCGGTGGCGGCGCCCATCATGATCAGGGTGAAAACGAGCATCTGCTTGCGGCCCAGCTTGTCACCCAGGTGCCCGGCGACGACGGCGCCGAGCGGGCGGAACAGGAAGCTGATGCCGATGGAGGCCCAGGCAACGATCTGCGCCAGTGCGGTGCCTTCGCCGACAGGGGCGAAGTAGAGGGTGGCCAGGACCAGGCCGGCAGCCTGGGCGTAGATGAAGAAGTCGTACCACTCGATGGTGGTGCCAACCAGGGTGCCCGCAAGTACCTTGCGTTCCTCCCGGCTCATCCGCTGGGACGGCTCAGCGGACGCGCTTTTTGTAGTCATTGAAACTCCGTTATTTTAGGCTGGGACAGCATTACTGAAAGAACGGTCGGTAACCAGTCGCCCAAAGATACCGTTAAGTGTGATGGGCAACACAGCTTTTTCTTTTTATGACAGAACCCGGTCCGCAGTGGTTCCGCGAACCGGGTTCAGGGCGGGTGGGCCTTGTGCCGCGGCCGACCGCTTCGGTACCTTCGCCCTTATCCGCCGCGCCGCCCGCCGGCCGGACGGCATTACGAACATCCTGAGGAAGAGATCATGGGCAAAGTCGCCTGGGGGTTCACCTGTTCGCTCGACGGTTTCCTGGCGGGACCCGGCCATGACATGAGCTGGTTTTCCGCCGCGGAACCCCTGCCGGAAGGGATTACGGAGCGCCTGGCGGGTGAGGTCGCGGTGATCATCGCCGGGCGGGACGGGTACGATGCCGCGAAGGCCCAGCAGGACGAGCGGGACGAAACGACCGCCGAGGCGTATGGCGGCGCGTGGTCGGGAACCGAGTTCATCCTCACCCACCGCCCGGAGGAAATCTCCGGGGACAAGTCGATTGTGGCGCTGAACTGCGGCATCGTGGAGGCCATCCGCCGCGCCCGGGACATCGCCGGCGACAGGGACGTGCAGATTATCAGCGCTGACATTGCCCGGCAGGCCCTGGAACACGACCTCATCGATGAGCTTCAAGTGTTCACAGCTCCGGTCTTCTTAGGCGACGGGATCCGCATCTTCGACGTCCCCGGCGGGCGCCGCTACGACTGGGAGCTCGTCGAGATCTACGAGGGCGCGGAACGCAGCTTTGGGCGGACATACCGCCCAAAGCGGACCACGCCGTCGTGACTTGAAGGTTTAGCCGGGCGCGCTAGCGGGTCGCGCCAGCGGGAAGCGGGCCGCGGGCCGTGGGCCGCACTAGCGGGTCGCGAAATGGACCCAGACGCCGATGACCCAGGCGGTTCCCGCAGCGAGGGCGAGCGCCAGCTCAACCAGCAACCCCAGGCCGGTGGCCTTCAGCGCCGCCCAGGAGGAGGACGCGGCAGCGGAGAGGCTGCGCTGGCGGGCAAACTCGCTAATCAGCAGGCCGCCGGCAAACCCAACGATCAGCCCGACGACGGGGATCACGAACATGCCGGCGATCCCAGCTGCGAGGCCGATCAGCACCGACCGGTTGGGGATCTGCCGCTGCTTCAGACGGCGGCCAGTGAGGACAGCGCTGGCGGACATGCCCGTGATGGCAAACAAGGCACCAAAGGCGAAGGACCACCAGCCCGCACCGCTGCTGACCCCGATGGCCCAGCCCAGGAAGGTCAGCAGGATCAGGATGCTGCCCGGCAACACCGGCACCACGATGCCAGCCACCCCCACGGCAATCAGCAGGCCGGCGACGACTGTAATAAATATGTCGGTGTCCATGGAGGACAGTCTTTCATCTGCTGGTTCGGCGGGCCGGCAGGTGTGGGGGCCGGCGAACGTGGGGGCCGGGAGGTCCGGCGGGGTTCGCGGGGCGGCTTGGGGCGGGGGGCCGGGAGGTCCGGCGGGCTCAAGGGCGGGAGGTCCGGCAGGCTCAAGATCCGGCGAACGTGGGGGCCGGGAGGTCCGGCGCGGCGGGCGGGGCCCGGTCGGCCAGTCCACCGGCATTCGCGGGGCGGGAGGTCCGGTGGACCTGGGAGCCGGCGGCCTCGGGGCGGGAGCCAGCCAGCCAGCCAACCAGCCCACCAGCAACACCGCGACGACACGCGTTCCCACTGTTCGTTGCTGCAGTGACAGTTGAGGTCACACCAGCCACGGGAGTTTACAGAGAGTGGGAACGCGTGTCTTCAACGCTGACCACGCTGCCCAGCCTTCCCACCGAATGTTGCCGGTGCTACCTACGGGGCCCCACCAGCCACGAGGGCCACACCGACTGGGAAGCTTGGGCACCCGCCCCCTCCACCCTGCCCAGCCTTCCCGCCAACTGTTGCCGGTGTTACCTATGGGGCCCCACCAGCCACGAGGGCCACACCGACTGGGAAGCTTGGGCAACCCACCCCCACCCTGCCCAGCCTTCCCACCGAATGTTGCCGGTGGTACCTACGGGGCCCCACCAGCCACGAGGGCCACACCGACTGGGAAGCTTGGGCACCCGCCCCCTCCCGCACCTGCCCAGGCCGCATCTGGCCCCAGTCACCCGCACCTCCACAGTCCAGCAGCCCCTCCCACCGCAGCCCGCCCCGCTCCCCCAATAACCCCTACCGCCCCGCAACACCCGCCCACCAAAACGGCCGATACAGTAAGGTTGCTTATGAAGTCATCGTCTTCAGTCAGCCAGCACTCGACGGCAAGGAGCAGCAGATGAGTACGGATTCAGGCAGCACAGCCGCAGGCGAACGCCGCCGGCGGGCAGAAGATCTCGCCGCACGCGAGGACAGCAGCACCAGCCCGGGCACCAGCAGCGAGCCGGACGTGACCCGCCCGCTGCACACCAGCGGAGCCACTGGTGCCACCAGCACCCCTCAGACCGACACCGAGGTCATCGGCACCGGAGACACCCGGCGATACGACACCGATACCACCGGGAACCACGACGCCCGGCGAAACGACACCGAAGTCCTGGGCAACCACGGCGCCCCTCAGAACGACACCGAGGCCCCCGCCAACCACGACGCCCGGCGCTACGACACCGAAGTCCTGGGGACCGGCGACACCCGCCGGCACGACACCGAAGTCATAAGCACCGCTGACAACCGGCGAAACGACACCCAGGCCTTGGGGACCGCTGACACCAGACAGTACGACGCCGAGGTCACCGGCACCCGCGACCCCAACGATGCCGCCTACCGCACCACTCAAACCACCCCGGAGTCGGCAACAGCCGAACGCCACGACCGCCACGGAAACCACGACGGCGCACGCACCGGACGCGGACCCCGGGCCCAGGGGCTGCCCAACCGCGAAGCCCTGCTGGCCGCGGAACGGGAACGTTTTGGCGGCTTCAAGTTCGGCGCCGCCTTCTTCGGCTGGCTGACCGCCACCGGCATGGTCGTCCTGCTGTCCGCCGCGGCGGCAGCCATCGGTGCCGCCGTCGGCGTCTCCACAGACACCGACCTCGGGGCAGCACTGGATCAGGCCGCAGCAAACCAGTCAGCCGGCCTAATTGGCGCAATCATCACCCTGGCGGTCCTGCTGCTCGCCTACTACGCCGGCGGGTACGTGGCTGGCCGGATGGCACGGTTCAACGGCCTGAAGCAGGGGCTCGCCGTGTGGCTGTGGGCCCTGGTGGCGGCCGCCGTCGTCATCATTGTGGGGCTGATCTTCGGCAACGATATCCGCAGCATCACCCAGCTGAATTCGGTGGCACCGCTGCCGCAGGATTTGGGCAGCATCTCCGCGGGCACCTGGCTGGCCGTGCTCGCCAGCGTGGCCGTGAGCCTGATCGGCGCGCTGCTGGGCGGTCTGGCGGGCATGCGGTTCCACCGCCGGGTGGACCGCGCCCACTTCCCGCCGGTGGAGGAAACCGCCTAACCGGCACTGCACTCCAAACGCGAAGCGGGGCCGCCTCCACACAGTGGAGGCGGCCCCGCTTGGCGCTGATGAGCAGGTTAGGGGCTGGGCATTCCGCCGTTGACGTTCAGCGTTTCACCCACCACATAGCTGGACTCCGAGGAGGCCAGGAACACGTAGGCGGGTGCGAGCTCGGTCGGCTGTCCGGCACGGCCCAGCGGGGTGTCCTTGCCGAACTCCGGCAGGGCATCCTTGGGCTGTCCATCGGAAACCTGCAGCGGGGTCCAGAACGGGCCCGGCGCGACGGCGTTTACCCGGATGCCCTTGGGGGCCAGCTGCTGGGACAGGCCCTTGGTGAAGTTGTTGATCGCAGCCTTGGTGCTGGCGTAGTCCAGCAGGTGCGATGACGGGCTGTATGCCTGGATCGACGTCGAGTTGATGATGCTGGAACCTGCGGGCAGGTGCGGCAGCGCTGCCTTGGTGATCCGGAAGAACGAGTAGATGTTGGTCTTGAACGTGTCATCGAGCTGCTCATCGCTGAGGTCCTCAAGACTCTCCACCGCGATCTGCTTGCCGGCATTGTTCACCAGGATGTCGAGCCCACCGAGTCCGTCGACCGCGTCCTGCACCAGCTGCGCGCAATATGCTGCATCCCGCACGTCGCCGGGGAGCCCGACGGCGGTGCGTCCGGTTTCCCGGATGACCTCCATAACGTGGGCGGCATCTTCCTCTTCCTCCGGGAGGTAGGCCAGGGCGACGTCGGCCCCTTCCCTCGCGAAGGCGATGGCCACTGCCGCGCCAATGCCGGAATCAGCTCCGGTGATCAGCGCCTTGCGCCCCTGGAGGCGTCCGGTGCCGCGGTAGGAATCCTCGCCGCGGTCGGTTTGGGGTTCGAGGTCTGCGTCGAGACCCGGTTCCGGCTGATCCTGCTTGGGCGGTGAGATGGATGGATACCGCGTGACCGGGTTCTGGAAGGTGTACTGGTCATGAGCGTGTTCGTTGGCCATTGAGTTCCCACTTTCGACGGGTACATGTTTCCGGCATGCCGACTTTCGTAAGCATACTTAGTACCCTAGGGCGAATAAACGGCCGAGATCAAGCTGGCGGCAGGCGCAGCAGCGGAGTCCATGCCTGGATTCGAAAAGCAGCACACTCCGGTTCGGCTCAGGAGGCGTTGGTCAGATCAGCGCCCAGGCGCTTCTGCTCGACCTCGTACCAACGGCTGAAGATCTCCACGGTCGCCGAAACTATTCGGTCGAGGTCCTCAAGCGGCCATTTGTTCGATTTGATGCCAAGCGCCCAGCCATCTGTGTACCCCTTCGCCAGCCAGGTCGCATCTGCCAGATGCTGCTGGGCCAACGGCAGCTTCCGCACGCCAAGGCCGGATCGGCCATTGCCCGGCTTCCGCAAGCTCACCAGCAGGCGTTCTTCATCGCCGTCGAGCACCTCGCGGCGCAGAGCCCGCAGGGGCTCAATCCAGCCGGGTTCCACATGGGAACTTTCCGGATCGGGATACTCCTCCTCCGTGGGTGCCACGGAGACGCCGATGCTGTATTCGATTCTGATCGGCCTGCCTGCCTCTGGCATCTCCCGTCCCACTATCTGTATCTGGCCGCGCAGCGTCCGGCCGTTCGGCAGCGCCTGGGACTCAATCTCGATCGCGGGCATGCCGCTGCCGCCCCTTTGCACGTCCACCCGCCAGCCCGGCAAGCGATCGCGGAGGTTCTGCGCGCGGAACCGTGCCTCCACCCGTGATTTGGGTACCGGGATGAGGTTGATGTCCTCAAGGGTGAGGCGTGAGTCTTCAAAACACGCCAGGGCATCGGCCCAGGTCATGACGTACACACGTGCCCGGCCGGCTACCCATTCCGGGGCGGATTCTTCTGCGGTCAGGAGCAGGACCAGATGATCGACTACGCCAAGCTGCCGATCCATCTGGTCCCGCGTCAGTTCGTGGTCGAGCTTCGCCTCGATGCCGACGGTGCAGGGCGACGGGTCCGAAAAGGCCAGCTCCAGGTCCAGCTGTTCAGAGGCTTCACAGCGCACTGATTGAAAACCATCAAGACCCGCGGCTCCGGTCAGCCGCCGGAGGCACTTCACGAACTCGTCAGGCGCGTGACGTATCTCGGCGGCCAGGGCGCGTGTCGCCATGGGCTCGGCAGTGAAGATCCGGATGTGTTCCACGGCCCCACTATGGCACGGCGCGCCACGAACGTGGGTGGGCTGCTGACGGGCTAGAAGAAGAGGCCCAGGAAGCCGACGCTGATGCTCCCCACGAGGCCGATGATGAGGAGCCAGACAATGGGCGTGCGGTACTTGTTCATGTGTCGCATGGTCTTTCCAGTCTACGCGGGACGCCGCTCGCGGGTAAGGAGGACGGCGGTGCCGGCGATCAGGGCTGATCCGAGCATCACCAGGGCGAGCGGCAGCGCCGAATACTCACCGCCGAGACCGGTCAGGGGCGAGACGGCGGCCCCCATCAGGAACTGCGCTCCGCCAAGGACAGCGGAGCCGCTGCCCGTGGACCCGGCGGCCTCGGCGAGGGCCAGGGCCGTGGTGTTGCCCATGATGAACCCCAGCGAACAGACCGTGCAGAACAGCGGAACGGCGAGCAGCAGCGGCGCCACGCCGGCCAGGACAAGCACCAGCATGGCCGCCGACACCCCGATCAGGACCACCACAGCCCGAACCACCATCCGGCGGGCCGGAACGCGGCGTGCCAGCCGGGCTGCAATGAACCCCGCACCCACCATGCCGGCGGCGTTGAGGCCGAACATCAGGCCATAGACCTGCGGGGAAAGGCCCATGAGGCTCTGGTAGATAAAAGGCGACGCCGAGATGTAGCCCATCAGTACACCGAAGGAACTGGCGAAGAGCAGCACATACCCCAGGAAGCGCCGGCGGCGGATCACCAGCCCCAGCCCCTTAAAGGCCGGTCCCGGCGTGCGTTTTTCCACCGGAAGGGTTTCCCGCACCACCGCAGCGGCGCAGGCGAACATCAGCGCGGCGATGCCGGCCAGCGTCCACAGCACACCGCGCCAGCCCCAGAGTCCAGTGAGCACACCGCCCAGCGCGGGGGCCAGCACGGGGGCGACTCCGCCTATGGTCATCAGCAGGCTAAAGGTCCGGGCAGCGGCGGCTCCGGAGGTCAGGTCGGAGGCAACGGCCCGGGCGATCACCGGCCCGGCGGCAGCGCACAGCCCCTGCACAAACCGCGCTCCGATCAGGACCTCCAGGTTCGGCGCGGTTGCACACACCACTGAGGCAAGGACGAAGGCACCGGAGCCCAGCATCAGCGGACGGAACCTGCCGTAGCGGTCGGAGATCGGCCCGAAGGCCAGCTGCCCGGCCGCCATCCCGATCAGGAAAGCGGTCAGGGTGAGCTGTACGCCGGACGCGGAAGACCCCAGGTCACCGGCAATCTCCGGAAAGGACGGCAGATACAGGTCCGTGGTGAACGGACCGGTGGCGGCGAGGAACGCCAGCACCAGCAGCAGGCCGGTGCCCAAGGGAGCGTTACTAGCTCGCGGGGAGGTGGTGGGAGGCACGTCCTGATCCTACGGACCGGCACCGGGACCGGAGAATCCGTTACGCCTGTCCCACCAGGCCCAGCCGCCGTTCGGCGGGCCGCATACCGTCGAGGCAGCCCGCAGGCCGCGCCCGCGGCAAGCCGCCGCGGCCCCCGCGGCAAGTCGCCCCCGGGGCAGGCCGACCCCGCAGGCCGCCCCCCGCGGCAAGCCGCCGCGGCACCCGCGGCAAGCCGCCGTCGGCCATCCACCGCCCGGACAACCCACAGCAGGCCTAGTGGGACGGGCGGCGGCAGGGCAGACTGGGCAGACGTTTCGACTCCCACGCCCCTAAAGAGGCTCCCGACAGACAGGAAGAAGAACAGATGAAGACGAACCCCGGCGGCCGGATCGTGGTTGGAGTGGACGGGTCGGCGCTCTCACTGGTGGCGCTGCGGACCGCGCGCCGGCTCGGAGATTTGCTGCAGTGCCACCTTCAGGCCGTGTCCGTGTGGTCCTATCCGGTTGCCCTGGCGGTTCCCGTTGCTTCCACGGAGTGGACCCCGCGGGTCGAAGCCGAATCTGCGCTGGATGACACCCTGACGGCGGCTTTCGGGGAGGAATTCCCGGCAGGGCTCACAAAAACGGCCGTAGCCGGCCAGCCGGTCCACGTCCTGGTGGAGGCGAGCAGGGGTGCGGAGCTGCTGGTGGTGGGCAGCCGGGGCCGCGGAGGCTTCAAAGGGCTGCTGCTCGGCTCGGTCAGCTCCGCCGCGGCTGCGCACGCCCACTGCCCGGTACTGATCGTGCACCCCGGTGAATCAGACTCCAGCCTCCTCACCGGGGTTCCGGTCTCTGGCGGTTAGGCCTTGTTGCCGGCGGCCGCCGGCGCGGGCTGGTCAGCTGCGGGCTGCACTTCCCCAACCGGCTCACCGCTGTCCGGTGCTACGCGGCGCAGTGCGACCAGGGCACCGGCAGCCGCGGCGACCATCAGCGCGATACCGATGGCCGACGTCGCGACCACGCCGGAGTCGAACGCTGCCTGGGCCGATGCCAGCAGGTCCGCAGCCTGCGGGCCGGGCAGGGTGTTTGCGGCTTCCACTGCACCGCCCAGGGTTTCCGATGCCGCGGCGGCCGCGGCAGGATCCATGCCCTCGGGCAGGACAACGCCGTTGCGGTAGCCCGCCGTCAGGATGCTTCCCAGCACGGCGGTGCCCAGCACGGCGCCCACTTCGTACGCGGTTTCGGAGATGGCCGACGCCGCTCCCGCCTTCTCGGACGGGACGCTGGCGAGGATGAGGTCGTTGGAGATGGTCTCCGCCGAGCCGACGCCGATACCCAGGATCATGAAGGCGATGATCAGGCCGAGCGGGCTTTCGTGGTGGCCGGTGAGCAGCACCACGGTGTACCCGACGGCACTGAAGAGCAGTCCGCCTGCCACGGCGTAGGCGGGACGCACCCGGCGCACCACCTTCACCACGGCCAGGCCGGCAACAATGGTGAGCATCAGGCCGGGCAGCATCATGACGCCGGCTTCCCGCGGTGCCTGCCCCAGGACCAGCTGCAGATGCTGGGAGAAGAAGAAGATGAACCCCACCTGCGCGAAGACGCTGAGCAGATTGGCGGAGATGGAGCCGCTGAACACCGGGTTGCGGAACAGCCGGACGTCGAGCATGGGCTCATCACGGCGCAGCTGGCGGCGGACGAAGGCGGCTCCGAAGACCAGTGCCACGGCCATTGGTGCCAGGGAGTCGAAGCCAACGCCGTGGGTGGACACCGTCTTGATGCCGTAGACCAGCGGGAACATGGCGGCCATGATCAGCCCGATGCTGATCGGGTCGATCTTGCCCGGCTTCGGGTCCCGGGATTCCGGCAGCAGGCGCGGACCGAAGACCAGCAGCGGGATAAGCACCGGCACGGCCAGCAGGAAGACCGACCCCCACCAGAAGTGTTCCAGCAGGGTGCCGCCGACGATCGGGCCCAGGGCCGCGCCGCCGGAGAACCCGGCCGCCCAGACCGCAATCGCGATCCGGCGCTGGCTCGGTATCACGAACATATTGCGGATGATGGACAGTGTGGCGGGCATCAGCATGGCGCCGAAGAAGCCGAGCAGCGCCCGGGCGCCGATCAGGGCGCCTGCCGTGGGAGCAAAGGCGGCGGCAACGGAGACCAGGCCGAAGCCGGCAGTGCCGATCATCAGCAGTTTCCGCCGGCCGAACCTGTCGCCGAGGCTGCCCATGGGAACCAGCAGGCCGGCCAGGATCAGCGCATAGATGTCAATGATCCACAGCAGTTCCGTGCCGGAGGGAGCCAGTGCCCGGGACAGTGAAGGCACGGCGAAGCTCAGCACGGTGTTATCCACCGACACCAGCAGGACGGCGAGCATCAGGACCGCCAGTCCCAGCCATTCACGTTGTCCAGCCCGCGCGAGCACGGGCCGTTCCTGTACCGCAGGCACAATTCCTCCTTGGATGCTGGCAGGGCTTCGCCTGCCGGAAACTTGTGGGTTAAAAGACGGAACAGCACGTGGCCGGAGCCGGCCGAACGTTACTGTACCGTCTAGACTGTACAGGAGAAAATGGCGTACCGTAAAGCCATGCCTGCACAGACATCCACCCGGGACCGCGTCCTGTCCGCGTACGAGGAACTGCTGATCAATGAAGGCCCGCGCGGCGCGACGCTCGACGCCGTGACGGCACTGGCCGGCGTCTCCAAAGGTGGGCTGCTCTACCACTTCAAAAACAAGGAAGCCCTTGCCGCCGGGGTGGTCGAACGGCTGAAGGAACTGGCCGCCGCAGACCTCGAGCAGATGCGCACTGATCCCGAAGGCCCGGCCAGGTACCTGGTCCGCACGTCCGTCTATGTTGGCAGCCCCCTGGACCGGGCACTGATCGCAGCGGTGCGGCTGGCCCAGTGCTCCGACGCCGCAGCGTCGGAGCTGCTGCAGCAGATCCACCGGGACTGGTTCGACCTGGTGTTTAGCGAGGTCGGGGACCGCGCCATCGCGCGGGCCATCATGCTCCTGGGCGACGGACTGTATTACAACGAAGGGCTGCCCGGCGGCTGGCCCCAGCAGGAGAACTCGCCGACGTCGGGTCCCGTGGAGGAACTCCTGGAGATCGTTGACCGGCTCAAGTCCCTGGCTCCCGCCTCCCGCACCTGAGCATTCCCCGCGTGCCGGCGCGGGCCACACGCCGCAGCCAGATGCCGTGTGACAAAGTGTGTGCCATGGAAACAAGCACAGCAGACCTCTACGACGAACATGGTGAAGCCCTGGCATCGGTTTCCCTGCAGTTCCAGGACCTGGGCGGACAGACCCGCTTCACCGGGCCGGTGCGCACCATCCGCTGCCTGGAGGACAACGGCCTGGTGAAGTCCACCCTGAACTCCCCCGGCAACGGCGCGGTTCTGGTGGTGGACGGTGCCGGCTCGCTCAACACCGCCCTCATGGGGGACATGATCGCCGAAGCCGCGGTAACCAACGGGTGGGCCGGCGTCGTTATCAACGGCCCGATCCGCGACCGCGCGGCCGTCGCCAAGCTGCCGCTCGGCGTCAAGGCACTGGGTTCGAACCCGCGCAAGAGCGCCAAGGACTCGGCGGGTGAAGTGGACGTTCCGGTGGAGTTCGGCGGCGTGACGTTCCGCCCCGGCGCCCGGCTCTGGGCCGACGAAGACGGCATCCTGGTCGAACGGTAGGAGTACAGGTGGCCAACGTGCTGCTGTTCCATTCCGAGCTGGGTCTGACGCCGGGCACCGAGGCCTTCGCGGACCTGCTCCGGGACGCCGGTCACGCCGTCACTGCCCCGGACCTCTATGACGGACAGACCTTCAGCACCCTGGAGGCCGGGCTGGAGTACGCCGGGGAGGTCGGCCTGGAGACGCTCGAGGCCCTGGGCGTCCGGATCGCCGAGCAGCTGCCGGAAGACCTGGTCTACATCGGTTTTTCGCTGGGCGTTCTCCCGGCCCAGCGGCTGGCGCAGACCCGCCCCGGGGCCCGCGGAGCCGTGCTCATCAGCGCCTGCGTGCCTCCCGGCGCATATGCCTACACGTGGCCTGCCGGCGTGCCGCTGCAAATCCATGCCATGGCCGAGGATCAGGTGTTCGTGGAGGAAGGGGACCTCGACGCCGCCAAGAATCTCATTGAGTCCATAGCCGTAGAGCCGGGCGGAGGCTGGGGCGGAGGCAGGACACTGGATGAAGCCTCCGTCAAGCTCATCCTGTACCCCGGCAGCGCACACTTCTTCGCGGACATCAGCTCTCCCGACTACGACGAAGACTATGCCCATGCCCTGACGGCAAGTGTCCTGCAGTTACTGAGAGGCATCGACGACGGGATCGAGGATTAAACACCGCAGCCCGCCCCCGTAAAGGGAGCGGGCTGCGGCTCAACTGCGGCATTACTGCGGCCGGGCGGAACGCTTACGCGTTCCAGAGACCGTAGGAGTCCGCCAGCGAAGAGATCTTCTGGGCACGGGCCAGGCGCGGCAGGTAGGAACCGTCGCCGACGACGGCGCCCGCGGCGTGTGCCTCCAGCAGTTCGTGGGCCCAGACGATTTCCGACTCGCTGGGCGACAGGCCCTGGTTGATCGTGTCCGCTGCCTCTGGCATGAGGCACAGCTTGCCGGTCATTCCCATCGAAGCGGTGACCTTGCAGGCGTCCAGCAGCTTCTCGCCCAGGGTGCCCACCGTCGGTCCGTCGATCGGACCCGGCAGCTGGCCCACGCGGGACGCCACCACAAGCTTGGAACGGGCATACGCCAGTGCCATCGGATCATCCGAGGCACCGGTGTCACGACGGAAATCGCCCACACCGAAGGCCAGCCGGAAGGTACCCGGAGCGCTGGCGATCGCCGTCGCGTTTTCAATGCCGAGTGCCGATTCGACCAGTGCCAGGACCGGGGTGCCGGCCTGCAGCCGCATGGCCGTGTGTGTGACCTGCTCCGGCTTTTCGGTCATGGCCAGCATGACGCCGCGCAGGCCCGGAGCCTTGGACAGCGCCGCGAGGTCGTCTGCCCAGAAATCGGTTTCGATGCCGTTGACGCGGACCCAGGCGGTCATTCCCGTGGAGAGCGCCTCGACCACGCGTTCACGCGCTGCCGCCTTGCCGTCGGCGGGAACGGCGTCTTCCATATCGAAGATGACCGAGTCCGCTTCGGAGGCCAGGGCAGGCCCGAAGTTTGCTTCGTCCGCGGCTGATGCCAGGAGCCAGGAGCGGGACAGTTTCGCAGGCAGCGCCGCAGCGCGGCTGTTTCGGAATGGAGCCATAGCAATGAGACTACTTTCCAGCCCCTGAGTTATCCCAACGCAGGGTCTGTTGATGTGACGACGATTACTTCATATCCGGACTGTCCAGCGGCTGGCCCGGCGGCACGACGGCGATCTCCTGTCCTTCCGCGTCCATCAGCTTTCCGTCCTTGATGTGGTCGCCTTCGCGCAGGATCCGGAGCTGGTCGGTCCGGATCGCACGCACCGGTGCCTCGGCGAAGACGCTCGGCTCCTCCGAGTTGCCCGCCTTGATGTGGTTGAACAGGATGTTGAGCAGGATCGCCATCACGGCTGCGGAGCTGATGCCCGAGTGGAAGATGGTGCTGAACCAGGAGGGGAACTGGTCATAGAACGCCGGCGCCGCAATCGGGATCATTCCGAAGCCAAGGGAAGCCGCCACGATGATCAGGTTCATGTTGTTCTTGTACTCGACCTTGGCCAGGGTCCGGATGCCGCTGGCGGCCACGGTGCCGAAGAGGACGATGCCGGCCCCGCCCAGCACCGGGGTGGGAACTGCGGCGACGACCCGGCCCAGGACCGGCAGGAGGCCCAGAATCACCAGGATCAGGCCTCCGGCACTGACCACGAAGCGGCTCTTCACACCCGTGATCGCCACCAGTCCCACGTTCTGGGCAAAGGCGCTTTGGGTGAAGGAGTTGAAGACCGGGGAGAGAGCACTGGAGAGCATGTCCGCGCGCAGTCCGTCGGCGATGCGCTTGGAGTCCACCTTGGTGTCCACGATTTCCCCGACGGCGAGGATGTCCGCCGTCGTTTCCGTGAGGGTCACCAGGATGACGATGCACATGGAGATAATCGCGGCGACCTCAAAAGTGGGCATCCCGAAGGCGAACGGGCTGGGCAGCGCGAAGACCGGGCCCTCCCCGACGCCGGAGAAGTCCGCCTTGCCGACCAGCGCGGCGAAGACGGTGCCGATCACGATGGCCAGGAGGATGGACAGCCGTGAGATGGCGCTGATGCCAACCTTGCTCAGCAGCAGGACGAACGCCAGGGTGAGCGCCGCCAGTCCGATGTTGGAGACGCTGCCGTAGCCCTCGGCCCTGGCGTTCCCACCCATGGCCCAGTTCGCGGCGACGGGCATGAGGGTCAGTCCGATCGTGGTGATGACGACGCCGTTGACCACCGGTGGGAAGAAACGGATCACCTTGGCGAAGATCGGGGTGATCAGGAGTCCGATCACGGACGCTGCGATCACCGCGCCAAAAACGGCCTGAATGCCGCCGCCTCCGCTGAGGATGGCGGTCATGGTTGCTACGCCGGCAAAGGAGACACCCTGGACGAGCGGAAGCTGGGAGCCGAAGAAGGGCACACCGATGGTCTGCAGCAGGGTGGCGGCGCCGCCGACGAAGAGGCACGCGGCGATCAGCAGGCCGATGTCCGCCGAGTCCATGCCGGCGGCGGTGCCGATGATCAGCGGCGGGGCAATGATGCCGCCGTACATGGTCAGGACGTGCTGGAATCCGTAGGCAAACATGCTGCCCAGCGGAAGCACTTCATCCTCCGGCCGGGCCGGCCGGGATCCCTTGGCCGCAGCGGCCCTGCGCCGGATCATCAGCAGAACCCCGCAATCGTGTTCCACACGGGGTTTTCCCCGGCACTGCCCTCACGCTGGACCGCGGCTTCGATCAGTCCGTAGGGCCGGTCCGCGGCGAAGAAGACTTCACCGGGGTTGTCCAGTCCGAACGGTTCGAGGTCGACCAGGAAGTGGTGGTTGTTCGGCAGCGACAGCCGCACTTCATCGATTTCCGGATGGGTATCCAGTACGGCCCGGCCCATTTCGAACATGGTCTGCTGCAGGGCCAGGGAATGGGTGTTGGCGAAGGCGTCCCGCAGGGCGGTCCGCACCGTGGCATAGGCGGAATTGAAGTCGATGCCGTCGAGGGTGTTGTAGCGCCATTTGGCCGTGACATCGGTGGCCAGGATCCGGTCGGTGGTTTCGCCGAGGGTGGTGTAGCGGTCGCGCGGGAAACCGTGGAATTCGGAGCCGGTGGATTTCAGGACGGTCAGGTCCGAGATTCCGGCCACCAGGTGCCGCTGGCTTCCGGCGGCCAGCAGGACGGCGGTGCGGATTTCGCTTTTGTCCTTGGCGAAGGCGTGATCGTGGTCGCTGATCCGGTTCCAGAAGTACTGCTCGGCCGCCCAGCGTCCGCCGGTGACCCAGTCGAACTCTCCGGTGAAGTGGCCGGCCAGGCGGAGCAGGAATTCCTCCGGGGACCCGACGCCGTCCCGGGCGAAGGCGTAAATGGTGTTCTTTTGCGTATCGGTGGCTACCACCCGGGCGTTGTCCCCCTGGGTGTGGGCGGCTTCGAATCCGCCGTGCAGCGCGGATGTGATGCTGAGGTCTTCGAGGCTGTGGCGGGCCGTGTCCCGGGTGACTTTTACCAGCCGGACTTCGGCCTTGCCGTATTGGTTGGGACCCAGTACGACCCGCGGGGTACCTGGTCCGCTGGCTCCGGCGGCGTGCGTTGTAGAGGTCATGGCTCAGCTTCCTCGATAGGTGGAATAGGCGAACGGACTCAGCAGCAGGGGCACGTGGTAGTGCTCCCCGGTTCCAGCAACATTGAAAGTCAGGGTGACGGACGGGAAGAACGACGGCGTTCCGGCGGCCTCGTACCAGGCGGCGGTGCTGAACTCGATCCGGTAGGTTCCTGCCTCGAGCCGGTCCGGGCCGAGGTCGGTGACGCGCCCATCGGCATCCGTGGTGCCGGTGGCGATTTCCTGCCAGCCCTGCGCCGTGTGGGCGTGCAGGGAGACCGGGATGCCCCGCGCCGGCCGGCCGGCGGCTGTGTCCAGGATGTGGGTGGTGACCTGGCTTTTCACTGGTTCAGGAGCCCTTCGAGTCGGAGGATGGCGATTTCGCGCAGCTGCGCGGCGATGACATCAAGTTCTTCTTCCACAGAGTTCTCCAGGCGGGCGGCGAGCGAGGCCAGGACTTCTTCGGCACTGCGGCCGGCGGCGCGGATCAGGAACACCCGTCCGAAACGGTCCTCGTAGGCGCGGTTACCGGCAGCCAGCTGCGCCTGCACGCCGGCTGAGGTCTCGACGCCGGACTGTTCGCGGCGGGACATTTCCGCTTCGCTGCCGCTGCCGGCCGCCTGCTCGCCGATGCGCGGATGGTGGGCCAGGGCGCCGTCGATTTCAGCTTCGGTCCAGCCGGGGGCGGCCAGTTCCGCGAAGGAGAGCAGTTCGGCTGCCGTCCCAAAGGGCCTGGCCAGGGCGATTTCCGAGGTCCACCGGGGGATGTCGACGCAGGGCTTCAGTGCCGCCTCGGCGTCCGCGATTGACACGGCATTGAAGGCGGAGAGGAAATCGGGAGAATTAAACAGAGCCACGGGTGTCAGCTTTCAGTGAAGAAGGAGAGAGGACTTCCCGGCGCTGAACACCCTTGACCATCGGCGTGGGCCGACTTGATTCGATGTTTCCGGCGAAGTTGCTTGTTGAAGTTGAAGATTTCTCGATGCGGAATTTCTATTTCGAACAGTCTGGAGTCCGCCCCACAACCTGTCAAGGGTTTGACTGTTTCCGCTTTTCTTTTAACCCGCGCGTAACGCACGCCTTCTTCCCGTGATGCAGTGTTTACAAAAAAGCGGTAAAAGTTCGGAAGCGGGGATTGCCCTTTTCAGAATGCCAGCGCATAATCCCGGCGCACCCACTGGTACTGCTCCCCTCAGCCGGCAACCAGCCGCCGGGCGGCCTCTGAGTGCCGCGCAGTGAGCGCTTCCAGGTCAATGCCCGGCAGGCCGCCGTCGACCACCTTCCACTCCCCGCCCACCATCACCCGGTCCGCGCGGTCCGCACCGCACAGCAGCAGCGCGGAGAGCGGATCGTGGGAACCGGAGAACCGCAGGTCATCCAGCCGGAAGAGGGCCAGGTCTGCCTGCTTGCCCGGTGCCAGCTCGCCAATATCGCTTCGCCCCAGCGCCCGGGCGGAACCGCGGGTGGCCCAGCCCAGGGCGCGTTCAGGAGTGATGGCCTCCGCCCCGTAGCGCAGCCGCTGCAGGTACAGTGCCTGCCGCGCCTCCAGGATCAGGTTGGAGGCATCGTTGGACGCCGAGCCGTCCACGCCCAGACCCACGGGCGCCCCGGCGTCTTCGAGCTCGGCCATCCGCCCAATGCCGGAGGCCAGCCGCATGTTCGACGTCGGACAGTGTGCGACGGCGGTGCCCGCCGCCCCCAGCCGGGCAATCTCACTGTCGTTGAAGTGCACGCCGTGGGCCAGCCAGGTGCGGTTCCCCAGCCAGCCGACGCTCTCCAGGTAATCCACCGTACGCAGGCCGAACATCTCCAGGCAGAACGCTTCCTCGTCCATGGTTTCAGCGAGGTGGGTGTGCAGGCGGACATCGTGGGTTTCTGCCAGGGCGGCGCTGGCCTTCATGATTTCCTGCGTCACCGAAAACGGTGAGCACGGTGCCAGTCCGATCTGGATTACGGCACCGTCTCCGCGCTCATGATAGGCCCCGATCAGCCGCTCACTGTCCGCCAGGATCACCTCTGCAGCCTGGACCGTCTGCCGCGGCGGCAGGCCGCCGTCGTCCTCCCCCAGGGTCATGGATCCGCGGGTCAGCATGGCCCGCATACCCAGCCGCCGGACCGCGGAAACCTGCACGTCCACAGCCTGTTCGAGCCCGTCCGGGAAGAGGTAGTGATGGTCGGCCGCGGTGGTGCAGCCGGAGCGCAGCAGCTCGGCGAGCGCCACCGTGGTGGCCAGTTCCAGATCCTCCGGGGACAGCCGGGCCCACACCGGATACAGGTTCTTAAGCCAGGGGAACAGCGGTGTGTTCACCACGGGTGCCCAGGCCCGGGTGAGGGTTTGGTAGAAGTGGTGGTGGGTGTTGATGAGTCCCGGCAGCAGCACGTGGGCGGACGCGTCGAAGATGGAGGTCACCGGTGCAGCGGGCTGGCCGCCGGCAGCCACCAGCTCGGCGATCCGGCCGTCTTCGACCACCAGCCCTCCTCCGGCATCGAGGCTGTTGGCAGTGAAGGCGGCCAGCGGATCCCGGATCCAAAGGCGGGAGGCCGGGGCGGCTGAGGGTGCTGAGGAGGGGCTCTGCATGGCGGATCCTTCGCGGGTCGATGCCGCTGGGGTGCCGCAGTTGCCGGACACCTTGAAAGGCGGCCAGCTCAGTGGAACTTGTCTGCTGATCCAAGAAGTCCGGCGGACGCCGGCACTTGGCCGCCAGCGTAGGCCGGAGCGCATGAAGCGGTCAAGAATATTTCTTTCAACCGGTTAGCGCAGTCCGGGTGAATAGGCGGGTTTCCCGTGGTAGGCTCCTTCCAATTCCGGCCCGATATGCTGCCGCGTGCATTTCTTCGAGCGCGCAATGTATTCGGCAAAGCCGTAATAGGAAAAGAATTGGATTCGCGGATTTAAGGCCCACCCGGCACGTCAGCCCGGTGGGGAACTCACCGCTTGGTTGCTGGTTAACCGGTGGCGGTGCCGCCGGCATAACCCGCTGAAGGGTAGGTGCCGTGCTGGATCACTGGGAGGACATCCTTCAGTCCCTGGCTGCCGGAACACCCTGCGCGGCCGCAACGATCATCCGCACGTCCGGATCGGTCCCGCGGCCGGCCGGAACTTCCATGGTGATCGGCGGCGGCGGGGAGGTCTGGGGCTCCCTGAGCGGCGGATGCGTGGAAGCCGCGGTGCTGGACTCTGCTCTCGAGGCGATTGCCGAGGGAATCCCCCGGACCGAAGTCTTCGGCTACAGCGACGGAGATGCCTTTGCCGCCGGCCTGAGCTGCGGCGGCAGTCTCGAAGTCCGGATCCAGCCTGTGGCTCCGGGTGCGCTTCCGTCCGGTCCTGCTCCTGCCGCACTGCTCCGGCGGCTCGACGGCGGCGGCCTTCCGCATGCTGTGTCCCCGGGTGAACCCCTGGCAGCTGCCCTGCAGGATCTGTTCCCGGCCGTGGACGCGGCAGTGCTGGTCCGATGGGGCTCCCGGCTGGAACCCCTCCTTGCCTCCGGGCACACCGGTACGGTCCAGCTGCCCGGCGGAGACTACGCCGGTGACTGCGGCGGGCAGGAGTCCCTGTTCCTGGAATGCCGCGCCGAGCCGCCGAGCCTGTACCTGCTGGGCGCCAACGATTATTCCGTGGCACTGTGCCGGATGGGTGCCCTGCTCGGCTACCGCGTCACGGTGGTTGATGCCCGGCCGGCCTTCACGAATCCGCACCGTTTTCCGGACGCCGAGGGTGTCCTCGTGCAGTGGCCGGATGCTGCGCTGCGCGCCGAGGCGGCCGCGGGCCGCCTGGATGCCCGCTCCGTGGTGTGCCTGGTCAGCCACGACGCAAAGTTCGACGTCCCGGCTCTGGCCGCCGCCCTCAGCTCGGCGGCAGGGTATGTCGGAGCGATGGGTTCCCGGCGGACCCACCGACAGCGGCTGCGGGCGCTGCGCGCCGCCGGCACCACGGAGTCTGCGCTGGCCCGCCTGCACTCCCCCATTGGACTGGACATTGGTGCGGCTACCCCCGCGGAAGTGGCGCTGTCAGTCTTCGCCGAGGTGACGGCCGCCCGCAGTGCCGGCGCCACCGGCCTGCCGCTGTCCGGGCTCCGCGGCCCTATCCATGCCTCATCCCGTCCTTTAAACCACCTCACCGCCAGCTAGGAGATCCCTGCGCGTGGATATAAACACCATTACGGACCTGGTTCCCACCTCCGACCCGGCGCACTGGCGCCCCGGAGACGCCTGGCTGGGCGGGGGCACGGTCCTGTTTTCCTACGGCAGCCAGAGCCTGCAGCGGCTGCTGGACATCACCCGCGCCGGCTGGAAGCCGCTCAGCGCCACGGACGGCGGGCTGGAGATCGCGGCCACCTGCACGGTCGCCGAGCTTTACGCCTTTGCCGGTGATCTGCCGGCCGCTGCCGCGGACTGGACCGCTCTGGAGCTGCTGCGCCCCTGCTGTGACGCCTTTGTGGCGTCGTTCAAAATCTGGAACGTCTCGACCGTGGGCGGCAACCTCTGCACTGCGCTTCCTGCCGGCCCAATGACCTCCCTGACCGCAGCCCTTGACGGCCGGGCCCTGGTGCTCTCGCCGGACGGCACACAGCGCACCCTGCCGGTCACCGAGCTGGTCACCGGCGACGGACAAACGTCCCTGGCTCCCGGCGAGCTGCTGCGCAGCGTAAGCCTTCCGGCCCACGCCCTGCGGGCACGCACCGCCATGCGCCGGCTGTCCCTGTCCAATCTGGGCCGCTCCGGTGTCCTGGTGATCGGCAGGGTCGATCCGGGCGGAGACTTCATCCTCACCGTCACTGCCTCCACCGTGCGCCCGGTCCAGCTGCGGTTCGGCAGCGTTCCCGGCCCCGGCGAGCTACGCGGCGCACTCGACGCCGCCATCCCGTTCGCCCTCTACCACGACGACGTCCACGGCCTCCCGCAGTGGCGGCAGTACATGACCGAGCGGCTCAGCGAGGAGATCCGCGCCGAACTGGCGGAGGCTTCCCAGGAAATGAAGGCGGCACAGTGACGTACATGGTTAATGGAAAACCCGTACCCGGCGAGCCGGCGCCCGGCCAGTGCCTGCGCACGTTCCTGCGGGCTGCCGGGAACACCGGCGTGAAAAAGGGGTGTGACGCCGGGGACTGCGGCGCCTGCACCGTCCACGTGGACGGGGTTCCGGTGCACAGCTGCATCTTTCCCGCCAGGCGCGCCGAAGGCCGGGACGTCACCACGATCGAGGGCCTGGCCGACGGCGGCACGCTGCATCCGATGCAGCAGCAGTTCCTCGACGCCCAGGGATTCCAGTGCGGGTTCTGCACTGCGGGCGCCATCATGACGGCGGCAACCTTCGGAGCGGAGGAATTCGAAAATCTGCCCCGGGCACTGAAGGGCAATCTCTGCCGGTGCACCGGCTACCGGTCCATTGAGGACGCGGTGAGGGGGACCCGGAACATCTGTGGGCAGGCCGGCAGCGAACCGCAGGACGAAGCCGGCCAAGGGTGCGCTGGATCCGGCGGATGCGGGGGCTGCGGCTCCGCCATCAACGGACTCAATCTCCCGGGCGCGGATGCTGCTGCAGCTCCGGAACCGGGTCCGGCTCCCTCCGGTCCGGCCGGAAGCGCGGGCGCTTCCGTCGGGCACAACATTCCGGCTCCAGCGGGGCCGGCCATCGTGACCGGAGCAGCCAGCTACACACTGGACCTTCCCCCGGAAACCTTCCCGGGCCTGCTGCACCTGAAGCTGGCCCGTTCCCCGCACGCCCACGCGCGGATCGTGTCCATCGATGCCTCAGCCGCCCTCGCGGTCCCCGGCGTGGAAGCCGTCTTTACCCACCAGGATGCCCCCGGGCAGCTGTTCTCCTCCGCGCAGCACGAACTGCACACCGACGATCCCGCCGACACCCGGGTGTTGGACGACGTGGTGCGCTTCAAGGGCCAGCGGGTGGCCGCCGTCGCCGCCGTGTCCGTGGCCGCTGCCGAGGCCGGCGTCCGTGCCCTGATGGTGGAGTATGAGCTGCTTCCGGCTGTCTTCGAACCGGATGATGCGCTGGCGCCGGATGCCCCGCTGCTGCACGCCGCAGCCGCAGCGGCGAGCGGCGTCGGCACCCCTGCCGCAAGCAACATCGTGGCCGAGCTGCACGCTGAACTGGGGGATCCGGAGGCGGGATTCGCCGCCGCGGCGGCGGTGCACGAGGGAACGTATTACAGCCAGCGCCTCCAGCACACCGCGTTGGAAACCCATGCCGCCATTGCCTCCTTTGACGAGGACGGGCGGCTGCTGGTGCGGACCTCCACCCAGGTGCCGTTCCTGGTGCGGCGCACCCTGTGCCGGGTCTTTGACCTTCCGGAGGACCGGGTCCGGGTGGTGTCCGGCCGGGTGGGCGGCGGTTTCGGCGGCAAGCAGGAAGTCCTGGTGGAGGACATCGCGGTGCTCGCGGCGCTGCGCCTGGGGAAGCCGGTGCAGCTCGAACTCACCCGTGAGGAACAGTTCACCGCCACCACCACCCGGCATCCGTTCCGGGTCCGGGTGCGCGCCGGGGCGGATGCGGACGGGCTGCTCACCGCGCTGGCCGTTGATGTCACCACCAACACCGGCGCCTACGGCAACCACGGTCCCGGCGTGATGTTCCACGGCTGCGGGGAATCCGTGGCCGTCTACCGCTGCGACAACAAGAAGGTTGACGCGCGGGCGGTCTACACGAACACCGTTCCCTCCGGTGCCTTCCGCGGCTACGGGCTGAGCCAGATGGTCTTCGCCATCGAATCCGCCCTGGATGAGCTGGCCCGTTCCCTGGGCCTGGATCCGCTCGAGTTCAAACGCCGCAACCTGGTGGTCGAGGGGGATGCGATGCTCTCAACGTCGCCCGCCGCAGCCGAGGACGTGCTCTATGGCAGTTATGGCCTGGACCAGTGCGTTGACCTGGTACGGGATGCGCTCGACGCCGGGGCCTGGGATCCGGAGCGCTCCGGGGACTCGCTCGGGCCGGGCTGGCTGGTGGGCACGGGCACCGCCGTCGCCATGATCGACACGGTGCCGCCGCGCGGGCACGTCTCCCATGCCCGGATCGCACTGCGGCCGGATGGACGGTACGGGCTCGACGTCGGCACCGCCGAGTTCGGCAACGGCACCACCACCGTCCACACCCAGCTGGCCGGCACCGCCTTGTCCACCAACCCGGAGAACATCGTCATCCGGCAGTCGGACACGGACCTGGTGGACCACGACACGGGTGCCTACGGTTCCACCGGAACCGTCGTCGCCGGCAAGGCCTCCCTGGCTGCCGCGGCGGAACTGGCTTCCCGGCTGAAGGGGTTCGCGGCGTCGTTGTTCCGCAACACCTCGGCCCAGGTTGCCCTGGAAGCCGACGCCGTGGAATGCGGCGGCGAGCGCGTGCCGCTGGCCGAGGTCTACCTGCGGGCGCAGGAGGCCGGGGTGGAGCTGGCGTCCGAAGGCCGCTGGGGCGGAACCCCGCGGTCCGTCGCGTTCAACGTCCACGGTTTCCGGATAGCAGTGGATTCAGGCACCGGCGAGATCCGGATCCTGCAGAGCGTGCAGGCCGCCGACGCCGGAGTGGTGGTCAATCCGATGCAGTGCCGCGGGCAGATCGAAGGCGGGGTGGCCCAGGCCCTTGGCGGTGCCCTCTATGAGGAGGTGCGGGTGGACGGCGCCGGGGAGGTCGAGACCCGGATCCTGCGCCAGTATCACATCCCCACCTTCGCTGACGTGCCGCGGACGGAGGTGCTCTTCGCCTCCACCAATGACTCCCTCGGCCCGCTGGGGGCCAAGTCGATGAGCGAGAGTCCGTTCAATCCGGTGGCCCCCGCCCTGGCCAGCGCCCTGCGCGATGCCACCGGCCTGCGGTTCAGCCGGCTGCCCTTCGCCCGGGATCGGGTGTACCTGGCGCTGCGGGAAGCAGGGGTGGCCCCGGATCCGGCGGAGCAGGCCTCATCTGGTGCCGTGCAGTCAGGTGCCGCGCGCCCCTGAGACCAGGTGGCAGTTCCCTTTTTGGCACCCGAAAGTGGCACCGGAGCTCAGGCCAGAGTGAGGAAGAGCTTCTCCATGTCCGCCTTGTCGGCCGTGGGATCCTCGCTCTTGAGGCACTGTTCGAGTCCGGTGGCGATGATCGAGAAACCTGCCCGGTCGATGGCCTTGGACGCCGCGGAAAGCTGGGTGACGACTGCCCGGCAGTCGCTGCCTTCCTCCAACATGCGGATCACGGCATTCAGCTGCCCCTGGGCCCGCTTGAGCCTGTTGATTGCCGGTTTCATCGTGTCCGCTTCCAGTTCCATGGCGGGCCCTTTCAGTGGTTGCCGTTTCGCTCATTCTATACCCCCAGGGGTTTCCCGGATCGCATGACAGATACCCCCGGGGGTATGTGTCATACTCATATCCAGGGCAGCAAGGAAGCCCAGCCATCCCACCCCAAGGAGCCACTCCGTGTGCCGCACCATCACCTGCCGAAAATGCCAGAAGACAACCTGGGCCGGATGCGGCCAGCATGTCCAGCAGACAATGGCCAAGGTCCCCCGCAGTGAACGCTGCCCCTGCAGTCCGAACGCTTCAAAGGAGACACCCAAGAGCGGGAACGGGTTCTTCGCGCGCCTCTTTGGCCGTTAGCACGTTCCAGCCATAGCCAGTGCGGCGATCACCCCCTCGATGACGGGGCTGGTCGCCGCTTTTGCGTGCACGGCTGGTTCGAACCTGCCTGGATGGTCATTTGACCAATACCCCAGGGGGTATTAGCGTTGACGGTGAACAGATACCCCCAGGGGTATCGCCATTCGAGCTATACCAGGAGAGAACATGCTGTTAGAGCGCATCTATGACGAGGACCTCGCGCAGGCCAGCTACTTCATCGGGTGTCAGGCCAAGGGCGAGGCCATCGTGGTGGACGCCCGCCGCGACATCCAGGTCTACCGGGAGCTTGCCGAGAAGAACGGCATGAGGATCACGGCCGTCACCGAAACCCATATCCATGCCGACTACCTCTCAGGGACCCGCGAGCTGGCGGCGGCAACCGGCGCCGCCACCTACGTTTCGGGCGAGGGCGGGGAGGATTGGCAGTACGGCTTCGACGCTGAGCGGCTTTTTGACCAGAGCACCATCACACTGGGAAACATCAGCATCAAGGCCCTGCACACCCCCGGGCACACTCCCGAACACCTCGCTTTCCTCGTGACAGACGGCGCCTTCAGTAGCGAGCCGGGATTCCTGCTCTCCGGTGACTTCGTCTTCTCGGGTGACCTGGGCCGTCCGGACCTGCTGGACGAGGCCGCCGGCGGAGTCGACACCCGGTTTGCCGGAGCACACGATCTTTTCGTCTCCCTGAAGGAGAAATTCCTGGTCCTGCCGGACTACGTACAGGTCTACCCCGCCCACGGATCCGGCAGTGCGTGCGGCAAGGCCTTGGGCGCCTTCCCGTCCTCCACCGTTGGTTATGAGCGCAGCTTCGCCTGGTGGGCCCCCTACCTCGCAGCCGACGATGAAGCCGGGTTTGTTGCCGAGCTGCTCGCCGGACAGCCCGATGCCCACGCCTATTTCGGCCGAATGAAGCGTGAAAACCGCCAGGGTCCCGCCATCCTGGGCGAACGCGCACCGCTGGCCGAACTTTCGACCCACAGTGTCGCTCAGGGGCTGGCAGGCAACACGATGGGCTTTGTTGACACCCGCAGCCACCACCAGGTCCACGAGGGCACGGTACCCGGCGCCCTCAACATTCCGGCCGGATCCAAGACCGCAAGTTTCGGCGCGTGGGCCGTGGACCCGGAGTCCGACCCGCGCCCGCTGGTGCTCCTGGCGCCGGACAGCGAAAGCGCCACCGGACTGTGGGACCACCTGATACGCGTGGGCATCGACAACGTGGCGGGATACCTCACCTCCCTGGACGGATTGCCCGTGGTGGTACCCCGCACCGTCTCCCCGGCCGACCTGGATGGCTTTGACCCGGCCCTGGTGCTGGACGTGCGGAACAAGACTGAACACGCCGCCGGGCACATCCCCGGCTCGCAACAGCTCAGCGCCGGACGCGTGCTGTGGAACACCGGCCGGCTTCCCGCTGACGGGGTCATCGTGACCTACTGCCAGTCCGGGGTCCGCAACTCCGTGGCGGCCTCCGCCCTGCGCCGGGCCGGGTTCGACGTCGTCGAACTGGCCGGCAGCTACGCGGGCTGGGCCGAATGGCAGCAGGCCCCGAACGCCGGATAGCCCAGTACACCCTCAGCCTCTTCAAAAGGACACACCCCATGAACCCCACACCCCAGACCGTCACCGCCGTCGAGCTCAAGACCTGGCTCGCCACCGGCACTGATGCCCTCATCCTTGATGTTCGCTCCAGCGCTGAATTCGAGGCAGCGCATATCAAGGGCTCCTGCAACGTTCCACTGCCGCTGCTCGCTGAACACGCCGGGGAGCTGGTCCCGCGGCTGCGGACCACAGTCGTCCTCGTCTGCCAATCCGGAGTGCGTGCGTCCGAGGCCCGGAAGAACCTGGCCGCGGCCGGCTTCGACGATGCGCACGTACTGGTAGGCGGGGTTCCCGGATTCCGGGAGGCGGAAGGCCCCATCGTCGAAGGTTCCAAACGCTGGGCTCTTGAACGCCAGGTGCGCATGGCCGCCGGTTCGCTGGTAGTCGCCGGGCTGGCCGGCGGAAGATTCCTCTCACCGCGCGCTCGGACCCTCACCGGCGTTATTGGCGCCGGCCTGACGTTCTCCGCGGCGACCAACACCTGCGCCATGGGCAAGGCACTGGCCGCGATGCCCTGGAACAGAACCGGGGACGAACCGAGCCTTGAATCCGTTCTCGCCCAGCTCCCCGCAGCACCGCAGGAGCAGTAAGAGACCCCATGACGCTCCCCCTTTTACTAACGCTCCTGTTATCGGTGCTGATCGGAATCTCACTCGGCCTCCTCGGCGGGGGCGGTTCCATCCTTACCGTCCCGATCCTGACCTATGTCGCCGGCATGAACCCGAAGGAAGCCATCGCAGCCTCCCTCTTCGTCGTCGGGGCAACCAGCGCGGTCAGCGCTGTGGATCATGCCCGCGGGAAACGCGTGCGGTGGCGGACAGGCCTGGTTTTCGGTGCCGCGGGCATGGCCGGGGCCTTCGGTGGCGGCCTGCTTGGCGGACACATCCCTGGAACCATCCTCATGATTGCCTTCGCCCTCATGATGGTCGCCACTTCCCTCGCGATGATCCGCGGCCGCAGGAACCCCACGGGCGCACCCCGGGAAGGTGACCTGCCCGTCGGCAAAGTCATTGTCGAAGGCTTAGCCGTTGGCCTGGTCACCGGCCTGGTCGGTGCGGGCGGCGGATTCCTGGTGGTCCCGGCACTCGCATTGCTCGGCGGGCTGTCAATGCCGGTAGCGGTGGGCACGTCCCTGGTTGTTATCGCCATGAAGTCGTTCGCCGGGCTTGGCGGCTACCTCACCACCGTTTCCCTGGACTGGGCGCTGGTGGGCGGCGTCACCGTGGCTGCGGTCCTTGGCTCATTCATCGGTTCCCGCCTCAGCGGCCGCATTCCCGAAGCCGCACTGCGCAAGGGCTTTGGCTTCTTTGTCCTGGCCATGGGCGTCTTCGTCCTGGTTCAGGAGCTCCCCTCACCGGCCAGCCTGATCCTCGGTATTACCGCCACCGGCATCGCAGCCGCAGCCGCCCTGTGCTGGTTCCTCATCCCGGTGTGCCCCCTGCGCCGAACACCCCGGGACGGGGGTGCCGCGGAAGTTGCTGGATAAAGCACTTCCGCTTGGGATCCGCCACAATAAGGCATGGCCCAGTTCAAGATTTAAGGACACGCGGCCAGACGACCTTGAAATTGTGCTCATCGAGACGCCTCGCCACGATTGGGGAATCCGCGGTCTGCCGGGGGACGAATTGCAGCTTGACTACGAAGTCCGGCAGTAAGGCCGGACGCCCGGCAGCGCCGTCGGCATCGACGATCACCCGGGGCAGGCTTGACCCAGCGGCACCACCCACTGAATTGCACCGAGTGCAACGGTGCACTTAGTGTAGTTATGTGCTTCCAGCCTGTTCTGCCCCGGACCGCCGGGCGGCCCTCAAGAACCGCCACCGGCAGGCGATCATTGATGCCTGCGCGGCCCTCCTCTCCGAGCGGCGCGGCACGGACTTCTCGGTGGACGAACTCGCCCGGCGCGCCGACGTCTCCCGCCGCACGGTTTTTAACCACTTTGCGTCCCTGGACGACGTCGTCACCGAGGTCGGAACCGGCATCGTGGGCGCTGTCCTCACCCTTCCGCCAGGCACCGCGCCGGAGGAGCGTTCCCCGCTGGATGATCTGGTGGACCTGGTCAGCTCGCCGGAGTTCATCGGGGCCATTTCCTACCTGACACAGGTCCTGGGCCGCGCGGACAGCCGTTCGTCGCCGCAAAAGGCAATCCTGGCCTTCCGCTCTGTCACGCTGGCGGGAAACCAGGTCATCACCGCTCTGCTGTCCCGCCACCCCCATGCGGACCCGCTGGAGATCGAACTCCTGGTCGGCACTTTCGCCGGCGGGGTGAGCGTCATCTACGAACGCTGGAGCGCCCAGACCGGGGCCGTGGATACGCCCGAGTCCCGCGGAGCTTGGCTTGAACTGCTTCAGCGCCTCATTACTGCCCTCCGCACCGGCCACGCTGCCGGCACGCCACCCAGCGAATCCTGAGCCGCTGACGGGCTCCATCTGACCGCCTCTTCCGCCGCAACCCCAATCCAAGGACCCCCCAATGGCTGAATTCCTTTACCGCCTCGGACAGGCCGCCGCCCGGCGCGCCCGCACCGTACTTGCGGTGTGGATCGCTGTGCTGGCTGTCGCCGGAATAGCGTTCGCGCTGTTCGGCGGCACGCTCTCCTCCGCGATCTCCATCCCCAACACGCCCACCACCCAGGTCACCGACAGGCTGCAGCAGGAGCTGCCGGAGGCCTCCGGCGGCACCGGTTCGATTGTGCTCCAGACGGAGGACGGTTCGGCATTCACGGCCGAGCAGCGCGACGCCATCAGCGCACTCATTGGAGACGCTAAGGCCGTGGATGGCGTGGAAAACGCCGTCGACCCCTTTGCCACCGAGGCGCAGCGCGAAGAACAGTCCCGGCAGCTCGCTGACGGACAGGCACAGCTCGACGCCGGACTGCAGCAGATCGAAGCAGCGCGGGCCGAACTCGACGCCGGCCAGGCGCAGCTGGACGCTGCCCGGGCCCAGGCGGAGGCCGCCGGAATGCTGGCAATGGCCGAACCGCAGCTGGCCGCGCAGCAGGCCCAGCTCGACGCCGGCCGGGCGGAACTGGAAGCCCAGGCCGCCGCGGCGCAGGAGCAGGCACCCCAGCTGGAACAGGGCGCAGCACTGCTGAACATGGCCAAGGAAATCCGCATGGTCTCCGAGGACGGGAGCACCGCTGTGGTGACCGTGGTCTTCGAGGACACCCAGATGGAGATTCCGCAGGAGACCAAGGACGCCGTGGTAGCCCTGTTCGAGGACGCGGGAATCGAGGGTGTGAAGGCTGATTTCTCCGCTGACATCACCCAGGGCATCCCCAGCATCGTGGGCGTCGGCGAGGTTGTCGGCCTGGTCATCGCGGCCATCGTCCTGGTGGTTATGCTCGGCACCCTCGTCGGCGCCGGACTTCCGCTGGTGACCGCCCTCATCGGCGTCGGCATCGGCGCCCTGGGCGCCCTGGCGTTCTCCGGCGTCGTCGAAATGATCTCCGTGACCCCCGTGCTGGGCCTGATGCTCGGTCTGGCCGTGGGCATCGACTACACCCTGTTCATCGTCAACCGGCACCGCCGCCAGCTCAAGAACGGCTTCGAGCTCGAAGAGTCCATCGGCCTGGCCAACGGCACTTCCGGCAACGCCGTCGTCTTCGCCGGGGCCACTGTACTGATCGCATTGCTGGCCCTGAACATCAGCGGCATTCCATTCCTGGGCCTGATGGGCACCGTGGGCGCTGCGTGCATTGCGATCGCCGTGCTTATCGCCGTGACCCTGACACCGGCTCTGCTGAAGCTCGTTGGCATGCGCATCCTGAGCAAGAAGGAGCGGGCCTCCATCTCCTCCGCGGCCGAGGCCGGCCAGCCCGCCGCCGCAGCTGCCCCGGTAAAGCCGATGTCCACACTCAGCGCCGTGCTCACCGCTGTGGCTGCGATCGCTGCGCTGCTGGTCATCGCCGTTCCTGCCCTGGATCTGCGGACCGGGCTGCCGGACGGCTCCTCCGAACCGCATGACTCCACCCAGTACCAGGCGTATTCCACGCTGTCGGAGAAGTTCGGTGAAGGCCAGAACGGCACCCTGCTGGTAGTCGCCGAGCTGCCGGACGAGCCCACCGAAGCTGAAGCGACCGAGGCCCAGGCCGAGATCGCCCAGATCCTCTTCGACCAGGACGGCGTCTCCGCTGTGGCGCCGATCGGTTCCTCCGAAGACGGCAGCACCGTCGCCTTCCAGGTGGTCCCCACCGAGGGTCCCACCAGCGAGTCCACCGAGAACCTGGTCCACACCCTGCGGGATATGTCCCCGCTGGATGGAACCTATGAGATTGGCGTGGCCGGTTCCGCGAGCGGCAACATCGACATCTCGGACAAGCTCTCGGACGCCCTGCCGATCTACCTGGGCGTCGTCGTCGGGCTCTCCCTGCTGATCCTGATCCTGGTGTTCCGGTCGATCTACGTGCCGGTCATCGCCACGCTCGGGTTTGTGCTCTCCTACTTCGCGGCCCTCGGCGGCGTGGTGGCGATCTACCAGTGGGGCTGGCTCGCCGGCGTCTTCAATGTGGAGACCCCCGGCCCGATCCTGAACTTCCTGCCGACCATCCTGGTGGGCATCCTGTTCGGCCTGGCCATGGACTACATGCTGTTCATCGGCTCCGGCATGCGTGAGGCCTACGCCCACGGAGCGCCGTCGCGCGTCGCCGTCGTCCAGGGTGTCCGGGCTGGCCGGTCCGTGGTGACCGCCGCGGCGATCATCATGGTCTCGGTGTTCGGCGGGTTCGTCTTCTCCCACAGCGCCATGATCCGGCCCATCGGCTTTGCCCTGGCGTTCGGCGTGCTGCTGGATGCCTTTGTGGTGCGGATGCTGCTGATCCCGGCCCTGATGCACCTGGCCGGTGACAAGGCCTGGTGGCTGCCGAAGTGGCTGGACAAGATCCTGCCGGACGTCGACGTCGAGGGTGCTTCGCTGGAACGCCGGCACCCCCACGAGTCCCACGCGCCTTCTGCGCAGGTGGAGCCGGCAGAGCAGCGCTAGCCTCCTTCCCCCGACCCAACCCAGCTAACAGCAGCTGCCTCCGGCCACAGCCGGGGGCAGCTGCTGCAGGTTAAGGCCCCTGAGCTGAAGCCCTTCACATCAGATCCGCGTCATATTGCGAGGACTTACGAAACAAAATATTGGACTGAGTCCAAAACGCTTAGGCTGGCGGCGACGGTGAATGACCTTGGGGGATCCATCCTCCGTCGCTTTCAGCTAACACTCTCCCCTGCCAGGCCGTTTGCCGACTGAGGAGACAGATAGCGTGAAGCATTCCCACCCAGCAAGACTTTCCATAGCCGCCAGCGCGGCCGCTGCAGTGCTCGTACTCGGCGCCTGCACTCCAGCCTCATCCTCTGAAGATGCCTCGTCCATCCATGCCTGCCTCGACAGCTCGACGCTGGAGTTCTCCAGCATTACCTCGGAGACTGACGCGTTGTCATGTGGTCCGGATGAGCTGCCTGTCTCCTGGCTGGCTGCAGGCCCTGCTGACAAAGCAGCGCCCACTTTCGCTGCGACAGCAGAAGCACCTGCAGGTGAGAAAGGCGTCCCCGGCGAAAAGGGCGGCAAAGGCGATGCGGGCGGCAAGGGGGATGCGGGCGAATCCGGAGCCCAGGGCCCGGCCGGCGCTACCGGTGCTCCCGGCGGGTCCGGAGCCGGGGGCACCGACGGAGCCGACGGCGCGTCAGGGACTAACGGGACTAACGGGACCAACGGAGTAGACGGGGCACCCGGAGCCGACGGCGCTGCCGGAGTAGACGGGGCACCCGGCCCGGCAGGAGCCACAGGCCCAGCCGGAGCTAACGGAGTAGACGGGACTGACGGGGTAGACGGGACTGACGGGGTAGACGGGGCACCCGGAGCTGACGGAGCACCCGGCCCGGCAGGCCCAGCCGGAGCCGACGGGGCTGACGGGGCGCACGGGGCTGACGGGGCTGACGGAGCAGCAGGCCCGGCAGGCCCAGCCGGAGCCGACGGGTCAGACGGGGCTGACGGAGCCGACGGGTCAGACGGGGCTGACGGAGCCGACGGAGCACCCGGTGCCACAGGCCCGGCCGGCCCAGCCGGAGCCAATGGTAGCGACGGAGCCAACGGCGCACCCGGACTTCCCGGCCGAGACGGCAACACCATCCGCAATGGCGTGGGCGCACCCGTTGCCACCTTCGGTGTGGACGGTGATTTTTACCTGGATACAGCTGCCTTTGCGGTCTATGGGCCAAAGGTCTCCGGGACGTGGCCCGGCGCAACCCAAAGCCTTATCGGACCGCAGGGACCAATAGGCCCGGAGGGGCCGCAGGGCCAGGTCGGCCCGGTAGGGGCCCAGGGCACCCAGGGCGTGCAGGGGATTCAGGGTTCAACCGGTTTGGCCGGAGCGGTCGGACCAGCCGGACCGACCGGGCCACAGGGACCCCAGGGACCCGCCGGCGACGGATCAGTTTTTACCGGGTCCTTGCCGTTCATCGATCCGTCGGACACCGCCGCCTTCATACCGCTGTCCGGCACCTCGGCGGTTGCCGCCGAGCGTGACGCGGCAACGGCACTGCCCCTGGACGGCACCCTGTCCGGATTCACCGGTGCCGTCACTCCGCGGGCCGGCACTGTCACCCTCACCGTCCGGGTCAACGGCGCAGACACCGGCCTGGCCTGCACGCTTGCGGACATGGTTGCCGCCTGCGCCGCCCCGGCCACACCGGTTACCGTCTCCGCCGGCGATTCGGTCAGCATCGGCTACGCTTCCACCGGCGGGCTGCCGGTGAAGAACCTCCGGTACGCTCTTGGCTTCAGCGGCGCGCAGCCGTGACGCCGCCCACCGGACCCAGCCGGCGGATTTTCCTGGCCGGGACGGCTGCACTGGCAGCCGTCGCAGCCGGCGGGGTGCCGGCGCGCGCCGCCGCCGGGAAGCCTGATCCCTATGCGGCCCAGACGTGGGAGCCGCTGGTCGGTGAGCCCCTGTCCGTCGGCGGCCTACAGGTTCGACTCGCCGACGTCGAGCGCTCCACGGCGGGCTTCCGGCTGACAATGGAGTCCGATTCCGCGGACATCACCGAAGGCCTGCACCGCGTCCATCACCCGGGCATCGGCCCGGTGGACCTCTTCCTAACCTCACACGGGCAGCGTGCCCTGGCCGTCTTCACCCACTTACCCAAAGGACTGTAATCATGACTGATGCGTATCTCGGCGAGATCCGAATGGTTGGATTCAATTTCGCCCCCGCTGGCTGGGCGCACTGCAACGGACAGATCCTGCCGATCCTGCAGAACACGGCACTGTTTTCGCTGCTTGGAACCATGTACGGCGGGGATGGAATGAACACCTTTGCACTGCCGAATCTCCAGGGCACCTTTCCGCTCCATATGGGACAAGCCCCCAGCGGCTCCCAATACCTGCAGGCGCAGCGCGGAGGCCAGGAAGCGGTTGTCCTTAGATCCCAGGAGATGCCTGCCCACTCGCATCCGCAGCACGGGTCGCCTGAGCAGGTCTCCGACCGGCCGACAGGAAAAGTCCCTTCCCGCGGCGGCAGCTTTGGGTCCATCAGCTCCGGCGCCGACATGGCGCCAACGGGGATAGCGGGCGGCAATCAGCCGCATAACAACATGCCCCCGTATCTGGCCATCAATTTCATCATCGCGTTGAATGGCATCTTTCCGCCGCGCAGCTAGTCCCGGCGTATTTAGGGAACGGTATACCTAGATCGCCTTCCCCGGATTCAGGATGCCCAGCGGGTCAAGGGCGGCCCGGATGGTGTGCATAACCTCCAGGGAAACACCGCCGAGTTCCTCTTCGAGCCAGTCCCGCTTGAGCAGGCCAATTCCGTGTTCCCCGGTCAGTGTGCCGCCGAGGGACTTGGCCAGCCGGAACATCTCCCCCAGCGCCACCTTGGGCGGGCCTTCCGTGACCGAGTCCTCGGGATCCATCACAATCATCGGGTGCAGGTTCCCGTCCGAGGCGTGCGCAACGGTGAAAATCCGCACCCCGGTCCGCGCGGAGATTTCCTCCAGCCCGGAAACCACCTCCGCCAGGCGTCCGCGCGGAACCCCGATGTCTCCGATCGAGACCCGGCCCAGCTTCTCCAGCGACGGGATGGCCTCCCGCCGTGCCCTGACCAGGGCTGCCGCCTGCTCGTCGTCGACCGCCTTTTCGCAGGTGCCAAAGGGCGCGACGGCGTCCATCACCACATCCTGTTCCAGGAACGCACCGTGGCCATCGGTCTGCACCAGGAGGAACGAGGCGCCGCGGGACCGGTAATCCGTGCCCAGCGCTGCATCCACCGCTTCCAGGGTCTGCCCGTCCATCAGTTCCATCATGGAGGGCTGGATCCGGGATGCGACGACGGCGGACGCGGCCCGGGCCGCCTGCTCCACGTTCGGGAAGAACGCCGCCACCGTGGCGGTCTGCACCGGCAGCGGCCGCAGCCGCAGGGTCGCCTCCACCACGATGCCGAGGGTGCCTTCCGAGCCGATCATGAGTGCATTCAGGTCATACCCGCTGACCCCTTTGATGGTTTCGCGGCCAGTGCGCAGTTCACGTCCGTCGGCGAGGATGACGCGCAGCGCCAGCACCGCCTCGCGGGTGACACCGTACTTGGCGCAGCGCATTCCGCCGGCATTGGTGGCGATGTTCCCGCCGATTGAGCAGATGGCGGTACTCGCCGGGTCCGGGGCATAGAACAGTCCGTACTCCCCCGCTGCCGTATTCAGCTCCGCATTCAGGACCCCGGGCTGAACCACTGCCAGCTGCTCCTCGGGGTCGATCCGCAGGATCGCGTTCATGCGGGAAACGTCCAGCACCACTTCTCCGGCCCGGGCCGTGGAACCCGCGGCCAGCCCGGTTCCCGCCCCGCGGGGCACCACCGGAACCCGGTGCGCGGTGGCCAGCCGCAGGAGGTCAGCCACCTCCCCGGCATCGTGCGCGTAGACAACTCCGTCCGGCAGGCTGGGCGGCTGGTAGCCTGACCGGTCCGCACCTGCTTTTGCCCGGTCCGCAAGGTCGACCGAGGAATGTGCCGCTTCCGCCAGCAGCGCCGCAGTTGTCCCGGGCACCGGTTCGGAACCCGGCTGGATAGGCAGGGATTCGGTGCTCACTACGGAACCATCCACCCCAGGATGGAGGTGGACTGCAGCCAAATGAGCAGGGTCATCATGACCAGGAGGCCCAGGCTCCAGCCGATCAGTTTTCTCAGCAGTGTGCCTTCGACGCCGTTCAGGCCCACAGCGGCTGCCGCGATCGCCAGGTTCTGCAGCGAAAGCATCTTGCCCAAGACACCTGCCGAGGAGTTGGACGCTGCCATCAGGGTCGGTGAAAGTCCGGTTTCATTGGCCGCCGCAACCTGCAGCTGGCCGAACAGCGAGTTGGAGGAAGTGTCCGAACCCGTCAACGCCACCCCAATCCAGCCCAGCAGCGGGGAGAGCAGGGCGAAGAAACCGCCTGCGGAGGCCAGCGCCACGCCCAGCGTGGTGGTCTGTCCGGACAGGTTCATCACAAAGGAGAGCGCCAGCACCGAACAGACCGTGACGATGGTCCAGCGCAGCGTCTTGAGCGTTTCGCCGTAGATGCGCACGCCTGTGGCTGGTTTGATGCGGTAGAGCAGCATCGTCAGGATGCCTGAGAACAGCAGCAGCGTGCCGGTCGACTTCAGGTGGTCGAACCGCAGGTTCTGCGCGCCCACCGGATCACCGGCGGAGTTCACCACGTCCAGGCCCGGCCAGTGGAAAGTAACGCCGCCGACGGCGGTCAGCCAAGCCTTGATCGGCGGGATCTGCGCCAGGGAAAAGACCACGATGATGATCAGATACGGAGCAATGGCGAGCCAGACGCTGCGGCCCGGGGGCCTCCCGGAGTCCTGTTCCCCGCCGATGCTCCCCGCCTCCGCCCGGGCTCCGGTCCCGCTCCGGTCCCCGGTCTCATTCCGTCCCCCGGTCCGCGTCAAGGTGTCCGTTCCCTCTGTGGCACCCACCTGGGCGCCCTCCCCGCGGCTGCCCTCGGCGTCGTCGTTCACCGTTTTCCCCGAATTGCCAATGAGTTCCTTGGGCTGCCAGACCCGAAGCATGGCCAGGACCGCGATGACGGTAGCCACCGCAGCCACGACGTCGGTCAGTTCGACCACAAAGTAGTTCGACGCCACGAACTGCGCCAGCCCGAAGACGAAGCCAGCGACCAGCGCCACCGGCCAGGTCTGCCGGACGCCGCGCTTGCCGTCGACCAGGAACACCAGGATCAGCGGGACGATAAGGGCGATGAACGGGGTCTGCCGGCCGGCCATGGAGGAGAGCTCATGCAGCGGGATTCCGGTCACCCCGTTGAGCGCGATGATCGGGGCGGCCATCGCCCCGAACGCCACCGGCGCCGTGTTGGCCAGCAGGGCCACCATCGCCGCCTTCAGCGGTTTCATGCCCGCGGCCATCAGCATGGCGGCAGAGATCGCCACCGGAGCACCGAACCCGGCCAGTGATTCGAGCAGGGCCCCGAAGCAGAAGGCAATCAGGATGGAAAGGATGCGGAGGTCATCCGAGATGGAGCGGATTGTCCGGCCCAGGACATCGAACCAGGGAGTGGCAACGGTCAGGTTATAGATCCAGAGCGCGTTGATGAGGATCCAAAGAATAGGAAAGACCGCGTAAAAGGCGCCCAGGGCGGTGGCCGAGAATGCCTGGTCCAAGGGCATTCCCCAGCCAAAGACACCCAGCAGAATGGACAGCACCAGGGCAATAATCCCGGCCTGATAGGCCTTGAGCCGGAAGACGCCCAGCATCACAAAGAGCAGGAACAGCGGCAGTGCAGCCAGGATGGCTGAGAGCACCAGGGAACTGCCTACCGGATCAAGGACCTGTTCAAACTGCGCCGTCGGAATACCCACAAAAACTCCCTTGTTTTTGTTCGGCCGGATCGCTCCCGACCTGAGCGGGACTTACGTTGCGTTGACCCTAGGCTTGCGGTTTCGGCTGGTCAACGCTTTCCTGCCTCCTTTTGCCGGTGAAGAACCAGAAACTGCTCCTTTGAGTGCCTAAAAGTCCCCTATCTGTTATTGCAGGCAGGGCATTTTCCAAGGCTGGTGCAGGATGTATTCATGAGCTCAAACATTTCCCGCACCGCTGTTATCACCGGAGCCGGCTCAGGCATTGGCCGGGCCACGGCCCGGGCGTTCCTCGCCGCCGGATGGCAGGTTGCCCTGGCCGGCCGGCGCGAAGAAGCGCTGGTTGAGACGGCCGCGGGCGATCCGCACGCGCTGGTGGTTCCGGCGGACGTCACCCGGCCCGACGACGTCGAGCACCTGTTCAGCGCCGCCGCCGAAGCCTTTGGCCGGGTGGACGTGCTCTTCAATAACGCCGGCAGCTTCGGGCCGGCCGGATCTGTCGATGAAATCAGCCTGGCAGACTGGAACAACACGATCGCCGTAAACCTCACCGGAACCATGCTCTGCGCCGCTGCGGCCATGCGCCAGATGAAGCGGCAGGATCCGCAGGGCGGCAGGATCATCAACAACGGCTCGGTTTCCGCGATCGCGCCGCGCCCGCTGGCGGCCGCCTACACCGCAACCAAGCACGCCGTCACCGGGCTGACGAAGTCCATCGACCTGGACGGGCGGAACTACGGAATCAGCTGCGCCCAGATCGATATCGGCAATGCCGCAACGGAACTCCTGGGGGGAATCACCTCGGGCGGGGCGCTGCAGCCCGACGGCAGCCGGCGCGTGGAACCAAGTTTCCCGGTGGAGGATGCCGCGCGGACAGTGCTGTTTATGGCTGAACTGCCTGCAGCGGCGAATCCCGGATCAGTGGTGCTCACGGCGGCGGGCATGCCCTTTTTGGGCCGCGGCTAAAACGGCGGCCTAATTGCTGCGGGATTCCCGCGTCTTTTTCTCGTTGGCCTTTTGAATGGCGGTTACCAGCTCGTCCTTGGTCATTTTGGAACGGCCGCTGACATCCAGCTTCGCTGCGATCCCGTAGAGGTGCTCCTTCGAGGCGTTGGCATCCACACCGCCGGCAGTCTCCGCACTGGAGTTCCTGCCCTCAGCGGCTTTCTGATCCGACGGGCCGCTGGAGGCCTTAGGCTCCCAATGATCGCCGACCTTCTCATACGTGTGTTTGAGCGAGGCGTAGGCGGTCTGGGCTGCCCGCTGCTCGTCGCCGTATTCCTCGATCGCTGAATCGTAGGTCTTCGCAAAGGTGTCCTGCGCCTTTTTATCCGACCGCTGCAAGGTCGAGGGCAGTTCGCTCTTTTTCGCGTTGCCGCGCTGGGAAGTCTTCTGCACTCCTAGTCCTCCCCATCCGGGACGCCGACCCACGCTTCCGTTTCCGGAGCGGCGTCCGCGGGCGCGATGCCCATGGCCGCCTGAACCTCGGCACTGTCCGTGTCATCAGCCACGGGTTCGGGATTCCGCCATTCCTGGGCGTGGTCGGGGACAGCGCTGCGGGTGAGGTTCTGCGTTTCGTGCTTCAGTTCCTCGTCCATGCGGCGCCCGTGGGTGCTGTTTCCGCGTTCGGCCATGGTGCTTTCCCTCCGGTCGGCAATTTACTAAGCGTCCTTACGGTTTATCACCCTTGCCGGGACTGCTCAACCCGCCCGGCGTCCCTGGCGGGTCAGCACTCCACAACGTTGACGGCGAGGCCGCCCATGGCGGTTTCCTTGTACTTCGAACTCATGTCCTTGCCGGTTTCCCGCATGGTCACGATGACTTCGTCCAGGGAGACGCGGTGTTCCCCGTCGCCCCAGAGCGCCATCTTGGCAGCGTTCACCGCTTTACCGGCGCCGATGGCGTTGCGTTCAATGCACGGGACCTGCACCAGCCCGCCAATGGGATCGCAGGTGAGCCCTAGGTTGTGTTCCATGGCGATCTCGGCCGCGTTTTCCACCTGTTCGGGCGTTCCGCCCAGGATCTCCGCCAGCCCGGCAGCGGCCATGGACGACGCCGAACCCACCTCACCCTGGCAGCCCACCTCGGCACCGGAGATGGAGGCCTGTTCCTTGTAGAGCACCCCCACAGCGCCCGCAGCCAGCAGGAAGCGGACGACGGCGTCGTCCTTCTGTTCCGGCGTGGCCGTGTCCATGCCCGGCGCGTAGTGCGTCGCGTAGAAGAGAACGGCGGGGATGATGCCGGCAGCGCCATTAGTGGGCGCGGTGACTACCCGGCCGCCGGAGGCGTTTTCCTCATTGACGGCCAATGCCACCAGGTTGACCCATTCCTGCCAGAAGCGCGGGTCCCGGTTAGGGTCCTCCTGGCGCAGCCGGGTGTGCCACTGGGGTGCCCGGCGGCGGACCTTCAGCCCGCCGGGCAACAGGCCGGTGCGGGCGATCGCGGAATTCTTGCAGTCTTCCATCACATCGCGGATATGCAGCAGACCGGACCGGACCTCCTCCTCCGAGCGGGAAACCAGCTCGTTGGCCAGCATGACCCCGCTGAGAGGCAGCCCGCTGGCGGTGCAGTGTTCCAGCAGTTCCGCGGCCGTCCGGAAGGGGTAGGGAAGCTGCTGCTTGGACGCGGCGAGCTCGCGGGCGGCGTCATCTTCTTCGCCGCCGCGCACAATGAACCCGCCGCCGACCGAGAAGTACGTGGCTTCGTGCAGCACTTCCCCGCCGGAGCCGGTGGCCGCGAAACGGATGCCGTTGGTATGCCGCGGCAGGACGGTCAGCGGGCGCAGTACGATGTCCTCGCTGCCGTACGGCAGCAGGACTCCGCCGCCGTACTGGCCGCCCAAATTGATTTTGCCCGAGGACTCAATGGCGGCGAGCCGTTCCTCCATCTGCTCCGGCAGGATCTCTTCCGGAGCAAAACCCTCCAGCCCCAGCAGAACCGCGGGCATGGTGCCGTGCCCGCGGCCGGTCGCCGCGAGGGACCCGTACAGATCCACGCGGAGACCGGCCGTGAAGTCCAGGAGGCCGGCGGCGTCCAGTTCACGTGCGAAGGCAGCGGCGGCCCTCATCGGCCCCACGGTGTGGGAGCTGGAGGGACCGATTCCAACAGTGAACAGGTCGAAAACGCCGACAGCCATCAGGACTCCTTAGACGCGGGTTGGTGCTCCTGCAAGGTCGGCGACCTGCGGGTACAGCGGGTGCGCTGCGGCCAGGGCATGGACACGGTCCCTCAGCGCGGCAAGATCCTCACCCTCGGGCGCAATCAGCGCCAGGGCGATGATGTCCGCGACTTCACGGAACGCTGCCTCGTCAAAACCGCGGGTGGCCAGCGCCGGCGTTCCGATCCGGAGACCGGAGGTCACCATGGGCGGGCGCGGGTCGAACGGAACCGCATTGCGGTTGACCGTGATATCGATCTGCGCCAGCCGGTCCTCGCCCTGCTGCCCGTCCAGTTCCGCGTTGCGCAGATCCACCAGGACCAGGTGCACGTCGGTGCCGCCGGACACTACGGAAATGCCCTTCGCCGCCACATCCTCGGCGAGCAGCCGCTCCGCGAGGATCCGGGACCCGGCCAGGGTACGTTCCTGGCGTTCGCGGAACTCCGGCGTGCCGGCGATCTTCAGCGCGGTGGCCTTGCCGGCAATCACGTGTTCCAGCGGCCCGCCCTGCTGGCCCGGGAAGACCGCCGAGTTGAGCTTCTTGGCAATCTCCGCCTCGTTGGAGAGGATGATGCCGCCGCGCGGACCGGCCAGGGTCTTGTGCGTGGTGGAGGTGACCACATGGGCGTGCGGCACCGGGCTGGGATGCAGGCCTGCGGCCACCAGTCCGGCGAAGTGGGCCATGTCCACCATCAGGTAGGCACCGACCTCATCCGCGATCCGCCGGAACTCCGCGAAGTCCAGCTGACGGGCATAGGCGGACCAGCCAGCCACGATGAGCTTCGGCTTGTGCTCGCGGGCCAGGCGTGCGACGTCGTCCATCTGCACGGTGTGGGTGGTTTCGTCCACGCCGTACGGGACGATGTTGTACAGCCGGCCGGAGAAGTTCAGCTTCATGCCGTGCGTGAGGTGGCCGCCGTCGGCCAGTGAGAGACCCAGGACAGTGTCTCCGGGACGGATCAGCGCGTGCATCACCGCGGCATTGGCCTGCGCGCCGGAGTGCGGCTGAACGTTGGCGAACCCGGCGCCGAAGAGGGCCTTGGCCCGCTCGATCGCAAGCTTCTCGATCACATCCACGTACTCGCAGCCGCCGTAGTAGCGGCGGCCCGGGTAACCCTCGGCGTACTTATTGGTGAGCACCGACCCCTGGGCTTCCATGACCGCTACCGAAGTGTGGTTTTCGGACGCGATCATTTCCAGGCCGTCCTGCTGGCGGCGCCGCTCGTTATCGATCTGCTCGGCAACCTCCGGATCGATCTCCGCCAGGTGCGCGTTCAGGTAGTCGGTCACAGCTCGCCGCCGTTCTTCTCCGCGTACTCGGCAGCGCTCAGCAGCTCACCCTCCTCCGTGACATTGACGGTGAACAGCCAGCCGGCGCCGTACGGGTCCTCGTTCAGGATGGCCGGGTTGTCCACGGCTTCCTGGTTGACCTCGACGATGGTGCCGGAGACCGGAGCGTACAGGTCCGAGACTGACTTGGTGGATTCAACCTCGCCGCAGGTCTCGCCTGCAGTGACGGTGTCGCCGACGGCGGGGAGGTCCACGTAGACGACGTCGCCCAGCGCGTCAGCGGCGACGGCGGAGATGCCGACCTTCACGGGGCTGGAGGAGTCCACCCACTCGTGTTCGGCGGAGTAGCGGAGGCCTTCAATAACTTTGCTCATAATGTGTGCCTTTCAAATAGGTCTTGTGAACTAACTCAAAGTCTAGGTGGGAAGTGTTTCTGTGGCGCATGTGGCGTGGGCCGCCGGTGCGGCATTCTGCCGCCCCTTAGACACCTCACTCGTTCCTCGCTCGGCGATGCGGGGCTACACAGAACACCGCACCGCCCGCGACGATTAGGCACCGACACACCGCCCGGCTTTGGTGCCCTGTATTCGGACCTGTTTTGCAGGCTTTACTTCTCGCGCTTGTAGAACGGGAGGTCGACGACGGTGAAAGGTTCGGGTTTGCCGCGGAGGTCTACTTCCAAAGGGGTGCCGGGGGTGGAATAGGCGGCGTCGACATATGCGAGAGCGATCGGGAAGCCGAGGGTTGGGCTGGGCGCACCGGAGGTGACTTCGCCGATCGGGTGGCCGTCCTTGAGGACCGGGTAGGAGGACCGGGCCGAACGGCGGCCGGAGCCCTTCAGGCCCACCAGCTTGCGGGCCGGGGTCTGCTGCTTCTTGGCTTCCAGCGCCGCGCGGCCGACGAAGTCACCTTCCTTGGACAGGGTCACCACACCGCCGAGGCCGGCTGCGTAGGGGTCCAGATCCAGGCTGAGCTCGTTGCCGTAGAGCGGCATGCCGGCCTCGAGGCGGAGCGAGTCGCGGCAGGCCAGGCCCGCCGGAACCAGTCCGCGGTCCGCGCCGGCGGCAAGCAGTGCCTGCCACAGGGCCGGCGCGGCGTCGTTGGGAACGTAGACCTCGAAGCCGTCCTCGCCGGTGTAGCCGGTACGCGCCACGAGCAGGCTGTGCGCACTGCCGTCCACGTTCAGCGGGGCCGTGGCCGCGGCGTAGTACTTCATGCCCGTCACAAGCCCGCGCTGTTCGGCGGGGACCAGGTCCAGCAGGATCGCTTCAGCCTCCGGTCCCTGCACAGCCACCAGCGAGGTGGCTGCCGTTTCGTCCGCGACCGTGACGTCGAAGCCCTGGGAGCGGGCCGCCAGTTCGGCAGCCACAACGGCGGCGTTTCCGGCGTTGGGGACCACCAGGTACTCGTCGTCGGCCAGCCGGTAGCTGATCAGGTCATCGATGATCCCGCCGTCGGCGTTCGTGATCAGCGAGTACTTGGCACGGCCCACGGTCATAGCGGAGAGCTTGCCAGTGAGCGCGTAGTCCAGGAAGGCACCCGCCTGCGGGCCGGTGACCCGGACTTCGCCCATGTGGGAGAGGTCGAACAGCCCAGCGGCCCTGCGGACGGCGTGGTGTTCAGCAAGTTCGGAACTGTACTTCAGCGGCATCTGCCAGCCGCCGAAGTCAGTAAAGGAGGCGCCGAGGCGCTTGTGCTCTTCGTAAAGCGCGGTGTACTGCTCAGTCATAGCGGCGATCCCCTTAGTTCTCGAACTCTTCGATCGGCGGGCAGGAGCAAATCAGGTTGCGGTCCCCCGCTGCGCCGTCGATGCGGCCCACCGGCGGGAAGTACTTGTCCGTCCGCAGGCTCTTCAGCGGGAAGACGGCCTGTTCACGCGGGTAGGGGCGGTTCCATTCGTTGCCGGCGGCGACGGTGGCGGTGTGCGGCGCGTTGCGCAGCGGGCTGTCCTCGACCGTGAAGTCGCCGGCGGCAACCTGGTCGATTTCGCCGCGGATGGCGATCATCGCGTCGATGAACCGGTCGATTTCGCCCTGGTCCTCGGACTCGGTGGGTTCGACCATCAGGGTGCCGGCCACCGGGAAGGACAGGGTCGGGGCGTGGAAGCCGTAGTCCACCAGGCGCTTGGCCACGTCCTCGGCGGTGACACCGGTCTTGGCGGTGAGCTCGCGCAGGTCCAGGATGCACTCGTGGGCCACCAGGCCACCCTTGCCGGTGTAGAGCACCGGGAAGTAGTCGTTCAGGCGGGCCGCCACATAGTTGGCAGCCAGCAGCGCGCTCTTCGTGGCGGAGGTCAGGCCTTCCCCGCCCATGAGACGGACGTAGGCCCAGGAGATCGGCAGGACGCCGGCCGAACCGAAGCGGGAGGCCGAGATCGGAACGTCTTCGCCGCCGTCCCAGGCCGCTGCGTTACCGGGCATAAACGGTGCCAGGTGGGCTTTCGCTGCCACGGGCCCGACGCCGGGTCCGCCGCCGCCGTGCGGGATGCAGAAGGTCTTGTGCAGATTCAGGTGGGAGACGTCGCCGCCGAATTCGCCCGGCTGGGCCAAGCCGACCAGGGCGTTGAGGTTGGCCCCGTCGATGTAGACCTGGCCGCCCGCTTCGTGGATCGCCTCGCAGACGTCGCGGACGTCGTCGTCGTACACCCCGTGGGTGGAGGGGTAGGTGATCATGATCGCGGCGAGGTTCTCGCGGTGCGCGTCGATCTTGGCGCGCAGGTCAGCGTGGTCGATCGCGCCGTCGCCGGCGGTGCCAACAACGACCACCTTCATGCCGGCCAGGACGGCGGAGGCCGCGTTGGTGCCGTGCGCGGAGGCCGGGATCAGGCAGATGTTGCGCTGCTCGTCGCCGCGGGAGTGGTGGTAGCCGCGGATCGCCAGCAGGCCGGCCAGCTCGCCCTGGGATCCGGCGTTGGGCTGGATGGACACCTGGTCGTAACCGGTGATGGTGGCCAGCTGGGCTTCCAGGTCGGCGATCAGTTCACGCCAGCCCTCGGTCTGGGAATCCGGGGCGAACGGGTGGATGGACGCGAACTCGGGCCAGGTCATGGCCTGCATCTCGGCGGTGGCGTTGAGCTTCATGGTGCAGGAGCCCAGCGGGATCATGGTGCGGTCCAGTGCCAGGTCCCGGTCCGAGAGGCGGCGCAGGTAGCGCAGCATCTGGGTTTCGGAGCGGTAGGAGGAGAACACTGGGTGGGTCATGTACTCGGAGGTGCGGAGCAGTTCAGCCGGCAGCTCGAACCCGGCCGCCTCGGCGGGCGATGCACCGAAGGCGGCAGCGACGTCGGCAATCACCGCGTCGGTGGTGGTCTCGTCGGTGGACACACCCACGGTGTCCGCGTCGACCAGGCGCAGGTTGATGCCCTTGGCCTCGGCGGCGGCCACCACTTCGGCGGCACGGCCGGGAACACGGGCGGTCACGGTGTCGAAGAACGTGCCGGAAACCAGCTCAATGCCGGCGTTCTGCAGGGCGGTGGCCAGGGCGCGGGCGTGGCCGTTGGCGCGCAGGGCGATCGCCTTCAGCCCTTCAGGGCCATGGTAGACGGCGTACATTGAGGCCACGATGGCCAGCAGGGCCTGCGCGGTGCAGATGTTGGACGTCGCCTTTTCGCGGCGGATGTGCTGCTCGCGGGTCTGCAGCGCCAGGCGGTAGGCGGGGGTGCCGGCAGAGTCCTTGGAGACCCCGACCAGGCGGCCCGGCAGCGAGCGCTCCAGGCCCTTGCGCACGGCCATATACGCAGCGTGCGGGCCGCCGAAGAAGAGCGGTACACCAAAGCGCTGCACGGAGCCGACGGCGATGTCCGCGCCCTGCTCGCCGGGAGGAGTGAGCAGGGTCAGGGCCAGCAAGTCAGCGGCCACGGTCACCAGGGCCCCGCGTTGCTTGGCATCGGCGATGATCCCGGCCTGGTCCCGGACGGCACCGGAGACCCCGGGCTGCTGGAGGACGACGCCGGTGATCTCGCCGTCGGGCAGGCCCGCGGAGAGGTCAGCAACCTCGACGTCGAACCCGAGGGCCTTGGCCCGGCCCCGGACGATCGCGATGGTCTGCGGCAGCGCGTCAGCGTCGAGCACGATCTTGCCCTCGGACTTGGCCTTGTTGGAGCGGCGCATCAGCAGCACGGCCTCGGCGACGGCCGTGGCCTCATCCAGCAGCGACGCGTTGGCCACGGGCAGGGCGGTGAGGTCCTGGACCATGGTCTGGAAGTTCAGCAGGGCTTCGAGCCGGCCCTGGGAAATTTCGGGCTGATACGGCGTGTAGGCGGTGTACCAGGCGGGGTCTTCCACGACGTTGCGCAGGATCACCGGCGGGGTGTGGGTGTCGAAGTAACCCTGCCCGATCATCTGCACGGCGGTCTTGTTCTTGCCCGCGATGCGGCGCAGCTCGGCCAGGGTTTCCTGCTCGCTGCGGGCCGCGTTCAGCACCAGCGGCGCGTCCTGACGGATGGCCGCGGGAACGGCAGCGTCCACGAGGTTGTCGAGGGTGTCGTAGCCGACGGCCTTAAGCATGGCGTCGGTTTCTGTCGCGCGCGCACCGATGTGGCGGTCGACGAAGGCTGCGGTGGACGGTGCTGCTGTCATGTGGAGGCTCCAAAAGGCGGGCGAGGGTACGCCGATGAGACGATTGGTTCCTCCCCGCTCTGTATTGGACCTGAGAGATTCCGCGGGGGTGAGCCGCTTGCACCGTCGGTGAGGATCCGGAGTGATCCGGCCCTGCTTTCCAGAGTTGCCTCGCTGTGGCGGTACAGGGGCCTGAGAGATTCCCGGGGAGGGTTTGCTCCTACGGCGCCCGCGGCGTCGGTGGTTCGCTGCTGCAGGACTCTCCCGCCACGGCTGATAAAGGCATATTCAGTTGTAGCTGCGTAGCTGACTCTAGTCGGCGGCACCGGACCCTTCAAGGTGTGACGCAGGACCGTTGGAAAGCCCTGGCGCGCAGGTTTATAAACCAGCCGGCCGAAAGACCCAAATTGACATGTCCGCGGGCACTCCGGAAACTGAAATGATCGGCGGCGACGCCGCATCTCATGGTGCTCCATTGGTAACCCGGTGACGGCAGCGTGTCTTGGCGGCGGTGCCTCGAATTGGTGCCTACGAGAAAGAACTCCATGTCAGGTAGCTCCACCCGCCCGTCCAGCACGGCGCAGTCCGCAGCAGTTTCCAGTTCCAAGGACCCGGACCTCTCGCGTTCGCTGTCCAGCCGCCACATCCAGCTGCTTGCGATCGGCGGAGCCATCGGTACCGGCCTGTTTATGGGCTCCGGCAAAACCATCTCCGTTGCGGGTCCTTCGGTCATCTTCGTCTACATGATCATCGGCTTCATGCTGTACTTCGTGATGCGGGCCATGGGTGAGCTGCTGCTCTCCAACCTGGAGTACAAATCCTTCAGCGACTTCGCCGCGGACCTGCTGGGCCCGTGGGCCGGGTTCTTCACCGGCTGGACCTATTGGTTCTGCTGGGTGGTCACCGGCATCGCCGACGTCGTGGCGATCGCCCATTACGTCACCTATTGGTGGGCCAGCGCGCCGCTCTGGATTCCGGCCCTGGCCTGCATCGCCCTCCTGCTGGCGCTGAACCTTCCCACGGTGCGGGCCTTCGGTGAGACCGAATTCTGGTTTGCCCTGATCAAGATCGTGGCCATCATGACCCTGATTGTGGTGGGCCTGGTCATGATCCTGACCCGGTTCTCCTCCGGTCCGGGCGAGGAAGCCAGCTTCGGCAACCTCTGGGAAAACGGCGGGTTCTTCCCCACCGGTCCCATGGGCTTCGTGGCCGGGTTCCAGATCGCCGTGTTCGCCTTTGTCGGCATCGAACTGGTGGGCACCGCCGCCGCCGAAACCAAGGACCCGACCAAGAACCTGCCCAAGGCGATCAACTCGATTCCGCTGCGCATCATGCTGTTCTACGTAGGCGCTCTGGTCATCCTCATGTCGGTGATCCCGTGGACGGACTTCAGCGCGGATGAAAGCCCGTTCGTGGGTATGTTCACCCTGGCCGGGCTGGGCACGGCTGCCGCCGTCGTCAACTTTGTGGTGCTGACGTCCGCGGCGTCGTCGGCGAACTCCGGCATCTATTCAACCTCGCGCATGGTGTACGGCCTGGCGCGCGACGGCGATGCGCCCAACGCGTTCAGCCGCCTGTCCCGGCGCAAGGTTCCGCAGAACGCCCTGTTCTTTTCCTGCACGTTCCTGCTCGCCGGCGTCGTGCTGCTGTACGCGGGTGAATCGGTGAGTGCTGCCTTCACGCTGGTCACCACAATCTCTGCCCTGTGCTTCATGTTTGTCTGGACCATCATCCTGTTCAGCTACCTGGCCTACCGGCGGCGCCGGCCGCACCTGCACGAGGAATCGACGTTCAAGCTTCCCGGCGGCCGGGTCATGGTCTATGTGGTGCTGGCCTTCTTTGTCTTCATCGTGTGGGCCCTGACCACGCAGCCGGACACCCTGATGGCCCTGCTGGTCACGCCCATCTGGTTTGCCCTGCTGGGCGGTGCCTACGCCCTGCTGCGCCGCACGCCGCTGCACCAGGCACGGGTGGCCGAGTACAACTCGATGGCAGCCGGGGAACGGGAAGCCGTGAAGGCCCTCAACCGCGGGTGAACTTCAGGTAGCGGGTAGCGGAGTCCTGCACGATCCGGTCTGCGGCCCGCGGCAGGATGAAGTCCCACCAGGCGCCGTAGAGCCGTTCGTAGGCCAGCGGCGCCAGCAGCTCCGCGGCCGCCTCGACGACGTCGGGACGCTCCGGGATCAGATTGGGATAGCTGTACATAAAGGCCACGTGCGTGAAGTCCGGGATGACCTGGATGATGTCTCCGCTGAAGAGGGCGCCCAGACCATCGGGGTCATCGTCCCAGTGCATTACCGTGCCGCCCGGGAAGTGGACACCCGGGCGGTACAGGACTAGTCCTGATGCCAGTTCCATCCGGTCCCCGTCCCAGAACTGCAGCACCGGGTCGCTGCGGCCCACCCACTGCCGGTCCGCGGTGTGCAGGTAGACCGGCACCTCGAATTCCCTGGCCCAGTCCACCATGGTCGCGTAGTAGTGCGGGTGGCTGATGGCGATAGCTGACAACCCGCCTTCGGCGTTGACGATGTCGATGAGTTCTTCGTCGAGGTAGGGCACACAATCCCACAGCACGTTGCCGTCCGCGGCCTTGACCAGCAGTGCCCGCTGGCCGATCGCAAACTTGGGTTCGCATCCGATCCCCAGCACCCCCGGGCCCTGCGGGTGCACGCTGGCCCGCCGGGCGCCGGAGCGGAGCCGGGAGAGCGTGGTCCAGGCCTGGCCGGATAACGGCACATATTGACGCTCATCCAGGCACACTGGACAGGAGGCGCGCGGTTCGGAGTACTGCGTGCCGCAGGTGACGCAGATCGGATAGTCGTTCGGGGGAAGGGCTTCTTTGTAGTGCTGCACCATCGTCGTGGACCCGTTCGTGAGCAGGTTTTTTGCCGAAGTGCCGGTCACGCTACCGGCTCGGTCCCGCCGGCAACACCTGATCCGGCAGAATCCAGCCCCTTGTCCGGGTAACGATTTGGACTCGTCTCCCTGCTCAATAGACCACCATTTGTTCAGTAGACCACCGTTCCGGTTGATTCGACGGTGCTGCCCAGCTGCGCCGCCTTGGCGCTGACGTCCAGCTGGATCCCGACAGTGTGCAGCGGGGCTTCCAGGGCAAGGCTCAGGTTGGGCAGGACCTCCGAGCGGATCCGGCGCAGGGTTTCCTGAATATCCGCACGCTCGTTGACGGTCACCCGCAGGGCGAGGTCCGGCGCCCCGGCCGTGCCGCGCAGCAGCGCCGAGGAATTTACGACGCCGGGCACGCGGTTGGCGTCGTACTCAACGGCAGCGGCGAGGACACCAGGCTCGCACCGGGTGATCCCGCGGGCCGGGTCTTCCTGCAGCCGGTAGCCCGCGGCTGCACGCCGGCGGGGAATCTCGGCGAGGATCCACCACAGGCCCAGAATCCCGAGGATCAGCCCGCCGATCAGCACGGCCGGCGCCACCCAGTCCGGAGCAAGCAGCGTCTCGGGGCTCTGCTGCAGCACCGGTGACTGGGCATCGGAGACCGCTCCGCCGGTGAACTGGTTCAGGAATCCCGCGGAAATCAGCAGTGCCAGGATTCCGGCTGCCAGAAGCAGCACGCCGATAATGATGAGCCACGTCCGGTTCATCGCCCCCGCATGGTGTCGCATGGCGCGTCCTTTCCGTTCCTGGCAGGTCCCGGGTCAGTCCCGGGAGTTGATGTAAACCTTGACGCGGGGCGCCGGGTCCAGGCCTGAGGCAACCAGCCGTGACCGGACGCCGTCGCCCACCCAGCGGTGGAGGTCCCGGGTGTCATGCAGGGCCGTATTGACGGAGACCCGCACCTCCCTGTCCGTTGCCGTCGCCGAGGCTGACGAGACTCCGTCGATGTGTTCACAGGTGGCAGCGGCCAGCTGGGCCACGGCACGGCGGGACATCACCACTGCCGCATCACCTTCCACGGCCGCCTCGGAATCCGGTTCCTCAGCAGCCGGCAGGCGCACGCCAAGGTCGCGGTACTGGCCGGGCAGGATGCCGGCCAACAGCAGAATCAGCCCGACGGCGGCTGCGACCGCCCCAAGTGTCCATACGGCAGGATCATCCCAGCTCACGCCCGCAAGCCACGTGAAGGGAGCCGTAAAAGCCTCCGGCCAGGACCCGGAGGTCAAACGGACAAGGGCCATCCAGACCAGCACGATTCCCAGGGCAAGGAGTACCGCGGCGCAGATAGTCGCCGGAACCGACCTGCTTGGCCGCTGGCGCAGCGCCACGGGAGGCGCTCCCGCCCGACTCACAGCAGCTGCCTTCGGCCGGAGGTGAGGGCTTTCGGCCTCAGCCAGGCGATAGTGATGTCCACCTGTCTCACCTGCACTCCGGTCAGCTCCGTGACCCGCTCGGCGATACGCTGGCGCAGCTGGTCCGTTGCCCGGCGCAGCGGCAGCGGGTACGGGAGCCCCACTGTCACCTTGAGGCTCGCGATGTTCCCTGCCAGTTCGACGTCGGCATCCGGACGGGCCGTGAAATCCGCCCGCGAGCCGATGCCGAGGAACCCCCCGGACGTCCCGCCCGCCTCCGTCTCATCCCTGGCTACCTGGCTGGCTATCTTCTCCAGCACTTTTTTGGACATGGATGTGTTGCCCCGGCTGCCCACGTCACGGCGGGAGCGGCCGGAAGCAGGCACCTCCGTGGTGGTCATCGGCTCGAGGCCCGGCCAAACAACCCGGCCATGTCGAGCTTGCCGTCAGCCGTCAGCCCCACCAGCAGGCCGATCAGTCCAAAGAGGATGGTGACCAAAAAGGCGAACCACCCGCCGAAGGCCAGCACGATCCCCAGAACCAGACCAACAGCCACGCACCATCTTGTTGCAGACATGGTGTTCTCCTTAGTTCCCTAGATTAAATCCGCCGCAGACCGGGCGGATGCCCGCTATTCCAAACGGTTGGAGGGCGCCTTCTTGCCGCCGTCGTCCCCCTCGTCACTGGAATCCCCGGGCAGGTGCACATCGGTGACGTTGACATTCACTTCCAGAACTTCCAGGCCGGTCGCGTTCTCCACCGAGCGGATAACGTTCCGGCGGATGCCCTGGCTGACTTCCACGATGGAGAAGCCGTAGTCGACGACGATGCTCACATCGATCGCCGCCTGCCGCTCACCCTTTTCCACAGTGACGCCATTACTGACGTTGGTCTGTGAACCGGGGATTCGGTCCGTTACGGCGCTGAAGGCCCGCCGGGCGGCATTTCCCATGGCGAAGACGCCCGGAACCTCCCGGGTGGCCATGCCGGCCAGCTTCTGCACCACTGTTTCTTCGATCGTTGTATCTCCCCTGGGCGTATGGAGTGGCCCCGAGCGGCGCTGCTGCTCAACCTCGTGTTCGCTGCCCGCGTGCTCTCCTGACACCGCTTCTGCGGCCGGTGCGGATGATGGTCCAGGGTTCCTTGCGGTTTCTGCCATGACACTCATCTCCTGCTCGATGGGATCCGGGCCGGATCGCCTACCTCCATTAAGACGGCGGAATGCCCGTACCGTCACTCCCGCCGGGACTATTCGGGCCTTGGACCCCGGATATTCCCGTTCTGCGGAGCTGGTTCCGCTTCCGCGGCCCCGGTGGCATATTTACAGGACCGGCAGCAACCGCCGGGCCTCTGTTGAAACACCCCGCTGAAACCGCCCCGCGGCGAAACGTCTGGGAACCCGGGGTCCCGGGGATTGGAAGGTGGGTCTGTGTCCGACAAACCCCTTCACGGCCAGCTGGTGGACAGTGCCCTGGTGGCAGGCATCGCTGCCCGGGCGGCCCGGGAAACGCCGGGCGTACTGCGGCTGGCTACGGCCCGCAGCCATTTATTGGCCCGGCTCCGGACCGGAGTCTCCCAGTCCTGGCGCACGACGGCGGGATGGGCGGCCCGCCGCCCCGGAGACCCGGAGGCTCCGAAGGTGCGGGACGGCGTCGTGGCCATGATCCGTGACGGCACGGCAACGATTGAGGTGGATTTAGCCACCGATGCCGCCTACAACGCGCTGGACGTCGCCGACCAGGTGCGGGACCGGGTGGCACAGGCCCTGCGCGCCACGGGCATCACCACCGGTCCGGTGAACGTCACCGTGCTGGCGATTGAGCCCAGTGCCGGGTCATAGTGCCGGACCGTTTTGTCAGGTGACAGCTCCCCAACGGGTGTGCACTTCTGGTGACCTGTTCCGAAAAACGCCCGCCATACCTGCACACGCAACGCCCGCCGACCCGCACCAATCCGCCCTCAGTCCCGCCCCGGTCCCTGCAAGTCCCATGGAATTGTTGGCCAGGCCGGCTACAGCTGGCTCCCGGCTGCGCCTCCGTCCGCACCAGCAGCTTCGGGAGCCGGCCGGTCCCGAACCCCGAGACGGCGCAGGGCAAGCGGACCGAGCACAGTTCCGCTGAGAATAATGCCGGCGAAGACCAGGCACGGCAGGGCCCAGGAGCCGCCGTCGTACAGCAGGCCCGCGAGCAGTGACCCGGCCGCGGCACCGAGGAGCTCGGCGTTACTGAGCAGACCCAGCCCCCGACCCGTCCGGGGTGCGCTTACCTCCGCGGCGACGGCACGCTGGATCGGCAGGAGGATCGCCCAGGAGGCACTCGTAAGGGTCCAGAGCGCGGCGATCGCCAGCGGACTGGGAGTAAAGGCCAGCCCGGCCGCGGTGAGGGCAGATGCCACGGAGGCGACGGCGTAACCCCGCTGCCGGCCGTGGCGTTCGACGAACCGGTGCAGGATGCGAGGAAGGACGGTGAGCGCTATGCCGCCGGGCAGGTAAACGAGCGCAATCTGGTAGACCGCCAGCTGGAGCGAGGTTTGCAGATGGAGCAGCAGGAGCAGCCCAACTCCTGCCTCCGCGGCGCCCGTGACCAGCGCGGGGAGCAGCAGCGGGGTGAGCCGCCGCTGGCCGGGTGCAGCCGCCGTCTCCGCGGGCCGGGCCTGCCGCGGGGGCAGGGACCGCTGGGCGCGGAGCAGCAGGAAGGCCGCGGCGGTGCAGGCAGCGGCGAGGGCAGCGAAGATTCCGCTGAAGCCGGCCAGCGGCAGGAGGAACATCGCCGGAATCCAAAAAAACCATGAGCCCAGCGCTTCGGAGGAGAGCAGCCCGGCGAGCGCCCCGGAGTCCTGTCCCAGGTCTTCGGCTGCGATAGCCCGGACCGCAATCCAGAACAGTGCTCCGCCGGCCCCGCCCAGGATGGCGGCAGCGAATGCGTGCGGCTGGGCCGCGGCCAGCGCGTAGCCAAGACAGCTCATTCCGTAGAGGAGGGCGCCCGCGGCAGCCACCGACGTCCGTGTCCGTGTGTCCACCAGCCAACCGGCGGCCGGGCGCGCCAGAACGGAAACCACCAGCTCGAGCGCGACCAGGGCGCCCACCGCGGTTGGAGGCATTGCGAGCGCAGCACCGGCCCAGAGCGGGATCAGGAAGTCGATCAACTCCGCGCTTCCACCAAGCAGGGTGGCGGCAGTTCCCGCGGCCTTGGCCCGGGCGGTTCGGATTGGCATCCCCCGATCGTAGCGGCCGGAGTCAAAGGACCCGGACCCTTGCCATCCCCTCACCCCGCACCGTATTATCACGATACGGAAGAACTTTTTCATTTTTCAAAAAGTCCTTGGGTACGTTAACTGGCGGACCAGCGCGACAAAGCAGACCTGCAAGAGGGAGTAAGGCCATGGCCATTGAAGTAACCGATCCGAACCCTGCCACGGGTGGCGAAACCATCCTGACCCCCGAAGCATTGGCGTTCGTCGAGGAGCTGCACAGACGCTTCGCACCCACCCGCAATGAGCTCCTCGCTGCCCGCACGGCACGCCGCGATGCCATTGCAGCCGGCGGCTCCCTGGACTTCCTCCCCGAAACCGCTGGAATCCGCGAAGGGGACTGGAAGGTCGCTGCGGCGCCGCCCGCCCTCCAGGACCGCCGGGTCGAAATGACCGGCCCCGCGTCCCCGGCGAAAATGGCGATCAACGCACTGAACTCGGGTGCCAAGGTCTGGCTGGCTGACCTGGAAGACGCATCCACCCCCACCTGGCACAACGTGGTGGACGCAGAGTACAACCTGTACCAGGCCGCCCGCGGGCAGCTGTCCTTCACCTCCCCCGAGGGCAAGGAATACGCGCTGCGCACGGACGCACCCCTCGCCGTCGTCGTGATGCGCCCGCGCGGCTGGCATCTGCCGGAGAAGCACGTGCTGATCGACGGCGAACCGGGCGTTGGCGCGCTGGTCGACTTCGGCCTGCACTTCTTCCACAACGCCAAGCAGCTCCTGGAGAACGGCCACGGCCCGTACTACTACCTGCCCAAGATGGAAAGCCACCTGGAAGCACGGCTCTGGAACGATGTCTTCGTGTTCGCGCAGGACTACGTGGGCATCCCGCAGGGTTCGGTGCGCGCCACCGTCCTCATCGAAACCATTCCGGCCGCCTTCGAGATGGAGGAAATCCTCTACGAACTGCGGGACCATGCCTCGGGCCTGAACGCCGGCCGCTGGGACTACCTCTTCAGCATCATCAAGGTCTTCCGCGACGCAGGTAAGGACTTCCTGCTGCCGGACCGGGCCGACGTCGCCATGACCGCACCGTTTATGCGCGCCTACACCGAACTGCTGGTCAAAACCTGCCACCGCCGCGGCGCCTTCGCCATGGGCGGGATGGCCGCTTTCATCCCGAACCGCCGCGAACCGGAAATCACCGCCAAGGCATTCGAGAAGGTCACCGCGGATAAGACCCGGGAAGCCAACGACGGCTTCGACGGCTCCTGGGTTGCCCACCCGGACATGGTGGCCACGTGCCGCGAGGTCTTCGACTCCATCCTGGGCGAGAAGCCCAACCAGGTGGACCGGCTCCGGGAGGACGTCTCGGTAACTGCGAAGGACCTGCTCAACGTCACCACCGCCCAGGGCTCCATCACCGAAGCGGGGCTGCGCTCCAACCTGTACGTCGCCGTCGCGTACACCGCGGTCTGGCTGTCAGGCAACGGCGCCGTGGCGATCCACAACCTCATGGAAGACGCCGCCACCGCGGAAATCTCCCGTTCCCAGGTCTGGCAGCAGGTCCGCAACGGCGTGGTGCTCGAAGACACCGGGGAAACCGTGACCGAGGACCTGGTCACGAGGATCCTGGCCGAGGAAACCGAGCGGCTGCGCAGTGAAGTGGATGAGGAAAAGTTCCACCGCTATTACGCCCCGGCGAGTGAACTGATCGGCCGGATCAGCCTGGCCCCGGACTACCCGGACTTCCTCACCCTCCCCGCCTACGAGCTGCTGGACTGACCCCTCAGTTCTAAAAGAGCTGCAACAGACTGACACCTGGAGGCCGGTCCATCCGTCCACCAGGTGTCAGTCGCTCGTTTAAGACTCCCTTCAGCCCCGCTCCCGCCGTTGGGCGCGGCTGCTCCGGCCGCCCATTTCCGCCGGGCCCCGCACACGGGCAGGCCTTTCGACTCCGACGCATACGGACTTTGGAGCGCTGGTTCATGCTTCCCGGCCGGCACGTTTGGCAAGATGATCTGCATGAGCCAAAGGACCACCACCACCCAGGCACTTCCCGGCAAGGACGCGAAGGCACTGGCGCGGGCACTTGCCGCCGGAGACGTCACTGTTTTCGTGGACGGCACCGCCCTGCGCCTTCCGCCTGCGGCCCGGGATGCAGTCCTGGACCTGCTGGGCCGGCTGGGCGCAGGAGAGGCAGTGAGCATCTCCTCCGCTGCGGCCCCCGCGTCCGCCGCTGCTGCGCCGGGCCATGATCCGCTTCTCACGACGTCGCAGGCAGCCACCGCAGCAGGAATCTCCCATACGTATCTGCGGAATCTGACCGACGCCGGTATTATCCCCGTGGAATACCGTGGAACGCACCGCCGCATCCGGATGTCCGACGTCGAGTCCTGGCTGCAGGCGCAGCGTGCCGCCAGTGCGGCGAAAGCGGCCGGCCAGCAAAAGTAGGTTGCCCATGTTGTTATCCACCCCGAAGACCGGAGCTAAACGTGATTATCGGTATCCCCAAGGAGATCAAGAACAACGAGTTCCGGGTGGCCATCACCGCATCCGGCGTGCACGAGCTTTCGGCTCGAGGCCATACTGTCCTGCTTGAGGCCGGAGCGGGGACCGGGTCGAATATCACGGATACGGAATATAAAGCGGCGGGGGCGGAAGTTGTTCCGTCCGCGGAAGCGGTCTGGAACCGTTCTGACCTGATTCTCAAGGTCAAGGAACCGATTGCCGCCGAGTACGGGTACTTCCGCCCGGGCCTGATTCTCTTCACCTACCTGCACCTAGCCGCTGAGCCGGAACTCACGCGCGCACTGCTGGATTCCGGAGTGACCGCCATCGCCTACGAAACCGTGCAGGAGGGCCGGGCACTGCCGCTGCTGGCCCCGATGTCCGAGGTTGCCGGGCGCCTGGCGGTGCAGGTGGGCGCGCAGTCCATGATGGCCCCGGCCGGCGGACCCGGGCTGCTGCTGGGCGGCGTTCCCGGAGTGCGTCCTGCGAAGGTGGTGGTGCTGGGCGCCGGTGTTGCGGGCACGAACGCCACAGCCATCGCCGTCGGCGCCCACGCGGACGTCACCGTGCTGGACATCAACATTAACCGGCTCCGGGAGCTCGACGCGCAATACGCCGGGCGGATCAAGACGGTGGCCTCCAATGCCTTCGAAATCGAGCGTGCCCTGCTGGATGCGGACCTGGTCATCGGATCGGTGCTGATACCCGGCGCGCGGGCCCCGAAGCTGGTCACCAACGACATGGTCGCCCGGATGAAACCCGGCAGCGTCCTGGTGGACATTGCCGTGGACCAGGGCGGGTGTTTTGAGGACAGCCGCCCCACCACCCATGAGGACCCGACGTTCCGGGTGCACGGTTCCCTGTTCTACTGTGTGGCCAACATGCCCGGCGCGGTGCCGAACACCTCCACGTACGCGTTGACCAACGTGACCCTGCCGTACGCCGTCGCATTGGCGGACAAGGGCGTGCGGGAAGCCTTCGAAGCCAGTCCGGCCCTGGCCCGCGGGCTGAACATTGCCGGCGGAAGGGTGGCCCACCACTCGGTTTCCGAAGCGCATGGCCTGGACCTGGCTGAGCGCTGGACGGAGCTCGTGCCCAGCTGACCCGGGTTCCCGCGGGGAGCGCAAAAAAGGCCGGCAGCCCGCGGGGGCTGCCGGCCTCTTACCGGTTTGGGTCCGCGAAGGGCCTAGTGGGCTACCGGCACCTTGGCTGCCGCACCGCGGAGCACGGGTGCGCCGAGCATCGAAATGACGACGGCACCGAGACCCATGGGAATCACGAAGAGGAAGTAGAGGTCCCCCGGCGTCCAGCCGCCGTCGATCAGCGTGCCGGCCAGGATCGGGGAAACGATGGCGCCAACCCGGCCCATGCCGATGACCAGGCCCAGGGCGGTGCTGCGGACCTCCGTGTCGTAGTAGGTGGGGCTGATGGCCAGCATGCCGGCGATCGGGGCGTTAGAGCCGAAGCCCACCAGGGCGGCCGCGAACAGCGCCAGGGGCAGTGAGCCCTCGGTGGAGTTGGCGAAAGCCACGAATGTGGCGGCACCGACGACGAAGAAGACCGCCAGGACCTTGCGCATCTCAAACCGTGAACCGAAGACTCCCAGCGTGACGGCACCGATGATGGCACCGACGCTGAACAGCACGCCGGCGGTGATGCCGTCCTGTGCGCTGAAGCCGCTGGCCGTGATCAGCTTCGGTGTCCAGGAGTTCGCGAAGTAGAAGCTTGCCATCAGGATGAAGTAGGCCAGCGAGAGCAGGATGGTCCGGCGGGCGTTGGCTCCGGTGAGGACGTCGGCGAAGCGGGATTTCTCACTGCGGGGTGCCGGATCAGGCAGTTCGCTGACCGGCTCCTGGCCGATGCTGCGGAGGGTCTTGTTGATGCGTTCCAGGGCGTTGGCCGGGCGGCGCACCGCCAGGTAGTCGATCGATTCCGGCAGGACCTTCAGGACCAGCGGGATCATGATCAGGGTGGCGATGGTGCCGAAGACGAAGGCCGAGCGCCAGCCGAAGGAGGAGATCAGCACGCCGGTGATCAGGCCGCCCAGGACACCGCCGATCGGCTGCCCGATGCTGACGATGGCGAGTGCCGTGGAGCGGCGCCTGGCGTTGGAGAACTCCGAGGCGAACACGTTGATGGTGGCCTGCAGCGTGCCGATGGCGACGCCGGTGATAATGCGCAGGATCAGCAGCACTTCGTAGGACGGCGCAAAGACCGAGCCGAGCATGCCCAGTGCGACGACGCAGACGCCGAACAGCAGTGTTTTCTGCCGGCCGATCACATCTGCGATCGTCGAAACGAAGATCGATCCAACCGCCATGCCTACCAGGGCCGCGCTGAGGAGGAAACCGAGTTGAGCGCCGTTGAGGTCCCATTCCTTGGAGACATCAGCTGCGCTGAAGGCCATGACCAGGACGTCGAAACCGTCGATCATGTAGAGAGCTGTACAAATTGCAATGATTCCGACTTGCCGCCGGCTCATGGTGGAATCTTCGATCCGGTCTTTGAGGTGCATTCCTAAAATGCTAAACGAGACGATTGACACACCGTGATTTGCGTCCCGTTTGCGCTTCCGGATTACACGCTGCCCCGGGGCGGTTTAAAGTCCGGCGTGGATCAGGCGTATGATCTCCAGCCCGCGCAGCGAGTCGGCCGGGTCCACCGGTACCGGGCTTCCGTGCAGGAAGGTATCCGCTAGCCGGGCGTAGTAGTCCTGGTAGCGTCCGGGCTCGGTGGGCACCGGAACGGTGGTTCCGTCCCGCCCCAGCTGCCCCCAGCGTTCCCGCTCCTCAAGCCCGTAGCCGGGGCTTCCGGGCCGCAGGCCGGCATCGAGCTGCCCTTCCTGCGGGTCAGTCCCCCGTTTGGTCCAGGACGCTTCGGAGCCTGTGACCCGGAAGCGGTCCCCCGCCTGCGGTGCCAGTGAGTTCATCCACAGATGGGACAGCACGCCGGCCGCGTGCTGCAGGACAACGAAGACGTCGTCGTCCGGCCCTCCACCGCCGCGCCTTGCAGCAACTTCGGCATAGGCCGGTTCAGCGGGCCCGAAGAGCTCCAGCGCCTGGTCAATGAGGTGCGGGCCCAGGTCAAAGAGAATTCCGCCGCCGTCAGCGGCTCCCGTCGCGGCTTTCCAGGCCTTGCTGACAACGGGTTTCCAGCTCTCCATCCGTGACTCAAAGCGGGTCACGGTTCCCAGTTCGCCTCGCTGCAGGAGCCCCTGCAGGGTGAGGAAGTCCCCGTCCCAGCGCCGGTTCTGGAACACCGACAGCACCAGCTCCTTTGCCGCAGCCAGTTCGATGAGGCCGGAGGCGGCTTCCGGCGTGTGCGCGAACGGTTTATCCACCACAACGCCCAGCCCTGCGTCCAGCGCTGCCCGTGCCAGTGGGGCATGGGTGCCCGGCGGGGTGCTGATGACGGCAAGATCAAGGCTGCCGGCGCGCTCCAGCGCCGCTTCGGCGGAGGGCAGGACGGCGGCGTCAGGGTAGGCAGCGGCAGCGGCCGCCGCGCGTCCGGCCTCGGCCGTGACGATGACGTCGAGGGAGTACTGCGGATTCAGTCCGAGCAGCGGGGCGTGGAAGACCCTGCCGCCCAGGCCGTAACCGAACAATGCTGTGCGGATCGGCGCGGTTTTCGCTGCGCCGCCGGTCATGACGGCTGGAAGTGGGTCTCGGAAGGAGCGCCGTTCAGCCGTGCCACCATTTCACCGGCCAGCACCTTGAGCTTAAGGTTGCGGCTGTTGGACGCACGTTTCAGCGTTTCGAAGGCTTCGTGCTGGGTGCAGCGGTTCTGGCCCATGATGATGCCGATCGCCAGGTCGATGTCCGTGCGGGACTGCAGCACTGCCTGCAGGTCCTCCACTGTCGTGGCGCGCTGGGACATCCGCACAGCCAGCCGCAGGGCAAGGGATGCCTCGGCCGCGTAGGTCCGGGCCACGCGCTGGAATTCCTCATCGAACACCCCGGGCGAGCGGGAGTAGAGATTCAGGGCGGCCCTGGAATGCCCTTCGAGGTCGAGCGGAACGGCGTACATGGTGTTCACCCCCTGCGCGACGACGTGTTTCAGGTACTCCGGCCACCTTTCGTCCCGGGACGTATCAGGGACGTGGACGGGCTCATGGACGCGCAGGGCGTGCAGACAGGGCCCGTCGTCGAAGGCGTACTGCATTTCATCCATCTCCAGCGCTGTGCTGTCGCTGCTCGCCACTGTGAAAGTGAGTTCGCGTGAGCGCTGCAGGGTGATGCCGCAGTACACCATCCCTCTGGAGGAGAGCGAAGACGAACTCAGTCTGGCCAGGTGCTGGAGAAACTCCAGGACGTCCTCGTGATGCACCAGCAGGTCCTGCAGCTGGGCCGCCGTTGCGGTCCCCGACCTCAGGTCATCCATTATTCATTTTCCCGCTCCAACGCCCGCACCCAGTGCACCTAATTGTCGTGTCCGAGGTTAGATACTACGATATCGGGATACGGTCAAGACGCGGCCATGGCTTCTGGATACCTTTACGGAGTTATGAATGGGCCTTCCGGCACATTTGCCGCTGTGCCACGACTGCGGCGTCGACGATTATCTGATCTACGAGTACTACACCGCGCCGTCCGACGGCGGCCCCGGTGTTGTCAGCTATACCTGCTCAGCCTGCGAGACCTTCGCGGGCCACGAAGTTCCGGCTGGCTGGACTCCCCCCGGGTGGCGCATTGGGCACTAACCAGCCCATGCAGACCGCCGGCAACCTCCACCTGCTGCTCGGTGCCGCTGCCCACCTTTCCGGACAGGCGAGAATCCACTTCTTAGCCGATTTGTCCCTGACCGAGAATTCCCTGACCGTACTGAGGGCGCTTTCCGCCAACGGCATACGGGTGGCTGAGGCTGCCGAAACGGCGGGCCTGACCGCTGGGGAGGCAGCTGCCTGCCTTGTGGCCCTGAGGGCCGCCGGTTATGCGGACCTGTCACCGCAGACGACATGGTCCCGGAGCAGGTCAGGGCAGCAGATCCTGGACGATCTGGCACTGCAGAAAAAAACCTGTGAGGGCAAGTCTGGTACGGACGATCTGCGGCAGGCGCTTCTGACTCTCATCAAGACGCTGGAGCACGCGGACCCGCCACAGGAACGCACCCCCTCCATGGAACGGGACTCCGCCTAAGCCCGGGATCCCGTGTACGGGAACCAAACAGCTGGGCACAAGGACGGGCCCGGAGCGGAATTCCTCCGCTCCGGGCCCGTCCTTATGGCCGTAGTCCGCCAGCCGCCTGGTTAGGCGCGCCGTCCGGTTAAGCGCCCTGCGCCACCGGGAAGCGTTCCCACACCCGGTGCTGCGAAAGCAGCTCCGTCAGTGCCGGCACGATCTGCGCGGGGTCGGCTGAGATGATGCCCGGGGCATCTCCCGGAATGCCCGACGCCGCCAGCACCGCTGAGCCCCGGCCCCAGGCGGCCAGCGCCTTGGAGTGCCGGTAGGCCTCGGTGAGAAGGATCGCGACACGGGGGTCGATGGCGGGATGCCCGGCCGGGTTCCCGGCCTTGGCATCAAGGCTGTCGGCGTCATCAGCACCGTGTTCACCCGCGCCGGCGACGATCACGGCGTCGAACTCGGTGGAACGGGCGGTGAGATAGGTCCGCTGTGCAGGCACCTGGCCGCCCAGCTTTCCGCCTCTGGGAGCGATAATCAGCGGAACCATGTCCGCTGCGTCGATCGCGGCGCGCACCTGCTCCAACGCGGCGAGGTCGGTGGTGTCATCAGCCAGGATGCCGATGATGCGGCCGTCAACGGGCCATGCCTTGCCGACCTGGCGAAGGGCAGGGCTGGGATCAGCATCTTCCACCGTCACCGCCGGCGCCGGCGCGGGCAGCCCGAGGCCCGCTGCCACCTCGGCGCAGAGCCGCTCGTCGATGTTCGCCAGCTGCTGCAGCTGACGGGTACGGATATTTTCCTCGTAGCACTTGCCCAGCTCGAAGGTGTAGGCCTGAATCACATGGTCCTGCTCCACCGGCGTCAGCGACCGGAAGAACTGCCGCGGCTGGCTGTAGTGGTCATCGAACGTCGCCGGGTTCTGGCGCACCTTCCGTGACTCCGCCACCGGCACGGGGACGTCTATGAACGCACCCATGTCCGCACCCGCCAGGAAGGGGCAGCCGCCGTCCAGGGAGTTGGGCTGGTAGGGGGCAACCCCGCTGTGCACGGCGTCCTGGTGGAAGCCCTCCCGGAACATGTCATTGACCGGGGCATGCGGCCGGTTGATCGGAATCTGGTGGAAATTCGGTCCCCCCAGCCGGGTCAGCTGCGTGTCGATGTAGGAAAACAGGCGCCCCTGCAGCAGCGGGTCGTTGGTCACATCGATGCCCGGCACCAGGTGGCCCGGGTGGAAAGCAACCTGTTCGGTCTCGGCGAAGTAATTGGTGGTGTTCCGGTTCAGGGTCATGGTGCCGATGATCTGCACCGGGGCCAGTTCCTCCGGAACGATTTTGGTGGGGTCCAGGAGGTCGATGCCCTCGAACATTTCCTCTTCGGTATCAGGAAAGACCTGGACGCCCAGATCCCACTGCGGGTAGGCACCCGCTTCGATGGCATCCGCCAGATCCCGGCGGTGGAAGTCCGGATCCATGCCGTTGATGATCTGGGCTTCTTCCCAGACCAGCGAGTGCACACCAAGCCGGGGCTTCCAATGGAACTTCACCAGCGACGTCTCGCCCCTGGCATTGACCAGGCGGAAGGTGTGGACGCCGAACCCTTCCATGGTGCGGTAGGACCGCGGAATGCCCCGGTCGGACATGTTCCACATCGTGTGGTGCTGCGCTTCAGTGTGCAGCGAGACGAAGTCCCAGAAAGTGTCATGTGCGCTCTGGGCCTGCGGAATCTCCCGGTCAGGGTGCGGCTTGCCGGCATGAATCACGTCGGGGAACTTAATCGCGTCCTGAATGAAGAACACCGGAATATTGTTGCCGACCAGGTCGAAAGTGCCTTCATCGGTGTAGAACTTCGTGGCGAAGCCGCGGGTATCGCGGACGGTGTCGGCGGAACCCCGCGAACCGAGCACGGTGGAGAAACGGACAAAGACCGGTGTCTGGGCATCCTTGGCGAGGAACCCGGCGCGCGTGATTCCTTCCGCTGCGCCGTTGGCGGTGAAAACGCCGTGCGCTGCGGCGCCGCGTGCATGGACAACACGCTCGGGGATCCGCTCGTGGTCGAAGTGGGTGATTTTCTCCCGCAGGTGATGGTCCTGCAGCAGCACCGGTCCGCGCGGGCCGGCCTTCAGCGAATGGTCTGTATCCTGCAGCCTCACCCCCTGTGCCGTAGTCAGGTAGCGGCCCGACTGCGCATTGGAGGTCTTCGGAGCCCCGGTTGGAACTCCGGTGGGGGAAACTGTCTCCGGGCCGTCCTGGTCGGGCTTGGGAGGCAAGGGCTCGCGTGGTTCGGTCGGTTCTGCAAGCGCCGGCGCTTGGGGTGCCGGAGCACCGGGAATGGGCAGTCCGTTTGCAGAAGTGCTCTGATCAGCCATGTAAGCCTCCATCTCGTCGAACAATCCAGCGGCGCGTCGCGCCGCCCCACAATCACCCTACCCAAAAATAGTAAGGGTACTGAACAACACTGGAGCTTTCAGGGCACAAAATGAAGGACGGATCCGCCTGTAGGGGGGACACAGGCAGATCCGTCCTTATGGGGTCCTAACCCCTCGCCGCCGCTTCGTCATTGGCTCCCGCAGTGGAGCCGTCCCGATTCGGCGGACGTTTCTTTGTGGTGCAGTTCAGTCCCAGAGACCATCCGCCCAGGCGGCGTCCCGCAGGTAGTCACGGGCGGGACCGACGCTCCAGAGTTCTCCGCGTGATTCCACGTACCCCATGTCGCGCATGTCTTCGATCGTTCCTTCACTGCACCCCAGGACTGCTCCCAGGTCTTTTTGGTCCGCGGCGAGAACCAGTTCATTCCGTTGTGCCACAGTGACGACCTCTTTCTTCACGATGTTCCCCCCGGACCATCCGGAGCGGCTAGTGCTTATCCAGAAGCAGGGCTTCGCGCTCGGTGCTCCAGGTCCTCGCATAAAGGCCCATGGCCGCCTCTTCGCGCAGGGACAGGCCAAGCCGGTTGAGCAGCATGTGCGCCTGGTAAACAGTGAGGTGCTGGGCGCTTCGGCTGACGCGGGCCTTGTCTGCACGGTAAAGGTAGGTGTCCATTGTGCGGAACCAGCGGCGCCGCCAGTTCTCTACTGCGGATTCCGCGGCAGTAGCCGCCATCAACCGGTGCGTGGGCATAACCTTCGCGCTGACCTGGACTGTCATCGCCTGGCGGACACTCGCGGCACGGGGACCAAAACCCGCTGTGCAGCTGCGCAGATGGCTATCCCAGTAATACTCCCAGGAAAGCCGGCGCCGGTCGGGCCAGCTGGAAGCGCGTGGACCCTTCATCATGCTGCGCGCCGAATCGAAGAGCAGCAGGGATCCCAGCGCCCACCTGTTCTGGACCTTGGGGAAGCGTGCTGTGGCCCAGGTACCCAGGTCAGAGGAAAGTTCGAAGACTTCTTCCGCCAGGGCCAGGCCTTCCACGCCACCGTACTTGGCGAGATCGGCCTCCACCCGGGGGTCCTGCTGTTCGGCCCCGCCGGGACCGAGCCGGTCGGAGGCGGGATCCCCAAAGGCGTGCGTTACGCTCAGGTGCCCAATGACCCCGCTTGCCTGCTCCTGCAGCGCGACAAGAAGCGACTGCAGCCGGTCCAGGGTCTCCTGCGGAGCAAGGATCTTGATCCTCACGTGTGCGTTTGTTGGCTCAGAGCAGCGGGTATAAAACCACCGCTGCGCTCCCCATAGCTGAGCCTGCGCCGCCAGCGGGGTAACCAGTTCTCCAATGATGCCGTCCGCTACATCGAAGCCGCCGGTATAGATCGAAAGCGTCCACCAGTGAGTGCTTGCATTAGTTCGCGAGGCGTTTCGAACTGCTGTTAGCTGGCTCATGGCGATCTTCCTCCGGGTTCAAAGCTGGTTACCACCGCTGGGGCGGGTCTATATGTGTGTTGCTGGTTGGTTCTTCCCCCAAAGCGAGGGGACTAAATCAGAACCATTCCCAGCTCTTGATGGAAACCGTTGATCCTGTAGCTTTCTCCATGGTCGTATCCCCTCTTTTAGTTCGGCTGGTTGCACAGCCGGCCGTGTTTGACTCCGAAAGCTTCCCCCGCCCCGAGAGGGCGTGTCCACAGTTCCGAATTTCAGCTTCCTGTCATGGCCGGTTGATGCCCGGACCACCCCCGCCAGGTGCCGGGAGGCGTGCGGTGACACGCTAGAGGGCACGGAATTCGCAGGCTTAGGTGCCCAAACTGAGAGTTTCCATGGAGAATGGCATTAACTTGCCATGTCATTGTCTCCGGGTTCCAATTTCGACCCGGAACGCTTTGCCCCCGCCGGGATGACAACACGCCCGCGCTGATAAACGAACCGGCCCCGCGACGGCCTTACGACGCGGTTTTGAGGAGGATGCACGTGCTTGATCAGGTGTCGGTTGAGGTCTACCGCTATGCGGTCGCCCATCCTGGCTGGACCCCCGCCGAGGCCTCGGACGCCCTGGGGTACACCACGCGTGCCATCGACCAGGCCGTGGAGGAGCTGCGGTCCCGGTGCCTGCTCTTCGCGGAAGGAACCGATGTGCCGGTCTACACGGCGGTGTCCCCCGACGTCGCACTCGCGGAGCTGGTGGACCCGGATGAAAGGGCGATGCTGGAACTGCGCTCACGGATTGGTGCCAAGCGCAGGGAGCTGGCAGGCCTGGTGCCAACTTTCGCCGAAGCGCGCCGGCAAGCTGCAGCAGATGCCTCGGTGGAGGTACTGGAAGATCCCGAGCAGGTGCAGCGGGTCCTCATCGAATACGGCCGTTCAGCATCCGACCGGGTTCTGATCGCCCGGCCAGGACACGGTTCCAATGCGGATTTCCAGGAGGAAAGCGTGCAGAAAGACCTGGATCTGCTTCGCGCCGGGGTTCGGCGGCAGACGCTCTACCACGCCAGCACCCGCGACCATGTACCCACCCGCAAGGCCGTGGAGATGATCAGCGGTGCCGGCGGCGAGTTCCGGACCCTGCCCTACGTTCCGCTCCGCACGCTGATCTTCGATGACAAAGTGGCCGTTGTGGCCCGGCAGCTGCACAGCTATGACCGCGCGGGCTTGGTGATCCGGGACCCGAATCTGATCGGATTATTCGCCATGCTCTTTGAGTTCGCATGGAGCCTGGCTGAACCCTTCCTGGATGAGGACCCGGGGAAAGCAGGGCTCAACAGCACACAGCGGTCAGTCCTGGCAGGGCTGGCGGCGGGCCACTCGGACGAGATCATCGCCCGCCGGGTGGGAATCAGCGTACGGACCTGCCGCCGCCACATTGCGTGGATGCTCGAAGAGCTGAAGGCCGAAAGCCGGTTTCAGGCCGGAGTGAAGGCGCAAAAAGCAGGCTGGATTTAGGAAACGCATGTTGCTTCCCGGTCAACTCGGATGCCATGATGTGGCATGACTTTCGAGGAAACCACGGGATCAACGCTGACCCCGGAAGCACAGGTGGCGCTTGACCGGGCCACCGACTCCGCCCACCGGCACCATGACCTGCTCTCGGACCGTGCTTTTCACATCAAGCAGTCGGCTGTCCGGGACGTTTTCGACATTTCCATCCAGCCGGGCCTGATTTCCCTGGCGGGAGGCAGTCCCTACCTCCAGTCGCTGCCCCTGGACGAGCTGGCCGACGTCTCTGCGGACATCATCCGCAACCACGGCCTGGCCGCGCTTCAGTACGGCCCCGGCCAGGGCCTGCAGGAGCTCCGGGAGCTGGCCTGTGAGGTGATGGCGGCCGAAGGCATCCTGGACGCCGACCCCGCGGACATCATCATCACCACCGGCTCCCAGTCCGCCCAGGACGTGGCCGCCAAAGTGTTCTGCAATCCCGGTGACGTGGTGCTCTGTGAGGATCCCACCTACGTGGGCGCACTGAATGCCTTCGAGGCCTACGAGGTGGACCTGCAGCCGGTCCCCATGGACTCCGACGGACTGGTCCCAGCAGCCCTCGAGGAGCGGATCCATTCCCTCCGGGCTGCCGGCAAACGGATCAAGTTCCTCTACACCATTCCCAGCTTCAACAACCCGAGCGGAATCACCCTCTCCGCGGAGCGCCGGGACGCCGTCGTCCGCATCTGCCGGGAGAACAACATCCTGGTGCTGGAGGACAACCCTTACGGGATGCTGCGCTTCGACGGGGAACCGCTGGTCCCGCTTCGTGCCAACCACCCGGAAGATGTGCTGTATCTCGGTTCCTTCTCCAAGATCTTCGCGCCGGGCCTCCGCCTGGGCTGGGCCCTGGTGCCCAAGCATCTCTTCCGGCGTTTCTACCTGGCGTGTGAGGCCGTGGTGCTTTGCCCCTCACCCCTGACACAAATGATCACCGCGGCGTACCTTCGTGACTTCGACTGGATGGGCCGTGTCGAGGCCTCACGCACCTTCTACGCCGAACGCTGCACCGCAATGCTCCGCGCACTCGGCGAGCACATGCCCGACGGCGTTACCTGGACGGTGCCGGACGGCGGTTTCTTCATCTGGGTAAGCCTGCCCGACGGCATCGACACGTATCCGCTGCTGACCGAAGCCATCGATGCCGGGGTGGTCTTCATCCCCGGCGCCGCGTTTACCCCGGGAGACGCCCCGAGCGCCCAGCTGCGGCTGGCGTTCAGCGCTGTTTCGCCGGACGAGATTGCCGAGGGCATCCGCCGGCTCACCCCGGTGATCCGCCGGGCCGTTGAGGGCCGCGCCTCCTAGCTCGGAGCTCCTGCCCGGAGCGGGCCTGCTATTTCCGGCGCCGCTTGTCCACCATGGGCACCACGATCACGAAGAGCAGCGCCATGATCGCCAGGCGCCAGAGCGTGCCGAGGCCGGGGAAGAGGATAATCAGCAGGCTGGAGACGATAAAAGCCCCAGCGAGGATCCAAAGCGTCCGTTTCCAGTCGATCTTGGGCCCGCCGCCGCTGCTGCCGGGTCCGGGATTCATTGCCATGCTTCTCCGATCGTTGCCTTGCCTTCGAGCCTAGTCCAGCAGCAGTGCCGGTTCCTCCAGGATGGCAGCGACGTCGGCCATAAAGCGGGCGGAAAGGTCCCCGTCCACCACTCGGTGATCGAATGAACCGCCAAGAGTGGTGATCCAGCGCGGGATCACCTCGCCGTCGAGCACCCACGGCTTCTGCTTGATCGTGCCGAACGCGACGATCGCGACTTCGCCGGGATTGATGATCGGGGTACCGGTGTCGATTCCCAGGGCACCGATGTTGGTGATGGTCAACGTTCCGCCGCGCATGTCGGCCGGCGGAGTCTTGCCTGCCCGGGCCGTGGTCGCGAGGTTGTTGAGTGCGATGGCCAGTTCCTTCAGGGAGAGGTCCTGGGCATCCTTAATGTTCGGGACCATCAGGCCGCGCGGGGTAGCCGCCGCGATTCCGAGGTTCATGAAGTGCTTGATGTGGATCTCGTCCTCCGCCCATGTGGCGTTGACGGACGGGTTCCTGGCGGCTGCCCAGATCACGGCTTTCGCCAGGATCAGCAGCGGAGACACCTTGATGCCCTCAAAGTCCCGCGACACCTTCAGCCGTTTGACGAACTCCATGGTCCGGGAGGCGTCCACGTCCACGAAGATACTGACGTGCGGGGCGGTAAAGGCGCTGTCCACCATCGCCTTGGCCGTGGCTTTTCGCACGCCCTTGACCGGAATCCGTTCAATCCTGCGCTCCTGCGGCTTCGCCGAGGAAGACCAGAAGGTATCCGCCGAGTCCTGTTCCGACTCGCGCTGGGCCTGGTAGCTGATCAGGTCCTGCTTGGTGACCTCTCCCCCGGCGCCGGTGGCCGGAACATCAGCCAGGTTAATGCCCAGGTCCTTCGCCGCCTTGCGGACCGGGGGCTTCGCAAGGACGCGCTGGAGCAGCTGATTGAAGCGGTCCTGAACGGCTGCTCCGGCGGTGGCGACAGTCTGGCTGCGGGGATCCTGGCGGGCCGGGCTGGCCGGCTGCGGTGTTTCTAATGGCGCGGTGCTGGCCGCACTGGAGGCCGCCGGGGATGCGGGGGCCGGGGATGCGGGCGCCGGGGGCGCCGGGGGCACCGGAGCCGCGGGCGTGCCGGTCGAGTCCTGAACCGGAGCCGCGGGACTGACGCCCGCACGCCTCGGACGGCGCCGGACAGCGTCCGCCTTGGGCCCGCTGCCGGTGAGGGAGGCCGACGGCGGCCCGTCGTTGCCGGCGGGCGCGGCCTGCGGCGCTGCGGGTGCAGCTTCAGGCGTGGGGGCCGCGGCTTCAGGCGCCGGGGCTGCCGGGGCCGGGGCACCGGCTGAAACCTGGAAGATCGGGGTTCCAACGTCCACGGTCTGCCCCTCCTGAACGAGGATGCCGGTGACAGTTCCGGCAAACGGGGAAGGCAGTTCGACCAGGGACTTGGCCGTTTCAATTTCCACGATCACGTCATTGATCGCGACAGTGTCGCCTTCCTTGACCTTCCACTGGACGATCTCGGCTTCGGTGAGTCCTTCGCCGACGTCGGGCAGGTTGAACGTTTTCTCAGTCATGGAATCTCGATCTGGCGTTGGCCGGCGCACCGGCGGGATGAAGGATGTCAGGGGCGCAGTTAGTAGGAGAACGAGGTGTCGAGGGCGTCCATCAGCCGGTCGATGTTCGGCAGGTAGTGCTCCTCGACGGCTGCCACCGGATAGGGCATATGGAAACCGCCCACCCGGATAACCGGGGCCTCCAGGTGCAGGAAGGCGCGCTCCGTGATGCGGGCGGCGATTTCTCCGCCGATTCCGCCGAAGGTGGGGGCTTCGTGCGTCACGATCAAGCGCCCGGTCCGGCGGACGGATTCGGTAACCGTGTCGAAGTCGATGGGCGAGATGGACCGCAGGTCGATGACCTCGATGCTCCGCCCGTCTTCCGCGGCAGCGTTGGCGGCAGCCAGGGCAACCGGCACCAAGGGTCCGTAGGCGACGATGGTGGCGTCCGTGCCCTCCCGCAGGACCTGGGCCGTGTACGGGTCGCCTGACGGCGCCGTGGTGTCCACCTCACCCTTGAGCCAGTAGCGGCGCTTGGGCTCGAAGACGATGACCGGGTCCTTGCCCTGCATGGCCTGCTGGATCATCCAGTAGCCGTCCTGGGGGCTGGAGGGCGTGATGATGCGCAGTCCGGCCGTATGCGCGAACAGAGCCTCCGGCGATTCGGAGTGGTGCTCAATCGAGCCGATCCCGCCTCCATACGGAATGCGGATGACGACCGGAGCACTGAGGGCTCCGTCGCTGCGGGAGTACATTTTGGCCAGCTGGGTGGTGATCTGGTTGAAACCGGGGAACACGAATCCGTCGAACTGGATTTCGCAGACGGGACGGTAGCCGCGCAGCGCCAGGCCGATCGCTGTGCCGATGATGCCGGACTCCGCCAGCGGCGTGTCCACCACCCGGTCGGCGCCGAATTCAGCCTTGAGCCCTTCGGTTACCCGGTACACCCCACCCAGGGAACCGATGTCCTCACCCATCAGCAGTGCCTTGGGATCGTTTGCCAGGCCTGCCCGCAGGCCCGCGTTGATGGCCTTGGCCATGGTCATGGTGCTCATGCGCCGGCCTCCTTCGCGTTGTCTTCGGTGATGTGTTCCGTATCGGCAAAGCCGGCTTCGTAGGACCTGTGGAAAGCGCGTTCTTCGCTGATCAGCGCATGGGGTCCCGCATAGACGCCCGCGAAGGACTCCTCAAACGTCGGCGGCTCCATGGCCTGCACATCGGCGCGCAGCTTGGCGGCCAGCTCATCACCCTCGGCAGCCAGGGAAGCGAAGAAGGCGTCATCCGCCGCTCCCGTGGCCCGCAGGTGCTTTTCCAGCCGGCTGAGCGGATCGCGGCCGATCCAGGCTTCCTCATCGGCGGACACACGGTACTTGGTGGGGTCGTCCGCGGTGGTGTGGGCGCTCATTCGGTAAGTGAAGGCTTCGATGAGCACCGGGCCCTTGCCGGCGCGTGCGTGCTCCAGGGCCCACCGCGTGACAGCATGCACGGCCAGGACATCGTTGCCGTCCACCCGGATACCGGGGAAACCATACCCCTGGGCCCGGTTGGCCAGGGGGATGCGGGACTGCACCTCTGTGGGCACGGAAATCGCCCAGTGGTTGTTCTGGCAGAAGAAGACGACTGGAGCGTCATAGGACGCTGCAAAAACCATCGACTCGTGGACATCTCCCTCGGAGCTGGCACCGTCGCCGAAGTAGGCAACGGTTGCTCCGGCTGGCTGCGACGGATCCAGGCGCTGGTCCCTGGCCATACCCATGGCATAACCCACGGCGTGCGGCACCTGCGCCGCCAGCACAAGGGTGTACAGATGGAAATTGGCTTCCCGCGGATCCCATCCGCCGTGGGAGATACCGCGGAACCGACGCAGGAGGTGGGAGAGCTCAAGACCGCGGGTCAGGGCGACGCCGTGTTCCCGGTAGGTCGGGAACACGTAGTCCTGCGGGGCGAGGGCGCGGCCTGAGCCGATCTGGGCTCCTTCCTGGCCTGTGAGCGGAACCCACATCACCAGTTCACCCTGGCGCTGGAGCGCGGTGGCTTCAGTGTCAAAGCGGCGGATCAGGAACATGTCGCGGTAGAAGGAACGCAGCGCATCGCCGTCAACGTCCTCCGCGTAGCGCCCGTAGAGCTCATGACCGGTCCGCTCTCCGTCCGGTGTCAGCAGCTGGACCATGCCGTCGGGCGGGCTGCCGGCAGCGCGCATGAGGGAATCGTCGAGCTCCGCCGAATCGAATTCGCTGGCGGGCAGTTGCTCCAAGGCCATACCTCTCCTCGCCGGGCGGGCTTGAAACCCTGCCCCGCTAGAAATATGCCTCTTCAGGAATAAGTTCCTGACAAGACATATACGTGGAAGTTACTCCACACAGCCTAACGAGAGCAGGGATCACAAAAGCACTTAAGACACGCTAGGAAAGCCGTGGACCTTTTGTATAGGTCGCACATAGAGCGAGAAAACGGCTGTTTGCTTCCGCTTCTCCGATGGAGACCCGGATGCCCTCAGTGCCGAAGGCCCGCACCGAGAGCGCCTGCTGCTCCGCCAGCGCCGCAAACTCAGGGGTATTCTCCCCCAGGCTGAGCCAGACGAAGTTGCCTTCAGCCTGCGGAATCTCCCAGCCAAGATCTTTGAGACCCGCAACAACGCGCGTCCGCTCATCAACCAGTTCTTGTATTCTTTCCACAATTTCGCCGTGATGGCGAAGGGACGCGATTGCGGCTTGTTCGGCGATCTGCGAGACCGCGAACGGCACCGCCGCCACCCGAAGGTACTGGGTCAGGTGCGGATGCGAGATCGAGTAGCCGACCCGGAGCCCGGCCAGTCCCGCACCCTTGGAGAAGGTCCGCAGAACCACAACGTTCGGGTGGCGGCGGTAGACGTCGACGCCGTCGACTGCGTCGGGGTCCCGGACGAAGTCTTCGTAGGCCTCGTCGATCACAACGATCACGTCTTCGGGAACCTTGGCCAGGAAGGCCTCCACCTCATCCCGGGCCAGCACCGGCCCGGTCGGGTTGTTCGGCGTGCAGAGGAGCACCATTTTGGTGCGGCCGGTGACGGCAGCCGCCATGGCATCGAGGTCGTGACGTCCGTCTGCCCGGAGCGGGACCTGGACATCGCGGGCACCGGAAAGCCCGACGCTGATGGGATACGCCTCGAAGGAACGCCAGGGGTAGATCACTTCATCAGGCACACCGTCTTCGTTCTGGCCGGCGAAGGTGGCGAGCAGCTGATTCAGGGCTCCAAGACTTCCGCCGCCGGTGACAATATCCTCAGCGGGAACATCAAGGAACGCTGCGAGCTCCGTCCGTAGCGCCGTGGACAGCGGGTCCGGATACCGGTTCACGTTCGGGTGGGCACTGATGGCCTCCAGCACGGACGGGAGCGGCGGAAACGGGTTTTCGTTGGACGAGAGCTTGTAGCTCTGGAGTCCTTCAATAGGGGCCGGCGGTTTGCCGGCTGCGTACCGCGGAAGCCGGTCGACGACCGGGCGCGGACGGATTCCAGGTGCCGGAACTCCAGCAGCGTTGATGTCATTCTCGGTAGTGGTCATGGCTTAACACTAATCCTGATTCCAGCACCCCCGTGTGACGTGATCCACAGTCCCGGAACGGAAGCATCTTGGGAACCGGGCCGCCCTGTGCCAGCATTGGGCCATGCGCCTGCTGCTCCGTATCATCATCAATGCCCTGGCCCTCTGGGTGGCCAGCTGGATCCTTCCCGGCATCACCCTGGGCGAGGACGGGACCTCGGCGACCGGAAACCCGACGCTGGACGTGGTGCTGGCGTATCTCTTTGTCGGCCTGATCTTCGGCGTGGTCAACGCTTTCGTGCGCCCCATCGTGCGCCTGCTGGCTCTGCCTTTGACCATCCTGACCCTGGGCCTGTTCACGATCATTATCAATGCGGGGATGCTGATGCTGACCGCCTGGCTGAGCAGCTTCACCCCGGTCCGGTTTGAGGTGGATTCGTTCTTCTGGACGGCGATCCTTGGCTCGATCATCATCAGCCTCATTTCGATGGTCGCAGGCTCCCTGACGGGTGCCCGGAAGTAGCACGAAGCCCGATCTGCTCTTGTTGCTGAGCCGGCGCCTGCGGCGCAGGGGATGCAGTTCCGGCCAGGGGCCGTGACGCGAACGGCACCGGCGGGGCCGGCAGGACAGGCACGCCCGGCTTGACCGGAAGGACAGGCACGCCCGGCTTGACCGGAAGCACTCGTGGGGCCGGTTTGGCAGGCAGGACCGGCACGTTCGGTTTGACCGGAAGGTCCGGCAGGTTCCGAGGCCCGGCCGGACGGGGCGTCCGCGGCAGATACCGCGGGCCCCGCGGGGCGGGGATAGGCGGAAGCCCTTTGGGGACGACCTTCGGCGCAGACCGGGCAGGTGTCCGGGTGAACCGGTACAGTTCCCGGGTTGCGATGCTCCCGGGGCCCACGACCGCGCTCACTTCCGCCAAGGTTGTCCGCAGGGACGGATCGGTGCTCGCATCGGCGGCAGCTGCGCCTTCCAGATAGACCGGGAGTTTGTGGGCCGGTCCCAGCCCGCCTGTTTCTCCCGGGACATTCATTGCAGGGTCGGTGAGCGTCATTGTGGTCCGGTTTGGCGCATCCGGATTCGAGGTCCCGTCGACCCCGGCCACCCAGTCCTGCTGGTGCTCCAGGTGCAGTACCTGTGTGCTGGACGGTATGTCGGCGTCGCCCGCCGGGGCGCCGGCGGTCAGAACGTGGCGGACTTCGACCCCCAGCTCGGCTTCAATCTGGCCGGCGGCGTTGGCGGCATGAATACCGCCCTGGCTGTACCCGACCAGAATGACGGCGTCCCCCGCCTCGGCCTGCGCCTGCCTCAGCGCTTCCGCGACTGCCGCCGCGATGTATCTGCTCTGATGTGCCCGGCCTTCGGCGTTGCCGTAATTGTCGAAGGGGTTGGAGCCTGCCGTGCGTCCCCCGGGCTGTGTCCCAGGCAGGGTGACCACAAACACCGGGCCGCCGTCGCGGTCAATCCGCAGGACTTCAATAACCCCGGGATCGTTCTCCTCCAGCAGCACGGCGCTGCGGTTCAGGAGCCCTGCCGCGCTGCCCTCCACCGGAATCCTGGCTCCTGAGCGCGGGGACTTCTCCACCGTGATCGGGCGAAGCCCGTGGCTCCCCGGCGAAGCGCCGGCCATCACAAGTTTCAGGATTCCTTCATCGACGAAACGCAGCGGAAGCCGCTCCACGACTGCCCGTTCCGGAAAACCACCGGCTCCGCGGCCGGTAAACAGCAGGGACAGAAACGGAATGAGGCCGGATGCCCCGGCCATCCGCTCTGACCTGCCCTCTGCATCGCGGTACCTGCCCGCGGCTGTACGCAGGTCGGAAGCACTGTCCCTGGCAGCGTCCCGGCACCGGGACAGCAGGAATACGGCCTGAGCAAGTTCGTCCAGGGCTGTAGTGGCAGCTGCGGGCGGCTGCAGCCACATCAGCCCATATTCCTCCATCTGGATACGCCGGAGGTCATCCGCCACAGCGCCCATCTGCCCGGCGGCGTGTTCCAGCCGGGCGGCCTGTTCCTCCAAAGCGTCGTATTCCACGAGAATGCTGCCCGCCCCGCCGGTGACCGTAAACCCGGGACCAGGTACCGGACAGACTGGTGACATGCCTAGCCCCAGGCCTTGTCCTGAGGCGTGCGGGCCAGCTCCCGGCGGGCGGCTGCGGCCGCTGCCAGCGCCTCGCCGCATGCAGACAGGTCCCGGACAATGTCCTGCAGACGCTCCAGGAACCGCTTTCCGGCCCCGGAGCGCCAGCGCTGAGGGTCGAACTGGCTGTATTCATCCTGCAGCCTGCGGATCTCCTCCCCATGCATCTCGAGTACCTGCGCCGATCGTCCGGCGTTCTCCGCCAGGTCCCGCACGTACCCCTCCTCAAGTGGCAGAGTCACCGGCTGTTCCACCTTTCATCAGCTGCTTGTTATGGGCCTTCGCGGACAACGTACGGCTTGGATCCGGCTGCGGCGTCCGCGTCCCAAGGGTTGGGGACATCCCCCGGCGGCAGCCCCCGCTGTGCAGGAGCAGTGCCGAAATGTCACAGAGCCGGGCGCCGCTGGAGGACGTGGAAGAATTGCCCCATGGCCGATTCTGCTTCCACATCCCGCGTCCCCCTTGCCTCCGTGACCCCCGCCATTGCGCTGGGCCCGCTGGACGGACGCTACCGTTCCGCTACCGCCCCGCTGGTCGATTACCTCTCCGAGGCGGCCCTGAACCGGGACCGCACCCACGTTGAGGTCGAGTGGCTGATCCACCTCACCTCAAACTCGGTCCTCCCGGGCACCGCACCGCTCACCGCGGACCAGCAGGCCGCGCTGCGGGACATCGTCTCCGGCTTCGACGGAAACTCCGTCAATGAACTGGCTGAGATCGAGCAGGTGACCGTCCACGATGTGAAGGCTGTGGAGTACTTCATCGGCCGCCGTCTGGCCGCCATCGGCATCGAGAATCTCACGCCCCTGGTGCACTTCGGCTGCACGTCCGAGGACATCAACAACCTCTCCTACGCCCTGGGCATCAAGGGCGCGGTGGAGAACGTCTGGCTGCCAGCCGCCCGGAAGATGGTTGCACAGATCGCTGCCATGGCCGAGGAAACGCGGTCGGTTCCGATGCTCTCCCGCACCCACGGACAGCCCGCCACCCCCACCACCCTGGGCAAGGAACTGGCCGTTACGGTGCACCGCCTGACCCGCCAGCTGGACCGCGTGGCCGGCACCGAATTCCTGGGCAAGATCAACGGTGCCACCGGCACGTACGCCGCGCACTACGCCTCGGTTCCCGGCGCCGACTGGCAGCAGGTCGCGAAGTCCTTCATCGAAGGACTCGGCCTGACCTGGAACCCGCTCACCACGCAGATCGAATCCCACGACTGGCAGGCCGAGCTCTACGCTGACATGGCCCGTTTCAACCGGATCCTGCACAACTTCTGCACCGATGTCTGGAGCTACATCTCCATCGGCTACTTCGCGCAGGTCCCCGTGGCCGGCGCCACCGGTTCCTCCACCATGCCGCACAAGGTGAACCCGATCCGCTTCGAGAACGCCGAAGCGAACCTGGAGATCTCCAACGGCCTGCTGGATACCCTGGCGTCCACCCTGGTCACCTCACGCTGGCAGCGCGACCTCACGGATTCCTCCTCGCAGCGGAACATCGGTGTGGCCTTCGGCCACTCCCTGCTGGCCATCTCCAATGTGGCCAAGGGCCTGGAACGGCTGAACGTCGCCGAAGATGTGCTCGCCGCCGATCTGGACACCAACTGGGAGGTGCTCGGCGAAGCCATCCAGATGGTGATGCGCGCGGAGGCCATCGCCGGCGCTCCGGGCATGGAGAACCCTTACGAGCGCCTCAAGGAGCTCACCCGCGGCAACCGTGTGGACGCCGAGCGCATGAAGGAATTCGTCTCCGGGCTGGGCCTGCCGGCCGAGGCCGAGGCACGCCTGCTCGCGCTGACCCCGGCGAAGTACACCGGCATCGCCGAGAACCTGGTGGACCACCTGCAGAAGTAGGTCCGCACGAAACAACGACGGCGGGAGGCCGGGTCTGAAACCCGGCCCCCCGCCGTCGCGCTCTTTAGGCCGCTCCGGGCCGAAACTTAGTCCGCTGCCGCCAGCTGGCCGCAGGCGCCGTCGATTTCCTTGCCTCGGGTGTCGCGCACCGTGGTGGGAATACCGGCGTCGAGCAGGGTGTCGATGAACTCCTGGATGACCTCGGGCTCGGGAGAGGTCCAGATGGAACCCGGAGTGGGGTTGAGCGGAATCGGGTTCACATGCACCCAGCCGCGGCCGCGGGAGTTGAGCTTCTTGGCCAGGAGCGCAGCCCGCCAGGCGTGGTCGTTCATGTCCTTGATCAGGGCGTACTCAATGGACACCCGCCGCCCGGTCACGCGGTAGTAGTTGTACGCGGCGTCGAGCGCCTCGTCCACCTTCCACCGGCTGTTGACCGGGATCAGCTCATCGCGGAGTTCGTCATCCGGAGCGTGCAGGCTCAGCGCGAAGGTGACGGGGATGTTCTCCTCGGCCAGCTTCTTGATCGCCGGGACCAGGCCCACGGTGGAGACCGTGATGTTGCGGGCGCTCATGCCCAGGCCCTCGGGGGCTTCGGCGGCCATGCGGTGCACGGCGTTCATGACGCGCTTGTAGTTCGCCAGCGGTTCGCCCATGCCCATAAAGACGATGTTGGTGACCCGCTCGGCGTCGTGGCCGCCGTCGCGGCGCTTGCCACCCAGCCCGCCCTCAGCGATGACCCGGTTGGCCTGGACAATCTGGTCCAGGATTTCCGCGGCAGACATGTTGCGGGTCAGCCCGGCCTGGCCGGTGGCGCAGAACGGGCAGTTCATGCCGCAGCCGCACTGGCTGGAAACGCAGAGCGTGATCCGGCCGGGATAGCGCATCAGCACGGATTCCACGAGCGAGCCGTCGAACAGCCGCCAGAGGAACTTGATGGTGTCCCCCCTGTCCGTGGTCAGGCGCTTCACCTCGGTGAGCAGGGTCGGGAACATCTCCTTGACCAGCTCGTCGCGGCGCTCCTTGGGGAGGTCGCTCATCTTCTCGGGATCGGTCGTGTAGTGCTGGAAGTAGTGCACCGAGAGCTGCTTGGCGCGGAACGCGGGCAGGCCCAGGGACTTGAGCTTCTCCTGGCGTTCGGCAAGCGTCAGGTCAGCCAGGTGTTCCGGCGGCTGTGACACACGCGGGGACTTGAACTGCAGCAGGGGGCGGCCATCGGGCTCCTTGGCCTGCTCCCAGCCTTCGGTTGCGGGGCGCACCTGCGGCTTGGTGCCGGGCACGCGCAGGGCAGCTGGGGGAATGTTAGGGGAAGTCATCCCTTCCATTTTGACATGCATCCGCCTGACGTGTTTTTTGCCCCCGCCGGTTCTCGCACAGCGGAAAACCGGGCCGCAGGGGCCTAATACTCGATCCGGTTACTGGCTGTGTTCCAGGCATCGAAGGGATCGTTGCGGGTCGGCCCGGAAATCTGGGTCACCGGCATGGAGCGCTCTTCCAGCGGGGTTTCGAAGTACTCATAGAAGACGGCGTCGTCGAACCCGGCCCTGGCGGCGTCGTGCCGGTCCGCAGCGAACACCACCCGGTCCACACGGGCCCACAGCGCCGATGCCAGGCACATGGGGCAAGGCTCGCAGCTGGTGTACAGCACGGCTCCGGTCAGGTCGAACGTTTCCAGCGCGGCGCAGGCGTTGCGGATCGCGGTGACCTCGGCGTGGGCGGTCGGATCGTTATTGGCAGTAACCCGGTTGACGCCGTCAAAGGCCTGCCCGTCCGCGGCGACGATCACGGCTCCGAACGGTCCGCCGTTACCGGCGACGTTGCTGGTGGCCAGTTCAATGGCCCGTTCCAGGTAAGCGGCATCTGTGGTCATGGGAACTTCCCCCTCGATCAGAATCCCGGCGGTCTTTCCGCCACGGGAAAATGCCAGGTTGATAGCAACGATCGTGCCCGCCTTCGCAGTGATGAGACTAACATCCACTGCCATTCGAAGGGAGCGGCTAGCCTAGGGGCTACCCGCAGGAAGGCACCGCATGAGCACGGAATTATGGACACCTATCAGTTCCCACGCCCACGAGCTGGGAGAAGGACTGCGCCGAACCCCGGACGGGGTCCGGTGGGTTGATCTGCTGAAGGGCGAAATGTACGTCTGGACTCCTGGCACCCAGGCGTCGCCCCTCTGCACGCACAAGCTCGGAAAGCCCCTCGGCATGGCCCAGGAGGACGCCGCCGGCCGTCTCCTGGCCATCGCCGGAACCGGCGTCGTCCAGCTTCTCGATGACGGTACGGACGTTCCGCTGGCGGACACCGGGCTCGATCCGGCACGCTACCGCGTCAACGACGGCGCGCTGGCACCTGACGGTTCTTTCTGGTTCGGCACGATGGTGCACAACGGCTCCGAACCGGACGGCGCGGTCTGGCGCTGGGATGCCACGGGCACCGGTCTCGATAAAATGCTGGGCGGCATCGATATCCCCAATGGCCCGGTCTTCCTGCCTGACGGGCGGGGCATGCTCATTGCCGATTCGGCAGCGGGCCGGATCCTCCGCTCCACGCTGGCGGATCCGGCGGACACGGGGGCCTTTGCCCAGACAGCGGACGGCTCCCCCGACGGAATGTACGTTGACGGCCGGAGCAGGGTCTGGAACGCAGTATGGGGCGCAGCCCGCCTGGACGTATACGCGCAGGACGCCACGCTCCTGGCAGGAATACCCCTGCCCGTGGTGCAGCCAACCAGCGTGCTGCTCACGGACGAACCGGATCCGTGGGTCCTGGTCACCAGCGCGGCAACGGGACTTTCCGATCCTGGTCCCTTCGACGGCTTCACGATCGCTGCGCCTTTCTCACGCGTGGCGCCTGGCCTGGGGCACTAACGGCGCGGCGCTGCCCCTGAGGTGGAACCGGCTAACCGTCCACAAAGCGCCGGCGTCCGGCCAGGGCGCCCATGACGGCGGCTGCGGCGCCGATAACCAGGAACATCAGCGCGGCCGGGGTGAAGGATCCAGTGGCCGTATGCAGGAGGCCGACCAGCAGGGTCCCGGAGGATCCCACGCCGTAACCTACGCACTGCATCATGCCGGACACCCGCGCCGCGGTTCCTGAATTCCGGGTGCGCAGCACGATCATGGTCAGTGCGAGTGCGGTCAGGCTGCCCTGCCCGACGCCGAGCATCACCGCCCAGAGCCACACCAGTTCCAGCGGACCAAGGATCACCAGGGCGAATCCGGTGCCGGTGAGCAGCGCGATCACAGCATTCAGCCAGCCCTGGCTCCGCAGCCGCGCAGCCAGGGGCGGTGCGAGGAAGGATCCCAGGACCTGCACCACGATGGAGCCGGCCACAACATAGCCGGCCGTTCCGCCGTCGATCCCCCGGTCGCGCAGGATCGGCGCCAGCCAGGCGAAAACGCTGAAGGACATCATGGCCTGCAGGGCCATAAAAGCAGTGATCTGCCAGGCCAGCGGTGAACCCCAGACCGAGGGGCCGGCCGCCGCTTGCCGGTCGACGCGGCTGGGACGGCGCCGCAGGGCCAGCGGCGCGAAGAGCAGGACGACGACGGCGGCCGGCAGCGCCCAGAAACCCAGCGCCGCCTGCCAGGAGCCGGTCGCCTCCAGCAGCGGGTGTGTGAGACCGGCGCCGAGCGCGGCAGCCGCGCAGATGGCACCGGTGTACAGCCCGCTCATCAGGCCCAGCCGGTGCTGGAAGTCCCGCTTGACGAGCGTGGGCAGCAGGACATTGACAACGCCGATTCCTGCGCCCGCCGCGATGGTTCCGGCCACCATCGAGGGGAATTCGCCGATTCCGCGGACAGCGAGCCCCGCTGTCAGAACTGCCATCGCGGCCAGGATAGTCCGTTCGGTTCCGAACCGCCGGGCCAGCGGCGGGGCGGCCGGGGCTGCGAGCCCGAGCAGCAGCACCGGCCCGGTGGTCAGCACCGTCACCAGGCCGGGAGGAATCCCTGATGCCGCGGTGATCTCCGGAAGGATCGCGGAAAAGCTGGAAAAGACGGTGCGGAGATTCAGCCCGACCAGCACGATGCAGATTCCGAGCAGGAGCAGCCCGCGCTTACCCGCAGGCGCCCCCGGGCCCGGTGTCCGGTCCGGCGCCGCCACCGCCACGGCCACGGCCACGGCAGTACTGTTCCCCATCTGGATCCGGTGTCCTTTCCGCAGGACGACGGTGCGCACCTACGGGACCACGGTAGGGGGACACTGTCCAGTGGACAAAACGGAGGTGCCCGGGGGTCCCTCCGGTAGAAGTCAGTTCATATAAGCAAAACCGATGAACTTGGACGGATATTACAGTTTTACAGTGGTTAGTGTGATCTCCATCATGGAGTGAGGTTCCGCGGGCTTTCCTGCGGATTGGCACTCTCAGGAGTTGAAATCATGTCTACGTCTCTCAATCCGCACGTGGTCACACTGGGGACCGCCGGCGGCCCGCGCTGGTGGACAGGCGAGAATGCCGGGCGCCGCAGCGGCATCGCCACCGCCGTTGTTGTTGGTGAGGCGGTGTACCTGGTCGATGCCGGTACCGGCGTGGGACGCCAGCTCGCCAGAGCCGGGCTGCCTATTTCCTCGCTCCGCGGCATTTTCCTGACCCACCTGCACTCCGACCACACCATTGACCTGGCCGGGCTGGCGGTCTTTGGCCTCTTCACGCTCGCGAAGGACCAGCAACCGATCAGAATCCTGGGCCCGGGCAACCGGGGGGCGCTTCCTCCCGCGTCGCCGCGGGCCGTGGTGCCGCCGTCGCCGGTTTTTCCGGGCCTGCCGACGCCGGGGACCGCGCAGATGTTCCACCACCTCATGCAGGCCTACGCCACGGATCTCAATGACAGGGTGATTGATGCCCTGCGTCCGTCGCCGCTGGACTACTTCACCGCCGGGGACATCGTTATCCCGGCCGAGGCTGGCTACCACCCCAACGACAATCCGACACCGGCGCAGATGGAGCCGTTCGAAATCTACCGCGATGATCTGGTCACCGTGACCGCCACTCTGGTGCAGCATCCGCCGATCGCACCGGCCTTCGCTTTCCGCTTCGATACGGCGGAGGGATCCGTGACTATCTCCGGCGACACGGCACCCTGCGAAAACCTGGTCCGGCTTGCCCAGGGAACTGAGCTGCTGCTGCACGAGGCGATCGATTTCGACTGGGTGCAGCGAGCCTACGGGGACACCGCTTCCGAGGAGGCCCAGGCCTCGATTGACCATCACCGCAAGTCCCACACGTCGCCAGCGCAAGCAGTGGAGATAGGCCACCGCGCCGGCGCGCGCACACTGGCACTGCACCACCTGGTGCCGGGAACCACGCCGGACGAAGTCTGGCGGTCGCATGGCAGCAGCTTCAGGGGCACCTTCCTGGTTCCGAATGACCTGGAAGTGATCCCCTTCTCCTCCTCCGGCTGGACGGCCACAGGAACATCCGCCACTGGCGCCGAAACGGCGGTCAGCCGATGAGCCAGGACACAGCGGCGCCCGGAACTTCCGCCGGGGGCCAGCCGGAAGATCAGTTGAAAATCCCCAGTCTGAACACCCCGGAGATGCGGCGCATCCTGGCCTCAAGTTTCATCGGCAGCGCCATCGAGTTCTACGACTTCATCCTGTACGCCACGGCGGCAGCCCTGGTCTTCAACAGCGTTTTCTTCGTGGACCTGGACCCGGCCGTGGGCATTCTCGCATCTTTTGCGACCCTGGCCGTGGGCTACGTTGCCCGCCCGCTGGGCGGCATTATCTTCGGGCATTTCGGTGACCGGCTTGGCCGCAAGGGTGTGCTGATCACCTCCATGCTGCTGATGGGTGTTGCCACCACCGTGATTGGCTTGCTGCCCACCACCGCCCAAATCGGGATGGCTGCCCCGGTGGCTTTGATCTGCCTGCGCGTCATCCAGGGACTCGCCGTCGGCGGTGAATGGGGCGGTGCCATGCTGATGGCACTCGAACATGCGCCCAAGGAACGCCGCGGCTTCGCCGCCAGCTTCGCGAACATGGGCGGGCCCGCCGGAGCTGTGATGGCTACCCTCGCGGTGTCCGCCGTGTCAGTTCTGCCGGACGAGCAGTTCCTGGCCTGGGGATGGCGGGTCCCGTTCCTGCTCAGCGTGGTGCTCATCGGCATAGGCCTGATCATCCGGCTGAAGGTCGCCGAATCCCCGCTGTTCCTGGCCCTCGAGGACAAGGCGGAGGAGAAGAAAATCCCCATTCTCGAGGTCCTGACCAAGTACCCGAAGAACGTCATTATGGGCACCCTGGTTGGGATGAGCTCCTATACGGTGCAGGGGCTGATGACGGTGTGGGCCGTCTCCTATGTCGTTGAGACCGCCGGCATGGACCGCACCAGCGTGCTCAACATCAAGGCCGTGGGTGCAGCTCTGACAGTCGTGGCCATCTGGTTCGCTGCCAGGTACTGCGACAGGATTGGCCGCCGCCCGGTGATGCTGATCGGCATCACCGCCGGCGCTTTGCTGGCCTTCCCCATCATGTGGATGTTGGATGCCGGGGAGCTGTGGCTGTTCGCAATCGGATTGTTCCTGGCCAATGGCGTTATTCAGGGCACGATCTTCGGTCCATTTGGCGCGTTCACCGCCGAGCTGTTCCCCACCCGGGTGCGCTACACCGGCGCTTCCCTGGTGTACCAGCTCTCCTCCACACTCGGAGCCGGCTTCACACCCATGATCGCCACGGGCCTGGTGCTGGTAGCCGGGGGCGAACTCTGGCTGGTGGCCGTGGCGTGGTGCGGTGCGTTCATCCTCGCCGGGCTGTGCCTGCTCGGGGTGAAAGAGGGCAAGGACCAGGACCTCACTGCGGAGGACCTGTAGTCCTTCCGGGTGTCTGCCCGGCAGCTGCCGCATCACCCGCAGCGGCTTCCGGTCCGGCCACGGGGCTGCCGGCACTGTCTCCGGCAGTGCCCGCCTCCGCACAGAAATCGAGGAAAGCCCGCAGGCGGAGGCTGGGCCGCGTGACGCTGGCATAGGCAACGCAAATGTCGCTGTGACCCACCGTCCCGTCGATTTCCACCGTTGCCAGGGGCAGGCCGTCGTAGCTGGTGTTCACCGGCGGCCGCTGCACCAGCACGGTGTAGCCAAGGCCGCGGGCCACCATGCCGCGGACTGCCTCAAAGCTGGAGGACCTCCAGGCAATTTTCGGATCCAGCCCGGACAGCCGGAGGTTCACCAACTGGTTATCCCGGACCGAGGGAATGTCCAGGGAGACAAAGTCCTCAGTGGCAAGCTCCGCCAGCCGAATGCTCTTCCGTGAGGCGAGCGGGTGGCCTGCCGCGAGGAGCACATAGGGCCGGCCGACCTTCACCGTCCGCGCCTGCACTCCGGGCAGGAGGTGGCGGGTGTGGGTCAGTACTGCATCCAGGGATCCTTCCTGCATGCGGTGCTGCAGCTGCACCGCTTCACCCTCCTCCATGGTGACGTCCAGCCGGGGATTGGGTTTGATGAACCGTTCGCTGATCACAGGAACCCAGAACGCCGCCAGCGTGCTGTAGCAGCCGATCGCCAGCGGACCCACCAGCCCCTGCTGGCGCTCGATAATACTGTTCTGCACTTCACCGGCATGGCGGACCAGGCCCCGGACGTCGGCCAGGAACTGCTGCCCTACACCGGTTAGCACCACCCCGCGGGAGCGGTGCCGGACGACTAGCTGGGCTCCGACAACCCGCTCCAGATCCGACAGTGCCTGCGACATCGCCGCCTGGGAGATGTGGCTGGCCGTTGCCGCGGCAGAAATTGAGCTGTGATCGGCGACAGCAACGAAATACTGGATCTGTTTGAGGGTGAATTTGACCACTCAGCCAGCGTACAAGCGCCGCGGCGTCTTCTGCCGGGACCACACGGCGGGCAGTACGGCCAGGATGCCGACGACAGCGGCGGCGGTAAAGGCCGGCGTCGGACTATCTTCCCGGAACAAGGCTCCCAGCACCGCTGAGCCGGCTGCCTGTCCGATGGCGAGGGCTATGAACAGGACCACCGTTCCGGCGGAGGCCTGGTCCGGGACCGCGCGGACCGCCCAGACGATGAGGACACCGCTCATCGCGGTATAACCTCCGCCGAAGAGTGCGGCTGCGGCAAAAGCAGCCACCGGGGTCCCCGGCGCGACGCCCAGGAGGAAGGTCGCGGCGGCCATGGCCAGCACCGTCCCGGTCCAGGCTGTTCGCACGCTGGCGGCCTGGACCAGCTTGCCCGCGAAGGCGCCCAGTACGCCGAATGCTCCCAAAACCATCCACGCCGTGACGGAGTGCATCTGTGTGCCGCTGCCCGCTCCGGCGATGACGGTGCGGCCAAAAGTCCAGACGGCCGCGCTGGAGGCACCGGCCAGGAGGGCCGCGGCCAGCGGCTTGCCCAGCGGTTTGGCCAGCGCAGCCAGGCGCCCAAACCGCAGCCGCGGCGGATCGGCTGTTCCTGATTCTCCTTCGGCCGGTCCGGGAGAAGACCGGTCGGAACGGAGGACGGCGGCGGCTGATAGGGCGGAGAGGACGGCGATTCCTGCCCAGCCAAGCCGCCACTGTCCCGCTGTGAGGATCAATAGGACACCGGCGGCCACGATTCCGGCCCCAGTTCCGGCGTTCACGACCGTCTGTGCGCTTTCCTGCCGTGCGGCAGCGATGTTCCGCTCGATCAGCCTGACCAGTCCTGGTGTCGCGAACCCGGCTCCGCCCCCGGCAATCACCACGCCGGCGGCGAGGATCCCGGCATTCGGTGCGGCAGCAACTCCCGCTGCTCCGAGGGCCGCCGTGGCACCGGCGCAGGCGACGACGAGGCGTGGGCAGGCGCCCAGGCGCGCTGCGGCAGCGGCAGTGACGCAGTAGGACAGGAAACTGCCAGCTTGGATTGCCCCGGAGAGGGATGGCGACAGGTCAAAAGCCTCGGTAAACCGCGGCAGGAAGAAGCCGAAGCCAAAGCGCGCCAGCCCATATGTGGCCGCGATCAGGGCCATCCCGCTGATCACCAGGTTTCGCACGGCTGACCTCCCAGACTTCGACGAACAGAACGCTCGTTACAGTACAACAGAACTACCGTTCTGGAACAGGGGTGACTAGGGTTAGGACATGACCACCGTCCAGCGACCATCGGCGCGCACCCGGCTGCTCCAGGCAGCCGACCGGGTGCTGTTCACCAACGGCATCCGGGCCACACCCGTCGATGACCTGCTGCGGCAGGCCGAAGTCTCCACTGCCACCTTGTACGCACAGTTCGGCAGCAAGGACGGCCTGCTGGCCGAGGCCCTGCGTCTCCGCCTCGCCGATTGGCGGTCCGTCTGGGACGAGTGCATCATCTCCGCAGGTGACGATCAGGGGCGGCTGCTCGCTGTTTTTGATGCCCTCGAGGTCTACCGCGGGCGCCGGCTCCCGGCTGCACGCTGGTGCGCCTTCCTGGCCACGGCAACCGAGCTTCCCGATGCCCCGGGGGAAATTGGCGACGTCGTCACCGCGGAAACCGCCCTGCTCAGCGAGCGCCTCCGGCACCTCGCCCGCCCCCTGGCCGGCCCCCGGGCCGCGGAACTGGCGGACGACGTCGTGCTGGCCTATAACGGGACCCTGGCTGCATTCCTCCGCGGCACCCCGGCCTCACCCATCGAAACCGGCCGCCGTCTAGCCCGTGCAGCGGTCGGGGTTTACGAGACCGCTTAGCCCTGCTGCCGTGGTGGTGGAAAATTTAGGTCCTGGGATTCTGAACGCCACCCGGGAGGTGACCCATGCCGATCCCCCATCGAATCGCCGTCGTTGTGGGCAGCACCCGCCCCGCCCGGATCTGCCCCGTGGTGGCCGCCTGGGCGCAGGCCGAACTGCAGGCAGGCAGCCCGCTTCACTACGAGCTGCTGGACCTGGCGGAGGTGGACCTGCCGCTGCTCGATGAACCGCTCAAAGCCGCGCTGCAGGACTACCGGCACGAGCACACCCGGCAATGGAGCCGCCGGGTCTCGGACTTCAACGGGTTCCTGTTTGTCTTCCCCCAGTACAACTGGGGCTACCCGGCCGTGCTGAAGAACGCCCTGGACTACTTATATGTGGAGTGGCGGGACAAGCCGGCGAGCGTCTTTACCTACGGGACCCGCGGCGGAAACAAGGGCGCCCAGCAGCTGATCACCGTCCTGCACGGTCTCCACATGGCCGTGCTCCAAAGCCATGTGGAGGCCGTGATCACTGACGACGACGTCGACGAAGACTGGCAGCTGACCGCTCCGGAGGCGACCCTGCGCCCTGCGCTGCCGCAGCTGCGCAGGGTCGACGAGGATTTCCTGGGAGTCCTGACCGACGGGCAGTGAGGCTGGCCCGGGGAGGGCGGCGTTGGCGCCCCGCTCCCGGCTAGGCGAAAACCACCAAAGCGTAGACGCCGAACACCGCCAGGTGGGCGGCCCCGTGCATGGCCGTGGTCCTCTTCGCTGCGAAGGTGGTGACGGACAGCAGCAGGCTCACGCCCAGCAGCAGCAGGTTGGCGGGTGATTCGCCAAGCACTACGGTCTGGCCGGTCAGGGCGCCGATGATCAGGACCGCCGGAATGGTCAGGCCGACCGTTGAGACGAGGGCGCCGTGGCACAGGTTGCTGACCCGCTGGACTTCCCCCTTCAGCGCGGCCCGGACGGACGTGATCGATTCGGGCAGGAACACAATCATCGCGATCAGGATTCCGGCCAGCGCTGCCGGCGCGCCAACCCGTCCCAATCCGTCATCCAGCAGTGCGGCCATGTCGTGCGAAAGCAGCACGATCGGCAGGACGGTCACCACCAGCACCCCAACGCGCAGCAGGAGTTCGGTCCGGTGCCCGGCGATGACCAGCATGACTCCAGGGCGGGCACTGCCGTCAGCCGAGCCCGTTTCACAGGCCGCCCCGGCCTGATCCGGGATCCTGGTGACTTCCCGGAAGTCATCTGCCTGCCGGCCCATTTGCCGGACCAGGAAGAACACATAGAGGGCAAGGGTCAGGATGATGATCGGAACCGCCTGCCCCGGGGTGTAGGACCCGTCGTTGCCGATGAGCGCCGGCAGGGCCAGAGCCAGCGAGGACAAAACAACCAGCAGGGAAAGGTAGGCCGAGGTGCCGGTGCGGTTGTGCCGCATCCCGCCATGCCTGAGACCTCCCACAAGCAGGGACAGGCCGATGACGGCGTTGAGGATGATCATGGACACGGCCATCACCGAGTCGCGGGCAATGGTGGCATGCTCACCCGGGCCCAGCATCACGGCCGCGATCAGGATGACCTCGATCATCACGATCGACAGTGTCAGGATCAGCGAACCGTAGGGGTCGCCAAGGCGGCGGGCCAGGTGCTCGGCCTCGTGGACGACGCCGAAGGCGCAGACCAGGATGACACCGACAATGATGACGAGGGCGATGATGAGCACCGGGACCGCAACGGGCGGTTCGAGCAGGGGTCCGGCGATCATCAGGCCAAGGAACGTGCCCCAGCCAAGCACAATGCGCAGGAGGGCGGCGGGGGTGATGATGGAGCGGGGATGAGCGTGGCTCACAGCAGCGTCCTGTTCAACGGGGTCGTCCCCGTATCAAAGGAAATGAGCGGGTCGTCCCGCCCATCAAGTTCGCGGCTGCTGTCCAGTGGTACCGGTATCCGGTGTGGCGGCCGGACAGCCCGTGGCTGCTTCCAATTATAGCCAACCCCGCGGGTATCTCCCGGACGCGGCCAATGCCGGCACCGTCGAAAAAGGTGACGGGAACCACGTGATTAGCAGCTCCGGCAAGGGTACTGTAGAGTTCTAAATACGACGCGGGGTGGAGCAGTTCGGTAGCTCGCTGGGCTCATAACCCAGAGGTCGCAAGTTCAAATCTTGCCCCCGCAACCAGTATGAAAGTGGTCCTGATCCGGCATTAGCCGGATCGGGACCATTTTTTTGCCCAAAACTCCAACGGATCCGGCTCACTGAAGCGCCCTCGTGCCTGCGGCTGCAAAGCACCCCGAATTAGGAAGTCACGAACGAAGAGATATGACACAGGCATTAAGGGCCTGCATCCGTCATTGACTATTATCAGCGGTGAACTGATGGGTTCTTTGTTGCTCACCAGTAAGGCTATTCAGCGGTGCAAGAGTGCGCTTCCACTTGACAAGTGCGTCCATTCACCCCGCAGGAAGTAAGGACAGTTTTGGAAACCACTCTGAACCGCCGGCTCGGGGTGCCTGGCATCGTCTTGATGGTCATCGCCGCCGCGGCACCGATTACCGTAGTCGCAGCAAATTTCCCCATCATCATTACTGTTTCGGGGTCAATCGCGGTTCCGCTCATGGCACTCACCGCAATGGTGATTCTGCTGCTTTTCTCCGTCGGATTCTCCTGGATGACACCCCATGTGCCCGATGCAGGCGCCTTCTACTCCTATGTCGACCGCGGCTTGGGCCGGCGGGCAGGCCTGGGTACCGCCGGAATAGCACTGTTCGCGTATGTGCTGCTGACTGTCTCCATGACCTGTTACCTCGGCGTGCAGGCGGGCAACCTGATCCATCTGTGGACCGGAATTGCGCTGCCATGGTGGTTGATCTCTGCCGTAATGCTGATCATCGTAGGACTCCTTGGTTACCGCGACATCAATCTTTCCGCGAAGGTCCTCGGTATTGTCCTGGTCCTGGAAGTCGTCGCCGTACTGGCTATTGATCTTGGCGTGCTCTTTTCCGGACGGGAACTGACTTCCACCCCGTTTAGCCCGGTGGAAGCTATGTCGGGAGCACCGGGGCTGGGCGTGCTTTTCGTGTTCCTGGGATTCTTCGGCTTCGAGGCCACTGCCGTGTTCCGCAACGAAGCCCGCGATCCGGAGCGCACCATTCCGCGCGCAACCTACATTGCCGTTCTCTCGATCGGAGCTCTGTACGCGCTTTCGTCCTGGCTGGTTATCAGCGGACTCGGTGAAGACAACGCGGTTACTGCCTCCAGCGAAAACCCGGACCAGGTGGTGATCGGCTTGGCTGGGCAGGTAGTTGCTCCGATCATGGCCGACATCGTCCAGGCGCTGGTGGTCACGAGCATGTTCGCCTGCATGCTGGCGTTCCACAACATCGTGACCCGGTACCTGTTTACCCTCGGCCAGCGGGGCGTGCTGCCCGGAAGCCTGGCCCAGGTGCACCGCCGGCACCATGCCCCTTCCCGGGCATCGCTGTGGGTAAGCGCGGTGACATCGGCGGTTGTGGTTGTTTCGGCCGCCGCACAACTGGATCCGGTGCTTCAGATCTACACCTGGTACTCGGGAGCGGGTGCAATCGGCGTCATCGTTATGATGGCCCTGACCAGCTTCGCAGTCGTGGCTTTTGGGTCGAAAACCAGAAAATCCGCCGGCCAGTCGCCATCCGTGCTGGTCACCGCCTCCGCAGTGACCGGCGGGATTGGCCTGCTGCTGGTCCTGGCGCTCTCGATCTGGAACTTCCCGCTTCTTGTGGGCGGCAGCATCGCGGCCGTTGTCTGGGGAGCCGCCCTGGTGATCGTCTTTGCCGCCGCCGCGTCGCTGCCCCGCCGGGCCGGCGTGGCAGCTGCTGCGGAGGACCAGGCTGTCCTCGAGCGGCAGCCGTAGGACGTCTGTAACCCGCTATCTGAGCGCGCAACTGTCCTCAAACGAGCAAACACAGCGGAATGCGGCCGCTAATCCACCAGCTCCGACTGGGTTTCGATAAAGTCCCAATCCCCGACGCCGAGGATGGGGTCGATGACCGGCCCACCAGCCTCGGCTATCCGGTCCTGGATTTTGGACGGAATTCCGTCGTGGCGGAGGTTCTCCCGAAGCCATTGCTTGGCCGTGGTATCTAGATACGGCCACCACCGTTCGATCCTGATGGGTTGCACGGCAGCCCCCTTTCCTTCGCGGTAGGTCCACCGTGCCACCGGCCCCTCAGGGGCGCAAGGGGGGCACTGAAGACGGTGCCGGACAGGCGGGGTTCGGCCTACGGGCGAACGGTGATGCTCTCGATGGCGGCGCGCGCCTGCACGGCCAGGCTGTCCGGAATCGGTGCACTCTTGGCGGCTTCGGCGGAGGCCTGCTGGCCTTCCTCACTCACCACGTACTGCCCGAACGTCTTCACCAGCTCAGCGGTGTCAGCATCTTCATAGCTGCTGCAGAAGATCTGATAGGAGATCAGCACCAGCGGGTAGGCTCCGGGCGCGGTGGTGGTGCGGTCCAGATGCAGCGCAATGTCATGTTCGCCACGGCCTTGGACCCGGGTAGCCTGCTCGACGGCGATCGAGGCTGCTTCCGCGCTGATCGGCACGTACTCTTCGCCAACCTTGAGATTGACCGTTCCCAGGGAATCGTCGACGACCGAGTCGTCCGAGTAGGCAACGGCACCTTCTGTCCGGGTCACGGTGCTGATCACACCGGCGCTGCCCTGCGCATTTTCGCCGCCCAGTCCGCCGGGCCAGGATCCGGAGGGATCATTGGGCCATTCCTCCGGGGCGGCCTCGTGCAGGTATTCAGTGAAGTTCTCGGTGGTGCCGGAATCATCCGCGCGGCTGACGGCGGTGATCCGCGTCTGCGGCAGCTCCACACCCGGGTTCTGGGCGGCGATGACGGGATCATTCCAGAATTCGATCTCGCCGCGGAACAACTTGGCAATGGTTGCGGCGTCCATGTTCAGCGAATCGATGCCCGGCAGGTTGAAGGCCACGGCAATGGGGGAAATGTAGGCAGGAATATCCAGCGCGCCGTCGGGGCCGCAGGTCTCACGTGCCTCACCAAGTTCCTCGTCCTGCAGGTATGCGTCCGAGCCGGCGAAGTTCACGGCACCGGCCAGCAGCGCGTTGCGCCCGGCGCCCGAGCCGTCCGGGGAGTACTGCACCTGCACCTTGGGGTGCAGTACGCGGAAACCGCCGATCCATGCATCCATGGCCGGGCCCTGCGCCGTCGAACCGGAGCCGGAGATAATTCCGGAAAGAGTGGATGTGCTGTTTTCCGCTGCCTCACGCTGTTCCTCACCCAATGGATAGTCGGAGCCGCAGGCTGAGAGCGCAAGCACTGCGGCGGCTGCGGCTGCCAGGGTACGAAGCGGACGGGAAGTGCGCACGTTGGTGGGCTCCTTTGGGGAAATGGCATCGGGCGTCCGGGTGGCTGTGCATTGTGCACAGCGCTTCCCCTTCGCAACTTCAAGGCTAGCCGCCGATTAGTCTTCACCGCCAACTGGGAGCGTCCACCGCCCTTGGCTCTCCGGTTCCAGGGTGGGAGGATGATCCGCACCGCGGACCACAGCTGCAGAACGCATGCGGCACTGCCCGGTCCGCCAGGGTCCCAGCCCCGAGGGGGTTGCAGTGCTGATTGCCGCCGCCGTGTTCACTTTGGTTGCCGCCGCCGTCCACTTTTACTTCTTTGTGCTCGAGTCACTGCGCTGGACTGCTCCCGAAACCATGGACGCGTATGGAATCACGTCGCCGCAGGACGCCGAGGCAACGCAGCCGCTGGCCTACACCCAGGGTTTCTACAATTTATTCCTTGGCGTGGGTGCCGTCCTGGGCGTGCTGCTGCTCGGCGTGAGCAATCCGGTGGCGGGACTGACCCTCATGAGCTTTTCCACTGCCTGCATGGCTCTGGCGGCGGTGGTGCTGCTGGCCGGGAAATGGCCCCTGGGCCGGATCGCCCTGATCCGCGGGATCCCCGCCCTGCTCGCCCTGTTACTGACCTTGCTGGGGTCCTAGGCGCCGGCCTGCGCGGGCAGCGGAGCGCCGTCGTACGCGTGGTCCGTCCAGAGATGGAAGAGGGCATAGGCGCGCCAGGGCCTCCATGGTTCAGCCAGGTCTTCCGCTTCCCGCGCCGTGGCGACGCCGAGGGCGCGCCGCAGGATCAGGTCGCCGGGAACAAACGCATCCCTGTCCCCGCCGGCCCGGACAGCCAGGTAGTCCGCGGTCCAAGGGCCGATGCCCGGCAGCGCCAGCAGCGCCGCCCGCGGACCGCTCCCCACGTCGAGTCCGCCAGCGGCGGCAGCAGCCAGGGCCTGGATGGTCCGGGACCTGGCTCCCGTGATCCGGACGGCGGTCTGCAGCTCTCCGGCGGGAACCTCCGCCAAGGCTGATGCGGAGGGGAAGAGCCGGAACCCCCCGGGACCAGGGGTGCCGTACGCGGAAACCAGCCGGGCGCCGAAGGTCCTGGCAGCGGCGAGGGAGACCTGCTGGCCCAGCACGGTCAGCACAGCGGTTTCGAACGGATTCACGGCTCCGGGAATCCGCAGGCCGGGGTGCCGGGCCACCAGCGGGGCCAGGCGCGGACAGCCCGCCAGGAAGCCGTCCACCGCGGACGTGTCTGCATCCAGGTCCAGCCAGCGGCGAAGCAGGGCTACGCACGCGGCATCACCCGAGGGGGTACCGCCGTCAAACCGCACGGTCACTCCCTCCGCGGAACCGAACTCCACCGTGGCCAGCACCGGTCCGTCCGGGGACGGCAGCAGCCGGGTCAAGGCGGCACCTGCCGCGGTGCCTTCCACGGATTCAAGTCCAGGAACTGCGTGTGCGGCCAAGCTGCGGACCAGGGGTTGCCAGGGGAACGGCCCGCCGGCTTCCAGCAGGTGGGTCCGGCCGGCCTTCTGCACTGCCTGCGCCGCCGGGATTCGGGGGACGCTTACTTCCGGACCGCTCATTCCAACCCGGTCATGCGGAGGGTGATGTTGATCCGCCCGTGGGGCAGGCCGGTTTCCGGGTCCGCCGTGCCGGGCAACGTCTTGGGCACGCCGTGATAGGCGAAGCGTGACGGGCCGCCAAACACGAACAGGTCCCCGGAGACCAGCTCCAGATCGGTGTAAGGCTTGGTGCGGGTCTGTGTATTCCCGAAACGGAATATACAGCTGTCACCGATGCTGAGGGAGACCACCGGGGCACTGGACTTCTCATCCTTGTCCTGATGCATGCCCATGTGGGCACCGTCGGCGTAGTAGTTGATCAGGGCCGTGTCCGGGGTGTAGTCCTCCGGGTCAAAGATCTCCGGAGCGTAGCCAGCCTGTCCCTCGGCGAAGTAGGCGGTGCGGAGCGCGTCGCGTCCCAGGTGGATGAGCCAGTCCGGAACCTCGGCCACCCGGCCGCCGCCGGCGTCGTCCGCTGTGCGGGTGTATTTGTACGGCTGCCAGTGCCAGCCCAGGCAGACCGTCTGGACCGACATTTTGTGTCCGCCGGGGAGGACGGCGGAGCGCATCGGCACCGGGCCGATCGCCCAGGCCCGGCAGGCCTCCACGATGCTGCGCTGCTGGGCGGTATCCAGCCAGCCGGGAACATGGACGGCACCGGCGGACGGAGCGGAACGTTCCCGCGGGAAAAGCTGCCCGGTCATGCGGCGGCTTCCATCTGCAGCAGGGTGCGCTTGGCGTCGCTGCCGCCGAGGTAGTTGCCGATTTTGCCGTCCGAGCGCACCACCCGGTGGCAGGGAACCACCACGGGCAGTGGATTCCGGGCGCAGGCTGTACCGGCGGCGCGGACCGCGCCGGGGTTCCCGGCCAGGGCAGCGAGGGCCGCGTAGCTGGCGGTGGCGCCGTAGCCGATGTCGGAGAGGTGCTCGACGACGGTGCGGCGGAAGCCGGTGGCCAGGCGGAAATCCAGCGGCAGATCGAACTGCTGCCGGGTGCCCGCGAAATACTCTTGCAGCTGGCGGACCGGCTCGGCCAGGCGCTCCGGAGCGGCGAGGATGCGTGGACTGATCCGGGCGGCGAGCTGCTCCAGGACGGCGTCGTGGCCTTCAACGCCAAACCCCACCCGGACCAGTCCGGCCGGGGTCGCGGCAAGCAGCAGGTCGCCGACGGGTGAGCCGATCACGGTGTAGGCGACGTCCAGCAGGTCCTGCTGTTCAGCTTCGGCCGCGAGCCGGGCCTGCAGCCGGGCCAGGGCTTCGTCTTCACCGGCGGCCAAGGCAGCTTCCAGCCCGGCGTCCAGTGCGGTGTCCGTGTGCGCGGTCATCGGAGCTCCTCTCCATCCATGGTTCTCAGTTTCTTCAGGCCGTCCGCGGCGGAGCGGCGGACGGCTGCCTCGGTACCGCCCAGCAGCACGGCCACTTCGGCAAAGGGCAGCCCGGCAAGGTGGTGGTAGGCAAGGGCTTCGCGCTGGCGCTGCGGCAGGGTCCGCAGGGCGGCCCACAGTCCGTCGTGCTCACCGGGACCCGGCATCTCTGTGCTCCTGCCGTCGTCGCTCCCGGGCTCGGGGAGTTCAGGCACCAGCACCGGGCGGCGGGCCGTGGCACGGTGGACGTCTATGGCCTTGCGTTTGGCTATGGTCACCAGCCAGGCCTGGACATTGGCTCCAGCCGGCAGCTCCGGGTAGGCGCGCAGGGCAGCGAGGAACGTCTCGGACCAGGCGTCCTCGGCGTCGTTGGGTCCCAGGACAGCCCGGCACACGCGCAGCACCACGGCTCCGTGTTCCCTGACGATCGCTTCGAACGGTTTCACTTCCACATACTGTAGACGCGCGGCAGCAGGGTTTTGTGAGGTTCCGGATTAGCCCAAGCCCGCGTGCGGCAGTGGCGACCAGCCGAAGCCGGCGCGCGGTCCCGTGACGAACCCTCCGGCGGCATCGGGCCCTGCAGGCTCCTGACCCTCCGCCTCAGGACCTGCGCCGAGCAGGCTGCGGGTCAGGGCTTCACGCTGTCCCGAGAGGCTTTCCGCCGCACCGAGCAGGTGCGCGTCGGCGGGGTCCTCCCCCGCTTCCGCCGCCGCCAGGACAGCGCGGCGCACCAGTTCCTTGGCGAACGACGCCGTTGCCCCCTCTGTTTGTTCCGCCACCTGTGCCAGGGCGGCCGCGGAGAACGTGCCGGCCGGTGCATACAGTTCCAGCAATCGGGCGCGGTCGGCGGCATCCGGCAGGGGAATTTCGACGGCGAGGTCCACCCGGCCGGGCCGCTGCGCCAGGGCCCGTTCCAGGACGTCCACCCGGTTGGTGGTCATGATGAACGAGACATCCGCATCGGCGTCGAGTCCGTCCAGGGCATCGAGGACTTCGAACAGCAGCGGCTGAGGCCCGTGGCCCATGCTGCGGTCTTCGGCTATCAGGTCAATGTCCTCGAGCACCACCAGGGACGGAGCCATGGCCCGGGCAAGTTTCGCGGCATGGGAGACAGCGCCGAGGGAACCGCCGGAGAGGAGCACCGCCGTCGTGCCGGGAGTTTCACTGAGCAGGTGTCTGACGGTATGGGTCTTCCCGGTGCCGGGCGGACCGTAGAGCAGGACACCGCGCTTGAGGTGCTGGCCGGCTGCCTTCAACTGGCTGCGGTGCCCGGCGATGCCGATGACGTGGCTGCGGACCCGCTCCAGCACGCCGTCGGGCAGGATCACTTCGCTGATGGGAAGTAAGGGCCTGGAGAGGAACGTGACGCCGGCGCCGTTTTGGCCATAGGGGTCAAACCCCAGCGACACCACCTGGCCACGCAGGACGCTGTTGGTCCGCAGGTCTTCCTGGACGGCAGCCAGCACGGCGGCTGCCGCGGAACGGTCCGCTGCCATCACCGCGATGCTCGCGTCCGGACTGCCGGTCTGCGGATCCCCGTTGCGCTGCATTACGGCAACGGGAATCCCGCGGTGGCGGAAGAGCCGGATACCCAGGGCCAGGGCTTCGCGGCTCTCCCCGGGACCGATGGGGACGTTCACATAGTCCGGCTGGCCCACCGGAACGTTGCTGTAACCGTCCTCCTGCACTACATCGGAGAGGGTCAGGTGCCGGCGCTGCTGGCCGCCGCCCATGCCAATCAGCTCATTGTCCGGGTCCGCCGCAGCCAGCCGTTCCAGCGCGATGTCCAGGTCCGCGAACCGGTGGAACGGGATTGTCTCGGCCACGATCGGCACGTCCTGGGCCGGGCAGCCCAAATGGCGGCTGATGGCATCCCGCAGCCGCTCCCGGTCCGGGGACTGGAAGCGCTGCTGCTGGGCGAGGTCGATTGCGGCGCTGAAGCTGGCCAGGAAGTCCGCGAGGTTCTTCTCCATGGGCGCCGACCCTATCAGCGGAAGGCGCCCGTTCCGGTGAGGGCGCGGCCCAGGATCAAGGCGTTGATGTCATGGGTCCCCTCGTAGGAGTAGACCGCCTCGGCGTCCGCATGGAAACGGGCGACGTCGGTGTCCAGGGTGATGCCGTTGCCGCCCACCACTTCGCGGGCCAATGCCACGGTTTCCCGCATCGCGGTGCAGGTGAACATCTTGGCCATGGCTGAGTCCTCATCCCGGAAGATGCCCTCTTCCTGGCGCTGGGTCAGCCGGACCACCATGCCCAGTGAGGCCGTGACGTTGGCTGCCATGGTGGCGAGTTTCTGCTGGGTGAGCTGGAAGGAGGCCAGTGGCCGGCCGAACTGCTGCCGTTCCAGGGTGTAGCGCAGGGCCGCCTCGTAGGCGCCGGCCTGCAGCCCGCAGGCGATCCACGCGACGTCGGAACGCAGCCGGCGCATCAGCGCGGCGACGTCCTTGAACGAGTTGATGTTACTGAGCCGGGCGGTATCGGGCACCCGGACGGCCCGGAGTTCGATGTCGGCGTTCTGCATCATCCGCAGGGAGGTCTTGCGCAGGATTTTACTCATCGAGACGCCGGGGGTTTCGCGCGGAACGAGGAAGGCTTTGACCTGCCCGTCGGCTTCATCCCGGGCGAAGACCGCCAGCACGTCGGCGGTGAAGGCCCCGCCGATCCAGCGCTTGGCGCCGTTGATCACCCAGTTATCACCCTCGCGCCGGGCGGAGGTTTCCAGGCCGCCGGCTATGTCCGAGCCGTGGTCCGGTTCGGTCAGGGCGAAGACGCCGGTGTACTCGAAGGAGCGGATCTTGGGATCCAGGTCCACCGCCTGTTCCGGGCTGCCGCCTTCCAGAACGGTGGTGCGGAACAGGCCGGACTGGGCGTTGTAGAACGTGGCCACAGACGCATCGGTGCGGGCCAGCTCAAAGTTCCGGAAGCCGGTGTACAGCCCGGAGGTGCGTCCCTGGCTGTCGGTGGCGCCCTCGGGTGCCATGAGGTTCAGGTCCACCAGCGGCTGGCGGATCTGGTACGGGAATTCCCCGGCTTCCCAGTACTCTCCCAGCAGCGGGGCGACCTGCTTATCCAGCACGGTCCGCAGCTGGCCCAGCGCTGCCAGTTCCGGGGCGCTGAGCAGTTCGGAGTAGCCGTAGCGGTCCGAGGGGTAGAACGCTGCTGCATCTCCGGCACTCACCCGGGCGCTCATGAGCCCAGTCCCAGCAGACGCACGGCGTTTTCCTTGAGGATCTTGGGCCGCACCGCGTCCTTCAACGGCAGGTCCGCGAACGCACTCATCCACTTCTGCGGGGTGATCAAGGGGTAATCGGTGCCGAAGAGCACCTTGTCCTGCAGGACGGAGTTGGAGAGCTTCACCAGCGATTCCGGGAAGTACTTGGGCGACCAGCCGGACAGGTCGATGAAGACATTCGATTTGTGTGTGGCGATCGAGTTGGCTTCGTCCTGCCACGGCACCGACGGGTGCGCCATGATGATCTGGAACTGCGGGAAATCCGCGGCAACCTCATCCAGCAGCAGCGGGTTCGAGTAGCCCAGCTTGATTCCGGACCCGCCGGGCGTACCGGCACCCATGCCGTTCTGCCCGGTATGGAAGACCGCCGGCAGGCCGAGCTGCTGCAGGGCTTCCCACAGCGGGTAATACCGTTGGTCCGAGGGATTGAATCCCTGCAGGCTTGGGTGGAACTTGAACCCACGGACCCCGTAGTCCTCAACCAGCTGTTTCGCCCGGTCGATGGCGTCGGCACCGGTAAGCGGATCCACAGACCCAAACGGGATCAGCACGTCATTGTTCCGGGCTGCGCCCTCGGCAATCTCCTCGATGCTGTTCGGCTCGTGCTTCAACCGGGTCCGGGCGTCCACAGTGAATACCACGGCAGCCATGTTCAGTTCACGATAGGTCGCCGCGATCGCGTCCAGCGACGGCGTCCGCTCCTCGGCCTTGAAGTACTTGCTCGAGGCGTCCATCAGGTCCTGCGGCAGCGAAACGTGTCCGTGCCCGTCGATTTCGATATGCACATGCATGTCGATCGCGGTCAACGAGGCAACATCCAGGCCCAACTCGTAGCGTGTGGATGCCATGGCTACTTCGCCACCGCTTCGGGCTGGAGTTCGGCGGGCAGCGGCGGGAACTTCTCCCCCACACCCTGCAGGCTGCCGGCGAACGGGAACGCGGCCGCGAGATCCTGATAGGTCCACCCGCCGTCCCGGTACTCCGAGGCAACAGCTTCGGGATGGGACCACAGCTGCAGCCGGTCCCCGCCCACACCAAGGGCCTGTCCGGTGATCCCGGCAGCATCCTCCGAGGCCAGGAACGCGATCAGCCCGGCAACATCCTCCGCCGTGCCAAAGCCCAGCTCCTTGCGGAAGAAGTCCGGCATCGCCTCACCGCGCTCCTCGGCCTCAACCGCGGCAGCGAAGTACGGGACGGTCTTGGTCATCGCCGTCGCGGCGACCGGAATCACGGCGTTCGCGGTCACGCCGGCCTTCTTCATCTCCAGCGCCCAGGTGCGGACCATGCCCACGATCCCGGCCTTCGCCGCAGCGTAGTTGGTCTGCCCGAAGTTCCCGCGCTGCCCGGTCGGGGAACCGATCGTGATGATCCGGCCCGCCACATTGTTTTCCTTGAAGTACGCGTATGCCTCCCGGACACAGGTGAACGTGCCGCGCAGGTGCACGTTGATCACCAGGTCAAAGTCCTCGTCCGTCATCTTCAGCAGCGACTTATCCCGCAGCACCCCGGCGTTGGTCACCAGGATGTCCAGGCCGCCGAAGTTCTCCACCGCAGCAGCCACCAGGGCCTTGGCCGTCTCGGTCGACCCGACCGGAGCCACCACCGCAACCGCGCGGCCGCCGTCGGCCTTAATCACCGCTACCGCTTCCTCGGCAACGGCCGAATCGACGTCGTTCACCACTACCGCTGCGCCCTGCCGGGCCAGCTCCCGGGCGTAGGCCAGGCCCAGCCCCCGCCCGCTGCCGGTAACAATCGCGGTTTTGCCGTCCAAGGACATGGTGGCTCCTTTTCTGCCGGCAGTGCCGGGCGCCGTTGACCTGCTCTTTTGCTCCATCCTTGCCGGAATGGTTGAAAAAGTCAACGGTTTAAGAGTGCACCTATCCCTGGCGCAGCGCCTCAGTTCGCTTGTCTTCCTCTTCTACGGAATCTGCTGCCTGCACCAGAGCTGTGATCTCCGCCAATGGCCCCCACGCCCCTTCCTCGGAGTTGGAAACCAGCGCCAATGTCACATCCGCGCCGGGATAATAGCCCAGGAGGGCACTGGCCCCGGCATTGATGCCGTCTTTATAAATCAGACCCGCCTGCCCTTCCGCATCCAGCCGGAAGACCAGCCCAAAGCCGTAGTGGAGCTCTCCGGCATCGAGGTCCGAGTGCTTGACCTGCGGAGTCAGGAACGCGGCAGTGGACTCGGCGGAGAGCAGCCTGCCGGCCCGGACAGCGTCCAGGAAACGGACCAGGTCTGCGGAAGTCGAATGGGCGCCGCCATCCGGGGACCCGATCGGCGGATAGCTGAAAATATTCTGCCGCCAGGAAGTTACCTGGCCACTGTCATCACGGATCGGGTCCCAGCCCTCGGCGACGTTCGGCACAGCTTCCTGCATGGAGAAGAATCCCGAATCGTGCATGCCCGCTGCTGCGAACACATGTTCCCGGACGTAATCCCGGTAGTTCGTGCCGGTCACCTTTTCCACTGCCAGCCCGGCCAGGACGTAGCCGCAGTTGCAGTAGCGGCACCCGGTGCCCGGGGCAAAGTTCGGCTCCTTGTGCACGAACTGCGGCAGGAAGTCTGCGGTTTTGGTGACTGAATAGGTGGGACGGTCCACCCACAGGTCTTCGTAGGACTCGCCGGCCTCCTCGTCGGCATCGTCCCCGATGCCCGAGGTATGAGTCAGGAGCTGGCGCATCGTTATCGCCGGGTCTACCCGGGTGCCGCCTAGTTCGACGAACTCTCCAACCGGGGAGCCGAGGTCAAGGGTCCCGGCATCCACCTGCTGCAGCACGGCCACAGAGGTGAACAGCTTGGTAACGGACGCGACGTCGAACCGTGTTCCCAGGGAAACCGGCACGCCCCAGCGGCGGGAAGCCACGCCGTAGGACCCTTCGTGAAGAACGCTGCCCGCACGCGAGAGCTGGATGGTGCCGGAAAACTCCTCCCGGGCCACAGCGTTCCGAAGGATCAGGTCCACGGCTTGGGCATCAATGTCTTGGAACATGGCCCCAACACTAGTGCGCAGCACCTATCCCGGCTGCAGCACCCGGAAGCGCAGGTGGATGCCACCGGCAAAGGCCTCCGTCTCCAGCCGCTCCAGATTGACCGGACGCTCGAGCCCGCTGAACAGGGAGATGCCCCGGCCCAGCAGGATTGGCACCACATGCAGCTGGATTTCGTCGACGATCCCGAGTTCGAGGCACTGCCGGGAGATGCTGCCGCCCAGCAGTGCCACTGCCCTCGCCCCCGCCGCGGTCCGGGCCCGCTCGACGGCCTGCGGGAGATCGTCCAGGAAGGCGTAGGTGATGCCGTCCTTTTCGATGGGGCCGCGGGGCGAGTGGGTCATCAGGAACACCGGGACTTTCAGCATTCCCCCGTAGGGTTCTTCCCCCGGTTCGATCGTCTGGGTTTTATTCGCGCCGCCCACCACGGCACCGATCTCCCGGACCACGCGGTTCACCAGCGCGGTGTCCGCCTCCACCGACTCGGCGTCGAACATCCAGTCGACGCCGCCGTCGCTGTCCGCCATAAAACCGTCCACGGTCACCGTTGCGTGAATCAGGACTTTTCCCATGGTTCCGCCCGCCTCTTTGCAGTTTCCCGGGCCTGGCCGTGAAGTTCAGGCCCGGACGCGGGGGTTCAGGCTATTTCTAACGCGCAGGCGGGTACCCGCGCCAGAGCCAGGACACCGGTCAGCCGCCGAGCTCCCCCGAAAGCCGGCCCTGCAGGGACAGCGAAGAGTCATTCAGGCCAATGATCCGGACGGTTTTGCCGCGGCTGCGGTACTTTTCGGTGATGGAATCCAGCGCCGCGACGGTGGAGGCATCCCAGACATGCGAGCCGCTCATGTCGATCACCACGTCTGCCGGGTCCAGGGCGTACTCGAACTGGGTATAAAGGTCGTTCGAGGAGGCAAAGAACAGCTCGCCCCGCACCGCATAGGTGACCGCGGCGCCGTCGTCGGCCACCGTCCGCTGCACGGTGACGAAGTGCGCCACGCGCCGGGCAAACAGGACCATCGCCACCAGGACACCGATGCCGACGCCGATTGCCAGGTTGTGCGTGAGCACGGTGGCGACGACGGTGGTCACCATCACCACGGTTTCCGACCGGGGCATCCGGCGCAGCGTGGACGGGCGGATGCTGTGCCAGTCGAACGCGGCCCAGGCCACGAAGATCATCACCGCAACCAGCGCCGCCATGGGAATCAGCGCCACGATGTCGCCCAGCACCACCACCAGGATCAGCAGGAAAACTCCGGCCAGGAACGTGGAGATCCGGGTCCGGGCGCCGGAGGCCTTCACATTCATCATGGTCTGCCCGACGACGGCGCAGCCGCCCATCCCGCCGAAGAACCCGGTGACGATGTTGGCGATGCCCTGCCCGGCGGCCTCGCGAGGCTTGGAGGAGCGGGTGTCGGTGATGTCGTCCACCAGCTTGGCAGTCAGCAGCGATTCGAGCAGGCCCACGAACGCCATCGCCACGGCGAAGGGCGCAATGATCTGCAGGGTTTCCAGGGTCAGCGGAACCTCGGGGAAAAGCAGGGCCGGCAGGCTGTCCGGCAGTTCCCCCTTGTCCCCCACCGTCGGGACGTTCCAGCCGGCGGCGACGGCGGCAGCCGTGAGCAGGACGATCGCCACCAGCGGTGCGGGCACCGCCGTCGTCAGCCGGGGCAGCAGGAACACAATCAGCAGCCCGACGGCGACGATCGGGTAGACCAGCCACGGCACCCCGATCAGTTCGGGCAGCTGGGAGGAGAACACCAGGATGGCCAGGGCGTTCACGAAGCCAACCATCACGGAGCGCGGAATGAACCGCATCAGCTTGGCGACGCCGGCGAGCGCGAGCAGGATCTGGAAAATCCCAGCCAGGATCACGGTTGGCACCAGGTATTCCACGCCGTGGCTGGCAACTACCGGGGCAATGACCAGCGCCACGGCTCCGGTGGCCGCGGAAACCATAGCTGGCCGCCCGCCCACGAACGCAATGGTCACGGCCATGGTGAAGGAGGCGAACAAGCCCATCCGCGGGTCGACGCCGGCGATCACCGAGAAGGCGATGGCCTCCGGGATCAGGGCCAGCGCGACCACCAGTCCGGCCAGCACCTCGGTTTTCAGCAGCCGCGGCGAGCGCAGGGTGGAGAGAACGGTTTGCGGGGCGGAGTGCGCTGGAACGGGAGTCGGGGCAGGTAGGGACAAGGCGGTTTCCATTCGGGTGTGCGGGGGCATTCGGCGGCCGGGGCGGAATGCCGGGGGCCGTGCGACGAATCCGGTTCCAGAATACCGGCGCGGTGTCCCCTCAAGGGAAGTCCAGCCGCTGGCCGAGACGCGGTCCGGAGCGTAGTTCGGTCCGGCATGGCCTAGTTTCCCTGCGTTTCGGGACTTCCCCGCCAGATGGGGACAATCCTGCGCGGCGCCACGGCAGGAAAGTCCCAAACCGGAAGGATTGTCTCAAAACGGAGCAAAACACGGACGGTCTGCCGCCACACAGTCCGAACCGCTCGTATGAGAGGGTGAAAAACAGAAACAGCATCCGCCGAAAGCAGGAATTTTGGAAGAGGAACGATCATTCGTGCCGGGCGTCAGCAGGTGGCGGGCGGACGGCAGCAAGCTCACCGGGAACTTCGGAACCTGGCGCGGCTGCGAATACGAGCTTCGGGCTGTCCGGCCGAGCCAGGGCGGAACCCTGACGCTGGTCAGCAGGACCGGCCTGGCTCCCGGCCCTGAATGGAAAACGATCCGCCGGCATCCCAATAATTTCGCCGCAACCCCGGTTGAACACCTTCTCAGCGTGCCCCTTGACGAAGTCTCAGGTGTTCAGGAGGTCGAAGTAACAGGCGACCTGGGCCGGGCGCGGCTGGTCCGAATCCTTGCCGAAGACGCTGAGGGAAGACTCGCGGTCATACAGTCGAGCCAATGGGAGGAATCGGACCAGCGCAGGCTCATCAGCTCTTACGGTTTCCGTCCCTTCTCTGACAACGAGCCTTTGTCGCACCAGAGCGTCGCCGGCTGGATCCCGGCCGAGCGGGTTCACCTCATCCGGCGCACAGTCGAGAATTTCTGACGACCTGCGCCAAGACCCACCCGCTCTTGGGTTCCACGCTCCGGCATGAGGCATGGGGCATACTCGCCCCATGGCCATCACGGACTTTGAGCGCTATCCCCTGACCTTCGGACCCAGCCCGGTCCACCCGCTCCCCCGCCTGAGCCAGCACCTGGGCGGCGGCGTCGAGATCTGGGCGAAGCGGGAGGACGTCAACAGCGGCCTCGCCTTCGGCGGCAACAAGACCCGCAAACTGGAATACCTGGTGCCGGACGCGCTGGCGCAGGGTGCGGACACGCTGGTGTCCATCGGCGGCTACCAGTCCAACCACACCCGGCAGGTTGCCGCGGTTGCCGCAAAGCTGGGGCTGAAGGCACGGCTGGTGCAGGAGAACTGGGTGGACTGGCCGGACCCGCTCTCGGACCGGGTTGGGAACATCCAGCTTTCCCGGATCATGGGGGCGGACGTCCGGCTGGACAGTGCCGGGTTCGACATCGGTTTCCGCAGCAGCTGGGAGGCCGCCATCGAAGAGGTGAAGGCCGACGGCGGCACCCCCTACGCGATTCCGGCCGGCGCTTCCGACCATCCGTTGGGCGGCCTGGGCTTCGCCAACTGGGCGTACGAGGTTCAGCAGCAGGAGCGTGAGCTGGGCATATTTTTCGACACCATCATTGTCTGTACGGTCACCGGCTCCACCCACGCCGGCATGATCGCCGGCTTCGCCGGACAGGACCGGCCGCGGCGGGTGATCGGCATCGATGCCTCGGCGACCCTGCAGAAGACCCGGGACCAAGTGGAGCGCATCGCCCGGAACACGGCGGAGCTGATCGGTCTGGGCCGGGACCTTCGGGATGACGAAATCACCGTGCTGGCGGGCTGGGCCGGGGACCTCTACGGCATTCCGGTGGATTCCACGCTGGAAGCGATCCGGCTCGGGGCCTCGCTCGAGGCGATGATTACCGACCCGGTCTACGAGGGAAAGTCCCTCGCGGGCCTGATCTCCCTGGTGAACAGCGGGGAGATCCCGGCCGGCAGCAGGGTGCTCTACGCCCATCTGGGCGGGCAGCTGGCACTGAACGCCTACAGCGGACTGTTCCGCTCGTAACACTTGCCGGACCCGCCGGAAGGCAGGGTTACAGTCAGCTCATGTTCACCGGCCTCAGCGCATTTCCCCTGACCCCGCTCAAAGACGATTCCGTTGACGAGGCCGCCTTCACCGGCCTCGTCCAGCGGCTCGCGGACTCCGGCGTCGACTCCATCACCGCTCTGGGATCCACCGGTTCCTATGCCTACCTGACCGCCGCGGAGCGTGCCCGGGTGGCGCAGCTGGCGGTGGAGCACGCGGGCGGAGTGCCGGTGTTCGTGGGTGTCGGTGCGCTGCGGACCTCGCATGTCCTGGCCAACGTCCGCTCCGCGGAGGCTGCGGGCGCGGCCGGCGTCCTGCTGGCCCCCATCAGCTATCAGCCGCTGACCGACGACGACGTCCTCGGCCTCTTCCAGGCCGTCACCGCCGGCACGGACCTGCCTGTGATCGTGTACGACAACCCCGGCACCACCCATTTCAGCTTCAGCACGGAGCTGTACGCGCGGATCGCGGAGCTGCCCGGGATCGCGTCCATCAAGATCCCCGGTGTCCCGCGGGATGCAGCGGAGGCCCGCAATCGGGTCGCAGGAATCCGGGCCGTGCTTCCGGAGCATGTCACCATCGGCGTCTCGGGGGATGCGACGGCGGCGGACGGCCTGGCCGCGGGGTGCGACGTCTGGTATTCGGTAATCGCCGGAACCCTGCCGGCCCCCGCGCTGCGGATCCTGCGTGCCGCCCGGGCGGACAGTGCGAACACAGCGGACGAGGCAGACCAGGCGGACCGGGCGCACCAGACGGACAGAGCAGCCGCCGCCGCCGCCGAATCGGCGCGGCTGGCTCCCCTGTGGCAGCTCTTCGCCGAGTTCGGCAGCCTCCGGGTTACGGCCGCCATTGCCGAACAGCTTGGGCTGGCGCCGCACGCAAGCCTGCCCCTGCCCCTCCGCGGGCTGGACAGCAACGGACGTACCCGGGTGGCCCGTGTCCTGGAAGAACTCCGGCTGGCCTGAAAACTGCCCGGTTTGGCCTGACGTGAGCCCGGCCACCGCATTCGGTGACTCCGACCGGAAGTCAGTAGGCTTAGGATCCGCGAAATTGTCCGTTTCGCTGATTGTTGCCAGGAGGAATGCCCATGTCACCGTCCCGCGCCGATCTGCAGCGCACAGCTGCCCGGGTTTTTGGCTGGGAGGATTTCCGTCCCGGCCAGCTGGAAGCGATGGAGGCCGCGTCCACGGGCCGGGACGTGCTCTGCATCATGCCCACCGGCGCCGGAAAGTCCGCCGTCTACCAGGTGCCGGCCATGGCGATGCCGGGGACCGCCGTCGTGATTTCACCATTGATTGCCCTCCAGCAGGACCAGGCGGACGCCATTAACGAGGCGGTTGGCCGTACCGCTGCGTACGTGCTCAATTCCGCGCAGTCCCAGGCCTACTGGGACGAGGCGTGGGCCGCGGCAGAGGGGGACGGCGCCGGTCAGGCAAAGTTTCTTTTCCTCGGTCCGGAGCAGGTGGCCAGGGCGGAAGTAGCGGAACGGCTGCGTGCCCTGGACGTCTCCTTAGTGGTTATCGATGAAGCACACTGCGTCTCCGCCTGGGGGCACGATTTCCGCCCCGACTACCTGCAGCTCGATCTTCTGGTCAAGGCCCTGGAACGGCCCGTCGTCGCCCTGACGGCTACGGCTTCCCCGCCGGTTCGAGCCGAGATCGTGGAGCAGCTCGGCATGCGGAATGAACTGCAGGTTTCCCTTGGCTTCGACCGGCCCAACCTGCGCCTGTCCGCGGCACGGCACGAAAATCCGGAGGACAAGCGGCGCGCCATCCTGGCCCAGACCGCGCAGCTGCCCGGCCCCGGACTGCTCTACGTTGCCACCCGCAGGGAAACCGAGGAATATGCGCAGGCCCTGCAGGAAAAAGGGCTGCGCGCTGATGCCTACCACTCAGGGCGGCGCCACGAGGACCGGCAGCAGATCCATGAACAGTTCCTTAACGACGCACTGGACGTGGTGGTGGCTACGACGGCGTTCGGCATGGGCATCGACAAACCCAACGTGCGGTTTGTGGTGCACGCGGATGTGCCCGACTCCGTGGACAGCTATTACCAGGAGATCGGCCGCGGTGGGCGCGATGGGGAACCCTGTGGGATCTTCCTGCACTACCGGCCGGAAGACCTCGGGCTGCGCCGGTTCTTCGCCGCGAAATCCCCCAACGAGGAGGCGCTGAGCCAGGTCTTCAAGGTGGTGAAACGCCATGATGCTCCAGTCTCCGCGGACACGCTCCGGCAGGACCTGGATATCAGCGCCCGGCGGCTCTCCGGGCAGTTGAGCCTGCTGGAACAATCCGGTTCGGTCCAGGCCAGCGGCGCCGGGTATACCGCGCTGCCTGTGACGGCGGCGAAAGCCGTTCAGGCCGCCGTCGAATTCGCCGAAAAGCGGGAGAACATTGACTCATCCCGGCTGGAGATGATGCGCCAGTACGCCGAAACCGGTGACTGCCGCCGGCGCTTCCTGCTGAACTACTTCGGTGAGGACGCTCCCGACATGTGCGGGAACTGTGACAACTGCGAGCGCGCGGAGGAACGGGGCGAGGAACTGGGTCCTCAGGAACCCGCCGGGGAGCAGCCCTTCCCGCTGCAGTCCGAGGTGACCCACGCAGAGTGGGGCCGCGGCATGGTGATGAGCTACGACGACGGCACCGTGACCGTCCTGTTCGATTCCGAAGGCTACAAAACGCTCTCCGTGGACGTGGTGCTGGAGAAGGAGCTGCTCAGGGCACAGTGACGTCCCGGCCCCTCCAGCGGGCAGCGGTTATTCCGGGACCGGTCGCCAAGGACCGCCAGGTTCCGCCATCCCGGCGGCTGAACGAAGGTCACCCGCCGGGATGATGCCTCAGGCCTGCCTGGCGAGTTCAAGCAGCCGCTGCAGCGCCGCCGCTTCGGTCTGTTCGATGACTTCCTCCGGAGCGCCGTCGAACTGATGTTTGGAGCTGCCCGTGGCGCCCTTGCAGCTCCAGCCAATGAACACAGTGCCGGCGGGCTGTCCCTCCAGCGGGCCCGGACCGCCAGCCCCGGTGGTGGAAACGGCGACGTCGGCTCCGAACAGCCGGGCCGCTCCAGCCGCCATCTCCTCGGCGCACCGCGCACTGACCACCGGACCTGGACTGACGCCCAGCACGGACTGCTTGACCTCCGTCAGATACGCCACGATCCCGCCGCACAGCCACTGCCCGGTATTGCCGCCCTTCCCCAGCGCTCCCGTAAGGTTTCCGCAGGTCAGCGACTCAGCCAGGGCCACCTTCAGCCCGGCCCGTTCCACCTCCTCCGCGATGCGGTGTGGAAGCTCTTCCAACTGTCCGTTTGTGGCGTTCATACTCAGCCGCTGCCCACCCTTTCCGGTCCGCATGCTATTGATTAGTAACGCTACTTACTATTTCACCACCCGCGCGGCACCGGTTGTTGCTCAGACCTGCCGCCGCATAACGGAAAAGGGGTCACAGATTGCAGCCGCGCAACACCATTCGGGTCGCCAGTGTTCCCTCCGGACACGTATACATCCGCCATCTGGACCCGGTCCCTGGCGCCACAGCCGGCCAGGCAGAGAAGCTTCCGAAAGTGGTCCGGCTCCCCGATCCGGACCCCGATTCCCCGGACAATCCCGCGACCGGCAAGTGGTGGCCGCCGGTTATGCTGCACGCGGACTGGATCGACGCCAATGCCGCTTCCTTCGACGTTTTCCACATCCACTTCGGATTCGATGCCCTGGACCCGCAGGATCTGCAGGACGCCGTGACCGCATTGCGCCGGCACGGCAAGCCGCTCATCTACACGGTGCACGATCTGCGCAATCCCCACCACAACAGCCCCGAAGCGCACAACGCGCACCTGGACGTCCTGATCCCGGGTGCCGACGCGTTGATAACCCTTACCGCCGGAGCTGCCGCGGAGATCGAACGCCGCTGGGGACGGACTCCCCACGTGATTCCGCACCCGCACGTCGTCGAACTCGACACGATGGAACAGTACGTCCGCCGGGCGGCGCAGACCCCGCCGGGGCAGGAGTTCCGCGTCGGGGTCCACGTCAAAAGCCTGCGGGCCAGCATGGAGCCGCTGCCCGTGATCCAGGCACTGCTGGACGTTGCCCGGCAGGACGGCGGCATGGTGGTGCAGGTTAACGGGCACAAGGATGTCCTGGAATCCGGCGGGGCCCGGTACGACGCCGGCCTGGCACACTTCCTCACCGCCCAGGCCGCTGCCGGGGAACTTGTTCTCCACGTCCACGATTTCCTGCCTGATGATGACCTCTGGGAGTACCTCGCCGGCCTGGACCTCTCGGTGCTGCCCTACCGGTTCGGCACCCACTCCGGCTGGCTGGAGGCCTGCCGGGACCTGGGCACCGCCGTCGCCGCTCCCGACTGCGGCTACTATGCCGGCCAGGGACCGGTGTTCGGCTACCACCACGACGAAGCAGGACTCGATCCGGAATCATTGAAGGCCGCCGTCCGCGCCGCCCGGCTGGCCGGCCCGCCGGAGCCGCTGCCCACCCTGGCGCGCGCCGAACAGCGCACGGTGATCGCGGCCCAGCACGCGGAAATCTACGCCACGCTCCTGGACCGGAGCGGGGTGCTGCAGTGAGGCTCTGCGTCATCGGACCCTCCCGGTTTCCGATCAGCGAGCCGTTCGCCGGCGGCCTGGAAGCCCACACCCATGCGCTGGTCTCCGCGCTGACCGCCCGCGGCCACGAGATCACGCTTTTCGCTGCCGCCGGTTCCGACCCGGACCTGAGGGTCGAGTTCCTGGACGTGCCGGTGTTTGAAATGAGCGGCGCGGCCCGCCGCGACGTCGGTTCGCCGCCCGAGCAGTGGATGGCCGAACACCATGCCTACCTTTCGCTGATGCTGGACCTCGCCGAGTCCGGCCACCGGAAGTACGACGCCGTCCTGAACACCAGCATCCACCACCTGCCGATCGCCATGTCCCGGCTGCTGCAGGTCCCCCTAGTGACCACCCTGCACACACCCCCGGTCGGCTGGATCGAATCAGCCATCCGGGTCCGCGGTGAGCGCACCCGGTTCATCGCGGTCAGCGCGCATACCCGCGACGCCTGGTCCGGGCTCGTGGACAGCACCGCCATCCTCAACGGAGTCGACACCCGGCGCTGGCAGCAGGGACCGGGCGGCGGCCCGGCCATCTGGTTCGGCCGGATCGTCCCGGAGAAGGGCACGGCACTGGCCATCCACGCCGCGAAGCGCGCCGGGACAGCCCTGGACCTGGCCGGTCCCATCTATGACCACGCATACTTTGACGCCGAAGTCCGCCCCCACTTGGGGAAAGACATCCGCTATCTGGGCCACTTGGATCACGCCGCGCTCCGCCGGGCCGTACAGGGTGCCAGCGCCGCCCTCGTGTCCCCGCGGTGGGATGAACCCTACGGCCTCGTCGCCGCCGAGGCCCTGGCTGCCGGGACACCGGTCGCAGCCTTTGAACGGGGCGCCCTTCCGGAAATCCTCACCAGGGACTGCGGGCGCCTGGCGCCGGCTGACGACGTCGAGGCCCTCGCCGCAGCCCTGCGCGAAGCTGCCGCACTGTCCCGCGATGCGGCCCGGCAGCGGGCGGAGACCTTCTGTTCGCACGAGCGGATGGTGGACGAATATGAGGCGCTGCTGCTCGAGGCCGCACAGGTGGTGGCCGCGTGATCGGCTACTACATCCACCATCACGGCAGGGGACACCTCCGCCGCGCCCTGGCCATCGCCGCGGAGCTGCCCACGGGCAGCGTCACCGGGTTATCCTCCCTGGCCTGCCCGCCTGAATGGCACGGTCCCTGGATCCAGCTGGAGCGCGACGATGCCTCCAGCCAGCCGCAAAGCGTTGACGCCAACGGTTTCCTGCACTGGGTTCCGCGTGATGACGCAGGGCTGCGCGGCCGCATGGCCCGGCTTTCGGCCTGGATCCGGGATGCCGCCCCGGCTCTGCTGGTGGCGGATGTGTCCGTGGAAGTTGCCGTCCTCGCGCGCCTGCACGGGGTACCCGTGGTTTCGGTGGCACTGCCGGGCGTCCGGACAGATCCGGCCCACACTCTGGGATTCGGGATCTCCGACGCCGTGATTGCCGCCTGGCCGGCCGCTGCTCCGGACATGCTCCGCACGGCGGATGCCGGCCTGGCCGGGAAACTGCACCCGCTGGGCGCGATCTCCGGGGTGCCGGTGCAGTCCGGCCGGCTGCCCCGCCGCATTGAGCAGGTCCTGGTCCTCGGGGGCGCCGGCGGCGGCGGGATGAGCGACGACGATATCCAGGACGCGCGCCGCCAGACGCCGGGCGTGGACTGGGTGGCGGTGGGAACCACACCGGACAACCGGACCGGCGATCCCCTCCCCCATCTGCGGGCGGCGTCGTTCGTGGTGACCCATGCCGGGCAGGGGGCGGTGGCCGACGCAGCAGCTGCCGGCATCCCGGCGCTGATCGTGCCGCAGGAACGTCCGTATCAGGAGCAGTTCACCACGGCGCGGGCACTGGCAAAACTGCAGGATCTGCCGGTCATCGTCTCCTCAACCTTCGCCCGGACGGATTGGCGGGAGGTTCTGGAAACCGCCGGAGGGCTGGACGGCAGACAGTGGCACGCCTGGAACGACGGACGTGGAGCGGCCCGCGCCGCGCGGATCCTCACCGCGGTTGCAGACCGTGCCGGAGCACCGGCAGAGGTGGACGCATGAAGATCGCCGTCATCACCCTGGCGCAGGGCCGCCACAGGCACCTGGCCGCCCAGCAGCGGGCCCTGCTGCGGTCCTCACGTTCCGTGGATGACTATGTGGTGGTGGCCATGAACGATCCGGCCGTCGGCGCCCGCGTCCGGGACCCCCGGCTGCCCGGGACAGTCCTGAACGTCCCGGCCTCCGGCAGCAGTCTTCCGCTGGCGAGCGCGCGCAACGCCGGTGCCCAGGCGGCACTGGAGCGCGGCGCAGACCTGCTGGTCTTCCTCGACGTGGACTGCCTCCCCGGCCCGGATCTGGTTTCCGGCTATGCGGCCGCCGCAGAGCAGGCGGGCGGCCGCCTGCTCTGCGGACCGGTGACCTATCTGGATCCGCCCGGCCCGGACGGCTACGACCTGCTCCGGCTCCAGGACCTGGACGCACCACATCCTGCCCGGCCGGCGCCGGAACCGGGCAGCATTGTTCCGGACAGCAATCCGGACCTGTTCTGGTCCCTCTCCTTCGCCGTCACGGCCGAAACCTGGCAGCGGATCGGCGGTTTCTGCGAGGACTACACCGGCTACGGCGGGGAAGATACCGACTTCGCCCGGCTCGCCGGGCAGAAGGGCGTGGGACTGGCGTGGGTGGGCGGATCCCGCGCCTACCATCAGTGGCATCCCACCCAGGATCCGCCGGTGCAGCACCTTGCGGACATTGTCCGCAACGCAAACCTGTTCCACGAACGCTGGGGCACCTGGCCCATGGGCGGCTGGCTGGAGGGATTCCGCCGGCGCGGCCTGATCCGCGGCGGTACCGGCTCCGAGCCGTGCAGGCTAGCCGAACCGGCCCCTCAGTCTGCCCAACCTTCCTCTCCGCTGCAGCAGTCCATGGCAACAGGCATCGACGCCCGGGCAGCGATTAACAACGCCGCCCTTCGGCACGGCAGCGATGTCACCGCCGACAGGCTGCGGAAGGAATAACGCACGGCGTACCCCCGGTGCGGGCCGGGCCGGCTCTCCCGGCCCGGCCCGCCGGGCATCAGGGCATGGCCGCCATGGTCTGGCGCAGCAGCGACGGGATGACACCGCCGGCACGCAGGAGACTCACATCCAGCCCGGTTTCCACGGCTGCCGTGGCGGTGAACTCTTCCCGGTGCCCGTCTGCGGTGTGGAGGATGACGGGGATTCCGGCACGCGGGGCAAGGTCTTCCGCGCCGGCCTGGATCTCCAGGGTGTCACCCGGGCGCATGGCCCTGAGTTTGGCACCGGCTTCCGCCGTGACGGTCAGGGGCAGGATGCCCATCCCAATGAGGTTGGAGCGGTGGATCCGCTCAAAACTGCCGGCCAGGACGGCCCGGACACCGAGCAACCGCTGCACCTTTGCCGCCCAGTCCCGGGAGGAACCGGTGCCAAAGCGTTCTCCGGCCACAACCACCACGGAGTGCCCGTCCAGGCGGTATTTCTCAGCTGCTTCGAAGAGCGGCAGGATTTCCCCGCTGGGGGCGTGCACGGTATGCCCCACCGGCAGCCCGTCCGGGATGCCCGCCGCCAGCTGGTTCACCACGGTTTTGTTATGGAACGCTCCACGCAGCATCACTTCCCAGTTGCCCCTTCGGGAGGCGAAGACATTCAGGTCGTGCCGGTCCTCACCCCGCTCGACCAGGAAATCCGCCACGAACCCCGTGGCGGGAATGGCACTGGCCGGTGAGATGTGGTCCGTGGTGATGTCATCGCCCAGGACCAGCAGCGGATGGGCCGTGTATCTGCCCAGCTGACTGCCCTCCGAGACCGAGGCAAACGGTGGCCGGCGCAGGATGGTGGAGTCTTCCGCCCAGGGGAAAAGCGGTCCGTCCGGTGCCTCGAGACGGGACCACATCGGGTTCCGGACGGCCACGGAAAAGTCCCGGGCGAAGTCGGCGGGATCCTGTCCGCGTTCCCACACCGCATCGATTTCCGCCTGGTCTGGCAGCAGGTCCGCGAGCCTCAGCGGAGCCTGCCCCGTCCCGGCCAGGAAGTCGTAGGTCGTGAGATCCACGTCCGCACGGCCCGCCAGTGCGTAGGCAACCACCAGGGGCGGGGACATAATGAAGCCCAGGTCAAGATCCGGATGCACCCGGCCCGGGAAATTCCGGTTCCCCGAAAGGACCGCCACCGCACGAACCCGCCCCGCATCAACGTTCGATTTAACAGAGCCCTGGAGCGGGCCGGGGTTGCCGATGCAGGTGGTGCACCCGAAGCCGACGATGTCGAACCCGACGGCGCCCAGGTCCTCCAGCAGACCGGAACGCGAAAGGTAGCTCGAAGCGGCCGGTGATCCGGGGGCCAGGGAGGTTTTGACCCAGGGCGCGGGCCGCAGTCCCAGCTGCCGCGCTTTGCGTGCCACCAGGCCGGCAGCGATCAACAGCTTGGGGTCCGTGGTGTTGGTGCAGCTGGTAATGGCGGCGAGCGCGACGGGGAAGCGGGGCATGTCCGACGCCGGTTCGCCCGTGAGCACTCCCTCAGCAGCCAGTGCCTCCGGGATACTGCCCAGGGCCAGCAGGTCCTGGGGGCGGCGCGGCCCGGCGGCGCGCAGCTGGACGGTGGTGAGGTCCACGGTGGTGCTGCGGCTGTACTCGGGGCTGGCCCCGGGATCAAACCAGAAGCCGCACGCCTTGGCGTACTGCTCCACCAGCGCACGCTGGGACTCGCTGCGCCCGGTATGGCGCAGATAGTCCAGCACCTGCTGATCCACCGGAAAGAACCCCGTTGTCGCCCCGTACTCCGGGGCCATATTGGCCACCACCGCACGCTGGCCGACACTCAGGCTGGAGACTCCCGGCCCGTAGAACTCGATGAACTCCCCCGACACACCCATTGCGCGCAGCAGGTGCGTCACCGTCAGCGCCAGGTCGGTCGCCGTCGCTCCGCGGGGCAGGGCACCTGTCAGCCGGACGCCCACGACGTCGGGGATCCGGAGGGTGGTGGGCATCCCGAACATAACGGTCTGGGCCTCCAGCCCGCCCACACCCCAGCCGAGCACGCCCGCTCCGTTGATCATGGGCGTGTGGCTGTCCGTGCCGATCATCATGTCCGGCACGGCCCACGCCGGCCCGCCGGCGCCGTCGTCGACCGTGGTGACCACGGTGGCCAGCTGTTCAAGATTGATCGTGTGCATGATGCCGGTGCCCGGCGGATTAATGCGGACCGTTTCCATGCCCTGCGCAGCCCATTTTAGGAAGCTGTAACGCTCTTTGTTCCGGCGGTACTCGTGGACCAGGTTGCGCCCGGCGGCATCGGGACGGCCGTACTCTTCCACGGCCAGGGAATGGTCAATCGATACATCCACCGGGACCACCGGGTTCAGCACGGAGGGGTCGAGCCCGGCCTCGGCCAGGGAGTTCCGCATTCCCGCGATGTCCACCAGTGCCGGGGTGCTGGTGGTGTCATGCATCAGGATGCGCCCTGGCCAGAATTCCAGCTCTTCCAGGGATGTCCGTGCATCCAGCCAGCCCCGGAGGTTCTCCACCGTCCGCGCGCTCTCCCGGGCGGAGGAATTGCGCAGGGTGTTTTCAGCGAGCAGCCGCAGGACTACCGGCAGGCGGTAAAAGTCCCCGCCCAGGGCCGCGCGGGCGTCAACGGCGCGGAAGTCCTGTCCATTGACCCGGAACTCCGTGGTCCAGTCCTTCGCTGCGGCACCACTCACCATTTCGCCCTCTTTCATCCGTTACAGGTTATAAGCTATACCGAATCTACGCCATCATCGGCCGGCCCGGCCGAAATATGCGGGGCAAACACGGCCCCAACGGCCAGGTGCCAAGTCGACACTTATAGTTCACACGTTATAGGGTATTTTTGTGGCCAGCGTCACAGTGTTTGAAACCCTGCTCATCGATAGTTCCACCGGAAGGAATCGGCCGTGAAGCCCAGCGTCGAGCCCACAGTGCGCCCACGCCTAGCCAGACGCACAGCAATGGCTGTTTTCGCCGTCCTCGGCGCTGCCGCCGTGGTTATGGCGTCGGTTGATGCCTCTGCCAGCGGAAGCGGTGACGATGCGCGCAGCCAGTTGACCATCATCGCTCCGGCCGGGGCCGGCGGCGGCTGGGACGGAGCCGCCCGCGAGGCGCAGCAGGCCATGCGTGCCCAAGGCATCGTCAACAATGCCCAGGTGGTGAATATCCCGGGAGCCGGAGGAACCATCGGGCTGACCAAGTTCGCCGGCATGGAGGGTGAGAACACCACCGTCATGATGATGGGCATCACCATGCTCGGAGCCATCAACATCAACGGCTCCGAAACCACGCTGGAGGATGTCACCCCGCTGGCCCGCATCACCGAGGACTACGACGTCCTGGTGGTCCCGGCGGATTCCCCCTACAACTCCGTGGATGAACTGGTTTCTGACTGGCAGCAGAATCCCAAATCCTTCGCCTTCGGCGGCGGCTCGCTTGGCAGCGTGGACCAAATGATCATCACGCAGCTGGCGCAGGCCAGCGGGATCGACCCCACCGCGGTGAACTACATTGCCTACTCCGGCGGCGGCGAACTGGCCACCTCCCTCATGTCCGGCACCATCAAGGCGTCGGTGAGCGGCTACGTGGACTTCGCGGACCAGATCGAGGCCGGGCGGCTGAAGGCCCTTGCGGTTTCGGCTCCGGAACCGGTGGGGTCCATCGACGTTCCCACCCTGAAGGAACTGGGCTACGACATTGAGCTCACCAACTGGCGCGGAATTGTCGGACCGCCGGGCATCAGCGACGAGCAGAAGCAGGAGCTTCAGGCCATCCTCGCTGAAGTGGTTGATACGCCGCAGTGGCGCGATGCGATCGAGCGCAACCAGTGGACCGACAGGTTCCTGGCCGGCGAGGAATTCGAACGTTTTATTGCCGAGGAGACCTCGGCCGTCAATGACATCTGGAATGACCTGGGCTACTAAAGCCCCCCTAGCGCTGGAGACACCATGACAATCCTGGTTGGATACACGACCACCACTGAGGGAGAAGCTGCCCTCCGCCACGGCCTTAGTGCCGCAGAGTCCACCGGCATGCCGGTGACCATCTTCCCGCTGACGGAGAATCCTCCGGCAGCAGGCAGCGACGCCGCCCTTGAGACTGCATTGACCGCCGGCGCAAAGCTCCTTGAACGCGATCCCCAGGGACGGCACGCGGCAGAGGAACTGCTTGATACCTCTGCGGAAATCGCGGCGCACCTGATCATCATCGGCGTCCGGAACCGCTCCCGGGTCAGCAAGATCATTCTTGGTTCCGACGCCCAGACCATCATCCTGGGTTCCCAGGTTCCGGTGCTGACCGTGAAGGCAGCGTCCGATGACGACTGAGGCACGGGACGGCACAGAAACAGCGGACCCCACCCCGGAAGGCACCACCGCGGACGGTTTCTGGACCGGACGCAGCGGTTTGGTAGTGGCAGGCATCCTGGCTGCCATCGGCGCCTACCTGGTCGCCGGCATTATCACCATGGATGTGCCGGAAGGCGCCAAATCGCCGGGCCCCACCTTCTTCCCGATCCTGATTGCCACGGCCGTCTTCGTCCTGGCAGGTCTTTTGGCAATCCAGACGGTGCGCAACCCCGATCCGAAGCCGGCCGGGCCTGCAGAACACCGTTTCTACACGGACTGGAAGTCGCTGGGACTCGTATTCTTCTCCTTCCTGGCTTTCGCGCTGCTGCTGGTGCCCGTTGGCTGGCTGCTCTCCGCAGCTCTGCTGTTCTGGGGCGTGTCCCGTGCCTTGGGCAGTAAGCGCCCGCTATTCGACATCGGGCTCGCCCTGGTGTTTTCCTCCTGCATCCAGCTGGCCTTCGGCGCCGGACTGGGCCTCAACCTGCCTGGCGGCATCCTGGAAGGAATCTACGGCTGATGGAATCCCTATCCCTGCTTATGGAGGGCTTCTCCCAGGCGCTGACTCCCATGAACCTGCTCTGGGTTTTCGTGGGGGCGTTCCTCGGCACCGCCGTTGGCGTCCTGCCCGGCCTGGGTTCCTCGATGGCCGTTGCACTGCTGCTCCCGGTGACCTTCAGCCTGGATCCGGTCGGAGCCTTCATCATGTTCGCCGGCGTCTACTTTGGCGGCCTGTTCGGCGACTCCACCATGGGCATCCTGATGAATACGCCCGGCGGATCCACGGCAATTGCCACCACTTTTGAAGGCCATCGCATGGCCAAGCTGGGGCGGGCTCCGCAGGCGCTAGCCACCTCAGCCATTGGCGCCTTCATCGGCGGCCTGATCGCGACCACACTGGTGGTTTTCTTCGCACCGAAACTCGCGGACCTCGCCGTGATGTTTGGTCCTGCCGAGTATTTCGCCCTGGCGTTATTCGCGTTCATCGCGACGGCATCGGTCGTGTCCGATTCCGTCATCAAGGGACTGGCCGCTCTGGGCATCGGCTTGGCCCTCGCCGTCGTGGGCATCGACGGCATTTCAGGTGCCTCCCGGTTCACTGCGGATATGCCCCAGCTCTTTGACGGCATCAGCATCATCGTCATCACGGTCGGAGTCCTGGCCCTGGGTGAGGTCCTGCACGTTGCCTCCCGGATCCACCGGGATCCCGCCCTGTCCGCGATCGCTGTTTCCGGCCGCCCCTACCTGTCCAAGCGCGAGTTCCGCGAGGCTCTGCCGGCTTGGCTCCGGGGAACCGCCTTTGGCGTGCCCTTCGGCGTCATCCCCGTGGGCGGCGCCGAAGTGCCGACCTTCATGGCGTACGGGACGGAACGGCGGCTGGACCGTAAACGCCGCAACCCGCAGTTCGGCAAGGGAGCCATCCGTGGTGTGGCCGCTCCGGAAGCCGCAGGCAACGCCACCTCCGGCACCGCGATGGGTGCCCTGCTGGCGCTGGGCCTGCCGACCTCCGCCACGGCTGCGATCATGCTGGCTGCCTTCCAGCAGTACGGCCTGCAGCCCGGGCCGCTGCTCTTTGAACGCAACCCGGACCTGGTCTGGGCACTCCTGGCCAGCCTCTTCGTGGGCCTGGTGATGCTGCTGGTCCTTAACCTGCCGTTCGCCCCGCTCTGGGCCAAGCTGCTGCTCATTCCCAAGCACTACCTGTTTGCCGGCATCACGGTCTTTTGCGGCTTGGGCGTCTACGCGACCAGTGCCGCGGTGTCTGACCTGCTGATTGTCCTGGCCATTGGCTTCCTGGGCTTCATTCTGCGCCGCTATGGTTTTCCGCTGGCCCCGATCATGATCGGGGTGGTGCTCGGCCCGCTGGCGGAAACCAGCCTGCGGAACGCAATGATGTCCAGTGGCGGCGAGGTTTCGATACTGGTCAGCAGCCCCATCACCTGGGCTCTCTACGGGGTCCTGGCCATCGTCATCATCTACACGCTCTGGCGGAGAATCACCACGCGCGCCCGGGCGGACGTCTAGGCCCTTTCCGGGGCGGACACCGCGTGGCTGCTCAGGCCCCGCGGTGTCCGCCGCCGCAATTCCGCCCGGTCCCGGTGCCCAGCGCGCCGGTAGGCTATAAGAAACAGACTATTTCGGCTGTCGTTCCTGCGTCGGTTCCGTAGGAGGGGCCCGCCAGGGACAAGGAGTCAGCCGTGCCAACCCCTCCTGTTGCTTTGACCAAGAGCGCCTACGCCTATGAAGAGCTTCGGCGGCGCATCCTCACCGCGGAAATCCAGCACGGTTCGGTGATGAGCCAGGCTCAGATGGCCCACGATCTGGGCGTCAGCACCACCCCGCTCCGGGAAGCCCTGCGGCGGCTGGAAGCTGAGGGCCTGGTCCAGCTGGAATCCCACCGGGATGCGCGGGTAGCCGCCCTCACGGCGGAGGAGGCCGGCAACCTCTACGTCATCCGCGAAAACCTCGATCCGCTGGCAGCCGGCCTGGCCGCAGAGAGCAGGAACCAGGCGGACATCAGCGCCATCAAGGATTCCCTCCGCCGGCTGGTCCCGCTGAGTGACGCCAATGACCTGGCGGCGATGACGGCGCACCGGGAGTTCCACCGCAGCATCTACACCGCGTCCCATAACCCGCTCCTCACCGGCATTCTGGAGGGCCTCTGGGACAAGGCGGACCGTTACCGGCAGATTGGGCTGCAGAGCCAAAAGGACTCCCGGACGGATCGGGCCAGGGTCCAGGCTGAGCACAAGGAAATCGCGGCAGCTGTCATTGCCGGGGATGCCGGGGCAGCCCGGGCCGCGATGCACCGGCACGTTGTGGGAAGCCTGGGACGCCGTGCCATTGAGGTGCTGGCGTCCAGCACGGACTGACCCGCCTGCGCTTCCCGTGGCCGGACGGCAGGTCCGGCTGTCTTTCGGCTCCCTGCCACTCCATCCCCGACGTCCACGGGAACCGTTCCCAGCCGGGACGGGGCTGTGTAGCCTCGGGTGCACTGCAGCCGCAGCTGGCCTGAGATCAAAGGAGATCGTCCATGCCCAACCTCGCCGGAATCCTGACCGATACTGCCGCCCGCGCTCCGGGGAACACCGCCCTCCAGCTGGACGACACTGTGATCAGTTACCAGGTGCTGAACGCCATGAGCGCCAAGATGGCCGGCCTGCTGCGCGCCCGCGGCGTGCAGCGCGGCGACCGCGTGGCGCTGATGATGCCCAACATTCCTCCCATGGCATCCGTCTATTACGGGGTTCTGCGCTATGGGGCCGTGGTGGTGCCGATGAATCCCCTGCTGAAGGCCCGCGAGGCCGCCTACACGCTGCAGGATTCCGGTGCCAGCCTGCTCTTCGCCTTCGAACCGGTGCTTCCCGAAGCGGCCGCAGGTGCCGGGGAAGCCGGCGGCGTGGACGTGATCCCGGTCAACGCGGACAGCTTCCGGCAGCTGCTGGCCGACACCGAAGCGGACGACGCCGTTGCGGAGGTCGACGGCGAGGACATCGCCGTCGTCCTCTACACCTCCGGCACCACCGGCCGGCCCAAGGGAGCCGCGCTGACCCATAACAACCTGCGCAGCAACGCCGAGGTTGCCAAGGACCTGCTGGGCATCACGGAAACGGACGTGATCTTCGGCGGGCTGCCCTTCTTCCACGTCTTCGGACAGACCGCCGCCCTCAATGCGGCCGTACTGGCCGGTGCCGCCATCAGCCTGCTCCCCCGGTTCGACGCCGGCCGGGCGCTGGAAATCATCGAGCGGGACGGGGTAACTCTCTTCGAGGGGGTGCCCACCATGTATATCGGCATGCTGCGCCACCCGGATGTGGCAACCCGGAACATCTCCTCCCTGCGCGAGGCGATTACCGGCGGAGCAGCGATGCCGCTCGAAGTCCTGCGGGAGTTCGAAGAGGTGTTTGGCGCGGAGCTGCTGGAAGGCTACGGCCTGTCCGAGACCTCCCCGATCGTGTCCTTCAACGTTCCCGGCGGGGAGCGCCGTCCCGGATCCATCGGCAAACCCGTGTACGGGATGGAGGTGCGGATGCTCGACGACGCGGGCCACGACGTGCCGATCGGAGAGATCGGTGAACTGTCCGTCCGGGGCCTCGGCGTGATGAAGGAGTACTGGAATAACCCGGAGGCCACCGCGGCAGCCATCCCCGACGGCTGGTTCCGCACCGGTGACCTGGCCCGGTTCGATGAGGCCGGCAACATCTACATCGTGGACCGGAAAAAGGACATGATCCTGCGCGGCGGCTACAACGTGTATCCCCGCGAGGTGGAGGAAGTCCTGTACGAACACCCTGCCGTCGCGGAAGCCGCCGTCGTCGGAGTCCCCGATGAACTCAACGGCGAGGAAGTAGCTGCCGTGATCGGGCTCAAGTCCGGGGCCCTGCCGGGCGATGGCGCCGCGCGGGAAGCGCTGGCCGCTGAAATCCTGGCGTTCGCCAGGGACCGTCTGGCTGCGTACAAATACCCGCGCAGGATGATCTTCACCGACGAACTGCCCAAGGGTCCCACCGGCAAAATCCTCAAGCGCGAAATCCAGATCCACCCGATCCAGGGAGCCCAGCCGGTCCAGGGAATGCAGGGAGCCCAGCCAGCCGCCAGTGAAGCGCAGGCCGACCCGCTCGGAGCCTGAACCGGGACCCCCGTACGGCAGGACTCAGCGGCCCACCTTGCCCATAAGCCCGGCGACCGGACGCAGGAAGACCGGCCGTGCCGCCACCCAGGCCACCACCATCACCACCACTGAGGCCGCAAAGAACCAGAACCCGGTCCATCCGGTGCCGTCCGAGGCCGCGTACATGTGGTTCAGGTTCCGCAGCGCGCCGGTGGTAAGCACCAGGGTGACGTGCACGATGATGAACAGAACGAAGAAGGCCATCACGGGAAAGTGCACCGCCCGTGCCGTTTCAATGCGGAGGAAACGGTTGATCCGCGCTTTCGCCGGCCAGGACGGGGACATCCGCAGGCCGGAGATGATTGCCAGCGGGGCGGCGATAAACACGACCGCGAAGTAGGAGAGCAGCTGCAGGCTGTTGTAGTTCACCCAGCCGTTTTCCAGGGGCCACTCCAGCGAGGCGTACTGCAGCGCCGTGGAGGCGGCGTTCGGGAACACATCCCAGCTGGTGGGCACCAGCCGCATCCAGTGGCCGGTGGCGAAGATCAGCACATAGAAAATGAGACCGTTCAGGACCCAGAGCACATCCAGGCTGAGGTGGAACCACAGGTCCAGGCTGATTTTCTTCGGCTGGTTCCTGGTGCGGATCAGTCCCTTGTTGTTCCGGGTCCAGGAACCGACCGGCCGCTGCCGGGTCCGGATGAGCCAGCCGGACCGGATAATCAGCAGGATCAGCAGCGAGTTGAGGAAGTGCTGCCAGCCGACCCACGCCGGAATTCCGACCGGAGCGCCGTCGGGCAGCTCGGAGAACCCCGGGTACTCGGTGAGGAAATCCTGCAGCGCAGGGGTGTCCCGGAGCCAGCGGGCAGCCAGCACAACACCGGCGAGGACCAGCAGCGCCGCGGGCACCATCCAGGCCAGTTTCAGCCAGCGGGACCGTGGGGCAGTTCTCGGCGGACTGGGACTCATTTGGTGCCTGCCGTCGGCTGCGTGGTTCCCCCGCTGCCGGAACCGGCGAATTCCGGCCGGACCTCCGGCAGCACGCAAGGATCAGTCTTCACGGTTTCCCCCGTTGGTCGAGCCGCTTCGTTGCCGGTGAGCCTACCGGAGATGGGCACTAGGAGCGCCGTTGTCCGGTTACTTGGTCCGCGCCAGTCGCCTGGGCTTCCGCTCCGGTGTCCGGCAGGTCCGTGTGCTTGTCAGACCGGACCAGGACCAGTCCGGTGACAATCAGGGCCCCACCCACCAGCTGGATGGTGCGCGGAAGTTCGGAGAGCAGCAGCCAGGCCCACAGCACGGCGAAGAGCACTTCGGTGAGGGAGACGAACGAGGCAATCCGGGGTCCAAGGGCGCGTGCGGCAATGATGCCGGTGACGTAGGCCAGCACGGTGGAGAGCAGCACCAGGCCGATCAGCGGAACCCACCAGCGGGTGACCCAGCCGGCGAGTTCAACGTCGGCGGTGCTGAACCCGGTGGGCAGCAGTCCGGTGAGGCCAAGCAGCACCATGGTCCCGGCGCCCACCAGCAGCCCGCCGGTGGTCAGCACAAGCGGCGGCAGTGTGTCGTTTTGCTTGGCGGTAATGAAGAAGTACATCGCCAGGCAGACGGCGGCAGCCAGGCCCCAGGCGATGCCCAGCGGATCAACCCGCAGGTCACCCCCCAAATCCAAAACAAGGACCAGGCCGACGACGGCGGCCGCTGCACCGAAGATGGTGGCGGTCCCGGGGCGGCGGCGGCTGCGGAACCAGATCCACAGCACCATCAGCACCGGCGCCAGGAACTCCAGCAGCAGGGCCACGCCGACGGAAAGCCGCTCCACGGCATTGAAGTAGAAGAACTGGCATCCAGCCACTCCCACCAGGCCGAACAGCAGGATGGTTTTCCAGTTCTGCCGCACCTGGTACCAGCGGCCGTGGAGCGCGATGAGCGCCGGGACCAGCAGCACCAGGGCGGCTCCGCCCATGCGGAAGCCGACGGCGGTTGCGGGCGTCCAGCCGGCCTCCATCAGCGACTTGGCGAACGATCCGGAAAGGCCGAAGACAGCGGAAGAAAGGAGGGCTATCAGGATTCCGGACGCTCCGGCGGGCGGCAGCGGGCGTGCCGTGGACGTGGGCTTTTCCATGCCGGACCTTTCGAGGAAGACGGCCCGCCCCCATGGACAGTGTCACGGGCTGGTCAATGCTGGTGTCGCTGGTGTCAAAGCTTGTCACGAGCTAAATGGGCCTATGCTAGTGACACTAGGGTGGCCGATGTCAGGAGTCAAGATGCTTTTCACTTATGACACCGAAGTGGCACTGACCAGTGCCGCGGCTCTGGTGAACACTGCCTCCGAAGACCCCGATCCGCTCTCCGGCGACACCGGCCTCACGCGGTTCCTGGCCCAGGAGGGCTTCTCCGGATCCCGGACCCATACTGCCGCCGAGCGGCAGGCGGTACTGAGGCTGCGCGCAACTCTCCGGAACCTCTGGGCCGCCGGCGAAGAACCGCTGGTTGAGGGCATCAACCAGCTCCTGCGTACTTCCCGCGCGCTGCCGCAGCTGGTCCGGCATGACGGGTGGGACTGGCATCTGCACTGCACTCCCCCGGAGGCTGCCCTGGCTGACCGGATGGCGACGGAGGCGGCCATGGCGCTTGCCGACGTCGTCCGGGCCCGGGAGCTGGGCCGGCTCCGGGTGTGTGCGGCTTCCGACTGCAGCGATGTTCTCATTGACCTCTCCCGCAACCGCTCCCGCAGATACTGCGGAACCGGGAACTGCGGCAACCGGGAGAACGTCCGGGCGTACCGCCGACGGCAATCTGCCTCCATGACAGGCACAAAGTAGCCTTACGAATTGCCAGACGCACTTTTACCCGCTAGGCTCCGGGGCAGTTCCGGGACACCACTATGTCACCGGAATGCCAACTAAGTCTCGGATTCCCGGCGCGCGTCCCTCTCTGCGGTTTGCCCCGGGCAGCATGAGCGTGGCTCACGTCTGATGGGGGTATTCAATGAGGAGAACGTCACTAGTCCGGTCCGGTCCAGCGCGCGCTGTGGCCGTTACGGCGGCCCTGGTGGTCGGCGGCGCACTGATCGGGGTGCCGGCCCAGGCCGCACCCGGCGCCGGCGAGCCCGAGGAGTCGGCTGCTTCCCAGCCGGCTGCGGCCCCGGAGACTGCCGGAACCGCGGACCTGGCCGGCGCTCTGCCGCCCGGTCTCGCCGAGGCACTGCAGCGCGACCTCGGCCTGACCGAGGCAGAATTCCGCGACGCCGGTGAGCTGGGCCAGCGCGCCGCCGCCGCCCTGCCGCGGCTTCAGGCCACGGAAGGCTTCGCCGGTCTGGCACTGGAAGACGCGGAAATTGTGATTTACGGATCGGGCACCGCGCTGGAAGCCCTGGCCGAGGAGCTGGACGCACGGCTCGAGGCACCGGCGGCCACGGACAAGGCAACCGACGCCGCCGATGACGAGTCATCTGACGACAAGACGGCGACGGACGCCGGCAGCACTCCTGCCGCTCCCGCTCCCACCGAGACGGCGGCACCTGCCCCTTCGTCCGAGCCCGCACCGGAAGAGTCCGCTGCCGAAGGCACCCAGGCCGACGCGGCAGCGACCCGCACCGCGACCGATCTGACTTCCTTGGCACGCGACTACATTGCCAACGTGGGAGTGGACGGACTCCAGTCCATCAGCCTCGACTCTGACGGCTTCACGATTAATGTCGAAAACCCGGAAGCTCCCGTCACAGCCTCAGCGCGGACGCTGCAGGATTCAGCTGCACCCGCCACGCCGAAGGAATTCGCCGACGACTACACCAACGTCCAGGCAGTAAAGTCCAACGGTGGGCCAGGCGTCCCACTGGAGAACGTCTACGGCGGCCAAGGGTATGTCAGCGGAAACGGCAGCCAGCTCGCCGGCTCGTGCTCCATCGGTTTCAACGGCTGGAACCCGGCAGGCGAGCCGGCAGTTATTACTGCGGGGCACTGCACCGGCGACGGCTCTCTTAAGGACACCTACCTGGCTCCGACGGATGGCACCAACGTTGTCACAACGGAACTGGGTACCTTCGGCACCTCGGTCTTCGGCGGACCGGGCAACACACCCTCGAGTGTGGAAAATCCTAACGTTGGCACCGACGTTGCCGTTATTGACGGCATCAACACTGACCTGGACCTGCTGGCTGAAGTCACCGGGTGGGCCGCGGGCGGACTTTCAGAGACCACAACCCGGATCACCGGCGTCGGCTCAGCTGTCGCCGGGCTGCCGGTCTGCCGGTCCGGGCTGACCACCGGCTGGGAGTGCGGGACGGTCGACAAGCTGGCGGTCTTCTTTGTCGGCGGCCACAAGATGGCTACCGATCCCAACGACGTTCGTGCTGTCCTGGGCTTCGAGTCCACTTTGAAGGCAAAGGGCGGCGACTCCGGCGGACCGGTCATCGCCGGCAACACCGCTCTGGGGCTGGTCAGCGGCGGCATGGGACAAACGGATAAGGACGGCTTCTATAACACCGTCGGCGCTGCTGATCTGACGTCGGCACTCTCCGTCACCGGCGGCTACACCGTGGCCCTGCATGTCGAGGCACCGGAGCTGAACATCAAGAACGGCGACACAGTGGAAACCGATCAGGTGCTGACCGGCACCGCACCGGCTGGCTCGGCCGTCAAGGTCACCCTCAACGGTTCCAGCACGAAGGTGGAGACCGCTCCGGACGGATCGTGGAGCGTACAGGTACCGCGCACCCTTTCCGACGGCGGAAAGCTGGAAATTGAAGCCAGTGCTGCCATCGGGCAGTACAACAAGTCGAAGACCACCACGTACAGCGTGACGGTTAAGCACTCTGCACTGGCGGCTCCGGTCCTGACCAACCTCGCTGACGGAGCGGCCGTTGTGAACGAGCTCCGGACGCTCGAAGGGATCGCGGATCCCACGGCGACCGTAACCCTGGAGGTCGCACCCGCGGCTGCAACGGAGGACGCAGGCGAAGCACAGGCCTTGGCAGCCACCGATCCCCAGGTCCTGACGGTTACCCCGGACAAGGACGGATCGTTCTCTGTTCAACTGGAAGAGGCGCTGTCCTACGGCCTGTATTCGGTGTCCGCCAGCCAGGACGGCGCTCCCGGCAAGACCGCCTCGCCGGTGGTGACCACCTCCTTCAGCGTGATCTACCCGGCTCCGGCCATCACGTCGCTGCGGGACGGCGAAGTCTTCACCGAAGCCACGGCTCCGGAGACCATCTCCGGCACCGGCGTTCCGGGTGCAACGCTCACCCTGGCCGTCGGCGACGCAGACCCCGTTGCCGTGGTGGATGCTGATGGCAACTGGACCGTGGAACTGGGCACCTGGGCTGCCGGTGAATACGTTGTCACCGCCACCCAGGAACTGGATGGCATTGGCTCGGCAGCGGCGACTGCCACGATCCGGGTCACGGAACTTCAGGTGGCTGGCGTAGCCAACCCGAAGCCGTCCGGCAAGCTTCCCAGCACTGGCGTAAGCGGCACCACCGCACTGCTCTCAGCCGCAGGCATCCTGCTCCTGGGCGGCGCGGCCGGCGTAGGCATCAGCCGCCGCCGCCGCAGCAGCACCCGCTAGCCCGCCAGCCGGCTCACAGAACGGTCCGGGATCCGCCTTCGCGCGGAACCCGGACCGTTTCGGTCTGGCATGATGACCGGCGGAGACCAATACTGGGAAGGCCTTGCGGGTCAGGACGGAAAGGATGAGGTTCAATGCAGTCAGTACGGTGCGGTTCCACAATCGGTTCACAGTCCACAGCCGGTTCACAGTCCGCGGTCCGTTCGAATTCCGCAGTCCGTCCCCTGTCCACCGCGGCACCGCTGGCGCGTGCACTGGCCGTTGGCGCCCTCCTGCTGCCGCTGGCCGGCTGCGGTCCTGCACCGGAGCCGGCTTCCACCGGGGCAGGAGCTGACGCCGCCCCTTCAGAACAACTTGCAGCTGTCGCTGGGCCCGCGGTTCCGGCCGCTTCGAAGCCCGGAACTGTCTTCCCTGAGGCTGCAGAATCACCCCCGGAGGACGGCATGGCTGACCTGGCAGAAACCAACATGGCCCTCAAAGCGGCACTCGGCGCGGCGTACACCGATGCGTGGGTTGCTGACGGCACACTGCATGTGGCGGTCACGGACACGTCCTTCTTTGAGGCCATCCGAGCCGCGGGAGCCGTCCCGGTGCAGGCAGCATTCTCCGCAGCGGACCTGCAGGCAGCACTGCGCCTTGTCCACGACACCGGAGCTGCGGCAGGGACGGAGTTCCATAGCCTTAGTTTCAGCGGCCAAACCGGCATCACCGCCCAGGTACCCGCGGAACAGGTCGAGCCGTTGCGCGCGGCCCTGTCCGCCGCTGCACTTCCGGGCAATGTGCCCGTAGCGGTAGCCGTATCCACGGGAGTTGGAGTACCACTGGACCCAAACAACTCCTGACGGCCCGGTTTCAGCTGCCCCGGGGCGCGTCAGCGGAACATCCGCTTCTAGACTGAGGGTGTCGAGCAGTACGGCATTCCGCCTGCCTCCAGGAGATTGTATGGAGCAGAAACTGCGTTCCGCCCTGTCCCCCCGCGCCGCCTGGATCCTGATCGGCGCCTGCATCATCTTCTGGATAGTCTCGGCGTTCGGGCTTCTCCAGCTGCCGGCTTCTGCACCGTCGCTGCTGATGTTCTTCTGGCTGTACCTGAACGCACTGGCAGCCCTGGCCAGCGCTGTGGCGGTGGCGGCCGCGGTTGCTGCGTTGGTGCTGCACCGCCGGGTGTCACGGCACCTGGAACCGGAGGGTGCCGGCGGCGCACCGCCGTCGGCCCTGGACGCCGCGGAGGAGACCGACCTCAACCGGCTGCTGAACGAGGAACCGCCGAATGAACCCGGCACCCCCGCTCCAAGTCAACCAGCGCCGGCGTCGGCAGCAGAGTCCACCCGGACCTCACGCAGGAAGCGCAAGCGGCGCTAGCTGGCCCGGCGTCTGATCAAAACCAGCCGCTCAGTACCAGGGAGTGTTGCAGTCCTACGCTTTGTCAGCGGAGCCTTCGGTAGGATCGGCGCCGGCGGGAGGTGTCTTGGAAGCCTGGCCGTTTTCGGGAGCCTTCTTCGCACCGGGCGCTCCGACGCTGCCGGCACCGCCGGGAATATTGGCGGAGGCACGGTGAACGCCGGAACCTTCGCTGAGGTGGTCAGGATTAGGCTTCTCAGTCATCAGCAGCAGCGAGGAAATCAGCAGCGAGGCGATAAACGCGATGCCTGCTGCGGTGAGGCCTAGATCGACCCGCAGCTCCTTGGTGGCACCACCGGTGGCGAAGATCATGGTGGTGATACCGGCAATGATGGCCAGGACTGCGGAGAAAACCAGCGGGGCTTTCACGGAATTCCGTTTCTGCGGCCCACTGGGCTGGCTCTTCGCCACTATCTGTCCTCCTGCATTGTCGTTTGGGCGGTCTTCTACCTCAGGTAGAAGCCGCGGTCAGTTCTAGTTTACGGCCTTCGAGGCTTCCTCGCTGTCCCGGGCCAGGCTGGCGTCATGGCGCAGCCCCAGGCCGGAGATCGCGAGAATCACCGCAGTGATGACTGCGGCTCCCCCGCTGACACCAAGGAGGGCCTGGACATGGCTGCCTTCGGGCAGGGTAAGGAAGACCGGCATCAGGACACCGGCGCCGATTCCAACCACGCCGGTGATCAGCCAGTCACGCGCCGGGACGAACTGCTTCCGGGCACGGAACCAGAGCACGAGTTCTATGACTCCCCCGATGAGGAGGGCGGCTCCGGCGGTGTATGCAAAGACCTCCGCCGATTGAACAACAGCCACAAGGACGCCGGCCACGGCGTAGACGGCTGCTGCGGCAAGCAGTGCGGCCGGAACCAAGGCAACCCCGCAGCCCTTGGCCAGGGCGGACATCCGCCAGACGCTGACTCCGGTGAGCACCAGGTAGATTCCGCCTGCGAGGGCGAGGACCGCCACTGTGGGTTCCTGCCAGAAAATGGTCACTGCGCCGTAAACCGCCGCGATGACGGAACGCAGCAGAATAGGGATCCAAGGTGCCTTGGGGTGGGATACGCCCACGGTTGGCCTCCGCTTTCAGGTTGCTTGGCGGCCGGTCCGGCCGATCCTTAGCTTAGTCCTTCCGGTTCCCGGGTGCCGCACCGGTCCGCATCCAGGCGTCTCCACGGGCCCGCCAGGCGAGGGTGATGGCCCGCGCTGACATGTAGCCGAGCCCAAAGGCCGCCCACAGCCAGGCGATTCCGGTCCCGCCCTCGAGTCCGGAAACGTGGACCCACCACAGCAGCGGCAGATAAGCCAGCAGGTTCACGACGCCGGTGAGGGCCAGGTACTTGGCGTCGCCGGCCCCGATGAGCACGCCATCCAGGACGAACACCAGGCCGCAGACCGGCTGTGCAGCGGCCAGGACCCACAGGCCGGCCGTCAGCGCGTGCTGCACACCCGGGTCGGGGGTGAAGATCCAGCCGACAAACGGAGCCGCGGCGGCCAGCAGCGCGCCGGTGATGACGCCGAAGCCGAGGCCCCACCGGGACATGGTCCGGGTCAGGTCACGGACGGTCCGGCGGTTCCCGGCTCCCAGTTCCTTGCCGATCATGGCCTGCGCGGCGATGGCGAGCGCATCGAGGGCGAACGCCAGGAAGGTAAAGAACGTCATGACCAGCTGATGGGCGGCCAGGGACACCGGCCCCTGGGACGTGGCGACGAAAACGGCGGCAAGCACCGCGATCCGCAGGCTCAGGGTACGCAGCATCAACCAGGATCCGACATGCAGGCTGGCCAGGATGCCGGACGCCGCCGGACGCAGTGACACCCCTTCCCGCCGGGCCATGCGGGCCACCATGATCAGGTAGACCGCAGCCATACCCCACTGGCTGATGCTGGTTCCCAGCGCCGCGCCGGCGACCGAAAGGCCCAGTCCGTAAACGAGCAGGAAGTTCAGTCCGATGTTGACGCTGAACCCGGCCACCGCGACGATGAGCGGGGTCTTGGTGTCCTGGAGACCGCGCAGCACGCCGGTGGCGGCCAGCACCACCAGCATCGCGGTCAGCCCCGGTGCCGACCAGCGCAGGTAGTCCACGGCATAGCGCTGCACTTCCCCCTCCGCGCCCATCACGCCGGTCAGCCACGGTGCCAGGAGGACGGCCGCGGCGGAAAGGACGATGCCCAGCAGCACTGCCAAGGCGATGCCGTCCCGTCCGGCTGCCACTGCCTCGCGGTGGCGGTTCCCGCCCAGGTACCGCGCCACGGTGCCGGTGGTCGAATAGGCCAGGAACACCATCAGCCCGACGGCGGTCTGCAGGACCGTTGACGCCAGGCCCACACCGGCCAGCTGGTTCACGCCCAGATGCCCGACGATCGCGGCATCGGCAAGCAGAAACAGCGGTTCAGCGATCAGCGCCCCGAGAGCCGGCAGGGCCAGGGCAAGGATCTGCCGGCCGAGGCCGCGGTCCGCAGCGGGAGTCCTGGTTTTCACTCCTCTAGCCTAAGGCTGGCCGGGTCCCGGCTAAGTCCCCCCGCCAAGGCGCCACCGGCCTCCTGGCAAGGCCGTAGCGAGAAGGGCAGCCAGCGCCATCAGCATGCCAACAAATCCCGCCAGCCCCGCCCAGCCTGAGCGTTCGAAAAAGAAACCGCCGGCCCAGCCAAGCAGGCTGGATCCGCCGTAGTAGGCAAGGTTGTACAGCGACGAGGCCTGCGCCCGGCCTCCTTCGGCCAGCACCGGCACCCACCCCGAAGCGATGGCGTGCGCGCCGAAGAACCCGGCAGTGAAAACCACCAGCCCGGCGATCACCGCCGGCAAAGTCTGCATTAGCGTGAGCGCGAGTCCGGCAGCCATCACCGCGGTGCTGGCCAGCAGGACGCTCCTGCGGCCTCCCGCCAGCAGCCCGGCGGCCTTCCCTGCTGCGCGCGAGGACCAGGTGCCGGCCAAATAGGCGAGGAACAGGGAACTGGCCAGCGCCTGCGGCAGGTTGAACGGTGCCATTCCGAGCCGGAAGCCAAGATAGTTGTAAACCGCGACAAATCCACCCATCAGCAGGAAGGCCTGGGCGTAGAGCACCAGCTGCCGCGGTGACCGCAGGTTCCCTGCCAACCGGGCACCCAGGCCGGGGCCGCCGTCGTGCCGCCGGACGGGAACGTAGCCGCGCTGCCGCGGTGCCGCAAGCATAAAAACGACGGCGGCTGCCGCAGCGAGCAGGCTGACCGCCGCAACGCCCAGGCGCCAATCGGCATACTCGCCGATGGGCGCCGCCACGATCCTGCCTGCCAGTCCGCCGATCGTAGTCCCCGATACATAGGTTCCGGCGGCGACGGCAGCGTGGACCGGGCTGACTTCCTCACTGAGGTAGGCCAGGGCGACCGCCGGAATCCCGCCCAGGGCCGCACCCTCGGCGAAACGGAGGAGCAGGAGCGCCGGAAAGTCCGGCGCCAGCGGCACCAGCAGTCCCAGGACGACGGCGGCCACGATGGCTGCCCGCATCACCGGCAGCCGGCCGAAACGGTCAGCGGCCGCGGACCAGGGGATGACGGCGGCAGCCAGGCCCAGCGTGGCGGCGGAGACACTAAGCGCCGCGGTGGCGGCGGTGATCCCGAAGTCGGCAGCCAACTCGGGCAGCAGGCCCTGCACGGAGTAGAGCTGGGCGAAGGTCGCGAGTCCAGCAGCGGCCAGCCCCACCAGTACTCCCCGGTAGCCGGCGCTTCCGCGTTCGTGGCCCAGGAATCCGTCCCGGCCCTCAGCCACGGGGCGGCCCGGCTTCCCGGCGCGGGTTCCGGGGTTTTCCCGCCGGATCCCCGGAAGCTGAGAGCGCAGCCAGTTCGCGCCGCAGGTTTGCGCGGGCCGCGGCTCCCCACAGTTCCTCTCCCCGGGCGGTGCGGAAGAGCCGGGTCCGGCCCAGGAGCGCGTCAAGGACGGCACGGCGGCCGGCGCGGAAGGCCTCATCGTCGAAGTGCCGGTATTCGAGGCGCACGTCAGCGGCATACCGGTCATATCCCTCCGCGCCCCGGCCCAGCACGGCCAGGTCCGCGTCGCTGAGCAGCGCACCGCTGATATCCCCGGGATCCGGATCGTGGCCGGCCGTCAGCCGGACCAGCCGGGCCGTCTCCGCCGTCTCGGAACGGCTGACGCCGGCAGCCGGGAGCAGCTGCTCCGCCAAGACCGCGGAGGCCTCCTCGTCCGTGCCGGGTACGCCGTCGTACACCGCGTCATGGAACCAGGCTGCCAGCAGCACCGGACGGTCACTGCAGCCAAGACGATGCAGGGCTTCCAGGGTTTGGAGCAGGTGGCGGCGGTCGTGATAGCGGCGGTGCGGCTCGCCCCACCGGTTCAGCAGCTCGGCACCCAGCTCCGGGGTTCCGGGGAGCATCGCCTCCCAGCGGCGGCGCAGCGGGTGCACCAGGGACGCGGCGCGTTCACGCGCCGGTATCCGCAGTCCGCCGGCGATCAGGGCACGGACCAAGGTGGCGCCGTCGACGGCTGCGGCACCGGCGTTCACCAGGTCGCGGTACCGGTGCGCCGGCACGTCATAGTGGTCCTGGTCAAAGGCGCGGCGGGGAATTCCGGCGGCGCCGGCAAAGGCATGCAGTTCTTCCAGCGAGGTGTCGGACACCAGGTGGGAGAAGTAAGTGTTGTGGGCAGGCCACAGGGGCGGGTCGATGTAGATCAAGCGGACTCGGAGGGCCGGGGTGCGGGAACCATTCCTCCATCCTTAGCCCACCGGGTCCGCAATTTCCATCTGGCCGGCTGCGCGCCCGCCTTCCACCGTGCGGGTCGGCGGGCACCCGGCAGAGCCTCCGCAGGACAGATCCTCCGCGGAACGGCGGGGTGCCGTCCCGCGGAAGGGTTCTGCAGTCCGGCTAGTGTCCGGCCGGCTCCGCTGCGGTGCTGCCGCGGACAATCCGGGCGGTTTCATCCTCCGCCGGCTCGGACAGATAGCGCTCCAGCGAGTCGTCAAGCTCGCTCAGCCACGGCGTGTGGTGGACCACGGACTCGGTTCCGGTCAGGACGGAGGTGTGCACACCGTCGCGGTAGGTGAGGATGTTCTCCTTCTTGTCCTGTTTCCAGGCGAGGAAGACCTCAACGACGCGGTCGAGGTCGAACTCCGGATAGTCCGTGGCGTCCACCAGGTCCCGGATGTAGTCGGCCTGGAAACGCACCTCGTCGGCAGCGCTGCCGATTGCCCGGAAGCGGCCCTGCCACTCGGCCAGGTGCTGCAGGCGGCCGGCCGCGGAAGGAAGTTCCGCGGTGCCCAGGATGAGGTCCCGCACGTACCAGGCCTGCGCATCGAACATGTTGAAAGTGAACCACTGGTCCTGCGCGCCGAGGTAGTAAAGATGCGGGTTCCCCTCCCACACCACACCCCGGTAGAGGCGCTCCGGGTAGACGTTGTTCGGGGAGTCCAGCGCAAGTTCGGCCGGCAGGAACGGATACTTGTGGAGGTACCCGGTGCATAGGATCACTGCGTCGAAGCGGCGCGTCTCACCGTTCGAGAAGCGCACGGTCTCGCCTTCGAAGCGTTCGATCAGCGGCAGTTCCTCCATGCTGTCCGGCCAGTCCAGGCCCATGGGAGCCGTCCGGTAGCTCATGGTGACTGACTTGGCGCCCATCTTGAACGCCTGCACACCGATGTCCTCAGCGGAATAGCTGGCCCCAACCAGCAGGACGTCTTTACCCGCGAGCGCCTCCGCACCGCGGAAATCGTGGGCGTGGCGCAGTGACCCGGGAAAGGTTTCGATGCCGTCAAAGTCGGGCACGTTCGGGACGGAGAAGTGTCCGGTAGCCACCACAACGCGGTCGAAGCGCTCCGTCGTCGTCGTTTTGGCCCGGAGATCCTCGACCGTAACCTCGAAGCCGCCGTCGACCTCCTTCACCCAGCGGACGGCGTGCGCAAAGCGCACCCACTTCCGAACGTCCGTTTTGCTGACCCGGCCGTTGATGTAGTCCCAGAGGACCGCCCGCGGCGGGTAAGAGGAGATGGGCCGGCCGAAGTGCTCGTCGAAGGTGTAATCGGCAAACTCGAGGGCTTCCTTGGGTCCGTTGGACCAGAGATTGCGGTACATGCTGGAGTGGACGGGCTCACCGTAGCCGTCGATCCCGGTGCGCCAGTTGTAGTTCCACTGGCCTCCCCAGTCATCCTGCTTCTCGAAGCAGACAATCTCGGGGACTTCCAGGCCCTGCCGGGCCGCCGACTCAAACGCTCTGAGCTGGGCCATGCCGCTGGGGCCGGCTCCGATAATGGCAATTCGTGCAGTCAAGGCTGCCTTTCCGGCCTTCCGGCCTCGTGTCACACAGCGCGGAGGCGGCCCGTGGGCCGCCTCGACACGCCGCTTCGTATAACCGGAAGCAGCCATCACGTGGCGGGTGCTCCCGGGGGCGCCGAAAGGGGCGCCCATGCGGCCCATCCTATCGGCCGGGTTTTCCCACCCCTCTTTCCCAGGTCTTTCCCAAGACTGACCCCGGTGCCGCCGGTGCCGGGCGGTCCTTGCTGCGCTGCGGCGGTTTGGCTGCCGGTTACCCCTTGTCCGGCCGCAGGCCGGATGGTCCAATATCTGCCATGACGCAGACGGAAGATACTGTCCTGGCTATCGGCACGCGCAAGGGCCTCTGGCTTGCCCGCAGCACAGACCGCACGGACTGGAAGCTCAGCGGGCCCCACTTTCTGATGAATGAAGTTGCCAGCGTTGCCTTGGATACCAGGAACTCGCCCCCGCGGATCCTGGCCGGGCTGCTCTCCTCCCACTGGGGACCAACGGTGGTGGCCTCCGACGATCTCGGCGGGACCTGGACGGAGCCTGAAGAGGGCGCCATCTCCTTCCCCGCCGCGACCGGGGAGGCCCTGGGCCGGATCTGGCAGCTGCAGCCGGACTCCGCGGACCGCCCTGGGGTGGTCTGGGCAGGATGCGAACCGATTTCGGTATGGAAATCGACCGACGGGGGAAACCGGTTCGAATTGAACCAGGCCCTGTGGGACCACCCGCACCGCACGGAATGGGGTGCCGGCTACGGCGGGGCGGCCGCTCACACCGTCCTGCCAAGTCCCATCGATGAGACTGTGCACGTGGCCATCAGTTCCGGTGGTGTCTACCGCTCCGACGACGGCGGAGACAGTTGGCAGGCACGCAACCAGGGCATCTCCGCCTACTTTTTGCCCGATCCGAATCCCGAATTTGGGCAGTGCGTCCACAAGGTGGCACGTGACGCCGAGGTTCCTGGCCGCCTGTACGCGCAGAACCACCATGGGGTGTACCGCTCCGATGACTCAGGCGAGACGTGGGTTTCGATCGCCGACGGGCTTCCCGTGGACTTTGGCTTCGTGATGCTTTCCCATCCGCGCCGCGGCGGAACCATCTGGACCATTCCCTTGGTGGCTGACGGCGAACGCATCCCTCCGGACGGCCGGCTGGCGGTCTACCGCAGCACCGATGCGGGGAACTCATGGACCAGGCAGGACGCCGGCCTGCCGGACGCCGAGTACAACGCCATCCTGCGCGATGCGGCCGCTGTTGATGCAGGCCAGCCGGCCGGAGTCTACTTCGGCACCCGGGCCGGTGATGTCTTCGCCAGCGCCGACGAAGGGGGTAGCTTTCACCTGGTCGCTTCCAATCTTCCCGATATCCTGTGCGTCCGCGCTGCCACGCTCGGACCGGCTGGCCAATGACTGCCGGTGAGGTCCGGGTCCTGCTGCCGGAAGTCCTGGCGGCCACGGCGGAAGGTCAGCGGGAGCTCACGCTCTCCGGGGCCGACGGACTCACGGTCGGATCACTGCTTGACGCACTAGCGCTGCGCTATCCCGTGCTGGAACGGCGGATCCGGGACGAGACAGGGATGCTGCGGCGGTATGTGAACATCTACATCGACGGCCAGGACATCCGTGGCCTTGACCGGCAGGACAGTGTGCTTGGCTCCGGCGCCGAGGTGCTGGTCCTGCAGTCCATCGCCGGCGGTTAGGCGCGCGAACCCGGCTGAACAAGTGGTTAAACACAGAACGGCTGGACTCCCGAAGGAGTCCAGCCGTTCTCACGCAGCACCGTCTTAGGCGGGGAGCTGCAGGACCTCGCCGGTGAAGATGAGGTCCGGGTGGACGATCGTGCCGGCGTTGGCAGCGTAGAGGGCCTGCCAGCCGCCTGCAATGCCGAGCTTCTCGGCAATGGAGGACAGGGTGTCGCCAGCCTGAATGGTGTAGGTTTCACCGCTCAGTGCCGGAGCCTGGACGGGAGCAGCCGGGGCCAGCGAGGAGGCGGGAACCTCCACAGGTGCGGCTGCGACCGGGGCCGGCTCAGTGTAGGTCGGTGCCGGGGCAACTTCCTGCACCGGGGTCTCCGGGACGTAGGTTTCGACCGGAGCGGTGTAGGTCTCGACAGGTGCAGTCTCAACGTACTGCTCCTGCGGCGTGACGGTCTGGCTCTGGGTGCTCACATCGGTGGTGGCACCGGAGGTCACGCCGGTGGCGCCGCCGGAGAGGCCAAGCTTGGCAGAGCATGCGGGCCATGCACCCCAGCCCTGGCCTGCCAGGACGCGCTCAGCAACAGCGATCTGCTGCTCACGGCTGGCGTTTTCGGGGCTGCCGGTTCCACCGAAGGCTGCCCAGGTGGAAGGCGTGAACTGCAGGCCGCCGGAGAAACCGTTGCCGGTGTTGATGTTCCAGTTGCCGCCGCTCTCGCACTGCGCCAGGGCGTCCCAAGTACTCGCATCGGCCGCCTGGGCACCGGGCCCAGCAAAGGTGAGGCCTGCGCCAGCCACGACGGCAGCAGCAAGTCCACGGCGAACGTAACGGGTAATCTTAGAGTTCTTCATCAGCTGTATCTGCTCCTGAGGGCCCACCATGCGTTCCGCCCGTCCCCGGGCTTCACAACGCCGTCGCCTACCCCGACTACTAGAGTTCAGGTTTAGGTGCTCCCATCGCGGCGACGTCTGGTGGCGCGGGGCACCTTGCAATTTGTCGGCCACACCATCTCATGTGGGGTGCTGGCCGGCCGGATCAGCCTCAGCGGACTCTCTTGGATCCGACGTAGTCCCGTATTGGGTACATATCCAAGCTAAGACGAGTTCGAATCGATACCAAATCGAGACCTTCGGAAATGAACCGTTACCCTACGGGACTTCCGCTTATTCATGCGGATCGAGGGGCCAAATGTGCACTTTGCCACAGGGCCGTTTTAGCGGTATTGGAAGCTGTTTGACCCGGTTGTTTTTGTGGCCGCACTCACGGATATAAGGCTCCGGAGAGGGTTCATCAGCACGGTTTCCTCGGAACTTACATTCCCGTCAACGACCTCTTCAACTCAAGACCCACTGTCCGCGCAGCCGGTGCGAGTGCGGCCAAGACAGGTTCAATCTGGAACCCATCAGCAGGCACGACTACAGCCAAAGCAGCCACAGTTTGGCCATATGGCCCCCTGACCGGCACGGCGATCGCCGTGGATTCCGGATGGATAAACCCACTGGTCACGGCGTGGCCCTCTGACCTCGCTTTGGCTACCCGCGCCCGGAGGGACGAGGTGCTTTGAGCCGGCTCCGTTGCGTACCGGGGCCGGGGAAGCTCCAGGATCCGGTTTTCCTCCTCGGGGCTCTGCCCTGCCACCAGAACCAGCCCGCTTGAGGTCGCGTACCAGGGAATCCGCCCACCCACCGCTGTGAAGTTGACGGCGGATTCCGGGGCTGAGAGCCGTTCCAGGTACAGAACCTCGGCGCCCTGCAGGATTCCCAGCTGCGCATGCTGCTGAAGCTTGTCCCGCAGCTGTTCCAGATAAGGCAGCGCGGTCTCACGCAGGCCAAAAACGCCCGGAGCGCGCACTGCCAACTCCCAGAGCTTTACCCCCAGAAGGAGTTCCCGCCCCCTGCGCTCCAACAGTCCGAGCCCGACGAGCTCGGCGACGATCCCATGCACAGTGCTCGTTGGCATTCCGGTACGGGCCGCAATCTGGGTCAGTGTGAGTTCGCTGCGTGACGGATTGAACGCTTCCAGTACCCGCACAGCCCTGGAAAGCCCTGAATGGCCTTGTGAAGAACGCGCCACGGAACCTCTTTTTCGTTTCATGCGAATCGCGTCACGCTCTGTGCGTGACTCAGATCATACTTTCGGGAACGAAGAACCGCGGAAAGGCCGGAAAACGACAGTGACAAATACAGCAGTTCCCGTGGGTCTGCCCACTGCCGGATGGCTTGATCCGGCAGAACTGGCATGCGACCCCTACCCCAGTTACGAACGTCTTCGCCGGGAGACTCCAGTGGCATGGGCTCCGGCCGTGAAAAAGGTCCTCATTTCTACGTTCGAGGGCTGCAGCTTCGGAGAACGCCATCCAGAAATCTTCTCCTCCAACGTCTCCGGCGGGACGATGGCAAAAGCGCTGGGCGGGCGCCCGCTGATCCGCAAGGACGATCCGGAGCACGCCAGCGAGCGTGCCCCCATGAACCGGACGCTGAGGCCGAAGCAGATTATGGAAATCTGGGCCGACAAATTTGAAATCAATGCCCGCCGGTACCTCGCCGAGATGGTCTCCAACAGCCAGGGTGCCGCAGATCTAAACGCCGCGTATGCGGCCCCGCTGGCTGCAAAGAATCTTTGTGACATGGTCGGCATGCCGGATGTGGAGCCGCTGGATTTGGCGCGCTGGTCAGTTGATTTCATTGCCGGGACCGGCAATGTGCTTGACCGGCAGGACATCTGGGACCGCTGCGAGCGTTCCCGGGCGGAGTGTGATGCCGCCCTGGACGAGACTGTCGCCCGGCTGCGCAGGCACCCGGATCCTTCCATTACGTCAATGCTGCTCGAAGGCGGCATGGCCGAAGATCAGGTGCGCAACAACATCAAATTGACGATTTCCGGTGGCATGAACGAACCGCAGCACATGATCACCAACATGGTCTGGTTGCTGGACCGTTCACCCGATCAGAAGGCCGCGGTGCTTGCCGACCCTGGTTTGTGGAAACAGGCTTTTACCGAGGCCGCGAGGCTTTTCTCCCCGATTGGCATGATTACTCGCCAAACAATTGCCGATGTCGAAATCCAGGGAGTGGCGATACCCGCCGGAACCCAGATCGGCATGATTCTCTCCTCAGCGAACCGGGACTCAACACAGTTCACAAACCCCGATCAATTCGACATTCACCGTCCGCCTGGAACCAATCTGGCCTTCGGATCGGGTGTACACCAGTGCGCCGGCAAATGGGCGGCCCAAAAAGCCATCGGAGATATTGCTGTTCCCTTGCTCTACCGGGAACTTCCCGGCTTGAAACGGGATAAGTCCCAGCAGGAAATCTGGGACGGCTGGGTCTTCCGCGGCCTCACCAGCCTGCCTGTCGTGTGGTAACAGTCATCCCATCCAGAGAAAGTGACAACGATGTCATCGATAAACCCTTACTCCACGGCTGCTGACCGCACGGTGGTCCGCGAGCGCCGCCGCGTGGTCCTGTCCAGCTACCTCGGAACGACTATCGAGTTTTATGACTTCCTGCTGTACGCAACGGCCTCGGCTGTGGTTTTCGGACCGGTGTTCTTCTCTGGGCTGGACCCCTGGGCAGGTACGGTCGCCGCTTACGGAACCTTTGCCGCAGGATACGTAGCCCGCCCTCTCGGCGGCGTCATCTTCGGGCACTTTGGCGACAGGCTGGGCCGCAAGAAGCTACTCGTTATCTCCATGCTGATCATGGGCACCGCGTCCACAGCCATCGGCCTGGTCCCAGGCCCGGACCTGATCGGCGCCTGGGGGGCCGTATTGCTCGTCCTCCTGCGGGTGATCCAGGGCATTGCGATCGGCGGAGAATGGGGAGGCGCTGCCTTGATGGCGCTGGAACACGCGGACCCCAAGTCGCGCGGCTTCGCAGCATCCTTCACGAACGCGGGTGCCCCCACCGGATCCGTCCTGGGCCTGCTGGTCATGAGCGCCTTCTCGGCCATGCCGCAGGAAGCCTTTCTCGCGTGGGGCTGGCGGGTTCCCTTCCTGCTCTCCTTCGTGCTGCTGCTCGTGGGCCTGTATGTGAGGTCCCGCGTCTCCGAAAGCCCTGTCTTCCAGGACGCGATGGCCCGCCTCGACAGCGAATCGGCAAAAGAAATGGGTGTCCGCCGGTCAGTGCCCCTGTTCCAGGTCCTTCGGCGGCCGGGGCTGCTGGTAACAGTGATCCTTGCTGCGACCTCGGCATTCGCACTTCAGACCCTGCTGTCGACATTCGCCATGTCCTACACGGTTTCTCTCGGGCTGCCGCAGTCCCAGGTCATGCTCGCCTTTGCCGGCGCCGGAATCATCAGCATCGGCACCACACTGCTGATGGGACGGATTTCTGACCGGTTGGGGCGCAAACCGCTGATGATCGCAGGCAACGTTCTCTTCATCCTTGTCCTGGTCCCCGTTTTCGCACTGCTCTCAAGCGGAAACCTCTCGCTGGTATTCCTGGCTTTCACCCTGGGAATCGTGACTCAGACGATTCTTTACGGACCGATGGCAGCTTTCATAGCGGAACGTTTCGGGACAGGATCGCGCTACACAGGCGCATCTCTGGGATATCAAATAGCCACTCTGCTGGGTGCCGGATTCACCCCGATCGTGCTGGCCAACCTCTATGGCGGCGGGCAGTCCACCACTCCCGTGATCGTCTACCTGGCGTCGGTTTCTCTCATAAGTCTGATCACCGTAGTTTTTATGCCGGAATCAAAGGACAGAAGCCTGACCGATTCACCCGGAACAGCGGCCGAAGCTTCCGAAGGGACGCGGTCAGCCGTGAGCTGACCGCGATGCGGTGGAGGCTAGCCTTCCGGGCTAGCCTCCACTCGCTTGGCGTCTGACCGGGGCCGCTGCTCTATCGATCCCGATCCTCCTTATTCGATTCCAAAGGGAACCACAAATGGCAAAAATTACCTTCCACCATCCCGGCGGCGGCATCGATGTCCTGGACATTGAACCGGGCACATCAATCATGCGGGCCGCAGTCACAAACGGAGTGCAAGGCATCGTTGGTGAATGCGGCGGGCAGGCAATGTGCGGCACCTGCCACGTTTATGTCCGGGAGCAATACCTGGAAGCAGTGCCGCCGGTTGGAGAGGACGAGGATGAAATGTTGGACTGCACCACCGCCGGACGCTTAGACGGGTCACGGCTGGGGTGCCAGTTGGTAGCCGGCAACGGCTGGGAAACCCTCGAAGTCGATGTGCCCGGAAGCCAGACCTGAGTTCACGGCCTGAGGATCATTCACTGACGGGCCGCAGCCCCGGACAGGCCCGGTTTGGAGCCGTCTGGACTTGGTTATGCAACCGGTCTAGGGTTTGACCTCGTGCTCACATTCTTCAATGCGCTCAAGCGCATTCTGGTGGGGCGTCCGTACGGGAATGAACGGCTTTCGCGCACTCTGCTGCGAAAACGCATAGCCCTCCCCGTTTATGCCTCGGACGCACTCTCCTCGGCAGCGTACGCGCCGGATGAAATCCTCCTTACGCTGGCACTGGCAGGGGTTGCTGCCGTCACCCTGTCCCCCTGGGTGGGGCTGGCCGTCATTGTGGTTCTGCTGACGGTGGTGGCTTCCTACCGGCAGAACGTCCACGCCTACCCTTCCGGCGGCGGGGACTACGAGATTGCCAGCGAAAACCTGGGCCGGCGTGCCGGACTGACCGTGGGATCGGCGCTGCTGGTGGATTACGTGCTGACCGTTGCTGTCTCCATGTCATCTGCCGCCCAATACCTGGTGACCATTGTTCCGGCGCTTCACGGCAGGCAGGGCCTGCTTGCCGCGGCCGGCGTCATCATCCTGATGCTGGTGAACCTGCGCGGCGTTAAGGAAGCCGGAAAGGTCTTCGCCGTCCCCACCTATGTGTTCCTGGCTTCCGTTTTGGGCATGTGCGCGGCGGGCCTTTTCCAGGCCGCCACCGGCACCCTCGCACAGGCGCCCTCGGCTGCTTTTGACCTGGTACCTGAAGCGGGACTCGATGCCGGCCTCACCGGGCTGGCTGGCGCCTTCCTGCTGCTCCGGGCGTTTTCCTCCGGGGCTGCGGCCCTGACCGGGGTGGAAGCCATCAGCAACGGTGTTCCCACATTCCGGAAACCCAAGAGCACCAACGCCGCAACCACACTGCTGCTCCTTGGCGGGCTGGCAGCGCTTATGCTGGCCGGGATCCTGACCCTCGCTTCCCTGACCAAAGTCCACTTCGTGCAGAATCCCGCCACGCAGCTGCTCCTCAACGGTGCTCCCGTGCAGGACTATCTTCAGCACCCGGTGATCAGCCAGCTGGCCGAGACTGTCTTTGGTGACGGCTCCCTGCTCTTCTACCTTGTGGTGGCCGCCACCGGGTTGATCCTGGTGTTTGCTTCCAACACCGCCTTCAACGGGTTCCCGATTCTGGCTTCGGTGCTGGCCCGCGACGGTTACCTGCCCCGGCAGATGCGCACCCGCGGCGACCGGCTGGCCTTCAGCAATGGCATTATTGCCCTGGGCCTGGCTGCCCTGGTGCTTATCCTGGCGTTTAATGCCGATGTCACCCGCCTGATCCAGCTCTACATCGTGGGGGTTTTCGTCTCCTTCACGGCCAGCCAGCTGGGCATGATCAGGCACTGGACCAGGAAGCTGCGGACCGAACGGAACAAGGACGCGCGACGGCGGATGATGCGTTCGCGGGTCATCAACGCCTGTGGTTTCGGCATGACGTCCGTGGTGCTGGTGATTGTGGTCATCACCAAGTTTGAGCATGGTGCCTGGATCGCACTGTTGGCCATGGCATTCCTCTATGCCGTGATGAACAGCATCCGTATCCATTACCAGTCCGTGGCGGAGGAACTGCGCGTGGAGGACGACCCGGAGGTGCTGGCCCTGCCCAGCCGGGTCAACGCCGTCATTCTGGTGTCCAAGGTCCACAAGCCGGTGCTCCGCGCGCTGGCCTACGCCCGGGCCTCCCGCCCGTCCAGCCTGAACGCGATCATCGTGGACCTGGACCCGGAGGAAACGCAGAAGACGGTGGATGACTGGGAGCGGCTGCGCATTCCCGTGCCCCTGACGGTTCTGTCCTCCCCCTACCGCGAAACCGTGTCCCCCGTCCTGGCCTACCTGCGTGAGGCCCGCCGCAGTTCACCGCGGGAACTTTTCGTGGTGTACATCCCCGAATACGTTGTCGGCCGCTGGTGGGAACAGCTGGTGCACAACCAGACGGCGCTGCGGATCAAGACCCGGCTGCACTTCGAGCCGGGAATCATGGTGGCCAGCGTCCCCTGGCAGCTGGCGTCCAGCCGGGACAAGACCGGAGCCCCCGGGACCGGCGACTAGGCCTCCCGCGGATCAGGTGCCGCTGGCTCCACGCCGAGCCTGTGGCCAGTCCAGCGCCGCCGCAGCCACTGATCATGGCTGGCCAGGACCACAGTTCCCGGATAATCGGCGATAGCCTGCTCCAGTTCCCCGGCGAGGGCGAGCGAGAGGTGGTTGGTCGGCTCGTCCAGCAGCAGCAACTGCGGCGGTTCGGCCACCAGCACCGCCAGCGCCACCCGCCGGCGCTGCCCCGGCGAGAGCTCAGCCAGCCGCAGCCCGTCCACCCCCGGGTGGAGCAAACCCAGCTCAGCCAGCGACGGGGCTAGGCCGGGTTCCGCCAGCCGTGACCGGTACGCATCCCCGGCGGTGACTTCCAGGTCCGGCCAGCGGTCTTCCTGGCGCAGGAGGCCCACCGTTAGTCCGCTGACGCGGACCACGCGGCCGCTGGCCGGGGCAACGGTTCCGGCCAGGAGTTCCAGCAGGGTGGATTTTCCCGCACCGTTGGGTCCCTCGACCAGCACGCGGTCCCCTGCCCGCAGGACCAGGGTCTGAGGCTGAAGCCGCCCCGGTACCGCGGCCCCGGCGAGGCAGAGAATTTCCTCCCGCACGGTCTCCGGGACCGAATCAGCGGCCGGGCCAGCCGCCGGACTAACCAAGCCACCGCCGGGAATCCCGTGGAAACGCAGCGGCGGCGGCGGCACCGGAACCGCGGAGCGTTCCAGTTCAGCCAGGCCCCGCCGGGCGGCCTGGACCCTGCCGCCCACGGTCTTGGCCGCCTTGTCGCTGTAGAACTTCCGGGCTCCGCGGACTTCGCTCTTCGGCGCCGTGGTGTGGAAAACGCTGCGCCCGTCCACTTCGGCTATCTGCTGCAGCCGCTGCCGCTCCGCCTCCTGTGCCCGCCAGGCTTCCTCCCAGCGGCGGCGCGCCCCCGCCCTTGCCCGCAGGTAGCCGGAGTAGCCGCCTGTATAGCGGATGCCCTGCACGGTTGGCCCGCCGTAGCCTTCAGCCCCGGAGCCGGGGTCCAGGTCCACCAGGTCCGTGGCAGCGGTGTCCAGGAACCAGCGGTCATGGCTGGCCATAAGGACCGGTCCCGGCCAGCCGGCGAGCTCGTCGGCCAGGAAGTCCAGGGCGCCGTCGTCGAGGTGGTTGGTGGGCTCATCAAGGAGCAGGGCAAAGGGGCGTTCCAGCAGCAGCGCGGCGAGGGACAGCCGCCGTCGCTGGCCGCCGGATAGGGCATCAACAGAGTGGCTGCGCGGCACTGCTCCCAGACCCAGTCCGTCCACAACGGCGGCGATCCGCGCGTCCAGTGACCACAGGCCGGAGTGCTCCGCTTCCTGCAGGACACGGTCATAGGCGTCGGCGACGGCCGGATCATCCGGTTCCGACCCGAGGCGTTCCGCCAGCCCGGTCAGCTGTGCTCCAAGGGAGCGGACCGGCGCGACGGCGGCCTCAAGAACACGGTCCATGGACAGGCCGCGGTCGGATGCCATCTCCTGCCGCAGGAATCCGGTGGACTCCGGGCGGTGCACCGAGCCGCTGTCCGGGGTTTCAATCCCGGCGGTTATCCGGAGGAGCGTGGATTTACCGGCCCCGTTTTCTCCGATCAGACCGGTGCGCTGTCCGGGCGAGACGGTTACTGAAACGTCTGTCAGCAGCCGCCTATCCGGATACCTGAGGGATACGGCGGCCAACCGGAGGTGGCGGATGTTGCCTACGGCAGCGGATCCGGTAACCGGTCCGGGAAATGCTGAGGAAAGCTGCTGTTCAGCCAATGAAGGTCCTGACGTCCGAATATGGAGGCCCGCCGGGCCGGATCCATAGGCTGGCAGGCGGACGGGAATCCAATCGATGTGGATTCCGCCGGGCTGGCAGTGGGGCCTCGGGCGCGGGCAGTTGGTGTCAGGAAAGCAGCATGCGTTGATACTAATTCCGGGCCCGGCCGGGTGCAATCCGCGGAGCAACACGGGTCCGGCCTGCGGGACCGGCTCCGGCTCCGGCACCGGGCGGGGCAGGCCTAGTCCTGGAGCGCAGCCCCACGGCCCGCCAGAACCGACTGGTAGGCGTAAGCCGTCAACCGGCCTTCCCGGGCCGCCTGAACCACAGCCTCGAAGGAGCGGGGGCCGTCCCCGCTGTACGGGAAGTGAATCAGCTCGGCAATGAGCTCCCATTCCTCGGCGATCGTGTCGATGAGTTCGCCGGGCGTTTCGTCCGGGCCGGGGCCTCCGCCCAGAACCGTCCAGGTTCCATCCGGCACCCGGTAGGCCTCAAGCCGGTCCAGATCCCCCTCCAGCTCGTCCAGAGAGGCGTATTCCGTCTGTGCCTCCGGCGGAACGGAACCATCCGGTGTGGCGAGCTGGCTGACAAATCCGGTTTTCGCCGGGAATACGGAGGTGGGTACCGGCTCGCCCTCTTCCAGGTAGGCCGGAAGCTGGGACGGCATCCAGTACCAGGCATCTCCCTGGTCGACGCCGCCGGGCTGGTTACGCTCGCTGATCCAGCCGCGGGAGGTCAGCAGCGCCTCACCCTCGTCGCTGACGAAAGTCTCCGCATCACCGAGAATCCGGTTGCTCTCATGTTCGCTCCGGCGGGCCAGGCTCTTTTTCGCGGCGGCCTTCTTGCGGGGTTTGGATTTGGGCACGGTACTCCTCAAGGACTGCTGGTCAGATGAACGCGGGGGAATGACCCTGGAGGGCAAACCGGCACCCTCGATTCTAGTCGGCGTCAGCCGGCACGGCAGCCCGCGTCTGCCGGCTAGAAGCCGGATCCACCCTCGACGGCCATGTTGGAGAACCGGGAGTAATGGCCCTGGAAGCCCACCACGATGGTCTTGGTGGGACCGTTACGGTGCTTGGCCACGATCACGTCGGCTTCGCCGGCGCGCGGGGACTCTTTGTCATAGATGTCTTCGCGGTGCAGGAGGATCACCATGTCGGCGTCCTGCTCGATCGAGCCCGATTCGCGGAGGTCGGAGACCATGGGCTTTTTGTCAGTGCGCTGTTCGGAACCTCGGTTCAGCTGTGACAGGGCGATGACCGGGACGTCGAGTTCCTTGGCCAGCAGCTTCAGGGCACGGGAGAACTCCGAGACTTCCTGCTGGCGGGATTCGACCTTCTTGCCGGACGACATCAGCTGAAGGTAGTCCAGGACCACCAGTTTGAGGTCGTGCCGCTGCTTCAACCGCCGGCATTTGGCCCGGATTTCCATCAGGGACATGTTCGGACTGTCATCGATGAACAGCGGGGCGTCGTTCATCCTGCCCATGGTGGTGGCAATCTTGCCCCACTGTTCGTCCTTGATGGTTCCCTTGCGGAGGTCCTGCAGTCCGATGGTCGCCTCGGCGGAAAGCAGGCGCATGGCAATCTCGTTGCGGCCCATTTCCAGGGAGAAGAATACGGTGGTCATGTTGTTTTTGATTGCCGCAGACCGGGCGAAGTCGAGCGCGAACGTGGATTTACCCACTGCCGGACGGGCAGCGATGACGATCATCTGGCCGCCGTGCAGGCCCTGGGTCAGTTCGTCGAGCTCGTAGAAGCCGGTGGGGACACCGATCATGCCCTCACCGCGGTGGCCCGCGGATTCGATCTCATCGACGGTGCCTTCGATGATGTCCTTCAGCGGAACATAGTCCTCGGCCGTCCGGCGCTCAGCCACGGCATAAACCTCTGCCTGCGCCGCGTTGACGATGTCGTCAACTTCCATGCCGTCGCTCGAATAGCCCAGCTGCACGATCTTGGTTCCGGCGTCCACGAGCCGGCGGAGAACGGCACGTTCCCGAACGATCTCCGCGTAGAAGCCGGCGTTTGCGGCAGTCGGAACGGACTGGATGAGTGTATGAAGGTAGGCGGGACCGCCGATCCGGCCAATTTCACCGCGTTTCGTCAGCTCATCCGAGATGGTCACCGCATCAGCGGGTTCGCCGCGGCCATAGAGATCGATGATGGCTTCGTAGATGGACTCATGGGCGGGCCGGTAGAAGTCCACGCCCCGCAGCACCTCAACGCAGTCGGCAATGGCGTCCTTGGAGAGCATCATTCCGCCGAGGACTGACTGCTCCGCAACCAGGTCCTGCGGCGGGGTGCGGCCGAGATCCGAATTGCGGGTTGATTCAGCGGCATCCGCATGTGCAAGCGACACTATGGCCACCCTTTCCAAAAACGTTAGATCCATGGGCCCCGTCGGGCGGGCGGCATGAGGTTGTGCTGGGTATCTGTCTACCCGACGGCACTGACACCGGCTTTGCGCCGCCGGTGCCTTCGCCGTAACCCGTGCAGGTGCGCCGATGAAGGAGTCCACCGCAACCGTAGCCCCGTAAGGCCCCCTCAACAAACGAGTTATCCACAGGCCCTGTGGATACGCTGTTCATAACTGGGCGTGTCTTGTGCACAGGGTGGGCATAAGGTTGTGGATAACAAATTAGTTTTGACTGAAATACGGCTCTGACTAGGAGAAACACTCGTCCACACCTGTGCACAGCGAGGTATTTTTCCCAACATTCATCCACTACCTTCAGGTTGACAGAACGGTTTCAGCCGCGTAGGAACGCCATTATCCACAGTTGATATCCACATACCTGTGGGTTTCCGGAAACTACTTGGATAAATCAGCCAGCGCAGCCTCCGTCACAGGCAATGGATGTGCTTGACGGCACAGGAACAGACCGCAGCGCGGCGGCCGTTCATCCCGGTAAGCAAAAGCGCCCCCCGCCAAAGGCGGAGGGCGCTTTTAGTCACGCAGTGCGCAACGGGCGGTACTAGCTGGCAACGACCTCGAGGTCGATGACGGCAGCAACGTCGTCGTGCAGGCGGACGTTGGCCTGGAAGGAACCGACCGACTTGATGTGAGTCGGCAGTTCAACCTTGCGCTTGTCGATGCTGCCGAGGCCGGCAGCTTCAACGGCAGCGGCAACGTCAGCGGGCTTGACCGTGCCGAAGAGGCGTCCGGACTCGCCGGCCTTGACGGTCAGCTTGACCGGCTTGGCGGAGAGAGCAGCAGCCTGCTTCTGGGCATCTTCCAGCGAAGCGTGCTCGCGGGCAGCGCGGGCAGCCTTGATGGACTCAACCTGCTTCTCGCCACCCTTGGTCCAGGTCAGGGCGAAGCCGCGGGGGATCAGGTAGTTACGTGCGTAACCATCCTTTACCTCAACAACGTCGCCTGCAGCACCGAGACCGGTCACTTCGTGGGTCAGAATGAGCTTTGCCATGAGTTAGGTTCCTTTCCTTTAGCCGCGGCCAGCGCCGGAGTAAGGCAGGAGAGCAACTTCACGGGCGTTCTTGATTGCCTGTGCGATCTTGCGCTGTTCCTGCACGGTGACGCCAGTTACGCGACGAGCGCGGATCTTTCCGCGGTCGGAAATGAACTTGCGCAGCAATGCTACGTCCTTGTAGTCGATGACAGTGATGTCAGCGGCCTTCAAGGGGTTGGACTTTGGTTTGGGCTTGCGAAGTTCAGCCTTAGCCATCGTGGAGCTCCTTATGTCTAGTGGAGCCCGTGGATTGATTCCACGGGATGGGCTCGACGGCGGTTGCCGTCAGAGGTTGTGCCTTGCGGCACTGGGTGTTGCTTAGAAGGGCGGATCGTTGGAATCCGGACCGGCTCCCCAGCCGCCTGAGTTGCCGCCCGCAGGCGCACCCCAGGGGTCATCCGCAGGTGCGGACTGCTGCTGCTGCTGGCCGCCCCAACCGGAGTTGGAGTTGCCGCCGAAGCCGCCGGAGTTTCCAGCATTGCCGCCAAAGCCGCCGCCACCGCCGCCGGAGCGCTGGGTGCGGGTGACCTTTGCGGATGCGTACCGCAGCGAGGGGCCGATTTCGTCGACCTCAAGCTCCATTACGGTGCGCTTTTCGCCTTCTTTGGTCTCGTATGAACGTGACTTGAGTCGGCCCTGGCAGACGACGCGGGTGCCCTTCGTGAGGGACTCGGCGACGTTTTCCGCAGCTTCGCGCCAGACCGATGCACGGAGGAACAGCGTTTCGCCGTCCTTCCACTCATTGGACTGCCGGTCGAAGGTACGCGGCGTCGAGGCAATGGTGAAGTTCGCCACTGCCGAACCGGACGGGGTGAACCGGAGTTCCGGATCATTCGTCAGGTTGCCGACCACGGTGATCGTTGTCTCGCCTGCCATTTATGCCTCCTGGTGTCTCGGCCCGGAATGCGGGCCTTTCATTGACGAGTAAAGGATGGGCCGAAATTACTCGGCAACAACCTTCTGGTCTTCGGGGCGGATGATCTTGGTGCGCAGGATGGTCTCATTGAGGCCAAGCTGGCGGTCAAGTTCAGCAGCCGCTGCAGGGCTGGCGGTGAAGTTAACCACCGCGTAGATGCCTTCGGCCTTCTTTTTGATTTCGTAGGCCAGGCGGCGACGGCCCCAGATGTCCACCTTGTCGACGGTTCCACCATCGTTGCGGACAACGTTGAGGAACTTGTCGAGCGAAGGCTCCACGGTACGCTCTTCGACCTCGGGGTCGATGATTACCATCAGTTCATAAGCACGCATTTGTGAACCCACCTCCTTTGGGCTATACGGTCACGGTATTTCCGTAACAGGAGGTTCTTTAGCGTTGTCTTTGCTCCAGGACACGGCAGATAGTTCCACCGCACACCGAGAGCCTGCCAGCCAAGGCTGACAGCACAGACTCCACTATCCTATCGGACTTTCACGCCCGTTTTTGACGCGCATGGGCACCTGTGGACAGCTGCGGAGCAGCCGGGCGGTGCCCCCGGCTCAGCGGTTGAAGAACAGTTCCGCTGCCCGCGAGAGGAGGTAGGGATCCTGCACGCCCGCCATTTCGCGGGCCGAGTGCATCGACAGCAGCGGGATTCCGACGTCGATGGTCCGGATCCCCAGCCGGGTCGCGGTGAGCGGTCCGATGGTGGAGCCACAGGGAATCGAATTGTTGGAAACGAACTCCTGATAGGGCACTTCAGCCTCGCGGCACAGTCCCGCCCAGTACGCTGCGCCCTGCGCATCGGTGGTGTACCGCTGGTTGGCGTTGATTTTCAGCAGCGGTCCGCCGTTGAGGACCGGTTTGTTGGCCGGGTCGTGCCGCTCTGCGTAGTTGGGGTGCACGGCATGTCCGGCGTCCGCGGAAATACAGAACGACGCCGCGGACGCCCGCTGGGCTTCCACGGCACCGGCGCCCAGGCCGGCACTGATCCGGGCCAGCACGTCTTCGAGGAAGGGGCCTGCCGCGCCGGAGCGGCTGCCGCTGCCGACCTCTTCATGGTCAAAGGCTGCGAGGACCGCGATGGATCCCCCGGATTTGGCAGGAGCTGCGGCGATGAGTGCCTGCAGCCCCGCGTGCACCGAGGACAGGTTATCCAGCCGGCCGGAGGCGAAGAACTCACCCTCCGCACCGAAGACCTGTGCCGGCTGGGTGTCGGCGGCAACGACGTCGTACCCTCCGATCTCCGCCCGGTCCAGGCCAGCCTTGGCGGCGAGCAGTCCCAGCAGGTCCGCGGCGGACGGGTCCCCCAGGCCCCAGACCGGATTCAGGTGCTGCTGCTTGTCCAGCTTGAGGCCCTCGTTGACGGCCCGGTCCAGGTGGATCGCCAGCTGCGGGAAGCGCAGCAGCGGCCCGGTCGCAACGAGGTGTTCTTTTCCGTCCAGGGTGACCAGCCGGCCGGCCAGTTCCAGTTCGCGGTCCAGCCAGGAGTTCAGCAGCGGCCCGCCGTACACCTCCACGCCGGCCTGCAGCCACCCGAACCGGCCGGTTGTGGGTGAGGGTTTGAGCTTGAACGTGGGTGAGTCCGTGTGGGTGCCGAAGATGTTGAATCCGGTGGCCGGCCCCGCGTCTTCCGGAACGATCCAGGCGATAAAGGCTCCGTCCCGGACCACCACGTAGCGGCCGGGTGCTGCCGGCCACTCCTGCGCCTCGAACAGCTCGGTGAATCCGGCGGCGGCCAGCCGGTCCGCCGCGGTGCGGGCGGCGTGGAAGCTCGAAGGTGAGGCGCTGACGTACGCGCCGAGGTCGTGGATGTGCCCGTGCGGCTGCCTGGTGGGAGTCATAATCCGATCTAACCAGAAACCGGACACCACCGGACATAGACGCTGCCGGACATAACAGTGGAGGGGAACACGGCCGTTCTTCCGCGTTCCCCTCCACCGGGTTTGTGCAGCCCGGCATGTGGCAGCCGGGCGGGCCTGTCGGGCCCTAGACGTCCCGGATCTTGTTCACGACCAGCGCCGCGATCAGCAGCGCCACCGCCCACCCACCCAAAACGAGCCCGCCCTCGAGCTGGTTCAGGGCACCGTCCGAAATGTTGGTAGCCACAAGCTGGGCACCGGCGCTGCTGGGCAGGAAGCGTGCGGCATCGGGAATCCAGTCCGCCAGGCCGGAGATCAGCTGAACAATCACCGGGAGGACAAACAGGGCACCAATGATGGTGACGACGCCGCCGGCCGTGCTGCGCAGCAGGGAACCGATGGCAACGCCCATCACCGCGATGGCGGCCAGAAACGTTCCGGTGTTGATGATGCTGGGCAGCACCCAGGGGACATCCAGCGTGAAGTCCAGGTTCTCCGTTGCCAGCAGGGGCTGGCTGATCAGGAAGCTGGCAAAAGCCCCAGCGACCCCGATGACGAAGGCAACGACCGCAGTGATGATGGCCTTGGCGAACAGCGCCGGCGTACGGCTGGGAACCGCCACCATGGTGGAGCGGATCATTCCGGTGCTGTATTCGGAGGCAATGAGGACCACGGCAAGGGCAGCGATCAGCAGCTGGCCGAACAGGACGCCCGAGGCGGGGGTGTCATAGACCATGGCCTGCAGATCCATGCCCGCTCCAACACCCATCGCCGGTCCCATGGTGGGATCGTCCGCGAGCATTTGGGCGGTGGTCGCCCAGCTCCAGGCAACAAGTGCCGCGATTCCCACCATAACCACCAAGGTGGTGGCCAGCAGGATCACGGTGGACGGGACCGTGGTCACCTTGATCCACTCAGAGCGCAGGATCCGGGCGAAGTTCACGCCGCTGCCGTCGGGCCGGGCTGCTCGGCGCGTGGGCGCGGGTGCAGTTGAGGTGCTCATGCTCGGGTTCCTTCCACAACAGGCTCGGCTGCCGCAGCCGGTTCCTGGCTAAATCCGTGGGACTTGTATTCGACGTCGTCCCGGGTGAGTTCCATGTAGGCGTCTTCAAGCGAGACCTGGATCGGAGTCAGTTCCGTGAGCAGGATCCGGCGGTCCAGCGCGATCTCCGCGATGGCGCGTGAATCGGTGCCGCTGATTTCGAAGAGCCCGTCCTCGAGGCGGTTGATCTCCGCGCCCTGTCCTTCAAGGACCGGCAGGAGATCAGCGGCGTTGTCCGTCCGCACCCGGGTCCGCTGGCGGCCGCCGCCGTCGATAATGTCCTGGATGGGCGCGTCGGCGATGATGCGTCCGCGGCCAATCACAATCAGATGGTCCGCGGTGACGGCCATTTCACTCATCAGGTGGGAGGAGAGGAAGACCGTGCGGCCCTCGGCTGCCAGGCCGCGGGCCAGGTTGCGGACCCAGAGCACGCCTTCAGGATCAAGGCCGTTGACAGGCTCATCCAGGATCAGGGTGCTGGGGTCCCCCAGCATGGCGACGGCGATGCCGAGCCGCTGGCCCATGCCCAGGGAGAACCCGCCTACGCGCTTTTTCGCCACGGGCTCCAGCCCGGTCAACTCAATGACTTCGTTGACGCGCTTGTTGGAAATGCCGTGGGTCGCGGCCATGGCGCGCAGATGGTTGTACGCGGAGCGGCGGGTGTGGACTGCCTTGGCGTCCAGCAGGGCTCCGACCTCATGCAGCGGCGCCTTGTGCCGGGCGTACGGCGCACCGTTGACGGTGACGGTGCCGGCGCTGGGCCGGTCCAGGCCCACGATCATCCGCATAGTCGTGGATTTGCCGGCGCCGTTCGGGCCCAGGAAGCCGGTGACCTTGCCTGGCTGAACAGTGAAGGAAACATTGTCGACGGCGGTTTTGGCGCCGTAGCGTTTCGAGAGGCCGTGTGCCTCGATCATGGTGATCCTCATGTTGGAACGGACAGATTCTTTGGGGGCTGCCCCCACCCTATGCGAGTGCAGGCGCCGCCGGACCGTTCCAAGGGATGAATCAGGTGTATTCAGGAGTCACCCTTAGGGATGACTCAGGGTCCGCCCTGACTGGTGTTCGGGCATCCGCGGCGCCTTTGAACCTAGACGTCCCGCTTCTTCAGGACGACGACGGCGGCCGCCAGCAGCACCACGGCCCACCCGGCGAGGATCAAGCCGCCCTCCACCTGGTTGAACTGATCCGGCGCGATGCTCGTGGCCACGAGCTGGGAGGCCGCACTGCTGGGGAGGAACCGGGCGGCATCTTCGACCCAGTCAGCCAGTCCCGTGAGCAGGCCCGCGATGATGGGCAGGACAAACAGCGCCCCGACCAGGGTGACCACTCCCCCGGCGGTGCTGCGCAGCAGGGCACCGATGGCCACACCCATAACGGCGATCAGCGCCAGGACAGTGCCGGTGTTGATGATGGAGGGCAGCACCCCTTCTGCGTCCAGCCCGAAATCCAGGTTGGAACCGGCGAGGATCGGCTGGGCCAGCAGGTAGGTGGCGAGGGCAGCGACAACGCCGAGCAGGAAGGAGATGACGGCGATCACCAGCGTCTTGGCCAGCAGGGCCGGGGTGCGGGTGGGCACCGCCACCATGGTGCTCCGGATCATGCCGGTGGTGTATTCGGAGCCGATCAGCACCACCGCCAGTGACGCTATCAGCAGCTGCCCGAACGGCAGCCCGGCGGCCGGAATGTCGTACGCCACGTTCTGCAGGGGCTCGCCGATTCCCTCCGGAGGTCCCGCCGCGGGGTCGCTGGCCAGCTGCACGGTACCCCACGCAACCAGCGCCCCCAGGCCCACCATTACCGCGAAACTCACTGCCAGGAGAATAACCGTGGAGGGCACCGTGGCAGTCTTGATCCATTCCGAGCGCAGCACGCGCCCGAACGTCACCGGACGGCCGGCCCAGCTGCGCGGTGACCGGGACACGGGAGCTGCTGCCGTGCTCATGCGCCCTGTCCTTCGCCTGCCGGGAGCGCCTGCTCACCGGGCTGCCCGGACCGGTACTCCACCTCGCCGCCGGTGAGTTCCATATAGGCGTCCTCCAGCGAAACCTGCTGCGGTATGAGCCCGGTGATGAGGATTCCCCGGGCGAAGGCCGCTTCGGCGATGCTGCGGGCAGGCAGTCCGAGGATTTCGAGTTCGTCCGCCGCCGTCCTGCGCACCTCCACTCCCGGCGACCCGACGGCGGCACCCAGGGCACCGGCGTCGTCCGTGCGCACCAGGACGCGGTCGCGCTTGCCGCCGGTCAGGACGGTTTCGATAGGAGCGTCGGCCAGGATCCGGCCCCGGCCGATCACTATGAGATGGTCCGCGGTCAGAGCCATTTCACTCATCAGGTGGGAGGAGATGAAGATGGTGCGGCCTTCCGCCGCCAGACCCTTGACCAGGAACCGCACCCATTTCACGCCTTCAGGGTCCAGTCCGTTCACCGGTTCATCCAGGATCAGGGTCTGCGGATCCCCCAGCAGGGCCGCGGCAATGCCCAGGCGCTGGCCCATGCCAAGGGAAAAGCCGCCCACCCGTTTCCTGGCTGCCGGTCCCAGCCCGGTGAGTTCAATAACCTCCCGGACCCGGGAGGCCGGGATGCTTTCGGTTGCGGCCATCGCACGCAGGTGGTTGTACGCGGTGCGTTTCGGATGGACGGCCTTGGCCTCAAGCAGTGCGCCGACCTCATGCAGCGGCATCCGGTGCCGGTCGTAGGGTTTCCCGTTCACGCTCACGTTCCCGGCGGTGGGATGGTCCAGTCCGACGATAAGCCGCATGGTGGTCGATTTCCCGGCGCCGTTGGGCCCGAGGAATCCAGTCACCTTGCCCGGCTGGACCGAAAAGGTGATGCCGTCGACGGCGGTCTTGCCGCCGAAGCGCTTGGTGAGTGCGTGTGCCTCGATCATGGTGGGTCCTTACGTTCGGGGAGAGCGGGACCTAGCGGGAACTCACCGCCTCGAACTTGCGCACTGCCAGCGGCACGAACACCACGAGCATGAAGGCCGAGCCGATCAGGACCGTGGCGATCGGATTCTGCATGGGCCAGGTGTCCGGCACCGGCGTTGACCCCAGGTTGCCGAAGAGCTGCCGCACCGCCTGGACCAGGGCGGAGACGGGGTTCCAGTCAGCGATGGTCCGCAGCGGTTCGGGCAGCGTGGAACTCTGCACGAAGGCGTTCGAGATAAAGGTGATGGGGAACAAAATGATGAAGGACGCGTTATTGATCGCTTCCGGGGACCGCACGGTCATTCCCAGCAGTGCCATCACCCAGCTGAAGGAATAGGAGAACAGCAGCAGCAGTCCCACGCCGCCGAGGAAGCTCCAGAAATCGGTGTTCACGCGCCAGCCAACCAGCAGCCCTGTCCCCATCATGATCACTATCGAGATGCTGTTCAGTGCAAGGTCAGAGTTCGTCCGGCCGATCAGCACTGCCGAGGGACTCATCGGAAGGGTACGGAAGCGGTCAATGATCCCTTCCTTCAGGTCCTGCGCCATGGCCGAGCCGGAGAACGTGGAGCCGAAAACGACCGTCTGTGCGAAGATTCCGGCCATCAGGTACTGCGTGTAGTTGGTGCCGGCCACCTGAATGGATCCTCCGTAGACCTGGCTGAACAGCAGCACGAACATGATCGGCTGCAGGACAGCGAACACCACCATGTCCGGTGTCCGGCGGATCTTAATCAGGTTCCGCTTGGTCACGGTCCAGCCGTCGGAGGCCCAGCTGCCGGCGGTGGTACCCGGACCCGGCCGGAAGGTGAGTGTCTGCGCCGCGGTGCTCATCGTGAGGCCTTCGCTTTCTCGGCGTCGTCCTTCTCCTCTTCGGCTACATGCCCGGTGAGCTTGAGGAAGACGTCATCCAAGGTGGGGCGCCGGATCCCGGCGTCGTGCAGTTCGATTCCCGCGGACTCAAGGTCGCGCAGGACCTGCTGGAGCGCGGACGGTCCCTCGGTGACCGCGACTTCGAGGGTCCGGCCGTCACTGGCGGTCTGGACTTCGCCGTCGCCGTGCCGGGCAAGCACCTCCCGGGCCACGCCGGCGTCGAATCCTTCCACCAGCGCCACCGCCACCCGGTGCCCGCCGATCCGGGCCTTGAGCTGGTCGGAGGTACCTTCTGCGATCACCTTGCCGCCGTCGATCACTGCCACGGTATCGGCAAGCTGGTCCGCTTCCTCCAGGTACTGGGTGGTCAGCAGGAGCGTGGTTCCGCCGGAGACCAGGGACTTAATGACGTCCCAGAGGGCCAGTCTGCTGCGTGGATCCAAACCGGTTGTCGGTTCGTCCAGGAACAGGACCCGGGGCTCGTTCACCAAGGCTCCGGCAAGGTCCAGCCGGCGGCGCATACCGCCGGAGTACCCTTTGACGGGCCGGTTGCCGGCGTCGGAGAGCTCGAACTGGTCAATGAGCTCGGCTGCCCGGGACCGTGCCTTCTGGGTCGGAAGGTGGTAGAGCTTGCCCACCATCCGCAGGTTCTCGATGCCCGTCAGATTTTCGTCCACAGCGGCATACTGGCCGGAGACACCGATGATCCGGCGCACCTCCTTGGGCCGCGCTGCGACGTCTATTCCGTCGATGGAGGCGGTTCCGGCATTGGGCCTGATCAAGGTGGTCAGCACCTTGACGGCCGTCGTTTTGCCGGCTCCGTTGGGGCCGAGGAGGGCAGTGACCGTGCCTTGGGGAACTCCAATATCGAGTCCATCGAGGGCATGCACCGGCCCTGATTTGGATTTGTAGATCTTTGTCAGTCCGTGGGCCTGGATCAGCGGATCCCGCCGGCCATCGGAGACCGGACGGTCCGGATGTGGGGGGTTCTGGGGAAAAGACATGCGAACAGGGTAGGACTGCGCCCCGGCAGCCGGAAGGCCCTTTCCGGACAGCTTTGGTCCGCAAATCCCCATTCCTCGGGAAGTTGTCCGGATTTCGCCGCTAGACGGCAGGATTCCGTTCGGTTGGCGCACTGCTCCGGCGCTCCGCCGCGGCCGGCGCGAAGACAATCGAGAGCAGGATCGCGGCACCGACCACCAGCAGGGCGTTGCGCAGGCCCCAGAGTTCACCGAGGAAACCGAGCACCGGCGGACCGACAAAAAAGGCCGTGTAGCCCAGAGTGGAGACCACCGAGACCCGCCCGGCGGCAAGCGCCGGGTCGTCCCCGGCTGCCGACATGCCCATGGGGAAGCCCAGTGCGGCTCCGATTCCCCAGAGGATGACGCCGATGCCCGCCAGCCACAGGTTGGGTGCGGCCACGAACAGGACCAGTCCCACCAGAGAGGCGCTCATGCACAGGCGCAGGGCCCGTACCCGGCCTATCCGGTCGATCAGGCGGGCCCCAAACCAGCGGGTGGCAGTCATCGCGGCGACGAAAACGCCGAACATGACAGCACCTGCGGTTTCCGAGGCCTGCAGCCCATCCACGGTGGCCTTGGCCACCCAGTCGTTGGCGGCACCTTCGGTCAATGCCGCGCCCAGGACGACGACGCCGATCAGCAGCGTGCGCCCTTCCTTCCACGCAGCGAAGCTGGACGGTTTGGCCACAGGTTCACCGAGTTCCTGCACCGGGGCGTCCGGCAGGAAGGCCCGGGGAACCAGGATCACCAGGACCACGGCGATCACCACGATGCCAATCAGGTGCAGGGACAGGCTCACGCCGACGGCGGAGAGCACCGCACCGATCATTGCCCCCACGAAGGCGCCGCCGCTGAACGCCGCGTGGAACTTGGGCATGACCGTCCGGTTCAGCCGGTGCTCAACCTCGGTCCCCTCCAGGTTCATGGCGACATCCCAAAGACCGATGCCGGCGCCGAAGATCAGCAGGCCGCCGGCGGTCAGCGGGATGGAGGACCAGGCCAGGCCCGCGGCGATCACCAGGGCGGCGAAGGACGCCAGCAGGCCTCCCAGCCGAACGGCATTGGCCGTGCCGACCCGCTGGGCCACTGCCCCGGACAGGGGCAGGGAGGAGACCGAACCGACGGCAGAGAACAGCAGGAGCACACCGACGCCGGCGGAGCCGATCCCCAGCGATTCGGCGGCAGCGGGAATCCGCGCTGCCCAGCTGGCGAAGATCATGCCGTTCAGCCCGAAGATGGCGAAAACGGCCAGCAGTGCCCGATCCAGTGATTTGGTTTGCACGTGCTCATTCTGGGACACGGGTGCCACCCATGGGAAATTCCTGTGGCGGTGAGCCTTACCGGGCCCGCTGGACCCGCTTCTCATCCCAGACCGGCTCTTCGGATTCGTAGACCCTGCCGTCGGATCCGAAGACCAGGAACCGGTCGAAACTGCGGGCAAACCAGCGGTCGTGGGTCACGGCCAGGACCGTTCCCTCAAAGGCGTCGATGGCTTTCTCGAGCGCCTCGGCCGAATGCAGGTCCAGGTTGTCGGTGGGTTCATCCAGCAGCAGCAGCGTGGCTCCGGAGAGTTCCAGGAGCAGGATCTGCAGCCGCGCCTGCTGCCCGCCGGAGAGCGAGTCGTACTTCTGCTCGCCCTGCGAAGCCAGTCCGTAGCGGTCCAGCGCGCCGGCCGCCGCTTCCCGTCCCAGGCCCGACCGGTGGTCGTCACCGCGGTGCAGGATATCGAGCAGCGTTTTGCCCAGCAGGTCCTGGCGCATCATGGTCTGGGCGAAGAACCCGGGCCGGATCCGGGCACCGAGCTTCACCGACCCTTCATGGGGAACGGGGGCGATTTCCACTTCCGAAACGGGCTCGTGCTCCTTATCCGGGTCGCTGCCGCCCAGGGCCAGCAGCCGCAGGAAATGGGACTTCCCGGAACCGTTGGAGCCCAGGACTCCTACCCGGTCGCCGAACCAGATCTCGGTGCTGAACGGCTTCATCAGACCGGTGAGCTCCAGCTTCTGCGCCACCACGGCCCGCTTGGCTGTGCGCCCGCCCCGCAGCCGCATCTGCACGTTCTGCTCAATCGGCAGCGCTTCGGGAGGCCCTGCCTCCAGGAACTTCGCCAGCCGGGTCTGGGCCGCGTGGTACCGGTTTGCCATGTCGGAGCGGAAGGCTGCCTTGTTCTTGTACATGTTGACGAGTTCCTTGAGCTTGATGTGCTCCTCGTCCCAGCGCCGGCGCAGCTCCTCGAAGCGCGCGTTCCGGTCCTCGCGGGCCTGGACGTAGCTTTCGAACCCGCCGCCGTGGATCCAGGCGGAGGCTCCGTTGATGCCCGGTTCCAGGGTGACGATCCGGGTAGCGGCGTTGGCCAGCAGTTCCCGGTCGTGGCTGACGAACAGCACCGACTTCTTCGATTCGGCCAGTTTCGCTTCGAGCCAGCGCTTGCCCGGAACATCCAGGTAGTTGTCCGGCTCATCCAGCAGCAGCAGCTGGTCCGGGCCGGAGAACAGCGCCTCCAGCACCAGGCGCTTCTGCTCTCCGCCGGAGAGCGTGCTGGCCTTGCGGTACTGCGCCCGGTCGAACGGCATCCCCAGGGAGGCTCTGGTCACCTCGTCCCAGACGGTCTCCTGCTCGTACCCGCCGACGTCGCCCCAGTCCGCGACTGCCTGGGCATAACGCATCTGGGTGGGTTCGTCGTCGTTCTCCATCATGGCCAGTTCGGCTTCGTCCACCGCCCGGGCGGCCGCCGCCAGGACCGGAGGGGCAGCGGAGACAAGCAGGTCGCGCACCGTGCTTCCGTCACGGACCTGACCGACGAACTGGCGCATGATGCCCATGTTTCCGGAGCGTGAGACGGTGCCTTCGTCGGGCTTGACCTCATCCGAGATGATCCGCAGCAGAGTCGTCTTGCCGGTGCCGTTCGGGCCGATCAGCGCCGTCTTGTGGCCATCACCGACCTTGAAGCTGACACCACTGAGCAGCTGGCGTCCGTCGGAGAGGAAGTAGTCAATGTTGGATACGTCGAGATGGGCCACGCTCCCATCCTCCCATTGAGCCGGCCCGCCCGCCCAGCGTGACGGCGGCGGCGGCCCGGGCATAGGATTGCTGTCCCGTTCCCCAACCGAAAGCAGGAGAGATGATCTTCATTGTCGTTAAGTTCAAGGTCAAGCCGGAGTGGACCGATCGGTGGCCGGAACTCACCGCCAATTTCACTGCTGCCACCCGGTCCGAGCCGGGAAACCTGTGGTTTGACTGGTCCCGAAGCATCGAAGATCCCAACGAGTACGTGCTGGTGGAGGCGTTTAAGGACGACGCCGCCGCAGCCCACGTGAACAGTGACCACTTCCAGCAGGCCATGAAGGACATGGTCCAGGCCTTGGTGGAAACCCCGCGGATCATCAACACGGTCATCGAGGGCGAGGACTGGTCCCGGATGGGCGAACTCACCGTCGAATAGGTCAGGACACTGCTGGCCGGGCCCGCCGCTTGGAGCTTTCAGCCGGCGGCCCCGGCGGGCGGGAGGCACCCGGAACGTTCAGTTCTCCGGTGTGTATCCCGCCCGCTCCAGCATGTGCCGTAAATCGACCACCGTCTGCTCGTCAATATCCTTGCCCTGCGGCGGGGTAAGGACATCCGTGCGGCCAGCGAGAGTGACCTCGTACTTACCGTTGTGTTCCCGCGTGGTGTCTGCGACCGCCTCAAGCAGGGAACGTACCCGCTTCCACTCGATGTTGTGGGATACGGGATGGCGCAGGATCTGGTTCAGGGTGTCCCGGTGATGGTTGTTCAGGTGCTCAGGTGTCTCCGTCATGGCAACCTCCTTCCTCAAGTTCGCCACGCACCGGGCGCCAGTGCAAGAGGCTAGGGCCGGAACTCGAGCTTCAACGAGTTCCCGGTGAGCTCCAGCTCCGAGGTGAACGCAATACTGACCAGGTCGGACCGGGTCTCCCACCGCCCGTCACCCGTGACGTCCTCCTGGTAGGTGACCCGTGCCTTGCCACCGGTGGCGTAGACGGTCAGGCCGGTTTCCGGAGTTCCGGTGATCCGGTAAACAGGCGCCTTCTCCTCGGTCCATTCCACCGCACGCTGCTCTGCGCTGCCACCGGAGGTGTACGCCGAATTCGGGCAGGCGTCCGGAGCGGTCTCCTTCCGGTCCAGGCAGTCCCGGAGATAGGCATCACCCTGGGCCTGCACCTCGGCAGCCAGTTCCGCGGTCACGGAAGCGACGAGGCGGATGGGATCAGGATCTCCGGCCATTTCCGGTTCCACCGTGACGGTATGCGGGCTTCCGTAGGTGAGGTAGCGCGTGTCCGGGCCCTGCAGCCGGTACCGGCCCGGGAGCAGCCGCACTTCAACCGTGCCGGCGCCGGCCGCCGGCAGCTGGAGATCCCGCCCATTGATCCGGACGGCTTCGGTGCCGGACGGAACCGTCACCGCCACCGTGCGCGCAGCCGTGTGCTGCAGCTGCCAGCCGGTGAAGATCTGCAGCCGGCGCCCGTCAGCCTGGAGTTCGAATTCGACGGTGGAGCGGCCGTCGTTTTGCTCGAGCTCAGCCTGGACAACAGCTTCGCTGCCGTCGATCTCCCCGCCGAGCACTTTATAGCCGGTAATCCGGTTCTCCGCCGCGGCGTAAATGCCCTCGTCCTCCGGGGTTAGCGCCTCAGACGGAGGCAGCAGCGCTACGGCCGCAGTCTGGTCACCCGAGGCCAGGGCAGCCAGATAAGCCTCGACCTGGGCCTGCGGGCCGAAGACATGGTGGCTGAGGAAACGGAACCCGAAGATTCCGGCGGTTGCCAGCAGCACCGCGCCTGCAGCGGCCAGCACGACAGCGGGACTCCGGCTTGCGCCACGGGCGCGGCGCCGGGTCCGTCCAGTCCGCCGGGCGGGGCGTGGCCGAAGATCCGAGGCAGGCAGCGGTGTTCCGGCACCGGGGCGCCTCCGGGGGCCCTCTGGCGGCGAAACGGTCATCGGTTAATCCCCCGGCTAAGCTCTGGCAGCCGCCCTCAGCAGCGGCGGCACCTATTCAAGATACAGGCTGTGGACGCCGGTTTCCCGGCGGCGCGGCACGGCCCTTCCCGTGGCCACGCATCCTGGGGAAGCCGTTGCCCGCTAGGCCGTCAGCGGCCAGGAGCGAGGTCCGGCACTGAAAGGCCAAAGACCTGGCGCAGGGCCAGGGAGGCGGCATGGAAACCGCCCATCCCGTGGACGCCGGGCCCGGGCGGAGTGGACGCCGAACACAGATAGACCCCGGGCAGCGGGGTGGCCCAGGGCGCCGGGGAAGCCACGGGGCGCCGGATCATCTGGGGCAGGGTCACCGCACCGGCACCGAAGTCTCCGCCCACATAGTTCTCGTTGTACGCGGCAAGGCCTGCCGCCGTCGTTGCCTGTGACTCCACGATGAGGTCCCGGAATCCCGGAGCAAAACGCTCGATCTGGGCCGTGACCGCCTCGGTCATGTCCCGCTCCGATCCTGCCGGGACGTGGCAGTAGGACCAGAGGATCTGCCGGCCGTCCGGTGCGCGCGTGGAATCGAAGCCGCTGGGCTGGGAAAGCAGTACGTACGGGCGTTCCGGGTGCCGGCCGGAGGCGACCTCCGCTTCGGACGCTGCGGTTTCGGCCCGGGTTCCGCCCAGGTGCACGGTTCCGGCGGCGGCGATTTCCGGATTGGACCAGGGCACCGGTCCCGAGAGGATGAAGTCCACCTTGCAGGCAGCGTTGCCATAGCGGAACTTCTCCAAACGGTGCGCGTACCGGGCCGGAAGCCGGTCTCCGGCCAGGCGCAGCAGCCCCGCCGGCGAAGTATCCAGGATCACGGCCCGGGAGCCGAGTTCCGCAAGGGAATCCACCTGGTGCCCGGTTTCCAGCTCTCCCCCGTGCTGCCGCAGGTCCGCCGTCATCGCATCGGCAATGGCCTGGGAGCCGCCTTCGGGAAGGGCCCAGCCCACGGTGTGGGCCAGTACGGCCAGGAGCAGTCCGGCACCGGCCGAGGGGAGGGAGGGCATCCGCCCCACTGGGTGGGCCATGACCCCGGTCAGCAGTGCCGGAGCCGCGTCCCCGGAGAACCTGCGGTTCCAGGCGGGGCTTCCCTGTTCCAGGGCTGCCAGGCCCAACCGCAGGGCCGCGGCCGGATGACGCGGGATGCTCAGCAGCGGGTTCATCAGCGTGGCGGTGATGGCTTCGGAATGCTTGACCAGCGGGCGCATCAGCCGGCCGAAGGCCGGACCGTCCGGTCCCAGTCCCAGGATGGTGCGCTCCAGGCTGCGGTAGGCGACGGCGGCCCGTCCGCCGTCGAGGGGCTGGGCGTAGGACGCCTCCGGAACAGCAAGCCGGATCCGCTCGGCCAGACCGAAGCGGCGGAAAAACGGAGCTGCCAGCGCCATCGGATGGACAGCTGAACAAACATCGTGGAGGTGCCCGGGCTGCATCAGTTCCTGGGTGCGGGTTCCCCCGCCCGCGGTTGGCGCAGCTTCGATGACCCGCACGGAAAGTCCGGCGCGCGCCATGGTCACGGCTGCGGCCAATCCGTTCGGCCCGGCTCCCACCACGGTCACATCAGTCACGGCGTGCCTTCACGGCGGCAGGCAGATTCTTCACGCGTCCCAGGGCTGCTTTGACGGCCCCCGGGGCTTCCCGCCGGACCCGCAGTGCACTGGCCAGGACCCGGTAGCGGACCGGCTGCAGCGGAATGTCATAGGTGGTGGGAACGGTGACGATGGCCTTGGAGAAGTTCCGTTTGAAGGTGGTGACGTTCGCCAGCGAAGGGTAATTCTCGCTTTCGATGCCGGTCAGCCCGCACGCGGTGTTTCCGGCGTCTTTGAGCACCTTGAAGGCTTCCCAGAGCAGCAGGTAGGGGGCGTTGGTCTTGCGGGCGTCCCGGGAACTGGCGGCGAAATAGTAGACGGCGTAGCCGCGGTATTCGGTGGTGATCAGCCAGGAGACCGGTTTGCCCTCGACGTAGGCGACCATCAGGCGCAGGTAGTCGCCGAGCTCGTCCAGCAGCGTTTCGTAAAACGCTGAATCGAAGCTGGAGAACCCGTCTCGCGCCGCGGTTTCCTGCATGATCGGGAACAGTTCGGTGCGGAAGACCGTGGTCCATTGCTCCCGCTCCACGGTGCGCACTTCCACGCCCAGCTTCTCTGCCTTGCGGATCAGGTTGCGGGCGTTCGGGCGGAACCCGGCGAAGATTTTCTCCTTCTCCGGAGCCAGGTCGACCACGATTTCACGTTCGTACCAGCCGTGTTCCAGCGGTCCGGAGACCGGCGGCTGGGGGTGCTCCACCTGCATGCGGACGTACAGCGGGTCCACGCCTGGATCAGCCCGGAACTGGTCCTGCACGGTCTGCACCAGCCTGGCTTCGGCCTCCGGTGTCCGCTCGGTGAACCAGGTGGGGCCGTTGACGGCAACCAGGGAAGGGCGGAAGCGCCGGGAGGAGCGCAGGAAACTGGCGGTGGCGACCAGCTTGCCGCCGTCGTAATACGCCCAGATGCCATAGGGCTCACGGCCCAGCCGGGTCTCGAAATCCGCCCAGTACGGGGTCTGCTCCAGCGGTATGACGACGTCGGGATGCCGGTCCGCCAGCGCATCGAAGTCCTCACGGGACAACTGCTGGAATCGGTAGGGAGCGGGGGTCACAATGCTTCTTTCGCCGGGGCTTCGTCCGTTTCCAAGGGTACCCGAGGGCGGCGGCGGACCCCGATCCGCCAGCGGTCCGCTGCATGGTCGAAAGGCCCGCCCTGGGGATCGTCGATGTCCATCCGGCGTACCGGATCTGTCCGCGGGTCCAGGATGTCCCCCACGACGCGGCCCATCAGGTACAGGGTGGCTCCCATATGTCCAATGACCGAAAGGACGAACCACCCGGAGTCCAGGTTGTTCTCCGGCGGACCGCCGCTGGCCATGGCGGCCAGGTACAGCCAGATGGCCCACCAGTGCATCACCTCGAAGAACTGCCAGATGAGGAAGTCCCGCCAGCGCGGCCGGGCCAGGGCCAGCAGGGGGACCAGCCAGAGCACGAACTGCGGGGAGTAAACCTTGTTGGTGAGGATGAACGCGGCAACGATCAGGAACGCGAGCTGGGCCAGCCGGGGCCTGCGGGGTGCTGCCAGGGCAAGGAGGGCAATCCCCGCGCAGGCCAGGGCGAACAGGAAGTACGCCCAGAAGGTGATGAATTCCGGACTGACGGCCCGCTCGGGAAAGGTTATGTCCCAGGCCTGCCAGACGCTGGAGTTCCCCGAGCCGCGGTCCCGGGAGAACTCATAGAAGTGTTTCCAGCCCGGATAGTCCCGCAGCATAAAGGGCACGTTGACCACCAGCCAGGTCCCCGCGGTGGCTGCGATGGCCAGCAGTGCGGCCCGGAACTTCAGTGTCCGCAGTGCCAGGACCAGCACGGCACCGAGGATCAGCACCGGATAAAGCTTCAAGGCCGTCCCCAGGCCTAGAAAAATACCCGCCGCCACCGGCTTGTTCCGTGCGAACGCCAGCATTCCGAGCGCCGCGAGCATCACGGCCCAGATATCCCAGTTGATGTAGATGGACAGGATCACCGCCGGGGCCACAGCCACCATCGCAGCATCCCAGGGACGCCGGTTGGCGATCCGCATGGTCGCCACGACAGTCACGATCCAGGCGATGGTGGCGAAGACGGCGTTCAGGTCGAAATACACCAGTCCGCGGGACTCGGCACCCGCCGGTACCAGCCAGGCCACAAAACCGGCCAGCAGTCCCAGCAGCACGGGATACTCGAATTCGGAGCCCGCACTGATGAACGGGTAGACCCCCTCCCCCAGGCCGCGTGCGCTGAAGAGCGCCGGCCAGTCGGAGTAGCAGGCCATGTAGAAGGCGTTGGACCAGCCGCTGAGCCGGCAGGGGGTTTTGGCCAGGAGGGCGATCAGGGCGGCGCCGGTGGTCATCAGGATGAGCACGCGCTCCACGGTGAAGAAGCCCGGGGAAACTACTCCCGGGGCGGTGAACCGGCCCAGCGGCCCGCCGATGACTTCGGTGAAGCGGCGCAGCAGCCGGTCGTTTCGGCTGGGGACGACGATGCGCAGCGGCCGCCGGCGGAGCTTGGGATCCATGCCTACCAGTATGCAGGCGCCCGGATTCAGCGCAGAGCCAGCCTGGTCTGGGTCTGGATCGCCCCGGAGCCCGTTTTGAGCCGGTGCAGGAGCTCATCCAGTGCCTTCATGGTGGGGACGCTGACCCGCAGGAGATAGTCATAGGGGCCCGTCACATGCACCGCATCCTGGACGGCCGGGTCATTCCGGGACCACTCCAGGAATGAGCGTGACTCCGTCTCCGGCTTGAGCCGCACATCGATGAACGCCTGCAGCCCGGGACCTGCTTCCGGGGCCTCCGAACCCAGGATTGCCCGGTAGCCGAGGATCACCCCGCTGGTTTCCAACCGGCGGACGCGGGCCGCGGCTGCGTTGGTGCTCAGGCCGACCCGGCGTCCCAGCTCACTGTAGGTGATCCGCGCTTCGCGCTGCAGGATGCCGAGTATTTTGCTGTCTGTACTGTCCACGCCGCGATTCTAACCACCACACTGCTCAAAGGGAGGTCCAGTGCCCCAGTGAGCCGCACAGTGCTGGAATGGACGTTCTTAGATCCCTGGCCGGAGGCATCCTCGCCGGGTTCGGCGTGGCCGCACCCCTGGGAGCCATCGGGATCCTGCTGCTGCGCGAAGGGCTCGCGGCTGGGTTCCGGGCGGCAGCCCCGGGGGCCTTCGCCGTCGCACTCGTTGATGCGGCGTACTGTGCCCTGGCCGTCCTCGCCGGTGCCGCTGCCGCGCCCCTCGTTGCGTCCTGGGGCGCCCTGCCGGCCGTGGCAGGTGGCACGGCGCTCCTGGTGCTGGGCCTGGCGGGCATCCGCCGGACCTGGCGGGGCACCCAGGGTCCGGGTCCCACCGGTGCCCCGGCGCCGGAACCCGCCAAGCGCCGGAGCAGGAGCCGGTTCATGCTCTTCCTTGCCCTGACCGCAGTCAACCCGGTGACCCTGCTGTATTTCGCGGCCCTGGCCGCCGGCCTGCAGGACCTCCTCGCACCTCCTGCCGGTCCGGCCGCGTTCATCGCGGGGGTGGCACTGAGCTCCCTCGCCTGGCAGCTGGGACTTGTTTTCGCCGGTGCCTGCCTGCGGGACCGGGCCAGCGCAGCGGTGCAGCGGAGCCTCTCGGTGGCAGGGCACGCGACCGTGACGCTCCTGGGCGCTGCCGCCGTCGTTTTCTCACTTCAGTGACGTTTTCCCACTTCAGTGACGTTTTCCCGGTTCTGTGGGGGTGAAATCCGTTCAGTGACCCGGCTGCCGCCGGGAGGCCTGCGGCTGCCGGACGGAGCCGCCAGGCCTGGCTGTGTGTAACCGGGGCCTCATGTGACCGAATTAACAAAGTAGACTGAGGCCGTTGCCTGCGCCGCGTGCGGCGGCATATGAATGTCTTCAAAGGAGAACAGTGGCAAAGAACCCCATCCGGGTGGCAATCGTTGGTGTTGGAAACTGTGCTGCATCGCTGGTGCAGGGCGTCCGTTACTACCGCGATGCCGACCCGAAAGCAAGCGTCCCGGGCCTGATGCATGTCCAGTTCGGCAAGTACCACGTCAACGATGTGCAGTTCGCAGCCGCATTCGACGTCGACGCGAAGAAGGTCGGACTGGACCTCGCAGACGCCATCGGCGCAAGCGAAAACAATACGATTAAGATCTGCGACGTTCCGGACACGGGCGTCAAGGTCCAGCGCGGCCACACCCTGGACGGCCTGGGCAAGTACTACCGCGAAACCATCACCGAATCCGATGAGGAACCGGTGGACGTTGTGGCTGAGCTGAAAGCGGCCGACGTCGATGTAATGGTCTGCTACCTGCCGGTCGGTTCCGAGGCTGCGGCCAAGTTCTACGCCCAGTGCGCCATCGACGCCGGCGTGGCGTTCGTGAACGCACTGCCGGTCTTCATCGCCGGCACGAAGGAGTGGGCGGATAAGTTCACTGCCGCCGGTGTTCCGATCGTCGGCGATGACATCAAGAGCCAGATCGGCGCCACCATCACCCACCGCGTGATGGCCAAGCTCTTCGAAGACCGTGGCGTCACGCTGGACCGCACCTACCAGCTCAACGTCGGCGGCAACATGGACTTCAAGAACATGCTGGAGCGGGAACGGCTGGAGTCGAAGAAGATTTCCAAGACCCAGGCCGTTACCTCCAATGTGGAGGCCGATCTCTCCGAGAACGACGTGCACATCGGTCCCTCGGACTTCGTCGCCTGGCTCGATGACCGCAAGTGGGCCTTCGTCCGCCTGGAGGGCCGTAACTTCGGCGATGCCCCGGTCTCCCTTGAGTACAAGCTGGAAGTCTGGGACTCCCCCAACTCCGCCGGCGTCATCATCGACGCCGTGCGTGCGGCGAAGATCGCCCTGGACCGCGGTGTTGGCGGTCCGATCCTCTCGGCGTCGAGCTACTTCATGAAGTCCCCGCCGGAGCAGTACAACGATGACATTGCCCGCGACAAGGTGGAGCAGTTCATCCGCGGCGAGGTCGAGCGCTAGGCCCCGCTCGCCAAGCTCAACAAACCGGCAAAAAGGTGGCCCTCCCAGCGGGAGGACCACCTTTTTGCTGTTCCGAGAGGCTTCGGAAGGCCTAGAACAGGCCCGACGGCGTACCGTCCGGCGCCACGCCCATGCGCAGTGCCGCCGGCGATTTCGGCAGGCCCGGCATGGTCATCACCGCGCCGGTCACGGCCACGATGAAGCCGGCACCGGTCTTCGGCACCAGGTCCCGGACATGCACGGTGAAGCCTTCCGGCGCACCGAGCCTCGAAACATCGTCGGAGAACGAATACTGGGTCTTGGCCATGCAAACGGGGAAATTTTCCCAGCCGTTGGCTTTGATTTCCTCAAGCCGGCGCAGTGCCGGGACGGAAAACTCGACGTCGTCCGCACCATAGATCTCCTGCACCACCGTGCGGATCTTCTCCTCCACGCTCATCTGCAGCGGATAGAGCGGGCTGAAGGCTGACGGTTTCTCCAGGGCGGCCAGGACCTTCCCGGCAAGCTCATCCCCGCCGGGACCACCGCCGCCGCCGGCCCACACATCAGCGACCGCCGCTTCCACACCCTCCTGGGAACACCACTCCAGCAGCCAGTCCAGTTCCTGCGGCGTATCGGAGGTGAAGCGGTTGATCGCCACCACGGGATTCAGCCCGAACTTGGTAATGTTGCGCAGGTGCCGGCGCAGGTTGGCGGTCCCGGCTTCCAGACCCGCCGGGTTAGGTTCATCGAGCCGGTCCCGCGGCACGCCGCCATGCATCTTCAGGGCCCGGATGGTGGCCACAACGACGACGGCGTCGGGTGCCACGTCCGCTGCGCGGGAGGTGATATCCATGTACTTCTCCGCCCCCAGATCGGCTCCGAAACCGGCCTCGGTCACAACGACGTCGGCCAGGTCCCGTGCCAGGGACGTGGCGATCACAGAGTTGCAGCCATGGGCAATGTTCGCAAAGGGCCCGCCGTGCACCAGGGCCGGTGTCCCGGCGATGGTCTGCACCAGGTTGGGCTTCAGTGCGTCCTTGAGCAGCAGTGCCATGGCCCCCTGGACACCCAGGTCCGCGACGGTTACCGGCCGCCGGTCGTAGGTGTAGCCGACCGTGATCAGGGCGAGCCTGCTGGTGAGGTCCTCGATTCCGGTGGCGAGGCAGAAAATGGCCATCACCTCGGACGCGACCGTGATGTCGAAACCGTCCTCGCGCGGTGTGCCCTGGCCGGGTCCGCCGAGTCCGATCACCACGTTGCGCAGGGCCCGGTCATTCATGTCCAGGACGCGGCGGAACGTGATCCGGCGGGGGTCGATGCCGAGCTCGTTGCCCTGGAAAATGTGGTTGTCCACCAAGGCGGCAAGAGCGTTGTTGGCACTGGTGATGGCGTGGAAGTCGCCCGTGAAGTGGAGGTTGATTTCCTCCATCGGAATGACCTGGGAATACCCGCCGCCGGTCGCGCCGCCCTTCATCCCCAGGACCGGGCCCAGGGACGGTTCACGCAGCGCGATGACGGTCCTGCGTCCGGTGCGTGCCAGGGCGTCGCCCAGTCCCACGGTTACGGTGGACTTCCCCTCCCCCGCCGGCGTCGGGCTCATGGCCGTGACCAGAACAACCTTGCCCTTTTCCTCCCTGGCCGGCACCTGGTCCGGGTCCACCTTGGCCTTATACCGGCCGTAGAGTTCAAGCGCTTCATCGGGAATACCGGCGGCGGCAGCGATGGACGTGATGGGCTGCATGGTTGCGGCGCGGGAAATGTCGAGGTCGTTGGCCATAGGTCAACGCTCGCACCAGCCCCGTTATGCGTCAATCCGGGCAGGGGCGCGCCGGAGTGTCAGTGCCTGACGGCCTGTGCGGAGGACTGTTCAGCAGCCCGCCGGTAGCCCTGCGTGGTGAGCATCGCGGTGCGCTGCCAGCCGAAGGCCCGGGCGTGCACAGCAGCGGAACGGCCGAGCTCGGCACGCCAGGACGAATGGTCGTAAAGAGTTTCCAGTTCCGCGGCCCAGCGCGCCGGATCATGCCCCTGGACCAGGATTCCGGTCCGGCCGGAGCTGACAGCCTTAGGCAGTCCACCGACGTCGGCCGCGATGACCGGGGTCCCGCAGGCCTGGGCCTCGAGTGCCACCAGGCCGAAGGATTCGCTGTAGGACGGCACGGCCACAACGTCGGCGGAACGGAACCACCCGGCCAGTCCGGCGGCCGCGATCGGCGGACGCAGCTGAACCGTCCCCTCCAGCCCCAGGGAAGCGACGGCGGCCTCCAGGTCCAGGACCTCCGATCCGCTCGGGGCACCGAGGATGCTGATCCGCAGCGGGATGTCCGGGCGGGCGGCCCGAAGCCTGGCGGCAGCCTCAACCAGCACCTGCGGACCCTTCATCCGCTGGATGCGCCCGGCGAACACCACATGGAACTCGTCCCGGCGTATTCCGTGCAGCGGTTTGGCCAGCGCCCGGCCACCTGGAGAGAACACGTCCAGGTCGACGCCGGGGGCCACTACGTCGATTGCGGATTCGTCAGCTCCGTACCAGGTGGCCAGTTCCGATGCTTCCGTGGTGGTGTTGGCGATCAGACGTGCGGCGGAGTCCACGATGTCCTGCTCCCCCTGGATCCGGACCTCTGGTTCGGCACGCTCACCGGGCTGGAGCTGCACGTTCTTCACCCGTGCCATCGTGTGCATGGTGTGGACCAGGGGCACGTCCCATTGGCGTGCCAGCGACAGTCCGGCAATCCCGGAAACCCAGTAGTGAGAGTGAAGGACGTCGTACCGTCCCTGCTCCCGCAGGCCGCGTGCCGCCGCGCTTATGCCCTCTGCCAGCTCGTCAGCCAGCCCCGGCAGCAGTTCCTTGGGAAGGCGGCGCCGTGGTCCGGCGGTAATGTGCCTAACCGTTGCTCCCGGAGCGATCTCCACTGCCGGGGGCTGATCCGGGGCCGAGGCGCGGGTGAAGATGTCCACCTGCACGCCCATCCTCGCCATCTGAACGGCCACGGAACGCACGTAGACGTTCATTCCGCCCGCGTCTCCGGAACCAGGCTGTTCGAGTGGAGAGGTATGCAGCGAGAGCATGGCCACCCGGTTAACCTGGGGCACAGCACTCCCTTCGTCGCTGGCCTGTGTTCCCTACCTATCGACCATACAACGCGATAAGGCCCCGCTTTGTTTCCTGGCCCGGTGGCCGCCGCTGGATGACAACGGCCACCGAAGGCCCGGCCTGCGGCGCCCTTACTGCCTGCTGCCGCTGTTGATGTAGTGGGTGAGGAGGTTGAACTGACGCTCTTCCTGTTCCTGGAGCGATTCCTGGCTTGTGGCCAGATTGACGGCCAGCCGGCGGCGGAGAACACCGGCCAGCCTCCGCACCAGCGTCGCAGGACCGGCAATGCCGGCGCGCCTTCCGGCCGCACGCCGGAATTCTTCCCTTCCAGAAGGAAGCACCGGCGCTGAATTGTGGGCATTTTTCCCGTCTTGCAATCCCAAAAAGGGCAGGTTGTTATAAGGCATGGCAATACTCCCAAGAATGGCGCACTAAAGGCGCGGAAATGAAAAGCAAAAAGGAAGTCAGCGGCCCAATTCAATGGCGCAGGTGTTGGCGGAAGGGCTCCGTGTGCTGATCTGTGCCCGCCTTAGGCGGACAGGCACCGGAGCCGAAGGCCAGTCAGGCCCGAAACCGAAACCCGTGCAGAAACCCGAAAACCTGGTGGTGAGCTGCTTTAAAGCCGCTGAGCCGCAGACCGGCTCTCAGCGAGGAGGCCGGCAGTCTACGCGGCAGTCCGGCGCAGGACAGCAGCTGCCGGGACCAGCCCGGTCTCGCCGGGCTGTCTGGTCTCAGCGGGCTGCCTGGTCTCGCCGGGCTGCCTGGTCTCAGCGGGCTGCCTGGTCTCAGCAAGGGGCTGGCCGCACATCCCGTACCGCACTCCAACCGGCAGGCCGGACATGGTTACACGGAAAAGGGACCGCCGGGCTGTGCCCGCAAAATTGGTATCCATTCTCCACCTCCATTGGTTGTCCGGGGCCTTGGGGGCCGCTGCATTGGTTGCTGCATGTACTTTGTTGCGAGTAGGTTGCACCGGCGTAGCTCTACTAGGTGTGTTCTAGCTTTAGTTCTACCAGTTGTAGTTCTAGCGGGTGCTTTGCGTTAGCCGCATTAGCCGGCAGGGCCGGCTGCTGAAAAAAATATAGCCGACTTACGTGGGGATTGCCAACCCCAAATGCAAAACTTTCTTTAAAATCTTTCTAGATATTCCATTTCAGCAGGGCGGGGGTGTGCTTATCCCAGCCCAGAACGCACACTGCCGCCGTTCCCAGCACCAGGTGCCGGCCTTGGTCAGGGGCAAGACCCAACCAGCGGGCGGCGAGGATGCGCAGGAAGTGTCCGTGGGCCACCAGCAGTGCCCGCTCCATGGGAACGGCGTCCGGATCCCGGTCCATCGGTGTTCCGCAGCCGGCCTGCACGGTGGAGATTATACGGTCTGCACGGGCTGCCACGGAGTCCAGTGATTCGCCACCCGGAACGCCGTCGTTCCAAATGATGTATCCCGGGTTCTGGGCCCGTACCTCTGTGCTCTTCCGGCCTTCGTTCTGCCCGTAGTCCCATTCGTGTGCGTGCGGCAGGATCTCGGCGTCGGGGTAGCCCAGGAGTTCGGCTGTGCGCCGCGCCCTGACCAACGGTGAGGTAAAAACCCGGTCAAACTCGAAGTGCCCTATCTTCCCGCGGGCAGCCGCGGCCTGCGCTTCCCCCTCCGCTGTGAGGGGGATGTCCGTCAGCCCGGTGTAATTTCCCTCCCGGGACCATTCCGTCTCCCCGTGCCGGACCAGCCAAAGGATGGGCAGCGGGGTTCCGGCGGGTGTCAGGTCCGGGACCGCCGGTCCAAAATTCTGTGCGGTCATGACTGCTCCTCTGTCTCGTTCTGCTGGTCTGCTCCGGTTTCCTGCCGGCTTTCCGGCTGCTCCTGCCACCAGGAGCGAAGCTTGGCCGCCGCCTCTTCGGGGTCCGAGGGACCGTTCTCCATCCGTTCCTCCAGCAGGAACCGGTAGGCGCGGCCCACCACTGGTCCCGGCCTGATGCCGAGCAGCTCCATGATCTGGCTGCCGTCCAGATCCGGCCGGATCGAGGCCAGTTCCTCCTGCTCGGCCAGCTTCGCTATCCGCTCTTCGAGGTCGTCGTAGGCGAAGGCCAGCCGTTCGGCCTTGCGCCGGTTCCGGGTGGTGACGTCGGAGCGGGTCAGCCGGTGCAGACGCTCCAGCAGCGGGCCGGCGTCCGTGACATACCGGCGCACTGCGGAGTCGCTCCAGCCTGCGTCGCCGTAGCCGTAGAAACGCATGTGCAGTTCCACCAGGCGGGAAACGGCCTTGATGGTGTCATTATCGAAGCGCAGCGCCTTCATCCGCTTTGCGGTGAGCTTGGCGCCGACGACGTCGTGGTGCAGGAAGCTGACCGACCCTGCGGGTTCGAAGCGGCGGGTGGCCGGCTTTCCGACGTCGTGCATCAGCGCCGCGAAGCGCAGGATGAAGTCAGGTCCCGGCACCGGACCGTCAGGCCCGGTTTCCTGTTCGCAGGCCTGCCGCAGCACCGTCAGCGAGTGCTGGTAAACGTCCTTGTGCCGGTGGTGTTCGTCCATCTCCAGCTTCAGGGCCGCGACTTCGGGCAGCACATACTCCGCCAGGCCGCTCTCCACCAGCAGGTCCATGCCCGCTGCCGGTGACTTGCCGTTAATCAGCTTCACCAGTTCGTCACGGACCCGCTCAGCCGAGATGATCTCGATCCGCCCCGCCATGTCCTTCATGGCTTCGAACACCTCCGGCGCCACCGTGACGTCGAGCTGGGAGGCGAACCGGGCCGCCCGCATCATGCGCAGCGGATCGTCCGAAAACGACGACGACGGCGCACCGGGTGTGCGCACTACTCCGGCATGCAGGTCACGGACTCCGCCGAAGGGATCCACCAGCTCAAGCTGCGGCAGCCGCAGCGCCATCGAGTTCATGGTGAAATCCCGGCGGAACAGGTCGTCTTCCAGCTTCTCGCCAAAGGCGACCACCGGCTTGCGCGATTCCGGATCGTAGGCTTCGGCGCGGTAGGTGGTGATTTCGATCTGGAAGCCGTCCTTGCGCATCCCGATGGTGCCGAACTCCCGGCCTATCTCCCAGTACGCGTCGCACCAGCCGCGGACTACGGAAAGGATGTCATCCGGCCGTGCATTCGTGGTGAAATCCAGGTCCGGGGAAACCCGGCCCAGGAAGAGGTCCCGCACCGGTCCGCCGACCAGGGAGAGTTCAAACCCAGCCGCCTGGAACATCTCTCCCAGCTGCGGGATCACGCCAGGAAGCGGGGGATGCGGGACAGAGCTGTCAAAAAGGTGCGCCATAGTGCTTTAAGCGTGCCAGATAAACCGGCCGCAGCAGACAACAGAGCCCACCTGTGACCCGGACACGCCGGGGTTGCCGCGGCCCGGCAGGGGTGGGCTGGGAACAGTCATCATCGCTGGGGAAAGGTAGTTACAGTGGGGGTATGGCCCATCCTGTCCCGAGTGCGCCCAAGCGGACCCCATTGACTGCGTCAATGGGCAGTTCCGGCGCGCACCCGGCTCATGCGGCCCTGCCCACGGTCGAAGAGGTGTCTGCCGGGGGAATTGTGGTGGATACCAGTGATCCCCAGCTGCCCGTGGCCATCATCGCCCGGCTCAACCGCGGCGGACGGCTCGAGTGGTGCCTGCCCAAGGGCCACCCGGAGAACGATGAGGACAACCAGCAGGCGGCCATCCGCGAGATCGCCGAGGAGACCGGCATCAGCGGCCGCATCCTCAGTCCGCTGGGCAGCATTGACTACTGGTTCACAGTCAGCGGCCACCGGGTGCACAAAACCGTGCACCATTATCTGCTTGTTGCCGTCGGCGGGGAGCTCACGATCGAGAATGATCCTGACCACGAGGCCGTTGATGTTGCCTGGGTTCCGCTTTCGGTCCTGAGCCGGCGCCTTTCCTTCCCCAATGAACGCCGTATCGCGGACCTTGCCCGCGAGATCCTGCCCAAACACCTGTAACCGGCGGCCGTTGCCGGCCGGCCTCCACACCCGCTGGCTTTGCATGATTCGCCCGTGAAGGTGAGAGCATAAGGACATAATGGCCGCACAGAATACCGCTCCCAGCACTGCCCGCTCCAGCGCCGTCATGGCAGCGGGAACCATGGTTTCCCGCGTACTCGGATTGGTCCGCACCGCGCTGCTGGCCGTGGCCATTGGCAATACGGGGCTGGTCACGGACATCTTCAGTTCCGCGAATGTCCTGCCCAACTTCATCTACCTCCTGGTGGCAGGCGGCGTCTTCAACGCCGTGCTGGTCCCGCAGATCATCAAGGCCAGCAAACGCGAGGACCGCGGGGCGGATTACGTTTCTCGGATCCTGACCCTAAGCCTGGTGTTCCTGGCTGTCATCGCTGCCCTGGCAACCATCGCGGCGCCGCTGATCCTGCCTCTGGTGACCGCCCTGAACCCGGACCAGCTTCCGCTGGCCACGGTTTTTGCCTACTGGCTCTTCCCGCAGATCTTCTTCTACGGCGCCTATGCCGTGATTGGCCAGATCCTGAACGCCAACGGGCGGTTCGGTGCGTACATGTGGGCACCGGTGGTCAACAACCTGGTGGCCATCGCCGGCCTGATCGTCTTCATCACCTTCGTGGGCCGGCAGGAGACCGAACAGTTCTCGCCGGAAACCTGGACATCCACAGCAACCCTGATCCTTGCCGGCAGCACCACCCTCGGAATCGTGCTGCAGGCCGTTGTCCTGCTGTTCCCCCTGAAGAAGCTGGGACTCGGACTGCGCCCGTCCTTCGGGCTGCGCGGTGTCGGCCTGGGGCAGACCGGCAAGGTCGCCAAATGGACCGTCCTCACCATGCTCGTCGGCAACGGCGCGTACCTTGTGTACACCAAGGTTGCGACCATAGCCTCCGCCGCGCGGCCGGACTATCAGGCCTTGACCCCGCCCCAGGAGATCGCCGGTCACCTCAACCTGGAAACCGCTGCGATGCTCTACATCATCCCGCACTCGGTCATCACGCTTTCGCTCGCGACCGTCCTCTTTAACCGCATGTCCCACGCGTATGTGGAGAAGGACCTGGACGGGGTCCGGGAAACCATTTCCCGCGGGCTGCGCGCCATCGGGGTGGCAACTGTGTTCTGCGCGGCTGTCCTGGTGGTGCTGGCCGGTCCCATCAGCATGTGGTTCAGCGGCGGGTCCAACGCCTCGGCCGTGATTCAGGCGCAGGTGCTGGTCCTGCTGGCGGCCAGTGCCCCGTTCCTCAGTGCAACCTTCCTCATGAACCGTGCCTTCTACGCCAATGAAGACGCTAGAACGCCGCTGATCATGCAGGTGATCCTCTCCATCCTCGGCGTGTCCCTGGCCCTTGCCGCGGCCGCCCTTCCGGCGGACCGGATCGTTTTTGGCCTGGCCGTGGCCTACTCGATCGGCAACATCGCGGCTGTGGTGCTCAGCCATATTTTCCTGAACCGCAAACTTGGCCACTACGGCGCGGGCCGCGTGTTCGACCTGCATGTCCGGTTGACCGTCGCAGCCCTCGGGGCGTCCGTCGTGGGAGCCGCAGCTTTGGCAATGTTTGGCGGCTACACCTCTGACGGGTTCGCCTGGAACTCCCTCGCCAACGCCGTCGTCGTCCTGGTGGTCTGCGGCACCTTGATGGCCCTGTCCTACGCCGCGATGCTGCGGGGACTGAAGGTCAAGGAACTGGATGAGTTCCTGGCACCCCTCCTCGCCCGCCTCAAGCGCAGGGCCTGAAGACACCAAACTCAGGTTTGACTGCGGCCGCAGGTAGCATGGAATAAGGCGGGCAGTACGGGAAAGTCCTTCGTGGCGTGCGCGTACTGTGTTAACCGCACCGGCAGCCTCACGTCCGCCGGTGGCAACATCTTGCAGAAGTTACAGCCGTTTCCACGGGAGGAACACGTGCCACAACCGGTAAACGTTGGTTCAGTGCTGGGCGGCCGATACAAGGTCACCGCCCAGGTACTGGCCTCGGCAGAGAACGACCTCGTCCTCGACGGCGTGGACCAGGTGCTGAACCGTGCCGTAAGCATCCTCGTTGCCGCACCGCAGAACGCCAGCCAGGTGAGCGCCAGTGCGCGGGAAATCGCCACCGGCGAGCGGTATTCCACCGTGCAGATCCTGGACCTGGGCGTCAGCGACGGCTGCACCTACCTGATCACCTCCACCGGCAACGCGGCCGACCTCCTGGACCTCGTCATTGAACGTGACGCACCCTACGTGGAACCGTTTTTCACGGACACCCTCGGCTCGGAGATCTTTGGCGAGCCCCGTTCACGCGAACCCGAGACGGTTGAAGAAGACCGCTACGTCGAGGAAGCCCCGGAACGGGACCGCCGGCCCCTGCTCTCCGGCCTGTCCAAACCCCAGCTTCCCCGCTTCGGCCGTGGAGCCGCAGCCTCCGGCGCTGCAGGTGCTGCCGCGGCAGCCAACGCTGAACGCGACCTTGAGTTCGGCGGGTCCCAGGCGGCCCCGGCGGAGGCAGCCACCGGTGCCGCAGCCGTTCCCCCGCCGCCCCGCCAGAGCCCGCGTACCGCCGCCTACTCCACCGCACCGCAGGAGACGGCTCCCGCTGCCACCCCCAAGGTGAGCCGCTGGGAAGGTGAGGATGACTTCCCCGTGGAAGGCTACGCACCGGCAGGCGAGAATGAGCGCCGCGCCTCCAGCTTCCCCCGCACTGCCCTGGGTGCCGGCTATGAGTCCGAACCCTATGAGGACTACCAGCAGGACGACGACGACGAGCCCCAGGCCTCCGGCGACCGCAGGTACGGCCGGCTGCTGGTTGGAGGCTTCCTCAGCCTGGTACTGATCGTTGCCGTGGTTCTGGCCTTTACGAACCTCGGCAAGGTCGGGGACATGTTCGCCTCCGACGAGGTTTCCACCTCTCCGGAGGCGGTAGCCCCGGCACCGGAAGAGGGCACAGCCGAAGAAACGGGAGCCGCCCTGCCCGCTCCCGCTACTGCCGGTGTCACCCGCCTGGTTCCCGGCAACCAGGAGCTGGACTCGGTGAATGATGCCGCTCTTCCGCAGATCATCGACGGCAACCCTGCCAGCTACTGGTCCAGCTACGTCTACGCCTCGGAAACCTTCGGCGGCCTGGCACCCAGCCTGGCACTCGTCGTCGAACTCGAAGACGAATCGGCCATCAGCAAGGTGGATATCACCCAGCTGAACGGCAGCGGCGGCAGCTTCTCGGTCGTGCTCAATGACCAGCCCACCCTGGAAGGTGCCTCCACCGTTGCCCAGAGCGGCTTCACCGGACCCACCACCAGCATCACGGTGCCCAAGGTGAACGGGGAGCCGGCGTCGGCCAGTTACGTGATCATTAACTTCACCCAGCTCCCCCGCCTGAGTGGAGTACAGGCCGAATACCCCTGGGGACTGCGCATCGCAGAAATCGCGGTGTCCTGATTCCAGCCATTTGAGCCGCCGGGAACCGGCCCGGCGGCCCAGCATGTGACGCAGCAGCCATTCGGAATAAGCTGTTCCCTGTCAGTGTTGTGCCGGGTGGTTAGAGTCCCCGAGCGTTCCATCACCGGGTCCCGCCCGTTCTCCAAAGAAAGAGGTTCACAGCACGTGAGCACCGAAATTCTCTCCGACGCCACAGGTTCCGCACCCGAAATCCGGGACGTCATCATCGTTGGCTCCGGGCCGTCCGGTTACACCGCCGCCGTCTACACCGCGCGTGCCAACCTGAAGCCCCTGCTGATCGCCAGCTCCGTCACTGCCGGCGGTGAACTGATGAACACCACTGACGTGGAGAACTTCCCGGGCTTCCCCGAAGGAATTATGGGCCCGGATCTCATGGCCAACCTCGAGAAGCAGGCCGCCCGTTTCGGCACCGAGATCCTGTTCGAGGATGTCACCTCCGTCGACCTCACCGGAGAGGTCAAGAAGGTCACCATCGGCACCGGGGAGACCTTCCTGGCCCGCGCCGTCATCATCTCCACCGGATCCGCCTACCGTGAACTGGGCCTCGAGGATGAGAAGCGGCTTTCCGGCCGCGGCGTCAGCTGGTGCGCCACCTGCGATGGTTTCTTCTTCAAGGGCCAGAACATTGCCGTCATCGGCGGCGGCGACTCTGCACTGGAAGAGGCGCTGTTCCTTACTAAGTTCGCTGATTCGGTCACCGTGGTGCACCGCCGCAGCACGCTGCGCGCCTCCAAGATCATGCAGGACCGCGCACTGGCCAATGAGAAGATCCGCTTCGTCTGGGATTCTGAGGTCGTAGGGATCCATGGGGCTGAGAAGGCCACCGGGCTGCGGCTGCGCAACACCGTCGACGGGTCGGAGTCGGACCTCGAAGTCACCGGCATCTTCGTCGCGATCGGCAACGATCCGCGCATCGACCTGGTCCGTGGCCAGCTGGAGCTGACCGAAGCCGGCACCATCGCCGTCCAGGGACGCACCTCCAAGACCTCCCTCCCCGGCGTATTCGCAGCCGGCGACGTTATTGACCCGACCTACCGCCAGGCCATTACGGCAGCCGGATCAGGCTGCGCCGCTGCGCTCGACGTCGAGCATTACCTGGCAGACCTGGGTTCAGCCGCCACTGCTGCCACCGTTCCCACCCCGGCGTCGGAAACTGTTTCCGAAAACGCCGCCGTCTAGAGATCCACAAGGAGTAAAACCATGAGCAATGCCAAGGACGTAACGGATTCCTCGTTCAGCACCGATGTGCTGGCCGCAGACAAGCCGGTCATTGTGGACTTCTGGGCTGAGTGGTGCGGTCCGTGCCGGATGCTCTCCCCGATCCTCGATGACATCGCCGCCGAATACGCGGAGAAGGTCGACGTGGTCAAGGTCAACGTTGACGACAACCCGGCGATCGCCGCCAAGTACGGCATCACGTCCATTCCTGCCGTGTACGTCTTCAAGGGCGGTGAGGTTGCTGCCACGTCGATCGGTGCGAAGCCGAAGCAGGTCCTCGAGCAGGAATTCGCGGCCTTCCTGAAGTAGGTTTCATGACCATGCACTCGGCGGACGAAAGTCTGCGGAGACTGGATTCCAGCCGGCGCGTAGTGACGCTTCGCGAAGCACTGCTGCGCGCCGGCATTTCCATGTCCTATCTCTCCCCGGACGCCGTTCATGACCCCACCGTCTTCGACGATCACGTCGATGCGGCGGTCCGCGCGTTCCAGCAGAGCCGCGGGCTGATCGTCGACGGCGTCGCCGGTCCGGATACCCAGCGCGCCCTCGCCGAAGCCCAGTTCCGGTTCGGCGACCGTGCCCTGGCCTATGCCGAAGATGAGCCTTCCGTGCGGGGCGACGACGTCGCGGAACTGCAGCGTCATCTATCCCATCTGGGTTTCTACTACGGTCACATTGACGGCGAATTCGGTGTCCGCACCCGCTACGCCGTCGCCGAGCTGCAGCTGAACCTTGGGATCCCCGGGACCGGGGTGTGCGACGCCGATACGATGACGGCCATGCTGCGGGTCAACCGGGCACTCTCCCCCAGCCAGGCCTTTGCGCTGCGCGATTACGAGCGGCTGGACCGTTCCACGGCAGCCCTGCGCGGACGGACCATCACCCTGAACATCGGCCGCTCAGAAATCCCATCGGCCCACGTCACGGAACGTCTGACCGGGCAGCCACTCACCGAGCTGCTGGTCGCCGCCGATGTCAGCGCCCGGGTGGAACGCATTCTCAACGAGTTCGGCGCCGAGGTAGTTGCCTACGATGCCGAAGTGAACGGCCACGACCCGGTGGACAAGTTGCCGAGCCTGAACGTCAATATTCACTGCGACTGGCTGGACCAGCCGGCGGCCTCCGGCATTGCCGCCTATTACTGGGGCCTTCCCTCCTCCGGAGAGCCCCGCTCCCCCATTGGCCAGCGCGCAGCCATCCTGATGATCAAGGAACTGGCAGCCCGGACGGACATGAGCAGTCTCGGCATCCACGCCCGGACCTGGGACACCTTGAAGCTGCCCGGCATCCCCTCAGTGGGAATCGACCTGGGCTACCTCAGCAACTTCCACGACGCGCACCGTCTGGCCGATCCTGTGTTCCGGCAGACCGTCGCCGATTCCATCGTCATCGCGATCCAGCGGCTGTACCTGCTGGAAGAAGAAGACCAGCCGACCGGCACCCTGGCCCTCGACGACGTCAGCCGTTTCAATCCTGGCGCAGACACCCGCCGGGTGTCCGGGCTTTAGGGCCGATGGACTGACCGTGGGTTTTCTGCTTCCTCCATCATCGCCTGGACTAATACCTCAACGGGACCGGATTGGACTGCGGAAGGCCAGGTCACCCAGGTGCGCACAAGCATCTCCATGCCTTCTTCATCCAAGGCATCCAGCGGAACCCAGGGCCAGTCAGGGAAATTGATCGCCGCTGACGCCTGAGTAGTCAGGGCGGCATCAGCGGATGCGAGATCCGCGATCAGCAGCGCGTGATGGCTGAACCGCCTGAAGACCCAGCGTGCCCTAATTCCCGCGGCGTCCGCGGCCGCACGCAGCTTGACCTCCTGGGCCTTGATCTCGCCGACGGCGTGTGCCATGACTGTGAGGGTGTCCAGGTCTGCCAAGCTGAGGCTTTTGCGCCCGGCAAGGGGGGAACCAGGAGGAAGGACGGCCCCCAGCGGCTGCGTCAGGACGTGCTTGGCGTGCCCCTCACGCGGGCGGGCGTGCAGGAGGCCCACATCCAGTGCGCCGTTCCGCAGGAGCCTGCGCTGCTCATCGCTGCTGGCCTCGAATAGAGACAGCTGCACCCTCTGGTCTGCCGCACGGACCCGGGCGGATATCCGTCGGAACCAGTCGTGTGGCAACCCCGGAGGGGCTCCGATCCGCAGAACGCGGTTTCCCGATGCCGCAACCCGAACGATCTCGGGAATTTTCTCCATATGACCAATCAGCTGATGCGCATGGCTATAGAGCGCTTCACCAGCCTCCGTCATTGTGACCCCCTTGGCCGTCCGGACAAAAAGCCGGTTCCCGATTTCCCGCTCCAGCTCGGCAATCTGCCGGCTCAGCGCTGGCTGGGTCATGTGAAGCTCTGCGGCAGCACTGCTCACCGACCCCGTTGACGCTGCCCGGACAAAATACTCGATCTGCCTGAACTCCATTGCTGCTCCCATGCCTGATGGTAATGACTGAAAAGCTTATTAGGCATTTGAATTATGACGCCCATCACAACGAGAATGAAATTCTGCCGATGTATTTTCTGGCAGGGTTATCAATTCCAAGCTTTAAGGAAATATCTCCATGCCCCATACTCCGGGCCGTACAGCTTATGACGTTGTCGTTGTAGGAGGCGGAGCGGCTGGCGTGGCTGCGGCCGTCAGCGCAGCACGCAGTGGCGCTGCGGTTTGTCTTGTTGAACAGTACGGGTTCCTCGGCGGAGCGGCCACGAACAGCTCGGTTCTCGCGTACTGCGGTTTCTACGACCAGCAGGGTGAGCAGGTGGTCTACGGCTTCGGCGACGAGTTCCTCCAAGAACTCCACCGCCATGATCTCTACCGCCGGGAAACCTTTAGCAACTCCGGCAACACGGTCGTCCTCCTTGACCTCGAAACCACCAAGCTGATCCTGGACAAGCTCGTGGCCTCGGCCGGCATCGACGTCCTGTTCCACAGCACACTCCACTCCGCACGCCGCGGTCCCACCGGAATCGAAAGCGTCCTGATCTCCCACCGTGGCGGGAATCTGGAGCTCACGGCCAAGGCGTTCGTCGACTGCAGCGGCGACGGGGCGCTCCTGGCCGCCGCGGGCGCCGGCCATCATCTCTCACCGACTGACCAGCGTCAGGCCAGCACTCTTGTGATGAGGGTTGGCGGGGTAGCGGAAGACGCCGAGACGTCGCCTTCCGCTATGGATGAGGCACTGGCCCACTACGCCGCCCGGACGGGTGTGGAACTCGGCCGCAGCAACGGTACCTGTGTACGGCTACCCCTCTCCCGCGAATTGATGCTGCTCCTGGCTGACGAACACATAGACGTACTGGATGTCCAGCAGCTCAGCGGTGCGGAGAGCCGGGCCAGGGCTCTGTGCCACGCCTACCTTGACGCCTTCGTATCCTTCCTGCCTGGCTGGCGGGATGCCTACCTGGCAGCCACGGGTCCCCAACTGGGAATCCGCGAGGGCCGCCGGCTTCTGGGACAGGAAACGGTGCGGGCCGCTGACGTGAGCGGAGCGCGGCGACGCCCCGAGGATGCAATTGCCCGCTGCGGCTGGCCCATGGAGGATCACGCCGTAGCAGGATCCACTTCCTACCACCGGATTGCGGGGAAGAGCTGGTACCACATTCCCTACGGCGCCCTGGCGTCCTCCGACGTGACAAATCTATGGGCCGCCGGACGCCTGGTCAGCTCCGACAACCGGGCGTTCGCTTCTCTCCGTGTCATGGGCACATCCTTTGCCACCGGCCAGGCTGCCGGGCTCGCCGCGGCCCTCTACGTCCGGGACAGCACAGTTGATGTCCTGCAGCTGCAGGAAGCCCTCGTCGGCCAGGGGGCACTGCTGTGAGTGGTCCCTGGATTCAGCTGCCCCAGCGGGTCGCACTGACCGGAGCCGCCGGTTCCCTTGCGTCCGACATCATCCCGGCGCTGCAGGAAGCAGGGATAGAGCTGCGGTGCATCGACCGGGTCCGTCCCCTGCAAGATTTCGGCGCTGACTGGGCGATCTGCGACGTTAATGACCGCGCTGCCCTCAGCACCGCGTTGTCAGGATGTGACGCGCTAATCCACCTCGCTGGTATACCGCTGGAAGACGACTGGGACCGGATCCTCCGGGCCAACATAGACGGTACCCAGGCGGTGCTTGAAAGCGCGCGGCTGCAAGGCATCACCAAAGCCGTGCTGGCAAGTTCGATTCACGCCGTTGGCTTTACTCCCGTCCCCGCCGACGGCACAACAGTCCCCGACGAGACTCCGGTGCGCCCCAATACCTTCTATGGTGTCTCCAAAGCTGCATTGGAGGCGCTGGGCAGCTACTACCATGACCGTCACGGCATGGACGTAACCTGTCTGCGCATTGCATCGCGTTTTGAACAGCCCCGGGATGCCAGGATGCTGAGCACCTGGCTCTCACCTGCAGATGCAGGAAGCCTGTTCCTCCATGCCTTGGACAAGCCCTCAAGCGGGTACCGCATCATTTGGGGGGTCTCGGCGAACACCCGCGGCTACCTGTCCGCTGCCGGCGGCTCCGCAATCGGCTACGAACCGGTTGACGACGCCGAGCTCTGGGCTCCAGGCCTGATCGGCCCAGCTGCTCAGGAAAACCTGCAGCCCTCCGAATGGGACCAGCGGTTCATTGGAGGGATCTTCTGCTCCCCGCTTCCACCCCGCCAACCTTCACAGTCCACCGACACTCAGGAAACAAGATGACCCCAGAAACTTCGACGGACTATGCCTTCGAGGTCAACTCCGTACACAAGGTATTCCCCGGTTCCACCGGAGTCCATGCCCTCGATGACATCAATCTAAAGCTGAAGGAGGGATCCTTCACTTGCATCGTGGGTCCCTCCGGCTGCGGAAAGTCAACCCTTCTTCGCATTCTGGGAGACCTGGAAACAGCCACTTCCGGCCACATTTCCACAAGCCTTCGAGCAGACAAGGTTCCAACGTCAGCGTTCGTGTTTCAGGAACACGGCGTGTTTCCCTGGTTCAATGTCCTGCAGAACGTCGCGTTCGGCGAGCATATGGCAGGCGTCGGACGACGTGAACGCGAGGAGCACGCCCGGCACTGGATTGCCGAGGCCGGGTTGACCGGGTTCGAAAATTCCTATCCGCATCAGCTGTCCGGCGGTATGCGCCAGCGCATTGCCATTGCCCGCGCGTTCGCCACCGGATCCCCCGCGCTGCTGATGGACGAGCCGCTGGGTGCCCTCGATGCACAGACACGGATGCTGATGCAGGAACAGCTGGTGAAGCTATGGGAGCTGGAGCGCAAGACGGTTGTGCTTGTCACCCACTCAATTGAAGAAGCGCTCCTGCTGGGCGACCAGATCGTTATGATGTCCGCCCGCCCCGGCCGGGTCAAGGAAATCATTGACGTTCCGTTCGGACGCCCCCGCAGCATGCAGATCGAAGCAAGCCCTGAGTTCGCGTCAATGAAGCAGGATATCTGGGATTCATTGCGCGACGAAGTCCAAGCATCCCTGAGGTACTCCTAACATGACAACAACGATCCGCAACCAAACCAAAGCCCCGGCCGACGCCGAGCTTCAGGGTGCCATTCGGCGTGAGTTCTCCCGGAAACAACGACTCCGTTTCCGGGACCTCTCCCTCTCCATCCTTACCCCGGTCCTGCTTCTCGCCCTCTGGGAGCTGCTGGCCCGCAGCGGCACCGTCGACGCACGCCTGTTTACCCCGCCGACGCAGATCGCGGTGCAGGCATGGAGCATGATGGAAAGCAACGAACTCTGGAAGCACACAGGAGCCACCGTGGCCCGGCTGAGCGTTGGGTTCGCGTGCGGCGCTGTGGCAGGCATCGCCGTCGGTCTCCTGATGGGAGTCTGGCGGCCCCTGCGCGCCGCACTCGGTCCGACCTTCACGGCCCTCTACGCCCTGCCCAAGATCGCGATTCTTCCGCTGCTGCTGCTCATCTTCGGCCTCACCGAAACCCCCAAGGTGCTCAGCGTTGCCATTTCGGTATTTTTCGTCATCCAAATCAACACCCTTGCCGGCATTGTCCAGATCGATGCGCGTGTCCTGGAAGCTGCCCGTGCCTACAAGGCCACCGGATTTAAGTTGTTCAGGCATGTGCTGCTCCCCGGGGCCACACCGGCGATTATCACCGGTCTCAGAGTCGCCGCTGGAATGTCCGTGATCGTTATTACCGCTGTGGAGTTCGTGGCGTCGAACGACGGCCTCGGTTACCTCATCTGGAATTCCTGGCAGCTTTTCCAGCCCGCAAAGATGTACGTCGGGCTGATTGTTGTTTCCCTCGTCGGCGCGCTGGTGACAGCAATGGTGCTTCTTCTCGAGCGGGCAGTACTTCCCTGGAAATATTCCAATGGATCAAAAAAGAAGGATAAGAAGTGAAAATCAGACTGAAAGTTTCTGCCGCAATGGTGCTGGCAGCCCTCGTGACAACCGGATGCAGCGCCGAATCTGGCGCGGAGGCCGAGGGACCCGAAATGACAGGAGTGAGCGTCGGCATCGTGCAGCTGCCGATTTTTGCTCCCATCTACGTTGCCGATGCCAAGGGATACTTCGAAGACGAGGGCCTGGAAGTGACCCTGGAGACCGTTAAGTCCGGCCAGGATGCCATTCCTTTGGCTTCCAGCGGCAAGCTCGACGTCGTAGCCGCAGGTTTCTCGGCTGGTATGTTCAGCGCCATCGAAACAGGCCTCGACATCAAGGTTGTAGGCTCGATGGGTGTTGCAGACGGCAACACTGAGGAGAGCCCCACCAGCCTGGTCGTTTCGAAGGCATTGGCCGATGACAACCAGATCAGCGGAGTCGAAGATCTGCGTGACCGGAAGGTCGGCGCTGCCGGCGGTGCCGGCGGAACCGGGGCGTTCCTCCTGGCCCTGGCCTTGGAGGAAGCAGGCCTGAGCATCAACGACGTCGAAGTCGTCAACCTCGGCAACCCGGATATGCCTACGGCCATTGCCAACGGCAGCCTCGATGCAGGCTTGATCTCCGCTCCCTTCTCTTCGCTGGCCATCAGCGACGGGACGGCTGTTCAGCTCAGTGTTCCCCCGGCAGGTACATCCGGTACCGGAATGATCTTCGGCGGGCACTTCGCAGGCACCGACAATGCTCAGAAGTTCTTTAATGCCGTTGCGCGCGCGGCCAAGGACCTCCAGGGTGAGGCCCGCTACTCGGACGAAAATCTGAAGATCATCGGTGACGCCACCGGACAGACTGCCGAGGAAGTTAAGGCCGTCCCGCTGTACACCTGGCTCCCCAACCTGGCGCCCCTCCCTGAGCAGCTGGCCAAGATGGAGGAAGTGTGGATGGCTTCCGGTGCGATCGAGTACTCAGATCCGATTGAGCAGGACAGTTATGTCGATTCCAGCTTCTCGGAGAACGCGAAGTAGCTGACCTTCCAGTTCAGAGGGCGGGTTTCCATTCGGGGACCCGCCCTCTTTGCGTTTCATCCGGAAAACCACCACGCCCCAATGCATGAGCAACAGCTTTTGGTGTCGCTCATGAACACAACTTCGTGCCGATCACTGATCTGCTGCGGAGTGGTCTGATCCCCGGCGACCCGCGGCGCCGGCCTCTATGAGGCATTCGCACTGGTCCTTGGCGTGAGCACCAGCGAACAAGCCAACTTCAATGGAAACCTGGCGTTACCATCGGTTGATCGAAACCGCTGCGCGCGGACAACAAATAGAAATCATCTGATCCGCCTACCGGTCTGGTCATCGGGGAACGTGTGGTCAGTACGGAGTATTCGGACTCGGCACCAATAACCGCGCAGCCCACACCTCCATCGACCACAGCACTGTCCATTCCGTGCCACCGGCCAACCCACCAGGCGAGCAGAGCCTTGCAGGATTGGCCTGCCGAGTCATCGCCATATCCGCGGACCTGCCTGAAGGACGTTCCCGCACCGCGCGGAGTCTCCGTTCACTTTCAGGTAGGCAACCAGTTAGCTACGGAAACACCTTCGGCTATGGTCGCATCCCGGCGTAAATAGCCTGCTGTCGCACGCTGTGGTTTCACGTGAAACCACAGCGCTTTTGATTGGGCACAGCCGTTCACGGAATCCGCCCTCTGTGGCGATGGGCAGCCTGGGCCGCGGAACAGTCCGATCTTCGCTGCCCCCTCTCCTACTGCTCGCCGTCCGCACCCGAGGCACTCTCACAACGACTGCCGGTATTCGCACGCTTTTTGTGTGATGTTTCGCCGGCGCAGCGGACAGCGTTGATAATGCGTGGGCATGTCCTTGCATGTCGCGGCGTGGGGTGCGCGGCTGCCACCGTGATCAAATTTCAGCGTGTCCGCCCGGGCCCCCAGCCTGGCAGAGCGAGTGAATAGGGATGCTTGCGCCGGACCATGACGGCAACCCCTTTCGCCACTATCCGATAGACCTGGGGCGGCCGGTACGGAAACACTTCCCCCGATGCACTCCGCCCGGGGAACCACCTGCAATGAGGCTGGGACCACAAAGGACCTCCATACCCCTGGTCACCTTCCCCCCGCTGTTACGCAGAACCTTGGCATGCACACTGCTGGTCATGAGCTGGCCGGCAAGGAGCCCATGCGTAGGCTGATCCCAAACACGGGGCTGATCCTGGTTGGTTACCCATGAGATCAACCCGACCATTTCCCCCGGGGGAATCCAACACCTATCTCAAGAGTGCCCACCGCAAGGTAATGGCTTATGCCGAATCCGCCGTTTCAGAGACTCCTTCGCGCCTGACGCGGAGATAAGCGTCCGCAGCATCCCAACGCCTCGCCAGTCGTGAGGACGACGCCCCACCGGTGCCCGCCGGGGATCACGGAAGTCAGAGGGGACTACCAACTGGTATCACCCTCACCGCATGCCCCCTACCTCCAAGCCGGCCACCTCCTCGCCTCCTGGCCTCTTGGCCTCCTCTCAGTATCAAGTCGATCACCGTTTCCATCCCACTTTGACAGTGCATGGCCCCTAGAAACTGCGATGCTGCTACAAGGTGTTTCACGTGAAACCTGTGCCCGCTCAGTGAGACTCTGCGCTTCCACCTGAGTGTTACGTGTGGTGGTCAGCAAATGGGGATCGAATTCAGGGCCCTTCGACAACGAACGTCCGCAGCGAGTAAACCGCGAACCTTCCTTGAAATGGATTCCGGTTCCGGCGAATTTGAAGTAGAAGGACAGCGACCTTGACGAGTTTGTCAGCGCGGGGTTGTAGCACCCGGCCTTAGGTGGCTAGTTCCGGTCCACGGGAAGGGGCCTGAACCCAGCACGACAATGTTTCACGTGAAACCGAGGGCAAATCCTCATGCCCAGAGGACGACGCCCCGCCCCTTGAGCCAAAGCGGCGCCCCAGCTGAGCACTGCTCGGCCTTGCTCACCTCTGCTCGGCCCTGCTTATCTCTGCTCGGCCCTGCTTAACTCTGCTCGGCCCCTGCTTATCTCTGCTCTGCATATCTCTGCCCTGCCCTGCTCAGCGAAGCCACAGAACTAAATCATGGTGCCGAAAAACAGAAACCGTAGGCGGCGAACCGCAGGAGTATGCCTAGACGGTACCCACCCGGGACCCTCAAGAGGGCACTGTGGACCAGGCAAGCGGTGACTGGTCCGGGGGCACCTTGTGTGAACGGTGAGCCCTCCCCATCAAGGTGAATGCGTCACGTCGCTGATGGCTGTTCATTGAACCGCAACGCCAACAACTCTATTTACGCGCGACACAATGAGTTGAGCTTTTATAGACAAGTGCCTGGGCGTCTACTGCGCTGAGAACCCTGTGGAATCTGGTGATCCGCTGCTCCCGTTCCCAAGGTCGCGCACAGTCAATCAGGTCAGGCCGGCCGTGCTGTACTACGCCCTGCACTACGCCGCACCAGCACCGGAGGATGCGTGTTTCACGTGAAACGGAACGGCACAGTGCTGTCATTCAGGCCGCAAAATTGGGGAGATAGCCCCGAGCGGGACTCGCCATCAGGACCTCGGCTTTTTGCCGACCCTCTATCTATTGGCTGAAATCTCATACGCGGCAGCTGTGTGAAGGTTTTCCCTCCCGAGGGGGCTACCTGGCACCCACAGAGTTCACGACAAGCGTCTTTCATTAATGTTCGGTGTTTATCTATCATTATGGGTGGATGCACGGAACACTCCGCTTCTAAGGCAAGCGCTCATTTTCGTTCCCAGAGTCGGCGCTGACTCAGGTACCGCTAACCTCTACGTATCCGCATAGTCCTGTCCCTTTCGTGAGTGGTTGGGATCAGGTTTCACGTGAAACAGTGCATCGAAACACATGAGTAGACAGACCAGTGACCATCACACTGAACCCGAATGAACCCTATTATCGGTAATCGAAGTGCTGCCGGCGAGCGGGGCTAAGCGGCCGAGACCTGGGGGGCTTGGATGCAAGACGTAAGTCAGCGGCTGGCCAGCAAGATGAGCTCATTGTCTACGTTAAAGCTAAACACGCCAGCACCATGATCCCTTCCCAACGGCACCACGGCTGATTGCTTCCCGCTTCTTATTCTCGTTCTTATTCTTTGGCCCCCTCGCATGCCCCTCGCCCCCCATCGCCTCCGCCTCCGAGCAAATGAAGCTTCTTTCGGTTGTGCATCCGCTGACTTCGGACCGTCCGTGTGCTCCAGCCATGACCACACGGTCATCTGGCCAGGAACGCGTCCTTCAAGCACGAGCACTAGTGGGACGTGCCCAACACTATGGCTTGAGATCCGCACCGGACCTGCAATGCATACAGAACGTGGTGTGCCGAGCCCAGCACATCCCCGCGCAAGAACCACATTCAGCTGAGCCCAACAACCATGCCCCCCAGTGGCAAGTCGCGTCCATGTTTCACGTGAAACGACAGAAGGTACTGACGTACGGGAGTACTGAATCCACTTCCAGAGAAATTCTGGTTGCCTTCCAGTGGGATTCGAATGGCAAAATCTGGTCATTAGTGGACAGAAACCGATCGCACCCAGGACCGACATGGTCTTACGACCCGCTCGACATCTCTGCACACAGAGGTGCCCAGCTAAGCTCCGGAGTGTCAAGAAGCAGAAAGGCCGCCTGTTTCACGTGAAACAGGCGGCCTTTCCGGAACGGATTACTCCGTAGGTGCAGGATTCAAAACTCCCATGATCCGGTTCAGGTCTTCAACGCTCGCAAATTCGATGCTTACCTTGCCCTTCCGGGCTCCCAAAGTGATCTTCACGCTGGTATCAAGGCGATCCGAGAGGGAATTGGCGAAATAGTCCAGGCGCTCATGTCGGGCACCCACCTTCGGCTTAGCCTCCTTCGCGGGGCGGCGGAGACCGTCGGAAAGCGAAACGACCTCCTCGGTCGCCCGAACAGACATGCCCTCAGCGACGATTTTCTGCGCCAGCTTCTCCATTTCCGCAGGGTCATTGAGTCCCAGGAGCGCGCGGGCGTGGCCAGCTGACAAGACGCCGGCTGCCAAACGACGCTGCACGAGTGGGGGAAGCTTCATCAACCGGAGAGTGTTGGATATCTGTGGACGCGAGCGTCCAATCCGCTCGGCCAGTTCCTCGTGCGAGCATTCAAAGTCATCCAGCAACTGCTGATATGCAGCAGCTTCTTCTAGCGGATTCAGTTGACTCCGGTGCAGGTTCTCCAGAAGCGCGTCTCGGAGCAGGTCCACGTCCTGGGTGGAGCGGACAATTGCCGGAACGAAATCAAGGCCGGCCTCGCGGCTGGCACGCCAACGGCGCTCACCCATAACGAGTTCATAGGGGTGCTCAGGATCGCCCTCGGCAGACGGGCGGACCACGATGGGCTGCAGGACGCCGATTTCCCGGATGGAGTGCACCAGCTCTGACATGTCTTCTTCGTCGAAGACACTGCGCGGCTGTTTGCGGTTGGGGTGAATGGAATCAATCGGCAGTTCGGCAAACCGTGCGCCGGGCACTTCCAGAAGCGTTTCACGTGAAACATCATTTGCGGAGGCTTCTGACGCTGGAAGTACCTCGCTGGGCGCCGGTTCCACCGGTGCCGGTGTTTCCTCTGAGGGCTCAGACGGCTCTGCCGCGGGCTGGGAGGGCGGCCGCTGCTGGGATGCCGCAGCAGGCCGCTTCACGGGCTTCTTGGGGGCCTCCGCTGCCTCCTTGGACGGCGCAGAGGATCCTCCTGCGGCGCCGGGCGCTTCGGCAGCTTCAGCGGCCTTGGCCCGCGCAGTGGACGAGCGGCCTGCTGCTGAGCGTGCTGAAGTCTTTTTCGGCACGGGTGCCCGGAGCGCATCCTTATTGATGCCCGCTCCGCGTCGGCTGCCGCCTGCACGTCCGGGAGCCACCTCATCGCTCGCCGCGGCGAAGAACAGATCTACGGGCCTGCCGGATCGTGATTCCTGCGCGGTTTCAGTTGTCTCAGAAGCCGTACTGGGAATCAACGCGCCCAGACCCCGGCCCAAACCCCGACGCTTCTCGGTCATGGGTAAGTCCTTCCCTTATGCACACAGCAAGCGGCATGGATTGATTGTGAGAGTATTCTACGGTTCGCCGGCAGGATCCCCCGGCAACCCTGAGGGGGTGTCTAAGAACGCTGGGCGATCTCAGCCGCGGCCTCGAGGTAGGACAGGGCGCCTGTGGAGGACGGGTCGTACGTCATCACCGTCTGCTGGTAGCTGGGAGCCTCAGAGATACGCACGGAGCGCGGCACTACAGCAGACAGAACCTGCTGGGGAAAGTGTTCACGGACCTCGGCAGCTACCTGTGCGGCCAGGTTGGTGCGCCCGTCGTACATGGTGAGCAGGATGGTGGAAACAACCAAATCGGCGTTCAGGTGCTTCTGGATCATCTCAATGTTCTTCAGCAGCTGGCTGAGGCCCTCAAGCGCGTAGTACTCACACTGGATGGGAATCAGGACTTCCTTCGCAGCCACAAAGGCGTTGACGGTCAGCAGACCAAGGCTCGGCGGGCAGTCGATGAAGATGTAGTCCAGGCGTTCTTCCCCGGCTTTTTTGCGTTCAGCTGCGTACACGTCAATGGCTCGGCGGAGGCGCTGCTCCCGGGCAACCAACGAGACAAGTTCAATTTCTGCTCCGGCCAGGTGGATCGTTGCAGGCGCGCAGATCAGATTCTGGATGTCCGGGCACTGGGCAACCACCCTGCCCAGCGGCAGATCATCAATGAGCACATCGTAGATGCTCTCAACCTCTGCGCGGTGGTCGATGCCAAGGGCGGTCGAGGCATTTCCCTGCGGGTCAATGTCGATAACCAGCACGTTCAATCCGGCCGATGCCAGGGCAGCCGCAAGATTAACGGTGGTGGTGGTTTTACCCACGCCGCCCTTCTGGTTGCTGACCGTCATAACGCGGGTTTCGGCCGGACGCGGAAGTACGCGTCCGCGGAGCCGTTCGCGGCGCCGGTTTTCACTGGCAAGCTCGCGGGCCAGTGGGGTGCTTTCATCCATCAGGTCCATAACGTCTACCGACTCGGACGGAACGACCGCCTGGCCGGCTACACCACCTTCGCTGGTCTCGGAAACAGGCACATGGGATGCGCCGGCAGACAATGTTGCAACAGCATGTCCTGTTTCACGTGAAACAGGCAAGGGCGGCTGTGGTTCTGCAACTTTTTCGGGTTGATTCCTTGAAAACGTGGATGAGAAGGCAGAACCCAGCGCAGCAAAGGGGGGAATTCGTTTTGCGGCAGAATCGCGCACACTCACCTGGACATGCTCACTTTCACAACATAAGGCATTACTGCCACCAGCCTATCGGCTGCCCCGCCAAAACCCCGGATCGACCGGGGTATGTACACAACGCGTTGAGTTCCTAAACCACGATCCGGACGACCGTGGTGTGTTCTTCCAGCACGTCCTCCCCAGCCGTCACAACTGAGGTTTCCTTCCCACCGAGCTTGCGGATCTGCTTGGCGGCCTTTTCGATCTCTTCTGCAGCGCTGCGGCCCTTGATGGCCAGCACCTCGCCGCGGCCCTGCAGCAGCGGAATGGTCAGCCCGGCAAGACCGGACAGGGCCGAAACGGCCCGCGCCGTGACGACGTCGACCGTGACCTTCCCGACCACCTGTTCGGCGCGTCCGCGGATGACCTTTACGTTGTCCATCCCCAGGTCTTCAACAACCTCGTTGAGCCAGGTGACCCGGCGCTCCAGTGGCTCGATCAGCGTCATGTGCAGATCCGGCCGGGCGATCGCCAGGCAGAGCCCCGGAAGGCCGGCACCGGAACCGACGTCGGCCACCTTGCTTGAGTCCGGAATCAGATCAGCGACAACGGCACAGTTCAACACGTGCCGGCTCCACAGGCGAGGAACTTCGCGCGGGCCCAGCAGCCCTCGTTCCATGCCGGATGTGGCCAGGTGCTCCACATAGCGCTCAGCCAGCGGCAGCCGGGAACCGAATACCCTGACCGCTGCAGCATGCTCGGCAGGCGTAATTTCAACCACGAAAACAGATCCTTGTCTTAGCGAGTCTGAGGGATATTCCGGCCTGCAGGCCTAGGAATCGAGGGAGACCACAATGTGGCGGGAAGGCCCTTCGCCCTCGGACTCGCTGATGAGGCCGAGTTCTGCAACTGCGTCGTGGACAATCTTCCGCTCGTAGGCGCTCATCGGAGCCAGCGCGATGTCCTTGCCGGAGGTCTTTGCCCGGGAAACCGCGTCTTCGGCAATCCGGTGCAGTTCCTCGCTGCGCTCCTTGCGGTACCCGGAGATGTCCAGAACCAGGCGGGAGCGGTTGTCCGTGGCTGTCAGCACGGAGAGCCGGGTGAGCTCCTGGAGGGCTTCGAGGACTTCTCCGTCCTGACCCACCAGTGACTGCAGCCCGGAGTCGTCTCCTTCTTCGGAGACCACGGAAATATAAGTTCGCCCGCTGCGTACTTCGATGTCGATATCGCCATCGATGTCGGCAATGTCCAGCAGCTCTTCCAGGTAGTCGGCGGCGACGTCGCCTTCTTCCTCCAGGCGTCCCGGTGCCCCGCCCTCAGCAGGCTCCGGCAGTTCTTCAACGGACTCTTCGACGTGCTCAGTGCTCATCTTTTCTTCCTGTTCTTGCGCTGGGGCTGCTGGCGCTGTGCCTTGGCGGATACGGGGACTTCTTCAACCGGTTCGGATTTCTTCTCGCCCAGCAGCGGAACCATCGGCAGGCCCTTTCGGGCACGCCTCTCGGCCAGGGCCTTGGCAGCGGGGGAACCGGGCGTGGGCATCCGGCGGATAACGAAGAACTGCTGAGCCATGGTCCACAGGTTGGTGGTGGTCCAGTAGATGAGGACACCGATGGGGAAGTTGATGCCGCCAATGCCGAAGACGAGCGGCAGTACGTAGAGCATCATCTTCTGCTGGCGCATGAACGGGCTCTGCAGCGCCTCTTCGGACATGTTCTTCGACATGATCTGCTTCTGCGTAATGAACTGCGAAGCGGTCATGGCGATGATCATGATGATCGAGAGGACAATGACGGCAGTGTGGCCCTCGGTGCCGAAGCCGTGAAGCAGCGACGAGGACAGCGGTGCGCCGAGGATGGTTGCCTCGTCGAACTGGCGGATGGCATCCGGTGTGAGCGCTCCGATGCCCTCACCGCCCGCGCTGGCATTCGAGACACCGTTGAGCACCTGGAACAAGGCGAAGAAGAACGGCATCTGGATCAGCATCGGCAGGCAGGCTGCGAACGGGTTGGTCCCGTGCTTCTTGTAGAGCGCCATCTGCTCCTGCGTCATTGCCTGGCGCGAGAGCTGATCGGTCTTGCCCTTGTACTTCTGCTGGAGCTTACGCAGGTCCGGCTGCAGCGACTGCATACCGCGCTGGGCCTTGATCTGCTTGACGAAGACAGGAATCAGGGCGGCCCGGATAACGATCACCAAGCCGATGATGGACAGCGTCCAGGTCCAACCCGATGCGGCATCCATCCCGAGGAAAACGAATCCCTCGTGGAAGATCCACATGATCCATGACACCACCCACTTGAAGGGGAACAGTATCGTGTCGAAGAAACCCATTTACTCTCCTAAGCCGCCGAGCGGCTGTCTTCGTCTGCCGGAATCACGGGATGATTCAGCACAATAATCCTGGGGACCGATTCCTGCGGCCACGTTCTGCGGCCTTCGGGCACGTGGTCTACTCCGCCGTCGTTCCACGGATGGCAGCGGATAAGCCGGCGGGCGGCAAGCCACGTTCCCTTAACGGCACCATGAACGGTGACTGCTTCGAGGGCGTACGCCGAACATGATGGAAAAAACCGGCACACGGGGCCGTAGAGCGGGGACACCACCTTGCGGTAGCCCATCAGAAGTCCGATCAGGACATTCCGGGGAAGGTGCCAGAAAAAACGCAGGACCTTGAGGAAAAAGGCAGCGGGAAAAGAAGCCTGCGCCGGTTTGCTACCGGTTCGGCCCATCTTCAGCCCCTCCCTCACCTGTGTGGTCACTGCCGCGAAAGCTTGCCAATGCATGCAGAGAGGGCACCAGCGTAGTCGGCGCTTATCTGCGCCCACGATGCCGATGCCGCCGGCGGCAGTGCCCTGACCACTATGTCCAGCCCTGTGGGATGGTCGGCCAGGCTCTGCGCTGCTGCTTCTCTCAGTCTTCTCTTAACGAGGTTACGTGTCACGGCGTTCCCGACCGCCTTCGACACAATGAACCCGACGCGCGTGGGCGCGGCCGGGTTAGGCACTGCGTATAAGACTACGTTCCGGCGCCCGCAACGGGCACCGGAACGTACGGTATGGGAAAAATCCGCCGCCGAACGCACCCGGTTCCTCGCGGCCAGCATTCAGGACGCCAGGATCGGGAGACAGAGCTGCTGAGGCAGCATCGGCAAACCTAAGTCAGTTTTATGCCGACAGTTCGGTACGGCCCTTGCCACGGCGTGCGGAAAGAATGGCACGGCCGGCGCGGGTACGCATGCGAAGGCGGAAGCCGTGCTTCTTGGCACGACGGCGGTTATTCGGCTGAAAAGTCCGCTTGCTCACGGTGGTTACTCCAAGACAATCTGCGCTGGCGCTTGCTGCATCAAGGGGAAAGCACAAGCGGCGCTCTTTTCATGTGACTGACTACGCTCAACCCGGACCTGGACCCTGATTCCCAGAACCCTGATGGGCATGAATGAGTGCAGATAGCAGACACAAAGGACTACTCAACGTTAGGTGAGACCCCGTTTGCAGTCAAACCGGGGGGTGCGGGGCCTGTTCATACAGATATTTCCACACCTGTGGACAAGTGCCGAGTATGACTGTTCACGGCCGGATGTGAGTCGCGCCGCAAGTCACGCCCGGGCGCGGGATTCCGGCTACCGACTGCCGAACCGATGCTCTAGGCTTGGCGCTGGGTGTTTATCCACGACTGTGTATAACTCTGTGGATGACCCTTCGGGATCCAGGCCTGGATTCCGGTTCTTAAACCGCCCTTTGCTGGCGTCACGAGAGGTTTTTGTGGGTACGGACGAAATCAATGATGTCGGCAGCTCCTGGCGCAAGGTCATCAGGACGCTGGAGACCGATGACAGGGTTTCCCCCCGGCAGCGCGGATTCGTGGTCCTGGCCCAGGCCCAGGGCCTGATCGGCACAACCCTTCTTGTGGCCGTCCCCAATGAACTGACCCGCGAAGTCCTGCAGACCCAGCTGAAGAACATCCTTGATGAGGTCCTCAAGACGGTCTTCCAGGCGGACATCCAGTGCGCCTTTGTGATTGACGCCGATCTGACTCCCGTTGCCCAGGCAGAACCGGAGCCTGAGCCCGAAGAAGCTGCGCCGTCACCCGTTCCGACCGGCGAAAGCGCACCCTCACCCACTCCGCCGAGCACTTCACAGGAATTCGGCCGGCTGAACCCCAAGTACGTTTTTGAGACTTTTGTCATCGGGTCTTCGAACCGGTTTGCCCACGCCGCTGCCGTTGCCGTGGCCGAAGCCCCCGCTAAGGCCTACAACCCGCTGTTCATCTACGGCGATTCAGGACTGGGCAAGACCCACCTGCTGCACGCGATCGGCCATTATGCCCGCCACCTCTATACGGGGATCCGCGTGCGGTATGTGAACTCGGAGGAGTTCACCAACGATTTCATCAACTCCATCCGCTACGACGAGGGCGCCAGCTTCAAGCAGCTGTACCGCAACGTCGACATCCTGCTTATTGACGACATCCAGTTCCTGGCGAACAAGGACGCGACGCAGGAGGAGTTCTTCCACACCTTCAATGCCCTGCACAACCACAACAAGCAGGTGGTCATCACCTCCGACCTGCCACCCAAGCAGCTCTCCGGGTTTGAGGAGCGGATGCGTTCGCGCTTTGAGTGGGGCCTGCTGACCGATGTGCAGCCGCCGGAGCTGGAAACCCGGATCGCGATTCTGCGCAAGAAGGCCATCGGCGATTCGCTGAGCGCCCCCGACGATGTGCTGGAGTACATCGCCTCGAAGATCTCCACTAACATCCGCGAGCTGGAAGGCGCCCTGATCCGGGTGACAGCCTTCGCCAGCCTCAACCGCCAGCAGGTCGATGTTGGTCTGGCCGAGATTGTGCTCAAGGACCTGATTACCGACGACGGCGCCCAGGAGATTACTGCCGCTTCGATCCTTGGGCAGACGGCAGCCTACTTCCAGATCAGCCTGGAGGAGCTGTGCAGCAAGTCGCGGACCCGGACCTTGGTCACCGCCCGCCAGATCGCCATGTACCTCTGCCGCGAGCTGACGGACATGTCGCTGCCGAAGATCGGGCAGGAACTCGGTGGGCGCGATCATACGACCGTTATTCACGCAGACCGCAAGATCCGCGAACTCATGGCCGAACGCCGGGCCATCTATAACCAGGTCACCGAGCTGACGAACCGAATCAAGCAGCAGCAGCGCGAGGCCTAGATCCGCGTCAGCGCGCGGATGTAGGGGCCCCGCAGGGGCTCGAAATTAACACGTGTGGACAAGGGTGTGGATAACTCGGTGGATAACAGCTCATTACGGGTATTGCCTTGTGGATACGCGGAACTGCAAAATAGTTCCCAACAGCCGCACCCGGCACGTAGGCTGAGCGTCCACAGGTTATCAACAGGCTTAAAACGCCGGAATGCCCGGCAGGGTCGAGTTATCCACAGTATCCACAGCAGTTATTAACACTACGAATCTTAAGAAATTCGGTTCCACCAAATAACATCCGACCTTCCGGACCAAACATCCGATGTTCCATCTGCCTGCTCCGCAGGTTCCAAAACCTGCCTCGATGAACCCATTGGGCAATGGCACAAAGGCAGCTGCGGCCTGATCCCGCAGCACCCCGGTAAATGACAACCTGCCGGCGGTAAGCTGGCACAGGGTAGTGTTGTGATTCCCAGCGGGCAGACCGGGCATCCTGGCAGCCCGAAACGCTCCCTCACGTGTTCATGAAAACTCAGTAGTACTGACAAGTACGTTGTGAAAGGCGGCACCCTGCAGTGAAGTTCAGAGTTGAGCGGGATGTCCTGGCCGAGGCGGTTACGTGGACAGCACGGTCCCTCTCACCCCGTCCGCCGGTCCCCGTCCTTTCCGGCTTGTTGATCAAGGCCGAATCCGGTTCCTTGAGCATCGCCAGCTTCGACTACGAGATCTCAGCCCGCCTGCAGATCCCGGCGGATATTTCCGACGAAGGCACCATCCTCGTCTCCGGGCGCCTGCTGGCCGAGATCTGCCGCAGCCTGCCGTCAGCACCGGTGGAAGTCGAAACCGACGGATCCAAGGTGACCCTCACCTGCCGCAACAGCCGGTTCAACCTGGCGACGATGCCGGTTTCCGAATACCCGGAACTTCCGGCACTTCCCGATGTCAGCGGCGTCGTCGACGGAGATGCCTTTGCCCAGGCTGTCTCCCAGGTGATCATTGCTGCCAGCCGTGACGACACCCTGCCGATCCTGACCGGTGTGCGCATGGAAATCGAAGATGACCTCATCACTTTCCTGGCGACTGACCGTTACCGCCTTGCCCTCCGTGAACTGTCCTGGAAACCGGCGACGCCGGGAATCTCCACCAGTGCCCTCGTCAAGGCCAAAACGCTGAACGAGGTGGCCAAGACTCTGGGCGGCGGCGGAGACCTGAACATCGCACTCTCCGGAGACAGCGAACTGATTGGCTTCGAAAGCGGCGGACGCCGCACGACGTCCCTGCTGGTCGACGGTGACTACCCCAAAATCCGGTCACTTTTCCCGGAGAACACACCAATCCACGCCACGGTGGAAACGCACGCCCTGGTCGAAGCCGTCCGCCGTGTCTCCCTGGTTGCTGAGCGCAACACCCCGGTGCGCCTGGCGTTCACTGATGGACAGGTCACCCTCGACGCCGGCACCGGAGAAGATGCCCAGGCCTCCGAAGCCCTCGAAGCTTCCCTGGTTGGCGACGAGATCACGGTCGCCTTCAACCCGCACTATCTCAGTGAAGGCCTGGGGGCCTTCGCGAGCAAGTACGTCCGTTTTTCCTTCACCACCCCGCCGAAACCTGCGGTGATTTCCGCGCAGGAAGAACTCACCGGAGATGACCAGGAAGACTACCGCTACCTGCTGATGCCGGTGCGGCTTCCTAACCAGTAAAGGCTTTCACCTGCATTTCGAGAGCCTTTCCGTCCACTGATGTGGACTACGGAGAGAGGAACCGACATGCATATTGGCCTTATCGGACTGGGAAAAATGGGTTTCAGCATGCGCGAGCGGCTGAGGCGGAACGGAATTCAGGTCACGGGGTTCGACCGTGACCCGGTAGTCAGCGACGTCGGGTCCCTCGCGGAGCTCGCTGCTGAACTGCCGCCGCCGCGCATCGTGTGGAGCATGGTTCCCAGCGGCGAAACCACAGCGGCCGTTGTCAGCGGCCTCGCGGAGGTGCTCGAGAACGGGGACCTGGTGATCGAGGGAGGCAACTCCCGCTACACCGAGGACCTGCACCATGCCGGGATGCTGGCTGCCAAGGGAATCCGGTACCTCGACTGCGGGGTTTCCGGCGGGATCTGGGGCAAGGACAACGGGTACGGATTGATGGTCGGCGGCGATCCCGCCGATGTGTCTGCGGCCATGCCTCTCTTTGACGCCCTGCGGCCAGCCGGCCTGCGGGCAGAGAGCTTCGTCCACGCAGGTGCCACAGGGGCCGGCCACTACGCCAAGATGGTGCACAACGGCATCGAGTACGGCCTGATGCAGGCATATGCCGAAGGGTATGAACTGCTTGAGGCCCAGAACATAATCGACGACGTTCCGGGAATCCTCCGTGCCTGGCAGAGCGGGACCGTGATCCGCTCCTGGCTCCTGGAACTGGCGGTCCGTGCTGTTGATGAAGATCCCGGCCTCACCAGGATCGCCGGCTATGTGGAAGATTCCGGGGAAGGCCGATGGAGCGTCGAGGAAGCCCTGTCCGCCGGAGTGCCGGCGCCGGCAATTACAGCGGCTGTTTTTGCCCGCTTCGCCTCCAGGCAGGAGGACTCTCCGGCCCTGAAACTCGTTGCTGCGCTTCGCGGGCAGTTTGGCGGGCATCCGGTGAGGCCCGCGGATCCTGCCGTTCCCGGGGGAAACGGCGGGCAGGCCAGTGCTGCCGAGCAGGCGGTCGGAGACGCAGGCTCCCCCGAATAGCGGGCGGTAGGCTGGTGGCGGAGCCGGCAGGACAGGACTTGAAGAAACGGACAGGACGGAAATACCAGGTGGAGCAGCGTGTACGTTGATTACCTTTCGCTGACGGGGTTCCGCAGCTACGGGCAGCTTGACCTGAGCCTGGAACCCGGTGTGAGCATCTTCGTCGGCCCCAACGGGACGGGCAAAACCAACATTGTCGAGTCCATTGGCTATCTCTCCTCGCTCTCCTCCCACAGGGTCAGTTCGGACGCCCCGCTGGTAGCCTTCGACGCGGAACAGGCCCTGGTCCGCGCACGCATAGTCCGCGGCAGCCAGGCGACAGCACTGGAAGTGGAAATCAATCCCGGCCGGGCAAACCGGGCCAGGATCAACCGCGCGAATCCGGTCCGGGCCCGGGAAATCCTGGGAATTTGCCGCACAGTGCTCTTCGCTCCGGAGGACCTGGCCCTGGTCAAGGGCGATCCTTCCGCCCGCCGCCGGTTCCTGGATGAGCTGATAGTTTCCCTTGTCCCCCGCCACGCAGCGACCCGCGCCGACTATGACCGGGTCCTCAAACAGCGCAATGCGCTTCTGAAATCCGCGCGTGCCAGTGGGCGCTTCACTTCAGCGCACGAGGCGACACTCGAGGTATGGGACCATCACATGGCCGTTGCCGGGGCCCAGCTGGTTGCCGCCCGGCTGCAGGCCATGGACCAGCTCAGTCCGCATTTGGAAGGTGCCTACAAGGACCTGACCGACGGTTCAAAGACCGCACGGGGCATCTACCGGTCTACGCTGCTGGGCCAGGTTGACGACGACGGCGCTGCGGAGGGGCCGGCGGATTCCGCCGACCTGCTGGGGCTGGGACAGGAAGAACTGCAGGAACGTTTCCTGCAGGCCTTTGCCGCGAACCGGAAACGCGAGGTTGAACGCGGCATTTCCCTGGTCGGACCGCACCGGGACGAAGTGGAACTGGTGCTCGGAAAAGCTCCGGCCAAGGGGTTTGCATCCCATGGCGAGACCTGGTCGCTGGCGCTGGCCATGCGCCTGGCTTCCTACTACCTGCTGCGGGACGACGATGACACTCCGGGAACGGCACCTATCCTGATCCTGGACGATGTCTTCGCGGAACTCGACACCAGCCGCAGGGAACGCCTTGCGGCCATAGTCGCCGGTGCCGAACAGGTCCTGGTGACCGCTGCTGTGGCGGAGGATATCCCGGCCGCGCTGTCCGGCCAGCAGATACCGGTGATTCCGGGAGGCGTCAGTGTTGCCGCCCGGTGAGGACCAAGAGCCGGAAGGGCCCGGCGGGGACACCTTTCCCGGCTCCGGCGACGACCGTCCGGATGCCGCCAGGGAACAGCTGAACCGCATGCGCCAGGCAGCCCAGGCACGGGGAAACCAGCGCGTTCCGGCCAGCCGCAGCAAGAAGGGCCAGCGCCGGCAGGCCCCGTTCATTCCCGGGGAATACACGGGACGTGATCCGCAGGGCCTGGGCAAAGTCTTTAACCGGTTCGTCAATGAGCGCGGCTGGAACTCGCCCGTCGCCGTCGGATCCGTCATTTCCCGCTGGGATGAGCTGGTTGGCGCCGAGGTCAGTGCCCACTGCAAACCGGAGTCCTTCTCCGACACGACAGTCCAGGTCCGCTGCGATTCGACTGCCTGGGCCACGCAGCTGCGCCTGCTGCGCTCGGCGCTGATTGCACGGTTCGATGCAGAGTTGGGTCCCGGCGTCGTCACACGCATCGAAGTGATCGGACCCGCGGCGCCGAACTGGCGCAAGGGGCTGCGCAGCGTCAAGGGCAGGGGACCGCGGGACACATACGGCTAGCGGCTGCCGATGGTGACAGCGTGAAAAAAGTTATTGATATATAGCGGGTTTTGTGCTCTCGGCCACAAACGCTGCGCGGTGTTTAGGCGGCAGGAAAACCCTTCGGACGTATCGGGCCTCATCGGAGGGCGGGAAAATCGCTCAAAACGGGCTTTGGTGGCCTCTGGTGGGGTGTTTTGGCGCGCAAAGGTACCCTTATCGCGGTAGAATTGGTAGCAGAGGCACCCTCTCCCGCTGGACAGGGTGCCAAATTCTGACCGACACAAGAGGAGTCGACAGCACCTGTGGCTAACGACAATGAGCTAGACAACACGGAGCCCGCACCCCAGGAACGCAGCGACCAGCCGGCCCCGCATGAATACGGCGCCAATGAGATCACTGTGCTGGAAGGCCTCGAGGCCGTCCGTAAGCGTCCGGGCATGTACATCGGCTCCACCGGTCCGCGCGGCCTGCACCACCTGGTTTACGAAGTGGTGGACAACTCGGTGGATGAGGCCCTGGCCGGTTTCTGCGACCGCATCGACGTGACGCTCCAGGCCGACGGCGGCGTCCGGGTCTCCGATAACGGCCGCGGTATCCCCGTTGATATGCACCCGACGGAAAACATGCCCACCGTCCAGGTGGTGATGACCATCCTGCACGCCGGCGGCAAATTCGGCGGCGGCGGCTACGCCGTGTCCGGCGGCCTGCACGGTGTTGGTATTTCCGTTGTCAACGCTCTCAGCGCCCGGGTGGAAACCGAAATCAAGCGTCAGGGATTTGTCTGGCGGCAGTCCTTTGAGAACGGCGGCCACCCCGTGGGTGGACTGCGCCAGGGTGATCCCACCGACGAAACCGGCACCACGCAGACGTTCTACCCGGACCCGGAAATCTTCGAATCCACCGAGTTCGACTTTGAGACCCTGCGGGCACGGTTCCAGCAGATGGCCTTCCTCAACAAGGGCCTGCGCATCGTGCTCACCGATGAGCGGGCGCTGGACGAGACCGCGGCGGAGATCGCCGAAGTGGATGCCGGGACCGAAGACGATGCGCCCAAGCACCGCACGGTGGACTACATGTACGCCAACGGCCTGCTGGACTACGTCCAGCACCTGAACAGCTCCAAAAAGGTCGAGGTCATCCACGACGACATCATTGCCTTCGAAACCGAAGACAATGACAAGAAAATGGCCGTGGAAATGGCCCTGCAGTGGACCACGGCGTACTCCGAGAGTGTCCACACCTACGCGAACACGATCAACACCCATGAGGGCGGCACGCACGAAGAAGGTTTCCGTGCAGCCATGACCTCCTTGATCAACCGGTACGCGCGTGAAAAGAACATCATCAAGGAAAAGGACGACAACCTCACCGGAGACGACATCCGTGAGGGCCTCACCGCCGTCATTTCCGTGAAGATCGCCGAACCGCAGTTCGAAGGCCAGACCAAGACCAAGCTTGGCAACTCCGAGGTCAAGGGCTTTGTGCAGCGCGTCGTCACCGACCAGCTCGGCGACTGGCTGGAACGGAACCCCGGCCCCGCACGCGACGTTATCCGCAAATCCATCCAGGCCTCGCAGGCCCGGCTGGCCGCACGCAAGGCCCGTGAATCCACCCGCCGCAAGGGCCTGCTGGAATCCGGCGGGATGCCGGGCAAGCTTAAGGACTGCTCCTCCAAGGACCCGTCGAAGTCCGAAATCTACATCGTGGAGGGTGACTCGGCAGGCGGTTCGGCTGTCCGCGGCCGGAATCCCGAAACCCAGGCGATCCTGCCGCTGCGCGGCAAGATCCTCAACGTGGAGCGGGCCCGGCTGGACCGGGCACTCGGCAACGCCGAGGTCCAGTCCATGATCACGGCCTTCGGCGCCGGGATCGGCGAGGACTTCGACGTCGAAAAGGCCCGGTATCACAAGATTGTGCTGATGGCCGATGCCGACGTGGACGGCCAGCACATCACCACCCTGCTGCTGACCCTGCTCTTCCGCTACATGCGTCCGCTGATTGAGCAGGGCTACGTGTACCTGGCACAGCCGCCGCTGTACCGGATCAAATGGTCCAACCACCCGCATGACTACGTCTACAGCGACCGGGAACGCGATGAGACCGTGGCCCGCGGCCTGGCGAACAACCAGCGCCTCCCGAAGGAAAACGGAATCCAGCGCTACAAGGGCCTGGGTGAAATGGACTACACGGAACTCTGGGATACCACCATGGACCCGGACCACCGGACCCTCCTCCAGGTCACCATGGACGATGCCGCTTCGGCGGACCAGATCTTCTCGGTGCTTATGGGTGAGGACGTCGAATCCCGCCGAAACTTCATCCAGCAGAACGCCAAGGACGTGCGCTTCCTCGACATCTGATGTGATTCAGGCCGCTCCGGCGGCTTGAATCACATCGGCAGCCGGAGCAGCTTCCCCGGCAACAGGCAACGCACATGGACTTGAACTTAGAACGGAACTGAACCAATGAGTGATGAGACCCCGGAAGTTCCCGGCGGCGAACTCGAACCCGTCAGCGGGAACGTCCTCTCGGACCGGGTCGAGCAGATCGACCTGCAGACCGAAATGCAGCGCTCCTACCTGGACTACGCCATGGCGGTCATCGTGGGGCGTGCGCTTCCGGATGTGCGCGACGGCCTGAAGCCGGTGCACCGCCGCGTGCTCTACGCAATGTACGACGGCGGCTACCGCCCCGACCGCGCGTTCAACAAGTGCGCCCGCGTAGTCGGCGAAGTCATGGGCCAGTACCACCCGCACGGTGACTCGGCCATCTACGATGCGCTCGTGCGCCTCATCCAGGACTGGGTCATGCGTGCCCCGCTCGCCCTGGGGCAGGGCAACTTCGGGTCCCCGGGTAACGACGGCGCTGCCGCACCGCGTTACACCGAAACCAAAATGGCTCCGCTGGCCATGGAAATGGTCCGTGACATCGACGAGGAAACCGTCGACTTCATGGATAACTACGACGGCCGCAACCAGGAACCGACCATCCTGCCGGCCCGGTTCCCCAACCTGCTGGTCAACGGGTCCTCCGGCATCGCCGTCGGTATGGCCACCAACATTCCGCCGCACAACCTGCGCGAGGTGGCTGACGGTGTGCAGTGGTACCTGCAGCACCCGGAAGCATCGAACGAGGAACTGCTCGAAGAGCTGATCAAGCGGGTCAAGGGACCTGACTTCCCCACCGGCGCCACCATCCTGGGCCACAAGGGAATCGAGGACGCGTACCGCACCGGCCGCGGATCGATCACCATGCGTGCCGTGGTCAATGTCGAAGAACTCCAGGGCCGTACCTGCCTGGTGGTTACGGAACTGCCCTACATGGCCAATCCGGACAACCTCGCCATCAAGATCGCCGAACTGGTGAAGGACGGCAAGATCACCGGCATCGCCGATATGCGCGATGAGACTTCCGGCCGCACCGGCCAGCGCCTGGTCATCGTGCTGAAGCGCGACGCCGTCGCGAAGGTGGTGCTGAACAACCTCTACAAGCACACCCAGCTGCAGGAAAACTTCGGCGCCAACATGCTGGCGATCGTCGACGGCGTGCCCCGTACGCTGAGCCTGGACGCCTTCATCCGCCACTGGGTCACGCACCAGCTCGAAGTCATCGTCCGCCGCACCCGGTACCGGCTGCGCAAGGCCGAAGAGGTCGCGCACATCCTGCGCGGCCTGCTGAAGGCCCTGGACGCACTGGACGAGGTCATCGCCCTGATCCGCCGTTCCTCCACCGTGGAAGAGGCCCGTAATGGCCTGATTCAGCTGCTGGATATCGATGAGCTGCAGTCCCAGGCCATCCTGGACATGCAGCTGCGCCGTCTTGCTGCGCTGGAACGCCAGAAGATCCAGGACCAGCACGCCAAGCTGGAACTCGAAATCGCCGAGTACAACTCGATCCTGGCCTCTGAGGAGCGCCAGCGGCAGATCGTCAGCGACGAACTCGCTGAGATCGTGGACAAGCACGGCGATGACCGCCGCACCAAGGTCCTGATGGGCTACGACGGCGATATGAGCATGGAAGACCTCATTCCTGAAGAGGAAATGGTCATCACCATTACCCGCGGCGGTTACGTCAAGCGGACCCGCAGCGACAACTACCGTGCCCAGCACCGCGGCGGAAAGGGAATCCGCGGGGCACAGCTTCGCGGAGACGACGTCGTCGAGCACTTCTTCGTCACCACCACCCACCACTGGCTGCTGTTCTTCACGAACCTCGGCCGCGTGTACCGTGCCAAGGCCTACGAGCTGGCTGAAGCCGGGCGGGACGCCAAGGGACAGCATGTTGCCAACCTGCTGGCCTTCCAGCCGGGAGAACACATTGCCCAGGTGCTGGACCTGCCCGACTACGAGGCCGCCCCGTACCTGGTGCTCGCCACCAAGCGCGGTCTGGTCAAGAAGACCCAGCTCCGGGACTACGACACGAACCGGTCCGCCGGTGTCATCGCCATCAACCTGCGCGAGGGCGACGAAGTTGTCTCGGCCCAGCTCGTCAGCGAGACCGACGATCTGATGCTGGTTTCCCGCAAGGGCCAGTCCCTGCGCTTCACCGCCACCGACGAGGCCCTGCGGCCGATGGGCCGGGCAACCTCCGGCGTCACCGGCATGAAGTTCCGCGAGGATGATGAGCTGCTCGCAGCGGACGTCATCACGGAGGACTCCTACGTGTTTATCGTCACCGAGGGCGGCTACGCCAAGCGCACCAGTGTCGATGAATACCGTGTGCAGGGACGCGGCGGCCTGGGCATCAAGGTGGGCAAGTACAACGAAGACCGTGGACACCTGGTCGGCGCGATGATTGTGCAGGAAGAGGACGAGGTCCTGGTGGTCATGCAGGGCGGCAAGGTTGTGCGCTCCGCGGTTGCCGGTGTTCCGGCCAAGGGCCGCGACACCATGGGCGTCATTTTCGCGAAGCCGGACAAGAACGACCGCATCATCGCGGTGGCCCGGAACTCCGAACGGGATCTGCCGGTGGACGCAGCTGACGGCGACGGCGCCTCCGACGGCGAGTCTGTGGAGGCACCAGTGGATGAAGTACCGTTGTCAACAGAGGAAATGGCTGGGCCCGACGCACAGTCAGCAGACGATGGAGGTAGCGAGTGAGCTCGACCAACTCAAATGCCAGGCCCGGCGGCGGCCCGCGGGTGAAAACCCCTGCACGGCCCGCACAGCGGCCTGGAACGGGTCAGAGCGCGTCCGGCAACCGGCAGCCGCTGGTGAAGCCGGCTCCCAAGGCCAAGGCCCGGAAAGCCCGCCTGCTGGTCAGCAAGATCGATCCGTGGTCGGTGCTGAAAATGTCCTTCCTGCTGTCCGTTGCCCTCGGCGTCGTGACCGTGGTCGCAGCGATCGTGCTGTGGACCGTCCTGGACCTCACCGGGATCTTCGACCGGGTCAACGACCTGCTCGGTGAAATTGCCGGTTCGGAGTCCGGCGGATTCGACCTCCGCGAGTTCGCGTCCCTGGGCCAGGTTGTCTCCTTCGCGACCATCATCGCCGTCGTCAACGTCCTGCTGCTGACGGCCCTGTCGATGCTCTCAGCTGTGCTCTACAACATTGCCTCGACCCTGGTCGGCGGCATCGGTGTAACCCTTACCGACGACTGATAATCCGCGATTCCGGCGCAGGAACCGAGCCTGCGCCGGAACACGGGGCACCCGATTTGGGTTCCGGCCGAGGTTACGGTAAAGTCATATCTCGGCCCGGTGAGGTATCGGGGCGTATAGCTCAGGCGGTTAGAGCGCTTCGCTGATAACGAAGAGGTCCCAGGTTCAAGTCCTGGTACGCCCACGGACGATCATGAAAATGATCGGCCACAACGGCAAGGAGACACTGTGAAGAAGTTGTTCGCGATTGCAGCAGCCGCAGCAGCAGGCGTCTTCGCCTTTCGGAAATGGCAGGAAACTGCCGCGGAGAAATCCGTCTGGAAGGTCTCGACCGACAAGGTTGAGTAGCTCCGCAGGAACAGGATTGGTTTGAACACCCCCGCGGGTGGGATATACTGAATCAGGTTCAATTCGGGGGCATGGCGCAATTGGTAGCGCACCTGCTTTGCAAGCAGGGGGTTCGGGGTTCGAGTCCCCGTGCCTCCACCGAAAGAAAGTCCCGGTCGTTACGACCGGGACTTTCTGCGTTTAATCCGGTTGGGCGGTTACCGGTACGGCACCGCCCGTGCAACTTGGTGGCTGGTTGAGGATCCGGCGTTCCCACCAGCCGTCACAGCACCCACAGGACCGTCTGCCAGCACGCTTCCAGGGAATAATCTTTTCCCATGACCTTTCTCCTTGCGGCGGTAGGCGTGCTGGGCGTCTCCGCCTCCGGCCCCATCATGGCGGCAACCGCAGCGCCAGCCCTGGCCATTGCTTTTTGGCGGAATGCCCTTGGCGCCATCATCATGGGCGGACCTGCCGCGCTGCGGGACAGGGAAGGTTTCCGCAGCCTCAGCCGGACCGAACTAAAATGGACTGCCTTGGCAGCCCTCGCCCTGGCACTGCACTTTGCCTGCTTCATCTCGGCCTTGCAGCTCACCTCTGTCGCAGCGGCCACTGCCCTTGTCTGCCTTCAGGCGGGCTGGATCGCGCTCTTCGGCCTTCTTCGGGGAAACCGCGTGGCCCGGCAGACCCTCCTTGGACTGGTCCTCGCTTTCGCCGGGGTCGTGGTGATCACCGGCTTCGATGTAGCGGTCTCACGCGAGGCGCTGGCGGGTGATGCCCTCGCGCTGGCCGGCGGCGCCTTGGCAGGTCTGTACACGATTGCGGGAGGCAAGGCCCGCCGGACCATGTCCACTGGAACCTACACGACGCTCTGCTACGGCGCCTGTGCCGTCATTCTGCTGATCATGTGCGCCGCGTTCCGGCAGCCCCTCGTCGGGTTTGAGCCGGCCGCCTGGGCCGGGATCCTGGCAGTGACCGTGATGGCGCAGCTGCTTGGCCACACTGTGTTCAACCATCTGCTGGCCGTAATCAGCCCCTTGGTGGTCTCGATGATCATTCTGCTCGAAATTCCCGGTGCGGCCGTCTTGGCCGCCATTTTCCTCGGAGAGGAGCTACCCGGCGGCACCTACGCCGGTCTGGGAATCATCCTTGCCGGGCTCGGCGTCGTCCTCAGGGGGCAGGCCCGGGGGCGTGTGCCCGTGTCCGGGGCCCCGCCGGAGGACAGGATTCCCCCGGCACCGCCGGTCCTGGGCGGAGACATCGAAAAGTGACCCTCAGGCTCAGGAACGCTTAAACAGGGAAGGACCCCGGATATCCGGGGTCCTTCCCTGTGCTGTCTGCCGCGTTAGTTCTTCGGCTTCTCAGCCTTCGCGTCTGCGGAGGTGTCAGCGTGGGCACCGGCAGGCTTGGCAGCCGTGGACGCGGCTTCCTTGCTGTGCTTGGCGGCATCGGCTGCCTTCTCACCGGCCTTGGCGGTGGAAGACGCAGCAGCCTCCTTCACGCCCTGCGCGGCTTCCTTGGTCTTCTGGGCAGCGGCTGCGGCGCTGTCCTTCGCCTTCTCGGCGGGGGACGCCGGCTTGCTGTCCTCGGCCGGAGCAGCCGGTGCCGGCGCGGGGACCGGAACGACGGCGGGCTTCGGCTGGGCCGGTGCCGGCGTCTTCCAGGGATCTTCGACCGGACGGGAAGCCCGCCAGGCGGCAACTGCGGCCACAACCGCCGAAGCAACAATGCCGAAGACGAGCCAGCCCTTGCCGCCGCCCTTCTGCTGCTTCTTCAGCTCCTTGGCAGCCTTGGCAGCTGCCTTCTGAGCCTGCTTCAGGGCCTTCTTATTACCGGTGGCCTTGGCCACGGCGGTCTGTACCGGTACTGAGGCATTTCCGAGTCCGCGGGAGACGGAATCAGCGGCGTCGCCAAGCCGGTTGGAGATCGTGGGGATGTAGCTGTCCACAACCTTGTCCTTGGCATGGGTCAGGGCCGGCGCAGCCTTGTCGAGGGTGGTCTGGATCCTCGGAGTGGCATCGTCAACAACCTGGCTGATCCTGGGGCCGACCTTCTGAAGTCCGTCCTGGAGCCGGGGAGTCACGACGGCGACGCCCTGTGCGATCTCGTCAGCGGCACGTTTGAGTCCGTCCTGAATTTTCGGCGAAGCGGTTTCGATCCCCTTTTCGATGCGGGGAACTGCCCAACCTACGGCGGCCTCTACCTTGGGGGTTGCCCAGTCACGTGCCGTTTCCACGCCTGCGGTGACATTCGCTTCGAAGTCACGGGCAATGCGGTCCTTCTTATTCAAAACTACCTCCCGGGATAGTGACGGTTCAGCCTTAGCCTACGTGTAATGACTGTTCTGTGCTATCAGCGGGCCCCTGGGGCCCAAGTTTTCACTGTGCGCTGAACAGGCCGGTTTCCGCGCGTATAAAGGGCTGCCGTGGAAGAATGAGGTCATGACTGCTATTCCTACCGCAAAAGCGACCCTCCATACCTCCAAGGGCGATATCCGGATCAACCTCTTCGGCAACCACGCACCGAAGACGGTCAAGAACTTCGTCGGCCTGGCAACAGGTGAGATCGAATGGACCGATCCGGCCACCGGCGAGAAGACCAGCCGGCCGCTCTACGACGGCACGATTTTCCACCGCATCATCAAGGATTTCATGATCCAGGGCGGCGACCCGCTGGGCCGCGGCACCGGCGGACCGGGCTACCAGTTCGATGATGAGATCAGCCCCGACCTCGACTTCACCAGCCCCTACAAGCTGGCCATGGCTAACGCCGGCATCCAGATGGGCCGCGGCACGAACGGATCTCAGTTCTTCATTACCTCCGTCCCCACCACCTGGCTGCAGGGCAAGCACACCATCTTCGGCGAAGTTGCAGACGATGAGTCCAAGGCCGTTGTGGACGCGCTGAACGCAGTAGCCACGGACATGCGGGACAAGCCCACTGAAGACGTCGTGATCAACAGCGTCACCGTGGAACAGCTCTAACCCTGGTTGGCAGCACACCCCGGCCGGACCTCCGGCCGGGGTTTTCCCATAAGAGCCCCTGGAGCCAAACCCAACATGTCCTACGGAATTCCGGCCGGCCAGCCGGCCCCTGAAGTACCGGTCTGTCCTCGGCATCCGGACCGTGTCAGCTATATCCGCTGCCAGCGCTGCGGCCGGCCCGCCTGCCCCGAGTGCCAGCACAGCGCACCTGTGGGAGTCCAGTGCGTTGACTGTTTCCAGGAGAGCCGCCGGAATGCCCCCGCCTACCGGACCCCCTATGGTGGCGCCGCCCGGCCCGGGAAACCGGTGGTCACCACAACGCTGATGATTCTGTGCGGAATCGCCTACGCCCTTCAATGGCTGGTTCCGGGCTTCGCCGAACGGTTCCTGTTCGCCCCGATCCTCGCGGCCTCCGAACCCTGGCGGCTGTTCAGTGCTGCGTTCCTGCACTCCCCCGGCTTTATCTTTCACATCGCGTTCAACCTCTATGCGCTGTGGCTCCTGGGCCGGTCCCTGGAACCACTGCTGGGCCGGGTCAGATTTATCCTGCTGTACCTGATTTCAGCGCTGGGCGGCTCCATCGGGGTCCTGATGCTCGCCCCCGCCTTCCAAGCTGTGGTGGGCGCCTCCGGTGCCATCTTCGGACTATTCGGTGCCCTGTTCGTGATTCAGCGTCAGCGTGGCGGCGATGTCAAAGCCCTGTTGATCCTTATCGGCATCAACCTGGTCCTGGGCTTCGTTTACCCAAGCATCTCCTGGCAGGCGCATCTGGGCGGTTTGGTGACTGGCGCTGCCTGCGCCGCAGTGCTGGCCTACGCCCCCAAGGGCCCGCGCCGGTCGCTGGTGCAGTTCGGCGGTCTCGCCGCGATCGCACTGGTGCTGCTGGGCCTCGCCTTTTTCTGGACGCCCAGCTTCTAGCTGCCCGGCTTCCAACCACCCCGCCGCGCAGCAGGCCCCCGGTAAACCCGGGGGCCTGCTGCCGTTAACCACTCTGCACTCATCTGTTGATACTCCTCAACCGGCAAGCGGGACTGGTGGTTATCCACAGAGATACCCACATTGTTAATAACTTACAGGCGTGTAACTCTGCGATCGGACGCAGCGGGTCGGGCCGAAATCAGGACCTTAACGCATGGAAAGGCAGGTTACCCACAAGTAGCGCTGAGAGTTATGCACAGCCAGTGGGTAACTTCCGATGGAAGTTATCCAGTGCGCCGCCTGAGTTACACACATGTAATTCCACAGCTGTGGATAACTATGTTCCGCGTAAACACGCCAAATTGACCCTGACTGGCCACAGAGTTACCCACAGTTGTGGATAACTCTGTGCACATGGTGGGTACAACCTCGGTCGGGTTGCCCCTGAGTTATCCCCAGCTTTTCCACGTCCCCTTGTGGAAAAGCTGGGGAAAGCGCGGCACAACGTCCACTGGCTGACCGGGGCTGTTCTGAACAGGTTATGCACTCCTGTGGATAACCCCCTGTGGAGAAGTTGGCCAGCTGTGGGAAAGCCTGTTTAAAACACGAACTCCCGGCAGGCGGAGGACCGCATGCCGGGAGCTGGGGTTTATCTGGGGAAGTTTAGCGCCAGCGCGTCGTCATCAGGAAGCCAGCGATCGCGAGTCCGAAGCCGACCAGAATATTCCCTGAGCCCAGCGCCGGGACCGGGTAGACACCCTCGGAAATGTAAAAAACGATGATCCAGATCAGGCCAATCAGCATCAGCCCGAACATCACCGGCTTGTACCAAACCGGGTTCGGTTTGGGCGCGGTCTTCGCTTTGGCCGGAGCCGGTGCGTCAGCGGCTGACGGCTTCTTGCGGGACTTTGACTCGGGCACGGATCCTCCTAGCGGAACCGGCTCACTTCACGCCGGTGCGATTATGGTCTGTGGGAGATCCGCGCGCCGCGCCCGGGTGACGATATCCTGACTGGGTATCGGCGGTGAGCTGGGTGGCTTGCAGGTTCCCCTCTTCCAATCGTAGCGAATGACCAGCACCAAAGTGCCCGGTACCACCCGGCAGAGTATGGAGAGGATCGGGGACCGATTGCGCAGTTCAACGGAGGACATCCCAGGCACCGGTACCCCTGCGCCCGAATCCCGCCGGGCACGGCGGAACCTTCGAGAGGGCGGACGGCGTGGACGTGGCTCCCTGGCAGTGCAGGTCATTGGTGAACTTCTCATCACTGCCGGGCTGGTCCTGGTCCTCTTTGTGGTCTGGGAATTGTGGTGGACCAATATCGAGTCAGACCGCAGGCAGGAACAGGCCATGGAGGAACTCTTCTCCGGGTTTGACGCCCCGCCTGCCTCCACCGAAGCCGCGGCCCTGGAAGACTACGGCAACCCAGTCGTGCTTCCCGCGCCCGATGCTGAGGGCAGCACCTTCGCCGCCGTCTATATCCCCCGGTTTGGTCCGGAGCATGCCCGGCCGGTGACCCAGGGCGTGGGAACCGAGGTCCTGGACACACTGGGCCTTGGCCATTACCCGGAAACCGCCATGCCCGGCGAAGTTGGCAATTTTGCGTTGGCGGGCCATCGGCAAACGCACGGACAGGTCCTGGACGCCGTCGACACCCTGGTGCCGGGGGACCGTATATATGTGCAGACGGCAGAGGGCTACTACACCTATATCTACCGGAACAGCCAGATAGTTCTGCCGGACCAGGTGGACGTGCTGGCGCCGGTCCCCACACAGCCCAGCGCAGCACCCACAGAACGGATACTGACCCTGACTACGTGTAATCCGCGGTTCGGCTCCCAGGAACGGTTCATCGCCTACGCGGTGATGGAGTCCTGGCAGCCCGCGTCGGCAGGACCCCCGGCTGAGATCGCCGCAATCGCAGCGGCCAGGGCAGGAGGACAGGGATAAAATGTACGCTTGGATATTCCGGCATCTGCCCGGCCCGCTGTGGGTGCGCATCATTACGTCTGTGCTGCTGGCCGCGGGCGTGGTGCTGGCACTGATGGTTTATGTTTTTCCCTGGTTCTCGGAATTCAGTTTCCTGGGCCCACTTACGGATTCAACGATTGGCGGTTCCTGAGGCAATGAGCACCCGTATCCTCGTGGTCGATAACTACGACAGTTTCGTTTACACCCTTGTGGGGTATCTGCAGCAGCTGGGAGCCCAGACAACTGTGGTGCGCAACGACGACCTGAGCCTGGAGGAAGCCAAAGAGCTGGCAGCAGCCCGGGACGGCGTGCTCGTCTCCCCCGGTCCCGGCGCCCCGGCGGATGCCGGCGTCTGCATCGACCTCATCCGCTGGTGTGAAGCGAACGCCAAGCCGATGCTGGGCGTCTGCCTGGGACACCAGGCGCTGGCCGAAGCCTTCGGCGGCACGGTCACCCATGCCCCCGAGCTGATGCACGGCAAGACCTCGGAGGTGGAGCATCACGGGACGGATGTCTTCTCCGGGCTGCCCAGCCCGCTGACGGCCACCCGCTATCACTCCCTCGCAGCAGTCGCGGACCAGATTCCGGCGGAGCTGGAAGTCACTGCACGGACCGCCAGCGGAATCATCATGGGCCTGCGGCACCGGACAGCACCGCTGTCCGGCGTGCAGTTCCACCCGGAATCCGTCCTCACGGAGGGCGGCTACCAGATGCTCGGAAACTGGCTGGAGAGTCTTGGCCTGGAAGGCGCCGCGGCACACGCAGCCACTCTGAGCCCGCTGATCAGCTCCGGTGCCTGACGCCCTGCCAGCGCTAGTCGTCCCGCCGGTTGCCGGAACTCGACGGCGATGAGGAGGAACTGGGCGACGCCGACGGCGACGGGCTCGCCGGCTCCTTGGCCACCGTCAGCGTGATGGTGCTGCCCTGCGGAACATCCGATCCGGGCAGGGCGCTTTGATCAATGACGGTACCCGGTTTCACCACCGAGTTTTCGACTTCCTCCACTGCCACCTCCAGCCCGTAGGCAGGATCGGCCAAGTAGGCCCGGGCCTCTTCGATGCTCACGTCCCTGAGATTGGGGACGGTGACCTTCCCGGAAGAGAGCACCAGGTCCACGGTGCTGCCGACCTGGACGGAGGTTCCGATGCTGGGCGTCGTTTCGATGACCCGGCCCTCGGGAACAACCGGACTGTTAGCGGTGACGGTGTTGCCGCCCTGCAGTCCCATCAGGCGCAGGACGTCCCTGGCCTGGGCCTCGCTCATCCCTGGCAGGGTTTCCGGGATCGCTACCGCGGACGGGCCCTGGGACACAAACAGGGTGATGTCGGCGTCGAACAGAGTGTCTGTCCCAGCCGTCGGTGAGGTTCCTATGGCCAGGCCGGATTCAACCGTGTCGCTGTACTGCGGCTCAATGACGGGTGCCCTGAAGCCCTCAGCGGTAATGGTGTTGATGGCTTCGGTCTGGGTCATGTTTTCCACATTCGGGATGCTGCCCGACACCGGTGGAGGGGGCGGCTGGTTGGCAAGGTTGTAGGCAAAAATCCCCCCTGCCGCGAGAAGCAGCGCCAAAGCAAGGAACAGTGTGATGATCCAGGCCCTGCGTCGTTTCTTCTGCCTGGGATCCCGCTCCTGGTTAGTGCCCACCGGCAGCCGGGAATGACCCTCATCTTCCTGGAGGTCTTCCGCCGGCATGCTCGTCAGCGGTCCGCCCTCCATGACCCGGGCCATGGCACGTGTGCGTGGTTCCTCGTCAGGCCAGGGCTGCACAGAGGCCTTGGGCATCTGGATAGCCTCCGTGGCACCAGTTTGTTCCGGTTCCAGCTCACCGCGGCGCGCGGCCTGCAGCGCTTCGGAGAAGGCATGGGCGTTCTGGTAGCGCTGCTCGCGGTTCTTGGCCAGACCACGTTCCAGCACGGAATCCAAGGCGGGCGAAACCTCCCGGTTAAAGCTGCTGGCCTTGGGCGGCTGCTCCCGTACATGCTGGTACGCCACTGACACCGGGCTGTCCCCCACAAAAGGCGGCCGGCCGGCCAGCATCTCAAAGAACAGGCAGGCAGCGGAGTACAGGTCGCTGCGTGCGTCGACCGTCTCCCCGCGGGCCTGTTCCGGTGACAGGTACTGCGCCGTGCCGATAACGGCCTGGGTCTGCGTCATCGTCGCCGCTGAATCCGCGATCGCCCGGGCAATGCCGAAGTCCATGACCTTGACCCGTCCGTCGGCCGCAACCATAACGTTGGCCGGTTTGATGTCGCGGTGCACAATCCCGGAACGGTGGCTGTATTCGAGGGCAGCCAGCACGCCCAGGGTGTAGTCCACCGCCGCATCAATGCTGATTTCTCCGGCCTTGATGAGGTCCCGGAGGGTGCGTCCGGAAACGTATTCCATCACGATGAAGGGCAAACGGACCTCATCGTGGGATCCGTCCGCCGCTTCCTGGTCCCCGGTGTCATACACGGAGACGATGGAGGGGTGGTTCAATCCGGCGACCGCCTGCGCTTCACGCCGGAACCTGGACTGGAAGAGCGGATCGCGGGCCAGATCCGGGCGGAGCACCTTGATGGCCACTGAGCGTCCCAGCCGGGAGTCACGGCCGAGGTAGACGTCGGCCATACCGCCGCGGCCAATGAGCTCACCTACCTCGTACCGCCCGTTGAGGATCCGGTCAGTGTTCAGTGTGGGGTGTCCTTTCAGGAAATCCGCGCTCATGGTGCCTACGGACCGTCGGGATTCGTATCAGCGCCTGCACCGGGTTGTGAGTCAGGGACGGGGCCCAGGGAGACGACAATCGTCACAGACGATCCGGGAGAGACGGTTGCACCTTCACCCGGATTGACGCCAATGACATTACCCTCGGGAACGGACGGATGATTCTGTTCCGTACGGGTAGGAACAAGTCCGGCATCCACAATCCTTGCGCTTGCCGTTGCAGCTGAGACGCCAATCAAGCCGCCTGGTACCTGAACCTGCTGCTCGGCTTCAGGGCCAGAGGAATAGGTGATGGTGACGCTGTCGCCGGGGGAAAGAGTACCCGTTGGATTGATTGAAATAACCAATCCACTCGCGACCGTATCCGAGCTGACGGGATTCGTGTTGACGCCCAAGCCGAGCTGCGTCAACTCATTCGCGACCGTATTAACATCGCGGCCCTGGTACTGCGACGCGTTGATGGTGATTTCCTCCGCAGCCGAAGAACTGGGGCTCGCGGACGGGCTTGTTGGCGACGCTGAGCTCGTGGTCGGCGAGGCACTGCTCCGGGTGGGACTGGCGGACGTCGACGGCGAGGAAGATGTGGACGGGGACTTCGTGGCCTCGTTGTCGCTGGCCGGATCGGAGTTCAGGTTCACCGCGATCACGGCAATGATGGCAATCAGGACCAGGGACAGGAGCACGATCAGCGGGATGAGCCATTTTTTGCGCTGAGGCTGGTCATCGTAGCCGTCATCGCTGCCGTATCCGTCACCGTCGTCGTCGACGTCCTCATCGGTCCATTCACGGGACGCTGCCAGTGCACTGGTTTCCTGGCCGTTGGCTTCGGAGGCTGCCACCGGCAGTGCGGAGGTCGACGGCGAAGTATCCACCATGCGCGTGGCGGAGGTGTTGCCCGGCATCGGAACCGGTGCCGTGACGGCGCTGGTGGCCGCCGTACCGGCGGATCCGAAGAGGAGCATGCCCGGAACGGCCTGCTGAGCGGTGCTGATATCGCCGCGGCGGATAGCCTCAACGGCCCGGGCCAGCGCCTCGGCATCGGCGGGGCGGTCCGCCGGGTCCTTGGCCAGCATGGACATGATCAAGGCGCGGACCGGGGCCGGAATGGACTCCGGCAGCGGCGGCGGGGTGTCATTGACCTGGGCCAGCGCAATTGCGATCTGGGATTCCCCGGAGAACGGACGGGTGCCGGCCAGCAGTTCGTAGCCAATGACACCGAGGGCGTAAATGTCGCTGGACCCGGTGGCCTGCTGACCCGTTGCCTGCTCCGGTGCAAGGTACTGGGCGGTTCCCATTACCTGTCCGGTTGCGGTGAGCGGCACCTGGTCGGCAAGGCGCGCAATGCCGAAGTCGGTGATCTTCACCCGCCCATCGGGCATGATCAAAAGGTTGCCGGGCTTCACATCGCGGTGCACCAGCCCCTGGCGGTGTGCAACCGCCAGCGCCGTGGCGGTCTGGCCAATGATCGAGAGCGTCCGGTCCGGGGACAGGACCTTTTCACGTTCGATAATGCTGGAGAGCGGCTGGCCCGGGACCAGTTCCATCACCAGGTAGGCCGAACCCTCCTCCTCGCCGTAATCGAACACGTTGGCGATGCCTTCGTGGTTCAGCAGGGCAGTGTGGCGTGCCTCCGCGCGGAAACGGTTCAGGAAGCCAGGGTCGCCGGTGTACTCCTCCTTGAGGATCTTGATGGCAACGATCCGGCCCAGGACAAGGTCCCGCGCCTTCCAGACCTCGCCCATGCCGCCGATGGCTATACGATCGGTCAGCTGGAACCTGCCGCCTAAGGTGATACCCGAAGTAGGCCTCACTTATTCAACACCGCCTCTAGGAGTTTTTGCGCGCTTGGAGTGGTCAATTGGGATCCGGTGGCCAGGTCAACGTCTTCCATGACGATGGAGATGGCCACCCGGGGGTCGTCTGCCGGGGCGAAGCCGGTGAACCAGGCATTGTCGCCGCGTCCCTCGACTTCGGCGGTGCCTGTCTTGCCTGCCACCTGGAATCCGGGAACGCGGGCTGCCGAGGCAGATCCGTTGTTCACGACGCTCACCATCCAGTCCGTCAACTGCGCGGCCGTGCCTGGGCTGACGGAGGTGTTGAGCACGGTTGGCTCCGGTTCATCGATGACGGACAGGTCCGGTGCGCGGACCGCCTTGATCAGGTTTGGGGTCATCTGGACGCCGTTGTTGGCGATGGCCGCGGAAATCATGGCCACCTGCAGCGGGGTTGCGGTAACACTGCCCTGTCCGATGGAGGAAAGCGCCAGTTCGGCCTGTCCCTCCGTATCAGGGAACTGGCTGGCCGTGACGTCCGTGGGGATGTTCAGTGACTGCCCGAAACCGAACTTCTCCGCCTGCTGCGCCAAGGCATCCTCGCCGACGTCCCAGGCGACCTGGGCGAAAACGGTGTTGCAGGACTGCTCGAGAGCGAACTCCAGATCAGCTTCGCTGCGGGTTGAGCACAGTCCGTTGGTGAAGTTCGGCAGTGAAATAGTGGTGCCCGGCAGTGGCAACGCTGCAGGGTTGGGGATGACGGACTCCGCGTTGTACTTGCCGGTTTCCAGCGCAGCCGCAGCGACCACCAACTTGAAGGTCGAGCCAGGGGCCAGGAGCGACTGGGTTGCCGGGTTCGTGTAGGGAGAAAGCCCCGGAACGCCCAGCAGTGCCTCCATGTTGGCTTCGACCTGGGGGGTGTTGTGCCCAGCCAGCAGGTTCGTGTCGTAGGAGGGCTTTGACACCATCGCCAGGATATCGCCGGTCTTGGGATCCATCATCACGATCGATCCCTTCTGCCCGTCGGGAATCAGGTCGTAAGCCATCTGCTGCAGCTCAGGGTCGATGGTGAGCTCCACGGAAGCGCCCTCTGCCTGGGCGCCGGAGAGCAGCTGGACCAGGCGGTCGTAGAACTGCTGGTCGCTGTTGCCGGTAAGTTCGTCATTCATGGCCTGTTCCAGCTGGGTCACGCCATAAACCAGGGAGAAGTAGCCGGTGACGGCTGAATAGACTTCAGCGTTGTTGTACACACGCTGGAAGTTGAACTCGTCGTTGGAGGGCACCGATTCGGCGATCGGAACTCCGTCTACCAGGATCGAACCACGGTTCTGCCCGAAGTCCTGGTACAGGCTGCGCACATTGATCGGATCGTCATTGAGCTGCTCAGCGGCGAAGAACTGCACATACGTCAGCGAACCCAGGATGGCCAGGAACATGGCCAGTGCCACGATCCAGCTGTTGCGGATGGCCTGGTTCATGGGCGCCTCACCTCCGTGGAGTCGTTACCGGTGCGCCGCAGCGGGTTCCCGGTGTGCGCTGGAGAGGCCAGGGCAGGCTCCATATCAGTCATCAGGCCGGTGGCGGCTGGACGGCGGGCGGCGTTGGAGATCAGCAGCAGCAGGGCAATGATGATCCAGTTGGCCAGCAGCGAGGAGCCGCCGGCGGACATAAAGGGAGTGGTGAGGCCGGTCAGCGGGATGAGCCGCGTGACTCCGCCGATCACCACGAAGCACTGCAGTGCGAGGGTGAAGGACAAACCACACGCCAGCAGCTTGCCGAAACTGTCCCGGGTGCCGAGCGCGGCCCGGAACCCCCGCGAAACCAGCAGGACGAAGAGCAGCACGATCGCGAAGACACCGATCAGCCCGAGTTCCTCCCCGAGGGCGGCGATGATCATGTCCGAGTTCGCGTAGGTCACCAGATCGGGGCGGCCCTGTCCCAGGCCGGTGCCGGTCATGCCGCCGCTGGCCAGCCCGAAGAGCCCTTGAACGACCTGCCAGCTGCCGCCCGGACTACGGTCGATGACCTCCGGGTCAAAGGCATTGAGCCAGCTGTCGATGCGCAGTGCCACATGGCTGAACAGCTGGACTGCGACCAGTCCGCCTGCTCCGATCAGCGCCAGGCCGATCAGGACCCAGCTAACCCGGCTGGTGGCAACGTAGATCATTGCCATGAACAGCCCGAAGAACAGGATCGAGGAACCCAGGTCGCGCTGGAAGACAAGGACTCCAATGCTCACGCCCCAGGCGGCCATCATGGGCCCCAGGTCCTTGAACCGGGGGAACTGCAGCGGGCCGACCTTGCGGCCGGCAAGCAGGATCAGGTCCCGGTTGGTGGAAAGATACCCCGCGAAGAATATAGCGAGCGTAATTTTGGCGATTTCACCCGGCTGGAACGTTCCAAAGCCCACATTGATCCAGATTCGGGCACCGTTGATGGTCAGTCCGAGGGGCGTCAGAGGCAGCAGGAGCAGGACGGCACTGACAATGAGGGAGATGTACGTGTATCGCCGAAGGATGCGGTGATCCTTGATGACGAACAGCACGCCGATGGCCGCGGCGATGGCGACAGTGCTCCAGAGCAGCTGGCGGTCCGCGGCTGTGTCCCCTTCGACGATGTCCAGCCGGTGGATCATGGCCAGGCCGATCCCGTTCAAGGCTGTGACGATGGGAAGTATTACCGGATCGGCATATTTTGCCCGGAAGCGGAGAACAATGTGGAAGGCCAGGACAAGGGCCACCAAGGTGCCGCCCTGGACCCAGAAGTCCTCATCGAAGGCCCGGTCCTCGTCGATGCCAACGAGCATGTTGGCGCCAATGCCCACGGCGAGGGCGAGCAGCAGCAGCACAGCTTCGACATTGCGGCGGGACTTGGCGGGAGCAGCCAGCTCTGACATTATTCCTGCCCTCCACACGGGTTGGGAACCGCGGGAGCGGAGTCCGGAGCCGCTGCAGCTTCCAACGCGTCCGCGAGCACTGTCGGCGACGGGGAGGGTGCAGGTTCAGTATCGGATGGTGCCGGGCAGAGAATTGCCTTGGCAGTACCGCGCAGCTGGTCCACGATCTGTTCAGCATGGACGAGGTCACGGGCCGGAACGGTGTCATTCACCCGGCTGCGCCAGTATTCCGGCAGGCTGTCGACAGGAATGTTGGACGTCTCCGTGACCTGCGAGAGCTTGATCGGCCCCAGGGTCTGCGAAACACCGTTGAAGATTGCAACGCGGTTGTCCGCGGAACCCACGTAGTAGCGTGTCTGGGTCCAGGCATAGCCCACCCACAGCACTGATGCCAGCAGGGCGGCCAGGACCGCGAGCACGACAACGAGGATCCAGCGCCTGCGCTTGGGCGGCACCTCGGTTTCCGCGGGAGTGTCCGGGGAACCGGCGTCGTCTGCCTTGTGCATCAGCATGCGCGCAGCGCGGCGCTCCGCCGTCCGTTCGGTGACGATCGGAATCTGCCCGGTTTCCGTAGCCAGGGAGGCAGCTCCAACCAGGATGTGCGGACGGGAGGCAAGGTCCTGGCGGATCAGCTCGGCCCGGACCGGATTGTCAGCGTTTCTGTCCCCGTCGCTCTCAGGAAGCGCCGCTGCTGGTCCTTCCGGAGCAGCAGCGTGACCGGAGGCAGCCTGGCTTCCCGCTGCGTCTGCTGAGGATGAAGCAGCCCTATGCTGAATGGCCGTTCCACCGGTGACCGGAGCAGGCTCTCGCCGCGGGTGCTTAGCGTCCGCGGCGTCGGCGGCAGCTTCGGCGACTTCGATAACGGCGACGGTGACGTTGTCCGGCGAGCCGCCGGCAAGGGTCAGGTCCACAAGGGTTTCGACGGCGTCGTCAATGTCTGCTGACCCGCGGAGGACGGACTCGATGTCACTGTCGCGCAGCACGGCGTTGAGGCCGTCGGAACACAGCAGCCACTTCTCTCCGGCAGCGACCTCGAAAGTAGCCAGGTCAAGTTCCGGACTGGCATCGACGTCGCCCAGGACCCGCATCAGAACGTTCTTGTGCGGATGGATCTCCGCTTCCTCGGGCTTCAGCCGGCCTTCATCGATAAGCCGCTGAACGAACGTGTGGTCAACGCTGATCTGCTCGAAGACGCCGTCCTTGAGACGGTATGCCCGCGAATCCCCAATGTGCGCCAGCGCAGCACGGTTTCCCTGGAGGAGCATTGCGGTCACCGTGGTGCCCATGCCGGAGAGTTCAGGGGACGTCGTGACCAGTTCCGAGAGCAGGGAGTTGGCCGCCTGGATTTCGTCAGCAAGTACGGTCACGGCTTCGTCGTCCAAATCCGGACGGTCCAGGTGGACCAGGTCCAGCACAGTTGAAGCAGAAGCCACGTTGCCTCCGGCGTGGCCGCCCATGCCGTCAGCAACGACGGCGAGGTAGCGTCCGACGTAGGCAGAATCGTCATTCTTGAGCCGCACCATGCCCACATCGGAGCGGGCCGCGTATCGAAGGACCAAAGCCACTGCTAAGGCCTCAATTCAATGACCGTTTTGCCGATGCGGATCGGCACGCCCGGGTCCACGGGCTGGGCACGCGTCAGCTGGGATCCACCCAGGAAAGTTCCGTTGGTTGAACCGAGATCTTCAATGAACCAGCGGCTGCCCTGCGGGAAGAGGCGGGCATGCCGGCCGGAGGCATAGTCATCCTCCAGCACGAGGGTGGCTTCCTGGGCGCGGCCCAGCAGAATGGGGCTGGAGGCGAGCTCCAGGGTGGTTCCGCGAAGCGGGCCTTCAGTGACGACCATCTGGCGGGCCTGAACCCGCGCCGGTGCCGGAGTTTCGCGTTCCAGGGCCGGATTCTTGCGGACCTGGCGTGCCGAAGGGGTGCCGGTGCGGTTCCGCAGGCCAAGCACCAGATCCCGCCGGATTGCTCCGACAACACCCAGGACCATGACCCAGAGCAGAATCAGGAATCCATACCGCAGCAGGGTCAGTGTCAGTGAGCCGTCCATCAGCGCCCCCCGGAACGGATCGGAAGCAGGCGGAAGACGATGCGGGTCCGTCCCATGGTGATGGTGGAGCCGTCGGTGAGGATGGTGTCCCCCTGTACTTTCTGGCCGTTGATGTAGCTGCCGTTGGTTGAGCCCAGATCAACTGCCCTAACAGTGCCGCCCTCGGTCCGGATTTCCAGATGGCGCCGGGAAACTCCGGTGTCGTCAACGAGGATGTCGGCCTCGGAGGACCGGCCGAGCACTACGGAGGAAGCATTCAGGGAATAGCGCTGGCCATCTATGTCCAGCACGGGCTGCATGCGTGTGGGACTCTGCCTGGGAGCAGGAGGCTGGGGATGGCGCGGGCCGGCTGTGGTGGATTTCTCCGTGGCGGAGTCAACCTCGAGCGAGCCGGGTTTGAGCGAAGAGTCCCTGGTGAATGAGACCCGGACCGGACCCTGAAGGGTGTAGGTCTGGCTGCGTGCATGTTTGATGACGACGTCGCACAGCTCTTCAGCGAGCGGCGCGCCCCATTCCTGGGCGCGGGCAAAATCTTCATCGGAAAGACGGGCGGTGAAGACGTTGGGTGCGAGGGTGCGGCCCTGCCCCAGCGTCATGGACTTCTCATCCAGTTCACGGCGGAGGGCGATCGCCAGTTCGAGTGGTTCAACACGTCCTGAGGAGCCGCTGGAAAATGCTCCTCGGACCATCCGTTCAATGCCGCGTTCGACGTTGTCGAGTAGGCCCATCTCCGACTCCTTCCCTATGCCTAGAGTTTCCTGACCTTGCTGAGGACTTTGTCCCGCCCTGCTTTCGACCCAATCTTCCGGTGAGGGTCCGGTGATCCGGTCCCGTAAAGGAATCTGCGCACGTACACCTGGCAGCCCGCTGCAGAATGCAGGCGTGCGGACAGGACACATGTCTATCCATTCCGATAGTACTGGGGTCAGCTGATAAATGTCTTAACACCCTAGCGGTGTCCCGGACCGCTGTTTTCTGCCTCTCCCGGGGTGCAGCCCTGGCGCTGGCGGACTGTGCGGGCCGGTAAGTCCCGGAATTTCGCCGTTCTTCCGGGGCTTCGGTGCCGCCGGAAGGACCCAGTGGAGCCTGATGGGACCCCGTTTAGGTGTTTGGCGCAAATGCCGGTATGCTTGATTCTGCTGTTCCCGAGGAATCGGAATGCCGGGCCTTACCTTTGAAGGTGAGATTCAACGCATTACCTCTGCGGGAGACACTTTGCGCGAGTGGCGGAACGGCAGACGCGCTGGCTTCAGGTGCCAGTGTCCGAAAGGGCGTGGGGGTTCAAATCCCCCCTCGCGCACGAATGAAGATTGGCCCCTGACCCGGCTTTGATAACCGGGTCAGGGGCCTTTTTTGTTAGGCGAGTTTGATGGCTCGACCTCGGGCAGCAGTATTCCTGCGCGTGACTCACGTTGATAGTGCACCACACGGTGCAATATCATGCACTTATGAGTGTGGACGCAGAAACGCTGGCCGCCACGATCGGATCGCGGGTGCGGCACGAACGGATCAAGCGTGGGTGGACGTTGGATCAATTGGCGGAGATGGCCGGTGTGAGCCGGCGAATGGTAGTCAACGTCGAGCAGGGCGCGGTGAACCCGAGTATCGGCACCCTGCTTCGGTTGAGTGACGCCCTGGGCGTCGGACTGCCGGCACTGGTGGAACCACCTCATCAGGAGCGGGCAAAGCTCACCCAGGCCGGCAGCGGAGCCACGCTGTGGAAAGGCAGCAAGGGCGGGCGGGCCGTGCTGGTCGCGGGCACCGAACCGCCGGACGTGGTCGAGCTCTGGGACTGGATGCTTGCTCCGGGCGAGGAACACGCCAGCGAGGCCCATTCCCACGGAACAAGGGAACTCCTCCAGGTGCACGAAGGCACCCTCGTGGTCACGGTGGCGGATGAGACCTTTACGCTCGGCCCCGGTGATGCGCTGAGGTTCGTGGGAGACGAGGCACATTCCTACGTTAATTCCGGCGATACCCCCGCACTTTTCTCCCTGGCCGTGCATGAGCCCGGCGTCGGAAACAGGCATCGGATGGAGAGTACCCATGTCTGACCTGCGCTTCAGAACTGGCACCCGCCCGGCTGCCGGGATCCCGCCGTGGTCGATGGCGGTCGCGGCGATGCTCGCCGTCCAGCTTTCCAACGCCCTCTCGGTCGGCGTGATCGAGCAGGTCGGTGCGGCAGGGACCGGCTGGCTGCGCATGTGCTTTGGAACGGTCATCCTGTGGATGATCTCCCGCCCGGCGTTCCGATCGCTGCGCCGCAAGGACCTCCCGGCGCTGCTCGCACTCGGAGTGGTCACCGGCTTCATGACCACGTTCTTCCTCGGTGCGGTTGAACGTATTCCACTGGGCACCGCGGTCGCGATCGAGTTCCTTGGTCCGCTGACCGTGGCGGGCTTGATGAGCAAGCACCGAAAGGCACTCGTGTGGCCGCTGCTCGCCCTGGTGGGCGTTGTGCTCCTCACCGAACCCTGGCACGGGGACATCGATCCGGCAGGGGTTGGGTTCGCCCTGGCCGCGGGTGCGTGCTGGGGGCTCTACAACGTGTTCACACAGCACGTAGGTGACCGGTTCTCCGGGATCAGCGGGCTTTCGATGACCATCCCGATCGCGGCGCTGGCGACCCTGCCGGTTGGGCTGCCGCAGGTCATCGGCGGCGAGATCACCTGGTGGGTGCTGCCTGCGGCCGCGGGCATCGCGCTGATCAGCCCGGTCATAGCATTCGGGCTTGAAATGCTCGCCCTGCGCCACATGACCCACACCGCGTTCGGCACGCTGCTGTCCGTCGAGCCTGCCTTCGGCATCCTTCTGGGACTGCTCATGCTCGGCCAGACGCCCGCGCTCATCCAGCTGCTCGGCGTCGCCCTTGTCATAGCCGCGGGTGCCGCAGCACAGCGTGACGGCGCCCGCCTGACCAACCCGGGTCCGGCGGAGAAGAGCACTGCGGCGCCGTGAGCGGCCTCAGGTTAGGAAACCAGGCCTCCCGGACTTCCCGGGTTCCCGGCCCCGCGCACGGCGGCCCCGAAGGTGCCCCGGTGCGCAGGACCGGAACGGACGTCCGTTAAGCGCGGGCCTTCTTGGCTGCTTCGTCCTTGACCCGCTTGGTTTCGGCACGAACCGCCGCAAAACTGGCGCGCTCGGCGACGAGCCACTGCGGAGGAGCAGCGAGCAGCTCGGTGATCTGCGCCGTCGTCAGCGGATCCGTAATGCCGCCGCGGGCCAGGCCGCCGATGGAGATGTTGAGTTTCTGCGCCACTACGGGGCGGGGGTGCGGTCCGTTGCGGCGCAGTTCGGTCAGCCACTCCGGAGGCGTAGCCAGCAGCTCATCGAGTTCGGCGCGGGTTACAGGGTTCTCCTGGAACTCCTTCGGCGCGGCGGGAAGGTAAATGCCCAATTTCTTGGCAGCCGTTTCAGGCTTCATGGATTGGGAAGATTTTTGGGACGTCATGGCTTAAGGGTATCCGCCGTGCCCGCTGGTGATGGTGAGCTAGTGTGAACAGGTGCCCCAAGAGTCCCTGTCACCGTCCGGTTCGGCGGCCATGCCGCTGAAAATCGCCTACGTCCCGGGGGTAACGCCAGGCAAATGGATCTCACGGTGGACCGAACGCCGCCGGCGCGGCCTCGAAGCTGAACAGGTTGACGAAACCGCCGTCCTGGCCCGCCTCGAAACCAACTCGGCGGATCTGGTGTTCCTCCGTATCCCGGAGGAGGGCTTCCGCCGCCCGGAGGGTGTGCACGCGATTCCGCTCTACCTTGAACAGCCGGTTGTGACCGCACCCAAAGACCACCCTGTGGCGGCATTCGAAGAGGTCGAGCTGGCCGATCTGGCCGGTGAGAACCTTATGGAGGCAGGTGAACTCGGTGGAACCGCCACCGCGCTGGAAGTTGTTGCTTCCGGCGCCGGGCTGCTGATTCTGCCCATGCCTGTGGCCCGGATCCATTCGCGGCGGGACATCATCACCCGCCCGGTGCATGGAGATGGTGTGGAAGGGACCCGGATTGCTGTTGCCTGGCGCGAGGACGCCCAGGACCCGGACATTGAGGAGTTCATCGGGATAGTCCGAGGCCGAACAGCCAACAGCTCCCGCCAGCCTTCGGCGCAGGCTGAGCCGGCAAAAACCCGGAAAGCCAAGGCTGGCAGGACCGGAGAAGGCAAGCCACCAGCTGCAGGAAAATCCGGGGGGAGGTCCGGCGCCGGCAGGACCGCAGGTAAAACCACGGGCAAAAGCCAGCACGGCAAACCGGACAAGACCGGCAGTAAGCAGCGCCGGCGGCCAGGAAAGGGACGCGGTTAGCACCGCTTCCCGGCGAGGCCCTGCTAGACCAGCCACCCCCGCAGGGCAGCGAATCCAGCCTCGATGACCCCGTAGATGGCATAGACCGAGACCGGGACCATGATCGCCCATTCCCGCCAGGATCCCGCTCGTCCGATGAGCGGCACGGACAGGGAGCCACTTGCCTTCCACAACTTGGACAGCAGCGGCATGGAGGCTATTTTCCGGGGCCGTTTAATCCGCAGCGGCCACAGCACCATCACGCCCTGATGGGTCAGCAGGTCACCGAGAATATGCACCCCGACGCCAAGTCCGACGGCGATGGGGAGCCACCCGTTGTTTTCCGGCGCATACAACGCGATGAACAGGGAGAGAAGGATGGCCAGCAGCCAGCTGCGGGCCGCCCCGCCGGCGATTTTGAGGGCCTTCAGGGCGAAACCCATCAGCAGGACGGAGAGCAGTCCTGCGCCGATCTCCACTGTCCCGAGCCCGCGGATTTCCGTGGTCATTTCGCCCAGCGCACCGGCCAGGGCGACGAACACGGCCAGTCCCAGCAGAGAGTGGGTTCCGCGCCGGTGTCCGCCGCTGATCCGCTCCGTGATGCGGGCGAGGATCCGGGTCAGGGGAGGGAGGGAGTTGGCGATGGTTCCGCTGTGATGGTCGAGGTCCGGCAGCAGTGCGGCTCCGGCTGTCAGCAGGGCGCCGCTGACAACACCGAGCGGACTGACCGGATACCAGCCCAGCGCGTACGGGGCGGTTGAGGCTACGGCTACCCATGCCGCTGCGCCGCTTGCGGCGTGATGGCCACCCATCATGGTGTGTTGCGTTCCTTCCGGGCAGTCTTTGCGCCGGAAATCCGGCAGTGTTCCATGCTGTCACCTGCCTCTGACATTCAAGGCTGCGGGGCGGCGTCCCCGGCCGGTACGGCCACGGGCAACGGATTGCACTGTGGGGTTAGAGGAGAAGCCTGTCCAGGATTTCCGCCGTGAGCTGGGCCGGGCTCTTGAGGATGTCAACGGTGATACCGGACTCGTCAGCCGCCAACGGCTCCAATGCGGAGAGCTGGGAGGGCAGCAGGGAAGCGGGCATGAAGTGGCCGCGGCGGGACTGCATCCGCTCGGCAAGTACATTTGGCTCCCCGTGCAGGTGCACGAAGTGGACCTGTCCTTCCGCCTTCGCCAGTACATCGCGGTAGCTGCGTTTCAATGCCGAGCACGTGATGATGGTGCATCGTCCGTTCCGGGCCTGGGTGCTCATCCAGCCGGTAATCGAGGAGAGCCAGGGCCACCGGTCCTCGTCAGTCAGGGGTACGCCGGAAGTCATCTTGTCGATGTTGGCCGCGGGATGGAATTCGTCTGCCTCAGCAGCGATCCAGCCCAGGTGCTCGGAGAGCAGTGTGGCGGTGGTGGTTTTTCCCGAACCCGCAACGCCCATGATGACCAAATGCTGGGTGGGGTGATTCATGGTAGTGCTCCTCAGGACGCCGTTGTCGCCGAAGATGGGATGCCCACGCTTCGATCCATGGTGCTTTCAAAGGTATCACCATAGACTGGGAGGGTTTTTATGCCCGCTGAAGGGATACGCTGGACAAGGCCGGTCACGGACCTTGCCGGACCGCAAAGGATGCGCCTTGCAGGACAATGGAGTTTTTGAACAGGACCGGCCTGCAGCCGAGGTGATGAACAACCGGATTATCGAGGTTGTTGGCAGCGAAATTGTGACCGGTGTGCTTGCTCCGGGAAAACGCCTCACACTCGTTGGCCTCCAGGAACAATTTGGTGTTTCACGTACCGTTGTGCGCGACTGCATGCAGATCCTCGAGGCCATGAACCTGGTCTATTCGAAGCGGCGCATCGGAATCGTTGTCCTGGGGCCGGAACGCTGGAACGTCTACGATCCGCGGATCATCCGGTGGCGGCTGGCCGGGCCGGGGCGCAGCAGCCAGTTCCGCTCGCTTACCGAACTGCGCGTCGCCGTCGAACCTCTTGCCGCAGCCGGCGCAGCGCGCGCTGCGAGCGAGGATCAGCGCCGGGCCCTGCAGGATTTGGCGGGCCGAATGCGCCGTGACGCAGATGATCCTGAAGCCTTCCTCGCCCTGGATATCGCCTTCCATGCATTGCTTTTGCAGGCCAGCGGCAACGAAATGTTCGCCTCCCTCCGCGAGGTCTTCGCTGAGGTGCTCTCGGGCCGGAGCAGGCAGAACCTTATGCCGGAGGGGCCCCGTCCAGAAGCCCTGGACCTGCATGAGAGCGTAGCCGAGGCCATCTGGCGGGAAGACCCCGCCGCGGCCAGGGCACACATGGCTGAACTGCTGGTCGAGGTGGAGGAAGCCCTCCGGCTGCAGGGCTAGTCCTGCTCAGGAACCGGCCGGATCCTGCGCCAAAACGCGCCGGACCCGGCCGGAAGATGCGCGGACTAGACCGTGGCTGCCTTGTTTGCGCCCTTCGCTGACACAACGTTTGCAGTCGGGCGAATGTTCTCCGCGTCGACCATCCAGGCGTACTGCTCCAGCTTTCCGATGAAACCGTGCAGGATGTCCGCCGTCGTGGGATCTTCTTCGTCCACCTGATCGTGGACATCGCGCATCGTCTTGACTGTGCCCTCCAGCAGGGCGACAACGAGCGTCACGGTGTCCTTGGTGTCAACCAGGCCTGCGGGGAACGGCGGGAGCGAGGTGCCTTCGGCTACGGCCTGGCTGCGCCCGTCCGGAACTGCCTGCAGTGCGCGCATCCGCTCGGCGAGCTCATCGGCGAACAGGCGGGCGTCTTCGATGATCTCATCCAGCTGCAGATGGAGGTCACGGAAGTTCTTGCCGACCACGTTCCAATGCGCCTGCTTGCCCTGCAGATGAAGTTCGATGAGGTCCACCAGGATGGACTGCAGGTTGGTGGTCAGCTGCTTTGATGCCTTCATGTTTCCTCCAGTGTTGACGAAAAATGTTGACCTCCGGCCAAGGCCGGGAACTGGATCTTCCGTCCCCGCCGGGGCCGCCATAAGTAAGCTTACCTTCAGTTTGTGATCTGGTGTCCAGTTGGTTAAGGTTGGGAAACAGGGTCGAATAAGGTCCCTTACTATCGGACAGTACTCTCGAACTTTCGTTCACCACGAACGCCGCTATCCGCGGCCGAAGGGACAGTATGAGCACCGTAGAAGAATCCATTGACGTTGCAGTACCCGTAAACACCGCTTACAACCAGTGGACGCAGTTCGAAACGTTCCCGCAGTTCATGAAGGGCGTTGAGTCCGTTACCCAGGTAACCGACAAGGAATCCCGCTGGGTCACCAAGGTGGGCGGAGTGGAACGGACCTTTGATACCACTGTCACCGAGCAGCACCCGGATGAGCGTGTCGCCTGGAAGAGCACGGACGGTAAGTCACACGCAGGCGTGGTGACGTTCCACCGGCTGAGCGATACCGAGACGCGGGTGACCGTTCAGCTGGACTGGGACCCGGAAACTTTCGCAGAAAAAGTAGGTGCCGTAGTAGGTGCCGACGACCACCGTGTTAAGGGAGATCTTAAGCGGTTCAAGGAATTCATTGAGTCCAGGGGAACTGAGACAGGTTCCTGGCGTGGAAATGTGGACGCTGCCCCAACGGCGGCCACGCACGATACGGGCTTGAAGGCCGCCCCAACGGCCGACCCCTCACTCGATGATCCGGAATCGGGCGGCCCCAGGGCAGCAGGCATTTAGCCGGCAGCCCGCCCGAACCGGATGAAAAGCCCGGTGCCCCTCCCTGATTCAGGGAAGGACACCGGGCTTTTTGTCTGCCCGGGCTCCGATGGTGCGCCCCGGCACCCGCGTCACGGACGCACGGTGCCGGGGCATCCCCGGGAAACCGGCTAGGCGGGAGTTCCCCTCCGGCGGCGTTCCAGCCAGAGGACTCCGGCTCCAGCAAGCAGGATCAACAGCCCGGCCCAGAGAAGCAGGGTTCCCGAGCTCCCCGTGTCAGCCAGTTTGCCGTTGGTTGTGGCCTCGACAAGTGCCGGACCGCTGTCCGCAGCCGGTGTCTGGCCGGCGCCGGGCGACGGAGCCGGGTCCTCGTCGTCGACGGGAGGAACGGGTTCCTCACCTCCGTCAACGGGAGGTTTTTCCCCTCCGTCAACCGGAGGTTCCGGCTCGGGTTCGACCGGAGGCACCGGGAATCCTGCCGAGGATCCTCCGCCGCCGGAGACAGACGCAACGTTCTCAATCACTGTTCCCGGCGCGGCCGTAACCTTCGCGGCCACGGTCAGCTCCCGGCTCTCGCCTGGAGCGATCCCGGCGTCGTGGACACACTCAACCAGCGCACCGGCGGGCGGACAGGTCCACCCGGTGCCCTCCGCGGAAACAAACTCCAGGCCCGAGGGCAGGTTGTCCGTTACGGTCACCGGAGACACAGAGGTGTTCTGGCCGGTGTTGGTCACCGTGATCACGTATTCGGCCTGGTGGTTGGAGTAGCCAGCCAGCTCCTTGGTGATGCTCCAGACCACCAGCGGAAGCACCGGTGCGGTGTCGGTGGAACTCACCGGGGGAGACCCGGGTGCGCCGGCCGTTGCCGTGTTCTCAACCTCCGGATAGGCGCCGGCCAGGACGTCGACCGTCAGGACCAGTTCCGCGGCGGCGCCGACGGCAAGCTCGCCCGCCCGCGCGCAGTCCACCATTTGGTCAGCGGCGGTGCAGGACCAGCCGTCACCGGCCGCGGAGACAAACCGGAGGGAATCCGGCAGGTCGTCGGAAAGAACCACCGGCCCGGGAGTAGCTGTCGGTCCCGTGTTGGTAACCGTCAGCGTGTAGGTTCCCTGGCTGCCGACGGCGAAGCCGCCGTTGTGGACCTTGCTCAGCGCCAGCGCGGCGGAAGGGTCGACGTCGAGCCGGTCGTCCGCCGTGGAGGTCCCCGGCAGGTCCGGGTCCGTGGAGGAAGCCGCCGCCGTGTTGACTGCCGACGGGTAGGCAGCCGGTTCCACCATCACAGTGACGAGGATGTCCTCTGCGGACTCCCCGGGAGCGAGGGTCCCCGGATGGTCGCAGGAAATGGTGCCGCCGGCCTCTGTGCAGGTCCAGCCGTTCCCCGTGGCGGATTCAAACTTCAGTCCGGCCGGGAGGACGTCAGTGACCTGGAGGTCCTGGACGTTGGATGTTCCGGTGTTGGTTACCGTGAGCCGGAAGTCCTTCACCTCTCCGACCGTGCCGTTGCCGACGTGGGATTTGGTGATGTCCAGGGAGAGGACGCGGTCCACAGATACCGTGGCCGAGCCGGTGTTGTTTGCCGCCACCGGGTCAGGTGTGGGCGAGGAAACAACGGCGGTATTCACCATGTCCGCTTCCGCCGCGTCCGCCGCAACCATCACGGTAAGGACCAGCGGTTCCGCGGATTCACCTGCCGCCAGCGAAGCTGCGTGAATACAGGTGACCGGCTGCTGCGGGGCCGGGCCGGTCGGCATGGTCCCGGGCGTGCAGATCCATCCGGTTCCGGCTGCGGATACGAAGCTCTGGCCAGCAGGCAGCGTATCCGTGACGCTCAGCGGTCCGGTTGCTGTGCTTGGCCCGTTATTGGTGACGGTCAAAACCCAGTCCATCGCTGTTCCGGCCTCGACTGCGGCGGCGGAAGGCGCCTTGGTCAGCTCCAGGTCAGCGCTGGCAATGATCGGGACATCCACCGGGCCGGGATTGGTGACGGTCGACGGCGTGCCGCTGGCCAGTTCGGCCACGTTCTGGACGGTCAGGACCCCGTTGGCGGGGGATACCGGCACGGACGGATCCACTGCGGCCAGTACCGTAATCGGCGGCTGCGTGCCGATCGCCGCCGTCGGCCGATCACAAACAACGTCCTGGCCGTAGGCCTCGCAGGTCCAGCCTGCACCGGATGCCGAGACAAAGCTCAGGTACTGCGGGAGGGTGTCCCGGACCGTGACCGATTCGGCGTTGCCGGGGCCGGCGTTCGCTGCCTGCAGGGTGAACTGCGCGGTGGTTCCGGCGACCACCGGTGCCGGTGTATCCAGCGTTTTGACCAGTGAGAGTGCAGAATCCCGGAGCACAATGGTTGGATCGGTGCTGTGGTTGTTGGCCGGATCCGGGTCAGGAACCGTACCGTCACCGGTCACATAGGCGGTGTTGTAAACCTGGCCCTGGACATCCGCGGCGATGGCCACCGTCAGGACCAGGGAGACTGACCCGCCGGGAGCCAGGCTGCCCGGATAGTTGCAGGCAACCATCTGGCCTGCGGCGGCGCAGCCCCAGCCGGCGCTGGCGGACACGAAGGACATGCCGGACGGCAGGGTATCCGTAACCGCCAGGGAACCGCCCCCGGCAGCAAGGCTCGAATTCGACGGCCCGTTGTTGCTGACCACCAGGGTGTACGCCAGGTTTTGTCCGGCTACCGCTGCGTCGGTGTGCGATTTGGCGATGGCCAGGTCGGCGCGGGCCGTGGTGGAGCCGGTGCTGGTGCTGCTGTTTGGCGCGGGACCGGTCTCCGGCGTGCTGGTGGATACCGACGCCGTATTGGCGATGCTGGCGCCGCCGCTGGACGCGGAGACCAGGACGGTCAGGTCGAAGCTGGTGGGGACCGCTGGTGACGCCGCGGTCAGCACACCTCCATTGGCTGTATAGGCGCAGGAGACATCCTGGTCCATGGCAGAGCAGGTCCAGTCACTTCCTGAAGCGGACACGAAGGCCAGGCGGGAATCCAGCTGGTCTGTGACCACCACGTCCCGGGCCGCAGAAGGCCCGTAGTTCGTGACGGCGACGGTGTAGGTGGCCTGCTGACCGGCGACCAGGTCCTGGGAGGACAGGATCTTGGTGATGCCCAAATCCGTGACCTGCTGCGGAGTGGCCGTCGCGGTATCCGTGTTGTTTCCAGTCGGCTGGGGCTCTCCGTCCGGAGCTTCCGGGGTAACCGGGGTGACGGTGGCCGTGTTGGTGACGGCCGCCGTCGTGCTGGAGTCAACCGCCAGTACCAGGTCCAGCTGGGAGGCGCTGGCACCGGGGGCAAGGTCAGCGCCGTAGGAGCACGTCACCTTGTCGCCCGCCGGCGCGCCGCAGGTCCAATCGGTCCCGGAGGCCGAGACAAAGCTGGTCCCGGCGGGAATGGTATCCGTGACGGTGAACCCCTTGCTGGAATCGGAGGGGCCCCTGTTGCTGACGTTCAGCGTGTAGGCGACGTTTTCGCCGGCCGTCATGGATCCGACCAGGTCCTTGGCCAGGGCCAGATCCGCGTAGGCGGAGACGGTTGCCGTGGCGGTATCGGTGTTGTTCCCCGGGACCGGATCATGGGTTTGCCCGGTGACGCGTGCGGTGTTTGTCAGGACGGCGCCCTCGCCGCCTCCGATCACCGAGTACGTGACCGTGATCGGCTGGAACGAAGCGCCGGGAGCCAGTGTCCCTGCCCGTGTGCACTCCATTGTTCCGATCTGGCAGGTCCAGCCCGCACCGGATATACCGGTGACTGTGGCGGCATTCTGCAGGTCGAAGGTGTCCTTCACGGTGAACGGTCCGGCTGCTGTATCAGGGCCGTTGTTGGTCACGGTCAGGACCCAGGAGCCGTTCAAACCGGCCACAGGGGCCGTGCCGACCGTCTTCTCGATCGAAAGGTCAGCAGAGGCAATCTTCGCTTCCGCGCTGGTGGACGGTCCGGAGTAGCTCCCGGTCTGGTTGCCGGGCGCTCCTGTCCGGTCGGCGCCAGTGGGCGTGGCCGTGTTGCGGTGTGCCGTTGCCATGCCGACCGCTGCCTCAGTCGCCGGGACGGCCTGGTACGTGATCGTCAGCGACCGCCCGGAGGGCAGATCACCGAGCCTTGCCCAGGTCAGGTTCCGGACTCCGGAAATATTGGGTTCGACGGCGGCTGCAGCGCCGGTGTTGACGCTGACCCGCGCGCTGTCGGCAACGTAAGTCCAGTTCTCCGGAAGCGTGTCGGTGGCGCCGGCGGCGAAGGCCGTTCCCCGGCCGGAGTTGGTTACCGTGACCTGCCAGGTGAAAGGCTGTCCCCGGTAAGCGATACCGCCGTCGGGAGTGGTCTTGGCGGCGGCCAGCTTCGGGAAGTCCGGTGTGACGGTCGCTGTCGCTTCGGGGCCTGTATAGGTTCGTCCAGTGTCAGCCGGGTCCGTTCCCGGCAGCGACGTGTAGGACGAAACCTTGGCGGTGTTCTTCAGGCCCGCCGCGGTCAGCTTCCCGGATGCCGCCAGCGTGGCGTTATAGGTGAGCTGGATCGTTGCTCCCGGCGCGATCTGGGAGATGGTCCAGGTGATGGTTCCGCCCCCGGTCTGGGGGTCGGCGCCTTGCAGGGCCCCGCCGTTGCCCAGCGAGGCAGCATCGACCAGGACATTGGACGGTACGACGTCGGTGACCACCACGTTGTGGGCGGTGCTGGCGTTGGCGCCGCTCCAGTTGGTTGCCCGGACGGTGTAGGTGAAGTTCTCGCCGGGTTCCGGCGTGGTGTTGGAAACCACCTTGGTGATGCTGACCTTAGGCTCCAGGACCTTGACGGTGGCCGAAGCCTTCGGGCCCTCCTCGTCGAAGGGATAAGCCGGTGTTGCGGGTGCCGGCTGGCTGACGGTGTCCCAGACCGGGAAGGCCGTGTTGGTCAGGATTGTCCCGGCTGCTGGTGCTGCGGTGGTGGCCAGCTTTGCCGAGTACTGCACCGCGATGATCCGTTCCTGGGGGCTTGCCGTGAAATCGCCCAGCAGGAAGCCGGCCTTTTGTCCGTCGGCGCCCAGATAGGTCGTATTCGCACCCACAGGCGTGATGCTGTTGAGGTCGATTCCGGCCGGGAGGGTATCCAGGACGGTGAGGTTGTAGAAGTTGATGTTGGCGGGAATCGTGGTTGTGACCGTGTACGTAACGGTTTCACCCTTGCGCGCCGAGGCAGGGTTCGCCGTCTTCGTTACGGTTGCGCCAGCCACCTTGACTGCGCTTGATGCCTGGGTGGTGTAGGTCCGGACATCGCCGTCGGCCTGGGGGGCGCTCAGGCTGCTGCCCGCGAGCCGGACGGTGTTGGTGTAGGTCAGTGAGCCGGCCGTCGCGTTTTCCACCTCGGCCGTGTAAGTGCGCACTTCCGAAGCTCCGGGGGCCAGGTCGCCGAGATTCCAGCTGATGAGGGTGCTGCCGGCCGCGCAGCCGGCCTCCGCGGCAGTGAGGACCCGGTTGTCCAAACCGGTGCTGGTCAGCCGCAGTCCTTCCGGCAGGCAATCCGTCAGGACCGCATTGTGCAGCACCGAACCGGAAGCGTTGCGCCCGGTGACGGTGTAAGTGATGACATCGCCGCCCTTGACCGTCTGGCTGGAGGCCGGGCGGTCGTTGGTTTTGGTGACTCCCGGTGCCGGTTCCACAATGCCGGTCTGGGCGGTGGCGGTCCGGTCTGACGGGTCGGTTGCCCCCGGGTACGTTCCGGCGTCGCTCGAGAGGGTCGCGGTGTTGGTCCGGATGGCGCCGGCCGCATTGGCCTGGAGATCGGTAACCACGGCCTCAATGAGCAGGGTGAAAACCTGCTCCTGGGGTGTGTTGTTCTGATAGGTCCCAATGTTCAGCGTGACCGTGCCATCGGTTCCCACGGCTGGAGTGATGCTCCCGGTGTAGCCCGCCGGAACGGTGGCGCCGATCTTCGGCTGGCCGTTGTCCTGCAGCACTGCGAGGCCAGGCGGCATGGTGTCCTTGAGCGCTCCGTTGTACACAGTGGTGCCTGCCGGAATGCGGGCGGTGACGGTGTACGTCACCTTTTCCCCGATGGTTGCCTGGGTCGAGGACCCGGGCACCGGTTCCGAACCGGTGTTGCCTGCCTCGCCTACTGCCGACGTCACGCCCTTGGCAACGGCCGCAGACGGAACCTGGACCAGCGCATCGTCCCGGACCGGATCGGGATCCTGATCCAACTGGTCCACAGAGGTGTCAATGTTCTCGCCGGGGTAGTGCGTGACGGTGCCGCCCAGGTTGGTGGCTGCTTCGTAGGAGCGGACGTGCGCCGTGTTCGTCAACCGCTCGGAAACGCCCAGGTAGGAGGGCATCGTGACTTCGTAGGTCAGGTCATGGCTGGCACGCGGTGCGATGTCCGGGATCGTCCAGGTCAAGGCGCTGTGGTCCGCATTGCCCGCGAAGGTGGGGTGTCCGGATGCTCCGGGGTCGGTGCAGGTGCCGCCGCCCGGATTGGTGACGTCGGTGCAGCGGATTTCTTCCGGGAGCACATCCCAGACCCGGACGTTGCTGACAGTGCGGGAGGAATCGTTCCCGACCTTGAGCGAGTAGGTCACCTTGTCTCCCTGGCGCACCTGGGCCGAGGAAGCTGACTTCTCGATGCTCACCGGGGTCTTCTCGGTGAGGAAATTGACCTCGTCGCGGTGCGAACGGGCCTGGCCTGCGGTGTTAGTGGCACGCAGCTTGGCCAGGTTTCCTGTCTTGTCTCCGCTCTGGGCCGGGGCGGAGTTGACGATGGCGCCGAAGACGACCGTGAAGACGCTGCCCGCCGGAACCACCCGGCTGCCGCCGACGTCGCTGCCCAGGGACCAGGTGAGCAGGCCCTGATCCGCATTGAACTGCACGGGTGGGGCGAAGCCGGAGACCGTGGCGGAGCCGTTCTCATAGGTCAGGTTCGACGGCAGGAAGTCCGTCACGACGGCGTTGCGGGTTTCCACGGCGCTGGAGAACTTCACCTGGATCTCAAAGCACACGCGGTCACCCTTGGCGAACGTGACGTCATCTGTCCCGGACGGGTCGGCGCGGAAATCGGCGCTCGAACACGTCATCGAAGCGGAATCAAGCCCGATCCTCTTGGTCAGTGACTCGGCGTCGGTGCTCAGGCCGGCCGAGGACGGGTCGGTCACGTTGGCAGTGCCGGAGTCCACTGGGTTTGCCGGGATGGGGGTGGTGACTGCCGTCTGGGAAACCTTGTTTTCGAAGGAGTCACCGGCGGAGGTCGGGGTATTGTTCAGCGATCCGCCGCTGTAGTCCTTCCGCATCAGGGCTTTGTACGTCAGCGTGAAGCTGCCGTTGGCTGCTATCTCGGCGCCCGGATCAAATCTCAGGGTGAAGGTGCCGGCCGCCGGGTCGTGGGTGACGGCGGTATAGGGAACAGACGGCTCATGGCCCGCAATATCGCAGTCAGCGGGTTTTTTGTCGTAGGTGCCCAGTGGGCACAGTCCGTCAGGCAGAACGTCGGTGATCACGATGCCGTTGCTGGAGGCGTACTCACTGGCATCCAGGGTGAGCGTATAAGTGACGACCTCGCCGGCGTCGAACTTCTCGGTTTCACCTGACGACTTGAGGATGCGCAGGTCGTGCACGGTGACGGTGTGCCGGTCCTTGGCCATAACCTCGGGGCTGCCGTCTGCTTCCACCTTGCCGGAATACCGGCCGGCCGCTTCCACATAGTTAGTGGCTTCGTCGCCGCCGTCGACCTGGCGGGTGGCCTTGCCGGTGTTGTTGTCCAGGTTGGCGGCCTGGCCCAGGCTGTCAGGGGCGGGGGCCGAAGCGAACAACGCGTTCTCCAACAGGGGCACACCCGCGCGGTAGCGGATATCAGTGACCTGTCCGGCGGCCATGCTGCCCAGCTCCCAGATGACCTTGGTGTAGATGCCGGCCGGATATCCCGCCGGATCCTGCACGGTCTCTACTGACGCGGGGAGCAGGCAGGGCGTCACCACCGGAGTTCCGGTCAACGAAGGAGCTCCCGTGAACTCCACGGGGCCATTGTCCACCGCGCCGCAGCCGAGGAATTCGAGGTTGGCCGGGAGGTAGTCCGTGACCACCACGCCGTCGGTGGCAGCGAGGGTGTTGTTCGTGACCTTCACCGTGTATGCAGTGGTCTGAGTGTGCACACCGCGCAGGAGCTCCGATTCCGGGCTGGGCTCGGACTTGGCGACTTCCAGGGCCGTAACGGCCGTTGACACCGGGCCGCTGGAGGCCTCGGCGGAGAAGCTGCCGGCCCGGACGGCGCCGGCTGGGTTGAAGGCGGGCACCGTGCGCGGGTTCGTGTTGGAGTACACGTCGGCGTTGTTGCTGAAGGTGTTGCCGACCGGATGGCTGGCCGCATCCACGGCAACCCTGAAGCTAATCCCGTTCGAATCGCCGGGCTGCAGGTCGAAGGCATCCCGCCAGATGAGCGTGGTCTGCCCTGTGCCGGGCCTGTCCGCGATCACCAGCGGTTCATTACCTGCGGGAGCTGTGCTTCCCGGGACGTAGCTGACACCGGCGGGCAGGACATCGCGGAAGGAGACGTTGTACTGGGCTGTCCCGGCGGTGGTGTTGGTTGCCGTCAAGGTGTAGGGCAGGGACCCGTTGACAAGGACGGTCTCCGGCGCTTCCTTAACCAGGGACAAACCGGTGTCGGCAGCGACGGCCGGCAGGGCCGGCACCACCAGTCCGGTTACCAGAACGGAAAAGGACAGCAGCAGAGCAAGCATCCTGCGCAAAAGGGGCCCCAGAAAAAATCCGCAATTTGTCTAGAGCAAAAGGCGGTTTGGATACAATCAGCACCACCCTATGAGGGCAGGGACGGCTGATCTCGCATAACGCCGGGCTTTGCCGTAAATTGCGGGAATCTTGAGTGTCTTCAGGCGGCAGCACCTTCAAACAGCAGTGTCAGCCCGTAACGATCACGCATTTTAGGCCGGATCCAGCCCCCGGGTGGCCGGTCCTTCGAGCAGTTCTCCGTTGGCGGTAAAACGCGACCCGTGCAACGGGCAGTCCCAGGAAGCTTCTGCGTCATTCCAGTTGAGAATGCCGTGCAGATGCGGGCAAATGGCGGACCGTCGGCTGGTAATCCCGTTCACGGTACAAACTGCCACCGGCGACCCGCCCTCCCGCACAACAACACCGAGTCCCTCGCCTGGCGCGGCGTCGGCGCTGCGGGCCAAACCGCCGGCCCAGCCGCTGATCATCTGAAGGCCTGCCTCGGCGTTGTCCTTGACGGTGGTGACGGCGTCCGGAACGCTGATCCGGGCTTTGAAGAGACCTCCCGCAGGATCCGGCCGGCCAAGGATCCGGGAACTGAGTGAGAGAGCGGCAGCCACACCGTTGGTCATTCCCCACTTGTTGAATCCCGTCGCGGCGTAGATCCGCCGCCCCAGTACCGGAAGCTCTCCCATATACGGAACGGCAGACGCCGGCTGGTAGTCCTGAGCGGACCATTGATAACGCGCTTCCGCCACGGCGAAGTGCTCCTGGGCCCAGCGGGATAGATCCGCCAGCCTGTCCCGGGTGTGCGCTGCGCGTCCAACGGGATGCCCGTTCCCGCCAACCAGAAGGTACGTGCCGCCCCCGGCCTCCGCGGTCCGCAGTGACTTGGCGGGCTGATCCACGGATAGATACATCCCTTCCGGTGCGGGGCCGGCAACGGGGAAAGCTGCGGCGTAGGAGCGCATCGGTTTCACGACGGCGAAATATCCTCCGCGGTCAAGGATGGGAATGCCTGTAGCCAGGACCACGGAGCCGGCATCCAGGTCACCCGCAGCGGTGACTATCCGCACCCGGTCACCGGTGTGCTTCACATCTGTGACACGCGCTCCTTCCACCAGCACCCCGGACCGCCGCCTCAGCTCCGCGGCCAGGGCACCCAGCGCCTCCAACGGGTGGAACTGCGCCTGGCCGGGGAGTTTCAGGGCCGCTTCAACACGGAACGGGAGCTCAGTTTCCACGGTGCTTTGGACCGGCAGTCCCGCGGCGCGGCAAGCGTCCGTTTCCTCGGCGATTGAGGCGGCGCCCTGTTCGGTAACGGCGTAGGTCCAAGCGTCGCGTACCTCATAGCTGACGCCGGCCTCCGTGCAGAACTGCAGCAGCCAATCCTGCCCCTGGCGGTTTGCATTCACATATTCGGTCGCAATACCGGTGTTGTGGTGTCTCGCCACCCCGGAGACAACGCTGCCCTGCAGCAGGCTGATTTTTGCGGTTGTGTTGCCGGTGGTGACCGCGCCGGCCTGCCTGGCCTCAAGCACCGCTACGCGCTGGCCGCCGCGGGCCAGCAAAACAGCGGTCACCAGGCCGGTGAGACCGGCGCCGACGACCACTGTGTCAAAGGACGCGTCGGGGACAAACGTGTCCGTGGGGATGGCTGGTGCGGTGTCGATCCAGAGGGATTTCATGGCGGTCCTTCCTGCGCGGGCCTCCAGCCCACAGGTTCGCAGCTCATCCGTCAAGGTGCCTGCTGGACCCAGGCACTGCGACCGCAGGGAGATAGTAAGCCTGCTTCCCAACGGGCGGTGACTGTGCCAGAGTTTAAGGCGTAGATTACGGGCCTCCGTATGGCCGGAGTCCACACTCTCCGCTGGAGTAAGGAGTTGGCCATGTCATACGCAAGCAGCAGTCAAGGACTTTCTGCCCGAAGGACAAGCGCCCAAGTCGCAGCGCTTGTTTTTGGCATTATCTTCCTGGTAATCGGCGTTCTCGGGTTTATTCCCGGAATTACCGCGAACTACAGTGCGCTCTACTTTTCCGGTTACGACTCCGAGGCTGTTCTGCTTGGAGTTTTCCAGGTTTCCGTGCTGCACAATGTGGTTCACCTCCTCCTCGGGTTCCTGGGGCTGTGGATGGCCAGAACACACTCATCCGCCAAGACTTACCTGATCGGTGCCGGTGTCCTGTACCTGCTCCTGTTTATTTACGGGTTGATCATCCCGCTGAACGGGGCCTGGAACTTTGTGCCGTTTAACTGGGCGGACAACTGGCTGCACCTTGGCTTGGGGGCGGTGATGATAATTCTGGGGTTCGCACTCGGGGATGACCGCGCTCGCAGTGGAAGTGGCAGCCGGGGGTCACCCGGGGAAGGCAGTATTCCGAACTAGCGGCAGTCGCAACGGAAGGCATGGCCCAAGAGCCGTGCCTTCCGTTTGTGTGCCCGCTGCTTTCGGCGTCCGGCGTTGCAGCAGTGTTGCGCGAATTTCCGGGTCCTGCCTCAGGGTTGTAAATTAGACAGCACCCTTAGAAAGGAGGGCTGGGTCCGTGTCAATCGAGCTGTCTCTTGCTGTTCCCAGTACGCTTCGCGCCGTGAACGCTCCCGCCGCTGACAGCGGCACGGGAGGGGGCGCATGATCCGCCCTGTCCAGCTCGGGCCGGACCCGCTTTCGACCGAGGACAGGGCTGCCCTAGCGGACCTCGGTGAGTTTGCTGTTGAATCCAACGGTTCAGCCGTCGCAGCCCTCTCGCTGATTAAGCCCGCCGCCGCTTTCGCACCTCTTCCGGGGAAGGGGGCAACTGTCCGGCTCTGGGAGCTCCTGGCCACCCTCGGCGCGGCGGATCTGACGGCCGCCAGAGTGGTTGAACCGCACCTGGATGCTGCTGCCATCCTGACGCAAGCCGCAGAAGAAGCGGAAGCCGGGATGCATGCCTTCGGCGGAATGGATCCATCCGCCGGCCCATGGGGTGTGTATGCAGCAGAGTCACCCGCAGCGGTCCTGGCAGCAGACCGGCACGACGACGGCAGCTGGCACCTCTCCGGCACGAAACCATGGTGCTCCCTGGCCGGGCAGCTGGATTATGCAGTAGTCACCGCGCACACGGGGCCCCAGGCCCGGCGTGCATTCGCCGTCGACCTCCGGCTTCCCGGGGTCCAGCCAGGCGGCGGGCTGTGGGTCAGCCGGGGCCTTGCCTCCGTGGAGAGCAGCGCGGTCGACTTCTTTGACGTTCCCGCCGTCCCGGTGGGCGAAGACAACTGGTATCTGGAACGCAGTGGGTTCGCCTGGGGCGGGATGGGGGTGGCTGCGTGCTGGTTCGGCGGAGCAGTGGGCATTGCCCGCCGGCTGGTCAGCGCCAGCCGCGACCGGAAACCTGACCAGATAGCCCAGATGCTCATTGGCCAGGCGGATGCTTCCCTGCACGCTGCGCGCCAGGTGCTGGCAGCAGCGGCGGCAGACATTGATGCCGGCCGGGCCAACGGAGCCGCCGGCGCCGTCCTGGCCCACCGCGTCCGCACAATTGTGGCCGGAGCGGCCGAGCGGGTACTCACGGCTGCAGCGCATGGGCTTGGCCCTGGGCCCCTGACCGCTGAGGAAGAGCACGCCCGGCGGGTCGCCGACCTCCAGGTTTATATCCGTCAGCACCACGCTGAGCGGGACCACGCCGCCTTGGGCAAGGCGCTCCTGGCCGGCGGCGGCCAACCATGGTGAAATTCACGCACGAGGATCCCACCAGCTCCGAGGCAGCCTGGCTGCCCGTGCTGGAGGGCGTCCCCGACGTTCGGGGGATCCTGCCCGGGAACCCCCGGCGGCTGGTGGTCCTCGCGGCGCATCCGGACGACGAAACGCTGGGCGCAGGCGGCCTGATTGCGTCTCTGGCTGCTGCCGGAACCACCGTCGACGTCATAGTGGCGACGGCCGGAGAAGCCTCCCATCCGCACTCACCGACCCACACCCCCCAGACGCTTTCCGCAGTGCGGGAGAAAGAGCTGCGCGGCGCCGTCGCCCGGCTGGCTCCCGGTGCCGGTGTGACCCTGCTCGGGCTTCCCGACGGAGGCCTGGCCGACCACCGCCAGGAACTGGCCCGGGCCCTGGCCGAGGTTGTGGCGGACGGCGACAATGTGTGGCTGGCCGCCCCGTGGCGCGGTGATGGACATACAGACCACGAAGCGGCCGGAGCTGTTGCCGCCGAGATCGCCGGGGCCGCACGGATTCCCCTGCTCGAGTACCCCATTTGGCTCTGGCACTGGGGCGGCGCAGCTGATCTGCCTGAAGGCCTGCATCTTTTGGGGCTGGACGGCGCATCGGAGCACCGTAAGCACCTGGCGATGGCGGCCCACCACAGCCAGGTGGCCGCGCTTTCGGAGGAACCCGGCGACGAGGCGCTGCTGGCCCCGGAGGTCCTTGAACATTTCAGGCGCCCGTTCGAGGCCTTCATCCTCACCGTTCCGCGTCCTGCGCGCAGGGTCTTCGAGGAGCTCTACGCAGCCTCCTCGGATCCGTGGAACTTTGAGGGAAGTTTCTACGAACACCGCAAACGCGCATTGACTTTGGCGATGCTGCCGCGGGAGCGCTTCGCCCGGGTCTTCGAACCGGGCTGCTCCATCGGGGTGCTCACGGCGGACCTGGCGGGGCGGTCGGACTCCGTGCTGGCCATGGACATCAGCGACCGGGCCCTGGCTCTGGCCCGGGAACGCCTGGCTGGAACGGCTGGCGTGGAACTGGCCCAGGGGTCCATCCCAGCGAACTGGCCGGAGGGCACGTTCGACCTGGTGGTGATTTCTGAAATCGGCTACTTCCTGACTCCCGGCCAGCTGCAGGAAACGGTGAAGCGCGCTGCCGTGTCCCTTACCGAGGGCGGTGTGCTGCTTCTATGCCACTGGCGGCATACAAATGACGGATGGCCGCTGACCGGTGACGCCGTGCACAGCGCGTTCCGTTCCGTCAGCGGGCTGACAGTGCTGTCCGAACACTGCGAGGAAGATTTCCGGATCGACGTGCTGACGAACGGACCGGCTTTGTCGGTGCACTCCCTAGCTCAGCGAGAAGGGCTGCTGTGACCCCACGCCACACCGGCGTCGTCATTCCAGCCCGGAACGAGGAAGGCTTCCTGCCCCGTTGCCTGGCCGCGGTGGCGGCGGCCGTAAAAAACGTGGAAGCCGCAGGCCCCGTCCGGGTGAGCGTCGCCGTCGTCCTTGACTCCTGTACCGACGGCTCGGCGGAAGCGGCCGCGCAGGCAGGCGCTGGACTGGGACTGGAGCTGCACCTGCTGGAGACCGCGGCGGGCAACGTGGGGGCAGCGAGGGCTCTGGGAGTCGATGCGATGCTGCGCCTGGGTGCCGGGTGGATTGCGAACACCGATGCTGACACCGTGGTCCCCGGCAACTGGCTTTTGATGCAGCACCAGCTGGCCGAGGCAGGGTACGGCCTCATCCTTGGCACGGTGGTGCCCGACGCTGCTGATCTGACCGCCGAACACCTGAGCATCTGGCATTCGCGCCATGAGCTGAGTGAAGGCCACCCGCACGTGCACGGCGCCAACCTCGGCTTCTCCGCGGCGGCCTACACTGCGGCGGGCGGCTTTACAGCCCGGGCAGCCCACGAGGACGTCCAGCTGGCCGAACGGATCAAAGCCGCGGGGACGGCCTGGATAGCCACCGACTGGATTCGTGCGGTGACTTCGGGCCGCCGCGACGGGCGGACGCCCGAGGGATTTTCAGGTTTCCTCCGGCAACTGCTTAACTGATCCGCCCACGGTGCGTGGCTATGGTGCAGGACTTCACTGCTGGCTAGCGTGGGTGAATGGACACTTCAGAAATTCAGCATCAGATCCAGGAACTGGTAGAGCGTGAACAGGCACTGCGCGACGCCGGTCCTGCCGCGAACCCGGACCAGCATGCCGAGCAGCTCCGGCAGGTAGGTGAACAGCTGGACCAGTGCTGGGATCTGCTGCGGCAGCGCCGTGCCCGCCTGGAGGCAGGCGAGAACCCGGATGACGCGGCCGTGCGGCCCGTTAGCGAAGTTGAGGGTTACCGCCAGTAGGGTCCACCCGTCACCGGGTCAGGGACCGCACCAGCGCCGCGGCGCCTACCGTTCGGCGGAACGGACTGCGGCCGCGGAAGGCTTCACCGGCGGCCCACCACAGCATGGAACCCCGGCTCGCCCGGTGCAGCAGGGTGCGGTAACGCGGTGTCAGGGCCATACCGGCGGCAGCGCCGAAACCGGCCCAGGCCAGCAACGGCAGGTTGGGCCACAGGAACACAGTCTGCCGGCCGGTCCGGTCGCGGAAAAATCTTGTGATGGCCATCCTTAGGCGCCTTTCCTGGTTTTTTTACCGGCAGACTTCGCCGCCGGTTTACTGTCCCCAGCTTCCTTCTCCTTTGCGGACCCGGATTTCTTTCCGCGGTTTTTCTCCACGCTGCGGCGGAGGGCCTCCATCAGGTCAAGGACCTTGCCGCCCTCTTCCTCAGGCTCTTCGCCGAAGGTTTCCTGGGTGTCCAGGGCTTCACCCTTTTCCAGCTTGGCCTCAATCAGCGTGCGCAGCTGCTCCTGGTACTCATCGGTGAAGCCCGACGGGTCAAAATCGGAGCTGAAAGACTCCACCAGCGCCGAGGACATCTCGAGTTCCTTCGCGGAAATCCGGACGCTTTCCTCCAGCGAGGGAAAAGCCGCCTCCCGCACCTCGTCCTCCCAGAGCAGGGTTTGCAGGGTCAGGACATCTCCGCGTACCCGCAGCGCACCCAGCCGGCTCTTCTGCCGCAGTGAGAACTGAACTATGGCGGTGCGCTCTGATTCCTCCAGCGTGCGGCGAAGCAGTACGTAGGACTTGGTGGACTTCGAGTCCGGCTCCAGATAATAGGTCCGGTCGAAAAGAATCGGATCCACCTGGTCGCTGGGCACGAACTCAACCACTTCAATCTCCCGGCTTTTCTCCACCGGCAGCGAGGCGAGGTCCTCGTCGGTCAGGACGACCGTCTGTTCGCCGTCGTCGTAGGCCTTGGCAATGTTCTTGTACTCCACCACCTCGCCGCAGACTTCACAGCGGCGCTGGTACCGGATGCGGCCGCCGTCCTTTTCATGCACCTGATGGAGGCTGACGTCGTGGTCCTCGGTGGCGGAATAGACCTTAACCGGCACGTTGACCAGCCCAAACGCTATGGCACCCTTCCAGATGGCTCTCATGTACCAAGTGAACACCAAGCAGGCTGAGAGTTGCCAGCCTTTGGCAGGACCTGAGCCGCGCGGGCAGCGGCGGCACTGTCTTTCCCGCACACCCTTGGCCTCCGCTGAATGCGTGCATACCCTGTGAGCAGATTTCCGGTGCTCAGGCCGGGCGCCTTCGCCATCACCACAGGCGACCACCGCAACCCGCCGGGAGCAGCCATGATCCAGGAAGCAGACCTTGAAGCACTCCGCGGAAGCGTCCGCGGCATCGTGGGCCTGCCGGGGGAGGCCGCCTACGCTGAGGACACCGCGTCCTACAACCTGGCCCAGGTGCACCGGCCTGACGCAGCCCTGGGAGCGCTCGACGCCGATGATGTCGCCAACGCCGTGGCCTGGGCCGCGCAGCGTGGAATCCCCCTCGGGGTACAGGCAACCGGCCACAGCGCTTCGGCACCCATGGACGAAGGCCTGCTGATCAACACGTCGCGGCTGGAAGAGGTCGCCGTGGACCAGGCTGCGGGGACCGTGACGGTGGGAGCGGGCGTCCGGTGGTCAGCCGTGCTGGAGGAGCTGGTGCCGCTGGGGCTCACCGCTGCCCACGGTTCCAGTTCCCGCGTGGGAGTTGTTGGCTACACCCTCGGGGGAGGGCTCCCGCTGATGGGCAGGTCCCTCGGATTCGCGGCGGACCACGTGCGCAGCTTTGAGGTTGTCACACCGGACGGCACAGCGCGCCGAGTCGATCCGGATCAGGAACCGGAGCTGTTCGCCGTGCTGCGGGGTGGAAAGGGGAACTACGGCATCGTCACGGAAATGACCTTTGGTGCGGTGCCGCTCGGTGAATTCTACGGCGGGCAGATTGTGTTCCCGGAGGAAGCCGCCGGGGACGTGCTGGAGCTTTTCCGGCGGTGGGCACCGGACCTGCCCCATGAGGCATCCGCGTCACTGGCCTTTATGCACCTTCCGGATGTCCCCTTTGTTCCGGAAGAGCTCCGCGGGAGCGCACCGGTGCTGCTGCGATTCGGCTTCTTCGGCGGCCAGGAGGAGGGCGGGGCTCTGCTCGAACCGATGCGTGCGCTTCCGCTGCTCAGGGACACTGTTGGGCTGATGGACTATGGGGCTGTGGATTCCATTCATGACGACCCCGCGGGCCCCATGCCCAGCATGGAACGCGGCATGCTGCTCGCTGACTTAGGGGAAGAGGGCACAGCGGAACTGCTGCGGCACGTCGGCCCGGGATCGGACACGCCCCTGGTCATGGCCGAGCTCCGCCTGCTGGGCGGAGCCCTTGCCGCTGATCCAGCGGTGCCGGACGCGGTGTCCGGCCGCGGCGCCGGTTTCCACCTCTTTATCCTTGGGGTTCCGGGGCTCCCTGCGGAGGACGCCGTCGAGGCGGCGCTGGCGCGGCTCGCCGCGGGATTCGAACCCTATGCCGCCGGCAGCCTGATCAATTTCCATGGCCCCGCTGGTGATGAACAGGACAGGGCACGCGCTTGGGAGCCGGAAGCGTACGCGCGGCTGCGGTCGGCCAAAGCAACCTGGGATCCACAGAACCTCTTCCGCTACGGCCACGCCGTCCCGCCCCTTGGTTTAATGGACTCAGCAACCGGCTGAGCTTCAGCCGTCGGTGTCGGCAGGCAGGGCAATGCACGAAATGGACGGACAAACCCAGGTCCCGGGTGAACTGAGCGTTGGCCAGGTGGCCGAACGAAGCGGAGTAGCTGTGTCAGCCCTGCATTTCTACGAGCGGCAGGGTTTGATCCGGAGCCGCCGGACTGCCGGGAACCAGCGCCGCTTTGACCGCTCGGTGCTTCGGAGAGTGGCGGTCATCCGCGCTGCCCAGCGGGCAGGAATCCCCTTGTCCCATATCGCCTCCGCCCTGGCGGAACTGCCGCACGACGGCGTTCCGGACCAGGCGGACTGGCAGCGTCTCTCCGCGGCCTGGCGCCAGGACCTCGATAGCCGGATCCACCAGCTCGAGGCTCTGCGGGACAGGCTTGGCGGCTGCATCGGATGCGGCTGCCTCTCCCTGGCAGAGTGCAGCTTCGTCAACCCGGACGATGCGTCAGGACTCCATTCGCACGGTGCACCCCTGCTCGAACCGGAAATTTGACCTCAACTATTGTTGAGGTTCTACGCTTGGGGTATGACTTCAACGGCAGTTACCAACCCAGTGGTGGATGAATTCAAGGACGCTTTCCGGGGCCACCCCGCCGGCGTCGCAATCATTACCGCCGCGGGGTCCAACGGACCGGTGGGACTCACGGCGTCGTCAGTCGCGTCCGTGTCCGCGCTCCCGCCCATCCTGGCCTTCTCGCTGGCCTCGACCGAGGGGACCGCCGGTGTTATCGCTGCCGCTGACACGATTGTGGTCCACCTGCTCGGTGCCGATAATGCTGACCTGGCCGCTCTCTTTGCCGCACGTGGCGCAGAACGTTTCGGTCCGGACCTGGAATGGGACACACTGCCCGGCGGTGAGCCGCTGCTGAAGGGGGTTCCCCGTGCGCTGGTCTGCCGGGTGCTGTCTCTAACCCAGGCAGGAAGCTCGACCCTCGTCGCAGCCGCTGTGCAGGAAATTTACGCCGGGCCGGCGGCCGCGCCCCTGGTCTACCACGATCGGACGTACCACCGCCTGAGCAGGGACTCTGCTCTCTAACGGGTCCCTGCTAAGCCAGTGCCCTGTGAGGCCAGCACCCGCGCCGCTGCGCTGGTCAGAGCCTCGGCAACCCGGGAGAGGGGCGGAAGATCCACCCGCCACTGCTGCCAGAACAGCGGGACATCCAGTGCGCGGCCAGCGTCCAGCAGCACCAGCGAACCGTCGGCCAGCAGAGGTGCTGCCTGCAGATCCGGAAGCACAGCCCAGCCAAAACCCAGCCGGGTTGCCTGCAGGAAATCCCAGGACGCCGGAACAAAGTGGTGCGGCGGAGCCAGGCCGGGCCCGAAGCAGTCCGAAAGGAACCTCTGCTGCAGGGAATCCCTCCGGTTGAACACGACCATGGGGGCTGCGGCGGCGGAAACGTGATTCCATCCCTCCGGAAGCCAGCGCCCGACGAAGTCCGGGCTGGCCACGGCCAGGTACCGCATAATGCCCAGCGGCTCCACGGAGCAGCCCTGCACCGCTGTGGAACTGGAGGTTACGGCCCCCATAGCTGTGCCGTTGCGCAGGCTGTCGGCGGAATAGTCCTGGTCCTCCAAGGTGAACTCAAAACTGATGTCCTGCAGTGGAGCCAGAGCCGGCAGGACCCACGTGGCCATCGAATCCGCGTTGATGACCAGCAGGACCCGTGGCCGGCCGGCCTGTTCGTCCAGTCCCAGCCGCCGCGCGGCGTCGGTCTCCAAGGCCGCCACCTGGCGGGCCAGCCGCAGCAGGACAGCTCCCGGTTCCGTGACTGCTGCCGGCTTGCCGCGCCGGACCAGAACAGCACCCACCTGCTTCTCCAAAGCCTTGATCCGCTGGCTGATCGCCGAGGGGGTGACATGCAGGGAGGCCGCCGCCGTTTCGAAACCGCCGTGATCGATCACGGCTGAGAGGGCGCGCAGCTGCTCGGAATTCAGGTCCACATTAGCCACTCTAAACTTTCGTTAGAAGATTTAGCTGGATTCATGGGAACGTCACCGCCTAGCGTCGAAGGGTGACCCCATTGGATTTGTCCCCCTTCTTCACCGGCCTGGGCAGCGGCCTGGCCCTCATCATCGCAATCGGTGCGCAGAACGCCTTTGTGCTCCGGCAGGGTATTCGCCGGGAGTACCTGCTCCCGGTCCTCGCCGTCTGCATCCTCAGCGACGCCGTGCTGATCCTGCTGGGTACGGCTGGGATTGGGAAACTCGCGGAAACCGCACCGCTGGCCCTGGATGCCATCCGCTGGGCCGGTGCTGCCTTCCTGCTGGCTTATGCGGTGCTGTCCTTCAAACGTGCCCTTCGGCCGGCCGCCCTGGAGGCAACGGGCGGAGGCCGGGGCACGCTTGCCGCGGCGATCCTCACCTGCCTGAGCCTGACCTGGCTTAATCCGCACGTGTACCTGGACACCGTGGTGCTTCTGGGCTCCCTGGCCTCCTCCCACGGCCCTGACGGCCGGTGGGTATTCGCGGCCGGAGCCGTCGCGGCCAGCACCCTGTGGTTCAGCGCACTTGGTTTCGGGGCACGCCTGCTCGCACCCGTATTTGCCCGGCCCTCGGCCTGGCGGATCCTGGACGTGGCCATCGGCGTATTTATGGTGGTCCTGGCACTCAGCCTGGTTGTCAGCTCCCCGTGACCGGGTTCCGGAGAACGGTGGCGGAAGGGTGGTAGTCTCCCGGTAATCTGCGGCCGCTGCAGGCCACAAAAACCGGGGGAGCAGGACATGGGGACATCACAGCTGCTGGGTGCGCACAAACGGCGGAAAAGGCCCGCCGCTGCTTGGACGGCCCTGGCGGCAGCGGCTGGACTGCTGCTGGGCGGTTGCTCAGCACCGCCGCCGCCATTCGCCATATTTGAGTCCGAGGCCGGCGAGCAGGACACGCTTCCCAGCTGGGTGAGGCTGGAGGCCGGCGGTGATGAGGTCCGGTACCTGGCCTCCGCGGGCACTGCGCGCTACTACGTGTCCCGCAGCAGCACCGATCATTGCCTGGTGACAGTGTTCGAAGACCGGGATCAAAGCTGGTCTGCCGGCTGCAGCGGCGGACTGGCAAGCGGCTTGGTGGTCAGCAGCACCGCGCCGGGCGCCGGAGCAGCCCTGGTGGTGGACGGCTACGCCGGAAGGAACGACATAGCTGCCGAGGGCTGGGAGCAGCTGCATGAGAACCTCCTGGTCAGCCGGACCGGTGCCCTGCCTTAACGCCGGACCGGGGGAACGGATAGGTTGAAGGGAGGGGACTTCCCGGCAGAACGTCCGAAAGGAGTGCCATGACCGACTACTTCGAGGGAGATCAACGGTCTATGCGGGAGCGGATGCAGGCGGGAGACCTGTATATCGCCGACGACGCGGAACTGGCCGCAGACAGCCGCCGGGCCATTTCCCTGGCCGACCGCTATACCCGCCTTTGGCCGCAGGACCCGGGTGCCGCCGTCGAACTCCTGAACGAACTGCTCGGGGCGATTGGCGCGGATACCGAGGTGCGGCCGCCGCTCTACGTCGATTACGGGAAGTACATCAGCATTGGCGAGCGGACGTTTATCAATTACAACTTCACCGCCCTGGACGTCGCCCCCATCACCATTGGCGACGACGTTCAGATCGGACCGAACGTCCAGCTGCTCACGCCCACGCATCCGCTGGAGCCGGGACCGCGGCGGGACAAGCTGGAAGCTGCCCGGCCCATCAGCATCGGGAACAACGTCTGGCTCGGCGGCGGCGTGATCGTACTGCCCGGTGTCAGTATCGGGGAGAACACGGTGGTGGGAGCCGGCGCCGTCGTCACGAAGGACCTGCCTCCCAACGTCGTCGCCGTTGGCAACCCGGCACGCACCGTCCGGGAACTGGACGCAGACGCCTAAGGCGGCCGTTACCTACAGTGGGAGAGGCGGGAAGGATATTTCCGCCTTCGTCGAGACAGGAGAACCAGGAATGGGTCAGATCAGCGTTGGCACGGAAAACAGCACCTCCATCGACCTGTACTACGAGGACCACGGCTCGGGGCAGCCCGTTGTCCTGATCCACGGCTACCCCCTGGACGGGGCCTCGTGGGAAAAGCAGACGGCGGCTCTCCTCGACGCAGGTTACCGGGTGATCACGTACGACCGGCGTGGTTTCGGCAAGTCCTCGAAACCCGCCACCGGCTACGACTATGACACCTTCGCTGCCGACCTCGACGCCGTGCTCACCACCCTGGACCTGCAGGACGTTGTCCTGGCCGGTTTCTCCATGGGAACGGGCGAAGTGGGACGCTACCTGGGCACCTACGGCTCGGCCCGGATCGCCAAGGCTGCCTTCCTCGGGTCCCTGGAGCCGTACCTGCTCCAGACCGAAGACAACCCCACCGGCGTTCCGCAGGAGGTCTTTGACGGCCTGGTCGAGGCAGTCACCGCGGACCGCTATGCCTTCTTCACGGAATTCTTCAAGAACTTCTACAACGCCGATGACCTGCTGGGTACCCCGCGGCTCAGCCAGGAGGTCATCAACGCCGGCTGGAACCTGGCAGTGTCCGCAAGCCCGGTCGCCGCGGTTGCGGCGCAGCCGACCTGGCTGACCGATTTCCGCAAGGACATCCCCAAGATCGACGTACCGGTCCTGATCGTCCACGGCACGGCAGACAACATCCTGCCCATCGACGCGACCGGCCGGCAGTTTGCCAAGGCCGTCCCGTCCGCCGACTACGTGGAAATCGAGGGAGCGCCGCACGGCCTCTTGTGGACGCACGCTGCCGAGGTCAATGAAGCGCTGCTGAAGTTCCTCGCCAAGTAGGGAACCGCCCTCCCGGGTCCGGCGGCTTGGGATCGGTTACAGTTTGCTGCATCAATGGGGGGAGGGCAGGGGCGGACGACGGCGGGTGCCGAGGTGGCTTTGGCGCCCGCCGCCTCGACCGCCCACGCCCGCACGAAGAATGGGATGGCTGCACCTTGACCAGCAAGCGAAGTGAATTCGATCCGCGGTACGACCAGGCCTACCAGCGCGGCGGCAGTGACGGGGGTTTCCGGGACATCATCGATGAGGCGCCACAGGTGGTGGAAATCAGCGATGCCCCGCAGCACCAGCCGGGAGCCGCACCCCAGGTCTGGGCGGACCTGGAGCTGCGGCAGCGCAGATACCGGACACTGATCTGGGCGATGGCCGGCGGGCTGGTGGCATTGGGGTTGTTCGGGTTTTTCGCGGACCTGATCTTTCCGCCCGAGCCTTCCTATCTTCAACCGAACTCCTACGGCTACATGACTGAGCCGTGGAGCCAGAGACTGCGCTACGCGGCCCCGAACCTGATCAACCTGGGGGTCCTTACCGCAGTCGTCCAGCTTGTCCTCGAACAGATGCAGGTTTTCAAGCTCCGCACGGGCCGCTGACCAGGCACCCTGATCTAATCAGCTCATCAGACTGCAACAAGGAGAACCCATGAGTAAGAAAACGTCCCTCAAAGACCTCAGCTCGGAGCAAAAGAAGGGCCTGGGAATCCTCTCCGCCGTCCAGTTCCTGCTGGCAGGCGCTGCCCTGGTGGATATCTGGCGCCGGCCCAGGAGCGAGGTCCGCGGTTCGCGGGCGGCGTGGAGTGCTGCCTGCGCAGTGAACTTCGTTGGCCCCCTCTCGTATTTCGTGTTTGGGCGCCGCCGGGACTAGGCCTTGGGCTGAGTGGAGTATTCCGTCCAGGGAATATTCCAGTCGCCGTAACCGTCCCACACAGCTGCCGGACCAACCCCGGTATTCAGGACCTGCACCAGATCCCCCGGTTCGAACGTGTCATAGAAGTACTTCGCGCCTTCGGGAGACATTCCGACGCAGCCGTGGGAGACGTTAATGACGCCGAGGGCACCCATTGCGCCCGGCAGCGCCTGATGGACGAACACACCCCCGTTGGTGAGCCGGCTGGCCCAGGACGCATCGAAGGGCTCGTAGTAGTCCGGGTCGCCGGGTTTCAGGCCGATACTCTCCGCCCGGAAGGGCAGTGTCGCGTGCTGGCTCATCACCACCTGATAGCCGCTCGGCGAGGGCCATTGCTCGTCGCCGAGGGTTACGGGGAAGGTCCTGGTCAGCTGTCCGTCAATGAAGACCTGCATGGTCTTGGTCAGGTTGTCGACGACGGCGACCCTGCTGTTGTGCACCGTGAATGTGCGCGTCTCGTTGAAGTTGCCGATCATTGAGTTGCCGAAATCCACGCCGAAGAGCTTCATATCCACGGTGACTGTGGAATTCGGTTCCCAGAAGGTCTCCGGGCGGTAGCGGACCCAGTTGTCCGTGATCCAGTAGAAGGCGCCCGTCTGGGTGGCGGAGCTGGTGATGGTGATGGCTTCTTCGACGGCGGTCTTATTGGTGACCGGCTCGCTGAACTTGATCTCAATGGGATGCCCAACGCCGACAACCGACTTGTCCACCGGGCCCATAAAGGCGTTGGCTTCATGCGGCGGCGTCACGGTGTGGAAAGTCTGTGACGCAGTGGTGGTCTTGCCGCTGGCATCGGCGAGGGTGAACTCGAAGGTGTACTCCGTGTTGAACGCCAGGGGTTCAGCCGCCGACCATTCGGTCTTCGCGCCTGTCAGGTCACCGGTGACCTTGGTGCCGCCGCTGGACACCAGGCTCACGGAATCGATGGTCCCGTGCTCGACCTTAAGCGTGGGCACCGTGATGGGGTTGACCTCGACGGCTTGGTCTGCGGGTTCGGCAGTGAACTCCACGGGGACCGCCGGGGCCGCGGGTTCACTGGGCGGGGAGGAAGGTCCAGGCGTCTGGGCGGAGGAACTCCCGCCCTCGAAAGCGCCGCTGGCAACGGCTACACCCACTGCGCCGCCAACCACCAGCGCTGCTGCCGCTGCGGCCAGGGCTATCCACCGCTTACGGTTGCTCTTTTCCTGCACGATTCGATTCTTCCCCTGCGTTCTTGTCCGGCTGAAGTTATCCTACGTCAGCCAACCTGCCTCATTGTGCGCTTATCCGGAGTCGGTCCTATCCTGCGTCCTGCTCCGCGAGCCGGGCTGCCTGCCGGGTGATGTTCTTGGCCATGGACGGGAAGATGAGCCCATGGAAGGGGTAGATCAGCCACCAATACAGCCGTCCCAGCAGGCCGCGGGGGAAATAGATGGCGCGCTGGCTGTAGACGCTGCCGCCGCCGTCGGGATCCACCCGCAGCTCCAGCCAGGCCTTGCCGGGAACCCGCATTTCCGCCCGCAGGCGCAGCAGGGTGCCGCGTTCCAACAGCTCGACCCGCCACCAGTCCACAACATCGCCGGTCAGGAGGGTTGCCGGATTGCGGCGTCCGCGCGTGAGCCCGGCACCGCCCACGGTCTTATCCAGTACGCCCCGGATGGCCCACGCCATGGGCAGCGAGTACCACCCGTTCTTGCCGCCGATGCCTTCGATAACCTGCCAGACATGCGCCGGGTCGACGGCGGAGCGGCGCCGGCGTTGGTCCACGTAGACGGTCTGTCCCGCCCAGTCGGGGTCCGAAGGCAGGGGTTCCGACGCCAGGTCCGCCGCGCTGGAGGCGCTGGCCCAGGTGGTTTCCACCTCGCCGCGGGCCTCCTTGCCCAGGGCCCGGGCCACGGCGTCGTGGTAGTTGGTCAGTCCGCCTTCCGGGGCGGGAATGTACCCGTCGATGTCCCTTTCCTTGGCGACTGCGTCATGCTGCAGTGATTCGACCAGGGGCCGGGACATGGAGAGCGGGATGGGGGTCACCAGTGCCACCCACAGGCCGGCCAGTTTGGGAGCGGGCAGCGGCAGGGCGTAGATCCGGCGGCGGGGGAGGCCCGCCACCTCGGCGTAACCGTTCATGATGTCCGCGTACTCCAGTACCTCCCGGTCCCCGATGTCGAAGGTGCGGTTCATTCCGTCGGGGAGGTCGACGGCGCGGGTCAGATAGTGCAGGACGTCCCGGACGGCAATCGGTTCGATCCGGCGGCGGACCCAGCTGGGGGCCGGCATCACGGGAAGGGTTTCGGTCAGGTGCCGGATCATCTCGAAGGATGCGGAGCCGGAGCCGATCACCACCCCGGCTTGGAAGACGACCGCCGGTACCGCGCCGTCCAGGAGGATTCTTCCCACGGCGGTCCGCGAGGCCATGTGGGGTGAGAGCTCCCCGGAGTCCGGGTGGAGACCGCCCAGGTAAACGATGCGTTTTACGCCGGCCCGTTCGGCTGCGTCCGCCACATTCCGGGCGATCGCCTCCTCCTGGGCAGCGAATCCCTTCCCCGAGGCCATCGAATGGACCAGGAAGTACACCGTGTCCACGTCTTGGAAGGCCGATTCCACTGATTCTGCGTCGGACAGGTCCCCCTTCACGATTTCGACATCGTCATGCCAGGGAACGTCATTGAGTTTCTCCGGGGACCGGACCAGTACCCGGACGGTATGGCCGTCCGCCAGCAGCAGGGGCACCAGCCGCCCGCCGATGTACCCGGTGGCGCCGGTAACCAGGACCCGCTGCACATCAGTCATTTTCCCAACATACACACCGTGGCAGGGGGGCGTGGGTCTGCCGCTGTTCCAGCGGGGAAAACGGCTGCAACATTTTGTAAGCATGCTGATGTCTACTGGCGTTTGGGTGCCAACCCCGGTAAGACTAGGGGGCATGGCGAGAACGGGAACGGGCCCGCAGCAGCGGGAAACGGTCAATGTGGACGGACACCGCCTGCGCCTGACGTCGCTGGACAAGGTGCTCTACCCGGAAACCGGAACCACCAAGGCAGATGTGCTGTCCTACTACGCTGCCATCGCCGAAGTGATGGTCCCGTATGCCCGGAACCGTCCCGCGACCCGCAAGCGGTGGGTCAACGGCGTCGGGACCCCCGCGAAACCCGGAGAAGTGTTCTTCCAGAAGAACATTGACGATTCCGCTCCCAGCTGGGTGAAACGCTACGCGATCAAACATAAGGACCATGCGAGCGTTTATCCCCTGGTCAACGACTTGGCCACGCTGACCTGGCTGGCGCAGCTGGCCGCCTTGGAAATCCACGTCCCGCAGTGGCGGTTCGGTCCACGCGGCGCCCGGCAGAATCCCGACCGCCTGGTCCTGGACCTTGACCCCGGGGACGGCGCGTCCCTGGCCGAGTGTGCGGAAGTGGCACGGCTGGCCCGCGGAATCCTGACCGATATGGGCCTGGACCCCCGGCCGGTTACCAGTGGCTCCAAGGGTATCCATCTCTATGCCGCACTGGACCAAAAGCAAACGTCGGAGGAGGTCAGTGCCGTGGCACACGAACTGGCCAGGGCGCTGGAAGCCGACCATCCCGACCTGGTGGTCAGTGACATGAAAAAGGCCCTGCGCAAAGGCAAGGTCCTGGTGGACTGGAGCCAGAACAACGCGAACAAGACCACAATCTGCCCATATTCGCTGCGCGGGCGGTTCCAGCCCATGGTTGCGGCGCCCCGTACCTGGGAGGAACTGGAGGATCCGGCGCTGGAGCAGCTGACCTACGAACAGGTGCTGAAACGGGTGGAGGAGATCGGTGACCCACTTGCGGGCATGCACGGCGGGGAGGCGGACGCCGCTGCCTTCCCCGCGGAAGACGGTGGACCGCCGCAGGACAGGCTGCACAAATACCGCAGCATGCGGGACGCCGCGAAAACCCCCGAACCCGTCCCGCACGAGCCGGTGGCAGTGGAAGGGGACGGCAACAGCTTTGTCATCCAGGAGCACCACGCCCGCCGCCTGCACTGGGACTTCCGGCTGGAGCGGGACGGTGTGCTGGTCTCCTGGGCCGTGCCCAAAGGGCCGCCGACCACTCCGGCCAAGAATCACCTGGCCGTGCAGACCGAAGACCATCCGCTGGACTACGGCGGTTTTGAGGGCACCATCCCGAAGGGCGAATACGGGGCCGGAGAAGTAACCATCTGGGACCACGGCACCTACGAGACGGAGAAATGGCGGCCGGACAAGGAAGTGATAGTCACAGTGCACGGCCAGCCCGACGGCGGACTGGCGCGGGATGGTTCGGCCCACCGGCGCTTCGCCTTCATCCATACCGGCGGCGAGGATGGAAAGAGCAACTGGCTGCTGCACCTGATGAAGGACCAGCGGCCGGCGGATCACTCCGATGCCCCGAAGAGCGCCGCCACCCGCGGCGGAAAACAGCAGGAACAGAAGTCTCCGGAAGAAACTCCGGTGAAGACGGCCTCCGCCGCCGCGAAATCCCGCCCGGAACCCCTGCCGCTGCCGGACGCAGCGGCGGTGAAGCAGGACATCCGGGACTCCGGGATGCCCCCGCTGAAGCCGATGTTCGCCACCCTGGGCACGCGGGCGGACGTGAACGACGACGCCGAGTGGGCGTTCGAAATGAAATGGGACGGGGTGCGGGCCATCGCCGAAGTCACCCCGGAAGGGACCCGGCTGATCAGCCGGAACGGAAACGACATGACCACCGCCTACCCCGAGCTGCAGGAGCTGGGGGAACGGCTGAACGGCGAACGGGCGGTACTCGACGGGGAGATTGTGGCATTGAACAAGGCCGGACGTCCTGACTTCGGTCTGCTCCAGCCGCGGATGCACCTGACCCGGGCCAAGGACGCCGAGGCGGCTGCCGCCAGGACCCCCGTCCAGTTCATGGCCTTCGACCTGCTGTGGCTGGATGGCAACTCCCTGGTGGACCTCACTTATGAGCAGCGCCGGGAAATCCTGGAACAGGCAGTGGAATCCGCGGATGCGGACGGCCACGTCCAGGTGCCGCCCGCGCTGGACCTCTCCATGGACGAGGCTGTGGCTGCCATCAAGGAGCTGGGGCTGGAGGGTGTGGTGGCCAAGCGTTTGGCTTCGGATTACTCGCCGGGCCAGCGGTCCCGCAGCTGGATCAAACTCAAAAACCAGCTCACCCAGGAAGTGGTGGTTGTCGGTTGGCGTCCCGGGCAGGGCAACCGGGCGAACAAGGTTGGTTCGCTGCTGGTCGCCATCCCGGAGGGGACAGACCTGTTGTACATCGGCCGGGTAGGTTCAGGGCTCAGCGAACGGGACCTCGCCTCCGTCGGCTCCCGGCTGAAAAAGCTTGGCCGTAAAACACCGCCGCTGGATGGTGTTCCCCGGGCCGATGCTTCCGACGCCCGCTGGGTGCGCCCGGTCCTGGTTGGCGAGGTGACCTACGCGGAGCGCACCGGCACCGGCAAACTCCGCCACCCGGTGTGGCGCGGGCTGCGGCCGGACAAGCGGCCCTCCGACGTCGTGCCGGAAGTTCCGGACGCCGCGGAAGCCGCAGATTCCTAGGGGCCCGAAGTTTCGAAAACCGTATCCACGTCCCCAACGGGAGGAAACGCACAACATGACCGAGACAGGAACACCCCAGACCCGCCTGGCCGGGACCGCCGTGCCGCCGGAACCCGAACTGGACGGCGTTGATGCGTGGTGGCGGGCGGCGAACTACCTCTCCGCGGGGCAGATCTATCTGCGGGACAATCCGCTGCTGCGCCGTCCGCTGGAAACAGCTGACGTTAAGGCACGGCTGCTGGGCCACTGGGGAACCACGCCCGGCCTGAACTTTATCTACGCGCACCTGAATCGGCTGATCAACGAATCCGGCCAGCCGTTCCTGTTCATCACCGGACCCGGACACGGCGGTCCGGCGAATGTTGCCAACGCCTGGCTGGAGGGCACCTACTCCGAGATCTACAGCCATGTGGGCCTGGAGGAGGAGGGTATGCGCACGCTGTTTAAGCAGTTCTCCTACCCCGGAGGCGTCCCCAGCCACGCTGCCCCGGAGACTCCGGGTTCCATCCATGAAGGCGGAGAGCTTGGTTACTCGCTGGCCCACGCCTACGGCGCCGTGTTCGACAACCCGGACCTCATCGCTGCCACGGTGATCGGCGACGGTGAGGCAGAAACCGGTCCGCTCGCGGCCAGCTGGCACTCGAACAGCTTCCTGGATCCCGCAGCGGATGGTGCGGTGCTGCCGATCCTGCACCTGAACGGCTACAAAATCGCCAACCCCACGGTCCTGGCCCGGATGCCCGAATCACAGCTGCTCAAACTGCTGGAAGGCTACGGTTTCCACCCCCATGTGGTCACCGTGGAGGACCCCGCCGCCGTGATGACCGCGCATGAGGATTTCGCCGCTGCGCTGAGCACATGCCTCGCCGAGATCCGGGCCATTCAGGAGCCCTTCCGCACCGGGAGCAAGCCGGCAGAGGCGCCGCTGGCCGGCGGCTTCGAGGAGCATGCCCCGCGCTGGCCCATGATCGTTTTCCGCTCCCCCAAGGGCTGGACCGGGCCGCAGACCGTGGACGGCAAACAGGTCGAAGGAACCTGGCGGGCCCACCAGGTTCCGCTCTCCGAGGTCCACGACAATCCTGAGCATCTGGCACAGCTCGAGGAATGGCTGCAGTCCTACCGGCCCCAGGAACTGTTCGACGGCGATGGCCGGCTGCGCAAAGAGCTGGCTGCCCTTGCTCCGGTGGGGGACGCACGGATGAGTGCCACACCGTATGCCAACGGCGGGCACCTGCTGCGTGACCTGCGGCTGCCGGAGTATGCCGGCTTTGCGGTGGAGACCGCACAGCCGGGCAGTGAACGGGTGAGCCCGATGCTGAACCTGGGCCGCTACCTGGCGGAAATCATCCGGCTGAACCCGGAAAACTTCCGCATCTTCGGCCCGGATGAAACGGCGTCGAACCGGCTGCAGGAGGTGTATGGCGTTACCGACAAGGTCTGGCAACAGCGGATCGAGGCGGTGGACGAACACCTGGCCCGCAGCGGCCGGGTCCTGGAGGTCCTCAGCGAACACCTCTGCGAAGGCTGGCTGGAGGGTTACCTGCTCACCGGCCGGCACGGGGTGTTCAACTGCTACGAGGCCTTCGTCCACATTGTCGATTCCATGTTCAACCAGCACGCCAAATGGCTGAAGGTCAGCCGGGAGCTGCCCTGGCGCCAGCCCATCGCCTCGTTGAACTACCTGCTCTCCAGCCACGTCTGGCAGCAGGACCACAACGGGTTCTCGCACCAGGATCCCGGCTTCATTGACCACGTGGTCAACAAGAAAGCCGATGTGATCCGGGTGTACCTCCCGCCGGATGCGAACACCCTGCTGGCCGTCGCCCAGCACATCCTCGGGACCCGGAACCGGGTGAACGTGGTGATCTCCGGAAAGCAGCCGGCCCCGGTGTGGCTGGCTCCCGGCGAAGCGAAACTGCACGTCAAGCGCGGTATCGGTGTGTGGGACTTCGCCGGCAGTGAAGACAGCGGGCCGGGCGCGAAGCCGGATCCCGACGTCGTGATGGGCTGTGCGGGGGACGTCCCCACCCTGGAAACCGTGGCCGCGGCGGCGCTGCTCAAGGAGCGGCTGCCCGGACTGCGGATCCGGGTGGTTAATGTGGTGGACCTGATGCGGCTCCAGGACTCCGCCGAGCACCCGCACGGACTCTCCGACCGGGACTTCGACACCCTGTTCACGAAGAACAAGCCCATTGTGTTCGCCTACCACGGCTATCCGTGGCTGATCCACCGGCTGACCTACCGGCGCACCAACCACGGGAACCTGCACGTGCGCGGCTACAAGGAGGAGGGCACCACCACCACGCCGTTCGACATGGCCATGCTGAACCAGATTGACCGGTTCCAATTGGCCATCGACGTGCTGGACCGCGTACCGTCGCTGGGATCCACGCAGGCCGGTTTCCGGCAGTGGCTCCAGGACGAGCGGGAACGCTGCCGCCAGTACACCCGCGACGAGGGCCAGGACCCGCCCTTTATCAGCGGCTGGGCCCTCGAAGAGGCACAGCGGTCCACCGCTGACTAGATTTCCCGAGCCGGGCAACCGCCCGTGCGGGGATGGCATGATCCGTCTACACGAAGGAGAAATATGTCCACCGAGCAGTCAACCATTTCCGTTTCCCGCGTCATCGACGCAGCGGCAGGAGATCTTTTCCACCTGCTGTCCAATCCCGAACGGCATCCCGAACTGGACGGCGCCGGCATGGTGATTTCGGATGAGAAGACCGACCGCATCGCCAAGGTGGGCGATGTGTTCACGATGAACATGAACAACCAGAAAATGGGCGACTACAAGACGGACAACCACGTCACCGGTTTCGACCACAATAAGCTCCTGGCCTGGCAGACAGCCGTTGCCGGCACGGAGCCGGCGGGCTGGGAATGGGTCTGGGAGCTGGACGCACTGGGCCCGGATTCCACCGAAGTGACCCTCACCTACGACTGGAGCAAGGTCACCGACAAGGAGACCCTGAAGAAGGTGTCCTTCCCGATGATCAGCAAGGATGAGTTGGAGGAGTCGCTGAACAAACTGGCGGCTGCTGTCGCGGGCGGCTAACCGCTAAAGGTACGACGGCGGCCGGTTCCCTTCGCTGCGAAGGGAACCGGCCGCCGTCGTTGGTATTGCTGGGCCTAAACCGCGGACCAGCCGCCGTCGGAAGGCAGGATCGCGCCGTTGATGTTCACGCCGTCGTCGCTCAGCAGGAAGGTGATCGATGCCGCGAGCTCCTCGGCGGAGGCGATGCTCGGGATGTTGATGCGGGCCGGGCCCAAGCGGGCTTCGCCGTACTCCGATACCGCCCCGCCCATGGGAATACCGGTGGCCACACCGCCCGGAGCAACAGCGTTCACACGTATGCCTTCCTTGGCATACATAAATGCGGTGCTGCGGGTGATGCCCACAACGGCGTGCTTCGACGCGGTATAGGCCACACCGGAAGCGGAGCCGCGCAGGCCGGCCTCCGAGGTGACATTGACGATCGATCCGCGGCCGGCCGCCAGCATGGACGGCAGCACCGCGCGGGTCAGCCGGACCAGACCGTCGACATTAACCGCGAAGACCTTCTGCCACATGGCATCGGAAACCTCGTGAAGCGGGCTGAAATCATCGTTGATGCCGGCCACGTTGGCCAGGGCATCAATGGAGCCGCCGGCCGCGGCAATGATCCGGTCCACAGCGTCCAGATCGGTGAGGTCCGCAGCCACGGGAACAATGGCTTCGCCCAATTCCCCGGCCAGTTCCTTGACCCGTTCTTCGGCGATGTCCACGGCGATCACGCGGCCGCCTTCGCGGGCAACCCGGGCGGCGGTGGCGCGGCCAATGCCGGCACCGGCACCGGTCACGATGACAGTACGTCCCTCGAACCGGCCTTCGACGGTCGGCAGGGCAGTCTCTTCCAATTCGGGCATCACCCCGCCGTTGGCCTGCCGCACCAGTTCATCGACTGCGGCCTGCGGCATCTGGCCCTGGCTGAGGTCCACCAGCTGCTGGAGCTTCAGGCTCCGGGCGGGACCGAGCGCGGCTTCGCCGCTGCCGCTCTGCGCCAGGAAGCCGCGCAGGATCGGACCGCCCTCCGGGTGGGCCAGCCACTCCTCGATGGTGTTCCGTGCTGTCAGGGGCTTGTGTGCCGCCATGGGCGTTCCTTTCAGTGAAGGGCGGCCGCAGGTCCCCGGCCGTTTGACCTCGAACATACACGTGAATCCAAGGACCGGGTCAGATTATCGATCCGGGCCGATTCGCTCCGGTTTGGGATATCGCTGCCGCCGCGGACCGGAGCGATGCCCCAAACCGGCAGCGGAAGCCAGAGTTACTTCTCCCGTGCGCGGTAAAGCTGCATCTGCCGGTACCGGCGGCCCAGCGACTCGCGCCGCGGCTTGACCGGAGCGTCCTCCGGTTCCGCTGTGAGGTCGATGTGTGCCTTGCCGAACCGCCAGAGCAGGAGGTCGTCCAGCAACCGGTCCGGGCCCGGGGAGTAGCGGTGGTCCAGGGCTTCGCGGACCTGGGTGATGGCATCGGCCTGCAGCAGACCGGCCAGGTCCATGGTGGTCCTGAGTCCGTGGGCGGCCAGCAGTTCGGCGGCCCAGCCCCAGTCGTCGCCGGCCTTGCGGTTGACGTGAGGCAGGAGCGTCATCCAGATGTCGCGGATCCGGTTCGGGGTCAGGGGAGCGCTGCCCTCACCCTCCTCGTCCCAGAAACCGGTGACCGTTTCATACCTCTCGTGCAGTTCGGCGAACTCGTTCTCCACCGTCTCCAGCATGGCGGCCGTGGCGATGAACTGCCGGTCAAAGTACGGGCTCCATGCCCGCGGATCCCCGGCCTTGAATCGGATGTCATGTTCAATTTCGGACCAGGCATGCGCCAGCACGGTGCGGATCTGCACCTCGAAGAGGTAACTGCCGTTCGGTTTCTGGGTGGGTTCCAGCAGCCGGTGGAACTCCCGCACCGTCTCATTCTGGATGGTGCGCAGGATCAGATGCCGGCTGGAATAGCCGTAGGTGCCGGACTCGATCGAGCCAATGTCCTTCTCCCGGTCGCCCCGGCAGTCGAACTCGGCCCGCTGCCGTTTGATCAGATTCGCGGCTTCGTCGACCTCATGCGGAAGGGTCATAATCACGCGGACCCCCACCAGGTCCGTCAGGTTCCGCAGCGGGTCAGGGAACAGGAGGGTAGGGACTTCGCTGGCATCTTCGGCCGGGAGTGTCCGGGAAGCCTTGTCCCGGAAGGACTCCACCGTCTTGGTCCGGGAGGCGATGAACAGCGGCTTAACCTGGCTGTCCGCAAAGACCGCCCGCAGGCTCGCCTCCATCTCCGCCGTCACGGATTCCAGGGCCGGACGGACCCGGGCATACTCATCCGTACTGGCCTGGACTATCGGCCGCAGCCGGTCATCCAGGGTGTCCCACGCGCTCACGATTGTCCTTTCGCCGTTCCTGCCAGCCTAGGCCACGCCGGTGACGGAACAGGGCGTGCCCCGCTGCAGGTGGATAGGCTCATCTCCAGATTAGGACGACGGCGGCCAAGAGCTTAAGGAACACAAGTGTGCGCGCCCGCTGCGGGAGCGGGGATGGGCCGGGAGCGGGACAGATTCCACGGACGGGGGAGACAGCGTGCCGCAGCGGTTTAGCTACGGAGGGCACCCGGACCAGTTCGGGGAGCTCACGCTGCCGCCCGGGCAGCCGGTCCTCGGAACCGTGGTGATCATCCACGGCGGATACTGGCGCTCCGGGTACACCCTGGAACTCGGCCGCCCGGCGGCAGCCGACCTTGCCGCCCGCGGCTGGGCGGCCGTCAACCTGGAGTACCGCCGGGCGGGCAACGGCGGAGGCTGGCCGGAAACCTTCCAGGACATCGCCGCCGGGATCGACGCGATGGCAGACCTGAAGGCTCTCCAGGACCCCCAGGGGGAAGTTCCGTCCCCGGTTATTGCACTGGGCCACTCGGCCGGCGGGCACCTCGCGGTGTGGGCTGCCGGGAACCGCAGCACGGGAGGCCGCAGCCCGGGCACCCGCGTGCCGCTGGCCGCCGTCGTCAGTCAATCCGGTGTGCTGGACCTGCGCCTGGCCCACGACCTGGGTTTGAGCGATGGTGCCGTCAGCAACTTTCTCGGGGCCGGCCCGGAGGAGGACCCGGAACGGTACCGGCTGGCCGATCCCACGCTGCTGGTGCCGGCGGGTGCTCCGGTGTTCGTCCTGCACGGAGACCGGGATACGACGGTGCCGCTGAAACTGGCGGAGTCCTACACAGCGGCAGCCGAGGCTGCGGGCGGATACACGGACCTGCGCCTGGTTCCCGGCGACCACTACGGCATGATCACCCCGGAAACGCCGGCGTGGAACGGGGTCCTCCAGGCAATGGCCGACGCCGCCAAAGCCGCAGCCGGGTAGCGCCGCCCCCCGTTCGATCGGTAGGTTGAGGGCGTGCTCACAGTCATCGGCGAAGCCCTGGTCGACGAAGTCCTCAGCGATACCGCGCCCCGCAGGTCCCATCCCGGCGGGAGCCCCATGAATGTTGCCGTGGGCGTGGCCCGGCTGGGACGCCCGGTCCAGTTCGTGGGCCGGTTCGGCAAGGATGCCTACGGGCTGCTGATTGCCGAGCACCTCAAGGCCAACTCAGTCCTGAACGCTTTTCCCGCCGACGACCTGCCGACCAGCACCGCGACCGCCACCCTTGATCCCGCCGGCGGCGCGCGGTACACCTTCGACCTCGAATGGACCATTCCCGGACTGGCCGACGCCTTGCCCCGGCTGCTGGCGGGCACCACGCTGCTGCACACAGGGTCCATCGCCACCATGCTTTCCCCTGGGTCGGATGAGGTCTTCACCGCCGTCGAGCGGGCGCACCCCCAGGCCACGATCACCTATGACCCGAACTGCCGGCCCACCATCATCACGGATGCGTCCTATGCGCGGGACCAGGCGGAGAAGTTCGTGCGCCTGGCGGACGTCGTCAAGGCCTCGGACGAGGATCTCGCCTGGCTCTATCCCGGCGAGCCGGTGGAGGCCTCTGCGCGGCGGTGGCTGGGAATGGGTCCGGCAGCCGTCGTCGTAACCCGCGGATCCCAGGGGCCGTGGGCTGTGGCCGCCTCCGGTGCCTGCTCGGTGCCCGCCGTAACCGTGAGCGTCGCCGACACCGTCGGCGCGGGGGACTCCTTTATGGCGGCGCTGCTGGCCGGGCTGATGGACCGGGGCTTCGACGGCGCCGCCCGACGGCCGGAACTGCGGAAGATCGGGGTCGGGGACCTCGAAGCGGTCCTGACCTACGCTGCCCGTGCCGCTGCCATCACCGTGTCCCGTCCGGGCGCGGACCCGCCGTACCGCTCCGAACTCCTCTAATCCCTGCCCCCTGGCGGGAGGAAAGGAAAGGTACGTGCAGGCCTGCGATCCCACCGAATCCCTTCCCGGCCGGATCCCGGCACGCTGACGCGCCAAGCACAACCACGTCCGTCCGGCTAGGCTGGAAGCCGACGGAAGGGCGGGACATGCGGCTGGTGGCAAGTGACCTGGACGGGACCATTGTGGGGCCGGATAACAGGATCAGTGACCGGACGGTCAACGCATTCCACAAATGCGTGGACGCAGGAATTGAAGTTGTTTTCGTCACGGGCCGTCCGCCGCGCTGGCTGAACCCGCTGCGGGAGCAGATCGGCCACACCGGAACCGTCATTTGCTCCAACGGAGCCATTCTCTACGACCTGAAGGCCGGCGAAGTCACCTGGTCCCATCCCCTGGAACTGGACGGAATGTTCCAGGCCGCCGGCATCATCCGCAGCCTCTATCCCGCCGTCCGCTTCGCCGCGGAAACGGTGGACGGCTTTCACCTGGAGCCCGGATTCCTGGAATCCGGCGGTGCCGATCTGCTGGGCGACGTCACTCCTGCGCCCCTGAAAAAGACCCTGGGTGCTGACTCGCGTGTGGTGAAGTTCCTGGCACGGGTGGATGACGTGCACCCGGACGAGTTCCTGGGGGCTGTCCAGCCTGCGGTGGCCCACCTGGTGTCCACCACGCACTCGGCGCCCTCGGTGCCGCTGCTGGAGATGTCTGCCTCGGGTCTGGACAAGGTGGTGACCCTCGCCGAGTACGCCGGTTCGCTGGGAATCAAGCCAGCCGAGATTGTCGCGTTCGGCGATATGCCCAATGACCTGCGGATGCTGGGCTGGGCCGGCCGCGGTTATGCCATGGCCTCCGGACACCCGCAGGTGCGGGCCGCCGCATCCGCGATCGCACCGCCCTTCGCTGAAGACGGGGTGGCGCAGGTTTTGGAGGACCTCCTCCGGGAGCTCTAGCCCCGGTCAGGGTCATCCGCGGCAGGACCCGCCGACGAGCCGGCACCGCTGCCCGCCGACGAGCGGGTGTTCCGCCGGTGCAGCACCTGGTGGACGGTGATTACGATGGCCAGCCACGCCAGGCCGATGGTCCACGCGACCAGTACGTCCGTAAGCCAGTGATGGCCCAGATAGACCCGGCTCAAACCCACCGCCGCGATGAAGAGAACCGCACCGGTGATGGCCGCAGCCCGGGCCAGGCGCGAGTGCAGGTACAGCACCAGCAGATAGGCCAGGGTGCCGATCACCGCCAGGGAGTTCAGGGAATGGCCGCTCGGAAAGGAGGCTGAGTATTCGTACGGAGGTACGGCGTCCTCCAGCGGCGGGCGGTGCCGGCCCACAACCGACTTCCCCACCACGGTGATCAGCAGGGACCCGGCGGCGGCCGTGGCAACGAGGACCAGCGGCGTCCAGGTGCGTTTCCACCAGCACAGCGCCACGACGGCGGCGCCGGCGATCAGCGGCAGGCCCACCGTTCCGCCCAGATTGGTCAGCCCGGTGACGGCGGTGTCCAGCGCCGGGCTGCGGGCTGCGATAGCGGCATCCAGCACCGGCTGATCCAGACCGGCAACCCCGTCCTCTTCCACGACGGAGTCATAAACGCCGGCAGCGGCCAGGGTGAGGAGCAGGGCGGGAACCAGGCCCGCCACGAGGGTCAGCACCAGTACGGCGTGCCGGCCCAGCAGTCCCGAGGCGGACGCCAGGAGACGCTGGAGCTGGTTCCGGACGGCCTCGGTCATTGTCCAAGTATGCCAAGACGCCCGGCGAGCCAGTCGAGGTTGTTGGCGAGCCCGGCTTTCCAGACGGTCCAGGAGTGGCCTCCGTCCAGCTGCTGGAACTGGACGTCCATCCCGGCTGCTCGGGCGGCGTCGTACACCTGCTGGCCCTGGGGCGCGTAAACGGAATCGTCCCGGCCCACCACCACAATTCCCGCGCTGTCCGGGAAGCTCCGGGTGGGCAGCTTGTCCAGGGCGTTTTGTGCCGTGAACGCTGCGGCATCTCCGCCGAAATAGGTGTCCACCAGTGCGCTGCGTCCGCCGGGAATAGTTGGTTCGCTCTCCCCGGCGATGTCCAGGAAGGTGGGATAAACCTCCGGGAAGTTGACCGCCAGCTGCAGCGAGCACGTGCCGCCGTAGGAGTACCCTGCCACCGCCCATTGCCTGGCATCCGTGAGCCCCGATGCCAGGTTCGCCTTGACCCAGGCAGGCAGGTCAACAGCCAGGTACGTCGCCGAGCGGCCGGCGTTTGAGTCCAGGCACAGCGGCCAGTTGGCGGCCCCGGCCGCCGAGAGGTCCGGCACGACGACGACGGGCGCCAGGCCGCTGTGCGCTGCGGCGAAGCCATCCATCACCTGCGCCAGCTGTCCCGCGGTGAACCAGTCGGAGGGTGAACCCGGCTGGCCATGGAGCAGGACCAGCACCGGGAGGTTCTCTGCCGGAGGAGAGGCAAGGTACGCGGGTGGCAGGTAGATCAGGGCGGGGTTGGACGGATACCCGGATCCCGATTCCGGGATGGTGGCGGAGAAGACACTTCCCGTTTGCGGCATGTCCGGCGGCGGCTGCCACGCAGCTTCAGCGGCCGGTGGAGGCACCGGGCTGGAGGGTGCGCGGGTGGGGAGGGCGCCGCTGGTTCCGGGCCGTTCGAAGAGCGAGGCGATGGTCGGGTACTGGCCGTAGGCCACGTTCACACCAGCGAACAGGGCTAGGAGGACCAGGAACGCCGCGAGCACCGGCAGGGTGCGCCCCACGGGTCCCCGGGCGGTCAGGAACCGGCGCACCGCGAGGAACTCCGCAAATATGGCCAGGAAGGTATATACGTACAGGTGGCGCGGCAAGGATGCGTCCCACCAGTGGAAGACGAGTTCAGCCAAAACAAACAGCAGGAGAGTGAATGCCGCTGCGCTCACCGCAGCCAGCGGAATCGCCCTGGAAAGATTCCGGCCCCGCCCCCAGCACAGCCAGGCCACCGAGAGCACCCCCAGGCAGAGCAAAACCACCGGAACAGCCCCGGCTGTCAGTGGGATATTCATCGAAGGCAGCCGTTCACCGGGCTGTGCCGACGATCCGGCGGGCGATGCTCAATCCCTGGCCGACGGAGACGTGGGGGAGATACGCACGGCTGAGGGCATTTCCAATCGCTGGCAGAGAAGCGGCATCCGGATAGGCCATGTAGAGCGGGATGTAGCGCGGCTGGAACTTTGCCTTAAAAGCCAGCAGTGACCGAAAGCCATAGACCGGTTCCAGGGCAGCGCCGAGCCGGTCCAGGAGCCAGTCCATCACCGGAGGATTCTCCTCCTCGCCCGCGCTGTCCCTGGCTCGTGCCAACGGTGCCCCGGAGAGGCTGAGGAACCGGTACCCCTCCTCCTGCAAGGACAGGGCAGCCGAGGCGATCAGAAAGTCCATGGCGGCGGGGAACCCGCGGCTGCGCCGCCGCATGAAGTCCAGCGTCCAGCCCTGGATGTGGCCGCCCTGGTAGACGGGCAGCCAGGATGTCACGCCGTGGACGGTCCGGTCTTCATCGATGGCAATCAGCAGCCGGACGTTGGGATCCTCCATTTCCTCCAGTCCGCCGAGGGTGAAACCCATCTCCGGCATGTGCTTGTCTGCCACCCACTCTTCGGAGATGACGTGGATCTGGTCGATCACGGAAAGGGGAGCGGTGCCGAAGGTGGTCCATTCGGCGCGAACGCCGGACTTTTCCGCACGGTTCAGGGCCGTGCGCAGATCCTGGAACTTCTTCCCTTTGAACGCCAGCGCACCCAGTTCCAGGACTGTTTCTTCGGCGACCTGGAGACTGGCGAATCCCCGAACGGAGGTGATGTCCTCCGTTCCGGCACCCACGGAATAGAAGCAGGGGGTGGTGCCCTGGTCACTGCAGAACGCCATAAAGCCATCCAGGACCTCCCGGCGCTCAGCCTCCGGGCCCACCGGATCGCCCACGGTCAGCGCAACGCCAAAACTCTCCCGGTAGGCGATGTAGGACCTTCCGGTAGGGGCGAACCAGTAGGAGTTCCCGGCCCACAGCGTCATCCAGGACAGCGTGCTGCCGCCCTGACTGGTCAGCAGTTCCCGGGCGCGGTCCACATCCTCGGGGTGTTTCTCCGGCACCGGAAGGAGGAAGGAGCGAACAAGCAGGATGCAGGTGAGGACCCAGAAGGCCACGCCCACTCCCTCATACAGAAGGGCTGCCGGCAGGGTCTGGGGAAGCAAAGAGGGAGAGTGGTTCCGCAGTTCCAGCACAGGGAGGAACCGTTGGGGCAGATCGGCCAGCAGGGCCCGGACCGTCGCTTCCGGACTAAAAGAGGTGCGGGCCAAATACCCGCCGGCGACATAGCAGGCGGCCAGGACCGCAGCGGCAAGTCCAGCGCTGGCCGTGAGCCTGCGGTAGGTCCCGGGCGGGGCGGAAACGGTAAACAGCCTTCCGGTGCCGGCCAGCAGGGCCATGACTGCTACCGGAACCAGCATGGGAAGGAGCAGGGCCAGCGGTTGTTCCACGGCACCAAACTCGTACCGTTCCCCGGCAGGATTTCCCGTCAGGTAGCGGTAGATCCGGAACCCCGCCGCCAGCGTCAGGCCAGCCTGCAGGATCAGGGCAGCCAGCCAGGCGAAGCGCCGGCCCCGGCGCAGCCCGTCCGAGAACACCACCAGCAGAACCTGCGGCAGGGTGGCCAGGAAAAACCCGGCGGGTCCGGCACGAAGCTCGAAACGTGCAGCACTGCATTCGGCCCCGCGCCCGGCCTCGGCACACAGTTCAGCGAGGTCCTGGGGGCTGGTCGCCTCCACATAGGTGAACAGATAGCGAAGCACCGACAGCGGGCCTACGGCGTGGGCGTTCAAGGCAGCCAGGACGGGACCAACAGCGGAAGCCAGCACCGCCAGGGCCACCAGCACCCGGGCTTCCCGGCGGGTGGAGGCGATCTTCCGCGGCATCCGGGGCCGGCGGCCGAACAGCAGCGGACCGCAGAGGCCGCCCGTCAAAGCGGCGCCAAGTGCCATCACGTCCTGGAAGGAACCCGAATACAGGGCCAGCAGCACCAGCAGGGTGAAGAGGAGCAGCCGCAGGCGCCGGCGCCAGAGGGTTTCCAGCCCCGCACTGGCTGCCGCCGCGGATCCGCACAGGAACGCCACGGGACCAACAAACGACTCCGCTGTCAGTTCCCGGCCCCATTCACCGAAGAAGAATCCCGAGACGGCAGCGAAGCTGGTCGCGAGCAGGGCACCTGCCACCTGGGTGCCGGCGGCCGCGGCGAGGAACCGCCGGCTCCCCAGGATTCCCTCCGCGGCCACCCCCACCACCAGGGCCAGGACTGTGCCGCCGATATAGCCGGCCAGGCCGGTCGCCCAAAACGCGGAGAGCAGCAGTGAGGGCCAGTATTCCGGCAGGGACTCAGAGGATACGCTGACCCAGTCCAGCAGAGGTTCTTCCGGGCCCGAGGCAATGGTCGAGGTCAGGATGCCGAGCAGCCAGAACAGAGCCACAAAGCCCAGCGTCACCGGTGCCCTGCGCAGGCTTCCGCGCAGCACATCCGCCTGCCAGCGCGCCAACCGCCGGAGCCGGTGCCAGGCAGAGACTCCATGCTGCATTGGGCCACCTCCCTGGCTGCGGCGCCGCGGGGTTCCGCGCCCGTAACGGTGCCGCCATTGTAGTGACGCTCCCGGCGCAGCGGACCGGTACCTGTCCGGGTTGCTGCCGTGTGCTGAGGATAAAGTACACCCTGTGAACACTGCCCTGCCGAACTCACTGCCGTACTACTTCCCGCCGGCCTCCGACGCCGTGCCGGGTCCGCTGGGCCTGGCCCACCGCGGCTTCTCCCCGGCGGGCCTGGAAAACACCATGGTGGCTTTCGAAGCCGCTGCGGAGCTTGGATTCGGGTACCTGGAGACGGATGTACGGACCACCAGCGACGGCGTCCTGATGGCTTTCCACGATGAGACGCTGGACCGGGTGACGGATGCCAGCGGCGCGATTGGCCGCAGGAGCCTGCGGGAGCTGCACGGCGTGCGCGTGGGTGGGACTGAACCCATTCCAACATTCGAGGAACTGCTGGTCCACTGGCCCCGGATGCGCCTGAACGTGGACATCAAGGACGCAGCGGGAGCCGAGGCGCTCGCAGCGCTGATCGAAAAGCACCAGGCCCATGACCGGGTCCTGGTCACCTCCTTCTCCGACCGGCGGCGGCTGCAGTGCCTGCGGCAGCTGAGCCAGCCTGCCGCCAGCTCCGCCGGATCCTTGGCCACGGCGCTGCTGCTGCTGCTTTCCCCTCTCGGGCTGGGCCGGACTGTGGCCCGGATTGGCCGGTTCCAGTGCGTCCAGGTTCCGCTTCGCTTCCGGACGCTTCCCGTGGTGACACCTGCTTTCCTGCGCCGCTGCCACCGGGCGGGAATCCAGGTGCACGTCTGGACCGTCAACCAGAAGGAACTGATGGAGGGGCTGCTGGACCTCGGTGTTGACGGTCTGGTTTCGGACCGGGCAGATGAGCTGGCCGCGGTGTTGGCCTCCCGTGGTTCCTGGCCGCAGGGGCCGGCGGACTGACTGGCCCCCGCCCGCCCGCCGTGCTGTCCCGGCTAAGGAAACGCTGGCAGGATGGAACCCATGCGTGTCCTCATAGCCCCGGATAAGTTCAAAGGCAGCCTCAGCGCCGAAGAAGCCGCAGCAGCCATGGCCCAGGGCGTACTGGGGGTGTATCCGGACGCCGAAGTAACCCGGCTGCCGGTCGCCGACGGCGGTGAGGGAACCCTGGAAGCGGCGCTGGCCGCCGGTGCGGTGGAACAGACCAGCCGGGTGCGTGGACCCCTGGGCCGCGAAATCACGGCTGTGTGGGCGCTGGACGGTACGACGGCGGTCATTGAGACCGCGCGCTCCTCCGGGCTGATGCTGGTGGAGCCCTCGGTGCAAACATCCCTGGCCGCCTCAAGCTACGGCAGCGGCCAGCTCATCACGGCGGCCCTTGACGCCGGCGCCAGGGAGATCATCCTCGGCATCGGCGGATCGGCGATGACCGACGGCGGTGCCGGCGCGCTCCAGGCGCTGGGCCTGGAGATCCTGGCGGCGGACGGCAGCCCGGTTCCGCCCGGCGGTGCCGGACTGGCCCTGGCCCAGGCGGTGGATGGAACAGGGATGGACCCGCGGCTGGCGGACGTCCGGATCCGGATCGCCGCCGACGTCACCAATCCGTTGACGGGTGCCGACGGTGCTGCCCATGTTTTCGGCGGGCAGAAGGGTGCCGACGGGTCTGCCCGGCTGCTGCTCGATGAGGCGCTGGCCCACTGGGCCCGGCTGCTGAAGGAAGCCACCGGCGTCGACGTCGATGTTCCCGGTGCGGGTGCCGCCGGGGGATTTCCGGCAGCGTTCCTGGCCTTCACGGACGCCGTCCTGGAACCCGGGTTCGACCTCATTGCGGACCTGGTGGGGCTTGTTCCTGCCCTGGCCGGCGCTGACCTGGTCCTGACCGGTGAAGGTTCGATGGATGACCAGTCCCGTTTCGGCAAGGCTCCGCTGGAAGTCGCCCGGCTGGCAGCGGGTGCCGGCATACCCGTGGTGCTGATTGCCGGCCGGATCACGCTGGAACCCAGGGTCCTGGCGGAGTACGGGGTGGAGGCTGCGGTCAGCCTGCTGGACCTGGCACAGAGCCCGGAAGACGCAATGGCCCGGGCGGACTATTACGTCGCCCGGGCCACCCGTGCGGCCCTCGAAGGGGCCTGAATCAGCTCTGACCGGTCCTAGCCCAGGCTGGAGGGCTTGGCGCCAACGTCTTCCTGCGGCTCGTCCGGCATGGTGCCGCGCCACCGCGCGATCGCGCTCATGCCGTGGTAGATCACCAGGGTGGCAGCCGTACCGAGCGCGATGCCTTCGAAGGTCAGTCCGGCGACGTTCCAGGTGTAGTTGGCGATTCCCACCACCAGCGCCACGCCGGCGACTGAGAGGTTGATCGGGTTGGAGAAGTTCACCCGGTTATCAACCCAGATGCGCACCCCCAGGATGCCGATCATGCCGTACAGCACCACGCCGGCTCCGCCGAGGACGCCGGCAGGGATGGTGGCGATCAGGGCGCCGAACTTTGGGAAGAGGCTTAGCAGCACTGCCACGATGCCGGCCACCCAGTAGGCGGCGGTGGAGTACACGCGCGAAGCTGCCATGACGCCGATGTTCTCGGCATAGGTGGTGGTGCCCGATCCGCCGCCGGACCCGGCCAGCATGGTGGCGACGCCGTCGGCCATCAGTGCCCGGCCGGTGTAGGGATCGAGGTTGCGGCCGGTCATGGCTGCCACGGACTTCACATGGCCGATGTTCTCGGCGACCAGCACCAGCACCACCGGCACAAAGAGCCCAATGACATTGAAATGGAAGGTGGGTGCGGTGAACTCAGGCAGGCCGAACCAGCCGGCGTCGTTGATGGCGGCGAAGTCCACTTCACCCTGGATGATGGCTGCCACGTAGCCGGCGAGCACACCCACCAGGATCGAGAGACGGCCGATCAGTCCCTTGAACAGCACGGTGCACAGCAGGATGGCCACCACGGTGACGGTGGCTGTGAGCGGGCCGGCCTCGTAATTGGTTTTGGTGGTGGGAGCCAGGTTCAGGCCGATCAGGGCGACAATCGCGCCGGTCACTATCGGAGGCATCAGGACCTGGATCCAGCGGGTTCCGGCCAGCTGGGCCGCCAGGCCGATCAGGAACAGCGTGGCGCCGGCCATGATGATGCCGCCCAGGGCACCGCCGGGGCCATGCTGGTTCACGGCGGCACCAATGGGCGCAATGAACGCGAAGGACGAACCCAGGTAGCTGGGAACCTTTCCTGCCGTGATGATCAGGAACAGGATCGTGCCAATGCCGGAGAACAGCAGCGTGGTGGCCGGCGGGAACCCTGTCAGCAGCGGAACCAGGAACGTTGCCCCGAACATGGCGACCACGTGCTGGGCGCCGATGCCGATGGTCCGGGGCCAGGTGAGGCGTTCATCCGGGGCTACATAGGCACCCGGCCGAATGGTCTTGCCATCGCCGTGCATTGTCCAGTCTGTGCCTAGCCTGCTCATACGTGTGCCTTCCAAAGGACAAGGGGGAATGATTCGTGGAGAATGTTACCGGTGCGGCACGGTTAGCATGCCTTTGTTGCACGGCACCCAGTATTTTACCGGCAAGCGATTGGCTGCCCTGCGGCCTGGAACGGACGGAACAGCGTGGGTATATCAGTTTCTGGACGGAGCGTCCTCGTCACCGGCGGCGCCATGGGAATGGGCCGGCTCTACGCGGAACGGGCCGTGCGCGAGGGTGCCCGGGCGGTGGTCCTCTGGGACCGCGATGCGCAGGCGCTGCGCACCACGGCTGCTGAACTGCGCGCGCTGGGCGGCGCGGAGATCCACCCCTATGAGCTGGATATCGCCTCCGTGGATGAGGTGTTCCAGGCAGCCGGAGCCGTGCTGGCGGAGGCGGGTGCACCGGATGTGCTGATCAACAACGCCGGAATCGTCCGCGGAAGTTATTTCTGGGACCATTCGGATGCGGACATCGACGCCGTGATGAACGTGAATACCCTGGCCCCGATGCACATCACCCGGGCCTTCCTGCCGGCCATGATCGAACGCCGGACTCCGGCTCGTATCCTGAACGTCGCTTCCGCCTCCGGCACCCTCTCGGTGCCGAAAATGAGCGTCTACACGGCGTCCAAATGGGCCGTGATCGGATGGAGCGACTCGCTGCGGCTGGAACTCGTCAAAGCAGGCCACGGCCATGTGCAGGTGACCACCTTGATCCCGAGCTATATCAAGACCGGCATGTTCGAGGGTGCCCGCGGTCCGTTGATGACCCCGCTGATGGAGCCGGAGTTCGTGGTCAACAAGGCCTGGGCTGCCCTGCTGGAAGGCAAGGCCCGGGTGCAGCTGCCGTGGACCGTGGCGCTGGGAAGTGCCCTGCGCGGCCTGCTGCCGCAGCCGGCCTGGGACGTGGTGGCCGGCAGGGTGTTCAAGGTTTACCAGTCAATGGACCAGTTCACCGGCCGTCAGGCGGGTGCCGCTGCGCCGGCCCGGCAGCCGGCCGCGACGGAGCAGGAGCAGCAGAACCAGGAAACGGGGAGCCGGGCATGAGAGCAGAAATCGAAACCCAAACCGGAACAGTCGTTGATGGCATTCCTGCACGGATCGCCGCAGTCCGGAAAACGTATGACGCCGGCCGGACCCGCCCGCTGGCGTGGCGGCGTGAGCAGCTGAAGGCTCTGCTCCGGATGCTCTCCGAACGCGAGGCGGAGCTGGTTGCGGCCCTGCATGCCGACTTGGGCAAGAACCCGCTCGAAGGCTATCTGACCGAGGTCTCCATCACCCGGTCAGAGGCGGAATACACGCTCAAGCACCTGGACGCCTGGACCCGCGTCCGGAAGGTGCCGGTCCCGCTCGGCCTGCAGCCGGCGTCGGCCCGCACCGAACCCCAGCCGCTGGGGGTGGTGCTGATCATCGCGCCGTGGAACTACCCGGTGCAGCTGCTGCTGGCACCCCTGATCGGCGCCCTGGCGGCCGGCAACGCCGCGGTGCTCAAACCCAGCGAACTGGCCCCGGAAACCTCCCGGACCCTGGCCCGCCTGCTGCCCGAGTACCTCGATTCCGAGGCAGTAGTGGTGATCGAGGGGGCGCAGGCGGAATCCGAGGCGCTGCTGAAGGAACACTTCGACCACATCTTCTTCACCGGCGGAGAGCGCGTCGGGAAGGTAGTAATGCGGGCCGCCGCCGAGCACCTGACGCCGGTCACCCTGGAGCTGGGCGGCAAGTCTCCCGCCGTCGTGCTGGACGGGAACCTGGCCACCATCACACGGCGGCTGGTGTACGGGAAGCTGTTGAACGCGGGGCAGACCTGCGTGGCGCCGGACTATCTGCTGGCGACGCCGGACGTTGCACCAAAGCTGGTGAAGCACCTCGGCAAGGCCATCCGCGAATTTGTCGGCAAGGATCCGTCCCGGAGCCCGGACTTCGGCCGGATCGTCAATGAAAGCCATTTCGACCGGCTCACCGGCTACCTCCAGGACGGGACAGTCGCCTGCGGCGGCCGCAGCGACCGGGACAGCCTGTACTTGGAACCCACGATCCTCACCGGAGTTCCACTGGAGTCCCCGGTGATGCAGGAGGAGATCTTCGGGCCGATCCTGCCCGTGGTGACCGTGCCGGACCTCGGCGCGGCCATGGACATCATTAACTCCCGGCCGGCACCGCTGGCTTCCTACCTGTTTACCTCCTCGGCGGCGCAGCAGCTCCGGTTCGAGGAGGGAATCCGGGCGGGCAGCGTGAACCACAACGCGGCGATCGTGCAGCTGGCCGTCCCCGAACTCCCGTTCGGCGGCGCGGGAGCCAGCGGAATGGGCGCCTATCACGGCAAGGCCTCCTTCGACACGTTCAGCCAGCTGCGGCCGGTCTTCTCCAAGGGCACCCTGCTGGACACCCTGCGCGTGGCGTATCCGCCCTATAACGGGTTCAAGTCGAAAATCCTGCGGCGCCTGCTTTAGCGGCACCGAACAAAATGCAAGCGGCCCCCGGCTGGAAGTCCCGGAGCCGCTTAGCTGATGCGCATCAGTTAGGAAATGACGCCGTCCACGATTGCCTTGGCCTCGTCCTGGACCTGGCGCAGGTGCTCCGCGCCCTTAAAGGACTCGGCGTAGATCTTGTACACGTCTTCGGTGCCGGAGGGCCGGGCGGCGAACCAGGCGTTCTCCGTGGTGACCTTGAGTCCGCCCACAGCCGCGCCGTTGCCCGGCGCTTCGGTCAGGCGTGCGGTGATCTCCTCGCCAGCCAGGGTGGTGGCGGTGACGTCCGACGGCGAGAGCTTGGACAGTGCTGCCTTCTGTTCCCGGGTGGCCGGGGCATCAACGCGCGCGTAGACCGGGTCACCGAAGCGGCCGGTGAGTTCGCGGTAGTGCTGGGACGGCGTCTTCGAGGTGACGGCGGTGATTTCGGAGGCGAGCAGGGCCAGCAGGATGCCGTCCTTATCCGTGGTCCAGGCCGTTCCGTCCAGGCGCAGGAAGGACGCACCGGCGGATTCCTCTCCGCCGAAGGCCACTTCACCGGACAGCAGGCCCGGGACAAACCATTTGAAGCCCACCGGAACCTCCATCAGACGGCGGTCCAGGCTGGCGGTGACCCGGTCGATCATGGAGGAGGAGACCAGGGTTTTCCCGACCATCGCGTCCCCGCGCCAGCCGGAGCGGTTGGCGTAGAGGTACTCCACGGCCGCGGCGAGGTAGTGGTTCGGGTTCATCAGCCCGGCGTCGGGCGTGACGATCCCGTGCCGGTCGGCGTCGGCATCGTTGCCGGTGGCGATGTCGTACTGGCCTGCCTGCGCGATCAGCGAGGCCATGGCGTGGGGAGAGGAGCAGTCCATCCGGATCTTCTCATCCCAGTCCAGGGTCATAAACCCGAACTGCGGGTCCACCTTGGGATTCACCACGGTGAGGTTCAGGCCGTACTGCTCACCAATGGCACCCCAGTAGTCCACTGAGGCTCCACCCATGGGGTCTGCGCCGATGTGCAGGCCGGAGGAAGCGATCGCGTCCATGTTCAGGACCGAGCCGAGGTCCCCGACATAGTGCTGCAGGAAGTCGTAGGAACCCACGGAGTCCGCCAGCCGGGCCTGGCCCAGCGGAATCCGCTTCACGCCGCGCAATCCGTTCTCGAGCAGCTCATTGGCCCGGTTCGCGATCCAGGAGGTGGTCTCCGAATCTGCGGGTCCGCCCGAGGGTGGGTTGTACTTGAATCCGCCGTCGGCCGGCGGATTGTGGGACGGGGTGATCACGATCCCGTCCGCCTGGTCCGTCCGGGTGGCGTTGTGCGTCAGGATGGCGTGGCTCAGCGCCGGGGTGGGCGTAAAGCCGGTCCGCACGTCGATCAGTACGTTGACGCCGTTGCCTGCCAGCACCTCCAGGGCAGTGTTCTGCGCCGGTTCGGAGAGGGCATGGGTGTCCTTGCCCATGAACAGGGGGCCCGTGATGCCCTGCCCCGTGCGGTACTCCACGATCGCCTGCGTGATGGCGGCGATGTGCGGTTCGTTGAAGGCAGCGTTGAGTGAACTGCCGCGGTGGCCCGAGGTGCCGAAAGCGACGCGCTGACCCGGATCGGAGGGGTCGGGTGCGACGTCGAAGTAGGCATCCAGAAGTGCCGTCAGGTCAACGAGGTCAGAGGTCTGGGCAGGGGTACCGGCTCGGTTAGACATAAACCCAAGCATGCCAAAGATTCCGGGGTCTCCGCAGCGAAACGGCAGAAAGTGCCCCCTTCGCCGCCTGGCAAAGAAGGCACTCCCGGTATCAGCTGTCCGGACGGCGCTACTGAAGCATGGTCCGGTCGTCCAGGCTGCCCTTGATCTTCTCGAACTCGTGCAGCAGATCGGGGACCGTCATTTCGGCCTTCTGCGTGCGGTTCAGATCCAGGATGATCCGGCCCTCATGCATCATGATCAGCCGGGTGCCCAGGTCCAGGGCCTGCTGCATGTTGTGCGTGACCATGAGCGTGGTGAGCCGGTGCCGCTCCACGATCTCGCCCGTCAGCCGGGACACCAGGGCCGCGCGCTGTGGATCCAGTGCCGCCGTGTGCTCATCCAGCAGGAGGATTTTGGGTTCGCTGAAGGTGGCCATCAGCAGGGACAGGGCCTGGCGCTGGCCGCCGGAGAGCAGCCCGACCTTGGACTTCAGCCGTCCTTCAAGCCCCAGTTCCAGGGATTTCAGTTCCTCCCGGAAGAGTTCCCGCTTTTTGGCAGAGACACCCCAGCCCAGGCCGCGGATCTTGCCGCGTTCATAGGCAATGGACATGTTCTGCTCAATGCTCAGCTGGGGCGCGGAGCCGGCCATCGGGTCCTGGAACACACGGCCGATGTAGCGGGCCCGCTGGTGGTCCTGCAGCCGGGTGACGTCCCTGCCGTCGATGACAACTGAGCCGGTGTCCGGCCGCAGCTTGCCGGAAACCATGTTCAGCAGTGTCGACTTTCCCGCGCCGTTGCTGCCGATCACGGTGAGGAATTCCCCGGACGCCAGCTCCAGGTCGATGTTTGCCAGGGCGATCCGCTCGTTGACGGTTCCGGCGAAGAAGGTCTTCTGTACGTTCTGAATCTTCAGCATGGTGATTCCCGGCTAGCTCGACGTCGTGACGGTGGACTTCCGCAGGCTGCGGAAGGTGGGCAATCGGCGGAACACTTTCCATTGCGGCAGCACCAGGGCCACCACAACCAGCACCGCGGAGATCAGCTTCATGTCCGAGGGGTTGAAGCCCACCTGCAGGGCCAGGGCAATGACGATCCGGTACACAATGGATCCGAGGATGACAGCCAGCGTGGAGATCACGATCAGACGGCTGCCGAAGACGGCCTGCCCGATGATGACCGAAGCAAGCCCAACCAGGATCAGGCCAATACCCATGCCAATGTCCGCAAAGCCCTGGTACTGGGCAATGAGGGCGCCGCACAGGGCTACGAAGCCGTTGGAAACAGCCAGGCCAAGGATCTTCATCCGGTCGGTGCTGACACCGAAGCTGCGGATCATTTCCTGGTTGTCGCCGGTGGCCTGCATGGCCAGGCCGAGATCGGTGTGCAGGAACCAGTCCAGGAAGAGCTTGACGCCGATGGCCAGCAGGGCAAAGACCGCGATCGCGACGGCGCCGCCCAGGTAGCCGTTATCCCGCAGCGGGGAGATGAGGGTATCTTCCCGGAGCAGCGGCAGGTTGGCTTTGCCCATGATCCGGAGGTTGATCGAGTACAGCGCGATCATGGTGAGGATGCCGGCCAGCAGCCCGTTGATCTTGCCCTTGGTGTGCAGCAGTCCGGTAATGCAGCCGGCCAGCAGGCCGGCCCCGAACGCGGCAGCCGTGGCGGCCAGGGGCGGAGCCCCGTTGATAATCATCACGGCCGCCACAGCCGCGCCGGTGGTGAAGCTGCCGTCCACTGTCAGGTCCGGAAAATCCAGGATGCGGAAGGTGAGATAGACACCCAGGGCCATCACCGCATAGATAAGCCCCAGTTCAACAGCAGTGATCATGGAAGATCCGTTCCTTCAAGCAGGTAGTGAGCGCAGCGGGAGGGTTATTCGATGACCTTGTCGGCCTTGTCCAGCATGGCGGCCGGGATTTCGATTCCCATGTTGGCCGCGGCGGACTTGTTGATGATGAGCTGGATTTCGGTCAGCGTTTCCACCGGCATGCTGGCCGGATCAGCGCCGTCCTCGAGGATCTTCAGGGCCATCAGCCCGGTCTGGTAGCCCAGGGATTCGTAGTCGAGGCCGTAGGTCGCCACGCCGCCTTTTTCAACGGAGTCGCCTTCGCCGACGACCACTGGGAGCTGCTTGGCTTCGGCAATCTGGATTACCGACTGCAGGGCCGTGACGACGTTGTTGTCAGTGGGGACGTAGATGGCGTCCACGTCCAGGGACTCGGTGGCCTGCTGCACTTCGGCGGAGTTGCTGACGGTGGCCAGCTTGACCTCCAGGCCCAGCTCCTTGGCCGCTTCCTGGGCAAGCTCGACCTGCACGTCGGAGTTGACCTCTCCCGAGCTGTAGACGATGCCGACGCTCTTGGCATCCGGAGCCAGCTCCTTGATCAGGCCGATCTGCTCCTTGACCGGGTTCAGATCGGAGGTGCCGGTGATGTTGGCACCCGGGGAGTCCCAGGAATCGACCAGGCCGGCAACTTCGGGCTCCGTGACTGCGGTGAACAACACCGGAACCTCGGTGATCGCCTGGGCCGCCGCCTGGGCTGCCGGGGTGGCGATGGCCAGGACCAGGTCCTTTCCGTCCGAGGCGAAGGACGATGCGATGGTGGTGGCCGTGGCCTGGTCGCCAGAGGCGTTCTGGATATCCAGCTCCAGGTTCTCGCCCTCGGTGTACCCGTTCTCCTCGAGTGCCCGGATGAAGCCCTTGCGGGCCTGGTCCAGGGACGGGTGTTCCACCAGCTGGCTGATGCCGATCCGGACCGTGTCGCTGCTTCCGGCGGCTGTGTCCCCGCCGCAGCCGGTGGCTGCCAGCGATACTCCCAGCAGCAGGGCCCCCAGTGCCCCTGTCTTCGAACGCTTCATCGTTGCCCTTTCAGTGCGCTGCCCAGCGGCGGACGGCGCCGGGGCAGGATGACGTGGTACCGGGCGGGGCTTCCGGTCCCGCGGGCCGACGTCGTTATCGGTCCACGGTGTACGGGTGCCTTTGCGCACCGGCTGGTCCCACGATACTAACTGTGAGGGTGGTCACATTGTCTAATTCGACGCGCACTGTAAAGACAGTTGACTGGTTGTTCGGGGCCATCGAGGACAAATATGGCGCCCTGACGAGCCAAGGCCGTCAGATTGTCTAGGTAGATTCGGCTGCCCAAGGGCCCGGAACGCAGAAAGTGCCCGCCTGGTGATCCAGGCGGGCACTTTCTTGGCTGTGGGGGAGGGGTTACCGTACTCCGCCCATGAGCTTCTTGATCGACGGAGCGCAGAGGGCAAGGATGATGCCCAGCACGATCGCGGCGATGCCGAGGAAGGAGAAGTAGGACACCTCGGTCTCGGTGGAGTAGAACTGCGCGAGCCAGCCCGAGAGCGTGCTGCCCAGGGAGACCGAGAGGTAGAACAGTGCCACCATCTGGGTCGGGTAAGCCGCCGGGGCAAGCTTGGTCGCTGCAGAAAGGCCGATCGGGGAGAGTGAAAGCTCAGCGAACGTGAACAGCAGCAGGATGCCGGCCAGGGCCAGCAGGGGTGTGCTGTTGGGTCCGCCCCCGGAGAACGGGATGAAGGCCAGGAAGGCCAGTCCCATCACGGCCAGGCCGATGGCGAACTTAACCGGCGTGCCCGGCTGGCGGGTGCCCAGCTTGGTCCACATGCTCGCGAAGACGGCCGCGAAGATGATGATGAAGATCGGGTTAATCGACTGCACGAAGCTCGGGGGCATCTGCCAGCCGAACAGGTCCAGGTTGAGCGAGGAGTCTGCATAAAGCGCCACGACGGTGAACTGCTGCTGGAACAGGGCCCAGAAGGCGGTGCTGGCCACAAAGAGCGGCATAAACGAGTACACCCGGCGGCGTTCGAGCGTGTTGACGCGCTTGCTGGTGAGGATCACCGCAAAGTAGCCGATCGACGCCAGCAGCGCGAGGACAGCCATAACGCTGACCAGGTTTTCGCTCGTCACCAGGCCGAAGCCGATAGCCAGTGCCACGACAATCAGCACGGCTGCGGCGATTCCGCCCATGCGCGCGTACTTGCTCTTAGGCAGCGGGTTGGCGACGATGTGGGCGGACTCGGGCAGGTGCTTGCGGGTCGCTGCGTACTGGGCCAGGCCGATGGCCATGCCGACGGCGGCCAGGCCGAAGCCGAAGTGGAAGCCCATGCTGTTCCAGACCAGACCGGTCAGGATGGGGCCAATCAGACCGCCGATGTTGATGCCCATGTAGAAGATGGAGAAGCCGGCGTCGCGGCGTTCATCCTTCTCCTCGTAGAGCGTTCCCACGAGGGCGGTGGCATTGGCCTTCAGGCCGCCGGAGCCCAGGGCGATCAGCACCAGGCCGATGGCCAGACCTGCGTAGCCCGGAACCAGGGAGAGCGAAACATGGCCAAGCATGATGATGATGGCCGAGTAGAAGAGGGTCCGTTCCGAACCGAGGATGCGGTCCGCTACCCACGCACCGAGGATGGTGGAGAGGTAGACGCCGCCGCCGTAGGCTCCGACAAGTCCTGCCGCGACCCCTTCGTTCATGCCCAGGCCGCCGTCAGTGACGGAGTAGTACATGTAGTACAGCAGGATGCCCTGCATACCGTAGAAGGAGAACCGCTCCCAGAGCTCAACGCTGAACAGGTTGGCTAGCATCCGGGGGTGGCCGAAGAAGGCCTTGCGCGCAGGTGCTGCGGACGCGGGTTGTGTGGAGGGAGGACTTGAAGTCATGTCTCCATCGTCGCAAAGCCTAACGAAGGCACGTTTGAGCACTTAGCCCAAAAACCGGATGCTTCTAGGGGTTACAAGCAAGGTTCTGTGTGTAGAATCACCGCAAATTGCTCACTTTTGTCCACATTTTGGACAAAGTGGCGTCAGATGAAGGGGTTCACCTGTTATTGGGACTCCAGCTGGGCGGCAACGGCCAACAGCTCGGCCTCCGCTCCGGGGCGCCCGATGAGCTGGATGCCCATCCAGAGTCCTGCCGCGGTGCGGTAGGTGGGAACCGTAATGGCCGGCAGGCCGCTGACGTTGACCATCGAGGTGAACGGCGAGTACTGGCACTGCCGCGCGTAGTCCTCATCGGCGTCGCCCGTCCAGTACCAGCCGATGGAGCGTGGGGTCATGCCCAGCACCGGGGTAAGGATCATGTCCCATGCCGCATACTGCCGGATGGTGTCTTCCTCGAAGCCGCGCAGGATGTCCACGGCCTCGGCCAGATCTGCTGCGGAGCGCTGGAGGGCGCGGCGGCGCATCGTCGCTGTGAGCGGAACCAGCTGGTCTTCCTGACCAGCCGGGAGTGGAATATTGGCCAGCGGTGCGGTCCACACGAGGCTGAAGGCGTCCGGATACCGTTCGTCGTAGTGGACATCGGCTTCTTCGACACTGTGCCCGGCGCCGGTCAGGGCCAGAATGCCGGCCTCCAATCCAAGAAGGACTTCCGGATCCAGTCGGATGTCGAGGCGCGATTCAAAGGGGGAGCGGGTGCTGACGCCGATCCGGAAGCGTCCCTCGGCCCGCAGTGCTGCTTCCAGGAAGGTGCCGCCGGGGGTGGGGGCGGACGTGGCGTGGAAATTCGGCTCGGCCACCATGGCGTCCAGCAGCAGGGCCGCGTCCGCTGCGTTGCGCGCCAGCGGCCCGGCGACGACGAGCTGGCCGAGGTCGCGCTGCCCGCCGCCCGCCGGAATCCGGCCGCGGTTCGGTTTCAGGCCAACCAGTCCCGTGGCGGCAGCGGGAATGCGGACGGACCCCCCGCCGTCTGTCCCGGGCGCAAAGGGGAGCATGCCTGCGGCCACCGCCGCGGCGGAGCCGCCGGAGGATCCCCCTGGACTCAGGGAGGGGTCCAGCGGATTGCGTGCCGGAGGTGCGATGAGGTTCTCGCTGTAGCTGCTCAGGCCAAACTCCGGCACCTGCGTTTTGCCGAGGCTGACAGCTCCTGCCGCGCGCAGGACGGAGACCAGGGGTCCGTCCTCGGCTGCAGGTGCCGCAGGAACGGCGGCGCTGCCCATGGTGGTGGGTACGCCGGCAACATCGGTGAGGTCCTTGTGCGCCAGCGGCATGCCGTGGAGCAGGGCCGGCGCCTGGCCCCGGGCCAGGGCATCATCGGCCCTGGATGCCTCAGCCAGTGCCAGGTCCGCGGTAACCGCAATGAACGAACCGAGCGACGGGTTGAGGGCGTCGATCCGGCCCAGGTAGAACTCGGCAGCCTCCCTCGCAGATACTTCCCCCGCGGCCAGGGCATTTCTAAGCTCCAGGGCGGTCAGGGCGCCCAGCCCTGCACTGGAAGGCGTTCCAGCGGGATCATCCTGCACGGGTGGGCCAATGGGCATTGCTACCTCCGGGGTGGGGGCCGTTTGGTTCTCTGGTGGTGCTTCCCACTATAGGCTGGGAGGCGGGGCGGACCCCCGCGTCTGAGCGGGTTTACCGCCTTGTCAGCCCAGGCAAAGAACTACTGCGAGGAAGCTATGAGCGAGATGGAAAACGTGTCAGTGGAAGCCATTCCCGTAGGCGCCAAGATACTCGACGTCCGTGAGGACTATGAGTGGGAGGCCGGGCACATTCCCGATGCCGTGCACATCCCCCTTGACCAGCTTCCGGAACGCCTGGATGACCTTGATCCGGACGGCGACCTCGCCGTCATCTGCCGCACCGGCGGACGGAGCGCCCGTGCCACCCAGTGGCTGGAGGCGCACGGCTACTCTGCCGTGAACGTCACCGGTGGCATGGGAGCCTGGCTGGAAGCCGGCAAGCCGATGGTCTCCGACACCGGGACGGAGCCCACGGTCGTATGAGTGCTCCCGGCAAGACTGCGGCGCGGGACTCCCGCCTGCCCGGCACCATGGTCTACACCTTCCTGGGGCCGGAGGGTACCTTCACGGAGGCTGCGCTGCTGCAGGTTCCCGGCGCGGAAGAGGCTGTCCGGATACCGTCGAGCTCGGTCAACGCGGCACTGGAAATGGTCCGCTCCGGACATGCCAACGCTGCCGTGGTGCCCATCGAGAACTCCGTCGAGGGCGGAGTCAGCGCCACCCTGGATGCCATCTCCGTGGGTCAGCCGCTGAGGATTCTGCGGGAGATCCTGGTCCCGATTACCTTCGTGCTGGCTGTCCGGCCGGGTATGGAACTGGCCGATATCCGCCGGGTTTCCACCCACAGCCATGCCTGGGCGCAGTGCCGCAACTGGGCCGAAGCTAATATTCCCCAGGCGGAATACATCCCGTCCTCCTCCACCGCAGCCGCTGCTGTCGGGTTGACGGACGGGGACTCGGGATTCGACGCCGCGATCTGTGCGCCGCTGGTTGCCGCCAGGCTGGGGCTGAATGTGATTGCCCGCGGAATCGGGGACTATGCGGAGGCTGTCACCCGGTTCATCCTGGTCAGCCTGCCGGGCCTGCTGCCCGAACCCACCGGCGCTGACAAAACCACCGTGGTCATCCCGCTGCCGGAGGACCGCCCCGGCGCATTGATGGAAATCCTGGAACACTTCACGGCCCGCGGCGTGAACCTGAGCCGGATCGAGTCCCGTCCAACCGGCGCCTTCCTGGGGGACTACTTCTTCAGCATTGACGCTGACGGGCACGTCTTCGATGCGCGGGTGGCAGATGCCCTCAAGGGACTGCACCGGGTATCCCCGGGCCTCCGGTTCCTTGGCTCCTACCCCCGGGCCGACTACCGCCGGCCGGAAGTTCTGCCGCACACCTCGGACCAGGCCTTCGAGGCTGCCGATCAGTGGCTCGAATCCCTGATTAACGGCTAAGCCCATGCCGCGCCTGCGCCGCAGTAACTGCGAACATCCCGGCTACACCCGGCGCCGATGGGGCAAGGGGTTCAGTTACCGCGGCCTGGCCGGGGAAGTGCTGCGGGATCCCGCCGAACTGCGGCGCATCCGCGGCCTGGCCATTCCTCCGGCCTGGGAAGACGTCTGGATCAGTCCCTATCCCAACGGGCACATCCAGGCCACCGGCCAGGATGCCGCTGGGCGGCGGCAGTACATCTACCACCCGCACTGGCGTGAGCTGAAGGACCGGGAAAAGTTTGACCGGGCGCTTCAGCTGGCCCAGGCGCTGCCGGGTGCCCGGCGGATTATTACCAAGCATCTGCGGGCGGAGGGGAATGGGCCGGAGCGCGCGTTCGCCGCGGCCCTGCGCATCATCGATTCGGGTGCGCTCCGCGTTGGCGGATCCCGTTACGCGGAAATGAACGGATCCTACGGGACAACCACGCTCCTCACGGAGCACGTCGCATTGGAAGGCGCCCGCCTGGTCCTGCACTTCCCGGGCAAAAGCGGACAGGAATGGCATGTGGAGCTCGACGACGAGGACCTCGCAGTGGCTGTCCGGCCTATGCTGGCACGGCCGGAAGCTGATACCGCCCTGGCCTACATCGGCGCCGATGGGCGGTGGCACAGTATTGATGCAGCCCAGTTGAACGGTTTCCTGCGGGAGGTCTCGGGTGGCGATTTCTCGGCCAAGGACTTCCGGACCTGGCAGGCTACGGTTTCCGCTGCCATGGGCCTGGCCCGCGCTGACAACCCGGAGGCCACCAAACGGGGGCGGGAGCGGGCAGTGGCTGCGACCATCCGGGAGGTCGCAGAACGGCTGGGCAATACTCCTGCCGTGGCCCGGAAATCCTATGTTGATCCTCGAGTGGTGGACCGGTTCCTCGGCGGAGAGGTCATCCCGGTGGCCGGTTACTCTGCCTCCGAAACGGCTGTGCGCGAGATGCTCGGCGGATAGGCGCGCATTTGCATGCCAACCTATGGTAAGTATGCTTATAGACCCGATGCCGGGAGGTGTGCGGGCAAGCCAGCCAACGAAAGGCGGACCATGAGCGAGTACCCGAACGAAGAAGAGCAGCTCACGAACCCCAAGCCCAGCGGCCAGTCCACGGGCGATGACAATTGGCGCGGAGACGCGGCGGACCAGGGAAATGACATCCGCTTCGCCGAAGAGCAGGAGCTCATCCGCGAACAGGCCTCCCCGGAATCCGTCCGGCGGGATGACGACGGCGAATACACCGACGCCGAGGGGTCCAAAGAACCACCCGCCGGCCACCCCGGCAAGAGCAAGACTGCCGGATCCAAGGAAACCGAGGGCGGTTACACGGATTCTGAGGGCACCCAGGACTGAACCCCGCAAGGCGCCGGCCGGTCCAGGAGTGTTCTGATCTGAGGCCGGTGGCACCAGGGGCTGACCGGACCCGCCGCAGTCTAAGCGGCGGGTCCCTGGGTCTGTGCGGCGCCTGAGGAGCGGACCCGCAGCGACTGCGGGTCAACCGTCACGGTGACGCTGGTCGCCGCGCCGCTGAGGTCGCCGTCGAGCTGCGTGATGGTTGGCTCCTCCGTGCTCACGGTCACCGTGCGGGCCCGCTGGTACTCAATAACCGGAAGCTCCCGCCGGTTCCGGGTGACAACCTTGCCCAGAACTGCCGCCCAGCCGAACACCGTGCGCGGACTGAGCACCACGATGTCCAGCAGGCCGTCGTCCACTGCGGCCAGGGGAATGAAATCGATTCCGGCGGGCAGCTGGCCGGTATTCGCGAAGACAACGCTGCTGACCTTCCGGACCTGCGCCGGTCCGCCGTCGACCTGGATCCGCATCCGGCGCCGCGGTCCGGGCAGCAGCCGCACCCCGGCTTCGCTGTAAGCCAGCCAGCCCACCCGCTTTTTCAGTCCGTCCCGGGTCGCAGCGATCACCTCCGCGTCCAGCCCGATGCCGCCCATCACCAGGAAATTACTGGTTGAACGGTCACCGGTACGGGCGTTCTCCAGTGCGATACGGCCCATGTCAATTCGACGCTCAGCGCCGTGCAGCGCCGTCTGGATACTGCCGTGCAGGTCATTCACCGGGAGTCCAAGGTTCCGGGCCAGCAGGTTGCCCGTGCCCAGCGGGAGCACTCCCATGGCAGCCGGTGAGCGGGCGACGGCGCGGGCGACCTCCCGGACGGTGCCGTCGCCACCTGCGGCCAGGACGACGTCGGCTCCCGCCGCCAGCGCCTGCTGGGCCTGGTGGAAGCCGGGGGATTCCACGGTGGTCTGCAGGATGAGCGGCGGCTCCCATCCGGCGAGCTCGCAGGCCTCGGCGAGGGCTGTCCGGGCTGGACCGGCCTGCATCTTGACCGGATTGATCACCATGGCGACCCGCTGGCTGGGGGCCGCTACCGGCCGGGTGACCCGTTCCGCGGCGAGCTGGCGCCGGTGCCGGCGGGAAGCTATCTGCCATGTGGCCAGGGAGGCGATGACGGCGGTGGCCAGGAGCAGGAATACAGCTAATTCGGCGGGCATGGTGCCCTCCAGAATAGCCGCAGGAGGGTGTGCAATCCCCGGATTGGGTTTTCGGTACCCTTGAGACGTGATCGATGTTAATGAACTGCGCGAAAATCCCGACAAGTTCCGAGCTTCCCAGCGCGCCCGGCTGGCCGAGCCGGAGCTGGTGGACGCAATCATTTCCGCGGATGCCCGCCGGCGCGAGACCCGTACCCGCTATGAGACGCTGCGCGCGGAGCAGAACGCCTTCGGCAAGCGCGTAGCCCAGGCCAAGGGCGAGGAAAAGCAGGCACTCCTGGCTGAGGTCAAGGAGCTCGCTGCTGCCGTCAAGGCCGCCGGGGCAGAGGCTGACGCGGTGCAGGCCGAGCAGGAAGCCCTGGTCCGCCGTGTAGCCAACGTCGTTGAAGACGGCGTTCCCGCCGGTGGTGAAGACGACTTCACCGTACTCAAGACGGTCGGCAAGCCCCGCGACTTCGAGGCTGAGGGCTTCGCCCCGCGCGATCACCTGGAACTGGGCGAACTGCTCGGCGCGATCGACATGGAACGCGGCGCGAAGGTCTCCGGTTCACGCTTCTACTTCCTGCGCGGCGTCGGTGCCCGCCTGGAACTGGGCCTGCTGCAGATGGCCATGGACCAGGCCATCAAGGCCGGTTTCGTTCCGATGATCACTCCCACGCTGGTCCGCCCGGAAACCATGCAGGGCACCGGCTTCGACGTGGCCCACGACGCCGAAATCTACCGCCTGGCCGAAGACGACCTCTACCTGGTGGGCACGTCCGAGGTGCCGCTGGCCGGCTACCACGCCGACGAGATCATCGACCTGAACGGCGGCCCGGTCCGCTACGCCGGCTGGTCCTCCTGCTACCGCCGCGAAGCCGGCTCCCACGGCAAGGACACCCGCGGCATTATCCGCGTGCACCAGTTCAACAAGGTGGAAATGTTCACCTACACCAAGGTGGAAGACGCCGACGCCGAGCACCAGCGCCTGCTCGCCTGGGAAGAGGAAATGCTGGCCAAGGTGGAGCTGCCCTACCGGGTGATCGAAACCGCCGCCGGTGACCTGGGGATGTCCGCCGCACGCAAGTTCGACTGCGAAGCATGGGTCCCCACGCAGGGCGCCTACCGCGAACTCACCTCCACCTCGAACTGCACCACATTCCAGGCCCGCCGCCTGAACATCCGCGAACGCCAGGAAGGCAAGACCCGCGCCGTCGCCACCCTGAACGGCACGCTGGCCACCACCCGCTGGATCGTGGCGATCCTGGAGCACCACCAGAACCCGGACGGCTCGGTCAACGTACCCAAGGCGCTCCAGCCCTACATGGGCGGCCTGGAAGTGCTGCCCGTCCTCTGACCCCTGGCTTCGGGCTGGTGCGGTATCCGCGCCGGCCCGAACGCCTGCATGGTTCTCCGGGTGTTCACCCGGAGTGTGAAACGCGTCCTACCGGTATTCACCACTGTCTGTTTATATAAAGCGATGACAACTCTCACTTCCGCCGGCATCGAAGACCGGCTCAGCTCAGAAACCAAACACCTCATAGCGCTCGACGTCGACGGGACCCTGGTGGACCACGACGGGCACATGTCCCCGAACGTGCGCTCCGCGGCCAGGGATGCGATCGCCGCCGGCCACCATCTGGTCATTTCCACCGGACGGTCCTTTGGAGCGGCGCTGCCGGTCCTCAAAAGCATCGGACTGACCGAGGGCTACACCGTCTGCTCCAACGGCGGCGTGACTCTCCGCGTGGACAGCTCGCTTCCGGAGGGCTACGAGATCGTGGACCGCGTGGTCTTTGATCCGCGCCCGGCACTGGATGCCCTGCGCGTCCAGCTGCCCACCGCCAAATTCGCCCTCGAGGACCACGAAGGCCGCTTCCTTTCCACGGAACGCTTCCAGGACGCCAGCTTCGGCGCTGAAGCGCAGGCCGTGGACTTCGAGTACCTCCGGGATTGCAAGGCCGTCCGCGTGGTGGTTTTCAGCACCGACAGCACGGCCGAGGAATTCGGCGAAGCCGTAGCGTCAATCGGCCTGCACGGCGTCACCTACTCCGTCGGCTGGACCGCGTGGCTGGACATTGCCGCAGCTGGAGTCACCAAGGCCTCCGCCCTTGAGCAGGTCCGGCGCCGGCTGGACATCGACCCCCGCAACACCGTGGCAGTCGGAGACGGCCGCAATGACATCGAGATGCTGTCCTGGGCTGCCCGCGGGGTGGCCATGGGCCAGTCGCCGCAGGAAGTTCTTGCGTCCGCATCGGAGGTCACCGGAACCGTGTACGAAGACGGGGCAGCCGCGGTGCTCCGCAGCCTCGTGGGCGCCCGCTGATTGGGGCTGCAACTCCCTTAGGCAGGACGCAAGGCAGGGCCTCCGGGTGAATCCTGGATGCCCGCAGCCGGGCTAGCGGCCGTAGGAAAGCGCTGCGGGAGGCAGGGCCGCCGGGCCCGCCGCCAAGTCCAGCAGCCGGGCCGCTGCTGGACGCGTGGCCCACTCCTCGGACCAATAGGATCGAACCACGGCTTTGCTGACCGCCTGGGTGGTGATCCCCAGCGCTTCTGCCACGTACTTCTGCTGGCCGCGCGCGCCGGGTGTCATCAGGTCCAGGACCTTCCATTCGGCAGCCGTACGGCCCGCCACAATCTGTCCCAGCAACCGCAGCACGGCCTCGGCCTCCGCAGCAACCTGCGCATCTGGCCCCTCCACGGCCAGGGGAATCCGGTCACCGGTGCGCTGCGCGCGCTCCACCGCCCGGCGGGCGTAAACCAAGCCAAACCCCCCTGCCTGCATCACGTCGGAGGGCAGGGGCCGGAGGAGTTCGCCCACCCCAAGCCCCACGTGCCACCGGCGGGCGCGGACGGCCGTCAGTGCGGCGTCGACCGCGGCCGCCGGATCAGCCAGGATTCCCTGGACCTCATCGCCCACCGAGCGCTGGAAGGCCACGGCCGCCGGGATATGCCGCAGGGCGCGCAGCAGCTCCGGAACCTGATCTCCCACCTCGCGGGTATCCCGCTGGTTGATGGTCAGCACGAAATGCATGGCATCAGCATGCCAGAGAAGGACCGCAAACAACCGAAAACGGTTGATCGGGCGCGGCGCGCCTCGGATGCCGCGCTGAGACCGCTGTTAACGACAAAGCGGCCGCCCACCCAATGGGTGGACGGCCGCCAGCCGGAACGCCGGAACGTGCTAGTTGTTCTCGGGGTTGGCGTCGACGTCGCGGCCCTGCGGCTCGTCCTCTTCGCTTTCTTGGCCCAGTGCTTCGAAGCGGGCGAGGGAGGCCTTGACCTCGGCCTCTGCGGCTTCGCGGCCTTCCCAGTCAGCGGCTTCCACCCACTTGCCCGGCTCAAGGTCCTTGTATTTGGTGAAGAAGTGCTTGATTTCATCGAGCAGGAACGGCGAGACGTCGCCGAGGTCCTGGATGTGGTCAAAGCGGGGATCCACCGGAACGCACAGGACCTTGGCGTCGCCGCCGCCGTCGTCGACCATGTTGAAGACGCCGATCGGGCGGGACTCCACCAGTACGCCCGGGAGCAGGTCGAAGTCCTGCAGCATCACCATGGCGTCCAGCGGATCGCCGTCCTCGCCCAGGGTGTTTTCGAAGTAGCCGTAGTGGGTCGGGTACTGCATCGAGGTGAACAGCACCCGGTCCAGGCGCAGGCGGTGCGTCTCATGGTCAATTTCGTACTTCACGCGGGATCCCTTGGGGATCTCGATCGTTACGTCGAGTTTCATAACGGCTCCTTGAAAGCGGCCCTACGGCCATGCAAACGGACAAACGGTTTCTGCACAATTCATGCAGGGTTCACGCACTTATGGACAATGGGCGCAGCCGGAATTCCCCGTCCATTTGGGAATGTCCGTTTGGCTCACCGCGCCGGTCTAGTGTTAAAGATATATGTCCTGAGGCATTACCGGGTTCCACCCCGGTCCCTGCCGCCTCGCAAACCGCCGCCGCTGAGGTGGAACCTGAGGCACCAGGGAAGTAATCGAGACGAAATTGGTGGCCCTTGGCTAGGATGTTCTCCGGCATTGCCCTTGCGCTGGCCTTTGCCGTGCTGCTGGTGCCCCTGGCCGTTTACGCCGGGCCGCCGGTACTGAAGGCCCTCAGCGGTACCGGCGTTGAACGCCAGGCAGCCGTTCCCTCCTACCAGAGGCCGCCGGCGGAGCTGACCCAGGTCCCGTTCGTGAATACGCTGGACCCCGCGGCGCCCATGCCGGATGCCGCTGTTCTTGGGACGCTGCTCGACGGCGAACTTCGGTTCAACGGCAGCGGAACCGTTTCAGCCGCCGTCACCGACGTGCGCACCGGCACCGTTCTGTACGAGCGGGACGCAGCGGCTGCCGGGATGCCTGCCTCCACCCTGAAGATCCTGACGGCAGTGGCTGTTGCCTCCACACTGGAACCGGACTCCCGGTTTGTGACAACCGTGCATTCCGCGCCGGCATCGGATGGCGGGACAGTGCTGGTGCTGCGCGGCGGCGGTGACGTCCTGCTCGCCTCCGGCGCTTCCGACGGCGACGCGGTGGTTGGCAGGGCAGGCCTGGCCACGCTCGCCGAAGAAACCGTCAAGTCCCTGGGCGCCTCGGCCGGGACGCTGCAGGTCCTGCTCGATGACACACTCTTCTCCGGCCCGGCACTGTCCGGTGCCTGGAACGCCGCCGACGTGGAAGCCGGCGAAATCGCTCCCGTGTATCCGCTTGCCGTCAACTCCGCGTGGACTGACGAGTCCCGGCAGTCCGGTGAGCGCGAGGACGACGCCGCGCTGGCGGCCGCCGAAGCGTTCCGTTCGGCACTGGCAGCCGCAGGCGCGGAAGCCGGACTCACGGTGGCCGACGGAATCGAGCGCGGCCCTGTCCCTGCCGGTGCCCGCCAGCTGGCCGCCGTCGAATCCGCGACCGTCGCCGAACAGGTCGAGCAGATGCTGCTGATCTCGGACAACTACCTGGCCGAGGCGCTGGCCCGCTCCGCAGCCCTGGCAGCCGGACGGGAGGCTTCCTTTGCCGGCGCCGTGGACACCGTTACGGCCCAGGCTGCGGCCCTGGGCATCGACACTGCGGGCATGGCGCTGGCTGATGTGTCCGGACTTGCCGCGGAGAACGAAGTCAGTGCCAGGCAGCTGACCGAGGCCGTCCGGCTGGTGCTCACCTCCGGCGGCGAAGGCCTGCGCGCCGTGGCCCGCGGGATGCCCGTCGCAGGGCTCAGCGGGACGCTGCAGGGCCGGTATGAGGGCGGGGACGACGACGCCGCCGGGGCAGGGCTGGTCCGGGCCAAGACCGGAACACTCTTTGAGGTCACGGCGCTGAGCGGCTACGTCACGGATGCCGATGGCCGCCTCCTGGCCTTCGCGCTGGTGGCGCGCGGATTGGACGGCAACACGGGGCAGGCCCGCAGCGCCGTCGACTCCGCGGCAGCCGTGCTGGCCGGCTGCGGCTGCCGCTGAGCGCGCATCCGGATTGGTGCCGGCGGGAGCGCATTCGGCTGCGGCTGTGATCGAATGGAGCAATGGAGAGCAACCAGCAGCACCTGAGCCAAGAAACCGCCGCCCGCCTGGTGAACTGGGACTTCGCCGCTGCCACAGCTGCCACCCTCGTGGCGCCGGGCCCCAAGATGTCCCGGCGCGAAATCCAGGACGCCGTCGCGGATCTGCGCCGGCAGGCTGACGACGCCGTTTCCCACGTCCACCGGATCACCGGGCTCGACGCCGCGGAGAACCTGCGTGATTCCCAGGTCCTGATCGTGGACCGTGCATCCTGGGCCAAGGCAAACTCCCAGAGCTTCGCCGCCCTGATGAACCCCCTGCTGCAGCATCTGGCAAAAACCCGCCCCGAAGCCGTGAATTCAACCAATACGGCCGTGGCCGGCACCATTACCGGTGCCGAACTGGGCGCCGTCCTGGCGTTCCTGGCCAGCAAGGTCCTGGGACAGTACGACCCGTTCGCGGCGCTCGCCGCTGATAACCCCGCGAAAAAGGCCGGACGCCTGCTGCTGGTGGCCCCCAACATCATCAGCACAGAGCGTGAACTCAACGTGGACCCCTCGGACTTCCGCCTGTGGGTCTGCCTGCACGAGCAGACCCACCGGGTGCAGTTCGCAGCCGCTCCCTGGCTGCGCGACCACATGCTGGAGCAGATCGGCGCGCTCAGCAACGGCCTGATGGACAAGGCCCAGGGCCTGCCGGAACGGATCAGCCAGCTTGCCAAGCAGCTTTCCGCCGCCGCAGGAAAGGACAAGCAGGACACGCCGTCCAACGGTGTTCCGGCCCGGCAGGCCGACGTCCTCTCCCTGCTTCAGGACCCGGAGGACAAAGCCCGGCTCTCCCACCTCACCGCCGTGATGAGCCTGCTCGAAGGCCACGCCAACGTGGTGATGGACGCCGTGGATGCCAGCATCATTCCCAGCGTGAAGACCATCCGCCGGCGTTTCAACGACCGCGGTGCGAACCGGGGCTGGCTGGATAAGTTCTTCCGCCGGATCATGGGGCTGGATGCGAAGATGCGCCAGTACGCGGACGGCTCCAAGTTTGTCCGGGCCGTGGTGGACAAGGTGGGTATGGAAGGTTTCAACCGGGTCTGGGAAGGTGCGGAGAACCTGCCCACCGAGGCGGAGATCCACAACCCTGATCTCTGGATCCAGCGGATGGGTCTGTAAGGCACCAATGAACGATTTTTCTGTGCCCTCCCCTGTGCCCTCCCCCGTGTCCGCAGCACGGTCCCGCCAGCGGCTGAACCCCACGCTCGGAAAGGCCCGCGGCCTGCTCCGCGATGCCCTGCGCGACGCCGGGATCCAGCCCGGCGGAGACTCGCCTCCCGTGCTGCTGGTCGCCTGCAGCGGCGGTCCCGACTCGTTGGCGCTCGCAGAGACGGCCAGCTTTTTCAACCGCCGCGGCGACTACCGGGTAGGTGCCGCCGTCGTTGACCATGGGCTGCAGCCCGGCTCAGCGGCTGTGGCGGAAGCAGCGGCCGCCAAGCTGCGCGGTATGGGGCTGGACCCGGTGACCGTTCACCGGGTGCACGTCCCGGAAACCGGTATGGGTCCCGAAGCGGCCGCCCGGAGCGTACGGTACGAGGCACTGGATGAGGCCGCAGGCACCGCGGGGGCAGCCGCAGTGCTGCTGGGGCACACCCTGGATGACCAGGCGGAGCAGGTACTGCTGGGCCTGGCCCGCGGTTCGGGCACCCGCTCCCTGGCGGGAATGCCGGAACGCCGCGGCCGCTACCTCCGGCCGTTCCTGGGGCTCCGGCGGGCCGAGGTGGATGAAATCTGCGCCGCCCAGGAGCTTGATCCGTGGCATGACCCGACCAACGCGGACCCAGCCTACGCACGGTCCCGGGTCCGCACCACGGTCCTGCCGTTCCTCGAACGCGAACTTGGGCCTGGAATCGCCGAGGCTCTCTACCGCAGTTCCCGGATCCTGTCCCAGGACGCCGACTACCTCGAGCACCAGGCTGCCGAAACCTACACCCGGCTGCGGCAGGAACACGCCGGAGAGGGCACGCCGGATGAGATCCTCCTCTCGGAAGAGTCCCTGCGGGAGCTGCCGCCGTCCCTGCGCCAGCGGGTCCTGGCGCTGGCCGCCGTCGAGCTCGGTGGCGCCCAGCCGAGCTGGGAACGCGTGCGCGCAGTGGAGGCCCTGCTGCGCCGTGAGGGCTCAGCGGGACCGGTCCAGCTGGTGGGAAAGGTCAGTGCCTACCGCCAGGTGCGGGGCAAACCGGTTCCCCAAGGCGCCCCAAGCTATGGCAATCTTGTTTTTAGGAAAAAGAGCAGCGCCTAACTTCAGCTGCAACATCTCGTACCCGGGAGCCATTCGTGGATTCACACGACGTCCAGTCAGACCTCAAGCACGTTCTTTACACCAGGGAACAGATCGCCGATCGGATCAAGGAGCTGGCGGCGGAGATCGACCGCGACTACGCCGGACGCGACGTCCTGCTGGTCGGTGTCCTGAAGGGCGCCGTCATGGTGATGGCGGATCTGTCCCGCGCGCTGCACAGCCACGTGTCGATGGACTGGATGGCCGTGTCCTCCTACGGTTCCGGAACACAGTCCTCCGGCGTCGTCCGCATCCTGAAGGACCTCGAGACGGACCTGCTGGGCAAGCACGTGCTGATTGTCGAGGACATCATCGACTCAGGGCTGACCCTGTCCTGGCTGCGGACCAACCTGGAATCCCGCGGCCCGGCCAGCGTGGAAATCTGCGCCCTGCTGCGCAAGCCCGCTGCCTCGAAGGTGGACATCGACGTCAAATACGTCGGCTATGACATCCCGAACGAATTCGTGGTCGGCTATGGCCTGGACTTCGCCGAGAAGTACCGCAACCTCGACTTCATCGGCACCCTGGCGCCGCACGTCTACGAGTAAGCCGAGTAAAACCAGGCGCGTTCGTGCCCTGCCCGCTGACCCCGGGCGCCGCTGCCGGCAGCGAAACCGGCGGCGCCGAACCGGGGCAGCGGGTTTTTCGTTATCCTCATGAGGCGAATCACGTCCCGGGATACGCCCTGAGGGAACTAAAGCGCCCCGCGGGCCGTGTATTTCTGGGGACGGTGTATAGCTAGAGACTGCTAGCCAACGAATTCCCGCGCACTATAAAGCGTTGTTGATCAGGAGGGACGGGGCATCTGCCCTGACGACGAATGAAATCCAAGAACTTCTTCAAGGGACCGATCATTTGGATCGTGCTGGCGCTGGCCGCACTGCTGATCATCCTTCCCAACCTTTCCAACTCCGGCGCGTCCCAGGTGGACACCAACGTCGGCCTGCAGCTGCTGCGGGACAACAAGGTGGAGCAGGCGAAGATCTATGACGGCGACCAGCGGGTGGACCTGACCCTTCGGGAGCCGTATGAAGACAAGGGCGAAAACGTCCAGTTCTTCTTCGGATCGGCCCGCGGCGAGGACATCGTCGAGGCAGTGAATAATTCCGACGTTGACGGCTTCACCGACCAGCCCGTCCAGACCAACTGGTTCACCAGCTTCCTGGGCCTCTTCCTGCCCATCATCATCCTCGGCGTGATCTTCTGGTTCCTGCTCTCCCGTATGCAGGGCGGCGGCTCCAAGGTGATGCAGTTCGGCAAGTCCAAGGCCAAGCTGACCAACAAGGACATGCCCCAGGTGACGTTCGCCGATGTTGCCGGCGCTGACGAGGCAGTCGAAGAGCTGCACGAAATCAAGGAATTCCTGAAGGAACCGGCAAAGTTCCAGGCCGTCGGTGCCAAGATCCCCAAGGGCGTGCTGCTCTACGGGCCGCCCGGTACCGGCAAGACACTCCTGGCGCGGGCCGTCGCAGGAGAGGCCGGCGTGCCGTTCTACTCCATCTCCGGTTCGGACTTCGTGGAAATGTTCGTCGGCGTGGGCGCATCCCGTGTCCGTGACCTGTTCGAACAGGCAAAGAACAACGCACCGGCCATTATCTTCGTGGACGAGATCGACGCCGTCGGCCGTCACCGCGGCGCCGGCGTGGGCGGCGGCAACGACGAACGCGAGCAGACGCTGAACCAGCTCCTGGTGGAAATGGACGGCTTCGACAGCACCACCAACGTTATTCTCATTGCCGCGACCAACCGTCCGGACGTGCTGGACCCCGCACTGCTGCGTCCCGGCCGTTTCGACCGGCAGATCGGCGTGGAAGCCCCGGATATGCAGGGCCGCCTGCACATCCTGCAGGTCCACGCCAAGGGCAAGCCGATGGCGCCCGGCGTGGATCTGGCGTCCGTGGCCAAGAAGACCCCCGGTTTCACCGGTGCGGACCTGGCCAACGTGCTGAACGAAGCTGCGCTGCTGACCGCGCGGTCGAACGCCCAGCTGATCGACGACCGCGCCCTGGATGAGGCAATCGACCGCGTGATCGCCGGCCCGCAGAAGCGCAGCCGCGTGATGAAGGAGCTTGAGCGCAAGATCACCGCGTACCACGAGGGCGGACACGCCCTGGTTGCCGCGGCCCTGCGCAACACCGATCCGGTCACCAAGGTCACCATCCTGCCGCGCGGCCGTGCCCTGGGCTACACCATGGTGCTGCCGCAGGATGACAAGTACTCGGTTACCCGCAACGAACTCCTTGACCAGCTGGCGTACGCCATGGGCGGCCGGGTCGCGGAGGAAATCGTGTTCCACGATCCGTCCACCGGAGCCTCCAACGACATTGAAAAGGCCACTTCCACGGCCCGCAAGATGGTCACCCAGTACGGCATGAGCGAACGGATAGGTTCCGTGAAGCTCGGCTCCGGCGGCGGGGAGCCGTTCCTGGGCCGGGATATGGGCCAGGAACGGAACTACTCCGACCAGGTGGCCTACGTGGTGGACGAGGAAGTCCGGCGCCTGCTGGACAACGCCCATGACGAGGCCTACCAGATCCTGACCGAGAACCGGGACGTCCTGGACCGGCTGGCGCTGGAACTGCTGGAACGCGAGACCCTGAACCAGGCGGAGATCGCCGAGATCTTCCACGACGTGCGTAAGCGCGACCTCCGTGAAGTCTGGCTCTCCAAGCCCACCCGTCCGGTCCACGACATTCCGCCCGTCGTCTCGCCGCGGGAGCGCCAGGAGGCAGCTGCCGCCGGTGAACCGGACCCGGCCACCGTGGCTCCGCAGGACCAGATCGCCGACGCCGACATCCCCAAGGACTTCGACGTCACCAGTGACGGGCTCCCGGAGCCCGAAAACAGCGGCCAGGGCAGCCACCACGGAGCCCCCCGCCGCAGCGAATAGCGCAGGCCGGACGGGGCGCCCGCCCGGCCCGGGGCCCGGCCGGGCCGCTTCGGCGTCCACGGTAGGATCAAGCAGTGACCGATTTCGACGACGAACTAATCTTGGCCGAGCTGACCGATACGGCTTCTCCGGTCGACCAGCCCCGGATCGAGCGGGCAATACGTGAAATCCTCCTCGCGATCGGGGAGGACCCGGACCGGGACGGCCTGCTGAAGACCCCCGCCCGCGTAGCCAAGTCCTACGCGGAGATCTTCGCCGGGCTGCACCAGAGCCCCTCTGATCTGCTGGCCACCACCTTTGACCTCGACCATGAGGAAATGGTGCTGGTCAAGGACATCCCGTTCTACTCCACCTGTGAACACCATCTGGTCCCCTTCCACGGGTCCGCCCACATCGGGTACATCCCTTCCCACGACGGGAAGGTGACCGGGCTGAGCAAGCTGGCCCGGCTGGTGGATGTCTACGCCCGGCGCCCCCAGGTCCAGGAACGGCTCACCACCCAGATCGTCGATGCACTGATGTCCAACCTGCAGCCGGTGGGTGCCATCGTGGTCATCGAATGTGAACATTTGTGCATGTCCATGCGCGGCGTGCGGAAGCCCGGGGCCAAAACGGTAACCTCGGCCGTGCGCGGCCAGCTGCGCGAGACAGCCACGCGTGCTGAAGCAATGAGCCTGATTCTCGGACGATAGGACGCTACGAATGGATTCCCTCGCCGCCACCCCCGGAACCGGGCCGGCCACCAACCCGCTGCCAGTGATTCGTCCCGGCGTGAAACCGCGCCGGTTCGAGGACCTGCCCACCGGACGCGCGCTGGTCATGGGCATCCTTAACGTCACTCCGGATTCCTTCAGCGACGGCGGCGAACACGCCGCCACGGACGCCGCCATCCGCGCCGGACTCAAGATGCACTACGACGGCGCGGACATCATCGACGTCGGCGGCGAGTCCACGCGGCCCGACGCCGAACGGATTTCCCCCGAGGAAGAGCAGCAGCGGATCCTGCCGGTGGTCCAGGCCCTGGTGAGAGCCGGAGCACTGGTCAGCGTGGACACAATGAACGCCTCGACCGCGGAAAAAGCCATCGAGGCCGGTGCCGGGATCATTAACGACGTCTCCGGCGTGAAACTGGATCCCGGAATGCCGGAACTGATTGCCCGGACCAAGGTGCCCTACATCCTGATGCACAGCCGCGGCAGCGTCCGCAGCCAGGATCCGAAGGCCGAGTACGACGACGTGGTTGAGGACGTTATTTCCGAACTGACGTCGCTGCGGGACCGTTTCTACGAGGCCGGAGTAACTCCGGAGCAGATCATCCTTGACCCGGGACTCGGCTTCGCGAAGAACGCCGAGCATGACTGGGCGCTGCTGCGCAACATCGACCGTCTGACCGTGCTGGGCCACCGCGTCCTTATCGGCGCCTCCCGCAAGCGGTTCCTGGGCTCCCTGCTCACCACTGCCGGCAAGGCGGCGCCGCCGGCGGAGCGGGACAACGCCACCCTGGCCACCTCGGTCCTGGCCGCGAGCCAGGGCGTCTGGGGCGTGCGGGTGCACGACGTCGCTGCCAACGCCGACGCCGTCAAAGTCGTCGCTGCCTGGCAGGGCTAGGGCAGTGACACCTCCAGTCGGCCCGCCAGCCCTCCGGGACCGGATCCGGCTCAGCGGGCTCAGTGCCACCGGCTACCACGGCGTCTTCGACCACGAGAGGCGTGAGGGCCAGCGGTTCGTCGTCGACCTGGTGCTCTACACGGACCTCCGTCCGGCCGCCGCCGCCGACGATCTCACCCTGACAGCCCACTACGGTGAGCTGGCGGAACAGGTTTGCGGAATCATCGAAGGCGATCCGGTGAACCTGATCGAAACCCTCGCTGAGCGCATTGCCGCCCACGTCCTCGGCGCCTTCCCGGTGATTGAGGCCGTGGACGTCACGGTGCACAAGCCGCAGGCGCCCATCACCGTCCCGTTCGGCGACGTCGAGATCCTGATCCACCGGGAGCGGGCATGAGCACCCCGGGAGTGCGCACCATCCTGGCCCTGGGAAGCAATCTCGGCGAGTCCCGCAGCACACTCTCTGACGCCGTCGCGGCCCTGGCCCGCCACCCGCAGATGACCCTTGTGGATGTCTCCCCGGTGGCGCGGACCCGTCCCGTCGGCGGGCCGGAGCAGCCCGACTACCTGAATCTGGTGGCTGCCTTCGACACCACGCTGGACCCGCATGCCCTGCTGGCGCACTGCCACGACGTCGAAAACCAGCACCACCGCAAACGCGAAGTGCGCTGGGGGCCGCGTACGCTCGACGTCGACATCATCACCTACGGCACGGAACACGTTGAGGATCCGGAGCTCACCATCCCGCACCCGCGCGCCGCGCAGCGGGCTTTTGTGCTGCAGCCCTGGGCCTGGATGGATCCGGACGCCGTGCTGGAAGGTGTCCCGGTGGCAGAATTGGCTGCCCGGGCCGCTGACCTGCCCGGGCTTGAACGCTTCGAGGGGGAGTGAATTCCGCGTGAGGACCATCCGGTACCGCTGGCTTGCTGTCACCGCCGTGGTCTTTGGGATCGCCGGCTGGCTGGTGAACGCCTGGGCTACCCGCAACGGCTACCCGGCGCCGGTCCTGAACCTCACAGCCCTCCTCACCCTGGCGTTCATTGTGGGTTTCACCCTTTTCCTTGGCCTCCGGGTCCGCCGCTGGCGGGACGGCAACCGCGAGAAGCAGCTGGATCCGATCGCTGCTGCCCGGACCCTGGTCCTGGCGCAGGCAACCGCCTATGCCGGCGCCCTCCTGCTCGGCTGGCACGGCGGCATCTTCCTGGACCAGGTGGGCCTCTGGGAAATGCGTCCCAACCACGCACCGACCTGGGCCTCGCTTGCCATGTCAGCCGGCGGCATCATCATGATTGCCACCGGCCTGCTCGTGGAACGGTTCTGCAAACTGCCTCCCGAGGATAAGAACAGCGGCGAGAACAACATGCCAGACGACGGAGGAGAATATGCGTAGCCAAGCCATCGATTCACAGGGCGTGGACTGGCAGCGGGTCTCCCCGCGGTACCTGACGCTGCGGGTGCTTTCCCTGGCCGTGGAGGCAGTCATCACCCTGGCAGTGGTTTCAGTGCCGCTGGTGCTCCGCTCCCTCGACATCTGGGGCGGCTTCCCCGCCTGGATCGCCTGGGGGCTTCCCGCACTGTTCCTGGTTATTTTCATCTGGCGCGGAATCCTGCTGCCGCGTCAGGTCCGCGCCATCGGCTATGCCGAACGGAATGAGGACCTGCTGCTGCGCAGCGGTATCTTCTTCCAGCGCACCCTGGTGGTGCCCTACGGGCGGATGCAGTACGTCGACGTCGCCGTCGGCCCGCTGGAGCGCACGTTTGGTCTGTGCACGCTGAAGCTCCACACCGCCGCCCCGGGAACCAACGCCACCATCCCCGGCCTCCCGGCCCCGGAGGGTGAACGCCTGCGTGAACACCTGTCTGCGCGCGGCGAGGCGCAGCTGGCGGGACTGTGACAGCCGCGTCCGGGGACCGGGAAAACCAGGAACTCCCGGAAAACCCGGAACCTGTCCCAGCCGCCGAGCCGGATTGGAAACGGGTTCATCCCGTCTCCCCGCTGGTCCGGGGCTGGATTGCCCTGGCCGCGATCGCGTACTTCGTAGGCCGCGACCGGGTCGAGGCGATGTTCCGGAACGAGGGCGGCGGGCCGCTGCCCGACGGAACGCCCGTGCTCTGGGCAGTGCTTGGACTGCTGGCCGTTCTGCTGGTTGTTGCCGGGATTTTCTTCCTGTCCTGGTGGTTTACCCGCTATCAGGTCACCGCGGACCACGTCCGCGTCCGCTCAGGTATCCTCTTCCGCCAGCACCGGCAGGCCCGCCTGGACCGGGTCCAGGCAATCGACATTGTCCAGCCGCTGCTCGCCCGGCTCTTTGGCCTGGCCGAACTGCGCTTCGAAGTGGCCGACGCCGGAGAATCCGCCGTCCGCCTGGCCTTCCTGCGCCTCGACGACGCCCGGTCGCTGCGTGCCACGATCCTGGACCGCGCCTCCGGAGCCGAACCCGAGGCCGGCACCGGCAACCACGGTGCCGGGCGGGCTCCGGCGTCTGAAGCACCGGAGTATCCGATCCTCGCCCTGGCCCCCGGACGGGTGCTGGGCGCCGCACTGCTCTCCGGCAACACCGTTTTCCTGCTCCTGGGCACAGCCTTTGTGGTGGTCCTTGCCGCCGTCACCCGGGAGGGGATCTCCCTTGCCGTGATCATCCCGGTGCTTCTGGGGGTTGCCGGCGGTTACTGGTCGGCCATCAACAGCGCCTGGAACTTCCGTGCCGCCGTGTCCCGGGACGGGATCCGGGTCCGCTATGGCCTGCTGGACACCCGAACCCAGACCGTACCGCCCGGGCGCATCCAGGCGGTCGCCGTGTCCCAACCGCTGCTGTGGCGGCTCACCGGCTGGTACCGCGTCTCCGTGAACGTGGCCGGCTACGGCACCGGCGCCACCTCCGAGGGCGCTGCCCGCACCCGGCTGCTTCCCGCCGGAACGCTGGAAGAAACCATGCAGATCCTCGCCATCGTCCTGCCGAATCCGGGCTCCGACGATCCCTATGGGCTCTTTGCTGCGGGGATGGCCGGCAGCGGCGAAGCCCACGGCTTTACCAATTCGCCGCGCCGCGCCCGCTGGGTGGCGCCACTGCAGTGGCGCCGCAGCGGATTTGCGGTGACGCAGACCGCGCTGCTGAGCCGGTCCGGTCGCCTCTGGCGGAGCCTCGCCGTCGTCCCGCACGAACGCATCCAGTCCATGGCACTGGAGCAGGGCCCGCTGGCCCGGAAACTGAGGATTGCGGACCTGCGGCTGCACTCCACACCCGGGCCCGTCGCTCCGCGCATCCGCCAGATCGACGCGGCAGCGGCGCTGCAGCTGTTCGACGAGCAGTCCCTGCGGGCCCGCGATGCCCGCCGGCGGGACCGGACCGAGCGCTGGCTGCACCGCGAAACGGCCACCGGCCCGGCGCCTGCGGCCGAGGCATCCGCCGGGCTGCCCGAAAGAGCAGCATCTGCCGAAGCAGCGCCCGCGGAAGCTGCGCCTGAAGAACGGGCGCCCGGAACGGCCTTGCCGTCTGAGGCACCGCCGGGCGGGCCGCCGCATGCCGGCCCTGCCGCCACCCCGACTGAGGAGAACTGGAATGAACACCGCTGATCAGCGCCGGCGGGGCCGGCTCGGAATCGGCATCATCGGTGCCGGCAAAGTGGGCGCCGTCCTGGGCGCCGCACTGCGCGCCGCCGAACACGCCGTCGTCGGCGTCTCTGCCGTGTCAGAGGCCAGCCGGGAACGGGCCGAGAACCTGCTCCCCGGCGTGCCGATCCTGGAAATCCCGGACATTGTGGAGCGTTCGGAACTGGTGCTCCTGGCAGTGCCCGACGACGCCCTGCCGACTCTGGTCTCCGGCCTCGCGGCCACCGGTGCCTGGCAGGCCGGGCAGCTGGTGGCCCACACCTCCGGCCGGTTTGGCACCGAGGTACTGGAACCGGCCCGCCGGGCCGGCGCGATTCCGCTGGCACTGCACCCCGCCATGACGTTCACGGGCATGAGCCTGGACCTGACCCGGCTGGCCGACTGCACCTTCGGCGTCACCGCCCCCACGGCCGTGCTGCCCATTGCCCAGGCACTGGTCGTGGAGATGGGTGCCGAACCCGTTGTCATCGACGAAGCGGACCGGGTGCCCTATCACGCTGCCCTGGCCCACGCCTCGAATCACCTGGTGACCATCGCCGCACAGTCCTCCGAACTGCTGCGCAGCCTGGGTGTGGAACAGCCCGCCCGCCTGCTGGGACCGCTGATGCGCGCTTCGCTGGAGAATGCACTCGCCTCCGGGGAGCATGCCCTGACCGGCCCCGTGGCCCGGGGGGATACCGGCACGGTCCAGGCACACACCCAGGCGCTGAGCGAGGGAGCCTCTCCGGACCTGGCCGCAGCCTACCGGGCGCTCTCCGAGGCAACGGCCCGGCGGGCGGTTGCCCGCGGGCTGCTCAGCGAGGCCCAGGGAGAGGCCATTATTGAAGTATTGAATTCCGAACCCGAAGGACCCCGGTGACCCACCCCCGGTTGGCAGCAACCCCCGCAGAACTCAGCAACGCAATAGCCGAACTCCTTGAGGCGGCCGGCAAGGACCGTCCCACGCTTGGACTCGTCCCCACGATGGGAGCCCTCCACCAGGGCCATGCTGCGCTGGCGCAGGCCGCCCGCGCGGAGAACGACGTCGTGGTGGCCAGTATTTTCGTCAACCCGCTCCAGTTTGACGACCCCGCTGACCTCGCGCGCTATCCCCGTACCCTGGAGGCGGACCTTGACCTGCTCGGGGCGGCGGGCGTGGACGTGGTGTTCGCACCCACTGAGGAAACCATGTATCCCGGCGGCCTTCCGCTGGTCCGGGTCAGTTCCGGCAGCCTGGGGACCCGCTTTGAGGGAGCCTCCCGGCCTAGACATTTCGACGGCGTCCTGACCGTCGTCGCAAAACTGCTGCACTGTGCCCAGCCGGCCGTGCCCGCGGAATACCGGGCCTACTTCGGGCAGAAAGACGCCCAGCAGGTGGCACTGATCCGCCGCATGGTCGCCGACCTCAACTTCCCCGTGCAGATCCGCCCCGTGCCCATCGTCCGGGCAGCGGACGGCCTGGCGGAGTCCAGCCGCAACGTCTTCCTCAGCCCGGAAGACCGCCTGAATGCCCTGGTGCTCTCCGCGGCCCTGCGCCAGCTGCGGGACCGTGCCGAGGCCGGCCGTCCGCTGGACCTCCCCGCCGCCGTCGGACTCATCACGGCGCAGGCCGGTGTGGAACTGGACTACCTGCAGGTTGTGGACCCGCTCACCCTGGACCCTGTTCCGGCCGGCCCGGAAGATACGCTGACCGGTCCTGCACTGGCCCTCGCAGCGGCCCGCGTTGGGGGAATCCGGCTGATCGACAACATGGAACTGCAGGCCTGAATAGGCCTTCCCGGGCAGTACCGTCCAGGACCCGCCGCCCGGCTGGGTAGACTTAAGAACCGTGACCACCTCTAGCCCCGTTCCCGAAGCAGCCGATTCCTCCGAGCAGATGCGCATCCGCGCAGAAAAGCGCGCCAAGCTGCTTGAACGCGGCGAGGAAGCCTACCCCGTAGGCGTGGAGCGCACGCACTCCCTGCGGGAGGTCCGGGAAAAATACGGACACCTGCAGGCCGATGAGGCCTCGGGCGAGACAGTGGGCGTCAGCGGCCGGGTGATCTTCATCCGCAATACGGGCAAGCTGTGCTTCGCCACCCTGCAGGAGGGGAACGGTACCCGCCTGCAGGCCATGCTGTCCCTGGCCTCGGTTGGTGAGGAAGCCCTCGCTGACTGGAAGGCGCTGGTTGACCTGGGGGACCACGTCTTTATCCGCGGCGAAGTGATCTCCTCCCGCCGCGGAGAACTCTCCGTTATGGCCGAATCCTGGTCCATGGCGTCCAAGGCCCTGCGTCCGCTGCCCGTCCTGCACGCCGGCCTGAATGAGGAAACCCGGGTCCGCCAGCGGTACGTGGACCTGATGGTCCGTGACGAAGCACGGGAGATGGTCTACAAGCGGGCATCGATCATCCGCGCAGTCCGCGACACCCTGCACGATCACGGCTACGTCGAAGTCGAAACCCCGATGCTGCAGCTGATCCACGGCGGCGCCGCCGCCCGGCCGTTCGAGACCCACCTGAACGCCTTCGACCAGCCGATGACCCTGCGCATCGCCACCGAGCTGTTCCTCAAGCGCGCGGTCGTCGGCGGGATTGAGCGGGTCTACGAACTTGGCCGCATCTTCCGCAATGAAGGTGTGGACTCCACGCACAGCCCCGAGTTCACCACTCTGGAGTGCTACGAGGCCTACGCCGACCAGTTTGTTATGGCCGAGAGGATCAAGGAGATCATCCTCAACGCGGCCGACGCCGTGGGCACCCGGCAGATCGAAACCGAAGCCGGAACCATTGACCTCGACGGGGAATGGCGCTGGCTGGCGGTCTACCCGGGCCTGTCCGAAGCCGTTGGAACCGAGATCACGCCGGAAACGGACGCTGAAACCCTGCGCCGGATTGCCGCCGAAAAGGGCGTGAAGGTGGACCCGAAGTGGGACGCCGAGAAGCTCGTTGTCGAACTGTTCGGGGAAATCGTCGAGCCGACCCTGCTGCAGCCCACCTTCGTCTACGACTACCCGCCCTCGGCCCAGCCCCTGGCCCGCCCGAACCGCAACGATCCCCGCCTGATCGAGGCCTGGGACCTGATTATCGGCGGAATGGAGCGGGGCACCGCGTTCTCCGAGCTGATCGACCCGGTGATTCAGCGCGAACGGCTGACCGAACAGTCACGCCGCGGTGCTGCGGGAGACGAGGAAGCCATGTCGCTCGATGAGGACTTCCTGCGTGCCCTGGAGTACGGTGCGCCGCCAATGGGCGGCATCGGCCTGGGCATCGACCGACTGGTCATGCTTTTCACGAACGTTGGAATCAGGGAAACAATTCTGTTCCCCCTCCTAAAGCCGGAAATGGGTTAGATCATGGAATATGTGGAAGTTCTGCTGCCTTCCATTTGTGTCGCAGCTCTCTTCTTTTTCGCAATGAAGGCGCTGTTGAACGCTGATCGTTCCGAGCGAAAAGCGCTTGCTGAAGCTGAACTCGAGGCCGACCAGAAGACTAACGATGATCCGGGGACAGTAAACGATGACTCCGGACCGGCCAATAAAGAATAGTTTGAAAATGCCTCCTCTGCTTTGACGCGGCATAACCAATTGCGTCATACTCGAAGTAGTCTCGAATTATCAAACATTCCGCTGCTTTGACTGCATAGGAGCCTGACATGGCGCAAAAGGTAAAAATCATTCTGGTCGACGATCTCGACGGTGGAAGCGCGGATGAAACAGTCCGTTTCGGACTCGATGGGTCACAATACGAGATTGACCTCTCAACTGACAATGCGAAGAACCTCCGCGCAGCTTTGAAGGCCTACGTGGATGCCGGCCGCAAAACCGGCGGACGCACCGGGCGCCCCCGCGGCACCGGCGCCGCGCGCAGCAATGAGGCAGCACAGATTCGGGAATGGGCACGAAACAACGGCTACACCGTTTCCGAGCGTGGCCGTGTCAACAGCGAAATTATCGAGGCTTACCGCGCAGCCCAGGGCTAACAGCCCGCGTGAGGTCACGCCCATGGCGAACACGCCCCTTAAGCGGGGTGTGGAGCCGTAGCATCGAATTACGCGTTAGCTAGGAGTGTGCCTCATGTTTGAAAGATTTACCGACCGTGCCCGTCGCGTTGTCGTGCTTGCCCAAGAAGAGGCACGCATGCTCAACCACAACTACATCGGCACCGAGCACATCCTGCTTGGGCTCATTCATGAGGGCGAGGGTGTTGCCGCCAAGGCCCTCGAGTCCCTGAGCATTTCCCTGGGTGCCGTCCGCGAGCAGGTGCAGGAGATCATCGGCCAGGGCCAGCAGGCCCCGTCCGGACATATCCCCTTCACCCCGCGCGCCAAGAAGGTCCTGGAACTCTCGCTGCGGGAAGCCCTGCAGCTGGGCCACAACTACATCGGCACCGAGCACATCCTGCTGGGCCTCATCCGCGAGGGCGAAGGCGTTGCAGCGCAGGTCCTCGTCAAGCTGGGCGCTGACCTCAACCGGGTCCGCCAGCAGGTCATCCAGCTGCTCTCCGGCTACCAGGGCAAGGAGCCCGTCTCAGCCGGCGGCCAGCAGCAGGAAGGCCAGCCGGCGGGTTCGGTGGTGCTTGACCAGTTCGGCCGCAACCTGACCCAGGCTGCCCGCGAAGGCAAGCTTGACCCGGTCATCGGGCGCGAGCATGAGATGGAACGGGTTATGCAGGTGCTCTCACGGCGCACCAAGAACAACCCGGTCCTGATCGGTGAGCCCGGCGTGGGCAAGACCGCCGTCGTCGAAGGACTCGCCCAGGCGATCGTCCGCGGCGACGTGCCGGAAACCATCAAGGACAAGCAGCTCTACACGCTGGACCTCGGCTCGCTGGTGGCCGGCTCCCGCTACCGCGGTGACTTCGAGGAACGCCTGAAGAAGGTCCTCAAGGAAATCCGCACGCGCGGCGACATCATCCTCTTCATCGACGAGATCCACACCCTCGTGGGTGCCGGTGCCGCCGAAGGCGCCATCGACGCGGCCTCGATCCTGAAGCCGATGCTGGCCCGCGGTGAACTGCAGACCATCGGTGCCACCACGCTGGATGAATACCGCAAGCACATTGAGAAGGATGCAGCGCTTGAGCGCCGCTTCCAGCCGATCCAGGTCAACGAACCATCGGTTGCCCATGCGATCGAAATCCTCAAGGGCCTGCGGGACCGCTACGAAGCCCACCACCGCGTCTCCATCACGGACGCAGCGCTGGCTTCGGCAGCAACGCTTGCGGAGCGCTACATCAGCGACCGCTTCCTGCCGGACAAGGCCATCGACCTGATCGATGAAGCCGGTGCCCGGCTGCGCATCCGCCGCATGACCGCTCCGCCGGAGCTGAAGGAAATCGACGAGCGCATCTCCGCCCTGAAGATGGAGAAGGAATCCGCGATCGACGCGCAGGACTTCGAAGGCGCCGCTTCCCTGCGGGACAAGGAGCAGAAGCTCCAGGACCAGCGCGCAGAGAAGGAACGCCAGTGGAAGTCCGGTGGCCTGGATGACATCGCAGAGGTGGACGAGGAGCTGATCGCAGAAGTACTGGCGAACTCCACCGGCATCCCCGTGGTGAAACTGAACGAAGAAGAATCCACGCGGCTGCTCAAGATGGAAGATGAGCTGCACAAGCGGGTCATCGGCCAGGACGAAGCCATCAAGTCGATTTCGCAGGCCATGCGCCGTACGCGTGCCGGCCTGAAGGACCCGAAGCGCCCGGGCGGTTCGTTCATCTTTGCCGGCCCCACCGGCGTCGGCAAGACCGAGCTCGCCAAGGCACTGGCAGAGTTCCTCTTCGGCGACGAAGACGCACTGATCACCCTGGACATGTCCGAGTACTCGGAGAAGCACACGGTGTCGCGCCTGTTCGGTGCCCCTCCCGGATACGTCGGCTACGAAGAGGGCGGGCAGCTGACCGAGAAGGTCCGCCGCCGTCCGTTCTCCGTGGTTCTGTTCGACGAGGTTGAGAAGGCCCACGCGGACCTGTTCAACTCGCTGCTGCAGATCCTCGAAGACGGCCGCCTGACCGACTCCCAGGGCCGGGTGGTGGACTTCAAGAACACCATCATCATCATGACGACCAACCTTGGCACCAAGGACATCTCCAAGGGCGTTATGACCGGCTTCCAGTCCGGAACCGACACGAAGACCGGCTACGACCGGATGCGTGCCCGGGTCACGGAAGAGCTGCGCCAGCACTTCCGCCCCGAGTTCCTGAACCGTGTGGATGACACCGTGGTGTTCCCGCAGCTCACCCAGGACGAGATTGTCCAGATCGTCGACCTGTTCGCCGATCGCCTGGGCAAGCGCCTTGCGGAGAAGGGCATGAGCATCGAGCTCAGCCCCGCTGCCAAGGTCCTGCTGGCCACCCGCGGCTATGATCCCGCCATGGGTGCCCGCCCGCTGCGCCGCACCATGCAGCGCGAGATCGAGGACCAGCTGTCCGAGAAGATCCTCTTCGGGGACCTGAAGCCCGGCGAAATGGTTTCGGTTGACGTTGAGGGCGAAGGTGACGACGCGAAGTTCACGTTCGTGGGCCACGGTGCCCCCCGCGCCATCGAAGAAGCCCCGTCGGCCATCGAAGCCGGCGTAGGCGACGCCAAGTAGCACCAGGAATCACCAGTAGCACCAGAAATACACAGCAGTCCCAGTCAGAGGGAGCTCCCGGAAAACCGGGGGCTCCCTCTGCGTTCACCCCCGGGCCGGAGGCCCGGTTCGCTGCCGGCGCCCGGGGAAGTCCTAGACTGAACCAATGACGCTTACCGCACAGACAGCCCCGGTCACCGTCCGCCGGGCCCGCACCTCAGATGTGCAGTACATCCGTGAACTGGTGGCCCCGCTTGCCGATGAGCGGGTCCTGATCGCCAAGGAGGCCGTGGCTTACTACGAGGGCCTCCAGGAGTTCCGCATCGCCCAGGACGCCGAGGGCAACGTGATCGGCTGCGGTGCGCTGCATGTTATGTGGGAGGACCTGGCCGAGGTCCGCACGCTGGCGACGCACCGGGACTGGAGGGGCCGCGGCGTCGGTCACCTGCTGTTGGATCAGCTGCTGGCCGACGCGGTGGAAATTGGTGTCTCCCGGGTTTTCTGCCTGACCTTCGAGGTTGATTTCTTTCGACGGCACGGTTTTGAGGTGATGGAAAACCAGGCCGCAGTCGATCCGGAGGTTTATTCCGAACTCCTGCGTTCCCAGGATGAAGGAGTGGCTGAATTCCTGGACCTCGCGCGGGTGAAGCCAAATACGCTTGGCAATACCCGCATGATTCGAACTGTTCGCGGGTAGTGAACGGCGGGATATTGCTGGCTATCGAGTAGCGAATCGGATAGAGTAAGGGTACTTAGCATCCACTAATGCCGACAGCTGGCCGCAGCGGAAATCGAAAAGATGCCTGCTGCGGGAAGCGCGCCGGACGATCAGAAAGCGGGTACCTAATATGGGCGCAGATGACAAGATGCAGAATAAGGGCGAAGAAGTAGGCGGCAAGGTGAAGGAAGGCCTGGGAAAGGTCACCGGAAACGAGCGCATGGAAGCTGAAGGCCAGGGAGACCAGGCCAAGGCCAACGTGAAGCAGGCCGGCGAACACGTCAAAGACGCTTTCAAGGGTAAATAGTTTCGACTAGTCCCTGGCACGGAAAATCCGTGCAGACTCCCGGTCGCTGTTGTCGCTGTTGACCGGGAAACACAGAAGGAAGGGCGGATGCCCTTCCTTCTGTGTGTCCGGGCGCATTTGCAGCCTGTGCAGCGCTGCTGTCGAGGGGTAGGGTTGCCAGAATCAGCGAACGGACCGGCGACGGCGCCTGTCCGGCTTAATCCCGTCCTTGTGGGTAAGAGGAGCGTCAGGCCATGAAGAAACTCATCAATGATCCCCGCGCGGTGGTAGCCGAATCCCTGGAAGGCTTTGGGCAGGCCCACCACGACCTCGTCACGGTTCACACCGATCCGGCCTACGTCCTGCGCCGTGATGCCCCGGTGCAGGGCAAGGTCGCCCTGGTCTCGGGTGGCGGCAGCGGCCACGAACCGCTCCACGCCGGCTACGTGGGCAGAGGCATGCTCGACGCCGCCGTTCCGGGCGCCGTCTTCACCTCGCCCACGCCGGACCAGATCCTGCCCGCTGTCACCGGTTCGGATTCCGGCGCCGGGGTGCTGCTGATCGTGAAGAACTACACGGGCGACATCCTCAACTTCGAAACAGCGGCGGAACTGGCCCAGGCCGAAGATATCCAGGTCCGGACCGTGGTGGTGAACGACGACGTCGCGGTGGAGGACTCCCTGTACACAGCCGGCCGGCGCGGGGTCGGCGGCACCGTGCTGCTGGAGCGGATCGCCGGAGCCGCAGCCGAACGCGGTGATTCCCTTGACTCGGTCGCCGCGGTCGCGGAGCGCGTCAACGCGAACGTGCGCTCCATGGGAGTAGCCCTGAGCGCCTGCACCGTTCCCCATGCCGGGGAACCGAGCTTCGACCTTGCGGAGAATGAAATCGAACTGGGCGTTGGAATCCACGGCGAGCCCGGGCGGCGGCGGATGCCGATGGCGGATGCTGACACGATCACCGACCAGCTGTTGGAACCGGTCCTTGGCGATCTTCAGGCTGCCTCCGGGGACCGGGTGCTGCTGTTCGTGAACGGGATGGGCGGTACGCCCCTGAGCGAGCTGTACATCGTCTACCGCCGCGCCGCCAAAGTCCTGGCGGACCGCGGGATCCACGTGGAACGTTCCCTGGTGGGCAACTACATCACCGCCCTGGAAATGCAGGGAGCATCAGTGACCGTGCTGAAACTTGATGAGGACATGATCGATTTGTGGGACTCGCCGGTGCATACCGCGGCCCTGCGGTGGGGAGTGTAGGAATGGACCTCAACGCCCAGTGGGCCGCAGCCTGGATGCGGGACGCGGCTGCGGCCATGGCCGAAAACCGTCAGCGCCTCATTGACCTGGACCGGGCCATCGGAGATGCCGACCACGGTGAGAACATGGACCGCGGCTTCAGTGCAATTGTGGAGAAACTCGACGCAGACGGCGTCCCGGCCACCCCCTCGGAGGTCTTCAAGCTCGCGGCAATGACACTGATGTCCAAGGTGGGCGGTGCCGCCGGGCCGCTGTACGGCACGGCGTTCCTGCGCGGTTCCACCGCCGTCGCCGGCAAGGAGGGGCTGGGCGCTGAGGACGTTGTCGCCTTCCTGACAGCCGCCCGCGACGGGATTGTCAGCCGGGGGAAGGCTGAACCGGGGGACAAGACCATGGTGGATGCCTTTACCCCCGCGGTCGAAGCAGCGCAGACGGCTGCCTCCGCTGAAGCCAGTGGAGCCGAAACCCTCTCGGCAGCCGCGAACGCTGCCGAGGCGGGCCTGGCCGGTACGGAGCCGCTCATCGCGCGGAAGGGCCGGGCCAGCTATCTCGGGGAGCGCAGCGCGGGCCACCTCGATCCCGGCGCAGCGTCAACAACCCTCATCCTGCAGGCGGCGGCCTCCGCCGCCGGGGAGAAGGCATGAGGGTCGGGCTCGTCATCGTTTCGCACAGTGACAAGCTCGCCGAGGGCCTGTGTGAACTTGCCGGTCAGATGGCCCCCGATGTTGCCCTCATCGCCGCGGGCGGCACCGACGACGGCGGAATCGGAACCAGCCTGGAAAAAATCCAGGCGGGCATCGCCCGGGCGGACGGCGGAGCCGGCGTAGTGCTGCTTGCCGATCTCGGCTCGGCTGTGATGACCGCGGAGATGGCGCTGGAGTTCCTCGAAGAGGATCAGCGCGAAAAGATCCGGCTCGCTGACGCGCCCCTGGTCGAAGGTGCTGTTGCCGCAGCCGTGGCTGCCCAGACCGGACAGGACCTGGCCGCCGTGGTCCGTGACGCGGAGGCGGCAGCCGCATCGATGGCCGGAGCGGCAGCGGAAAGCGGTGCAGCCCCGGCGGATGCCGCGCCCGAACTCGATGACATTGACCAGGACGACACCGGAGTGCTGGAGGCGTCGTGGGAGCTGATCAACCCCATGGGACTGCACGCCAGGCCGGCTGCGGTAGTGGCTCAGGCCATGGCGGACCTGGACGCGGACATTACGATCAACGGCGTCGACGGCAAGTCGGTGATGATGCTGATGACCCTGGGGCTGAAGGCGGGGGACACCCTCACTGTTTCGGCGCACGGACCGGATGCGGAGCGCGCGGTGGAGATGCTGGGTCTGGAAGTCCGGAACGGATTCGGGGAAATCTAAGCAGGCAGCCGCAGGCCGTCCCCGGAAAGCTCGGCCAGGCCGTCACGCACCAGACCGTTCAGCGCCCGTTCGAGCTGCTCCTGCGGCGCTGACAGGGCGTGCAGCGCGGCCAGCGGAGTCGTCACCGTTTCCTGACCGGCGGCCAGGTCCACCGGCCCGGCAAGCAGCAGTTCGCGCAGCACCGGCCCCTCAGCTTCCCGGAGCACCGCCATCATGGCCCCGCGCACCTGGCGGTCGGTTCCGTGCCAGGCCTGGCCCTTGGGCACGTAGTGCGGTTCCGGCCGGCCGGCGCGCACCCAGGCGCAGTCCGCCAGCACCGGGCAGTCCTCACAGCGGGGGTTCCGGGCAGTGCAGACGAGTGCGCCGAGTTCCATCACCGAGGCATTCCAGGCGACCGATCCGGCGTCGTCGTCAGGCAGCAGCGAGACCGCCAGGCGCATCTCCGCCGCCGTCAGGGACTGCGAAGGAAGTGCGTTGCCGGTCACCAGCCGGGCGTGGACCCGGCGGATGTTCGTATCCACCACCGTTTCGCGCTGCCCGAGGGCGAAGGCCGCGACGGCCGCCGCGGTGTAGTCCCCAACCCCGGGCAGGGCGAGCAGAGCCGCATGGGTATCCGGAACCAGGCCGCCGTGCTCAGTGACTATGACTGTGGCTGCCGCATGCAGGCGCAGCGCCCGCCGGGGATAACCCAGCCGGCCCCAGGCGCGGACGGCCTCGCCGCTGGGTTCTGCCGCCAGGGCAGCGGGCTCCGGCCACCGCTGCATCCATTCCTGCCAGACCGGCAGGACCCGGACAACCGGAGTCTGCTGCAGCATGACCTCGCTGACCAGGACGCCCCACGGACTGCAGTCCGGTTCGCGCCACGGCAGCGGGCGGGCGTTCCGGGTGAACCAGGAAGTGATCCGGCTGTGCAGCTGCGAAAGATGCTCTGCCTGCTCCGGTTCCATGCGCGTCCCTCCGTGTTGACCAGCAATACTCTACTGACCGGCGTGGGGTCCGCCGTAATCCCGGCCTGCCTCCCTAGCCTTAAACCATGGCGGCAAAAGGATCCAGCAGAACCCAGCCCAGCAAAGCGGTGTACCGCCGGCGCCGGCTGGTCCTGCTGCTTGCGGTTGTCCTTATGCTCGGCGTCCTGATCTGGGGAGGTTCCGCCCTGGCGGGGGCCCTGAGCAGTGACAACGACGCCTCGGCCTCGGAGGCGTTCCTCACCGCGCCGGATTCCTCCTCGCCGCCCAGCCCGCAGAGCAGTGCGCCGGGCAGTGCCGGCGCATCGGACCCGGCTGCATCCGGCAAGTCCGAGGAGCCCGATACCAAGTGCCCGGCTGCGTCGGTGAAGGTGGCAGCATCCACCGATGCGCCCGCCTATCCGGCCGGGAGTAATCCGCTGCTGACCCTCTCGGTGACCAATACCGGCACGGCACCGTGTGAAATCAATGTCGGCACCAACCAGATGGAATTCATCGTCACCAGCGGCTCAGACCGGATCTTCTCCTCCGCGGACTGCCAGGACGGCGGAGCCGACCTGATGAAGGAATTTGCTGCCGGCGCCACCGAGAAGGCCAACTTCACCTGGGAGCGGCTGCGTTCAGCGCCGGGGTGCGGGGCCGTTGCCAGCAACCCGAATCCGGGCTGGTACGTCTTCACTGCCCGCCTGGGCGAGGTCACCAGCGAGAAGGCCGTTTTTCAGCTGGACTGACCCGCTGCACGGGCGCCCAGCTGTGTAAACCAGCTACATAAAGCGGTCGAGCAGGCTCGTTTCGGCAATCCGGGACAAGCCCTCGCGGACCGTGCGGGCACGCTGCTCGCCGATTCCGTCCACCTGCATCAGGTCTTCGATGTTCGCTGCCATCAGGTTCTGCAGGCCGCCAAAATGGTCCACCAGCCGGTTCGACACCGCCGGGGGGACGCTCTTGATGTTGCTCAGCAGACGGTAGCCGCGCGGCTGCACCACCGCTTCCAGTGACTCCTGGCCGGGCTGGAAACCGACCACGGTGGCGATCTTGCCCAGGTCCACCATGTCGGAGGAGCTGAGGTTCTGCAGGGTCGCCATCCGTTCTTCAATGTCATCCAGGCTGCTGCTGGCGTCCGCGTAGTCCCGGATGATCATTTCACTGCCCGGGCCCAGGCCGGTGGTAAGTTCCTCCAGCTGCAGGGACAGCAGGCGGCCGTCGACGCCGAGCTCCAGGACGTACTGGGAGATTTCCTCGGAGATGCGGCGCACCATTTCCTGGCGCTGGAGCGTGACGGCGACGTCACGCATGGTGACCATTGCTTCGATCTCCAAGGCGGACAGGGAGTTGGTGACCTGGTCCAGCCGGGCCCGGTAGCGCTCCAGCGTGGCCAGTGCCTGGTTGGCACGGCCTGCCACGGGCTCGGATCCTTCCAGGACGTGGCGGAGCCCGCCGACGTAGAGCTGAATGATCTGCATGGACTGGCTGACGGAAATGACGGGGAAGCCCGTCTGGATGGCTACGCGCTCCGCGGTGCGGTGCCGGGTTCCGGACTCGTGTGTCTCAATGGTGTGATCCGGCACCAGCTGGACGGCGGCACGGAGGATGTTGGCGCCGTCCTTGTCGCAGACGATGGCACCGTCCATTTTGGCGAGTTCACGCAGCCGGGTGGAGGAAAATTCGATGCCAATGTCGAACCCGCCGGAGCAGATGGAATCCACTGTGCGGTCGAAGCCCAAGACGATCAGGGCGCCGGTGCGGCCGCGCAGGATCCTCTCGAGCCCGTCGCGCAGGGCGGTTCCGGGGGCGACCCTGGCCAGCGTGGCCTTCAGCGCATCCTCGGGGGTGCGAGCCATTGTCACTTCCTTCCGGCCAGTCCGGCCCACGGACGTTCTGGGCGTGGGTGCGCAGACACTTCACCATAGTAATGCGCGAATCGGTCACATTTGCCACTTCCGTCACCGGACAATGACAAATGAACCATCAGGCTGGGCCGGAAAGGATTTAGAAGAGCAGTTCCAGGGCCTCGGAGAGCGTGGAAACCTCTCTCACCTTGAATCCGGCGGGCACCTGGCCCGGCCCGTTGGGGGACGCCGGAACGATGGCATGGCTGAACCCCAGGCGTTCGGCTTCCTGCACGCGGCGGGCAATCCCGGGGATGGGGCGTACCTCTCCGGCCAGCCCCACCTCACCGAAGGCGATGAGCCGGGCGGGCAGCGGTTTGTTCATTTTGGCGGAGGCAACGGCCAGCGCGACGGCCAGGTCGGTGGCCGGTTCGGTGAGCTTCACGCCACCTACTGTCGCCACGTAGCTGTCATCCTTGGCCAGGTTCATTGATGCCCGCTGCTGCAGCACCGCGAGCAGCATCGCCACCCGGGCTGAATCCAGACCGCTGGTGGCGCGGCGGGCCTGGGCATTGCCGGTTTCGGCGAGCAGCGCCTGCACTTCGGCAACCAGTGGACGCCGCCCCTCAAGGGTCACGGTGATGCAGGTGCCGGAAACCGGGTCCTTGGTCCGCGAGACGAAAAGCCCGCTGGGGTCAGCGAGTCCTTCAATGCCGTCCTCGGTGAGGTCGAAGCAGCCGACTTCGTCCGTGGGGCCGTAGCGGTTCTTGACGGCGCGGAGCAGCCGCAGCCGGGAGTGCCTGTCGCCGTCGAACTGGCAGACCACGTCCACCAGGTGTTCCAGCAGCCGCGGGCCGGCGATGGAACCGTCTTTGGTCACGTGCCCGACCAGCAGCGTGGTCATGTTCCTGGTCTTGGCTGCGTTGATCAGGGATGCCGCGACTTCGCGGACCTGGCTGACGCCGCCGGCACTGCCGTCAACGGCGGCGCTGCTGAGGGTCTGTACGGAGTCAACGATCAGCAGGGCGGGCTTGACCTGTTCCACCTGGCCCAGGGCCTGCCCGAGGTCGGTTTCGGCACTGAGATAGAGGCTGCCGGAGAGCGCGCCGATCCGCTCCGCGCGCAGCTTGACCTGGGCGGTGGACTCCTCGCCGGTGACGTACAGGACGTCCCGGCCCAGGCCGGCCACTCGGGAGGCAACGTCCAGGAGCAGGGTGGACTTTCCGACGCCGGGTTCCCCGGCCAGCAGGATCACGGCCCCGGGAACGAGTCCCCCGCCGAGGACGCGGTCCAGTTCCCCCACACCCGTCGGCTGGTAGGCGGCCGTGGTGGCATCGACGTCGGCAATCAGCTGGGCAGGGCGGGCAACCGTTGCTGCCGCCGTGGTGCGGGCCAGCACTTCCCCGGCTTCCTCCACTGTTCCCCAGGCCTGGCACTCGCCGCAGCGGCCCACCCACTTGGCAGCGGTCCAGCCGCACTCGGTGCAGCGGTAGTTGGCGGTCTTCGCCCGGGATGTCTTCGTGGCCATGCCATCAGGCTATCCCGGGGCACTGACGGTGCTTGGCCGGGAGGGCGCCGGAGGACGGGCGCGGCTAGACCTTGGAGAGGCAGCTCACTGCTTCCTCGTGGGTCAGGCCGGTGGCTTCCAGCAGGTCCACCACCAGGGGGCGGAACAGCATGACCAGGGCATCGCCCTGCAGGTCAGTGACGTCCAGGGACTCCGGGTGCAGGCGGGAACCAACGGCGGCCAGTTCGTTCCGGGCCTGGCGCAGATGGCGTTCCCGCATGGCTGGGGACTCGCCGCCGCCCAGCGCGCGGGCCAGCACATCAACGGCGTCGGCCGTGTCATTAATGACCTCCGAGACCTTCTCCACCGCCTCATCCGAGAGGGCTGCGTGGTTGATCACCGAGGTGGTGCGCCGGGCCAGCACCCGGCTGTTCCGGATGGCCAGGTCAAGGTAGCTGACCGAACCCCGCAGGTCCCCCAGCTCTGCGAGGTAGCGCCGGTAGGCCGGGGAAATCTGGGCGACCTCGCGCGCGTCCCGGATGCTGCGCGCAAGCAGGTCCAGCTGCGGCTGGGTGTTCCGGGCCCGGACCAGTGCATGCCAGGCCAGGGTGGAGTCGCTGCGGGCCAGGGCCTCAGCGGTCTGGCGCAGCACGGCGGAGAGTTCGCTGAGCAGCTCCCGCACATTGGACTTAGGCTCCCGCCGGGGATCGCGCGGGGCCAGCATGGTGACTATCAGTGCGAAGACTCCACCCACCACGGCGTCCGCGCTGCGGGTGAACACCCCGCCGTCGGGCGCCGGAAGCAGCACCACCAGCAGGGACTGCAGGCCCAGCTGGGTGGTGAAGATGACGCCGCGGTCCAGGAAACGGGCCAGCAGCAGGGAGACAAACAGTACGACGCCGGCCTGCCAGAGGCCATTGCCGAGCAGATGCAGCAGAAGTTCGCCGACCGTAATGCCGAGAGTGCAGCCGATGCCGACCTCCAGCACCCGCCGCATCCGGGGTTCCCTGGAGAAACCAAGCGAAATCAGGGCAGCGGTCGCCGCGAACAAGGGGGCCTCATGGCCCAGGACGTACTCAGCGAAGGCATAGGCGCCCACCGCGCAGATGGTCATCTGCAGGGCTGGAAGAACCGAGGCGCCGCTGCGTTTGAGGCCGACCCGGAATCGGTCCCGCAGGAAACCGCGGGTGGCGGAAAGGCGGTCTCGGGCGGGCATGCCAACATTCTAGGCGGCGAAGGCCGGTCAGCGCCCAGCCGCCGGCAGTGTGACCCCGGCAGGGCCGTTCGAAGGCCCTGCCGTGACCGCTGCGACAGCGCTTCCGAAGGCTCCGCTTCCTGCCCGGGCACAGAATTCCCGAACTGCTTGGCCCGAGTTAACTTTCCGTTCACCTTGGCGGGCCAGTCTCAATCCGGGACGACCAAACGTCCCAGCGAACAGACTCCCGGCGTTGACGCGCCGGATATACCACCCTTGAAAGGGAACACAATCGTGAAGGTATTCCGCTTTGGCCGCACTGCGGCCGTTCTCTCGGTGGCAGCACTGTCCCTCGCCGCCTGCGGCAGCGACAACGCCACCGACGCCGCCGGCACTGAACCCTCTGCCTCCGCTTCGAGTGTTTCGGGAACCCTGTCCGGCGTCGGCGCCAGTTCCCAGGCCGCAGCCATGGATGCCTGGATCGCCGGCTTCAATGCCGCCAACCCCAGCGCATCGATCCAGTATTCACCTGACGGTTCCGGAGCAGGCCGGGAGGCCCTGCTGGCCGGCGGTGCGCAGTTCGCCGGCTCGGATGCCTACCTGAAGGATGAGGAAGTTGCCGCTTCGCAGGAGGTCTGCGGCCCGGACGGAGCCTTCAACGTTCCCGCCTACATTTCCCCGATCGCCATCGCCTTCAACCTGGAGGGGATCAAGGAACTGAACCTGGACGCCGCCACGATCGCCGGCATCTTCCGCGGAGAGATCAGCACCTGGAACGATCCGGCCATCGCCGGGCAGAACGAGGGTGCCAAGCTGCCCGCCACCCCCATCACCGTGGTCCACCGGGCAGATGATTCCGGAACCACCACCAACTTCACCGACTACCTCGCTGCCGCGGCTCCGGAGGTCTGGACCACGGAGGCCGACGGCGAATGGCCGGCAGAGCTCGACGGCCAGGAGAACGCGCAGGGCACCAGCGGCGTTGTCTCAGCGGCCAGCGCAACCGAAGGCGCAATTACCTACGCTGACGCCTCCGCCGTCGGCAGCATGGGCAAGGTCTCGGTCAAGGTGGGAGACGAGTACGTTGCCTACACCTCCGAGGCCGCGGCCAAGGCCGTGGAAGCCTCGACGCCGGTCACCGGTGAAGGCCGTCCTGACGTGGACATGGCAATGGACCTGGCCCGCGACACCACGGAATCCGGCGCCTACCCTGTGGTTTTGGTCTCCTACCACATCTACTGCACCACCTACCGGGACCAGGAGACGGTGGATCTGGTCAAGGCTTTTGGTGAATACGTCGTCAGTGACGAGGGGCAGGCAGCAGCTTCCGACGCCGCCGGTAACGCCCCGCTGTCCGCTAACCTGCAGGAGCAGGCCGTTCAGGCCCTCCGATCCATCAAGGCCGCGTCCTAAGACCCGGCCAGCCGCGGCAGGCCCCCGCACAGCGCCACGGCGCGCTGCGGGGGCATTTGCCCGGCCAGGGAGCCAGCTTGAAGTTCACCGGCTGACAGTGAAAACTGGCGAGTGCGGTGTCTTGTCCACAGTGAAGCAAGTTGCCAACAAAAGTTCGAAGGGTTGTGCAGTGTCAAGCAAGTCAATACAGGGCGCCGGCGGTGCCGGGCGCGCAGGAGACAAGGTCTTCTCCGGCATCACACTGCTGGCGGGTTGCCTGATCCTGACTGTCCTGTTCGCGGTGGCCGCGTTCCTGCTCTGGCAGGCGCTTCCCACTTTCACCGCACCCTCGGCGGACATCTCGGGCGGCTCAGGCTTCTTCACCTATATCTTCCCGCTGGTCATTGGCACGGTCATCGCGGCCGCGATCGCACTCCTGATCGCCACTCCGGTGGGAATCGGCGTCGCCCTCTTCATCTCGCACTACGCTCCGCGGCGGCTGGCGCAGAGCCTCGGCTACGTCGTGGACCTGCTGGCTGCGATTCCCTCCGTGGTGTACGGCGCCTGGGGCATGACCGTCCTGGCCCCCGCCCTGGTGGGACCGTACAACTGGCTGGCGGAGAACGCCGGCTGGTTCCCGCTTTTCGCCGGGCCCGCAAGCCAGACCGGCAAGACCATGCTGACCGCCGGCGTCGTGCTGGCCGTTATGGTCCTGCCGATCATCACCTCCCTGACCCGGGAGATTTTCCTGCAGACCCCGAAACTGCATGAGGAAGCCGCACTGGCCATGGGTGCCACACGCTGGGAAATGATCCGGATGGCCGTGCTGCCCTTCGCCCGGCCCGGCATCATCAGCGCCGTGATGCTCGGACTCGGCCGCGCCCTGGGCGAGACCATGGCCGTGGCCCTGGTGCTCTCCTCCGGCGGGCTGATCGCCAGCCTGATCCGGCCGGGAAACCAGACCATCGCCGCAGAAATCGCCCTGAACTTCCCCGAGGCCTACGGGCTGCGGCTGTCTGAGCTGATCGCCGCCGGCCTGGTCCTGTTCGTGATCACCCTGATCGTCAACGTGATTGCCCGCTGGATCATCAGCCGCCACAAAGAATTCTCGGGAGCCAACTGATGATTGAGACCACGCTGTCCCGTTCTTCCACCCTGACCAAGAACAAGCTTCCCGGCTACGCGATGTGGGCCGTCCTGGCCGCGTCGATCGTGCTGGGTGCGGCGCTCTCGGCCCTGCTGGGGTTCCACATTGCTTCCTTCGCCATCTTTGCCGCGGTGCTCTTCGTAGCCGGCAGCACCATCGTTACCCGGGTGGTGGAAGGCAGCCGGCGCGCCACCGACCGGTTCGCCACCAACCTGATCTACGGTGCGTTCATCCTGGCCCTGGTCCCGCTCATCTCGGTGATCTTCACCGTGCTGGTCCGCGGCCTGCCCGGCCTGAGCCCCGACTTCCTGCTGACCTCCATGGGCGGCATGACCGGAACCGTGGACAACAACACGGCAGAGACCGGCGGCCCCGTCCTGGGCGGTGCCTACCACGCGATCATGGGCACGCTGCTGATCACGCTGTGGGCCACCATCATCTCCGTGCCGATTGGCCTGCTGACCGCCGTCTACCTGGTGGAATACAGCCGCGGAGGTCCCCTGGCCCGGGCCATCACCTTCTTTGTGGACGTGATGACCGGCATCCCGTCGATCGTCGCGGGCCTGTTCGCCGCGGCATTCTTCGGGCTGCTCTTCGGCCCGGGAACCCGCACCGGCTTCGTCGCCGCCGTCGCGCTTTCGGTCCTGATGATCCCGGTGGTGGTGCGTTCCACCGAGGAAATGCTGAAGATCGTTCCGAACGAACTGCGTGAAGCCGCCTACGCCCTGGGCGTGCGGAAATGGCGGACCATCCTGAAGGTCGTGGTTCCCACCGCCATCTCCGGCATCGCCTCCGGCGTGACCCTGGCCATCGCCCGCGTGATCGGGGAAACTGCGCCGCTGCTGGTGACCGCCGGATTCGTGAACACCATCAACCTGAACGTGTTCGCCGGCTGGATGTCCAGCCTGCCGACGTTCATCTACCGCCAGCTGATGAGCCCCACCTCGCCCACCAACACGGACCCGAGCACCCAGCGCGCCTGGGCCGCGGCGCTGCTGCTGATCGTCATGGTCATGCTGCTGAACCTCGGCGCCCGCCTCGTTGCCCGGATCTTCGCGCCCAAGACCGGCCGCTGACCCTCCAGACCCGGCCGCTGCGGCGGCACCGGAGAATCCGACTGGATGCTCCACCGGAAAAGAACAGAAGGAAACACATGTCCAAGCGAATCGACGTCAAGGGCCTCAACGTCTTCTACGGCGACTTCCTGGCGGTCGAAGACGTCAGCATCAAGATGGAACCGCGTTCAGTCACGGCGTTCATCGGCCCGTCCGGCTGTGGCAAGTCCACCTTCCTGCGCACCCTGAACCGGATGCACGAGGTCCTGCCGGGCGCACGCGTCGAGGGCGAAGTGCTGCTCGACGGCGAGAACCTGTACGGTCCCGGGGTTGACCCGGTGACCGTCCGGAGCCACATCGGCATGGTCTTCCAGCGGCCCAACCCGTTCCCCACCATGTCCATCCGGGACAACGTGCTGGCCGGGGTGAAGCTGAACAACAAGCGTATTTCCAAGTCCGACGCCGATGACCTGGTGGAAAAGTCCCTCACCGGCGCCAACCTGTGGAAGGAAGTCCGGGACCGCCTGGACAAGCCCGGCTCCGGCCTTTCCGGCGGCCAGCAGCAGCGCCTGTGCATTGCGCGTGCGATCGCGGTGTCCCCCGAGGTGATCCTCATGGACGAGCCGTGCTCCGCCCTGGACCCCATTTCCACGCTGGCCATCGAGGACCTGATCGAGGAGCTCAAGAGCGACTACACGGTCGTGATCGTCACGCACAACATGCAGCAGGCTGCCCGGGTTTCGGACAAGACGGCGTTCTTCAACATCGCCGGCACCGGCAAGCCCGGCAAGCTGATCGAGTACGACGACACCACGGTGATTTTCAACAACCCGTCGGTGAAGGCCACCGAGGATTACGTTTCCGGACGCTTCGGATAAGTTTCCCCGGGAGCCGGCGCGGTGTTCTGCCGCCCCTTAGCGTTACAGATCCTGCCCTCGTCCTCGCTCGGCGATGCGGGGCTACACAGAACACCGCGCCACCCCGAAGGAGAGAGGGCTTAGAGAAGCGGACTGAGGGCCAGGAAGAAGATTCCGCCCAGCAGGGCCGCCGCTGGTGCCGTGACCAGCCAGGTGCCCAGGATGTTGCGGAGCTGGATAAAGCGGACTGCGGCGAACCGGCGGTTCGCTCCGGCACCGACAATTGCCGCCGTCATGGTCTGGGTGCTGGAGAGCGGAATGTGCAGCCACAGCCCGCCCAGGAACAGCATCCCGGTGGCCACCGCCTGGGCGCTCATGCCGCGCAGCGGATCGATCCGCACCAGCCGGTAGCCGAGGGTATGGGTGATCCGCCATCCACCGAACAGGGATCCTGCGGCGAGTGCCGTCCCGGCGAAGACCTGCACACCCCAGGGGATCTCCCCGCCGGTCGAATACCCTGCGGCCACCAGCCCGAGCACCAGCACCGCCATGGTCCGCTGCCCGTCCTGCATCCCGTGGCCCACCGAAAACGCCGCGGAGAGCACTGACTGCGCTATGCGGTTCCCAGCGTCACCGCGGCGCAGCGAGCTGTAGCGCATCAGCCACATCACCGGATAGACCAGCAGGTACGCCAGCACAAAGGCAATAGCGGGGGAGAGCAGCAGCGGCAGCGCGATCTGGTCCCAGAGGATCCGGAAGGATTCGGTGATACTGGGGCCGCCGACCAGCGCGGAAGCTGCGCCGGAGCCGACGATGCCGCCCACCAGTGCATGCGTGGATGAAGATGGCATCCGCCGCCACCAGGTCCACAGGCCCCACGCGCAGGCCGAGGCCAGGCCGGCCATGAGAATCCCCAGGCCGCTGCTGCCCGGGGGCAGCTTGACGAACAGGTCCGCCAGTACCAGCGCCAGGGCGGTGCTCATCAGTGCACCCAGGAGGTTGAAGACGCTGGCCAGCACGACGGCGACGCCCGGAGTCAGGGCACGCGTCCGCACTGCTGCGGCAACCGAATTGGAGACGTCGTGGAAGCCGTTGATGAAGGCGTAACAGCCCGCGAAGGCAAAGACGGCGACGAGCAGTGCGGTGGTCAACCTACGATTCCCGCACGAGGATGTTGCCTACGTAGGTGCCGACCCGGCGAAGTTCCTTGGAAGCCGCAGCCAGCTGGTCGGCCAGGTCCCGGTGGCGGATGTAGGAGAGCGCTTTGTGGTCGTTCATCAGCTCGGCCAGCCACATCCGGTGGGTCCGCTCCACCCGTTTGCTCAGGCGCAGCATTTCGATCCAGTAGTCCTCGAGGTCTTCGAGGGAAGCGAGGGTGCGCATCGCGGCGACGGTCAGCTCGGACTGCCGGCCCAGGACCTCAAGCTGCTCGGCGGCCCGGCGGGAAACGTGCGTGAGCTTGTAGAGCGAAATAATCTCTGCCGCGCTATCCAGCCGCTCCATCACGGCCAGCAGGATGAGGGAAAGATCATAGAGGTCTTCGCGGGGCAGCGGATTGATGAAACTGGTCCGCATCTGCGTCATCAGGGCGAAATGCAGCTCGGTGGTTTCCGCCTCCAGGGTGTGCAGCTCCTCGGCGAGCCGCGGGAACTCCGCAGACTCGGCACCCAGCGCTTCCGACAGGGTCGCAGTGCCTCGGACGGCTTGTACCGCCATGCGGGAAAGCAGGTCCAGGCCGGCGCTTTCCTGTGGGAACAGCCGGAGTTTCATCGGACAGGCCGGGTGGGCTGGGAGCTCATCACACCGGTAAGAATATCCGATGGAGAACAAGGGAGCGGTGCCGGACCGGGAGCGCCTCTCGGCGGAAGGCCGCTCGAAGCGGCTCTAAGTTGAAGCCCGGGGGTTCCGCGGTCCGACACCAATTTCAGTTTTCTACTCCCTGTCCCCGATGTCAACTGGAGCGTCCACAGGCCCGGAAGCTGTCCGTGACGGATCTAGTCCAGCTCTCCGCGGCGCCACGCCTCGGCGGAATACTCCAGGTCCTCCGCGGTCACCAGCAGCTGGCGGGCATTCCGGGTCAGTTCGGTGGCACGGGCGCTGCTGCCTGCCTCGGCCGAGTCCGCATGGTGGGTTTCGCCCAAAGAGATGACCCGGCAGAACGCAGCGAACCGTTCCAGGGCGACGTCGAAGTCCCCTTCGAAGGCGCCGGACAGGATTGCGTCCGCCATGGCGCGCACTTCGTCCGCACCGAGGGGCTCAGCCACGCCGGCCACCACTTTGGAGACCTGTGCGGCTTCCTTGCCGGCGGCATACAGCGCTGCAACACGTTCCGGATTCTGCTGGACGGCCGCGCGCAGGGCGTAGAGCCGCCAGAGTGCGCCTGGCAGGGACCGCGCGGGGCTGGTCGCCCAGATTTCCGCTACGGCTTCGAGGCCCTGTTGGTCTGCCAGTTCAACCAGGCGGCGCGTGACCTCGGGATCGTCGCTTTCCCGTCCATGGTTAACCAGGGCCTGGGCCGCCAGATGGGCTGCCTCGGAAACCCTGGCAGGGTCGGCTCCGCCGGGATGGTTGGCGAAGTCCATGGGGGCATAGAGCTTCGGTTTGTGATGGCGGGGGGCTGATGAATCCGGCTCACTCATGTTTCGAGAATACTCCCGCCCGCACAGGGAATCGAGGCGGCTGTCCGCTGCCGGAGCCGGGTCCGGCAGGGCAGCCCGGACAGTCATCCTGGGAAGCGCGGAGAGGGTTTCCACGATTCCTTGGCCGTGCGATAAAGTGGAAAAGTCAACGCGGCAGGTGTGTTCCGTTTCTCGGCTCAGTGCCTGGCGTGGTTGGTGGGGGCCTTTAGCTCAGTTGGTAGAGCATCGGACTTTTAATCCGTGGGTCGTGGGTTCGAGCCCCACAGGGCCCACCAGCCGGCCGCCGGTCAGGAAGACCGGCGGCCGCGGATGTCTCACTCGCCGGCATTGTGCACGGACCTGGCTGTCGCCGGAGGAACGCCAATTTCCTGAATGCCGTGGCCGCTGCAACGCGTTTTCGTGACGCTGGCCCGCTCTATGCGCGTCAGCAGGAACCAGCGCATTTCATTCCGCAGCTGACACCAGCCGATTAGATACCACCGGCCATTCGTAGATGCGAAGATCACCGGCTCGACGTCGCGGATGGTCTGGCTGCCCTCACGCGAGGTGTAGCGGATCCGTACGACGTATTGATCCGCCATTGCCTCCTCAAGGGCAGATCTGACTGCCCGCGCCGGAGCCGGTTCGGTATTGACCCAGACGCGGCGCGCCAGCTCGTCAGCCCTTTTCCGGGTCTGAGGGTCCAGCACATCCAAGATCTTCCGGATGCCGGCTGAAGCAAGGTCAGCGTAGGGGGCGTCGGGGGCAGCTGAGACTGCCGCGAGGAGCGCCACTGCCTGGGCCGGAGACAAGCTGACAGGGGGGAGGCTGGAGCGGGCAGCCAGGCCGTATCCGCCGCCCGGGCCAGGACGCGACCAGATCGGGGTCCCGCTGTTTTCCAGCGCGTCGAGGTCCCGCTTGATCGTGCGCACCGACACGCCAAATTCGCTCGCCAGCCGGTCCGCCGTGCACCCGCGGGCTCCGCTGCGCCGCAGCATCTCCGAAAGTGCGTGGAGCCGCTCTCCTCTTTTCATGTTCCACCCCTCACCAAAATCATGTCAGAAACAGTGACATGCCGCTGTCCAGGAGGGCTGCAAGGATCGTGGCATGACGACTGACACGAACAGCCCGACCATTCTGCTGATTCCCGGACACTGGCTGGGGTCCTGGGCATGGGACGAGGTTTTGGAACACCTGACGGCTAGGGGCCTGAAGGCTGTCCCGATCACTTTGCCCGGCCTCGACGAATCAGACCCGGAAAGAGCGTCCAGGACGCTTGACGATCAAGCAGCGGCGATCGAACAGGCCATGGCCGTGGACTCCGGCCCGGTAGTCATCGTTGCCCACAGCGGGGCCAACGCCCCCGTGAGCCTTGTGCTCGACCGGCACCCGAACCTGATCCGCCGGGTGGTCTGGGTTGACAGCGGCCCGGTCGCGCCCGGCACTGTTTTTGCTCCCGACGCCGCGGAGATGGCAGAGCTTGGGCTGCCGCCCTTCGAAGCGCTCGGACAGCAGGCCAGCCTTGAAGGACTCAGCCCTGCCGCCCTGGAGCGTTTCAGGACGAGGGCAGTCCCCGTACCCGGGCCCGTGTTGCGCCAGGCGGTGGAGCTCAGCAACGCTGCACGCTTCAAGGTGCCGGCCACCCTCGTCTGCTGCTCGCTTCCGAGCCAGCAGATGATGGAGCTGGTCACCTCCGGCCATCCCATGTTCGCCGAAGTCGCCAGACTCGAGAACATGGACCTCATCGATCTCCCGACGGGCCACTGGCCTATGTGGAGCCGGCCCGGAGACCTCGCCGGGGTTCTCGCAGCAGCAGCCCTGCAGGAAGGCTGAAGGGGCGCGCAAGGGGCAGCGGCAGGGCTTGCCCCTACCGGCAGGAAGCGTACCGGGGCGGGGCGGCGGCCGTTACCGGCCTACTGGCCAAGGCCGGCCTGCGAGCCAAAGCCGGGCTGCATGGCTGGCGACGGGTAGACGGTGAACACGCGCTGGCCGTCCAGCCACCGGGTCAGCCGGCTTGCTTCCGCTGCCAGCGCCGCGCGGGCCGCCGTTGGGAGATCGTTCTCGAGAAGCCGCAGCTCGACCACGCCGTCCAGGTCCTGCACCCAAGCGCCGACGACGCGCCCGTTGACCCACGCGGTGGTCCCGGCATTACCGATGCTGTCGAACAGCTGGGGTCCGTGCCCGCCGAGGTAGAAGGACCGTTCCTTCCACCCCATGACCGTCGGATCCAGCAGCGGCAGGAGCGCAGCCCATGGTTCGGGGGCGGCAACGGGCTCCAGATCGTCGGCGCGCAGCCACCCTGCCGAACCGTCCGCCAGGGACACGGCTTCCGCGCCGAGATCATCGAGGGCCGACCGGACCGCACCCTTGGTACCGCCAAGCCACCAGGCGATGTCTTCCACGGTGCCCGGCCCGTAGGACCACAGCCACCGGTCCACCAGCTCGGCATACCCCTCGCGCGGTCCAAGGGCACCGGGAACCGGCTGTCCCCACCACGCCTGCACTGTTGTCCAAGTAGGGCGGCTGGCATACCAGGCCCCTGCATTTCCGGCCCGCGCAACTGCGCCGTCGAAGCCCAGCTGGGCGAGTACGCGAGGTGCGATTGCCACGGGCCCGCCCCAGGACTTCCCCGGTGCCTGCATGATCACGCCCTCGGCTTCGGGTACCTCTTCCCGGATCTGCTTGGAGGACCGCTGCACGCCGTCGGCCAGGCATTCCAGCACCGCATCCTCGGCCGCGGCAAGCCAGGCGGCACCGTGTCCTTCGCCGGCAGGTCCCCAGCGTTCGAGGTCCCGGACCAGCCGCCTGCGGTGGGCTGCTGCCACCCGGGCCGCCGCACTGCCCCAGACCGCGGGCACCAGCTCCCGGGGAAACACGAAGAGGGTCTCGCGCATGGACTGCTGCTTGACGAGCGAACGGGAATCGTAAAGCGCCCGTTCGACGTCGTCGACGCTGAGCTGATTGGTGCGCGCCCAGCAGGACAGGTGCACGCTCGGCGCCTCTGTTGCGTGCAGGCCCACCAGCGCCCGGGCCGCCTCCTCCGGTGATCCGGCCTTTGCCGAGGGGGCCAGTGCGTGCCGCACCCCGATGCGGGCGCGGCGCTCCTCATCGCTGACCAGGCGGATGGGTCGGGTCAGGACTTCACCAGGCGGGCGATGGCGTCGGAGGCTTCCTTGATCTTCTCGTCCGCTTCCGGACCGCCGGCCTTGGCCGCGTTGACGACGCAGTGTTTGAGATGGTCATCGAGCAGGGCGAGGGCCACGTTCTCCAGGGCCGAGGTCAGCGCGCTGATCTGCGTGAGGATATCGATGCAGTAGGTGTCCTCATCCACCATGCGGTGGATGCCGCGGGCCTGCCCCTCGATCCGCTTGAGGCGGGCGAGATAGCGTTCCTTGTCGCTGATGTAGCCGTGTGCGGTTCCGCCGGACGGCTTGGTGCTGGTAGCCATTGTGATGCTCCTGATTCTTAGGTGCTGGTTAGTCGGTGGTGGTGCTGGGCTGTGGGGTGCTGCTGCCGGTGAAGCGGGCGGCGCTGGCTGCCGGGGACAGGTCCAGGCGCCGGAGCAGCTGGGCGTTGAGGGCGACGACGACGGTGGAGGCGGACATGAGGATCGCACCGATGCTCATGGGCAGCACGAACCCTACCGGTGCCAGGACTCCCGCGGCCAGCGGTACGGAAATGAGGTTATAACCGGCGGCCCACCACAGGTTCTGCTTCATCTTCCGGTAGCTGGCCCGGGAGAGGTCGATGACCGAGAGTACCGAGCGCGGGTCCGAACTGGCCAGGATTACTCCGGCGGAGCCGATGGCGACGTCGGTGCCGGCGCCGATGGCGATTCCCACATCAGCCTGGGCCAGTGCAGGGGCGTCGTTGACGCCGTCGCCGACCATGGCGACCTTCTTGCCTTCAGCCTGGAGTTCAGCCACCTTCGCGGCCTTGTCCTCGGGGCGGACTCCCGCGAAGACCCGGTCGATCCCCAGCTCCTTGGCTACGGTACCGGCGACGGCCCGGGCATCACCGGTGATCATGACCACCTGCGCGCCGGCGGCGTGGAGTGCGTCCACCGCCTGCCGGGACTCGGGGCGGATCTCATCGGCCAGCCGGAGGGCGCCGATGACGCTGCCGTCCGCCACAACGTGCAGAATGATGGCGCCTTCTGCCCGCCAGCTATCGGCGATGGGGAGTTCGCCGGAGCCGTGTTCCTCGAGCAGATAGGGCCCGCCGACCTCCACCACTGTGCTTCCGCCGGGGGCGGCGACGGTGGCCCTAACCCCGACCGCAGGAGAGGACGAGAAATCCGACGCCTTGGACACGCTCAGGCCGCGGGCGCGCGCGGCACCGGTGACGGCCTTGGCCAGGGGGTGCTCACTGTCAGCTTCGGCAGCGGCGGCCAGTACGAGGACTTCGTCTTCCGTATGCCCGTCAACGGGTTCGACGGCGGTGACGGTGGGTTCACCCCTGGTCAGGGTGCCCGTCTTGTCAAAGAGCACCGCGTCCACGGAACGCATGGATTCCAGGGCGAGGCGGTCCTTGATCAGCACTCCGCCGCGGGCTGCACGTTCGGTCGCGATCGAGACCACCAGGGGGATTGCCAGTCCGAGGGCATGGGGACAGGCGATGACCAGGACGGTGATGGTGCGGACCACGGCGTCGTCCGGCAGTCCGAGCAGGGACCAGACGGCGGCGGTGATGGCCGCCGATCCGAGGGCGAACCAGAACAGCCAAGCTGCTGCCGTGTCCGCGAGCCGCTGGGCGCGGGAGGAGGAGGCCTGGGCGTCTGCGACGAGTTTCTGGATTCCGGCCAGTGCGGTGTCGTCGCCGATGGCCGTGACTTTGACCCGCAGGCCGGAATCGGTCGCGACGGTGCCGGCAACAACGGAATCGCCGCGCCCGCGGCGGACGGTCCGGGACTCACCGGTGACCATGGACTCGTCCATGCTGGCAGAGCCGTCAACGATTTCTCCGTCAGCAGGCACGGAGGAGCCGGGCCGGACGATGACGACGTCTCCCACCGCCAGATCTGCGGGAGAGACCTTGATGACCTGGTCCCCATCAACCATCTCGGCTTCGTCGGGGAGCAGCGCAGCCAGTGAATCCAGTGCGGAGGTGGTCTGGGCGAGGGAACGCATCTCGATCCAGTGCCCCAGCAGCATGATGACCACCAGCAGGGCCAATTCCCACCAGAAGTTCAGCTCGGCATCGAGCAGGCCCACGCTCGCACCCCAGGAGGCGATGAACGCGACGGTGATCGCCAGCCCGATGAGCAGCATCATTCCGGGTTTGCGCGAACGGACCTCCGAGACGGCCCCGGTGAGGAAGGGCTGGCCGCCCCAGACGTACATAACCGTGCCCAGGACGGGGGAGGCCCACCAGACCCAGGCGGCATCCGGCAGGTGGTAGCCGATGAGGTGGGCGAACATGTCATTGAACCCGACCACGGGAACGGCGAGGACGAGCATGATCCAGAACAGCCGCCGGAACTGCCCAACGTGGTCCCCGTGGCCGCCGTGTCCGTGGCTGTCGTGCGTAGGATCACCGTGGCCCGCATGCCCGTGTTCCCCATGGGCTGCGGGATCCGCCGGTGCGTGGCCGTGATGGTCTACTGACAGCTGGCTGCGGTCGCCGGCGTGGAGGTCAGATGCGGCCACCCGGTCAGGATCGGGATGGTGTTCATGACTGCTCATGCACCCAGCCTATACCCCCTATGGGTATGGGGCCAGTGTTGGAAAACCCTGCGCCCCGCCTAGTCCTTGGCGGAGCCGTGCTTCAGCAGCTTGTGCGTACCGTCGCACCAGGGTTTGATCTTCGAACCGCCGCAGCGGCACAGTGCCACCGTTTCCCGGTTTTTGGGAACCGGGGTGCCATCGGCGTCGACAACCTCAAAGTCCCCCCGCACCAGCAAGGGGCCACCGGGGCATGCCATGAGTGACACCGGATCAAGGCCGCCGTCCCCGCCCGCCTGGCTTTCTGCTGCGGCGACAACCCTCACTCCGGTGGCCTCGACTACTGCGGCTTCAGCGTCCGCAGGGGTGCCGCTCACGGTGAAACCCCGGCTGCTGCCGCGTCGGCGGCCAGGGCATCCGCTGCCGGATGCGGCTCAGGGCCGGCAGCCCGCAGTGCCGAGGAGCCCTCCTTCCACGCCGCCAGCTGGAACTCGCCCTGCAGCGCATCGAGGGTCAGGACGGTTGCCGCACCGAAAAGGATGTCCGGCAGGAGCGCGGGTTCTGCTTCAGCGAGGCCGCCGGCAAGGTCGCGGGCTGCAATCTGCTCATGCACGGCGTCGGCCTCGACATGCTCGTCGAAGTAGAAGGTGACATCGGAGCCGAACCCCGCACGGCGGAAACCCTTGGCATAGAAGGAGTTCGGGATGGAGGAGGTCATCTCGAAGGCTGCGAGGTGACCGGCGATACTGCCCCGAAGGCGGCGGTTCAAACCGAACAGGGACATGGCGTTGGAAGAGGCCAGCACCAGGGCTGGAATCCGGTCCAGGTAGTAGCCGTACCGGGTGTCCAGCCCCAGGCCCTCCATGGTGCGGGCGAATAGTTTCGAGTGCATGCGCTCCGGACGCCCGCCTCCATACTCGTCGGCCTGGATTTCCACCAGGGCTGCCTTGGCCCGCCCTGCCGGAAGACGGGGGATGGCCCAGCTGTGGGGATCCGCTTCGCGCAGCTGGTAGATGGAGCGCAGAACCAGGAACTCGCGCAGCTGGTCCTCGGTGGCGTGGCGGGCAATGAACCGGGATACGGAGGGACCGTCGTCGTCAGCGGCCATCCCGAACAGGGTCTGCGCCACCGCTTCGGCATCCGGTTCCGGCGCTTCCGGAGCGGGGACGATCTTCCGCAGGGTGGCTTCGAAGCCGGCTTCCAGAGTCCGCCGCAGCCGGATCAGCTCCGGCTCCCATTCCATTGCCGGGTCCACGCCCTCCAGTCCGCTGTAGTGCAGCTCGTAGAGGCAGAACAGTGCAAGCTGGATATCGTCGTCGCGAAGCAGGTCCGCGGTAGCGGAAAGGGCACCATCACCCAGGGCAGCGAGCTCGGCGAACTTCTCGGGCCCCGCGCCGTCGCCGGCCAGGAGGGTGTCGAGCAGTGCGGAAGTCAAAACTCCGCGCGGGGCAGGTAGCAACATGTCGTTCCTTAGTTGTGAGGCGTCATGCAATGCTGGAGGTCCAGCGGTTTCCAATGGCAACTCCGGACATAAGCATACTTGGTATTTTGGGGCGATCCCGAACTCTGCCGGTGCCGGCAGGGACAGGAAAGGGGGCGTTATGCCCGGCGTGGATGGCAGTCTCCTGGCAGCGATTCCGGCAATCCTGCTGGCTGCGGCGGCGGTTCTTTTCACTGCGCCCGCGCTGGATGCGGCGCTGCGCCGCGATGACGGCGAACGGCTGTTTTGGGTGGGTTTCACGGGGCTGCTGACCGGAATCCTCGCTGTGGCTTGGGCTGGCCTGGCTGGCACCGGGGCTGCAGCTGCCACTGGTCTGCTCCTGGTGGCGGGTTCTGCGGGCGCATGGATCTGGCTGCGCCGCCGGCACCGGGCCAGGAAACAGGCACGAGCGGAGAGAATCTGGGCTAAGCGGCTCCACGGCCTGGACCGGCGGCGGGAGGCAATCCTGCGAGAGTGGAGTTCCTATGAGCTCGACCCCTGGAAAGGGGTGGAATATCCCGGGCTGGGGGACGTGCGGGAAGCTGAGACGAGCCGGCTGGCAAGGGCGTCCCGGGATGCCCTTGCCGCGCAGGAGGCCGCCCGGGTCCCGTCCCAGGAAACCGCTGCGCTGAGTACGTACGCCGCCGCCGTCGACCGTTTGGAAGAAGCCTGGGAGGCAGCGCGCCACGCCGCGCGGCGGCGGGCCGGGTGAACGTTTGAGCCTTGTCTGCGCTGCGGCCGGACAGGACAGGCCAGCCGCATCAGGCCAGCCGTTTAATTGGAGCTGGCTCCCGCCTCTGCATATGGGGGGAACACAGAGGGGGAGCCAGTTCCAGAAGTATACTAACTGGTAACCGGAGAATCCAATCGAGGAGGGGCAATGGCGGTAGCCGCCAAGGCATTCCAACATTGGCGCGCAACCGTAGCCCCGGATGAGTCCACTACCGACCTGTGCCGGATGACCGGAATCAAGCGTTCGACGCTCGCCCAGCAGCTGGTGCGGAACAAGGTTTCCATGGCCACAGTCATACGGGTGGCACGGGCCTACGGGCAGGACCCGGTCACTGCGCTGTCCTCCTTCGCAGAGTTCGCCGGGCTGGAAGAAGGCAGGCGTGAGCCCACCCAGGCCGAACTCATCAGTCAAGTGGCCTATCCCTGCATCCTGAAGGCGCTTTTGGACCGGTCAACGGCAGGCGAGGGCGGGAACATCCCCGAACCGCAATTGTGCGCGTATCCGTACACCGGCTCCGTGCGGCAATGGTTTGATGCCATTGATCCCGGGGACCTCCGCCTGCAGCTTTCGGCGGCAACCGGTACAGCGCCCCAGAACATCTCCGCGCAGCTGACCGCGGGACGCCTGGCTCCGGAGCTGGCCATTGCTGCAGCCCGGCTTGCCGGCGTATCCCTCACCAGTGGGCTGGTGGTTACCGGCGTACTGCAGCCCGAAGAGGGTGGATGGCCGCCCAAGGGCCGGGAAAAGGCCATCGAGGAGCTTTCCGATGTAGAGCTGGTCACGCTGGCGAGGGATCGCCTCGATGCGCTGTCGAAGGCGCTGCGCAAGCGGGAACAGGATGCAAAGTTCGATCAGGCACTTTTGGAGAATTTGGGATGACCGTAGCTTTAGCCGTGCAGGTGGCGGCCTTTGGACTCAGCGTGCTGTTCGCACTGCTCCGGCTGCCTGGGGCGCTGCGCGGCCAGAACCGCGGTGTCTTCGTCAGCATGGTCCTGATTGCCCTGACGATGGGTCTGAGTCTGGGGGGAATATACACGGTAGTGGACGGCTGGCTTGGGGGCCGGAATCTCGCCAATCTTGTCCTGCGGCTGTCCCTGTATGCCGTCTTCGTCATCCTGGGGGTGAAGGCCGCGGCAGCCTTTGGTGCCGGGTGGGCCCGGAAGCTGATCATTGGGCCGATCGGCCTCGCTGTGCTGGCTCTGGCTGTGGGGCTGACTGTGTACTTCTTTGTGCTTAGCGATCTGCCCGTTACCTCGGTGGGGCTTCAGGCCTACGAGAAGCAGGTTACGGTGCAGTCCTATGCGTCCCTGGGGCGAATGTATCCCGGCTACGTCGCTGCTTGCCTGTGCGCCCCCGTGCTGATGGCGGCGGCAAATTCCCGCCTGCGGGTCCTGCACCGAACGGGCGCCGGACTTCTTGGCGCCGGACTGGTGCTGGTTGTTGCCTTCAGCTTCCTGCAGGAAGTGGTCTACCTGGGTGTCTTCACGGCGTTGGTGCCCTTTACGGCCGTCATCCTGGTGACTGTGGGGTTGACGGTTATGTGGGTTTCCCATCTGCGCCAGCGCAGGCGTCCGTCCCAAAACCTTTTGGCAGAAAGTTACCGAAACGTGAGTTGAATTTCACAGATTTTGTTCACAACTTCATGACCCTGTGCCAGACTAATGAATATGTAACGTCCGCTGCCTGTGGGGGGTCAGCGTGAAGTTACTACCGAAGCCAGCGGCCCCGTGCCGCTGGCTTCGTTGTTTTCCGGATGGAAGCGTGTTCCGGACCTCCCGGAGCTACTCGGCGTCCAGATCTGTCTCCAGTATCTTGACCAGTTCATCCAGTGCCGCATCGGCACCCTCGCCTTCGGCCCGAAGGACGACGACGTCGCCGTGAGAAGCTCCCAGGCTCATCAGAGCCAGCATGCTCGTGGCATCCATAGCGTCTTCTGCCGGGTCGCCCTTCATGCCAATTGTGACTTCCACCGGCTGCGCCGCGGCGGCTTCCGCGAACACGGAAGCGGGGCGGGCATGCAGCCCGACCCGGCTGGCTATGGTTGCAGAACGTTCAGGCATCGGAGATTCCTTCCGGTTGGGTTGGCTGCGGATTGGCGCCGGAGCGCCGGCTACAGTCCGAGTTGTTCGAGGATGGGGAGCTTGGCCCGGACCTGTGTCCTGGCTTCGCTTGCAGTCTGCGACGCGAGTGCAACGCTGGCAAGCTCTTTAGCCTGGGCCAGGGTGACCGATGCCAGCACCGCTCCCACAGTGGACAGGGCGCGCGGTGTCATGGACAGGGTGTTCACGCCCAGGCCGGTCAGGACGACGGCGAGTGCCGGGTCGGCGGCCGCCTCGCCGCAGACTCCCACGTTCCTGGGCTTGCTGTCCGCCGCGGCGGCCTGCGCGGCACCGTCCACCGTCATTCCGATGAGCTGCAGGACGGCAGGCTGCCAGGGATCGTTGAGCGTGGCCAGGGTGCCCAGCTGGCGGTCGGCCGCCATTGCGTACTGAGTGAGGTCATTGGTGCCCAGGGACGCAAACTTCACTTTGGCGAGCACCGCCTGGGCTTTGATCGCTGCCGCCGGAACCTCGACCATCACGCCCGCGGTGGCCAGCCCGGCTGCGGCACACATAACCGCGAAGTCACCGGCCTCATCGGCCGTTGAAATCATCGGTGCCATGACCCACACATCGGCTTCGTGCGCGCCGGCTGCAGCAGCAATGGCTTCCAGCTGACGGGTGAGCACGCCCGGCGAGGAGCGGTCGGTGCGGTATCCCCGGACGCCAAGTGCCGGGTTCGGCTCTGTGGCGTCGGTCAGGAACGGCAGGGGCTTATCGGCACCGGCGTCAAGGGTCCGGATTACCACCTTCCGTCCCGGGAAGGCCTGGAAAACGTCGCCGTAGGCTGCCACCTGTTCCTCCACGGTGGGTTCGGTGTCCCGCCCGAGGAAGCAGAACTCGGTCCGCAGCAGCCCCACACCTTCGGCCCCGGCGGCCGCGGCGGCGGCCGCATCCTTGCCTGAGCCCACGTTGGCCAGCAGCGGCACCCGGTGGCCGTCCGACGTCGTGCCGGTACCGTCAAAGGCGGGGAGCGACGCCCGGGAAGCATACTTCTGTGCCGCTTCCCGTTCAGCGGCACCGGGATCCACCACCACGTTTCCGTTCGCCCCGTCGAGGTAGATCTCTGCCCCGTCGGTAATCGAATCGGCGCCCGCAGCTCCCACGACAGCGGGCAGCCCCAGGGAGCGGGCAAGGATGGCGGTGTGGGACTGGGGGCCGCCGCCGCTCGTGACCAGACCGATGACCAGGGACGGATCCAGCGTGGCAGTATCCGCCGGTGCCAGCTCCTCCGCCGCGAGGATGAACGGAACGTCCGACGCCGGGATCCCGGGAGCGGGCAGCCCGTCCAGCTGCGCCACAATGCGGGCCCGGACGTCCAGGACATCCTGGGTCCTTTCGGCCATGTATCCGCCCAGGCTCTGGAGCATGGCCGCCACCTCAAGCCCGGCCTCCCACACGGCGCGGTCTGCCGACATCCCGTTGTTGATGTGTTTGCCAGCAGCCTTCAGGAGCATGGGGTCCGTCGCCATCATCGCGGTCGCGTCGAGGACGGCCTTGGCATCACCTGACGCTGCGGCGGACCTCCGTTTGAGATCCTCGCGCACACTGTCCGCTGCGTCTTTCAGGCGTTCCTTTTCCGCGTCCACGGAACTCCCGGGACCGAACTTTGACGCCGCGTCGGGTTCCGGAACGGGCGGGGGCATCCGCAGCACCGGGCCGAGGACGCGGCCCGGGCTGACTCCGATTCCCTTGATGGTGCGCATTTCTGTACCTCTCTGTGGACTCATCCCTGGTCCCTAGGCCACAACGGGTTCTTCTGCCGTCTTGGGTGCGGTTGTGCGTTTGAGGCCTACCAACACCAGTGCGGTGACGACCATACCGGCCAGGATGGCGACGATAAACATCAGGATGTTCCCAATGGCGAAGAAGACGAAGATTCCACCGTGCGGTGCCTGTGACGTCACGCCGGCCGCCATGCAGATGGCCCCGGCAACGGCGCCGCCCAGCATGGTGGACGGGATGACGCGGAGCGGATCCGAAGCAGCGAACGGAATGGCGCCCTCGGAAATGAACGCGGCACCGAGCAGCCAGGCCGCCTTGCCGTTCTCCCGCAGGGCCATGCTGAACTGGCGCTTGTCCAGGACGGTGGCGAGGGCCATGCCCAGCGGCGGCACCATGCCGGCAGCCATCACCGCCGCCATGATTTCCCACGGGGCCTGGTTCTCAACCGTGGCTTCGCCCAGTCCGGCGACGGCAAACGCGTAGGCGACCTTGTTGATAGGGCCGCCGAGGTCCGCGCCCATCATCAGGCCCAGGATCACGCCAAGGCCGATGGCCGCCACCCCGGTCAGGCCGGTCAGCCAGTTATTCAGGGCGAGGGTCAGGGCAGCGATGGGTCCGCCCAGGACCAGCAGAAGCAGCCCGGAAGCCACCAGCGAAGCCAGCATCGGAATGATGACCACCGGCATCAGGCCGCGCAGCCAGTTTGGCACCTTCCAACGGCCAATCCACATGGCCACATAACCGGCGAGCAGGCCGCCGGCTATGCCGCCGAGGAAGCCCGCGTCCATAAAGAGGGCAACGGCACCGGCGGTGAATCCCGGCGCGATTCCGGGCCGGTCCGCGAGGGCGTAGGCGATGTAGCCGGCCAGCGCCGGGACCAGGAAGCCCAGCGAGATGGTCCCGATCTTCCAGAACACTGCCCCCAGATACGCCAGCAGGCCTTCCGGCGGCAGGTCGAAGATCCCGGTGCCGGCCAGCAGGGTATCCCCGTTGGCCACGCCGGCCTCGTCGGAGAGGGCGAGTTCATAACCGCCCAGCAGGAATCCCAAGGCAATCAGCAGGCCGCCGCCGGCCACGAAGGGAATCATGTAGCTGACGCCCGTGAGCAGGGCCCGTTTCAGCTGCCCGCCGAAGCTCTCGCCCCCGGCGGCCGCCCGCTCATCTCCGCCGTCCCCTCCGCCGCCGGCAACCTTCCGGGAGTTCGGATCCTTCGCAGCCGCCAGGGCCTCGTCAATCATGACCCCGGGCTCGTCGATTCCCCGCTTAACCGGGCCGCTGACCACCGGTTTGCCGGCGAACCTGCCCTTGTCCCGGACATCAACGTCCACCGCGAAGATCACGGCGTCGGCGTTCTTGATAATTTCCGGATCCAGCGGGGTGGAGCCAGCCGATCCCTGGGTTTCGACCTGGAGGTCGATGCCGCGTTCGGCGGCTGCGGCGGCCAGGGAGTCCGCTGCCATGTAGGTGTGCGCAATGCCGGTTGGGCAGGCGGTGACCGCGACAAGGCGCTGCGGTGTGGTCCCGCCGGCGTGAGTCCCGCCCTCTGCTGCCTGGCTGGTTCCGTCCGCGGGGACACCGGCTCCGCCGCCAGCACCTGCTGCTGTGGCGCCGGCGGCTGTGGCTCCCGCGGCGGCCGCTGCCCCGCCGGCCCGGTGGGATGGGCCGGCGGGGCCGCCGCCCGCTGAGGCGCCGGAGGCCGGTGCCTGGTCCCCTTCCGGCTGCGCCCCCAGGCCGAGTGCTCCGTCGACGAGTTCCACCACTGCCTGCGGCGTCTCGGCGCTGCGCAGTGCAGCAGTGAAATCTTTTTTGATCAGGGACCGCGCCAGCTTGGCCAGAAGCTGCAGATGCTCCTGGTCAGCGCCTTCCGGTGCTGCGATGAAGAACACGATGTCCGCCGGACCGTCTTTGGCGCCCCAGTCCACCGGGGGCTGCAGGCGTGCCATGGCCAGGCTTGCCCGGGTTACGGCGGCGGAACGGCAGTGCGGAATCGCTATGCCGCCGGGGACGCCCGTGGCCGTCTTCTGCTCCCGTGCCATCGCGTCCGCGTAAAGTTCATCGAAGCCCGTGGCGCGTCCGGCAGAGACCACTTTCTCTGCAAGGTAACGGATGACCTGGTCCCGTGACGTGCCGAGGTCCTGGTCCAAGGTGACCAGCTCCGGCGTAATGAGGTCTGACATCAGGATTGCTCCTTAGATGAGGTTGGTGCGGGTCCGCGCCTGGCGCTGGATCCGGGAACCGGCCGCGGGTCCACCGGATGAACAGTGACTTCTTCGGGATGGGTCTCCTCCAGCGAAGGCACCCTGGTGCCGGGCAGTGATGCGGCTGCTGCACCATGCGCGACGGCCTGCCGAAGACAGTCCTGGGGCGGTTTCCCGGCAGATTCAGCCAGCAGATAGCCGGCCAGCGAGGAGTCGCCCGCGCCCACCGTGGACCGGGGCGTGACCGGAGGACGGGTAGCCAGCCACGCGCCGTCGGGCGTTACCAAAAGCGCGCCCCGGGCGCCGAGGGTGGCCAGGACAGCCCCCACACCCCGCTCGATCAGGGTCAGTGCTGCACCAGCGGCAAGTGACGGATCCGACTCAAGCTCGTCACCCGTGGCGATGCCGGTAACTTCCGCCAGTTCTTCGCCGTTGGGCTTCAGCAGGCTGGGCGCCGCCCCGTGCAGCAGCGCACCGAGCAGGGGAGGGCCGGAGGAGTCGATGGCGAGGGCCGGCGTGTTCTGCGGAAAGCGCCGCCGAACGGCATCCGCGACCACCGCGTAGTAGTCGGAGGGGACCCCTGGCGGCAGTGACCCGGCCAGCACCAGCCAGCGGGCCGCCTGGGTATCTTCCGGTCCCGTGCAGGCCTCCAGCGTCAGGGCCAGCAGATTCTCCTGGACCTCCGGGCCCAGCTCCGGCCCGGGCAGATTGACCTTGGTGGTGGTTCCATCCGGTTCAGTGAACGTGAGGTTGGCGCGCAGCGCTGCACCGATGGGCAGATTCCGGTGATCGATACCCGCAGACCGCAGGCCCGCCACCACCGGATCTCCGTTATCCCCGGGCAGTACTGCCACGCAGGCGGTACCGGAGGCCTTGAGCGCCCGGCAGACGTTGACGCCCTTCCCGCCGGGTTCCTCATGGAATCCCGCGGCCCGTTGGACAGCCCCTCGGGCCAGGACTCCGGAGAGTTCCACTGTCCGGTCCAGGCTGGGGTTGGCGGTCAGCGTCACTATGGCGCCCCGGTTCGTCCCTGAGTACATGAGCCCCCGCTATCAGCAGCCGCGGCGCACATCTATGCGCTGTTTGAAACTTTAGGTTCCTGCCATGCCCAACACAATGGTCGGCCGCCGGCCTGGCGGACGCGGGGGCAAACGCGCGCGGAGGCGCTCCGGCCCTACTCTGGAGGCATGCATCACCTCATCTGGTCAGCCCCCGCCGCCGAGCGGCCGGGCACCCACCTCCTGGTTATGCTTCACGGCTACGGCTCGGATGAAACGGCAATGCAGGCACTCTTTCCCTCCCTGCCGCCCGGGGTCACCGGGGTGGCGCTGCGGGGCAGGTTCGACGTCGGCGGAAGTTTCGGGTGGTTCCTGCTGGATCCGATGCTGGCCTCCGACGCAGCGGAGGTTCTCCAGGCAGGCTCGGAGCTGCTGGCCACGATCTCTTCGCTTGAGCAGCAGGGGAGCTTCACCGGCGTATCACTGCTTGGGTTCTCCCAGGGAATGGCGATGGCCGTGACCGCGTTGCGGCTGCGTCCAGCGGCGTTCACCAGCGCCGTCGGGCTCTCCGGATTCGTGGTCGAAAGTGAACTGCTGGCAATGGCGGAGCCCCTGGCCCGCCGGGTCCCGTTTTTCTGGGGAAGGGACCGGGCCGACTGGGTGATCCATCCCGACGCCGTCGCAGCCGCCGGCAGGTGGCTGGAACTCAACACCCAGCTGACTGCCCGGACGTACCCGGGTATGGGGCACCGGATCGAAGCGGATGAAATGCGCGATATTGCTGTCTTCCTGCGCCGTTTCGCCCTGGCACCACAAAAAAATAAGGTCACTGAGTAACGCTCTGACTAGGCACGATACCTAAAACAGGGATAATTTTGTGCGAATCCGACTTCGCATAAGCATGCTTATGAAGTAGGCTTATGGAAAGCGCGGCCCACAGGCCATGCTGACTTTCACCAGTCACTCACACACAGCAAGGAGTATTCACATGGGTATCATTGCTTTCCTTATTCTGGGACTTATTGCAGGTGCTATTGCGAAGGCTCTGCTTCCGGGACGCCAGGGTGGCGGATGGGTTATCACCCTCGTTCTCGGCGTTGTTGGCGCCCTGCTGGGCGGTTTCATCGGCAACGCCATCTTCAACGTTGGCCTCGAGAACTTCTGGTCGCTGCAGACGTGGATCGTAGCCATTCTTGGCTCGATCGTCGTCCTGCTGGTTTACGGCATGATCACCAAGCGCGGTGCTCGCGCCTAGCCAGGGCAGGCAGCGGGATGCCCCGCAGCCACCGAACGGGCCCACGGGAGTATTTCCGTGGGCCCGTTCGTCTTTAACTTCGTCCGCGTAAGCTAACCGTGCGGATAAATCCGGCAGACGTAAGGAGCAAGTCCATGGGCTTCAAGACCACCAGTGCACTCCGGCTTGCCGGCGGCGCTGTCTTCGACCGGGACGGCAAGCCAAAGTCCCACATTGCCCGCGGCATCGAGCGTGCCGTGGAAGTGCAGCGGCCGCTGGTGCTGGCCAATATCCGGCGCCTCCAGCGCAGGCATCCCGATGCGACGGCAGCGGAACTGGTCAAAATCCTTGAGCACCACTACCTTGCGGCTGTCGCCGGAGGCGGAGCAGCCGTCGGCGCGACCGCCGTCGTACCCGCAGTGGGAACCGCTGCCGCGCTCGGACTGTCCGCCGCCGCCACCTTCGGCTTCCTGGAGGCCACCGCGCTCTACGCCCAGTCCGTGGCGGAGCTGCACGGCGTCCGGCTCCAGGATCCGGAGCGGTCCCGCACAGTGGTCATGGCGATCATGCTGGGCGAAGAGGGAACGGCGATGATGCAGCAGCTGAGCAAGGGAAAGCCCTGGGGCAGTGCCATGGGCAGCGCTTCCTCGGGAATGCTGGGCAGCATCGGTGCCTCCATCCGCAAACAGTTCATGCGGAAAATGCTGGCCCGGCAGGGATCGGTCATCATTGGCCGGGCACTTCCCCTGGGTATTGGCGCCGTGATCGGCGGAGCCGGGAACTACACGATGGGCCGCTCCGTCATCAAGGCAACCCACCGGGCCTTCGGCGAAGCCCCGGGTGCTATTCCGGGTGAACTCGCCGCGGACATCCTGGCCCTTCCGGAACGCCGGTCCGCCTAGCCGAATATCGCGTGGGCCACCGTGAAGATGGCCAGCCCGGCAAGGGAACCCACCACGGTTCCGTTGATCCGGATGAACTGCAGGTCCTTGCCGACCTGCAGTTCGATTTTCTCCGAGGTTTCATCGGCGTCCCAGCGTTCCACGGTTTCCGTGATCACGCCGGCGATGTCCTTGCGGTAGGTGCGCACCAGGTAGCCGGCTGCATCCGCAATGTAGGCGTTGACCTTCGCTGCCAGCTCCGGATCGCTGACCAGCCGCGAACCGAAGTCCTGCACAGCTGCCTTGAAGTTGGTGCTGAGTTCACTGTCGGGATCATCCACCGCATCGGACAGGGCCGTCTTGATGGTGCTCCAGGTCTGGGTCACCAGTTCCCGGACCCTGGGATCATCCAGCACCTGTTCCTTGATGCGCTCAGCCTTGGCCATCGCCTCGGGGTCATGCTGCAGGTCCCTGGCCAGGCCGCGGAGATAGTTGTCCAGCGCCACCCGGACCTGATGGTTCGGGTCCTCCTGCACGGCAGCGAGGAACCGGTTCAGTTCCACCTGGACCCGGTCGCCCACCAGATCATCCAGGAAGCTTGGCACCCACGACGGGGAGCGTTCGGAGACCAGCCGGGAAACGACGTCGGGGTTCTGCCGGACCCAGTCGCTCAGGCTGTCCACCAGCAGGTCAACCAGCTGGTGGTGGTGGCCTTCATCGAAGATGCGTTCAGCCATGCGGCCGGCCGGAGGTCCCCAGGGCACATCCACCACGTGCCTGCGGAACATGGATTCAAGGACGTCCCGGACGGCATCGTCGTCGAGTACCCGGAGGATGCCGCGGATCGCCGCGGCTCCTTCCCGCGCAACCCGGTCTGCGCTCTCCGGACGGGCCAGCCACGCGCCGGCACGCTGGGCTATGCCAATGGAGGTCAGTTTGGCCTCCACAACCTCATCGGACAGGAAATTGTCCTCCACGAAGTCACCCAGGGTGGCGCCGATCTGGTCTTTGTTCCGCGGGATGATCGCTGTGTGTGGGATCTTGAGTCCGAGCGGATGCTTGAACAGCGCGGTGACGGCGAACCAGTCCGCCAGGGCACCGACCATCCCGCCCTCTGCAGCAGCCCGGACATACTGCAGCCACGGGTACTGGTCCTGCAGGGCGAAGGCAACCACGAAGATGATGCCCAGAAGTACCAGCAGGCTGGTGGCCAGGAGCTTCATCCGGCGCAGGGCGGCGGCCTTCACTGCATCCTTCTCCAGCAGCGGCGTGCTCACCGGCGTGCCCTGAATCCGGCTGCGGGCCGAGCGGTCCGCAGGTTCGCGGCAATCCTGGAATACGGGCGACCAAACATGTGCAGCAACTCCTGGGTTAGAGTGCGGGAGCGCGTATTCCAGGCGTCCGGCTCTTCCGGTGCCTGCGCGAACCGGCACTGCCATCTAACCAGCACCGGGGACCCTCGCGCCACGCGCGGGAGGACTTAACGCGGCGCGGCTCGCGTAGCGTGGAGCGCGTGCAGGAAGACAGCGGCGAAAGGCCTGACATGCAATCCCTCATCTATGCCCACCGCGGTTCCAGCGGCGCCTACGCGGAGCATACGCGTGCTGCCTACCTGCAGGCACTGGCCGACGGCGCTGACGGAGTTGAGTGCGATGTCCACCTCAGCGGTGACCGCCAGCCGGTGCTCATCCACGATGCGGCGGTTGACCGCACCTCAAACGGGACGGGGCCGGTCGCTTCCCGTGCCGTTGAGCAGCTGCGGAAGCTGGACTTCAGCGGCTGGAAACAGGTCCCGGTTCCGGCTGCCTACGGGACCCCCGCCGAACAGTTCCTCACCCTGGCCGAACTGCTGGACCTGCTCACCGGTGCAGGCCGCCGGATTTCCCTGGCGGTCGAGTTCAAGCAGCCCGGCCCCTTCGGGCTGGACCTGGAGGACACCGTCCTGGCCCTGCTCAAAGCCCGGGGCTGGGAACCGGAGACCTCCCGGCTGGGTCTGATCACGGTCAGCTTTATGAGTTTCAGCCCGGAATCCGTCCGCCAGCTGCGCCGCACCGTGCCGGCAGCCTTTGTGTGCCAGCTGCTGGCCGACGTGGACGACGCCGCCATTGCCGAGGCAGCGCCGCTGCTCCCGCCCGGCTTCGATACCGCTGGAATGCTGAACCGTGCGCTGGCCGAGGGCGAAGAGCTCGTGTCGACGGGTGAGGCCGGCATTGCTGGTCCGGGCGTCGAGTACCTGCGGGCGCATCCGGAACGGGTCGCCGGGTGGGCTGCGGCGGGCACCACCATCCGGGCATGGACGGTTGACGATCCTGCTGATGCGCAGGCAGCGCACCGGCTGGGCGTGCAGGAATTCACCACCAATTATCCGCGCGCGCTGCGCAGTGTCCTGGCCGCCCTGGGGCGGGCGGACCAGGCCGGGAACGGCTAAGTCCGGACCATAGGCCGCGGGCGCGGTGTGTGGTTGAGTGGTGCAATGGCCACTCCGATCGAGGACTACGCCCTTATTTCAGATCTCCACACCGGAGCGCTGGTATCCCGTGCCGGGAGCATGGACTGGCTTTGCCTGCCACGCTTTGATTCGCCCTCGGTCTTCGGTGCGCTCCTTGGGACCAAGGATCACGGCCGCTGGCTGCTGGAACCGGTCGCCGAAGGTGCCAGGGTGCTTTCCCGCACCTATCTGGACGCCACCTTCATCCTGCAGACCGTCTGGCGGACCGACGGGGGAGAGGTCCTGGTCACGGACTTTATGCCTGTTGGCGACCGGCGGGCGTCGGTGATCCGGCGCGTGCGGGGACTGTCCGGCACGGTTCATATGCGCCAGGAACTGGAGGTCCGCTTCAACTACGGGGACACTGTCCCCTGGATGCGGCGGGAAAGCCCGGCCGGGACCGAGCAGCTGCTGGCTATCGCCGGACCGAGCGCCATGGTGCTGCACGGCGGCAATATCCCCCACGGCAGCGACCACCGGCATACCGGCGAGTTTACGGTCAGCATGGGTGAGACCGTGGACCTGGAACTGCTGTGGTACCGCTCGCACCGGCCTACGCCGGCAAAAACCGACGTGGATGCTGCCCTGGCGGCCACCAGACGGTACTGGCAGGACTGGGCCGGGCACTGTGTGGACCTGGACCGCTACCAGGAGCCGGTGCGGCGCTCGCTGCTGGTGCTGCGGGCGCTTACCCATGAGGACACCGGCGGAATCGTGGCGGCACCCACAACGTCCCTTCCGGAGGAGTTCGGCGGCACCCGCAACTGGGACTACCGGTACTGCTGGCTGCGGGATGCGGCGCTCACGCTGGAGGCCATGATGACCCACGGCTACCAGGATGAGGCCCTGCACTGGCGCAACTGGCTCCTGCGCGCGGTGGCCGGGGACCCCGAAGACCTGCAGATCATGTACGCGGTGGACGGCGGCCGGGACCTTCCGGAGCGGATTCTGCACCAATTCCCCGGTCATTCCGGTTCCCGCCCGGTCCGGCTCGGCAACGGTGCCGTGGGTCAGTACCAGGCCGACGTCGTTGGCACCGTGATGGTGTCCCTGGCCCGCCTGCGGGAGCGGGGTGTGAAGGAGGACAATTTCTCCTGGGCGCTGCAGCGCGCCCTCCTGGGTTTTCTGGAACGGCATCTGGAGGACCCGGACCACGGCATCTGGGAGGTCCGCGGGGAACCGCGGTTCTTCACGCACTCCCGCGTCATGATGTGGGCGGCCTTCGACCGCGCAGCGCGGGCGGTGCGCGAAGACGGCCTGGACGGACCGGTGGAGCTGTGGGAGGCCCTGCGGGACGGTCTGCGTGTGGAAATACTGGCGCGGGGCTATGACCCGGAACTGAATTCGTTCGTGCAGTGTTACGGCAGTACCCTGCCGGATGCCTCCCTGCTGCAGCTGCCGCACGTGGGTTTCCTGCCGTACGACGATCCCCGGATGCTCGGCACGGTGGCCCGGCTCGAGGACACGCTCCTCAACCCGGACGGCCTGCTGCTGCGCTACGAAAGCACCTCCGGGGTTGACGGGCTGGAGCCGGGAGAGAATCCCTTCCTGGCCTGCAGTTTCTGGCTGGCTGAGCAGTATGCCCGCACCGGCCGGATGCGTGAGGCCCTGGACCTGATGGACCAGCTGGTGGGCTACGCGAACGAGGTTGGGCTCCTCAGCGAGGAATATGACACGGTGAACGGGCGCATGGCCGGAAACTACCCGCAGGCCTTTTCGCATCTGGCGCTGGTCCGGGCGGTGGACGCCATTCATGTGGCCGAAGCGCAGCGGCGCGGATCCCCCGCCCGGTCCGCGGACCCCGTAGACGCAGCGTCCCTGGACAGAAGCATCTGAAGAAACACAGCCGGGTCCGCTGCCCTGCCCTGCGCCGCAGAGGCGAAGGGCAGGGGTGGGTGGCCTAGTTCAGGCCCGGCTGGAAGACCACCTTGATGCAGCCGTCCTCCTTCTTCTGGAACTTTTCGTACAGCTCCGGAGCTGCGTCCAGACCGGCACGGTGGGTGACCAGGTCCGTGACTCCCAGCGGATCCGCCGGGTCCTCCACCAGCGGCAGCAGGTCATCGACCCAGCGCTTTACGTTGCACTGGCCCATGCGCAGGTTCAGCTGCTTGTCGAACATGGTCATCAGCGGCATGGGGTCAGCGGTGCCGCCGTAGACCCCGCTCAGCGAGATGGTGCCGCCGCGGCGCACGGCATCGATGGCGCTGTGCAGGGCCGCCAGACGGTCAACACCGGCGGTTTCCATGGCCTTCTGGGCCAGGGCATCCGGCAGGATTCCGACGGCGGCCTGGGCAAAGGCACCAGCGCCGGAGCCGTGCGCTTCCATTCCCACAGCGTCCACGACTGCATCCGGACCGCGGCCCTGGGTCATCTCCCGCAGCTCGTCCCCGAGGTCCTTGGACAGGTCCAGAACCTCGGTGCCATAGCGGGCTGCAAGGTCTCGCCGTTCCGCCTGGGGCTCGACGCCGATCACGCGGTAGCCGAGGTGGGTTCCGATCCGGGCTGCGAACTGTCCCACCGGGCCCAGCCCGTAGACTGCCAGGGTGCCGCCGTCGGGCACATTGGCGTACTTCACGCCCTGCCACGCGGTGGGGAGGATGTCGGAGAGGAACAGGTAGCGGTCATCGGGGAGTTCGGATCCGACGACGATCGGACCGTAATCCGCGTGCGGCACCCGCAGGTATTCGGCCTGGGCGCCCGGCACCGATCCATAGAGCTCTGAATAGCCGAACAGTGCGGCGCCCATGCCCTTGTCGCGGACCTGGGTGGTTTCACACTGCGTCTGCAGCCCCTGCCGGCACATAAAGCACTGTCCGCAGGCAATCTGGAACGGAATCACCACCCGGTCGCCGCGCTTGAGGTTGGTCACCGCGCTGCCGACTTCCTCGACGATGCCCATCGGCTCATGCCCCACAATGTCCCCGGCATTCATGTAGGGGCCCAGGACTTCGTAAAGATGCAGGTCGGAGCCGCATAGTGCGGTGGAGGTGATCCGGATGACCGCGTCCGTGGGCTGCTCGATCACCGGATCGGGGACCTCCTCGACGCTGACCTTCCGCTTGCCCTGCCATGTCACTGCCTTCATGCCGGCCTCCTGATCGTTGCTTGATGAATTGGCTCCATCCTGCCAATTCATAAGCCTGCTGACACAATTCATAAGCCTGCTGACAATTCGGGGAGGGGGATCCGCGGCCCGAAGCCCCGAATTCAGGTCAGCCGGGCCTCCGGGAGGGCCGAAGAGCGGCAGCATCATGCTGCTGGAAGGCCAGCTCGAACGCCTGCGTGTTGCCCAGGGGGTGCACGGGTGCCCGGAGCCGGGGAGGTTCACAGGACGGGAGGCGGGAGGGCAGGCGCACCGAGACGGTGGTGTGCCCGCCGTCCAGGGGCAGGCACGGGACCTGGCCCGCCTGCAGGAGCAGCTCGTCGAGAACGGTTGCCTCCAGATGCAGGGCCTTGGTCAGGTTGACGGCCACATGGGTGCCGAGGGTGGCAGTGTGCCGGAGGATTTCCAGCAGGTCCGGGCAATTGGCCTGCACCAGGCACCCGCGCACCTCAATGCAGGCAGACGAGCTTGCCGTATCGATACTTACGAGTACCCGCAGGTTGTGTTCCATGCCAACTCCACGCACGAGGGGATCCGCGGCTTCTGCTTAACCTGCCGAGAATGCTAGCAAGGCCGGGCACCCGTGTCGCGCCGTAATTACCGCTCCCCGGACTTTCGCCGGGTACCGGCCGGTAGGGGTTGCTGTGCCGGAGCGGCGTGCCCATTATTGGCGGCTATTCACGCCCGGCAGCCAGTACGGTTTCCGCCGTTGCCTCCGCAATCGCTTCCTCTTCGTCCGTGGGAACCACCAGTACCTCGATCGCCGAATCGGCGGTGCTGATCCGGCGGACCTCGTTTGACCGGACACTGTTGGCGGCCTCATCGATCCGGACGTCCAGGGCGCCGAGCAGCGCCACGACCCGCGCGCGGAAGGCGGCGTCGTTCTCTCCGATTCCGGCGGTGAAAATGATGGCCCGCGCTCCGCCCACGGCCACATGGTAGCCGCCAATATATTTGGCCAGGCGGTAGGCGGAGATCTCCAGGGCCAGTTCCGCCTGCTGGTCTCCCGCCTCGGCAGCGCTGGTGATCTCCCTCATGTCCGTGTTGCCGCTGAGGGCCAGAAGCCCCGACTCCCGGTTCAGCAGCGAGTCGATGTCATCAGCGCTGTACCCTTCACGGGCCAGGAACACCAGGATTGAGGGGTCGATGTCGCCGCTGCGGGTGCCCATCACCAGTCCTGCCAGCGGGGTGAAGCCCATGGAGGTATCGATGCTCCGGCCTCCCTGCAGGGCAGTCACCGATGCGCCGTTGCCCAGATGGGCCACAACGGCGTCGAACTCCTCCAAAGGTATGCCCAGGAAATCGGCGGCCAGTTCGCTGACGTAGCCGCAGCTGGTGCCGTGGAAGCCGTACCGGCGGATCCCGTACCGGCGGTAGAGGGGTGTCGGGATCGCATACCGCCAGGCGCGCGGGGGCAGGGTCCGGTGAAACGCGGTATCAAAAACAGCCACCTGGGGGATGCCCGGATAACGTTCGGCGACCGCCCGGATGCCCATGGCGCTGGCCGGGTTATGCAGCGGCGCCAGCGGGCTAAGCCGTTCAATGGCGCGGGTGATCTCATTGTCCACCAGGACGGGCTGGCTGAAGCGCTCGCCGCCGTGGACCACGCGGTGGCCTACGGCTTCGATCTTTTTCCCCTGCAGAGCCTGCCCGACCTCCTCGCTGAGCCGCAGCAGCGCGGCCCGGTGGTCCGGCACCTCCGACTCGCCGATCCGGTCGATGAGCCCTTTGGTCAGAATTTCGTGGGTGTCGGTATCACGCACCTGGTATTTCAGCGACGAGGAGCCTGAGTTAACCACCAGAATCAGCATTTAGTCCTCCTGCGCCTGGATGGCCGTGATGGCCACGGTGTTAACAATGTCCTCCACCGTAGCGCCACGGGAAAGGTCGTTGACGGGTTTGCGCAGGCCCTGCAGCACCGGCCCGACGGCGACGGCCCCCGCAGACTGCTGGACCGCCTTGTAGGTGTTGTTGCCGGTGTTCAGGTCCGGGAAAATGAACACGGTCGCCTGCCCCGCCACGGAGGACCCCGGCGCCTTGGACGCCGCCACCGAGGCATCCACTGCGGCGTCGTACTGGATGGGCCCTTCCACGGGAAGCTGCGGCCGGGCTTTGCGCACAATCTCCGTGGCGGTCCGGACTTTGTCCACCGCCTCCCCGTACCCGGAGGTGCCGGTGGCGTAGGAAAGCATGGCTACGCGGGGAGCGACGCCGAACTGTGCGGCAGTGTCGGCAGAGGCCTGGGCGATATCCGCCAGCTGCTCGGCATTGGGGTCCGGGTTGACCGCGCAGTCACCGTAGACCAAAACCCGGTCCTGGAGCAGCATCAGGAAAACCGAGGAAACGATCTGTGAGCCTTCCTTGGTGCGGATAAACTCCAGGGCCGGCCGGATCGTGTTGGCAGTGGTGTGCGCGGCGCCGGAGACCATGCCGTCCACCCGGCCCAGCTTGACCATCATGGTTCCGAAATATGCCCCCTGGGCCATACGTTCCTGGGCGTCCTCCAGGGTGACACCCTTTTTGGCCCGCAGCTGCTGATATTCCCGGGCGAAATCGTCCCGCAGTCCGCTGGTCGCAGGATTGATGATGGTGATTCCCGTCAGGTCGATGCCCTCGCTGGCGGCGAGCTCGCGGACCTCAACTTCGGGGCCGAGGACCGTCAGGGCGCAGACATCCCGGCGGCGCAGGATCTCCGCCGCCCGCAGGATCCGCACGTCCAGCCCTTCCGGAAGCACAATATGCCGGCGTTTGGTCCGGGCCCGGACGATCAGTTCGTTCAGGAAGCGCAGGGGAGTGGTCTTTTCCGGACGGGGGAGTTCCAGCCGCTCCAGCAGTTCCTGCTCGTCCACGTAGCGGGACCAGACACCGAGTGCCGCTGCGACCTTGCGGCGCTGGCCGGTGGCGATTTCGCCGCGGACCTGGCTGACGTCCCGGGCCGCGGTGTACGTGTCACTGTCCACGGCAAACACGGGGAAGGGGGCCTGGGCGAGCAGCGCCAGGATGCCGGGGTCAAGGGGCAGGCCCCCGGTGAGGATCATCCCGCTGGGCACGGGGAACTCCGCCGAGAAGGAGGATGCCAGTGCCGCGACCATCACGTCTGCGCGGTCGCCCGGGGCGATCACCAGGGACCCGTCGACGAGCTGGGTGATGAAGTTGCTGACAGTCATCGCCGCGACCTTGATGCCTGTGACATCGCGTTCCAGGGACCTGCTGCCGGCAATCTGCCGGGCGGAAAGGGCCTTGGACACCTCGGAGATCGACGGCTGGGAAATTTCGTTCAGCTCAGGGAGCACGTAGACCGGCCGGTGGGAGGCGCCGGGCCGGACGTTCGCCCGGACTTCGTCCACCGAAGATTCTTCGGCCCGGTTGACCATTATGGCCAGCAGGTCGCACTTAGCGGCAGCCAGCTGGCGGCGGGAGACATCCACGGCGTCGGCAACCTCATCGACGGACATATCCCGTGCGTTGACCACGGCCATGACCATGGCGCCCAGGTTATTGGCCAGGCGGGCGTTGAGATCGAACTCGAGGGCGACGTCGTGCCCGGAAAGATCTGTTCCTTCCACGATCACCACATCGCAGTTCGCCGCGATCTCGCTGTAGATGGCCATGCAGCGCGCGTCGACTTCGCCGCGCTCCCCGGCCACCAGCAGCGCCCTCAGCTCGGGCCGGGTCAGGCCGCCGCGGCAGTTCGAGGTGCTTAGGTTGAAGCGGCGCTGCATCAGGCGGACCACCGGATCGTCCTCGCGGTCGGGTCCTTCGACGATGGGCCGGAAGAAACCCACCCTGTCGGCGTGGCGGTGGAGCATATCCGCCAGCCCCAGACTGATCAGCGTCTTTCCCGATCCCGGCGTCATCGCGCTTACGTAGATTCCGCGGGCCATTGGAGCATCCGATCTCTAGGAGGGGCCCGCACCCGGTCCTCGTGGGGCAAGCCACCTCTATCCTCCCAAATGCCCACTGCACTTCGCTACCGCCCTGTGCCTACACTTGTACCCCTTGGCCCCACTGGGGCCTTCCTGTCAGCGCCCCACAGCAAGGATCCCGGAGTGAGTCTTTTCCGAACCAAGCCCATTGAGAAATCACTGGCCGACGCCGACGAGGAAGGCCGCCGGCTTCGGCGCTCGCTGACCACGTGGGACCTGATGATCATGGGAGTCGCCGTCGCCGTCGGTGCCGGCATCTTCTCCGTGGGCGCCAAAGCCGCAGCCGAATTTTCCGGCCCGGCCGTGACGCTCTCCTTCGTGCTTGCTGCGATCACCTGCGCGCTGGCGATCATGTGTTATGCCGAGTTCGCCACCGCGATTCCGGTGGCCGGCTCCGCCTACGTTTTCAGCTACGCCACGATGGGGGAGCTGGTCGCCTGGATTATCGGCTGGAACCTGATCCTGGAGCTGTTCACCGCGGCGGCCGTGATCGCCAAGTACTGGGGCATCTATCTCAGTGAGGTTTTCGCCCTGATCGGCTGGAACATTCCGGCCAGCATTTCGCTGGGGCCGATCGAAATGACCTGGGGTCCGTTCCTGATCGTGGCAGTCTTCACCGTGCTGCTGGTGATGGGGACCAAGCTCTCCGCACGGGTTGGCAACGTCTTCACCCTGATCAAGATCGGCGTCGTCCTGTTCGTGATCGTCGCCGGCTTCTTCTACATCGACTTCGATAACTACACCCCGTTCATTCCGGACGCAGTCTCCACCGCGGCCGCCGGAACGGAGGGTGTGATGGCGCAGTCGCTCTTCTCCTTCCTGACGGGCGCTGCCCCGGCCCAGTACGGACTCATGGGCGTCTTCGCCGGCGCCGCCGTCGTCTTCTTCGCCTTTATCGGGTTCGACGTCGTCGCCACCTCCGCCGAGGAGGTCAAGGACCCCGGGCGCACCCTGCCGCGCGGTATCTTCGCCGGCCTGGCCGTGGTCACGGCCCTGTATATCGGGGTTTCCCTGGCCCTGACCGGAATGGTCTCCTACACGGACCTGGCGGCGGCGGAAGCGCCCAACCTCGCCACAGCGTTCACCCTGGTCGGCAATACGGGGGCCGCGCAGGTCATCGCCATCGGCTCGCTGATCGGCCTCACCACGGTCATTATGGTGCTGCTGATGGGGCTGGCCCGGGTGGTGCTGGCCATGTCCCGCGACGGCCTGCTGCCCCGCGCCCTGTCCAAGACCAGTTCCAAGCACGCCACCCCTGCCCGCCTGCAGATCCTGTGCGGCGTGCTCGTGGCGCTGGTGGCTGGGTTCACCCAGGTGGATGTCCTGGAGGAAATGATCAACATCGGCACGCTTTCGGCCTTCGTGGTGGTCAGCGCCGGGGTGCTGGTGCTGCGGCGGAAGCGCCCGGACCTGAAGCCGGCGTTCCGGGTGCCCTTCGGTCCGGTGCTGCCGGTGCTGTCCACCCTGCTCTGCCTCTACCTGATGACCAACCTCTCGGTGGAAACCTGGATCCTTTTCGCCGGCTGGCTGCTTCTCGGGTTTGTGGTGTACTTCGGCTACAGCCGCCGCCGCTCACGGCTGAACCCGGCAGTGGAGGAGAAAGAGGCTGCCGCCAAGCGGACGGCGGCCGGGGAGGCCTAGGCTGTGTTGCGCGGTGCTACGGAGTGGTTCAGCTTTGTCCGGACCGGTGGCAGACTGGGCGCATGCTTGTAGCCTTCTCAGTTGCCCCTTCCGGCGTGGGTCCGGAGACCGGCCCCGCCGGTCCGTCCGCAGACGCTTCGGTGCACGACGCCGTTGCCGCCGCCGTGAAGATCGTCCGCCAGTCCGGCCTGCCGAACCGCACCGACGCCATGTTCACCACCATCGAGGGTGAATGGGATGAGGTCATGGACGTGATCCGGCGCGCCACCGAGGCCGTGGGCCGGTATGGCAGCCGGGTCTCGCTGGTGCTGAAAGCCGACATCCGGCCCGGCCACACCGGTGAACTGACCGGCAAGGTCGAGCGGCTGGAAAAGGTCCTGGACGCCGAAGACGAATACCGCGGGCACTCCTGATGGCCGGCCAGCACCAGGGCATCAGGGCAGAGCACGGCAGCGGCGACTGGGCCGACGTCGATTCCTACCTCACCGGCGTCGTCGTCCACCCTGACGCGGCGCTGGTGGCCGCGGTGGAGGACGCCGCCGCAGCCGGCCTCCCGCCCATCGAAGTGAGCCCGGGGCAGGGCAAGTTCCTCATGCTGCTGGCGCGGCTGGCCGGCGCCCGCCGGATCCTGGAGATCGGCACCCTCGGCGGGTTCAGCACGTCCTGGCTGGCGCGCGGACTGCCGGCGGACGGCTCCATGGTGACCTGCGAATACGTGCCCCTGCACGCGGAGGTGGCGCGGAAGAACCTGGACCGCGCCGGCGTCGGGCACCTGGTGGACATCCGGGTCGGCGCCGCCCTGGACACCCTTCCCGGGCTGGAAGGCAGCGAACCGTTCGACCTCGTGTTCATCGACGCGGACAAGGAAAGCAACCCGGCCTATCTGGAGTGGGCCATCCGGCTTTCCCGGCCCGGCACGGTGATCGTCCTGGACAACGTGGTGCGCTACGGCGGAGTGCTGGATCCCGACGGCGACTCAGCCATCCAGGGCACGCGCGCCGCACTGGAACTGATGGGTTCGCACCCCCGGCTGGAATCGACGGCGCTGCAGACCGTGGGCGCCAAGGGCTGGGACGGCTTCGCCTTGGCCATCGTGACCTAGGCACCCGGCAGGTTCCGCCGCGCCTAAGCTGGAAGCATGAGCTTTGCGCATTTCCCGATGGCTGACGCCTGATGGGCAGGAAACGTCCCGGCCGGGCTGCCCCGGACCAACCATCAAGTGACAGCGCCGGTCCCGTGCCCGGCCGGCATGAGATTGATACCGGAACGTGCGAACTGCTTCCGGACCAGTTTTCCTCCTCCGGCTGGCTGCTGAAGATCAACGGCGTGCACTCCTCCCATATTGACCTGGAGGATCCGCGGGAACTCGACTTTGAGTACATGCGCTGGATCGCCGCCCTGGTTGAGTCCCGGTTCGATCCGGAGACCAAGCTGCGGGCGCTCCATCTGGGCGGCGGGGCGTGTTCCATGGCCCGCTACTTCGCTGCTGTCTACCCGAATGCCCGGCAGGTGGTCGTGGAACTGGACGGCCGGCTCGCGGAACTGGTGCGCGGCTGGTTCGACCTGCCGCGTGCTCCGCTGATGCGGCTGCGCGTGGGCGAGGCCCGTGAGGTTACCGAGTCGCTCAGCGAGGACAGCAGGGACCTGCTGATCCGCGATGTCTTCGCGGGAGATAAAACTCCGCTGCCGCTGACCACTGCCGAATTCCTGGGCCATGCCAAGCGGGTGCTCGGCCCCGGCGGACTGTACGTGGTCAACTGCGGGGACGCCCCGGACCTGCGCACCGCCCGCCGGGAAGCGGCAACCATTGCCGCGGCCTTCCGCCACACGGCGATCATCGCGGATCCCGCCATGCTCAAGGGCCGCCGCTACGGCAACATCATCATCGCCGGAGCGGATGTGCCCTTCGCGGAGGATCCGGGGCTGCCGCGCAGGCTGCTCGGCGGGGCCGTGCCGGCCCAGCTCTGGGACGACGCCAAGGTGCGCGGGTTCGCCCGCGGTTCCCAGGTGCTCCGGGACGCCGAAGCGGGGCTCCCGGCAGCCGGTTAGCAGCTTCCTCAACCAGGAATGGTGCCCCCGCCGGATCGGCAGGGGCACCATTTTTGTGTGGTTCTGTTCAGCTGGAACCTACACGCCGAGGGCTGCTTCGATCGGGCCGACGCAGAAGAAGACGGCAAACGCGGCGGCGACAATCCACATCACAGGATGGATTTCCTTCGCCCGGCCCTGGAAAACGCGGATCAGTACGTAGGAAACGAACCCGGCACCAAGACCGTTGGCGATCGAGTAGGTGAACGGCATCAGGGCGATGGTCAGGAAGGACGGCAGTGCCAGTCCGATGTCCGACCAGTCGATCTTGCCGACCTGGCTGACCATCAGGTAACCGACGACGACGAGCGCGGGGGCCACGGCCTCGAACGGGACCAGGTAGATCAGCGGGGTCAGGAACATGGCCGCAATGAACAGCAGGCCGGTGACGATGGACGCCAGGCCGGTCCGGGCGCCTTCACCGATGCCGGCACCGGATTCGACGAACAGCTGGTTGGAGGAGACGCTGGCGCCGCCGCCGGCGATGGCACCCGCGGCGTCCACGAGGAGCACGCGCTCCACGTTGGGGATGTTCCCGTCCTTGTCGATGCTTCCGGCTTCGCTGGACAGGCCAACCATGGTGCCCATCGCATCGAAGAAGATGCTCAGGAGGATCACGAACGCCAGCAGGGAGGCGCCGATGATGCCCAGCTTCTCGAAGGAGCCGAAGAGGTTGAAGTTGCCGATCAGGGACAGGTCCGGCGCACCCCACTCCGGCATGCTCGGCGTGACCAAGGACCAGCCGGTCGCCTTGCCCGCGCCCTGGCTTCCCGGCGATGCCACAGCCTCGATGATCACGGCGAGCACGGTGGAGGCCAGGATGCCGATCAGGATCGCGCCGCGGACCTTGCGGGCCATCAGCCCGATGGTCAGGATCAGGCCGAAGGCGAACACGAACGTGGGCCAGCCCAGCAGTTCGCCGCCGTCGCCGAGCTGCACCGGCACGGTGGTGCCGGCGGCGTCGGGGATGCGGCGGACAAAGCCGGCGTTGACAAAGCCCAGCAGTGCGATAAACATGCCGATGCCCACCACGATCGCGGTCTTCAGGCTCGCGGGAACGGCTTTGAAGACGGCTGTCCGGAAGCCGGTGAGGACCAGGATGAACATGGTGATGCCCGCCAGCACCACCAGGCCCATGACATCCTGCCAGGTGAGGTTGTCATTGGTGGCCACTGTGACGGCTACGAAGGCGTTGACGCCCAGGCCCGTGGCCATGGCGAACGGGTGCTTGGCCCAGGCGCCCATGATGATGGTGAGGACGCCGGCCACCAGCGCGGTCGCCGCTGCGATGGCAGGGCCGCCGAGGGATCGGCCGGTGCCGTCTTCGCCGCCGAGGATCAACGGGTTCAGCACCACGATGTAACTCATGGCAAAGAAGGTGGCCAGACCTCCACGGATCTCCGTCCCTACCGTGGAACCGCGCTTGGAGATTTCAAAATACCGGTCCAGTCTGGAACCTTGCTTGAGCATGGCGGATTTCCTCTGAAGATGTTGTGGTGTCTGGGAGAGCGGACAGGCCGCATTCCGATAATAGTCCTGCGTGGAAGCAGGCCCTTAACCGTGTGTACGCGTGTTTGACCTAAGTCACAGTGCCGGTGCCCTGCGCAGTAGGCTGGTTTCAGGAGCACAACCGATGACGGTTGGGCGCGTATCCGAAGGGAGCCGGTAATGTCCGATTCAGAGTGGAATGCGGCCACAGCCCGGTCCGGGATTGTAGTAGGCGTTGACGGTTCGGATCAAAGTATCTGCGCGCTGACCTGGGCGGCGCGGGAAGCCCGGCGGCGGGGGGTTCCGCTGCACGTGGTGACCGCCTACACAGTTCCCATCTTTGCTGCGTCTTCGATGGACGCCGGTTACACGGCCATTGACGACGCCGTGATCCGTGACGGTGCCCGCTCCGTGCAGGAGAAAACCCTGGCCAGGGTGTCCCCGCACGGCCTGGAAATCGTCCCCCGCGTCGAAAGCGGAGACGCCGCCGCCGTCCTGCTGGAGCTCTCCGAAGATGCCGAACTGATGGTTGTGGGCTCGCGTGGCCGCGGCGGATTCGTAGGACGGCTCCTCGGCTCCGTCTCCAGTGCGCTGCCGGCCCACGCAAAGTGCCCCACCGTCATCGTTCCGCTGCGGACGGCTGGCCGGCTGCCGGAATCCGGCGTGGCCGCACCGGCGGGTTCTCCGGTGACCGACGACGTGCATCAGGCTGTAGTAGTCGGCGTGGACGGTTCCGAACACGCACGCGCGGCTTCGCTGGCTGCAGCCGAGCAGGCCCGCAGCATGGGCCTGCCGCTGCGGATCGTGTGCGCGCTGCCCCCGTTCAGCGGCTCCCTGGCCTGGGTGCCGGCGCCCTTGGATGTCGAAGCGCTCCACGAAGAACTGATGGTGCAGCTTTCTGCGGGGCGGGAATGGCTGCAGAGCCACTTCCCGGACCTGGAGATGTCAGTGGAATTGGTGGATGGCCCGCCCGCGGAGATTATGGTCGAACGCACGGCGAAGGCCGAACTGGTGGTCCTGGGTACCCGGGGCCGCGGCGGATTCACCGGGATGCTGCTGGGTTCCACCAGCCAGAGCGTGCTGCACCATGCCAAGGGCCCGGTCATGGTGGTTCCCGATCATGAGGACCCCCGCCTGACTGACCGTCCGAAGTTCGGTCCGATGGTGGAGCAGTAGCCCGTCCGGAGACAGATGCCTAGGCGTGCCGTTCACCCTCGTGGACGGCATGCCGCTCGGGCTCGAGCTGGAAGGTGCAGTGCTCGGTGTCGAAGTGGCTTGAGAGACAGGTCCCCAGCCGGTCCAGGATGGTGTCCATCCCGTGCGGCGTCAGGTATTCCTCATCCACCACCACGTGCGCGGAGAAGACCGGAACGCCGGAGGTGATCGTCCAGATATGGATGTCATGGGCGTCGCTTACGCCTGCGACCGAGACAATGTGCTCGCGGATCATTTCCACATCCACACCCTGCGGAGTGGCTTCGAGCAGTACGCCAATCACCTCCCGCAGCAGCGACCACGCGCGCGGCAGGATCATAAACGCGATCAGGAATGATGCCCAGACATCCGCCTGCTGGTAGCCCGTCAGCATAATGACGAGGGCGGAGACCACTACGGCGGCGGAACCCAGCAGATCTCCCAGGACCTCCAGGTAGGCTCCGCGCACATTCAGGCTTTCCTTGCGGCCGCTGCGGAGGATGAACAAGGACACCAGATTGGCCAGACCGCCAATGACCGCTGCGAAGAGCATGATGCCCGTCTGCACCTCGGGGGTGTCCCCGATCCGCCGGATCGCTTCAGTGAAGATCACGACGGCAATCACGATCAGCAGCAGCGAATTCGCCAGGGCGGCCAGGACCTCGGCGCGCTGGTAGCCGTAGGTCCGTTTCGACGTCGCCGGCCGTCCCGCAATCCAGGCCGCGAGCAGGGCGATGGAGACGCCGGCGGCGTCGGAAAGCATGTGTCCGGCGTCGGCCATCAGGGCCAGGGAGCCGGAGACCAAGGCGCCCGCAGCCTGAATGAAGACCACGGAGAGTGTAATCAGAAAAACGGCAAGCAGCTTGCGGCGGTGCCTGCCGGTGGCAGTGCCCTGCGGCAGGCCATGGCTGTGGCCGGAGTGATTCCCCATACTTACAGGCTAGCCCCAGCCGAGTTCGTGCAGCCGCGCGTCGTCGATCCCGAAGTGGTGGGCCACTTCGTGGATGACCGTGATCCGGATTTCGTCCACCAGTTCCGCCCGGGTTTCGCACATCCGGGTCAGGGGTCCGCTGAAAATAACGATTCGGTCCGGCAGGGAGCCGGCTCCCCACCAGGAATCCCGTTCGGTGAGCGGCGTTCCGTCATAGAGTCCCAGGAGTTCAGTTCCGGGGTCCTCGCCTGGTCCGGGAACGTATTCGTCCTCGACGAAAACGGCCACGTTGTTCATGGCCTTGGCCAGGTCGGCGGGAATGGAGTTCAGGGCGTCGTCGACCGCTGCTTCGAAGTCGTCGGGAGTCATCTCGATCGGCACGCTTCCACTCTAGTCTGTGGCACTCTGATGGCTCAGGGGGACGCTATGGCAGCCCTGTCTGCGGCCGTTTTTGCGCCGATTTTGGAAATCCGGGAAGTAGGCCCTATAGTTTTATAGGTCCGCAGCCGGGAAATCTGACTGACACCGAACTGACACGCAGAAGTGCTTAGATGTTCGGGGTTAGCCAAGTTGAACGCTGCGTGTTCTGAGCCCCCATCGTCTAGCGGCCTAGGACACCGCCCTTTCACGGCGGCGGCACGGGTTCGAATCCCGTTGGGGGTACTCACGAAAGTGGTAAATCACCGGCTGAAAAGCTGGTAGAGTTGACACTCGTGAAATGCAAGGCCCTGTAGCGCAGTTGGTTAGCGCGCCGCCCTGTCACGGCGGAGGTCGCGGGTTCAAGTCCCGTCAGGGTCGCTCAGATTTTCTGAAGCGATTTGGAAGATCTCGGTGATCATCGATTCGATGATGCCCGGCTCTGTAGCTCAGTTGGTAGAGCGTTCGACTGAAAATCGAAAGGTCACCGGATCGACGCCGGTCGGAGCCACCAGCTAAAAACCCCGTACTCATTGAGTGCGGGGTTTTTCTTTGCCTTCCGGTTTCTTCCCGGTTGTGGTTGTGTGTACCTGCACGTGCAGGAGCATGCAGCCGGTGCGCCTGCCAGGGCCACGCCAGAGGAGGCGACATGCCCGGCTGCAACACGAACCCGCACCCGGCGGGCCGGGGAAAGTTCCACCGATGAACCCGGCGGACCCGGCGAACGACGGCGACGCTCAGGCTGCGCCATTCAACGGGCGGCTTGCGCTGCTGCTGGCCATGGCGATGTTCGTGCTCGTCGTCGACACATCGATCATGAACGTCTCGATCTCCGCCGTGGTGCGGGACGTCGGGGCCACCGTCAGCGGCCTTCAGTCGACGATCGCGCTCGAGGCACTGGTCTCCGCTGCCTTTATCCTGATCGGCGGCAAGATCGGCGACCTGATCGGACGCAGGCGCGCCTACGTGATCGGGCTGGTTTGCTATGCGGTCGGGGCCGTGGCGATGACGCTGGCCCAGACCCTGCTCCCCATCATCATCTTCTGGGCCGTGATCGGCGGCCTGGGAGCATCTCTGCTCCTTCCCTCCATTCAGTCCCTTATCCACGGCAATTTCGAGGGAACGGCGCAGAAACGGGTCTATGCCCTGGTCGGAGCCTCGGCTGCGATCGCCGCGGCAGTCGGGCCGCTCCTCGGTGGCTTCATCACCACGTTCCTGTCCTGGCGTGTTGCCTTCCTGCTCGAGGCCCTGGTCATCGCCGTCGTGCTTGCCGGCATCAAGCTGGTTCACGACGTCCCCTATCTGGGACCGCGAACGCTGGACATCATCGGATCGCTGCTGTCCATCGTGGGCATGGGCGGAATCGTCCTCGGCATCCTGGTGTGGCAGGAGGGCGGCGAAGCGGTGGGCGCCCTCCTGGCCGTCGGTGCCGCCGGGCTGGCCGGGCTGGTCTACTGGCTCGTTCGGCGCAAGCGCCGGGACAAGCCGACACTGCTGGACCCGGGTCTGTTCGGCTCGAAAGCCTTCCGGTTTGGTGCCACGGGGCAAATGCAACAGCAGATCGCCCTGGGCGGCACCATGATCGTTCTGCCCATCTACCTCCAGATGGTGCTTGGATACAACGCGATGCAGTCTGGGTTGTCGATCGCCCCGCTCTCGCTGACCATGTTCGCGGTCGCCATGCTCGCGGGTAAGCGGACCGGGAAGCGGCGTCCGGCCAGCCTCATCAGGTGGGGCTTCCTGCTCCTGGTCGTGGGGCTCGGGGTGCTCGTGCCGATCGTGCCGCGCGCGGACTCCGGCTGGTGGCTCCTCCTCCCGCTGGTCATCGCGGGAGGCGGCCTCGGACTGCTGGTGTCCCAGCTGAACAACTACACGCTGTCCCCGGTCTCGGACGAACGGGTCAGCGAGGCTGCGAGCGTGAACTCGGCCGCCGGGTCGTTCGGCTTATCCTTCGGGCTCGCATTTGCCGGCGGCGTTATGCTGGCGGCCCTGTCCCTCATCTTCACCAGCATGGCGGAGTCGAGCACGATGCTCCCGCCCGATGAGCAGCAGCAGGTTGCCCGGGTGCTCGAAGACGATGCCCAGGTGCTGAGCAACACACAGCTCGAGGTGCTCCTCGCCACCCAGCCCGAGGAGATCCGGGACGAGATCGTGCGCATCAACACGGAGGCTCGGCCGATCGCCCTGCAAATCGCGCTGTTCATTCCCATCCTCGCCGGGCTCTTAGGCCTGCTCACGTCCTTCCGCATGATGCGGCTTCCGGATCCCAAGCCCTCCGCTTCCGGGGAGGGGACAATTCTGGGCTGAACCGCCCAATTCCGGGTTGGTGGCTCCGCCGTGGACAGGGGTGCCCTGTTCAACTCCTCCTTTAGCGGGTTCACTGGGACGCCCGACCACTACCTGGAGGACAAAGATGTTTCCAAGCAGCGAGAGATTCGAATGGGAGTCCGTCAGCCCCCACGAAAGCCAGGCGCTCAGTGAGGCGGAGTGCTGGGCCCTGCTGACCGGCGAGAGCACCGGACGCATTGCGTTCCTGCAGGATGGCCGTCTGCTCGTCTTCCCAGTGAATTATCTGGTGAACGGGAACTCTGTCTACTTCCGGACCAGCAGCCAAAGCGGGCTGGCGCTCCTGCCGGGGGACCTCAACACCTCCTTCCAGGTGGATTCCCATGACGGGGAGCGCATGGAGGGCTGGTCGGTCCTGGTCAGTGGACGCGCCAACGCTGTCCGGGACGAATCCCTGCTCACCACGCTGTGGGGTCTGAGGGCCGCGGCGCCCTACGGCGGCGGAGAGCGAAACCTGTTTGTGGGCATCGATCCAACCGAGGTGACGGGCAGGCGGGTGCGGATGGCCTGACCCCTTCCCTGCCCAACAAAGCAGGTGAGGGGCTAGGCTTGGCTGTTATGGATGACGCCCAGAACACGCCGGGGTCCGGTCCCGCCGATCCCGGAGCACAGCCAGCATCACCGTTGCCGCCGCAGCCGGGCAAACCGGCCAGCCGCCCTGTTCCTCCCGCTGGCCAGCGAACCCCCGCCGGCCAGCCCGCTCCCGCAAACCAGCACGGTCTTGCCGGGGCATCGGCTCCGCCGCCCGGGCCAGGACCCAAACCGCAGGAGCCAGGCGGCCACCCGGCAGCTGCAGTTCCGCCGGCCCCAGCCGCAGCGGCCCCCGCCACCCCCGTCCCCGGTACCGTTGCGCCTGCTGCGGCCGTGCCTGCAGCAGTCCCTGCTCCCTCCGGTGCAGAGGCAGGCGGCCGGACCGCTATCTCCGAACAGGCCGTCGCGAAAGTTGCTGCCATTGCCGCCCGCGCTGTTCCGGGCGTCCACACGCTGGGATCCGGCGGGGGACGGACGCTTGGCGCGGTGCGTGACGCCGTCGCCGGTTCGGACAGCAGTGCCACCGCCGGCGTGAACGTCGAAGTGGGGGAGACCGAGGCAGCCGTGGATATCACCCTCGTCGCCGAGTACGGCACGCCGCTGACCGGTATCGCCGACAACGTGCGGCAGGCCGTCTACACCGCGGTGGAAGACCTGGTGGGATTGAACGTCGTCGAGGTCAATGTCTCCATCGCTGACGTACATATCCCCGAAGTGAGGCAGGAACTATGAAACCGACCGTGGTGGGCATGGCCGTAGGTGCCGTGCTGGCCTTCACCGCCCTGATTTTCGACTTCTGGGGCTTCCTGCTGATGGCCCTGTTCATAGCAGTCGGAGCCTTCCTGGGCCGGGCGGCAGAGGGCAAGGTCGACTTCCGCAGCGTGCGGGATGCGCTGACCGGACGCCGTTCGTCCTCGTGAGCAGTGCCGTGATGACAGCCCCCGCCGGGACCCGAACGGCAGCCAAGCTGGCCGGGCACAACCGGATCAGCACCCAGGCGCTAACCAGCACCGCGCAGGCGATGGCCGCGGAACACTTCGGCATCCCTGCCTCGGCGATCCGCGTCACCTGGAGCGATGATGAGGGCCTGCTCGCCCTGTCCCTGGCCCTGCCCGTGACGATGCCGCCGCTGGACGCCGTCGTAAAGGACCCAGGACTGGTGGAGCGCACCGGCGGGTCAGTGTGGCAACGGGTCCACGCAGCCAAGCCCCTGCTGCTGCAGCGCATCACCTACCTCACCGGCTCGATCCTGTCCCTTGTGGACATCCGGGTGACCGGGATCCGGGTGCAGGAAGGGAGCCGGGTCCGTTGAGCGGGACAACCTCTGCGCCGCCGGCCGAAGGCACCATCAGGCGGATCGTGCGGCGTGAAACCCATGCCGCCCGCACAGTTCCCGCGATCATCGCCGCGGTCCTGGGCATCCTGTTCTGCCTCTACGTCCTGCTGGAATCGGTCCTGCAGTCGCTGGGCCAGGAGGAATGGCTGATCGATCCGCCAACCTTCGCGCACTGGCTCGCCGGCCTGCCGCGGGACGCGGATCCGGTGTACCTGGGACTGGCCGGGGGCCTGATCTTCCTGGCCGGGCTGTGGTTTTTCCTTATGGCCGTCCTCCCGGGGCGCCGCGCCCGTTACGCCATCCCCAACCCGCGTGCCGCCGTCGTGGTCGAAGCCGAAGTGCTGGCAGCCTCGCTGGCCCGCCGCAGCCGGTTGACCGCCGGTGTCGCCGCAGGCCAGGTCCTGGTGACGGTGGGGCGTACCCGCGTTGAGGTCCGCATCCGCCCCACGTCCGGGATTCCCGTGGACGCCGACGCCGTGCGGGCCGCGGTGGAGGACGAACTTGCGCTGACCGGGCTGGAACCCCAGCCCGCCGTCCACATCCAGGTTTCAACGATGGGGGCGATCGGCCAGTGAACCGCACACCACGAACCCTGAACCGGGTCCTGCTGGGGCTGGCAGGCCTGCTCCTGCTGGCCGTCGGCAGCGGCCTGGTCCTGCTCAGCACCAGCCCCGCCGCGGCCCGCTGGTGGCAGGACACTGCGCCGTCGCTCGTGGCCGATGCCGGGCGGGTGCTCGAGGACACGGCCATGCCCGGCCAGTCGCAGAGCTGGCTGTGGCCGCTGCTGGCACTGACCATGGCGGTGACCGCTGTGCTGCTGGTCCTCTGGATTTCCGCCCAGGGCCGCGGCCGGGTGGACACGCTGGTGGCGGAGTACGACGACGACGGCGCCCCCGGCCGCATCGCGGTCAGCGGCGCTGTGCCGGAGCAGGCGCTGCGGGCAGCACTGCAGCAGGACCCGGACGTGATGTCGGTGGCGGTGAGTACCTGGGCACTGCGTTCGGGAACCGGGCTGCGGGTCCGGATCACGCCCCGCCAGGGGGCGGCGCCGCACCTGGTCGCCGCCGACGCCACGCACTTGGTTGATGCCCTGGACAGTGCCCTCGGCCGCAGCTCCACCGTGCTGATCAGCCTGGAGGCCGGACCGCGCTACCGGCTCGGCCGCGAGGACCGGGTGCGCTAGGAGGCGCGGGCCAGCTGGCGGATGGGAATCCAGCGTCCGGCCAGCCGGCGGTACGCAGCGGCGGCGCCCGTCATGTCTCCCTCGGCGAGGGATTCGATGCCCAGCCGCACGTCCGACGGGGAATCGTCCGGATAGACCAGCTCCGCTACCGGCCCGTAGTCCAGCTCCAGCACCGCGTCCGGGGAGAAAACGTCCAGCCAGGCCACAAGGTCGGTGAGCTCATCCAGCAGATCCAGCTCCGGTGCCGCCAGCGCAAGGGCCGCGGCGGCATGCCGGGCCCGTTCGATGCACTGCTGGATCGGCGCGGACAGACGGACGGTGAGGACCCGGCCGTCGTCCTCAATGACCTCTGCCTGGTCGTCCTCATGAATCAGGACGAACCAGCCGAACGGCACGCCCCAGGTGGCAGAGCGGGTGTGCAGCTTGGCGAGGGAATCAGCGAAGGCGTCCGGATCGATGCGGGCTGCATGGGCTTCCCTGGCGACCTCCGGCAGCAGCACGTTCACCAGCGGCCCGTTGACCGTCTCGCCAAGTGACTCGGCCGCCAATGAGGTCCGCACGGCCAGCTGGTTGGGGCAGTAGAGGCGGGTGGTGGTTCCATCCGGCCGCGGATGGTGCAGCACGCGGACCAGGTCAGTCGAATTGTGCGGGAAAGGATCCGACACAGCCCGGACCAGGCGCCGGACAGCGTCGCTGCGCTCCAGCACCTCAGTCTCATGCCGCGCACGGGAGCGCTGGTCCAGGATCCTTAGCTGCTGGTCGTCGTCGAAGGCATCCAGCGGTTCATAGACGCGGAGATAGGACACGTACGGGAACGTGCGCCACGCGGTACCCCCGGATCCCCCGGCCACGGCTAATCCAGCTCCACGATCACGGGCGCATGGTCAGAGGCGCCCTTGCCCTTGCGTTCTTCCCGGTCGATGTGGGCGCCGGTGACCCGTTCCGCCAGGGCAGGGGAGCCCAGGGCGAAGTCGATGCGCATGCCCTGCTTCTTCGGGAAACGCAGCTGGGTGTAATCCCAGTACGTGTAGACGCCCGGGCCTTCGGTGTAGGGCCGCGAAAGGTCCTGGAAACCCGCATCCAGGAAGGCCTGGAAGGCGGCGCGCTCCGGTTCGGTGACGTGGGTGGCGTTCTGGGCGCGGAACCAGTCGATGTCCCACACGTCCTCATCGCGGGGAGCGATGTTGAAGTCACCCATCAACGCCAGGTTGAGCTTGGGATCAGCTTCCACCCAGGCTGCTGCCTGGTCCTTGAGGACCTTCAGCCATTCCAGCTTGTACGGCATGTGCGGATCACCCACGGCCCGGCCGTTGGGAACATAGAGGCTCCAAATCCGGACTCCGCCACAGGTGGCGCCGATGGCCCGGGCCTCAGCGGCGGTGGTTTCCTCGGTCTTGCCGAAGTGCGGCTGGCCCGGGAACGTGCGTTCGACGTCGTCGAGCCCCACCCGGGACGCGATGGCGACGCCGTTCCACTGGCTCAGCCCAAAGTGCGCAACTTCGTAGCCGTTGGACTCGAACATGTCCCACGGAAAGTTCTCATCCTTCGCCTTCGTTTCCTGGATGGCGAGGACATCCACGTCGGAGCGCTGCAGCCAGGCTTCAACGCGGTCGGCACGGGCACGGATGGAGTTCACGTTCCAGGTAGCAATCTTCACCCTTGCTACGTTACCCAATCCGGGCATCTGCGTCCTGCGGTGCGGGGTCGCGCGTCTCTGGGGTTCGAGCGTCCCTGGCGAGTCCTGGGTGGCCCGCGCCGGGTGCCCGCCCGTTGGGTGCCGGGTACGTGGGCGCCCGCCCGGCGGGCGGACCGGAACGGCGGCAACGAAATTCCTCGCTCGCAGGGCTCGCTAGGAATATTAAAGCCGCCTCACCCGGCCCGTCCGGCGGGCTGGTTCTGCGTCCGGATCCGGGGTACCGGGTGGGCAGGTATGGCGGGTTCTGCCCGGTGTAGGTCACCAGAGCTGCGCATCCAGCGTGTGGAAGTCCGCCGGGAGGAGCCGCACGTCGGGGAAGCCCGGCCAGGGGTGGGGGAGCTGCATGATGCGAGTCGAAAACCCATGCGGTGCCGTCCTCTGCGACACGCGTTCCTACTCCACTGCGTACTGGGGCTGGTGCTATACGGAGCCGGAGGACCGCAGCCTTGTGGTGAGCGCGTGGGCGTGCTGCAGCAGCAGGCTGCCGAGCTCCGGACGCCGTTCGGCCGTGAAGCGGGACTCGATGCCCGTGAGGCTCAGTGCCCACGCCGGCTGGCCCGCCCGGTCGAAGACTGCTGCTCCCATTCCCCAGCTGCCCGTGACGATCAGTTCCGGGTTAACCGCGTATCCGGCAGCACGGGTGTCGGCAATCCGGGCCCGGAGGGACTCCCGGTCGTGCTCGGCCCCAAAATCCTTGGAGAGGTCGGCGTTCGCCAGGTAGCGCTCAATGGCGTCTTCCCGCAGGAAGGCCAGGATGGCGAGGCCCGCCGAGGCAACTCCTAGGGGAAAACGCTTGCCTTCGTACAGAACGAACGAACGGATGGGGAAAGCGCCGTCCTCCCGGAGCAGGCAAACGCTCTCGTCCCCGCGGCGCACGGAGAAAAAGGCGCTCTCCCCGGTCGCGTCGGCCAGGGCTTTGACGTGTTCCCGGGCAATGCCGGTGACGTCATACCGCTCTGCAGCCACCGAACCCATCAAGTAAAGCTCTGGCCCCAGGAGCCAGCGGCCGGTCCGCTGATCGTGGTCCAGGAAACCCTCGGCAGTAAGGGATGCCAGGAGCCTGTGCGCGGTGGGACGCGGCAGCGAGGTGCTCCGGGCGACGTCGCTTGTGCCGATGCCGTGCGGCATAGCGGCACTGACCGTCCGCAGCACCTGTGAGAGGCGATGCACCACCTTGGCGCCTTGGACCGTTTCGTTCATGTCCACATTATGAACGCATTGCCGGCTGTCACTCACCTTATGAGCAATTTCCTTCCCTGAGTGGCCTTTCCTTGACCACGAATTAGCGGCTATCTAGCGTCATTGCCAGGACCACGACCGGGTCCACAATGTGGTCCGAGAGGTGGGAACAAGTGGGTTCAAAGACTTTTAGCAGTGCGGTGGAGGCCCTCGCGGGCACCGTGCGCGACGGGATGACGATCGCAGTGGGGGGATTCGGCCTCAGCGGGATCCCTACGAACCTCATCCAGGCGCTGCGGGACAGCGGCGCCACCGGGCTGATCATCGTTTCCAACAACATGGGCGTGGATGGCAAAGGACTCGGACTGCTGTTGGAAAACAAGCAGGTTTCCAGGGTGCTCGGCTCCTATGTCGGCGAGAACAAGCTGTTCGCTGAGCAGTATCTGTCCGGGGATCTTGAGGTGGAGTTCGTCCCGCAGGGAACCCTGGCTGAGCGGCTGCGCGCCGGCGGCGCAGGAATTCCGGCCTTCTATACGCCCACCGGAGTGGGGACGCCGGTGGCGGAGGGAAAGCCCGAAGCAGTCTTCGACGGAAAGCGGGCCATTCTTGAGCGCGGTATCACCGCCGACATTTCACTGGTGCGGGCACATCAGGCAGATCCGGAAGGCAACCTGCGGTACCGGATGACGGCGCAGAACTTCAACCCGCTCGTCGCCACGGCCGGACGGCTCACCATCGCGGAGGCGGAAGAGCTGCGGCAGGATTTCCTGGACCCGGAGCAGATTCATACCCCCGGCATCTACGTCCAGCGGGTCATTGACGCGGGAAACACCGAAAAACACATCGAGCAGCGGACCGTTCGAGTCCGGACGGGAGCCTAGGACCTATGTGGACACGAGAAGAGATGGCGGCCATCGCCGCGTCCGAGCTGCAGGATGGCCAATACGTCAACCTGGGCATCGGCATTCCCACCCTGGTGGCGAACCACCTGCCCGACGGCGTGAGAGTGTCCCTGCAGAGCGAAAACGGGTTGCTGGGGATGGGGCCGTTCCCCTTCGAAGGGGAGGAGGACGCTGATCTGATCAATGCCGGCAAGCAAACCGTGACCGTGCTTCCGGGTGGCAGTTTCTTCGACTCGGCGACGTCTTTCGGAATGATCCGTGGCGGCCATGTAGAGACAGCCATCCTGGGCGCACTTCAGGTATCCGCCGCCGGAGACCTGGCGAACTGGACCATCCCCGGCAAACTCGTCAAGGGGATGGGCGGGGCGATGGATCTGGTTGCAGGGACTCCGCGCGTCATTGTGATCACCGATCATGTTTCCAAGGACGGGGAACCCAAAATCGTGCAGCAGTGCAACCTGCCGCTGACGGGTGTTGGCGTGGTTGACCGCATCATCACCGACCGTGCCGTTTTTGACGTTGTTGACGGCGGACTGGTGCTTCGGCGCACAGCACCAGGGGTCCAGCCGGCGGACCTGGAAGGCTGCACTGCCGCACCCTTTCTGGTCGACTTGGAGACGGCGGCCGCAGCATGAAGGCGCTGGTAGCCGGCTACGCCCGGACCCCGTTCACCCGTTTCAACGGCGTGCTGGGCTCCGTTCCGGCAACGGTCCTGGGAGGACACGCGGCAGCAGCCGCCCTGCGGCGGGCGGGTGTCCGCCCCGACCAGGTGGACCGGCTGGTAGCAGGGCAGGTGCTCCAGGGCGGAGCCGGCCAGAACCCGGCCCGCCAGACCGCTGTGGCGGCAGGTATCGCGTTGAACGTCCCGGCCCTGACGCTCAACGCTGTCTGCCTCTCCGGGATGGAGGCCGTTGCCGAAGCCGCCAGGCTGATTGCCGCCGGCGAAGCTGACGTGGTGGTCGCCGTCGGCCAGGAGTCCATGACCCGGGCGCCGCACCTTTTCCACGGCAGGCAGGGGCAGCGCTACGGGTCGCTGGAAGTTCTGGACTCCCTGGAACACGACGGGCTCAGCGATGCGTTCGAGCGCCGCTCCATGGGGGCATCGACCGAGGAGGGGAACGCTGAGCTCGGCCTGGACCGGGAATCCCAGGATGCCTGGGCTGCCCGGTCACATCAGTACGCGGCAGCCCATGCGTCTGCTCTGGCGGAAGAAACAGCCTCCTATTCGGGAGCGTCCGGGCGCGGAGAAGCCGTGGCCGACGTCGACGACGGCGTCCGCCCGGACACCACCGCCGCTTCCCTCGGGAAACTGCGGCCCGCCTTTGCCGGGGACGGAACGATCACCGCCGGCAACTCATCCCAGATCAGTGACGGCGCGGCGGCGGTGGTAGTCGTCAGCCCTGAAGCTGCCGGACGTCTGGGGCTGAACCCGCTGGCGGTGGTTGAATCCCATGCGCTCGTGGCGGGGCCGGGGGTGCGGCTGCACGCCCAGCCGGCCAACGCCATCCTTGCCGCGTTGAAGGGATTGGAGGCCGAGGTCGAGGACCTGGCCGTGGTGGAAATCAATGAGGCCTTCGCCGCCGTCGCCGTCCACTCGACGCAGCTGCTGGGCATGGACCCGCTGCGAGTGAATCCGCGGGGCGGGGCAATCGCACTGGGGCACCCCATCGGTGCCTCCGGAGCCCGCATCGTCGGTTCCCTGGCGCTCCAGCTGGCCGCGAAGGGCCCCGGAGCATGGGGCGCCGCTGCGATTTGCGGCGGCGGCGGGCAGGGCAGCGCCGTGGTCCTGCGCTCAGTCTAAGCACCTCGCCCGGGCCAGCAACCGCCGCAGCAGTACTAACGGCCTGCGCTCCCATATCTGGCCCGCGCACCACTGTGGGACCCAGTCGACAGCCCTCCGGACGGGGCGGATAAGGCGGCTTTAATACTCCGGCGAGCTCTGCGAGCAAGGAGTTTCGTTGCCGCCGTTCCGTCCCGCCCGGCGGGCGGACCGGAAACACGGGCGTGGGGAACCTACTTCCACCAGGAATCGAGAATGGAAACCGGCGTGGTGCGCTTGTGGCGGGTCGCCAGGTACCGCTTCTCTATCTTCTCGGCGGTTTCCCCGGAGACGCCGCGGCCCTCGAGGTAGTCGTCGATCTGGTCGTAGGTGATGCCCAGTTCCGTTTCGTCCGTCTGGCCGGGGACACCGTCAAGCAGGTCTGCCGTCGGGACCTTGCCGACCAGGGCGTCCGAGGCACCCAGGGCGGAAAGCAGCTGACGGACCTGGCGCTTGTTGAGGCCGAACAGCGGCAGGATGTCCGCGCCGCCGTCGCCGTACTTGGTGAAGAACCCGGTGACCGATTCGGCGCCGTGATCGGTGCCGATGACCAGCAGGTTGTGCTGGCCGCCGACGGCGTACTGGGCGGTCATGCGCACCCGCGCCTTGATGTTGCCCTTGTTGAAGTCGCTGATGGTCTCGCCGCCGGACATGGCGGCGTACTCCTTTTCGAAGCCGTCCACCGCTTCCCCGATGTTGTAGACCCAGGAGGTTTTGGGCCGGATGAAGTCCAGGGCGGCCTGCGCATCGTCCTCATCGTGCTGCACGCGGTAGGGCAGGCGGAGGGCGATGAAGTTGGCGTCGGTGCCCTCGGCGTCCAGCTCTTCGACGGCCAGCTGGGCCAGCCGTCCGGCCAGGGTGGAATCCACCCCGCCGCTGATGCCCAGCACGAATCCCGCGGTGCGGGAAGCGAGCATGTACTCCTTAAGGAAGTCCACCCGCCGGCGGATCTCCGCGGCCGGATCGATGCTGGGCTGCACACCCATTTCGGCAATGATTTGTGCTTGTAGTTCACGCATGGCGTTCAGCCTATCCAACGCAGGCTCAATCCAGCAGGTTCAGTCCCGGCGGTTCAGTCCAGCAGGCTCAGCGCAGCGCGTGATGCGAATCACTGGGCCCGGAGGGGGTGGGTGCGGCTGGCCTGACCCGGGACGGGCCGGGGTGCTCCGATAGGATTGGGACCATGACTTCCCCGCAGACCGCCGCGTCCCGTGCCCGCCTCCTGGAACTGATCAAGGAACTGGCGGTGGTGCGTGGAAAGGTGATCCTCTCCAGCGGCAAGGAAGCCGATTACTACATTGACCTGCGCCGCGTCACGCTGCAGCACGAGGCCTCCCAGCTGGTTGGCGAAGTCATGCTGGACATGATCGAATCCGCAGGCATCAGCTTCCAGAGCGCCGGCGGCCTGACAATGGGCGCCGACCCCGTCGGCACAGCAGTGATGAACGCTTCGGCCCGCAGCGGCGGCACCGTTGACGCCTTCGTCGTCCGCAAAGCGCAGAAGTCCTACGGCATGGGCCGCCAGGTTGAAGGCCCGGACGTCTCCGGCCGCGACGTCGTCGTGCTGGAAGACACCTCGACCACCGGCGGATCCGCGCTGGCCGCCGTCGAAGGTGTCCGCAAGGCGGGCGGTAACGTGGTGGCCGTCGCGGTAATCGTGGACCGCGACACCGGTGCCAAGGAACGGATCGAAGCCGAAGCCGGAGTCCCGTACCTGTTCGCGTTCGGTAAGGACGAGCTCGGACTCGACTAGGTCCAACACCTGCAGCGGGAGCCTATGACCGATGACCCAAAAAAGGTCCTGCGCTCGGCGTCGGACCTTGGACGCTACTCGCGGCGGCGGTTCCTGGTGGGAGCTGCCGCGGGCCTGACGCTGGCCACGGACCTGTTTGTCACCCGGCTCATCCAGGAGGGCCGAGAGGAACTGGAAATCCTCCCGGTGCGCGACGACGAAGCGGCCGCCCGCTTCCCGCGGGCCATGTGGTTCCTCTTTCCCGGGTACAAGACCAGTTGGGAAGAAGCCGTCTGGATCCTCAACTCGCTGCGCCCGGCCCTGGCCAGCCGCGGGCAGATGGCCGCCGTCGGCTACTCCAATAAGGGCCTGGACGTGGACACCGTGGAGGCCGAGGTGTTCCGCTACATCCGCAACCGCCGGATTAACCGCGTCTACTTCTACGGGCACAGCTTCGGCGGGATGCTCGCGGTCGAAATTGCCGCACGGCTGCTGGCCCGCGGTGTGCAGGTGGAAATCATCATCCTGGACTCCAGCCCGTCCGGCCGGTTCGATGTGCTGGACGCCGGCATGATCCGGGGCGTGGTCTTCCTCTACGAGGCCGGCGCGCGGATCCCCAGTGCCCTGCGCGGCGGGTACGAGCTGGGAGAGCGGATCCTGCACAAGGACGAACGCAGCTGGAGCACCATCGCGGACCAGACGCTGGAGCAGCTCTCGCCGCTGGCTCCGTCGAGCACCCTGATCCAGTCGGAATCGTCCTACATTTACCACTACAACGCAGCAGCCTTCGCCGGCGGCATCGGGAAGGCCGAGCTGGCGTTCCTGGGCAACCCGGATGACACCACGGTGAATTATTACACCGCCCGGCAGCGCTGGACCGAACTGTTCCCGCAGAACATGGTGTCCAACGCCCTGATCACCGAGGGCGCGCGTCCGGCCCACGCCAGTCCACAGTGGAATCCGGTGATCTATCAGCGGGTGGTCCAAAACATCCTGGACACTTACGCACCCCTGCCGGCCACCGGCGGGGGCGGCAGCAAAACGCCGTTCTAGACCGTGTTGATCAGGTCCGCCACGGAGTTGATCACCTGGGACGGGCGGAACGGATAGCGGCTGATATCTTCCCGCTGCGTGATTCCGGAGAGCACCAGCACGGTGGTCAGCCCGGCCTCGATGCCGGCGACGATGTCCGTGTCCATCCGGTCCCCGATCATGCCGGTGGTTTCCGAGTGCGCGTCGATCTTGTTCATGGCCGAGCGGAACATCATGGGATTCGGCTTGCCCACAATGTAGGGCACGCGGTCCGTGGCGGCGGTGATCAGTGCCGCAATCGCACCGGTCGCCGGGATAGGTCCCTCCGCGGAAGGGCCGGTGACATCCGGATTGGTGGCAATGAACCGGGCGCCGTCCAGGATCAGCCGGATGGCCTTGGTGATGGTGCCGAAGGAGTAGGTCCGGGTTTCGCCCAGGACCACGTAGTCCGGGTTCGTGTCGGTGAGGATCAGCCCCGCCTCATGCAGCGCCGTCGTCAGTCCCGCCTCGCCGATCACGAAGGCGCGGCCCGGAGAAGAGGAGTTCTTGAGCTGGTCCTTCAGGAACTCCGCAGTGGCCAGGGCAGAGGTCCAGAGGTTCTCCTCCGGGACCTCCAGGCCGGAAGCATGCAGCCGGGCGGCCAGGTCCCGGGGCGTGTAGATCGAGTTATTTGTCAGCACCAGGAACCGCTTGGAGGTGTCCACCCAGCGGTTGATCAGCTCCGAAGCCCCGGGGATCGGCTGGTTCTCATGAACCAGCACCCCGTCCATGTCGGTCAGCCAGCACTCGATGTTTTCGTTTTCGCCCACGGTTCCCTCTTCCTGCGCTTACTCCTGGCAGGACTGCGTGCGCCCTAACGGCGCCGGCACAGACCTGCTCCGCCCGGTGCGGATGCGGGATGGTCCAGTCTTTCACCTTACGCTGGAAGGGTGATAGAGAGCCCTGAAACATTACCCGTTCCCGAACCCGGACCGGTGGACCCCGCAGTCCCCGAGGTCGGCGTCGGGCCGTGGGAAGGGCCCTGGCCCGAGGGGGAGCACTGGGACCCTGAACTGCTGGCCGCCGGCGACCGCCGGAACGTGGTGGATGAATACCGCTACTGGAAGCAAGACGCGATTGTTGCGGACCTGGACACCAAGCGCCATGAATTCCACGTCGCCATCGAAAACTGGCAGCACGACCTGAACATCGGGTCGGTGGTGCGCACGGCCAACGCTTTTATGGCCAAGGAAGTGCACATCATTGGACGACGCCGGTGGAACCGGCGCGGAGCCATGGTCACCGACCGCTACCAGCACGTCCGGCACCACCCGACGGTGGAGGACTTCACCGAATGGGCCCGGTCCGAGGGTCTGGCGATCATCGGGATTGATAACTTCCCGGACTCCGTGCCGCTGGAAACCTACGACCTGCCGCGTAACGCTGTCCTGGTCTTCGGCCAGGAAGGCCCCGGCCTGACGCCGGAAGTCCACGCAGCGGCCGAAGCCACCCTCTCGATCGCGCAGTTTGGCTCCACCCGCTCCATGAACGCCTCCGCGGCGGCCGCCATTGCGATGCACGGCTGGGTCCGCCGGCACGTCTTCGGGCAGAAAGTCTCCTGACCCCGGGGAAGGACTTTAGCCACCCTGCTGCTCCCGGGGCACTTGTGGCTAGGATGGGAGGAGCCAAAGAGGGCCCGGCCCTGCCGCATTTTCTCAACTTCGCTAAGGAGTCAGCATGCCTATTGCAACCCCCGAGATCTACGCAGAGATGATCGACCGGGCCAAGGCGGGGGGATTCGCATACCCGGCGGTGAACGTCACCTCCTCCCAGACGCTGAACGCTGCGCTCGCAGGCTTCGCCGAGGCCGGTTCTGACGGCATTGTCCAGGTCTCCACCGGCGGGGCCGCCTACTGGTCCGGAGCCTCCGTCAAGAACATGGTCACCGGTTCGGCGGCCTTCGCCGCGTACGCCCGCGAAGTAGCCAAGAGCTACGACGTGAACATCGCGCTGCACACCGACCACTGCCCCAAGGACAAGCTGGACGACTTCGTTCTGCCGCTGCTGGCCATCTCCGAAGAGCGCGTCAAGCGCGGTGAAGATCCCCTCTTCAACTCGCACATGTGGGACGGTTCCGCCGAAACGCTGGACGAAAACCTCAAGATCGCGCAGGACCTGCTGGCCCGCACCGCGGCCGCCAAGATCATCCTCGAAGTTGAAATCGGCACCGTCGGCGGTGAAGAAGACGGCGTGGAGAACGAGATCAACGAGAAGCTCTACACCACCGTGGAAGACGGCATGGCCACCATCCAGGCCCTCGGCGACGGCAGCAAGGGCCGGTACCTCACCGCTCTGACCTTCGGCAACGTGCACGGCGTGTACAAGCCCGGCGGCGTGAAGCTGCGCCCGGAGATCCTGCAGGAGATCCAGACCGCCGTTGGCGCTTCGATCGGCAAGGAAACCCCGTTCGACCTGGTCTTCCACGGCGGCTCCGGCTCCTCCGCCCAGGAGATTGCCGACGCCGTGTCCTACGGTGTGGTGAAGATGAACATCGACACCGACACCCAGTACGCCTACACCCGCCCGGTGGCGGATCACATGTTCCGCAACTACGACGGCGTCCTGAAGGTCGACGGCGAGGTTGGCAACAAGAAGCAGTACGACCCCCGCGTCTGGGGAGCCTCCGCCGAGAAGGGCATGGCCGCGCGCGTGGTCGAAGCAGCACAGTCCCTCGGATCGGCAGGAAAGCACCTCTAATGTCAGACGAATTCCGCAAGAACCTGCTTGGTCCCGAGCCCACCTACCTGCCCGAGGAAACGGACGTCCTGGCCCGCCTCGCCGCCGGGGATGAGCCCGTGGACCTGGCAGCTCAGTTCCCCACGTCCTCCCTGGTCTGGGCGCTGCTGGCCGACGAAGCCTACGCCGAGGGCCAGCCCGTGGAGTCCTACGCCTACGCCCGCGTGGGCTACCACCGCGGTCTGGACGCCCTGCGCCGGGCCGGCTGGCGCGGCGCCGGACCCATCCCGTGGGAGCACGAACCGAACCGCGGGTTCCTGCGTGCGCTGTACGCCCTGGGCCGCGCGGCCGCCGCTATCAATGAGGCCGAAGAAGTGGACCGGATCGAGAAGTTCCTGGACAGCTCCGACCCAGCCGCCAAGGCCGCGATCGAAGCCGCATAACTGAACAGCACCAGCTGAAACATCACCGGAGGCGCCTTCCCCAGCGGGAGGGCGCCTCCAGTGTTTAGCCGGTGAGGGCCGACGGCGGTTACCAGCCCCAGGTGCCCGGCGGGCCCTTGAACGGGCCGGTCACGCGGCTGGTAATCCAGCCGCCGTAAAAGTCGCCGTCCTGCGGCTGCACCTCCTCGCCGTCCACCCGCACAGAGTCCATCAGCCCCGGGTACAGGGCGGCCGTATCGGCCAGCTCCTCGTAACCGGGGGCCGGGTGCGGATAGGCCCAGGCGGCCCGCGCGGCACGGTGGCCGCCGGAGACGACGTCGTAATAGGAGGCAGCACCTTTGAATTCGCAATGGGTCACGCCCGGCACCGGGTGCAGCACCCCCGGGGCGAAGGCGTTCAGGGGCAGGTAGTAGACCGGCGGATGGCTGGTTTCCAGCACCCGCAGCGCCGAGGAGGTCTGCGCCACCAGCGTCCCGCCCAGCCAGACCTCTACGGACTCATCGCTCGGTTCGACCCGGGGCGGGCGCGGGTAAGACCAGACGGATTCGGCATGCGGATGAAAACGGTTCTCCATGGCCCACTCACTTCGGTTCGCGCCTCGCGGGCGGTGATGGTGGTGGTGACGGCGAGGATCTGCGGCCGGACCGGCACCGATGAGAATCCGAACCGCACCGGCGGGCTGACCGGGGCCAGCTGCCCAAGGTCCTTCCCATTCCAGGAACACTCCGCCGCGGTGACACGCCGGATGGAGCGTACGCCGTAATACTCCAGCCGGTCCCCGGTGGTTCCCGCGGTCTGCACGCCGCGCACGATCAGGCCGGCCAGCGGGTTCAGGGCCCGCAGCCAGAGTGGATGCACTGCCAGCGGCGCCGGCACGGTCTGCAGCATGCGGCCCAGGAAAGTCACCCGGCCCAGTTTGGCCCGCAGGCGCAGCGGACCGCCGTCGACAGTCAGAGTCCCGCCCTCGAGCCGCGCGCTGACGGGGACAACGTCCACAGCGTCGAAGGAATACGTGGCGGAAACGTACCGGGCAATGTTTTCGTCAGGGGCCAGCAGCAGGCGGGAACCGAAGCGGTTCTCCACCATCACGTCGGTGAAAGGACCGAACGGAGAGTCGGGCCAGTGGCCCACAACCAGGCGGGTTCCGGAGGCGGTGCCCAGCCCGGCAATATAGCCGCGGAAGCGCTCCATGGCTTAAACCGTACGCCCGGCGGGCCGCTTCCGGAGGGGGCGGGCTGGAGATCGGCTAAACTTGACTGGTAAGAGCCCCGCAGCTTGAGCGTGTTCCACGCCACGAGTGCAGGGGCGTTCTCATGCACGGTAGCGGTTCAGCGCCTGGCGCGGCTCCCTAACGTAACTAATGGGGGAGGATCCCATGCCAGCAATTGTCATCGTCGGCGCCCAGTGGGGCGACGAGGGTAAAGGTAAGGCCACCGACCTTCTCGGCGGCCGCGTCGATTACGTCGTCAAGCCCAACGGCGGAAACAATGCCGGCCACACCGTCGTCGTCGGCGGTGAAAAGTACGAACTGAAGCTGCTGCCCGCCGGCATCCTCAGCCCCAACGCAATTCCTGTCATCGGCAACGGCTGCGTGGTGAACCTCGAGGCGCTGTTCGCCGAAATCGACGGCCTTGAGGCACGGGGGGCGGATACCTCGAAGCTGCGGATCTCCGCCAACGCCCACCTTGTTGCTCCGTTCCACCAGGTCATGGACAAGGTCACCGAACGCTTCCTGGGCAAGCGTGCCATCGGCACCACCGGACGCGGCATCGGCCCGGCCTACATCGACAAGGTGGCGCGTCTCGGCATCCGCGTGCAGGACATCTTCGACGAGTCGATCCTGCGGCAGAAGGTCGAAGGTTCGCTGCGGCAGAAGAACCAGCTGCTGCTGAAGGTCTACAACCGCCGCGACGTGGACGTCGAAGAAACGGTGGAGTACTTCCTCTCCTACGCGGACCGGCTGCGCCCGATGGTCATCGACTCGGTCTACGAGCTGAACAAGGCCCTCGACGAAGACAAGGTCATCCTGATGGAAGGCGGCCAGGCCACGTTCCTGGACGTTGACCACGGCACCTACCCGTTTGTGACCTCCTCCAACCCGACCGCCGGCGGCGCATCGGTGGGCTCCGGCATCGGCCCCACCCGCATCAACCGCGCCGTGGGCATCATCAAGGCCTACACCACCCGCGTTGGCGCCGGCCCGTTCCCCACCGAACTCTTCGATGACATGGGCCTGTACCTGCAGAAGACCGGCGGCGAGTTCGGTGTGAACACCGGGCGCCCGCGCCGCTGCGGCTGGTACGACGCCGTGCTGGCGCGCCACGCTTCCCGCGTCAACGGCTTCACGGACTACTTTGTGACCAAACTGGACGTGCTCACCGGCATCGAGAAGATCCCGGTCTGCGTTGCCTACGACGTCGACGGCGTTCGGTTCGACGAGATGCCGATGACGCAGACCGACTTCCACCACGCCAAGCCGGTCTTCGAGTACTTCGACGGCTGGACCGAGGACATCACCGGCGCCAAGACGCTCGATGACCTGCCGGAGAACGCCCGCAACTACGTGCTGGCCCTGGAAAAGCTTTCCGGCACCCGGTTCTCCGCGATCGGCGTTGGTCCGGACCGCGACCAGACGATCGTGATCCGCGACCTGATCAGCGAATAGTTTCCTTAGCAAAGGCCCCGCAGCCGTTTGGCTGCGGGGCCTTTGCTATGCCGAGGGCGAGGAGAAAACACGGCCGTACCGCACTTCGGAGACAGGAGGATCAAACCGGCAGTCCTCCCAAGTACCGCCGTCGTCGACCCAGCCGTGACTGGTGTAGCTGCCCGCCACGCTGCAAGGTGAATCGCGGCCAGGCGTCGGGCGTCATTCTCGGCGGGAGGCCGGACAGATATCTCGACGGTGTTCATGTGTTGGATGGTACAGAGCCCCGCGCCCTACTCCGTTCTCCCCGAGAGGATGCAGAACTCGTTGCCCTCCGGATCGGCCATCACAACCCAGGACACATCCGGTCCCTGGCCGACGTCGGCCAGGACAGCGCCAAGGGCGAGCAGCCGCTCGACTTCCTCCTCCTGGGTGCAGCCATCCGGCACCAGGTCCAGGTGCAGCCGGTTCTTTGCTGTTTTGGGTTCGGGGACGGGGAAGATGTCGAGTGGCGGGCCCAGGAAACCATTTCGCGGGGCCAGGCTGATACCACCGTCGAGCTCCTCGGCCACCCGGTAGTCCAGCGCCCGGGTCCAGAACCCGGCCAGCAGAGGGACGTTAACCGCATCGAGGGCGAGGGATGAGAATCTGCTGCTCACGGCTGGCTCCTTCGACGGCGCGTAAAAAGTACCTGCGAACCTAGCAGCGGCGTTCTTCGGGAGTCAACGGACCAGTCTCCCATCCACGGACCGAGCGCGTAAGGGCGCCTACGCTGCCACATCACCCGGACAGCTACCAGCGGTTCCGTGCCTCCTCCACCCAGCCTTCCAGGCCGTCGAGCCGGTAGCGGGTGCCGTCCGGCGACGCAGCCCAGCCGGACCAGGAACCGAAGGCCTGCCAGATTTTTGAGGCCACCAGCACGGCGTTCGTGGCGGCCCGGCGCCGGTGGAACGGGGTCAGCACCGCGTCGATCCAGTCCCCGCGGACCTGCCACGGTCCCATGGGATTGGTGAGGTCGTAGCTGAACTCCAGCTCGCCGTCGTAGTGGTGCAGCACGCCGTCCACGATCAATGCGTTCTCCGTGGCCGGCGTGCCGCCGGTCCACAGCCCGCCCAGCTGCAGGCCGAGCCGGGATCCGCCCACGGTTCCGGAGCCGGCCGCCCAGATCCACCGCTTGGAGTAGGGCCAGCGGCCCCGGCCGCGGTCCAGCACGGCGAAAGCGCCGTCGCCGCCAACCGGGTACTCCCGGCCATCCACGGTGACGGTACCGCTGACGTCCCGGGCCACGTCCTTGAGCGTGTACTGGTAGCGGGTATCCGACCAGGGGACCACTACGCCGAGCACGTCGCCGGCGGCGGGTGCATAGAGTTCGACGCCGATGCGTTCCGAAACAGCCCGAAGATGCGTGCCGCCGTCGTCGTCGTGAAAGCGCAGATGCGTCCCGCCCATGGTTCCGACAGCCGTCAGCGGGGGTGCAGCGTTGGGCAGGATGACGGTGGAACCGGGCGGTATGGTCAGCGGGTCATAGCTGATCTCCTTGCCGGTGGCCCGCTCCAGGACATAGAGCTGCAGGGCGGCCGCGTAGTCCAGGTGCACGATCGTCATGTCGACCGCAAGCTCCGGTGTCAGCACACCCCAGTACTCCCAGCGCTTGGTCCGCCAGCCGTGCCGCAGGCCCGAGGGCAGGTGCGCGAAGCTGTGCAGGGCAGTGCGGGAGAAGCCTGTGGCGGCGGGATTCAGGGTGCCGTCCGCGCGGGACAGCTGCACCGGTTCCTTGATCTCTTCCATGCCGCCACAGTCTAGGACGCAGGCGGCACAAACTCCGGCTCATCCGGGCTCCATACTCCCGCAGGTCCTGACGGCTGCTGCGGCGGCGGCGTAGCGTGGCCCTATGACTACTCAGGCGCGTGCCGCGATCCTGCGCGGTGTCCACGAACCCTTTGAAATCACCGACGTCACCCTGGATGATCCCCGGCCGGACGAGGTCCTGGTCCGGGTTACCGCCGCGGGCGTTTGCGGAACCGACCTCGGCGTCCAGGCAGGGCACATTCCCTTTCCCCTGCCGGGAGTCCTTGGGCATGAGGGCGCAGGCATCGTGGAGGCCGTCGGATCCGGAGTGACCTCCGTGGTGCCCGGCGACCAGGTTCTGCTGAGCTTTTCCAGCTGCGGAGTCTGCCGGAACTGCCGCCTGGGCCACCCGGCCTATTGCACGGACTTCCTGGACCTGAACCTCATTGGTGGGCAGCGCATGGACGGCACCGCCACCATCACCAAGGATGGCAAAGGGGTCCACGGACATTTCTTCGCCCAGTCATCCTTCGCCAACTACGTCCTGGCCGATGCCCGCGGTGTCACCAAGGTGGACCCGGACGCGGACCTGAGCCTGCTGGCCCCGCTGGGCTGCGGCATTCAGACCGGAGCCGGAGCCGTGCTGAACGTCCTGCGGCCGGAGCCTGGATCCATCCTCGCCGTGTTCGGCGCCGGTCCCGTGGGATTGGCCGCGGTGATGGCCGCCGCGCTGTCCGGTTCCACCCGGGTTGTGGTGATGGACCTGGTGGACTCGCGGCTGGAGCTGGCCCGCGAACTGGGGGCCACCGACGTCGTGAATTCCGGCAGTACCGACGCGCTGCAGGCCCTCTTCGAACTGACCAACGGCGACGGTGTCACGCATGCCCTCGAAACCACGGGCAGCACCCGGGTGGCGGCCACTGCCGCGGATGCGCTGGCGCCGCTGGGCAAGCTCGGGCTGATCGGCGCTCCGGCCGCCGGATCCACCGTGGAACTGGACGTGAACTTCATGCTCAACGGCCGCCAGGTCATTGGCATCACGGAAGGCGATGCCACACCGCAGCTGTTCCTGCCCGCGCTCGTGGAACTGGTCCAGCAGGGCCGGTTCCCGCTGCAGAAGATGATCACCCGGTACGGGTTCAACGAGATTAACGACGCCGCCGCTGCAGCCAAAGCGGGGGAGGTGCTGAAACCTGTGCTCCACTTTGAGGACCTGCACTAGGCTGGAAGAAAGTCCGGTCCTCAAAGGCAAGGCGGTAGTCCAATGTTGGTCAGCGTAGGTCAGTTCAGCCCCACGGGGGACGTCGTGGAAAACCTGGCGGCGATGCGCTCGCTGGCTGAGCAGGCCAAGGGCGAGGGTTCGGAGCTGATCGTGTTCCCGGAGGAGTCGATGTTCAGCATCGGCAAGGTGGAGGGGACCCTGGCTGCAGCGGTCGACGCCGGTTGGAGCACCTTCGTCCAGCAGCTTTCCCTCCTGGCCGCGGAACTGAAAATCGCAGTGATCGCCGGGGGTTACGAGTCCTCGGGAGAGGAACGGCCCTACAACACGCTGGTGGCGATCGAGTCCGACGGCCGGATCGCAGCGACCTACCGGAAGCTCCACCTCTACGATGCGTTCAGCTACCAGGAGTCCACCCGGATCAAAGCAGGTGACCGCGGGATCCAGGTAGTGGAACTCGGTGGCCTGCGGGTGGGCCTGATGACCTGCTACGACCTCCGGTTCCCCGAACTTGCCCGGGCACTGGCCGTCCAGGGTGCGGACCTCATCGCGGTTCCGGCCGCCTGGTTCAAGGGCGAACACAAAATCGACCACTGGGAAACGCTGCTCAAGGCACGGGCGATCGAGAACACCGTGTGGATCGCAGCCGCAGGCACCTCCAGCGGCCACACCATCGGGCACTCGGCCATCCTGGATCCCATGGGCGTGCCGCAGGTTTTCCTGGCTGAGGAGACCGCCGGGGTGGCCACGGCGGAAGTGACGCGGAACCGCATCGAAGAGGTCCGGGAATTCCTGCCCGTGCTGCAGAACCGACGGTTCGCGGTCAACGAGCAGATCGAGGCTGCCAACTAGCTTTAGTACCGCAGCGGTCTCTGCCCCCTATGGCCTGCGGCTCGCTCCGGTTTGGGACAAATCGCACGCCATGGGACTTTCCTGCCGTGGCGCCACGCAGGAAAGTCCCCAACTGGCAGGGATGTCCCAAAGGGCAGGGAAGCTGCCTCCCGCGGTGTCCCCAACTGGCAGGGATGTCCCCAAGGGCAGGGAAGTCAGCTAGCTCCGAGGAGCGTCGGCAGACGGCGTCGGCAGCTCGATCGGCTGCCGGCCTTTCCCCTTGACCAGGAACTGGTAGGCGGCCAGCATCAGCAGGAGCCACACCACACCGACGATCAGGGCCGTCCGTCCAGGGCCGGTGAAGGCGAGGATGACGGTCACCAGGCCCATGAAGGCCAGCGTGGCGTAGTTCAGGACCGGCCAGCCCGGGAAGGGGAAGCCCGCCGACGGGGTCCCCTCCCGGCGCATCTGGCGGCGCATGCGGTGGTGGCTGAGCAGGATGGAGGACCAGGTGAAAATGGTGGCAAAGGTGGCGGTGGAGGCAACCACCAGGAAGAGCTGCTCAGGGATCCACAGGTACAGGCCCAGTCCGCCGAGAAGGCTGGCCATGATGATCGCCACGGGCCAGACAGGAACACCGAACCGCGAGACGCGGGTGAATTCCTGCGGAGCGTGTCCCTGTTCGGCCAGGCCGTACATGGTGCGGGAGGCCGCGTAGAAGATTGAGTTCATCGCGGAGAGGGCTGCGGTGAGGACAACGGCATTGATCAGGTGTTCGGCGAAGGGGATGCCCAGCCCGGCGAAGACCTGAACGAAGGGGCTGCCCTCCGAGCCGATCCTGTCCCAGGGCAGGAGGCAGAGCATCACTCCCAGCGAGAGCACGTAGAAAAGCAGGATCCGCACCGGCACGGTGTTAACAGCCTTGGGGATCGCACGTGTTGGGTCGCCGGTTTCGCCGGCAGTCACACCGAGGGTTTCGACGCCGCCAAACGAGAACACCACGATTCCCAGGCTCATCACGATGCCCCACACCCCGAACGGTGCAAACCCGCCGTGATCCACCAGGTGGTTGACGCCGGGCTCGTAACCGCCGGTGCTGACGCCGAACACAATCAGGTAGAGCCCGCCGGCAATCATCGCGACGATGGTGGAGACCTTGATCAGGGTGAACCAGAACTCCAGTTCACCGAAGACGCTGACCCGCATCAGGTTGAGCCCGCCGATCAACAGCATGGCAGCAATCATCCAGAGCCAGCCCGGAGTGTCCGGGAACCACAAACCCATGTACATGCTGACCGCTGTCATGTCCGCGATGGCAACAATGACCATTTCGAACGCGAAGGTCCAGCCGGTCAGGAACCCCATCCGGGGGCCAAGGTAGCGGCCGGCGTACTGGGCAAACGAGCCCGCGACCGGGTGGCGGACCGCCATCTCACCTAGGGCACGCATCACCAGGAACACGGCGCAGCCAGCGATGATGTAGGCGATGAGCACGGCGGGACCGGCGGCCTGGATGGTCTCGGAGGAACCATAGAAGAGACCGGTGCCGATAGCCGAGCCGAGGGCAATAAAACGGATATGCCGCAGTGAAAGACTGCGTCTAAGCTCTGTGTCGTGGTGCGTGCTGGAGTTGCTGAGGGTCATCAATATCCTGTGCCGCGGGGCTTGGCCGCGGGTTGCTGGTCCGGCGCGCAGCGGGCCTTGTTGATCCCGGCCGGCCGCGCCGCCTCCGCCGTCGGGAAGGCGGAGCCCGGTTAATTCTCCCACATTCCCTGTGCGCCGGCTCCGGCGGGGCGGACGGAGAGCCCACACCCGGAGGGTGGAAAAGAAACTTTGGCTGCCGCGTAACCTTTTCGGCGTCCACTGCGATTACCCCTGTGTAATGGCCGTGCCGGGGCTTATCCCCCCAGCAAGCTCCGGCACGGCTATTTCCCAGCGGGACCTGCCTTGGCGGGGTACGATTTGGTTCGCCCCAACGTCCCAGATCGAAAAGACCCCGCCTTGGCTGACCCGCTGACAGAGCAGATGGTCTCCGAGGCGCGCGCAAAAAATCCGGTGGCCCTGCGGGCGGTTTATGAGTCCCTGGCACCAGGGGTCCTTGGGTATCTGAGATCCAAAGGCTGCGAGGATCCGGAAGCCTTGGCGCAGGAGGTCTTCCTGACAGTCTTTTCCCAGTTGCCAACCATTACCGGTGGAGCGGCCGGACTGCGGACCTTCGCCTTTTCGGTCGCCCACGCCAGGATGGTCGATGACCACCGCCGGCGGGAACGCCAGCCCGTGGCAGCGCCGTACGATCCGCTGGCGGACACCCGGTACACCCCGTCCGCCGAAACGGCGGTCCTGGAATCGGTGCTGGCAGCGGAGCCGCTCCTGGCAGGCCTCACCGAGCAGCAGCGCGAGGTCCTGCTCCTGCGGGTGGTGGCGGATCTGTCCCTCGAGGATTCCGCCGTGATTATGGGGAAGACGGTTAACTCGGTCAAACAACTTCAGCGGAGGGCCCTCATCGCCCTTAAGGAACGAATCACAGGAAAGGAGGCAACGGAGCATGAACAGTATGTCCAGCAACCCCAATGACGAGGAAGCCATCCGACGCCTCTTGACGGAATCAGGCGTAGAGGCCACTCAGGAGCTTGAGGCGGCGCTTCTCCGCATGCGCGAATCCGGCCGGGAAGCGGCACCGGCGCCGTGTGCAGAACTCGAAGCCCTCTTCACCGCCGGGGTAACGCCCCTGCGGAAATCCACCCGCAGGCGGGGCTTCCTGCTCGGCGGCGCGGTGATTGCCGCGATGGCAGCGGGCACCACCGGTGTGGCGGCAACCAGCCATGACTTCTGGGTTACGGCCGAGACATCGCACGAAGCGCCCGCTCCTTTCACCTACGAAGAGGTTCCGGCCCCCACACCGGAACCTCCCCTGGAGCCCGCCATCCCGGCCCCGGCCGAGACGGCTGCGCCGGCCCCGGTCCCGGTGCCCGCGGAGGAAACCCCAGCTGAGCCCGTCCCTGCTGTGCCGGCCCCTGCGGCAGATGAAGCGCAGCCCGGTCCCGGCGCAAACCAGGACTGGTCCACCAGCGACCGCGGGCAGGGTCATGGACAGGGGAACGGGCGCGCGGAACGCCCCGAGAGTCAGTGGCACGACGACGACGACGATGATGACGACGACGACGGGTTCCGCGGCCAGCACCGGGCTGAACAGTCCGGCGGTTGGCAGCAGCGAAACCCAGGCAAGGGTGCGGAGGATTCGCGCAGCGGCACATCCAACGTGTGGCAGCCCATTGGCGACGGGAGCCGGAACCACGGCGGAAACTCCGCTTGGGGTCCCGGCTCCCGCTAGGGCATCGCTTCCGGACAGACCTTCACACCGGCCAGATCTTCACGCCGGATAAGACCCTCACTCCGGATAAGGCCCTCACTCCGCATAAGGCCCGGAAGCTACGCCGTGAGCTGGCGCTTCGAGGAGATCACCCCGGTGTTGAAGCCGGCCAGGTTCAATCCGCCGTGGAACCGCGCGTGCTCAATCTTCACGCAGCGGTCCATGACCACGTTCATTCCGGCGGCTTCGGCATCCCGGGCCACTTCCTCATGCCAGGAACCCAGCTGCAGCCAGAGCGTCTTCGCGCCCACGGCCTTCGCCTCTTCCAGGACGGTCGGCAGGTCATCATGCCGGCGGAAAACGTCCACGATGTCCGGGGTTTCCGGCAGGTCCGCCAGCGAGGCGTAGACCGGCTGGCCCAGGATTTCCTTGGCCACCGGGTTCACGAAATACACCTTGTACGGCGAGGAAGAGAGCAGGTACGTCGCCACGAAGTAGGAGGCCCGGGACGGTTTGTCCGAGGCACCCACAATGGCGATCGACTTGGCCGAGCGGAGCAGGGCGAGGCGTTCAGGGGCGCTGGGGCCTACCCAGCTCCCGGTGTCAGTGCGGTTCTCAGACATTGGCGGACTCCTGGTTTTCGACGGCGGCCGGGGCGGGCACGGTGCAGGACGCGGCTTCAGCGGCGGGGACTGCAGTGGCAGCGCCGGACGCTGCGGCAGCGGCAGCGGTGAGGCCCTGGTCCAGGTCCCAGAGGATGTCCTCCAGGTCCTCCAGGCCCACGGAAATCCGCACCAGGTCCTCCGGAACACCGGCTGCGGCCATCTGCTCGGGGGAGAGCTGCTGATGGGTGGTCGAACCCGGGTGGATCACCAGGGTGCGGGAATCTCCGATGTTTGCCAGGTGTGAGGCGAGCTGCAGGGATTCGATGAACACCTGCCCGGCAGCGCGGCCGCCCTTCACCCCGAAGCTGAAGACGGAGCCTGCGCCCTTGGGCAGGTAGTGCTTCGCCCGCTCGTGGTGCGGGTGTGATTCCAGGCCGGCGTAGGAGACCCAGGCCACGCGGTCATCAGCTTCGAGCCACTCGGCCACGGCCTGGGCGTTGCGCAGGTGCTCATCCACCCGCTGGGCCAGGGTTTCCACGCCCTGCAGGAGCTGGAAGGCGGACTGCGCGGAGAGCGTGGGTCCAATGTCGCGCAGCTGCTCGGAACGCAGCTTGGTCAGGAAGCCGTACTCCCCGAAGTTCCCCCACCAGGAGATGTTGCCGTAGGACGGCACCGGCTCGGTCATGGCCGGGAACTTGCCGTTGCCCCAGTTGAACGTGCCGGCCTCGACGACGACGCCGCCCAGGGTGGTGCCGTGGCCGCCGATGAACTTGGTGGCGGAGTGAATGACAATGTCCGCGCCGTGCTTGAACGGCTGGACCAGGTAGGGCGTGCTCAGGGTGGCGTCGAGGATCAGCGGCACACCGGCGTCGTGCGCCACCTTGGCCAGGCCCTCAATATCGGCGACCTCGCCGCTGGGGTTGGCGACTACCTCGGCGTACACGGCCTTGGTGTTTTCCTGGATGGCCGCCGCGTAGTCGGCGGGATCGGTGCCGGGAACAAAGGTCGTGTCGATGCCGAAGCGGCGCAGTGTGACGTCCAGCTGGGTGACCGTGCCGCCGTAGAGCTGGGACGCGGCCACAATATGGTCCCCGGCCTGGCAGAGCGCCGCGAAGGTGACGAATTCGGCGGACATGCCCGACGCCGTCGCCACCGCACCGATGCCGCCCTCCAGGGAGGCGATGCGTTCCTCGAACGCAGCCACCGTGGGGTTGCCGATGCGGGAGTAGATGTTCCCGTACTTCTGCAGCGAGAAGAGGTTGGCGGCGTCGTCGGTGTCCTTGAAGACAAAGGACGTGGTCTGGTAGATGGGGACGGCGCGCGCACCGTGGATGGCATCGGGTGTGCCGCCCGCGTGCAGGGCGCGGGTACGGAATCCGAACTGGCGATCACTCATGGGACTGAGTGCTCCTTCCTTAGGGGGACCGCTGCGAAGCGGTAAGGCAATGGTTGCTTTATTGGGCGGTGGAAACCAACAATGTTGAGGACAGTTGCGCTGAGCGCGGGGTCTACTCCGGCCGGTGCCGGAACCCCACAACCCGGGAGCGGGCATGGAACAGTACGTGATCGTCGTCGAAACCGGTTACAAACTGGCCTCCGCCAACCACAAGATCACCCCCACGGATCCCATGGACCGGACGGACGCGCAGCAGCTGTTCATCGAGCTGATGGAGAACGGGCATCCCGACCTGCTGCCGGAGAAAAAGGACACATCGATCCTGGAGGTCTCCCCGGTCGAGTTCATCCGGCTGCACCGTGCCATGGGCGGCGCCGTGGAGCTGGACCGGGTGACCCTTGCGCGGGTGCATTAGACGCCACTTCCAGTCCTGCGGACTTGGCAGGCGGCGTGAATCGCCGGAATGCACGGTTCGTTCTGCAGGCTGGTGGTGTCGCCGAGCGTGGTGCCCTCGAACAGCTGGGTCAGCAGCCGGCGCATGATCTTGCCGGAGCGCGTCTTGGGGACATCGGGAACCACGACGACGGCGGCGGGCTTGGCGATCGGCCCGATTTCCTTGGCGACGTGGTTCCGCAGTTCCTTCGTCACCTCGCCCGCATCCTTCGATGCAGTCTCGGTCAGCACCACGAACGCGGCGATCGCGTGCCCGGTCTTCGGATCGGCGACCGGGCAGACCCCTGCCTCCACGACCCAGGGGTGGGACACCAGGGCCGACTCGATCTCGATCGTGGAGAGCCGGTGCCCGGAGACGTTCAGGACGTCGTCCACCCGGCCCAGGATCCAGGTATCGCCGTCGTCGTCATACCGGGCGCCGTCGCCGGCCAGGAACCAGCCCTGTTTTGCGTACTGCCGCCAGTAGGAGGACAGGTAGCGCTGCGGATCGCCCCAGCAGGTGCGGGCCATGGACGGGCCGGTCCGGTCCACCACGATGAAGCCCTGGGTATTGGCCGGGACGTCATTGCCGTCCTCGTCGACGATCCGGGTGGAGACGCCGGGCAGGGCACGGGAGGCGCAGCCGGGCTTGAACACGGTGTCGGTCTGGCGCGGGGAGAGGATGGTGGCGCCGGTTTCGGACTGCCACCAGGTATCGATCACCGGGACTTCGCCGCGGCCGACGTTTTCCCGCAGCCAGCGCCAGGCCTCCGGATTCACGGCCTCGCCCACGGTGCCGAGCAGCCGGATGGAGGACAGGTCCCAGGTGTCCGGGACGCCGTCGGGGAACCAGCCCATCAGGGAGCGGACCAGGGTGGGGGCGGTGTAATAGCTGGTGACCTTGTAGCGTTCGATGATTTCGAAGTGCCGGCCGGGGTGCGGGGTGTTCGGAGTGCCCTCGAAAATCACCTCGGTGACGCCGTTGGAGAGTGGACCGTAGATTTCGTAGGTGTGCGCGGTGACCCAGGCCAGGTCCGCGGTGCACCAGTGGACGTCGTCAGCGCGGGCGGCTTCGTCCGGGTTGGCGAAGAGGAACTCGTAGCTCCACGAGGCCTGCGTGAGGTAGCCGCCCATGGTGTGCACCAGGCCCTTGGGCTTCCCCGTGGTCCCGGAGGTGTACATGATGAACAGCGGGGTTTCGGCGTCGAACGCTTCCGGTTCGTGCACGTCGGAGGCGGTGTCAACGGTCTCGTGCCACCAGATATCCCGGCCCTCGGTCCAGGCGATGTCGCAGCCGGTCCGCTTGACCACCAGGACGTGCTCGATCGAGTTCTCGCCGGACACGGCTTTATCCGCGTTGTCCTTGACCGGGACGGCTGCCCCGCGCCGGTACTGCCCGTCCGTGGTGACCAGCAGCTTGGTGCGGGTGTCCTCCACCCGGAACTTCAGCGCCTCCGCGGAGAACCCGCCGAACACCAGCGAGTGCACGGCCCCGATGCGGGCGCAGGCCAGGGTGATGATGACGGTTTCGGCGATGACCGGCAGATAGATGACCACCCGGTCGCCCTGTTCGATGCCGAGGGCCAGCAGAGCGTTGGCGGCGCGGGAGACCTCTTGCTGCAGGTCGGCGTAGGTCAGGGTGCGCCGGTCGCCGGGCTCACCCTCGAAGTGCAGGGCAACCTTGTCTCCGTGGCCGGCGGCGACGTGGCGGTCCACGCAGTTCACGGCGACGTTGAGCTTGCCGCCAGCGAACCACTCGATCTCCGGAACGCTGTATTCTGCGTCGGCTTCGGGAACCTCCGGCCCGCTGAGGCGCTGCGGCGGGGTGAACCGGTGCGCGGTGTGCCACGGTTCCTCCCACTGCAGCCGCCGCGCGGCTTCCTCCCAGAACGCGATGCGTTCCGCTTCAGTGGCGAACTCCGGCTCTGCGGCCGGCTGGGGTGCTGTTCTTACGCCCACTTCTTCACTGCCCACTTTTCTGCGAGGCCCAGCAGGGCATCGGTTGTCTTACCAATAACTGCCAGCAGCACGATTGCCAGGAACATGCGGTCGGTGCGGCCGTTGTTCTGCGAGTCCGTCAGCAGGAAGCCGAGCCCCATGGAGGAGGCGATCAGCTCGGCCGCCACCAGGAACAGCCAGGACTGCGCCAGTGCCAGCCGCAGCCCGGAGAACACGGCAGGGACGACGGCGGGCAGCTGCACAGTGGTGAGCAGCTTGACGCCGTTCAGGCCAAACGCCCGCGCGGCTTCGACGAGGTTCTTGTCCACGTGCCGCAGCGCCAGGGACACGGTGGTGAAGACCGGGAAGAACGCACCGATGGTGATCAGCGTGACCTTCGAGTCCTCCCCGATTCCCATCCAGAGGATCAGCAGCGGCACCAGCGCCAGCGACGGTACGGCACGGAGCGCGCCGAGCAGCGGGCCGAGCAGGACATCGGCCAGGCGGGAAAGGCCCAGCACGGCGCCGAGCACCAGGCCCAGCGCGGCGCCGGCGGCAAAACCGGTCAGCACGCGCTGGGTGGAGATGGCGATATGTGTGCCCAGTTCCCCGCGGTCAAACAGGTCGACGGCGGAGGACAGGACAGCGCCCGGCGAGGGCAGCTGCACGGCGCTGAAGACCCCCAGCACCGAAACCAGCTGCCAGAGCGCAAGGACCAGCACCGGGACCACCAGGCCCAGGAGCACTCGGACCCAGCCCCGGGAGAGCGGTCCGGAGGCCCCGGAGATCCGCTCCGGGGCAGCGGGTTGGGACGGGAGCACTGCCGGGGGGCCCTGCAAGCCGCCGGGTACTGCCGAGCTTCCGGTCAGGTACGAATTGCTCACTAGGATTCCTTGATGGCTTCCGGATCGGCCTTCTTCACGAAGGAATCGTCCAGCAGGTTGGCGATGGCGTCGTCAATGGTGGACTGCTCCGCGACGTCACCGGTCTCCACAAACGTGGGGCCGATCTTTTCCAGGACCGCACGCTGCGCGTCACCCGGGGCGGCGTCAACGTCCAGGTTGCTGCGCTCCAGGATCACGGTCTTGGCTACCTCAAGGTCCAGGCCGGCGACGTCGGCCAGGATCTGCGCGGTTTCCTCCGGGTTTTCGGCGGCCCAGGCGCGGGCCTTCTCATACGCGTTCACAACCACCTGTGCCAGCTCGGGCTTTTCCTTGAGGAAGGATTCGGTGGCATTCAGGAAGCCGTAGGTGTTGAAGTCCAGGTTGCGGTACAGCAGCTCCGCACCGGCCTGCTCGGCGCCTGCCATGATCGGATCCAGCCCGGCCCAGGCGTCAACGGCACCGTTTTCCAGTGCGGTGCGCCCGTCGGCGTGCTGCAGGTTCTCCACCGTTACGTCCGAGGTGCTCAGGCCGGCCTCCTCCAGGGCCTGGACCAGGAAGAAGTACGGGTCGGTGCCCTTGGTCGCAGCGACCGACTTGCCGGCCAGGTCCGCCACCGAGGTGATGTCCGAGTCCGGGCCGACCACCAGGGCAGCCCACTCCGGCTGGGAGTAGATGCTGATGGTCGTGATCTCCGAGCCGTTCGCGCGGGCCAGCAGGGCGGCAGAACCTGCGGTGGAGCCGACGTCGATCGCCCCGGCCCGCAGTGCCTCATTCGCCTTGTTGGAGCCGGCGGACTGTACCCAGTTCACGTCCACGCCCTGCTCGGCGAGGGTGGCTTCCAGCCAGCCCTGGTCCTTGATGACCAGGCTCAGGGGGTTGTAGGTGGCGAAGTCGATGTTCAGCGTGCCGCCGTCGGCAGCTTCACTGGCGGCACCGGCGGAGGAATCCTCACCGGCGACGCAGCCGGTCAGGGCCAGGGAGACCGCGGCGGCGGTGGCGGCGATTACCGCGAGGGGGCGGCGGGTAAAGCGGGAACGGCTGTTCATGGGGATTCCTTTGGATGAGCGGGGTGGGGAAGCAAAGCTGGTGCGGGCACAAAACGTCCGCGGAGACGTCCCGGCACGGCCGGGACGTGGGACAACGGGTGGGAAGGCTAGTGGCGCTCGACGCCGAGGCTCGCCAGGAGCTCGCCGCGCATTCGCGCCAGTTCGGCCGAGGCACGGTCCCGGGGACGTGCGCCCGGGACGGTGATGGTCTGGGTGATGGTGGCGCCGGGTTTGCCCGGTTCGCGGCCCAGGACGATGATGCGGTCTGCGAGCTGCAGCGCCTCGTCGACGTCGTGGGTGACCAGCAGGACGGTGGCCGGGGCGGCGCGGTGCACGTCCAGCAGCAGATCCTGCATCTTCAGGCGGGTCAGCGCGTCGAGAGCACCGAACGGTTCATCCAGCAGCAGCACCCCGGGCCTGCGGGCCAGGGCCCGTGCCAGGGAGGCGCGCTGCGCCATACCGCCGGATACCGCGCGGGGCTGGTGCTTGGCGAAGCTGTCCAGCTCCACCAGCTTCAGCAGTTCGGCAACCTTCGCCTTGCCCTCGCTGGCGCTGGTGCCCTTGGGGAGGCCGATCGCAACATTGGCCTGCAGGGTCTGCCAGGGCAGCAGGCGGGGTTCCTGGAAGGCCACGGCACAGCGGTCATCGATGCCGCGGACGGCTGTTCCGTCGATCCGCACGCTGCCGGTCGAAGCGGCGTCGAGCCCCGCGGTGGCCCGCAGCAGGGTGGATTTGCCGCAGCCGCTGGAGCCAAGGATGGCGAGGACTTCACCGGGGCGCACCTCGAAGTGAATGTCCCGGAGCACCACGTGGGCGTCCGGGCCGGAGCCGAAGCTGCGGCCCACGCCGTCGAAGGTCACGGACAGGGCGGTGTCTGGTGCGGGGCCCGCGGCAGCGGACACGGCATGGGACCCGGAGGAAAGTACTGCAGTCATTGAACACTCCATCGGTCCTGGCAGTAGCACCCTACGGAAAACGTCCTGGGCCGGCTTACCGGCCTCCTGCGACGTCCACCTCGTTATCGCCGCGCCTCAAGGAGGAAACGCGCCGACCAGGGTTGCTGCGGCTTCACTGATCCAGGTCTCTCAGCCGCTCGGGATGGTCAAGCCATAACTAAACGCCCTCGGGCTGCCCGCGGGCAAGTCCCGGCGTAACAATTCGCCGCGCCGGATTCGCGGCGAACCCGGCTCCCGCCGCCGGGCATTACGCCGCCGTGCGCCGGATGATTAACCGCGTAGGGACCCCAGCGCAGGATGGCTGGTGAGGCCATTTGCGCCGTAGAGCGCCCAGACAATGTAGGCCGCCGCAAGTGGCGCTTCCGGTCCGCCGATCAGCAGCGGATCGCCCTGATGGAATTCCAACACCACACTGTTGTTTTCCGGCTCGGGATAGCAGGCCGCGACGTGGGAATAGTAAAAGCTCAACCAGCGGCCATCCACCTGGCAGAGGATGCGGCGGTCAGTCAAAAACATTGCCGTGCGTCTTGCGTCGCGCCAATGCTGGCGTGAGGCAGCTTCTGCCGACCGGCGCCGAGAATTATTGGACAAGGCAGTTACTCCCATCCCGGCAAGCACAAAAGCCGGCTGACCCCAAAAGAAACCGCTCGTGTGGACATATGTACCGGGCGAGCCGTAAAAGCGGGCATAGTCAGCGGTGATTTGGAGGTGGAGGTTTTCGCCCGGTTCCAGAACCACGCCCCACACCTGCATGGCGGGAGGGAGATGGCCTTCACTCAATTGTCCGGTCAACGCCTGCGCTTTATTCCAAGAATCTTCATAATGCAGCTGGAGGTCCCGCTGTGCCTGTTCCGTGCGGGTGTAATGGCCTTTTCCCCGTCGGAACGAGCGGAATACCCGGTGCGCGTTCGTAATTGCCTTGATGGTTAGGTAAATGGTGCCGACCAACCAAACCCCAAGGGCAGCAAGAAGTAAGAGGGCATATCCAAGATCCATCGAAGCGCCACTGTCCGCATCATTCTCACCGTATGCAGTGAAAACCAGCCGCAAGGCGATATAGGCAATGGGGATGAGCGCCAAGGGAAGAATCCAGGTGAGGTGTCTTCTCATTTCGCTACCCTAAGGGATTCTTCGCCGACAGGCAGCTACGCCGGACCTGCCTGTTGAGAACGGATTCCCCAGCGCCGCCGTCGGGCATTACGCCGCGTGACACAGTCCGGCTTGCGCGCCACCGGGGGCGGTGTTCCATACTGGGCGGGCAGGATCATGAGTCCCAACGCAAAGCTCTGGCTGGTTGGGCGGCAACCCTCTCCCGTGGCGGGGTGCCCCAGATGACGATCCGGTCGCAGGCGCTTTCGCCAGTGGCAAGTACGGCGCTCCTTGACGGTGCGTCAACCCGAAAAGGACTTACATGGCAAACTCGCCCGCACCCCGTCAGATCCGCTTCAATGCCTTCGACATGAACTGCGTGGGCCACCAGTCGCCCGGCCTGTGGCGCCATCCCGAAGACCAGTCCTCGCGGTACAACGACATCCGCTACTGGACCGAGTTGGCCAAGATCTGTGAACGCGGGCTCTTCGACGGCATCTTCATCGCCGACGTGCTGGGCACCTACGACGTTTACGGTTCCTCGAATGAGGCCACGCTGCGCCAGGGCACCCAGGTGCCGGTCAACGACCCGCTGCTGCTGGTCTCTGCGATGGCCCTGGTCACCGAGAACCTGGGCTTCGGCGTCACCGCGGGCACTGCCTACGAGCACCCGTACCCGTTTGCCCGCCGGCTCTCCACCCTGGACCACATCACCAACGGGCGGGTCGGCTGGAACGTGGTCACCGGCTACCTTCCCTCCGCCGCACGAAACATGGGCCAGGAAGACCAGCTGGAACACGACGAGCGGTACAACCATGCCGATGAGTATCTCGAAGTGGTCTACAAGCTGCTTGAGGGCTCCTGGGAGGACGACGCCGTGGTCCGGGACCGCGAGTCAGGCGTCTTCACCGACCCCTCGAAGGTGCACGACATCAACCACGAGGGCAAGTACTTCAAGGTTCCCGGCATCCATATTTCCGAGCCGTCCCCGCAGCGCACCCCGGTGATCTTCCAGGCGGGCGCCTCGCCCCGCGGCATCGCGTTCGCCGCCGAGAACGCCGAGGCCGTTTTCGTGGGAGCCCCCACGGTGGAAAAGCTCAAGGCCACGGTCACCAAGATCCGCGACGCCGCTGAAGCCGCCGGCCGGGACCGCTACTCGATCCGGATTTACACGCTGCTGACCATCATCACGGCAGCGACTCCGGAAGAGGCGCAGGCCAAGCATGAGGACTACCAGCGCTACACCAGCGACGAAGGGGCGCTGGCCCTGATGTCCGGCTGGATGGGCGTGGACCTTTCCACCTACAACCTGGACGAGCCGCTGGGCAACGTGAAATCCAACGCCATCCAGTCCGCCGCCGGAAACTTCCAGAAGGTGAAGGATGACGGCGAGCCCTGGACCGTGCGGGACATCGCCGAATCTGCCGGGATCGGCGGGCTGGGTCCGCGGCTGGTCGGTTCCGGTGCCGAGGTTGCCGAGGAACTGATCCGCTGGGTTGAGGAGACCGACGTCGACGGTTTCAACCTGGCCTACGCCGTGACGCCCGGCACGTTTGAAGACGTGGTGGAGTTTGTGGTGCCGGAGCTGCAGAAGCGCGGTGCCTACCCCACGGAATACGCTCCCGGAACGCTGCGGAACAAGCTCTTCGGCGCCGGCGACAAGCTGCCCGAAACCCACCGGGGCGCGAAGTACCGCTTCGCCCCGGCGGTCAACGGCTAGGGCTGGCTAGTACAGCTTGATGGAACCGCCGTCGGCCATCAGCGTCTGGCCGGTCATGTACTTGGACTGTTCGCTGGCCAAGAACACAACGATCGGTGCGATGTCCGTTTCGGGATCGCCGAGGCGGCCCAGCGGGACGGCATCCACGACTTCCTGGTAGGCCTCGGGGAAGGCCTGGCTCCACTGGACGATGCCCGGCGTCAGGGCAATGGGAGAGACCACGTTGACGCGGATGCCGTCCGCAGCCCACTCATTGGCAGCGGTCCGGGAGATGGCGCGGATGGCTTCCTTCGCCGCGGCGTAGGTTGCCTGGTTCGGCAGGCCCTTCATGCCGGCGCCCGAAGCGAAGTTGACGATGCTGCCGCGGGTCTTCTTCAGCTCCGGGTAGGCGGCGCGCATCAGGTGGAACGTTGCCATGGTGCCCGTGCCGAAGGAGAGGTCCCACATTTCCTGGGTGGTCTCCATGATCGGCGCCTGCTTGGAGGCATGGGCGTTGTTGACCAGGATGTCCAGGGCGCCGAAATGCTCCACGGTTTCGGCCACGATCGCGGCGGCATTCTCCTCCTTGGAGATGTCCTTGGCGATGAAAATGACATCGCCCAGGCCGTCGAGGTCAGCCAGGAGCTGGTCGCCCTGGGCCTGGTCGATGTCGACCACGGCCACCTTCGCGCCCTCGGACAGGAATCGGCGGACAATTCCGCGTCCGATTCCGCCGGCACCGCCGGTGATGATTGCAGTCTTATCCTTCAGTTGCATTTTCTTCCTTCCATGAAACCGGGCGCATTGCGGAGCCGGGGAATTGCCCAAGCGCCTGTTCGACGCCGCGGATAAAGTTGGCGACGACGAAGTCCAGAGAGCGGCGGGAAGCTGCGGAGCTGATGCCCTGGTCCTGGAACCGGGCCGCCAGCGGGAACCGTGCCACGGCCCCGGAGTTCCACTGCGCATGGTCGTCAGGTCCGGACTGTTCGGGGCCGGACTGCGCCGCCGCCGTGATTGAGGCTGCGCCGATAACAGCCGCAGAGATCCCCAGCAGGCAGTCGAAGCCCTGCTCCTCGGTGAGGCCGGCGCCGCGCAGCCGGGCGAGCAGCAGCTCCACCTCACCCGGTGTCGCCAGGTTCACCAGCCGACGGGGGGTCAGTACGATGTGCAGCAGCCAGGGATGGGCCTGGAATGCCTGCCACTGGGCGTCGGCCATGTGTTCAAGCGTTGCCTGCCAGGTGGCCACGCCGGGAGGCAGGAGCGCGAAGTCCTTGGCGGCGTCGGCCATCAGCAGCAGGAGGGCGCGGCGGTCCGCGACATGGCGGTAGAGGGCCATCGCAGAGACGCCCAACGTCCCCGCCACCCGGCGCATGCTGACGGCGTCCAGGCCCTCGGCGTCGGCAATCCGGACGGCGGCAGCGGCAATGGTATCGGGGTGCAGCGGGAGGGACCGGGCCATCGGCACCCCTTTCGTAAACGTCGGTGTTTACAGTGTATACCTTGTTTGTTTACGGTGTACGCACAGGTTCGGCAGACGCCGGGACGGGCTCCGGCTCCTCCGCGGCCGCTGCGTGGGTGCTGCCCGGGCCGTCGAGTTCCTGGATGTCCTCGCCGGAACGGTCCTTGGCGGCCAGCAGAGAGATCAGCGACATGCCGGAGAACGCTGTCCACAGTCCGGCGACCAGCCACAGGGAGCCGCCGCCGGCGATGACCAGGGCGGTGGCGATCATGGGGGTGAAGCCCGCACCGAGGGTGGCCGCCAGCTGGTAGCCGATCGAAGCGCCGGAATAGCGCACGGAGGTGGGGAACAGCTCACCGGCAAAGGCGCCGTAGGGTCCGGAGGTGAAGCCCTGCACCAGGGACAGACCCAGGAAGATGGCCAGCATAAACGCCACGGTGGACCCCATGTCCAGCAGTGCCATCACGGGGAAGGCCAGGATCATGGCACCGATGTTGCCCCAGATGAGCACGCGGCGGCGGCCCATCCGGTCTGAGAGCTTGGACGCCACGATGATCACGAGGATGGTGCTGACACCGCCGAGGGCCTTGATGTTGAGTACTTCGGTCTGGGCCAGGACGGCCTGCTGTACGGCGTAGGAGATTGCCCAGGCGCCCATCAGTCCCTGGGCCATCTGCCCGGAAAGCCCGGCGCCCACGGCGATGAGCAGTGCCTTGGGGTGTTCGCGGAACAGCTCGGCGGCAGGGACCCGGCGCTTCTTGGTCTCTGCCTTAGCGGAGAGCTCATTGAAGATCCGGGATTCAGAGACCTTCATGCGGATGAAAATTGCCAGGCCCATCAGGACTGCGGAGAGCAGGAACGGCACGCGCCAGCCCCAGGACAGGAACTGCTCCTGCGGCAGGGTGGACATGGCCGAAAGCATCAGGGTGCCGAGGATCGTGCCGGCGGGGGCACCCATGTAGGCGAAGGCTGATGCGAAGCCGCGGGATTCCTTCTTGGCATTTTCGAAGGCCAGCAGCATGGCTCCGCCCCATTCTCCGCCCACGGCGATGCCCTGGAATAGGCGCAGGGACACCAGCAGGATCGGGGCCCATACCCCGACCTGTTCGCTGGTGGGCAGCAGTCCGATCAGGGTGGAGGCAATGCCCATCATGAGGACGGTGGTGACCAGGATGGTTTTCCGCCCGACCCGGTCGCCGAGGTGGCCGAAGATAAAGCCGCCCAGGGGCCGCGCGACGTAGCCGACGGCGAGGGTGCCGAAGGAGACGAAGATGGCGACCTGCGGGTCCATTCCGGCGAAGAAGACCTGGTTGAAGACGATGCCGGCTGCGGTGGCGTAGAGGATGAAGTCGTAATACTCGACGGCGGTGCCGAGGAAGCTGGAAAGCAGGATCCGGCGCATTTCCCGCGGGGAGGCGTGGTAGCTGCCGGCCGGCGTGGCCGGAGTATGGGGCTGGGTGCTCATGGTGGTTTCCTCGAAATCCTAAAGGGCGGCGGCTGACGCGCCGGAAACGGACCGGCAAACGGCAGCGCTGCCGGTGCTGCCGAAGGGAATGACCTCCAGGTCCTCGGGGATGCTGAGGTTCCCGGTGAACGTTGTGCGGGCCTCGGCCCACGCCTCGGGCGGGGAGTAGCTCGGCACCAGATGGTGCAGCGCGAGGTGGCGTACCCCGGCCTCGGACGCAATTCGGCCGGCCTCTGCAGCAGTGGTGTGGGCACGGCGGTGGTGGTCCATGGTGGCCTGGAGCATCTGCGCGTCCGTGTACTGGCGGGCCAGGATGTCGAGGTTGATGGCCTCGTGCAGCAGGAGGTCAGTTCCGCGGGCCAGCCGCACCATGTTGGCGCACGGGGCCGTATCGCCGGAAATGGTCACTGAGCCGGATTCTGTCTCGAAGCGGAAGGCAAAGGCCGGTGCGGTGGGGTGGTGATCGACCAGGACGGCGGTCACGGTGACGTTCTTGTCCCGGAAGACTTCGATCGGCTCCATTTCCGGGGTGACGTTGGTGTCCGGATCGAACCCGAGGCCGGCCGGAAGGGTGATTTCGCGGGGCTGGAACTGCTCTGCCGGGCTCTTGGCCAGGGAATCGAAGATCCTGTCGTTGCAGTCGGTGGCGTAGGCGGCCAGCAGGCCCTCAACCAATCCGGCGACTCCCGGCGTCGGCCGTTCGGGCGCAACGGGGACCGGAACCGCGGTGGCCCGCGGCGACAGCGGCGGCAGCTTGCCCCGGTCGCCTGGCCCGACCACGGGGATCGGGCCCCGCGGCGTGTTCTTCAGTTCGAAGGCACCGAAGAGCAGCAGGGAGGGCAGGTCCACGGTGTGGTCGGAGTGCATGTGGGTGATGAAGATTCCGCCGAGGTTGGCCATGTCCAGGCCGGCGGCGTTGGCCTGGCGGCCCGCTCCCTGGCCGCAGTCCACGAGGTACCAGGTGCCGTTGACGACTACCGCCGTGGCGATGCCGAAGCGCGGGGTGCCCTGGTGGTCCTTCCACCAGCGGGGGCCGCCCGCGGTGCCGAGGGTGATCACGTGGGGAAGGGAATCCTGTACATCCATAGGGGTTGCTCCGTGGGGTTGCTGTTTTGCGGGCTTCCTCAAGGATGGTGTCCTACATCACATTTACCTAGCTATAATTACTGGCTAGACCCATAAGATGGCCTTATGAGCGAAATCACACTGCGCCAGCTCGAGTACTTCGCGGCCGTTGCAGAGACCCGGTCGATCACTGAGGCGGCACGGCGCTGCCATGTCTCTCAGGCGGCCGTGAGCCTGGCGCTGTCCCAGTTGGAGCAGGCGCTCGGGGTGACCCTGGCTATCCGGCGGCGGGGCAAGGGGGTGGCCCTGACCCCGGAAGGACAGGTGGTAGCCACCCGGGCCCGGCAGATGACCGGCCAGATCGCGGATCTGGCCGCGGTGCTCGATCAGGTGCACGGCCAGCTGTCCGGCCGGCTGGTCATCGGAGTGTTCAGGACGCTGGCCATGCACGCCATCCCTGCACTGGTCGACTGGTTCACCACCCGGCATCCGCAGGTTGAACTGGACTTTGTGGAAGGCAGCGGACCCGATATCCAGGAGGCCATGCTCGCCGGCCGGCTCCAGCTGTGCGTGGTTTACGAGGCACAGGTGCTGCCCGACTGCACGGCCGAGCTGCTCAAGGAGACCCGGCGGCAAGCCGTCCTCAGCCCGGACCATCCCCTGGCCGGGCAGCCGTCGGTGAGTCTGGCGGAGCTGGCCCGCTTCCCCGCGATCCTCATGGATGAGGAGCCTGCACTCCAGCGGACCATCGCCGAGTTTGCCCGGGCCGGTGTGGAACCGGATGTCCGCTGGCGGTCGGCGAGCGTGCAGGCCATCCACAACGTGGTGGGCCGGAACCTGGCCTACTCCCTGCTGATGCAGCCTTCTCCGCTCAGCCCGGAGGGGCGGCCGCTGGAGTTCCTGCCGCTGACTGGGAGCAGCCCCACCAATTCCGTGATGGCCGCGCTGCCGGCAGGCGTGACCCGCAGCGCCCTGGTGGAAGAGTCCCTGGCCGCGCTCCGCGCTCATTGGCAGCCGTAAGCAGCAGCCCATTGACCCCGCCCGGGGGCCCTCCTACCGTGGAATGACGGCCTGCCAGTGGCCCCAACTCCAACAAAGGAGAAGCCATGGACCCCTCAGACGGCGCCTCGGGGCGCGTGCTGTCCGCCGATGGAACACCAATCGCCTGGGAGCGGCACGGTGAAGGTCCTCCCCTGGTGGTGGTGGACCCGATCATGATGGACCGGACCACCTCGGGAATGGCCGGTGTTGCCGAGCGGCTTGCCGCAGGCCATACCGTCTACACGTATGACCGCAGGGGAAAGGGCGAAAGCGGGGACGGGGAGGAATACACCGCCGAATCCGAGGTCGATGACCTTCTTGCGGTCGTGGAAACTGCCGGGGGGACAGCGGATGTGCTGGGCACCTCTTCCGGAGCGATCCTGGCGCTGCGGGCGGCTTCGGAATCCGCCGTCATCTCCAGCGTGGTGGCGGTTGAACCGCCCCTTTTCGGTGACGGCGGCTCCGGCGCAGACTTCCGTCCGCAGCTGGCAGCGCTCATCGAGGCAGATGACCGTGCCGGCGCGATCCGGCTTTTCCAGGAGTCCATCGGGGTCCCCGAGGAGATGATCCGCTCCTCCGAGCCCAGCCCGTTTGAGCCTGCCGCGCACACTATTTCCTACGACCTCACGCTGATGATCGACACTGATGTGCGGAGCCTGACCGGAGTCCGGGTGCCAGTGCTCGTCCTGGCCAGCAGCGGAAGCGATGAGCGGCTGCAGGACTGGGCGCGGAACGCTGCGGAGATGCTCCCCGAAGGATCATTCCAGCTCCTGGCCGGCGGATGGCACGGCATCGAAGATGCCGAACTGGCCGCCGCCGTCGACGCTTTCCTCGACTAGGATGCGACTCCGCACCTCCACGGGCACGCTGCCTGGCGCGTAAGGTGGGAATGTCTTCAGCACGACCGACCGGAGGAGGCGGCCCTATGACGCACCGTAACGATCCCGAGGTCATTTCCCGCCTGCTCTCCGCCCGGGGCCGATGGGCCGTCGTGGGGCTGTCCAATAATCCGCTGCGCCCAGCCGTTGGCGTGTCCCGGTTCATTCAGGACGCGCTGGGGATGGAAGTTATCCCCGTCAACCTCAAGGGCGAGGACGTTCACGGGAACACCGGCTATACCCGTCTCGCGGATATCCCCGGCCAGATCGACGTCGTTGACTGTTTCGTGAACTCCGCGAAGGTGGGCAGCATCGTGGACCAGGCCATCGACGCCGGCGCGAAGGCGGTGTGGCTGCAGCTGGGTGTTATCGATGAAGCGGCTGCCCAGCGTGCGCACGACGCCGGGCTCGACGTCGTGATGGACACCTGCCCGGTGATCGAAGCCGGGCGCTACGGACTGTAGGTCAGCCGCAGGTCCCTATGTTCGCTGATCCACCGGCAGCGACCGGTGAACCTGCCATGCCGCGAGCATCTGCTCCCGGCTGCCGGACGGATTGGCAGCATGCCACTCGCGGGAAAAACGGTTCAGCTCAAACTGCTTGCCGATCGGCCGGGGTGCCTCTCCCCGGGTGGCGTGCCAGTGATCGAGTGCCGCGCCCATGGTTGCGGTGCCGTCATTGCCGGCGAAGAACTCCCGCATGGGTGCGTCGAACCGGAACCCGGGGCCGAGGGCGTTCACGAAGAATTCCCGCAGGACCTGGCTGCAGGGATGCCCGGCCGGGATCACGGTATGGATGGTCAACGGGGGCACTAAACGGTGGACCCTGTCCTTCCTGCCCGCCGGGGCAGGCACGGCAGGGAGGGGTTTTCCGCCCAGCAACGCAGCAATCCGTTCGCCCAGGATCTCCTTGGAGCCGGAGGCGGGGATTCCCTGGGTCCGGGCAAAGACCAGCAGCTCCTCTTTCAGCCAGTACCAGCGGCGGAACTCGGCCGCGCTCAGAGCAGGGGAGAGGGCAGGGCGTTCCGGAAGAGTCACTGCCCTATCCTCCCTGACCCGGGCGGATATCCCGGTGACCCTAGGCGTCAAAGGTGTTTATGTCGGGCCGGTCCGGGTTACGTAACAAAGGCGCTGTGTGACGCCCGAAGCGTCACACAGCGACGTGCCGGGCCATACACCGACATGTTCTTGCCGGGCTGGGGCTGTCCCGGCTTACATGGACCAGTAACCATCCAGAGCGGCTGAGAGACCTGGCTCCATGACGCCGCAGCAACCCCTTCCGTAATCCTGCGGAGGAGAGGGGTGCTACCGCCAGGACCGATGGAGAAGCACCCGCTTTCTTTTGGTCCCCTCATGGGTGCGCCTCAGCGCATCCATGAGGATGCCGTGCGGTGCTCACCTCTTCCCGGGCAATGACCGAAGGAGGACGGCATGATTCGGATCGAGAATGTTTCGACCGTTTTTGGCACCGGAGAATCCAGTTTCACCGCCGTGGATGACGTGTCACTGGAAATCCCGCGTGGCAGTATCCAGGGAATCATCGGCTTCTCCGGAGCCGGTAAATCCACCCTGCTGCGCAACATCAACCTGTTGGAGCGTCCCACCTCCGGACGGGTCCTGGTGGACGGCGTGGACGTGACAGCTCTGGATGACGCGGCCCTGCGTGCAACCCGGCACGGGATCGGCATGATCTTCCAGCACTTCAACCTGCTGAACAACCGCACCGCGGCGCAGAACGTGGAACTTTCGCTGAAGTTCTCCGGGGTCAAAAACGCCGCCGAGCGCCGCCGCCGGGCACTCGAGGCGCTCGCCGTCGTCGATCTGTCCGACAAAGCGGGAGCGTATCCGGCCAAGCTTTCCGGCGGCCAGAAGCAGCGGGTGGCAATCGCCCGGGCCCTGGCCACCGAGCCGAAGGTGCTGCTGTGCGACGAGCCCACCTCCGCCGTCGACCCGCGGACCACTGCCTCCGTGCTGCAGTACCTCAGCGATGTGAACGCCCGCTTCGGCATCACGATCGTGGTGGTGACCCACGAAATGAACGTCATCAAGGCGATCGCAGACAATGTGGCCGTGATGGAGGACGGGCGGGTAGTGGAACAGTTCGCGCTCACGGACCTGCAGCAGCCCGGTTTCAGCCCCGCCACCTCGATCGGCCGGTACCTGATCTCCGACGAAATCAGTCTGGACCGTGCCGAAAGAAAGCCGGCCGGCCGCCGGCTCGAAGGAGCCCACCGTGCTTGAGCGCATCATCGAAGTCTGGCCCGAGCTGCTCACCGCGCTGGGCCAAACCGGCATCATGCTCCTGGTGGCCATTCCCCTGGCCGTGCTGATCGGCACCCCGCTGGGTGTCCTGCTGTACACGCTCGGCCCCAACGGGCTGGTCCACAAGCCCAAACTGCACCGGGTCCTGGATTCGCTGGTCAACCTGGTCCGGTCCTTTCCGTTCCTGATCCTGCTGATCGCGATCATCCCGTTCACCCGCTTCGTCGTGGGCACCACCATCGGCACGGCGGCGGTGATCGTGCCGCTGACCATCAACGCGATCCCGTATTTCGCCCGGTTCGTGGAACAGAACATCACCGCTCTCGGCGGGGGTGTGGTGGAGGCTGCCCGGTCCATGGGCGCCACCCGGGGGCAGATTGTCCGCGACGTCCTGCTCGTGGAAGCACGGCCGGGGCTGATCAGCTCCGTGACCATCATGACGGTCAGCTTCATCTCCTATTCCGCGATGGCCGGGCTTGTCGGCGGGGGCGGAATCGGCGACTTCGCCATCCGCTACGGCTATTACCGCTACGAAACCGGGCTGATGATCACCGCGATCGTCCTGATGATCCTGCTGGTGCAGGCCGTCCAGCTGGGCGGCTCCTGGATTTCCCGGCGCGCGGACAAGCGTCTTTAGCCTTCAACCGAAAGAACCACCATGCCTATCCCCAGCACCCGTTTTTCCGGGCCCAGGCCGCGCCTGCTGCTCAACGCGTTCCTGATGAATACCACCAGCCACATCCGCGGCGGCCAGTGGCGCCACCCCGAGGCGGAGCAGCACCGCTTCAACGAGCTCGGCTTCTGGACGGACCTGGCCCGGCAGCTCGAAGCGGCGAAGTTCGACGCCCTCTTTTTCGCCGACGTCGTGGGCCTGTATGGAAACCACGACGGCGGCTGGGCGTCCCATGTGCGCCGCGGCCTGCAGGTGCCGGCCAACGATCCCGTGCTGCTGCTCGCGGCGCTGGCCGGAGCCACCAAGGACATCGGACTGGCCGCGACATCGTCGGTGGTGCAAAGCCACCCCTTCCAGTTCGCCCGGCAGATGTCCACGCTGGACCACCTCTCCGGCGGCCGCGCCGGCTGGAACATCGTCACCTCGGTCCTGGAGAACGCGCACCGCAATTTCGACGGCGCCGGGCTCACGGAACATGACCGCCGGTATGACTGGGCGGATGAATACGTCGAAGCTGTGTACAAACTCTGGGAAGGCTCCTGGGACGAGGGCGCGCTGATCCAGGACAAGGCCAGCGGTGTGCACGCCGACCCGGAGAAGGTCCACAAGATCCATCACCGCGGCGAGCGCTACTCCATTGACGGGCCGCACCTGAGCGCACCGTCGGCACAGCGCACCCCCGTGCTCTTCCAGGCCGGCAGCTCCGGACGCGGCCAGCAGTTCGCGGCGGCCAATGCCGAAGCCACGTTCATCTTCGCGCCGAACCCCGCCCATGCCGCCAAGGTGGCCGCCGGGGTCCGGTCCCGGGCCGTCGAGGCCGGGCGGTTGCCGGACGATGTCAAGGTCTTCACCGGACTGTCCTTTGTGGTCGGCGGCACCGAAGCCGAAGCCCGGCGCAAAAAGGCCGAACTGGACGAATACCTGGACCTGGACGCCGTGATCGCGCACATCGGCGGCGGCCTGGGAATCGACCTCGGCGGGCTCGATCTTAAAACCCCGCTCGGCGACGTGCAGACCGAAGGCGGCCGCGGCGTGCTGCAGGCCATCATCGACTCCACCCCCGGAGGCAACCCGACCCTGGCTGACGTCGCCCGGTACCGGACCGAAGCGCAGCAGATCACCGGCACCCCGGAGCAGATCGCCGATGAACTCGAGCGCTGGCAGGACGCCGGCGTGGACGGCATCAACATCATCAATGCTGTGCTGCCCGGCTCCTACACCGATTTCATTGACGGGGTGCTGCCGGAACTGCGCCGCCGCGGGCTGGCCCAGAACGAGTACACGCCGGGAACCCTGCGCGAAAAGCTCTTCGGCAACGGGCCGCTGCTGAACGAACGCCACCCGGCCGCCCGCTTCCGCGGAGCCTTCACAGCCGCTGCCCCCGAAGCCGGCCTTGCAACCGCAGGAGAAACCCGATGACCGCCAGCCTGCTTCACCGCTACGGCCGCAGCACCAGTGCCGGCCAGGAACACTGGTTCGCACTGGCCGACGAGGTTGCCGCGATCCTCGGTGCCGACGCCCTGGAACGGGACCTGGCGAACAAACCGCCCTTCACCGAGGTGGAAATCCTGCGCCGGTCCGGCCTGCTGCCGCTGACCATTCCCACCCGCTTCGGCGGCGCAGGAATTGACTGGCCCACGGCGTTCGAGATTGTGCAGCGGATCGCCCGGGCGGACAACTCCATCGGCCAGCTGCTCGGCTACCACTACATTTTCCAGTCCTTCCCGTACATCGACCTGGACGAGGTACGCGGGCAGGCACTCGCAGACGAATGCCTGGCCCAGCAATGGCTCTGGTCCTCCACCGGCACCCCGCAGGGACCGCAGGCCACCGCCCGCCGCGTCGACGGCGGCTACCGGGTCACCGGTAAAAAGCCGTTCTCCACCGGCAGCCGGGTCGCCGACAGGATTTACGGCCGGGCAATTGTCGACGGCGGAGACCGGCTGGCGCTGATCATCGACACCGCATCCGAGGGAGTGGTCCGCCACGACGACTGGGACGTCCTTGGCTCCCGGCTTACCGCAACGAACACCATCGAATTCCGCGACGTTTTTGTGCCGGATGGGGACGTGATTACGAATCTGGGAGCGCACGACGGCGAACGCCGTCCACACCAGGTCCTCACCACCCCCGCCTTCCAGCTGCTCTTCGCGCATGCCTACCTGGCCGCAGCCGAAGGCGCCGTCCTCGCAGCCCGGGACTACACGCGCAGCAGTGCGCGGCCCTGGTTCCACGCCGAGGTGGAGTCCGCTGCGGAGGATCCGTTTATCCAGAACCACTACGGCTCCTTCACGGCCGCGCTGCAGACGCTGGCCGCCGTCGTCGACCATGCCGCCACGGCGCTGCAGTGGGCCTGGGATGCCGGGGAGGAGCTGACCGCGGCGGACCGGGCCGGAGTGGCCGAACAGATTGCCGCTGCGAAGGTTACCGCCCACGAAGTGTCCCTGGACGTCACCGCACGGGTTTTCGACGTCACCGGGGCACGCGCTGCGGGCAGCAAATACGGCTTTGACCGCTACTGGCGGGACGTCCGCACCCACACCCTCCATGATCCGGTGGCCTACAAATACAACGAACTCGGCCGCTACTTCCTCAACGGCACCGAACCCGTTCCCTCCGCCTACCGGTAACCACTCACGTCACCCACCCCTTACGAAGGACAACCATGGAACGCAGGAACTTTCTCAAGCTGGCCCTGGCGGGCGCAGGCGCCGCCTCGCTCACCGCCGCCACCGGCTGCGGCCTCACCGGCGGGGCGTCCGCCTCGGATGACAAGACCATCAAGATCATCGTCACCGAGTCCGCCCCCTATCAGGAGCCCACGAAGATCGCCGTCGAACTGCTCAAGGCCAAGGGCTGGACGCTGGAACCCACGTACGTCACCGACATCGTGCAGCCGAACCTGGCCGTCTCCAACGGCGAATTCGACGCCAACTACTTCCAGCACGGCGCCTACCTGCAGCAGTTCAACGTGGACCAGAAGCTGGAAGTTCAGCCGCTGTTCTACGTCTACGGCTCACCCGGCGGCATCTGGTCCGAGCGCTACTCCAGCCTGCAGGAACTTCCGGACGGCGCCCGGATCGCCTTGCCGGTGGACCCCTCGAACAACGGCCGCGCCCTCCTGCTGCTGCGCGACGCCGGGCTGCTGGAACTGAAGGACGGTGTGGGGGTGATCCATACGTCGCAGGAAACCATCACCGCCAACCCGAAGAACCTGACCTTTGTGGAAGTGGACCAGCAGTCGCTGTCCAAGACGCTGCCCGACGTCGACGCCGGGTTCCTGTTCGTGCGCCTGGCCGCCGAAATTGGACTCTCACCTGATGACGCCCTGGCGTTCGAGAAGGAAGCGGACCAGATTCCGTTCCGGTGCGTCGTCGCCGGAACAGCGGAATTCGCAGAAACCGAAAAGGCGAAGGTACTCAAGGAGGCCTACCAGTCACCCGAGGTCAAGGAGTGGTTTGCCGGCTACATGGACGGTGTGCTGCCCACACCGTGGGACGCTGACCCGCTTGAGGAACTCGACTCCTGGTGGCAGGCCTAAAGCTTGCCGAAGCGGGCCCGCATAATGCCCAGGTACAGGCCGTAGCAAATCAGCCCCACCCCGACGGCGCCCAGCGCCAGCCAGCCCTGGGGCGCCTCCTTCAAGGCGTGCAGGGCGCCGTCCAAACCGGTGGACTTCTGCGGGTCCGCGGTGGCGGCGGCAGCAATGACCAGGCCGCCCAGAATGAGCAGTGAGAGGCCCTTCGCGGTGAAACCCGTGATCCCCGTGATGGTCACTGCACGCTGCCAGGGCCCGCTCGGGATCGGTCCGAGGTTCTTCCGGAACGTCCGCATCACGCCCTTGTAGACGAAGTAAATCCCGATGCCGGCGACCACCGCACCGATCAGGCCCACCAGGATCTGGCCTGCGGGCTGGCTGAGAAGCCGGGCCGTCCAGGTGGCCTGGTTCTGCCCGCTGTCACTGGAACCACCGAGCGCGAAAACACCGAAGCTGATGCCAATGGCGCCGTAGACAACGGCTGAACCGGCATCGGTCGCCCGTTTCTTCCAGACTTCCTTCCGGCTGCCGGCCGAGTCAAGGAACGCGCGGCTGACCTGGAACAGCGCCAGCGCAAGGCAGCCAAGGAAACAGGCCCAGATCAGGAAGATGCCACCCGGCCGGGAAGCGAGCGCGGACATCGCACCGGAGGAGTCGGCACTGCCCCCGTCACCGAACGCGATCTGCAGCGCAATGAGGCCAATCAGGGCGTGCAGCAAGCCACTGGCCACGTAGCCCATGCGCGCTGCCCGCTCAAATGACTTGGAGTCGGCAGCACGCTCTGCGGCCTGCGTCATCCTGCCCCCGCCGGCGTTTGCCCGGTCCTTGCCCAATCCATCCTCCAAAGGTTGCCGGCGCCCGGTGGGGCCGCCGAAGTAGTGCGTGTGCTTAGTGGTTTCTCCATCCTGCCATCTGTGGTGCGCGGGACCTACGCGGCGCTAAGGTCAATTCATGGACGCCGCAACCCTGAGGCAGTACTGCCTGTCCCTGACCGGAGCCTATGAGGACTTTCCGTTTGGCCCCGAATCCTCGGTGTTCAAGGTGCGTGCAGCCGGTGCAGGGCGGCCGGCCAAAATGTTCGCCCTGTCCGCCCTGGCCGGCGATCCGCTGACCATCAGCCTCAAATGTGAACCCGAGCTCGCGCAGCAGCTGCGGGCCGCCAATCCGGAAATCACCGGGGCCTGGCATATGAACAAGACCCACTGGAACCAGCTGGACCTCACCGGAAACCTGGCTGATGACGTGGTGCGGAACCTGGTGGAGGATTCCTATGACCTGGTGGTGGCCTCCCTGCCCCGCCGGGACCGGGAATCCCTGGCCTGGAAGGGGCTGGCCGGGGGATGACACAGCGGAAACTGACCTACCTGGATCCCGGCCGGACCGAACGCCCGTACCCGGTGCCGCTGGAGGGCGGCTGGCCTCCGCGGTACCGGCTGGTGCTGCGAGAGGAACGCATTCCTGTGAAGGATCCGGCGCTGGGGTTCCTGCGCCTGGTCGACGGCGTGCTCGGCTGGGACCTGCACCGCGGCAGCGGACTGTGGGTGGATCCCGGTACACCCCGCGCCCGTCCGGGATTGGAAATGTCCTCCGGCGTGGGGATCGGCCCGCTGCGCTGGCACGCGCCGTGCCGAGTCCTGTGGAGCACTGAACCCATGCTCGACGACGGCGGCCGTCCGGTGCCTGGCCAGCGGGCAGGTTTCGGGTACGGCACGCTGCGCGGACACCCCGAGGCCGGCGAGGAAGGGTTCTACGGTGAGCTCAGCGAAGACGGGCAGCTGTATTTCCGGATTGCCGCGTTCAGCCGGCCCGCGAACCTGCTCATCAAAGTCGGCGGTCCGCTGAACCGGCGCACGCAGCAGATGTTTACGAACCGGTATTTCCGGACCGCCCGGCGGCTGGCGGCGGGAAAGGCGTAGGCCGACCTACCAGCTCACCCCTCGGCGTCGGGCAGCTGAGTCCTGTGGTGGAGGACAAAGGCCAGGTCCGGGCCCGAGGATTCCACCGGCATAAAGCCCGCTGTCAGGAGCAGGGACATCGAGGCATCGTTCTGTTCGTCGGTATACGCGGTCACCCGTTCAACACCCGGCTGGGCCAGCGCGAAGCGGCTGAGCGCAATCAGAGCCTCGGTGGCATACCCGCCGCCCCGCCGTGAGGGAACAATGTTGTAGGTGACTTCCACGGCGCCGTCGACCGGAGCGCCCAGGAAACCGATGGTCCCAATGACGGCCCCACCGCGCTCGCGGATCAGCCGGGCACCGAAAATCCCGGCCCGCGGGCCAAGCAGCCCGGCCTGAAAGTACTGCGTGGCCGCGTCCTCGTCGACGGCCTGCGGAAAGTCCTCAGCCCAGGACGGGCACCGGACACCGACAATCAAAGCGTCAACGTCTGCCGCTGACATCTCCGCCAGCTCCAGCCGGTCGGACAGCAGGCTGCCCGCGGGCACCTGCTCCTCAGAAATTGTGGTCACGATGAATATTCTTCCCTATGGATTCACCCGGAAACGTCCATTCGACGGCAAAATATACAGTGTCCACGGTTTCTGCAAGCTCCGGGATTCCACTGGTTCCCCGGGCGAATCCCGCCCCCGGCTCCGGTATGGCAGCACACCGCGTAACACGGGGCAGCAGGGCGTCATTGACCTTCATTTCCTACCCTTTACGGCCGCTGCAGCGGCATACTCGTCTCCAAGATCAAGAGTCCCAACGACAAGCTCTGGCTGGTTGGGCGGCAACCCTCTCCCGTAGCGGGGTGCCCCAGATGAGGATCCGGCCGCGCACAGACCGTGCCAGGCAAGTACGGCCCCCCTTCGGCGGCTCCCCCCAACCGGGTGATTGCTGCGCGCCGTCGGCAGGCGGGTGCCTTGGACTGAAGGACGCGATATGACCATCGTCGACAACGAAGTAGAGCTGCAGGCCGCCCGTTCGCCCTGGAACGGGCATGCTTCCCCCGAAGAGCTGGATCACTGGAGCAGGACCGCTGAGGATGTTGCCGCCGCACTGGCCGCGGACGTCCTGGAACGGGACCGCCGGAACGCCGACCCGCATGCCGAGGTGGAACTGCTGCGGCGTTCCGGGCTGCTCAACCTGATCATCCCCGCGGAGTGGGGCGGCCGGGGCGGACACTGGGAAAGCGCGCTGCACGCCGTACGCATCCTGGCGCGCACTGACGCGTCGATCGCCCAGATCCTGGCCTACCACTACGCCAACCTCGGATCCGTGGTTTTCTACGGCAGCGCATCGGTGCAGGAACGCCTGTTCCGCCGCTCGGCCCAGGCCGGCTGGTCCTGGGGTGATTCGGTGAACCCCGTGGACCCCAACCTGGAACTGGTTCCCGACGACGGCGGCTTCCGGCTGGAGGGCATCAAGCACTTTTCCACCGGCGCGTCCGTAGGCAATGCCATCCTGGTCAACGCGGTCATTTCCGCCGGCGAAAACCAGGGGAAATTCCTGGCCCTCGTCGTGGACCATGACCGTAGCGGCATCGAATACCTCGGCAACTGGGACGCGCTGGGCCAGCGCCTTTCCGCCAGCGGTTCGGTGAAGTACAGCGGTGTGCGGATCACCGCGGAAGACATCATCGGGGAAGTGGGGGAGGAACCGTTCTCCACCCTGGTTACGCCGTACATCCAGCTGGCCTTCGGCAACCTCTACCTCGGCATTGCCCAGGGAGCGCTGGCGCGTGGACGCGAGATTACGCTGGGCCGCAGGAACTCCTGGTTCCTGTCCAGTGCCGAAACCTACGCCCAGGACCCGCTGACCCAACGGATCTACGGTGAACTGGACTCCCGGATCGCAGCCGTGGAAGCTCTGGCAGACCGGACGAACCGCCGGTTCGACGGCGTGATTGCCGCCGGCGGCCAGCTGACCGCCGAAGCGCGGGCGGAGCATGCCATTGAGATCGCCCGGCTCAAGGTGGTCTCCAGTGAGGTGGGCGTGGACACGGCCAACCGTATCTTCGAGGTGACCGGATCATCCTCGGCGAAGTCTGCGGTAGGCCTGGACCTCTTCTGGCGCAACATCCGCACGCACAGCCTGCATGATCCGGTCGACTACAAAAAGGTTGAGGTCGGGGCCAACTACCTGCTCGGTGAAGTCCAGCCGATTTCGCTCTACACCTAAGCCCGGGCTGCGGCGCAGCACCACCACCCTGCCCGGACGGGCGAAACCAGGAGCACCACTATGACTGACACTCTCACCGACACCTCCACGGCCCATGCCAGGGCCGCCGCCAAGTACCGGCCGGTCTTCGAACGCATCGCGGCCGGGGCGCTGGACCGCGAGCTGGCCCGGGAACTTCCGTTCGAACAGATCAACTGGCTGCGGGAGGCCGGCTTCGGGGCCGCCCGCATCCCCGCTGAGTTCGGCGGGGACGGCCTGGGCTGGGCGGAATTCACCGATCTGCTGATCGAGCTGGCAACGGCGGACAGCCATATTCCACAGGCCCTGCGCGGACATATCGCACTCGTGGAGGACAGCCTCTACCACCACGGCCGGGGTGACGACCGCAGCGGCTGGCTTCGGCGCTTCGCAGCCGGCGAGCTGGCCGGCAACGCCTGGACCGAACCCGGCGCCGGCGGCACGGCCACGGTCCTGGCCGAAACGGACGCCGGGCTGGTGCTCGACGGGCGGAAGTTCTACACCACGGGCACCATCTTCGCCGATTGGATCGACGTCACCGCCAAGCGGCCGGACGGCTCCCACGTCTCGGTGATCGTCGCCACCCGGACCTCCGGCGTCGAGACCTATGACGACTGGGACGGTTTCGGCCAGCGGCTGACCGGCAGCGGGACCACGGTTTTCACCAATGCTGCAGTGGACCCCGCCCACGTGTTTGCCTTCGAAAACCGGTTCCCGTACCAGACCGCGCTGTACCAGCACATCCTGCTGGTGGTCCTCGCGGGAATCGCGCAGGCGGCCGTTACCGAAGCCGGCACCCAGGTGCGGGAGCGCAAACGGGTTTTCGGCAACGGTAACGCACCTCTGGTCCGGCAGGACCCCCAGATCCTGCAGGTGGTCGGCGAGATCAGCGCAAAAGCCTACGTAGCCAGGGCCGCAGCACTCAGCGTGGCGCACAGCCTGGACCGGGTCTTCGCGGCCCGGGAGCAGGGCGCCGACGTCGAGAAGGCGGCGAATATTGCCGCTGAGCTGGAATCTGCCCGGGCCCAGACCGTACTGAGCACGCTGGTGCCGGAGGCGGCTGGAGCGATCTTCAACGCCCTCGGCGCGTCCTCCACCAGCGCCAGCAAGGCCCTGGACCGGCACTGGCGGAACGCGCGCACGGTGGCGACCCATAATCCGTTCATTTACAAGGCCCGGATCGTGGGGGACTGGGAAGTCAACGCCGCTGAGCCCCCGTTCATCTGGGGCATCGGGGAAGCGGCGGCACAGGAAGCTGCCGGCGCCGCGGGGCTACCGCTCCCGGCCGGTACGCGGGACCAGCCGGGGACGGCCGGCTGACCCCGCAACGCAGAACACCCGCCCGGGAATCCCGGGCGGGTGTTCTGCATGGTCGAAAGGTTAGCCGAAGTACTTCGGCAGGGTCCCTTCGTGGGCTGCCTTCAGCTCGTCCAGGGGCAGGGTGAAGTGGCCCTGGAAGTCCAGTGCGCCGATCTCGGTATCCACCACGCCGATGCGCGAGTGCGCGAAGCCGCGGGCGGAGCACATGTCCTTGAACCGGACCTCTTCGCTGCGGGCCACGGACACGACGGCGCGTGCCTGGGACTCGGAGAAGAGCAGCGTGAAGATGTCCACGCCGTCGCGCTCTGCCACTTCGTCCAGGCCGATCCGGGCGCCAACACCGAAGCGCAGTGCCATCTCGGACAGGGCCGCCGCGAGGCCGCCTTCAGAGAGGTCGTGCGCGGAGTCGATCATGCCGTCGCGGGAGGCGTTGATCAGCAGGTCGCCGAGCAGCTTCTCCGCCTGCAGGTCCACCTTCGGCGGCTGTCCGCCCAGGTGGCCGCGCAGGTTCGCGAACTCGGAGCCGTCCAGCTCATCGCGGGTGACGCCCATCAGGTAGATGGCCTGGCCGTCTTCGCGCCAGCCCGACGGCGTGCGGCGGGAGACGTCGTCGAACACGCCGAGCACGCCCACCACGGGGGTGGGGTGGATGGCGACGCCGCCGGTTTGGTTGTAGAGCGAGACGTTGCCGCCGGTGACGGGCACGCCGAGTTCCTGGCAGCCGTCTGCCAGGCCGCGGACGGCTTCGGCGAACTGCCACATGACCTCGGGATCCTCGGGGGAGCCGAAGTTCAGGCAGTCGGTGACGGCCATCGGGCGGGCGCCGGAGGTGGCGACGTTGCGGTAGGACTCGGCGAGGGCCAGCTTGGCGCCTTCGTACGGGTTCAGGTAGGTGTAGCGGCCGTTGGCATCGGTGGAGATCGCCACGCCCAGGCCGGTTTCCTCGTCAACGCGGATCACGCCGGCGTCGTCGGGCATGGCGAGGGCGGTGTTGCCCTGCACGTAGCGGTCGTACTGGTTGGTGACCCAGGACTTGTCGCACATGTTCGGGGAGGCCATGAGCTCCAGGATGGCCTGCTTCACGGCTTCGCCGCCGAACGGGCGGTCGGCCTTGAAGGAATCCGCCTGCACGCTGTCCTGCCACTCGGGCCGGTTGAACGGACGGTGGTAGACCGGACCTTCGTGGGCAACGGTGCGCGGGTCGACGTCGACAATCGTCTCGCCGTCCCAGTCGATGACCAGGCGGCCGGTGCCGGTAACTTCACCCAGCCAGGAGTACTCAACGTTCCACTTGTCCATGATCGCCTCGAACGCTTCCACGTTCTCCGGCGTCACCACGGCCATCATGCGTTCCTGTGACTCGGACATCAGGATTTCGCCCGGAGTCAGGGTCGGATCGCGCAGCAGGACCTTGGTCAGCTCCACGTGCATTCCGCCGTCGCCGTTGGAAGCCAGCTCCGACGTCGCGCAGGAAATGCCAGCGGCGCCGAGGTCCTGGATGCCCTCCACCACGGAGGCCTTGAACAGTTCCAGGCAGCACTCGATCAGGACCTTCTCGGCGAAGGGATCGCCAACCTGCACGGCGGGGCGCTTGGACGGCTTGGCGTCGTCGAAGGATTCGGAGGCCAGCACGGAGGCGCCGCCGATGCCGTCGCCGCCGGTGCGGGCACCGAAGAGAACCACCTTGTTGCCGGTGCCGGAAGCGTTGGCCAGGCGGATGTCCTCGTGGCGCATGACGCCCACGGCCAGTGCGTTGACCAGCGGGTTGCCCTGGTAGACGGAGTCGAAGACGACCTCGCCGCCGATGTTCGGCAGGCCCAGGGAGTTGCCGTAGCCGCCGATGCCGGAGACGATGCCGTGCACCAGACGCGCGGTGTCCGGGTGGTCAATTGCGCCGAAGCGCAGCGGATCCATCACGGCAACCGGGCGGGCGCCCATGGAAATGATGTCGCGGACAATGCCGCCGACGCCGGTCGCAGCGCCCTGGTAGGGCTCCACGAAGGACGGGTGGTTGTGGGACTCCACCTTGAAGGTCACGGCCCAGCCGTCACCGATGTCGACGACGCCGGCGTTCTCACCGATGCCGACCAGCAGGTGTTCCTTCATCTTCTCGGTGACCTTCTCGCCGAACTGGGAGAGGTGCACCTTGGAAGACTTGTAGGAGCAGTGCTCGGACCACATGACCGAGTACATGGCCAGCTCCGCCGCGGTGGGGCGGCGGCCCAGGATTTCGACGACGCGGTTGAACTCGTCTTCCTTCAGGCCCAGCTCAGCCCACGGCAGCGGGGTGTCCGGGGTGGACGCCGCATGCTCAACGGTGTCGATGTTGAACTTCTTCTGCTCGGCAGTGGAGTTAGCAGACGCGGTCATTATTTGCCTCCGGCAACGAGCGAGGTGAGTACTGAGGTGAAGATGCCGATCCCGTCGGTGCCGCCGCCCAGGGCAACGTCACCGTACGCGGAGGAGTCCGGGCCGAAGCCGGCTTCGATGGCGTGCTCGGGGTGCGGCATCAGGCCGACGACGTTACCGGCGGCGTTGGAGATGCCGGCGATGTCGCGGCGGGAGCCGTTCGGGTTGAAGCCGTCGTAGCGGAAGACCACGCGGCCTTCGCCTTCCAGCTCATCCAGGGTCTTTTCATCGGCGACGTACTGGCCGTCCTGGTTCTTCAACGGAATGACCATCCCGGAACCCTGCCCGTAGGCGGAGGTCCACGCGGTGGAGTTGTTTTCCACCCGCAGCAGCTGGTCACGGCACATGAACTTGAGGTGGTCGTTCTTGATCATCGAGCCCGGCAGCAGGTGCGCTTCGGTGAGGATCTGGAAACCGTTGCAGATGCCCAGCACGGGCATACCGCCCTTGGACGCATCCACCACCTTTTCCATTAGCGGCGCGAAGCGGGAGATGGCGCCGGCGCGCAGGTAATCGCCGTAGGAGAAGCCGCCGGGAATGATGACGGCGTCCACGCCTTGCAGGTCTGCGTCGCCGTGCCAAAGTTCGACAGCGGTGCCGCCGGCCAGGCGCACGGCCCGGGCGGCGTCGCGGTCATCGAGGGTGCCGGGGAAGGTGATCACGCCAACCCGGACCGCACGCAGGGCGGAGTTTTCCGGCGCAGCGGAGTAATCGCCGATCAGCGGGGTGCTCAAAATCAGGCCTCCGAAATAACTTCGACGCGGGTGACGTCTTCGATCACGGGGTTGGAGAGCAGCGTGGCGGCCGCGGCGCGGGCCTGCTCCAGGATTTCCGGAGTGACATCTCCGTCAACGGTGAGTTCGAAGCGCTTGCCCTGGCGGACACCGGTGAAGCCGGTCAGGCCCAGGCGGGGAAGGGCGCCGGCAATGGCTTTGCCCTGCGGATCCAGGATTTCGGGCTTGGGCATAACATCAACAACGATCCGGGGCATCCGGTGACTCCTGTGAGTAAAGAGGGGTGTGGCCGCGGATGTGCCGTCTCACGCTGATCCAGCGCTCCGCGAGCTTGCCGTTTCATTCTAAGGCTAAGCACCACGTAACGGCGCATCGGCGGTGCCCTGATGAAGACACGGGAAAGCGCCCCGTTCAAGCCTGAACGGGGCGCCTTCCGGCGGGCTTCCGGGCGGAGCCCCGGGTCCCGGTAACGGGATGCTGTTAGGCGGGCAGCTCGATCTGGAACCCGCAGGCGCAGCGCAGGATGCTGGTTTCGAGCCGGACATCCTGGGCGGCTTCATGACGCTCGGTGCTGAGGGGCTCGAAAAGTGAAACGGTCCCGGTGTCCTTCGGCTGCATCGGTTCGCCGCAGTGGAGGTATTCCGCCTCCGTGGGTTCGGACGTGGCGCGGCGGGCCCACAGCGGCGAGTGCCGGACCGGGTGTCCGTAGAAGCGGTCGCATTCGCCGCAGGTATAGCTGATCTCCAGGAATTCGGCTGCGTCTGCCGTCGTCGAGGTCTCAACCGACTCAATAATCAGGAATTCATCTGTTCCGCAGTAGGAGCACCAGGGCACCAGCTCGGCGGGAGCTTCCGCGGCGGCCGGGGCCATCATCCGCGGGTCTTCGGGTGTTGCTTCGATCGACAATCTGGGTTCCTCCGGTATTTCCCGGCGCCCCGGGGGGCGCGGTCCGTTTCGTGGATAGTAAGCAAGCTGATTCAATAATAGAACACGTGCAGGGAAATTCGGTACTTAGAATGACGCAGGTCACATTCTGTAAGGTGGAGCGGTGAAACTCCTTGCCGCCAAGCCCGCCGCCGTGCGCCGGTCCATGAACCTCTGGCCGCCCTTTGCCTTCTCCGGTATCCGGATCACGGACCTCCCGCCGGACTTTATGTCAGTAACCGTCCGGCTGCGGCTGCGCTGGTGGAACCGCAACGTCGCGGGTGTGCACTTCGGCGGATCGCTCTTTGCGATGACGGATCCGTTTTGGATGATGCTGCTCCTGCGCCACCTGGGCGGGGAGCACGTCATCTGGGACCGCGCGGCCGAGGTGGACTTCCTGAAACCGGGCAAGGGTGATGTCTACGCCCGGTTCCGCATTAATCCTGAGGACGTCGTCCGGCTCCGGGATGAGGCCGCCGGGGGTGCCAAGGTCCTGGAATGGTTCACGGTGGAGGTCGTGGACGCAGATGGCGACGTCGTTGCCCGGGTGCGCAAGCAGGTTTACCTTCGCCGCAAGCGGGAAACCCCGGGGAAGGCCGCCGCTACTGCATTCCCGCCGGGCCGAGCAGCCCGCTCAGCGCGTCCCAGCGGCTGATCTGGCAGCCGTCGCTGTAGGCGAACGCGGCGTCAACGTTTTCGCCGTCCACCGTTCCGGTGACGGTGGCCCGCTGCGGGCCACCGTACTGCATGGTGCAGGCAGCTTCCGGGCCGGGTTCAGCCATCAGCGCCGTGCCACTCTCAGCCAGCGCAGCGCAGGCTGCCGCCGGATCGGGGGCCCCGGAATCGCCCACCGGTGCGGCGCCGTCGCACTCCAGGGTCCAGGTGTCAGTAACCGCTTCGCCCTCCGCCATCAGCTCCACGGTCAGCGACGTAGCGCCCGCAGCCGGGGAGGCACTTGGCGTGGCCGCCGGGGAAGAGGAAGCGGACGACGGCGGTTCCTGGCCTGCGCCCGGATCGGAACCTCCGCAGCCGGCCAGGACAAACGCGGCGGCGGCAAGCAGTAGAGCGGTGCGGGACAGGCGGATCGTGTGCGGCATCGGTGAGACCTCCCGGTTGGTTGCGTACAGCCTAGCCGCAGAGCTGTTCCTGGAGTGGTTCCAGCAGGTTCAGGATGCGGGCGCGCAGCCGCTGGGATTCCTCGGAGAATGCCCGCTGAGCGGACGCGTACTGCGCCCGTCCGGCCGGCGTCTCCACGGGAATCGGTTCATAGCCCCAGTCCTGCAGGTCGTAGGGGGAGGCTCGCATGTCCATTTCGCGGATTCGCCAGGCGAGTTCAAAGCAGTCCATCACCAGTTCACCGGGAAGCAGCGGCACCAGCTTGTAGGCCCATTTGTACAGGTCCATATTGGCGTGCAGGCAGCCGGGCTGCTCCAGGTCCCGCTGGTTCTCGCGGCTGGGGGTGAGCTCGTTCAGCCCTACGGCCTGCGGTGCGTAGAACCGGAAGGCGTCGAAATGCGTGCAGCGGATCCGGCTTTGTTCCACCAGGGCATCGGTGCCCTCGGCGCCCAGGCGCAGCCCCAGGTACTCGTGGCGGACGCCGTTGACATCGGATTTATAGGCCATTGCCCACTCGTGCATTCCGAAGCAGCCCAGCGACGCTTTCCGGGCTGCGGTCCGGGAAAGAAGCATCCGGGTGAACTCCAGCGCCGGTCCGCGGGCGCCGGCGAAGGCACCGAGGTCCACGGTGACAGCGGTGCCGCCAGGACTCAGTCCGGCAGCGGCGAGTTCCCCATCCGCCAGCGGGCGGTAAAACTTCCAATCGAGCCGCTGTGCCGCTGCGGCTCCGGTGAGGACGACGCCGGCGCCCGGATGCCAGCGCAGCAGCTGGCCGGGTTTCTGCGAGTAATAGGTGAAGAGGAAGTCCTCGACCGGGTGTTTCCGGCCAGCCGACCGGCGCTGCAGGTAGCCGTCAGTGAAGGGGCGGACCCGTTGTTCATAGGCCGCCTGCCGGGGGAGCCACTGGTCCTCGGAAAGGACCGTTACGGCGGGGAAGTGCTGCACACCGCCCATTATCCCAGCTGCGGCTGCCGGGTGGCCTCGATGAGCCGGCGCATGGCGGCATTAAGTTCGAGCACCTGTTCGCGGGTGAGCTGCAGACGCGCCATCATGGCCCCGGGCACCTCCACCGCCTTGTCCCGCAGGGCCAGGCCGGCATCGGTCAGGTTCACCGCCAGGGCGCGGTCATTGCCCGGGGCGCGGTCCCGGGTCACCAGCCCGGCCGCTTCCAGCCGCTTAAGCATGGGGGAGAGCGTGGCCGGTTCCATCAGCAGGGTGTCGCTGAGGTTGCGGACCGTCCGCGGACTGTCCTCCCACAGGGCCAGCAGCACCAGGTACTGCGGGTGCGTGATGCCGAGGTCTTCCAGGACCGGGCGGTAGGCTCCAACCACGGACCGGGACGCCACGGACAGGGCAAAGCAGAGCTGGTGTTCCAGCAGCAGATCCTCTGCCTGGTTCACGGGGTTCGTCACGGTTCTCCGATCCTTAGTGCACTAACAATTAGCGTACAGTAGGTTACTGATACACCTCGGAAGGGACGTCAGATGGCAGGCAAGGAAAGCTTAACCGCGCGGTTCATGCGGACAACGGGCAAAGCCCGGTTGATTTTCGGCCCCGCGCAGAGTTCTTCGCTGAACCACGCCATGACCGAGGAAAACAAGCGCCTGCTCGAAGCCCAGCAGGCCGAGGAAAAGGCCAAGTGGGAGACCGTCACGCGGGCCGACGGCAGCAGTTACATCCTGCCCCGCAAGGCTGACTGAACTGCACCGCTGAGCGTGCTCGGTTTTTTGTGTGCAGGGGGTTCCCCCGGGGCCGCGGAAATCTATTCTTAAGGGACACCTTTGCCTCTAAGGAGGGGTTCCCAATGGCAACAATCGTGCCGGATCCGGGCGACGGCGGTGAGCCCCGTCTGCCCAGCGACGAAATCCCGCAGATGGCGGAGTTCGACGAGTCGGAAATCATCGTCGAAACCGACAGTGAAGGGCACCATTATGGAGTGGACCGCGACTTTGCCGACGGCAAACCGCACCGTGACCCGGCTGAGCCGGTGATCTACAAGGACTATTTCCACGCCCCTGTCTTCCGCGAACACCTGTACTAGGCCAGCCGGCCGCCATCCAGACTTCGCGGAGGGCCCCCGGCCCGGACACCAAATCACGGCCGGACACAGCACCGGACACAGCAAAGGGCGCCCGGGTAGCCGGACGCCCTTCGTGGCTGTGTTGGCCTGGGCCTGCTGCCTCTAGCGGCCGGTGCCGCCGTACACGGTAGCCTCAGCTTCGCCGTCGAGCCCGAACGCGGCATGCACCGCGCGGACCGCGTCATCCAGCAGCGCTGCGCTGGTCACCACGGAGATGCGGATTTCCGACGTCGAGATCATGTCGATGTTCACGCCCGCCAGGTGCAGCGCTTCGAAGAACCGGGCTGAGACGCCCGGGTTGGAGCGCATGCCCGCGCCGATGAGGGAGAGCTTGCCGATCTGCTCGTCGTAGTCGATGGCGTCGAAGCCAATGGTGGCCTTCGCGGCGTTGAGCACGTCCATGGCGGCCTGGCCGTCCACCATCGGAAGGGTGAAGGAGATATCCGTCTTACCCGAACCCTTGGTGGAGACGTTCTGGACGATCATGTCGATGTTGGTGTTCGCGCCGGCGACGATCCCGAAGATCTCCGCAGCCTTGCCGGGAATGTCCGGGACGCCGACGACCGTGAGCTTCGCTTCGGAGCGGTCATGTGCAACGCCGGAGATGATGGGCTGTTCCAAGGGTTCTCCCTCTTGAATCTTGATCTTGTCGTCCGGGCTGGGCAGTACCCAGGTCCCTTCGTGCTGGCTGAAAGAGGACCGCACATGCAGCGGAACGCCGAAGCGACGGGCATATTCCACGCAGCGCAGGTGCAGGATCTTGGCGCCCGAGGCTGCCATTTCCAGCATTTCCTCGCTGGAGATCTTGTCGATCTTCTGCGCGCTCGAGGCCACGCGGGGATCCGCGGTGTAAACGCCGTCCACATCCGTGTAAATCTCGCAGACATCGGCATTGAGCGCGGCGGCGAGCGCGACGGCGGTGGTGTCGGAGCCGCCGCGGCCCAGGGTGGTGATGTCGTGGCTGTCCCGGCTCATGCCCTGGAAACCGGCCACAATGGCGACGTCGCCCTTGTCGATCGCGGTTTTGATCCGGTGCGGGGAGACGTCGATGATCCGGGCCCGGCCGTGGATGGCATCGGTAATCATGCCGGCCTGGCTGCCGGTGAAGGACTGTGCGGAGGCGCCGAGTTCGTTAATGGCCATGGCCAGCAGTGCCATGGAGATGCGTTCGCCCGAGCTGAGCAGCATGTCCATTTCACGCGGGTGGGTGCCGGTGGTGATCTGGCCGGCCAGGTCCAGCAGTTCATCGGTGCTGTCGCCCATGGCGGAAACGACGACGACGACGTCGTTCCCGGCGCTCTGGGTGTCCACCACGCGCTTGGCGACGCGCTTAATGCCTTCGGCGTCCGAAACGGAGGAACCGCCGAATTTCTGCACTATCAGGCTCATGCGTACACGCTCTCTGGAACTCTTCTTCGTTGCTGCCCGGCGGCGCTGCGCCGCACCGGCACTATCCGTGGAAAAGGCCGCCCGCGCGGCCGATGCTCAAAAGTCTATAGCGGCCCTGCGGCGGCACCGAAATGCCGCCGAAATGTCCGCTCAATCTCTCCTTAACGATCTCATGCCACCGGCCGGGACGCGCCAACCCGTGCCGGCACGCCCCGGCCGCAACTCACCGGGGCAGTATTACCGCGGAAACACCGGCCGGCAAGGCCCGCCCCTATAGTCTGGCCGCATGGGGACAACAGAGCCCGGCGGAATTTCCGCGGAGGGCGTGCAACGAAGCTTTGGAACGGTCCAGGCTGTCCGGGGGATGGATTTTACCGCTCCGCCCGGGTCAGTCACTGCCCTGATTGGGCCCAACGGATCCGGCAAGACCACCCTGCTGCTGATCCTGGCCTCGCTGCTGGCCCCGGACACCGGCACGGTCCGGATCAACGGTGCGGACCCGCTGACGCAGCCGCAGGCCGTGCGCCGTGCCGTGGGCTGGATGCCGGACACACTCGGTGTCTGGGATTCGCTGACGGCCACAGAAATCCTGGTCACCGTGGGGAAGCTCTATGGCATGGCGCCGGCAGCGGCCGCCGCCCGGGCCGCTGAACTGCTGGCCGAGGTCCGGCTCTCCGAATTCGCGGACCAGCCGGCGCGTGTGCTTTCCCGGGGGCAGCAGCAGCGGCTAAGCCTGGCCCGGGCGCTGATCCACGATCCGTCGGTGCTCCTGCTCGATGAACCTGCCTCCGGCCTGGACCCGGGTTCCCGGGTGGAGCTGCGCCTGCTCCTGCGCCGCCTGGCCGGGGACGGCAAAACCATCCTGGTCTCCTCACATGTGTTGTCCGAATTGGACGAGATGGCCGACCGTGCGGTGTTTGTTTCCGGCGGGAAGACGGTCAAGACCCAAACCCTGGAGGACGCCGGGAGCCAGCTGCGGTGGTACGCCATCCGGGCGGGGCGGACGGGTGAGCTCATGCGGGCACTCGATGCGCACGGGCTTCCGCACCAGGCCGGCGACGGTCCACGCCGCGGGCAGGTGCGTGTCCAGCTGGCCGGCGAGGAGCAGGCGGCGGCCCTGCTGCGGGACCTGGTGCTGGGGGGCGTCGACGTTTCGGCCTTCGCTCCGGCAACCGGGGCGCTCGAGGAAACCTACATGAGCCTGGAGGCGGAGAAGCCATGAGTATTGCCGAGGCCTCCCAGCGGCAGGACCGCCTGGGGTATTGGAAGGGCATCAGCACGGTCTTCGCGCTCGAGATGAGGCAGCGGGTGCGCTCACGCGGCTGGTACGTGCTGCTCGGCGTGTGGTTCGTCGTGATCGGGCTGGTGGCAGCCTTCACCGCCTGGCTGGCCGGTGAGGCCACGGGTGCCGGGGAAACCCTGTTCGAACTGATGATCGGCTTTGTCCTGTTCTTTGGACTGCTGGTGGCTCCGGCACTGTCGGCGAACGCGGTCAACGGGGACCGGGCAGCCGGCACGCTCGCGGTGCTGCAGGTAACGCTGCTGCGGCCGGGCCAGCTCCTGGCCGGCAAATGGCTGGCCTCCTGGGTGGCGTCACTGGGGTTCCTGCTCGCGAGCGTCCCGTTCCTGATCTGGGCGCTCGCGCTTGGTGGCGTCCGCCCAGGCGCAGCCGTGGTCTCGCTGCTGATGCTCGGCGTCGAACTGGCCATCGTCTGTGCCCTGGGGGTGGGGGTGTCCGCGCTCGCGAACCGCCCGCTCTTCTCGATCGTGGTGACCTACATGCTGGTGGCGCTGCTTTCGATCGGGACGCTGATCGCTTTCGCGCTGAGCATGCCGCTGGTCAAGGGCACGGTCCAGGCAAATTTCGCGCAGTACGAGCGGTACCAGCCGTACACGGCGCCGGACGAGACCTTCAACGACAGCTACACATGCACCGGGCCGCTGGTGGAAATGGAAGTCAACCACACCGAGCGCTCGGCCTGGCTGCTGGCGGTGAACCCCTTCGTGGTGGTGGCCGACGCCGTGCCCTACGACACCCGGGACGTCGCCGGAGGGCCAATGGAAAGCATCAGCCAGTCGGTCCGCTATGTCCAGGCCGGCCCGGAATTCAGCGGACCGCAGTGCATCAACGGCGAGGTGCGCCAGGACCGTGACCTCCCGGCGTCGTTCCCCATCTGGCCGCTGGGCCTCACGGTGCAGCTGGGCGGAGCCGCCCTGTTGCTGGCACTGGCACGACGGCGGCTGGTGACCCCCGCCCGCCGGCTCGCGTCGGGTACAAGGATCGCGTAGTGGCCGCCGAGCCCCTGCACCTGACCGTTCTTGGGTCTGCCTCCCCGTACCCCAGCGCGGACAACCCCTGTTCCGGGTACCTGGTCTCCCACCGCGGTACCCGGATCTGGGTGGATGCCGGCAGCGGCACTTTGGGGCCGCTCCAGCAACACGTCAGCTTGGCGGACCTGGACGCCGTCTGGATTTCGCATCTGCATGCCGATCACTGTGCCGACCTGCTGACGGCGTACTACGGCCTGCTGTTCGCTGACGTTCAGCGCTCCGCGCCGCTTCCGCTGTTTGCCCCCGCCGGGACTGCCGATCGGCTTGCCGGTTTCCTGACGAACAGCTCCTCCACCCACACGGCGCAGCGCAGCCCGGTCGAGTCTGCCTTCCAGATCAGGGAACTGTACGACGGGCACCAGGCCGACGCCGGAACCCTGCGGCTGACCAGCCGGGCCGTGGAGCACGGCATGCCGGCGTTCGCCCTGCGGGTTGAGGCCGACGGCAGCTCGCTGGTCTATTCCGGGGACAGTGCGCCCTGCCAGGCGTTGACGCAGCTTGCCGGCGGGTGTGACGCGCTGCTCTGTGAAGCGGACAGCGCTGGCGGTCCCATGGACGGGGAGAAGGTGCACCACACGCCTGAGGACGCCGGCGCTACAGCGCTCGCCAGCGGTGCCGGACGGTTACTCCTCACGCACGTGGGCCCGTTCCTCAGCCCGGCAGAGGCTGTGCAGCGCGCCGCGGACCGGTACGACGGCGCCGTCGACTACGCGGCACCGGGCAGCAGCTTCACTGTCGGGGCGGCTGCGCTTTAGGTGAGCTGCGGCTTAGGTGAGCTGGGCCTAGGTCAGGCTGCGCCTTAGGTGGGCTGTGCCTTAGGTGAGTTGCGCCTAGGTGAGGCTGCGGCGGCCTTCGAAGGCGCGTCCGAGAGTAATCTCGTCGGCGTACTCGAGGTCCCCTCCCACCGGCAGCCCGGAGGCCAGGCGGGTGACGTTGATGCCCAGGGTCTTGAGCATGCGCACCAGGTACGTCGCCGTCGCCTCGCCCTCGAGGTTGGGGTCCGTGGCGATGATGATTTCCTCGATTTTCTCGTCGGAGAGCCGGCTCAGCAGTTCGCGGATGCGCAGCTGGTCCGGGCCGATGCCCGCAATCGGGTTAATCGCTCCGCCGAGCACGTGGTACCTGCCCCGGAAGGAACGGGTGCGTTCCACGGCAATAACGTCCTTGGACTCTTCCACCACACAGATCATGGTGGGATCGCGGCGCGGATCGCGGCAGATGTTGCAGGTCTCCTGCTCAGTGACGTTGCCGCACACCTGGCAGAACTTCACCTTTTCCTTGACCGTGGTGATCGCGGACGCCAGACGGGACATATCCTCGGGATCCGATTCCAGAATGTGGAACGCGATCCGCTGCGCCGACTTGGGACCCACGCCGGGGAGGCGTCCCAACTCGTCGATCAGTTCCTGAACCGCACCTTCGTACACGTGGCCTTCTTAGGGAATAGTTGTTGGACCGGTCAGCGGCGCATGTCTTGTCCGTCGAGGCTGCGTTCCTCGATCAGCCGGCCGCCCAGGATGCGTTCGATGGCCTTGCGGCCCACCAAACCCGAGTCCTCGAGAGTTACATCGTCGGCGCTTGGCACGTCTTCGACGTAGGCCAAGTCTACGTTGCCCCGTCCTGCGGCATGCTGCGCCGTGCCATTGCGCTGGGCAGCCTCATTGAGCAGTTTCTGGTAGCGGCTCAGCGGACGGTTGCCCTGGCTGCCCGCCGGGGCGGCAGGCGTTTGTGCTGGTTGTGACCGGGTCGGCTGCGGTGCCGTCTGGACTGGTGCCTGCACCGTCGAGGAACCGGATCCGTGTGCTGAAGATCCCTGCCCTCCCTGCGCTCCCTGCGCTGCCGGTGTCCTGGCCGGAGAGCCCGTGGAAGCGCCGGAAGGAGCTCCGGCAGGAGAGTCCTGGCCGGACATCTGGCGGCCGGGCGTCTGTCCCCATGCTGCGCCGGCGGACTGCCCCGCGGGACGCGTGGCTGTGGTTCCGGCCCAGTTGGTGTTGGCCCACTCGTCGTCGCTGACTGCGCTGCTGACATGGATGTCCTCAGGCGGTGCAGCGTGTTCCCAGGCATTGCTCTCCGGCATGTCAGCCGGATCGGAGGGCTCTTGCGGCCAATCGTCGGGCAGTGGTGCTGCGGAACGGGGTGCTGCCGGTCGGCCCGGCCCGGGACGTGACGGCGCTGGACGTGACGGTGTGGGACCGGACGCCGCCGGATCGGACGCCGCGGAAGAACCTGGTGCGGGCTGCGCCGTCGGTGAGCCCGGGGCAGAAGCCTCCGCGGAAGAACCTGCTGCGGGAGTCACCGCGGAAGAACCTGCTGCGCGCTGTCCCATGCGTGAGCCCGGGGCAGATTGCGCGGTTGGAGCATCCGGTACGGGAGCCGCCGCGGGAGCACCCGCAGCGGGCCTGGCATGAGCCCCCGGGCCCGCCTCGGAGATGTGGGACTCCGGGCGTACATTCGGCCGGGCTTCAGGTCCGGCGCCGGCTGAGGGTGCTGACGCCGGCGGGACCGTGGTGGCCGCGGCACCTGCTGCTGGCTGTCCGTTCATTCCCGGGGCAGGCTGCGGCTGTGAAGCCTGCTGGTCCGAGGGCTGCGACGACTGCGGACCAGCAGGCTCACGCTGAGCGGGAGGCACCGGGTGCGCAGGCGCACTGGCGGGCACAGGAGCAGCGGCACCTCTCGCGGGCTGCTGGGGAGCCGGTGCCGGAACCTGTGCCGGCGGGTTAGGCCGGCTACCAGCTTTTGGGCCGGGTTCACCCGCTGCCGCGGTGCTGTCGTGGACCGCGTTGACCTGGCAATCCACACCAAGGACCTGGTGGATGGCCTTGCGGAGGTTCTCCAGGTGATCGGGCCGGTTGAAGTTTGTTGCGGCACCGGGATTCGAGAACGCGAGTTCCAGTACCCGGCCGTCAAAGGCACGAGGCGAAGCGTTCTTGCTGACGTTCAGCCAGGTCGCCCGGCGAATGCTGGTGAGGGCGTCCATGATTTCCGGCCAAGCCCGCCGGATCATCTCAATTTGCCCGCCGCCGCCAGCGCCGCCAGCGCCGCCAGCGCCGCGGCCGGCTTCCTGCGGAGCTGATGGAGCAGACGGAGCTGATTGAACTGACTGCGAAGCAGCTGCTGCCGACTCCGGCCGGGAACCTGCTGACGGACCTGACTGGGAAACCGCTGCCGGAGCACCGGACTGTGGTGCGGAGGCCGGGGCCCCCGGCTGTGGTGCGGAGAACGGAGCCCCAGACGGAGCGTCGGAGGGCGCCCCGCCACCACGGCTCTGCGTGGCCGGCGCGGTGTCGCGGGAAGGGTCGGTGGCCTGAGAAGGGTCGGTGGCCTGAGAAGGGGAACCCTGCGTATGGAGAGAGTCCTGGGATGCAACGGGTGCAGCTGACTGCTGGGCTGCAGGCTGTTGTTCGGCCGCTTCGCGGGAAACATCGTCCCACGTCCGGCTCGATCCGCCGGGGGCCGCTGAGGTCCCGGAGGCGGACTGCCCTGCAGCAGGGGAGGAAGGAACGGTGGGAGCAGGTGTCGCCCAGGTTCCGCCCCAGTCCGCGGCCGCTGGTGCGGATTCTGCGGGAGCCGGCTGTGGCGCTTCCGGCTGGGAAGCCGGCCGGCTGGGGGCAGCGGCCGGTGCCGCTGCTGCGGGACGCTGTGCCGCCGTCGGGCGTTCAGCTGCTGGAGCGGATGCCTGTGCCCCCTGCCCTGTCTCGCCGCCAGCATAGGCCGGGGCGCCGTCGCCGGCGTAGCTGAGCCGGCGTTCGAGCCGGTCCACGCGTGCTGCCGTGCCGCGCTCGGACTGATCGGCGGCGGGCAGCAGGATCCGGGCACAGAGAAGTTCCAGGTGGAGCCTCGGTGAGGTTGCACCCGTCATTTCGGTCAGCGCGGTGTTGGTGATGTCCGCGGCGCGGGAGAGCTCGGCGCCGCCGAACTGGGCCGCCTGCGTGTGCATCCGGTTGATCTGGTCTTCCGGAACGCCGCGGAGCACAGCAGCTGCACTGTCCGGCATCGCATTGACCACAATGAGGTCACGGAATCGCTCCAGCAGGTCCTCGACGAACCGGCGGGGGTCCTGACCGGTCTGGATCACGCGGTCGATGGCGCTGAAAACGGTGGTTGCATCACCGGCAGCGAAGGCATCAACGACGTCGTCGAGCAGTGCCACGTGGGTGTAGCCGAGCAGGTTCACGGCCAGCTCGTAGTCCAGACCGGATTCACCGGCACCGGCCATCAGCTGGTCCAGTACGGAGAGCGAGTCACGGACGGATCCGCCGCCGGCCCGGATGACGAGCGAGAGGACGCCGGGCGCCACCGCAACGTTCTCCTGCTGGCACAGCTTTTCCAGATACGCGATCAGCGGCTCGGGCGGAACCAGGCGGAACGGGTAGTGGTGGGTCCGGGATCGGATGGTGCCGATCACCTTGTCCGGTTCCGTGGTGGCGAAGATGAACTTGATGTGTTCCGGCGGCTCTTCGACGATCTTGAGCAGTGCATTGAACCCGGCCGAGGTGACCATGTGGGCTTCGTCGATGATGAAGATCTTGTAGCGGTCGCGCACGGGGGCGAAGGTGGCGCGTTCACGCAGATCGCGGGCGTCGTCCACACCGCCGTGGCTGGCCGCGTCGATTTCGATGACGTCCAGGCTGCCGGAACCGTTGCGGGCAAGCTCAACGCAGCTGTCGCACTTGCCGCACGGGGTCGGCGTCGGGCCTTCAGCGCAGTTCAGGCACCGAGCGAGGATGCGGGCTGACGTGGTCTTGCCGCAGCCGCGCGGGCCGGAGAAGAGATAGGCGTGGTTGACGCGGTTCTTCGAGAGGGCCGCCATCAGCGGCTCGGTGACATGCTCCTGGCCGATCACGTCCCCGAAGTTCTCGGGACGGTAACGGCGGTAAAGGGCTGTACTCACAGATAGAACCCTATCGGTTGGCACTGACGGTTCGCATCCGGCGCCGGGGCGGTTCAACAGCCGCTGTTTCCGGATAAATTAAAGACCCCCCATGCACCTGCCAGAGCCCGCTTACCCTTGCTACCTTCCGGTCCTGGGGGAGTTCACAGGATGACACCACATGAGGGGCCGCCAACAAGTCTACCCGATTTTTTGCCTGCCCATTCCGAGGTGGTTTGCGGGGACAGTGCCGGGTGGCTGCGGTCCGGCAAGTACCGAATAGGTGCCTGCTTTAGCGGGGCACTCCTTATGTCACGCGGTCAGGCTTAACCCATGCGGACCTCGCATAACCCATCCATACTCACGCCGACGCGAAGAACTCCAAAGCGAGGGCCGCCGTGGCATCCGGGTCCTCATCGACGATGAAGTGGCCGGCCCCTGCGACTAATGCGAGCCGCGCGTCCGTGCCGATGACGGAGGGGTCGGCGAAGAGTTCGCGGGTGATGTGCGGAGGAAAGCCAACATCCGCAGTGCCGAAAACGAAGAGGGACGGCATCGTGAACCGTTCCTGCCGGTACGTCCCCCGGATAATCCTCACCAGTTCAGGGAGCACCATCCTCCGGCACAGAGGGCCCGAAGCCTGCGCGAGTTCGGGGTCCCGCAGCAACGCTATATACAGTGCGAGAACCTCCGGCTTTAACGGGCGGCCAGAGAAACGTGAGAACAGTTGTGCCGGCAAATGTCCCTCGCGCAGCAACGCGGGCCCGAGACCGGGAATTGCCAGGACCTCCTGATGCCAAAGATGCCGCATACCGGGGAGGAGGCCTATCGAGAACCTCATCTGCGGGGGCGGCACCGCCAGCATCATCTGTGCGGAGAACCGTTCAGGGAGGGCCAAGGCGAGCTGGAAGGCGGTGATCGCCCCCATGTCGTGGCTTACGATCCGGACACGGTCAAGTTCGAAGGCATCGAGTAATGCGATGACATCCTCGGCGCGGCGCAGGCGGGTGACCGCACCGGAGGGCAGCTCGCTCCACCCCTCGCCTCTCAGGTCCGGCGCTATCGCCCGATATCCTGCGCCGGCCAATGCGGGCATCAGATCGCGCCATTCCCACCAAGTTTGCGCAAACCCCGAAAGCAGCAGGACAGGGGTTCCCGTCCCCATGGTGGCGACGTGCATTCGTCCGTCATGCAGGTCGACAAATGTGTGGTCTACCCCGGGTACTACCGGCATGGGTGGTTTGGCCGTCAATATCGTCATGTCGGTACCTGCCTCGACACCTAGGTTGGCTGTGTGTCAACGGTACAACCAGGGGCAGTACGGGAGTAGGGAGCGCAAGGTTGCGCCTCCGTCCGGAGATCATCCCGTGTGTGGACGCTGATGAAAAGACGTTGCAGGCGCCGAAGTGCTGGTGCCCGGTGCTTGTTGGCTGTTCGTTGGTCGTTCGTATACGGGGTTGGAGGCCGGGAACAGGCATGCCACTGGCGGGCGGTATAAAGGCACCAAAAAAGCCGGGGCTGCCGGGCGAACGGGTGCTGTTCTCAGTGTTATGTAGGGCGTGGTGCAGGACACCTTGATTCGATTTGCGCGCCCGCCCGGCACCGTGTAATGTTTTCTGAGTCGCCGCGGCAGGGACGCTGAGAAAGCGCCCGAAGCATGGCGGCCAAACCCCAACAAACATTTGATGGTGGATCCACTGCGCGCCTGGTGCGCCGGCGGAAAGCCTGACACTGAATGCTGGGTTCGGACAGCCGGTTTGAACGGTTCGGAACGATTTCCACGGAAATCCGCCGAATTGCAAAAACCGGAAAGATGAAATAGAATTATGAAACACCGCAGCGGTGCGAAAAGAAAGACAATGATCCGGAAACGGAATAGTTTTTCTGAGTAGACCGGATGCGACTGTTGTTTGAGAACTCAATAGTGTGCCAAGTTTATTGATACCAATTATTTTGATTGGTTGAATTGGCTGTCCCGCC
>NZ_JACSQC010000015.1 GCF_014836875.1 Arthrobacter pullicola | reverse complement strand
CATCCTCAGCGGGCTGACCAGCCAGCTGCCGGATCGTGACCCGGAAGAAACCGCGGAATGGATTGAATCCCTGGACGAGCTGATCCGCTCCCAGGGCACGGAGCGGGCGCAGTTCATCATGCGTTCCCTGCTCCAGCGCGCAGGCTCGCGCTCCGTCGGCGTCCCGATGGTCACCACTACCGACTACGTCAACACCATCCCCGCGGATCAGGAACCCGAGTTCCCCGGCGATGAGGAAGTTGAACGCCGCTACCGGGCCTGGCTGCGCTGGAACGCCGCGGTCATGGTGCACCGCGCCCAGCGCCCCGGCATCGGCGTCGGCGGCCACATCTCCACCTACGCCGGCGCGGCGACCCTGTACGAAGTGGGCATGAACCACTTCTTCCGCGGCAAGGACCACCCCGGCGGCGGCGACCAGGTCTTCTTCCAGGGCCATGCCTCCCCCGGCGTCTACGCCCGCGCCTTCCTCGAAGGCCGCCTGTCCGAGGAGGACCTGGACGGGTTCCGGCAGGAGAAGTCCCGCGAGGGACACGCCCTGTCCTCCTACCCGCACCCGCGGAACATGCCCGATTTCTGGGAGTTCCCCACCGTGTCCATGGGCATCGGCCCGATGAACGCCATCTACCAGGCGCAGTCCAACCGCTACCTGCATAACCGCGGGCTCAAGGACACCTCCGACCAGCACGTCTGGGCGTTCCTGGGCGACGGCGAAATGGACGAACCCGAATCGCGCGGCCTGCTCCAGCTCGCCGCGAATGACAAGCTGGACAACCTCACGTTCGTGGTGAACTGCAACCTGCAGCGCCTGGACGGACCGGTGCGCGGCAACGGCAAGATCATGCAGGAACTCGAAGCGTTCTTCCGCGGTGCCGGCTGGAACGTGATCAAGGT
>NZ_JACSQC010000014.1 GCF_014836875.1 Arthrobacter pullicola | reverse complement strand
GGGGGGTGCCTCTATGGTTTTCGTCAAGCGGCTGAGGGCAGGTTCTTGGGCACGGGGTCTTCGAACAAGGTGCCGTCGCGGAGCATCGCGAAGAGGACATCAGAACGACGCCGGGCCAGGGCAATGATCGCTTGGTTATGCCGTTTCCCCTCGGCACGTTTGCGGTCGTAATACGCCCTCGAGGCCGGATGATGCAGCGCGGCGAAGGCGGAGAGGAACAGGGCTCGCTTGAGTTTCTTATTGCCCCGCCGGCTGGGATGCTCACCCCGGATCGAGGTCCCGGAGCGACGCGTTACCGGTGCGATTCCGGCGTACGAGGCCAGGTGCGCGGCGGAGGCGAAGTGTTTACCGGTGACTTCGGTGAGGATTCTTGCGCAGGTCCTGACTCCGATGCCGGGCATCGAGGTCAGGACCTCGTAAAGAGGGTGGGCCTCCACGAGGGCTTCGACCTGGGCGGTGATCTCGTCGCGTTGCCGGCGCAACGCCAGGAGCTGTTCCGCCAGTTTCGGCAGCACGATCCCGGCCGCTGAGGTGCCGACGACCACGACCGTTTGCTGGCCCAGAGCATCGAATATTGCCTCGGTCAGGCGTTCGGCGGCCCGTGGCGCGTGCTTTTTCAGCCGGGCTCTGACATGTCCGCGGCCAGCCGTTCTCAAGGCTTGCGGGGTCGGGTACCGGGTGAGGAGATCCGCCACCGCCGGATGGTCCAGGTGCGGGCCCAGGGCACGCTCCAAGGCCGGGTGGATCTGGGTGAGCAGCCCGCGGATCCGGTTCGAGGTTGCGGTGATCTGTCCGGTGAGGTCGTCATCGAACCCGCAGAGCACTCCGAGCTCGGCCAGCGTTTCATCATCGAGTTCCACCGACCGCAGGGTATGCGGCATGGACCGGGCGGCTTCGGCAATGATCGCCGCGTCCCGGGCATCGGTTTTCGCCTGGCCCGGGTGCAGGTCCGCGATCCGACGCATCGCCAACCCTGGCAGATACCCCACGGTTGCACCGGCGTCCCGGGCGACAGCGACGGGCAGAGCCCCGATGCTCGCGGGCTGATCCACGATGACCAGGACCTTCCCTTGCTCGGTGAGCTTGATGATGATGTCCCGCATCTTCGTTTCGTCCTGCGGCAGTGCTTTGTCGTAGAGCTTTTTGCCGGCCCGATTCAGGGCCACTGCGTGGTGGCCGGTCTTGCCGACGTCCAAGCCCAGGAAAACGTCGACACTCTCGTGCTCCAGAATCATGATTACCCCCGTCTATTCGCAGTGAGACTGACGGTGCTGGCTGGTTCCGGCGGCAGGAGTCGCATCCACGTTACGAAGAACCGTTGGGTCGTGCCTCTATTAGCGTTTCCCCGGCTGCCATGTCGGTTCCGGTGGCAACACCCCCCGGATCATGGATGACTGGGGGCAAAAACCATGCCGGAACCGACCGGCCAACACACCCATATCCTGCATCAGGAACGGGCTACGAAAAAGGTAACGGGGCA
>NZ_JACSQC010000013.1 GCF_014836875.1 Arthrobacter pullicola | reverse complement strand
TTTGTTGGGGTTTGGCCGCCATGCTTCGGGCGCTTTCTCAGCGTCCCTGCCGCGGCGACTCAGAAAACATTACACGGCGCCGGGCGGGCGCGCAAATCGAATCAAGGTGTCCTGCACCACGCCCCAGAAGACCACAGTGGCAGCCCCTGCCGGCCCAGTCTCGCAGGAGGTATTTGATGACTTATGGACCTCTAGGCTGCGGAGAAAACAGGAAAAGTAAGCATGCGAATAATTAGCCTGCTTTATATCTCCGCGCCGACGCATCGATTTATCCCGATCTCGCCGATTCTCAGAATCCAGGCAGTCAGGAACCGTCACGGGAGAACCTGCTGCTGACTCCCTACGTGGGGTCGAGAACGGATCCGCGGTATCTGGCGGTCGAAGGATCGCCCAGGCAGTCCGTGGTGGCAGGAACCTCCATCGAGTCTCACCGGAGCCCCGACCCCAGAGGTCACTTCCAGGATCGGGGCCCGCGTCTGGAGCGAACCATTTACGGAAGGAAAGCCGGGTGCGATGCTGGGCACCAACGGCTCGATCTCGGTCCGGCCGACAAACAAAGGAGTCACTTTGTGGGGAGCAGGGCCTAATTGGCGGGTCGCCTGGCCGAAGGACATGACCATCATCATTGACGACCATGCGCAGAACCTGAAGTTGCTGCTCTTCGTTCGACAGGCATGGATGGTCGCCCAGGACGTCCAAGTTCCGGCACTCAGCCCTGTGGCCGCGACAGGTACATCGAAAATCCCGGAGTCAGCAAGCCGCGAGGTGTGGGACGAACGATGGAAGCAGCAATGGAACCGCAGCTGGGCCTGGTTCAACGTAAGCACAGTTCAAGACGCACCGCTCTCACAGGAAGAGATGCGGAACCTCTCGAGACCCGGGCAGGATCTCCACCCGATCGTCCCGCCGTTCTGGACCGTCGAATACGGCGACGAGGGGTTGGATCTGGGAGCCTTCAATACTTGGGATAGACAGACAATGCCGAACTTCCCTTCCCGCTCCGAACGGGACGCCCTGCCGGCGCTGGTTAAGGCCTGGCAACACGGGCTCACGACGATCATCGTGCTGCCCTATTTGGGATACTTCGCGCACCGCCTAAACGGGAGCCATCTTGTCATCTCAGCTGAAACCAGGAACGACCCGAAACTCTACGCTGAGGCACTCCAAACCGGCCGCTGATACCAAGCAACGCAAGGGACATGAGCATGAGGAATCGAATCGGGGCGGATACGAGCTCCGGTAGCAACCTCCCCTTGCTCGGCATTCACCGCATATCGGACGCTGCGCCCGTCGAATCTGGTGGCGGTGAGTGGATGAGACTTCGCACGGGGACCCGTTTGAGGGTGAGGCACGCCTTTCACCCCCGCACTGGGTCCGTGGCGGGTTTCTGCCGGGTTTCCTGGTGGGCGAGGGTATGGGCGAGCCGGTATGAGTGACGCGGGCTTCGTTGATCGTCCCGGTGAAGGCCCAAGTTCGTTCACGAGCCGGGTAGCCAGGGCGGGGAAACTCGCGGTTTGCTCCGGCGACAGGCCTGTCCCCTTTCGGACCCTGGCTGGAGAAGGAATGCTTCGGGTCTGGTTTGCTGGGTGCCGCTCAGCTGCCCAGCCGTCGTTACCGCTGAGACGCATGTGTCCACAGAAGGGGGCTTCTGTCACGAGATCTGGGAAGCCCTGCAGCCGACCCGTGATCGGGTGCACCAGGAGTTGGTGAATGCCTCCTTCCGCCTCTCGCCGACGTCCGCGGTCCGTGTCCGGGGTCTGAGTGTGCATCCCTGGTGACCTCGACCGATCCCACCCTCACTGGATGTGCAGGTATGGCGACCTAAATTGCCTGGATGTCGCCATACCTGCGCACCGACGGTCGGCCTCGGGTGCGGCCCCGGGCGCATCGCCGGGTGACCGGGGCCCTCCCCCGGGGCCGGGCGGGGCTGGTATATGGGGGGATGCAGTCCGGGGTTCCCACTGAGTGTTGTGGAAGTTGGCTGGTGGGGCCTCACCCGTCGTGTGGGTAACACTCCCTGGGAAACGGCGCCCGGCGCCCGGCGCCAAGGCCATGTTCGGAGTACACCCCGGGTCATAGGCAGGCAGCAGGAACCGCAGGGAACGTGCCCGCATCTGGCCAGTTAGGGCAGGCGTTCCCACTCTTTGTTGTCTGCTGGGGCTGGGGTGACCACAGGAGGCAACAAGTGCCACGAAGAGTGGGAACGTGTGTCGCCGTCCTGGTCCGGGGTCACTCCAAAAAGCGGCTCAGTACGTTGCCTGGTGGCCCTGTGCGTTCCCGGGTGGCCTTGACCGCGGGTGGCGCGGGTGAGGTCCAGCAGGCTGCACGGGCCGATCAAGGACAGCCCTTCCCGGGCGGCGATGCAAGGGGGATGAAATTCACATCCGGCCTGCCTCAGGTGCGTGCCGGAGTCGGTGATGTCATTTAGATAGTGGCCTGGCGGACGGGTCACCCTTCTCCACGGTGGGTGTGCAGGTCTGGCGGCTTCACCGGCTCTCGCCCTCGCTGGACGTGCAGATAAGGCGACCAAAATCGCCTGGAGGCCGCCATACCTGCACATCGGCGGTCGGTTATGGGCTGAAAACGGTGCACAACCGCCGGCGCCACCTCATAGCCGCCGTGAAATGAGGCCGAGCTCCCGAGGACCTGGCCGGATTGGAGAGGGCGGTCAGGGAACGGAGCCCGGGCCCGCGGTTCCAACCCGGCCCCGGCAACCAGGGGCCGACCGGCGGTCCAGGGATTCAGACTCTCAACAGGTGCTGACCCCACGGGCCTGGTCTGCAACCCCGCGGAACGGGTTCTGGGGTTAAACACGTTAGGCCCCGCACAAGGGTGCGGGGCCTAACGTGGACCAGGAAGATCCCTGGTCTTGAATGATTGTCCGGCGGTGACCTACTCTCCCACACCCTCCCAGGTGCAGTACCATCGGCGCTGC
>NZ_JACSQC010000012.1:1665-5688 GCF_014836875.1 Arthrobacter pullicola | reverse complement strand
CTGTTGTTTGAGAACTCAATAGTGTGCCAAGTTTATTGATACCAATTATTTTGATTGGTTGAATTGGCTGTCCCGCCCACCCCGTGGGTTGCGGATGGTTTTTTTAGCTGGTTTCGAATTTAGTGCAGAACTGTGCAGCCAATTTTCCTTGGCTCCGGTTTTGTGTCTGTAACACATTTACGGAGAGTTTGATCCTGGCTCAGGATGAACGCTGGCGGCGTGCTTAACACATGCAAGTCGAACGATGACTTCTGTGCTTGCACAGAATGATTAGTGGCGAACGGGTGAGTAACACGTGAGTAACCTGCCCTTAACTTCGGGATAAGCCTGGGAAACTGGGTCTAATACCGGATACGACCACCTGGCGCATGCCATGGTGGTGGAAAGCTTTATGCGGTTTTGGATGGACTCGCGGCCTATCAGCTTGTTGGTTGGGGTAATGGCCCACCAAGGCGACGACGGGTAGCCGGCCTGAGAGGGTGACCGGCCACACTGGGACTGAGACACGGCCCAGACTCCTACGGGAGGCAGCAGTGGGGAATATTGCACAATGGGCGAAAGCCTGATGCAGCGACGCCGCGTGAGGGATGACGGCCTTCGGGTTGTAAACCTCTTTCAGCAGGGAAGAAGCGAAAGTGACGGTACCTGCAGAAGAAGCGCCGGCTAACTACGTGCCAGCAGCCGCGGTAATACGTAGGGCGCAAGCGTTATCCGGAATTATTGGGCGTAAAGAGCTCGTAGGCGGTTTGTCGCGTCTGCTGTGAAAGCCCGGGGCTCAACCCCGGGTCTGCAGTGGGTACGGGCAGACTAGAGTGCAGTAGGGGAGACTGGAATTCCTGGTGTAGCGGTGAAATGCGCAGATATCAGGAGGAACACCGATGGCGAAGGCAGGTCTCTGGGCTGTAACTGACGCTGAGGAGCGAAAGCATGGGGAGCGAACAGGATTAGATACCCTGGTAGTCCATGCCGTAAACGTTGGGCACTAGGTGTGGGGGACATTCCACGTTTTCCGCGCCGTAGCTAACGCATTAAGTGCCCCGCCTGGGGAGTACGGCCGCAAGGCTAAAACTCAAAGGAATTGACGGGGGCCCGCACAAGCGGCGGAGCATGCGGATTAATTCGATGCAACGCGAAGAACCTTACCAAGGCTTGACATGAACCGGAAAGACCTGGAAACAGGTCCCCCACTTGTGGTCGGTTTACAGGTGGTGCATGGTTGTCGTCAGCTCGTGTCGTGAGATGTTGGGTTAAGTCCCGCAACGAGCGCAACCCTCGTTCTATGTTGCCAGCGCGTTATGGCGGGGACTCATAGGAGACTGCCGGGGTCAACTCGGAGGAAGGTGGGGACGACGTCAAATCATCATGCCCCTTATGTCTTGGGCTTCACGCATGCTACAATGGCCGGTACAAAGGGTTGCGATACTGTGAGGTGGAGCTAATCCCAAAAAGCCGGTCTCAGTTCGGATTGAGGTCTGCAACTCGACCTCATGAAGTTGGAGTCGCTAGTAATCGCAGATCAGCAACGCTGCGGTGAATACGTTCCCGGGCCTTGTACACACCGCCCGTCAAGTCACGAAAGTTGGTAACACCCGAAGCCGGTGGCCTAACCCCTTGTGGGAGGGAGCCGTCGAAGGTGGGACCGGCGATTGGGACTAAGTCGTAACAAGGTAGCCGTACCGGAAGGTGCGGCTGGATCACCTCCTTTCTAAGGAGCACCTCAAAGTTCCATGTCCTTCCACAGTGTTGGATGTGTGCTTTGCAGGAGATGCCCATATCGGGGACATATGTTCCCCGGTGGGTGCTCAAGGGTGGAATATCAATAAGCAGGTGCCCGGCGCTACGCCTGGCAGCCCAGTACGTCCGGTTCCTTCGGGAACGGGATTGGAAACCGCTGCCGGATTGTGGGACCGGGTTTTTCCGTTTGGCACACTGTTGGGTCCTGAGGCAACAGGACCGTATGAATGACAATTCACTGCCGGCTCTGTCCCCGTTCGCGGGGTGGGGGTTGGCGGGTGGTTGGAAGGACACGGATTCGGTGTTGTTTCTGATTGTTCCTGCGCAGGTCTGAGACTGTCCACGGTAAATACGTGGTGGTGGAGGGGTGCGACGGGGTTGTTGTTTGAGAACTACATAGTGGACGCGAGCATCTTAAAAATTATTAAGTGCAATTTCAGAAAAACCTGGTAGATCCGGTTGGCCTGTTCATCCTCTCCCTGTTTGGGGGGTGGGTGTGTTGGGTTGGCTGGTGAGACCGTGGTTTTCTCGATAGCGATATTAATTATTGATCTTTGTGGTCAAGTTTTTAAGGGCACACGGTGGATGCCTTGGCATCAGGAGCCGAAGAAGGACGTAGGAATCTGCGATAAGCCTGGGGGAGTTGATAACCGAGCGTTGATCCCAGGATGTCCGAATGGGGAAACCCCGCCCGGCGCGCGAGTGACCGGGTGACCCGCATCTGAACACATAGGGTGCGTGGAGGGAACGCGGGGAAGTGAAACATCTCAGTACCCGCAGGAAGAGAAAACAATAGTGATTCCGTTAGTAGTGGCGAGCGAACGCGGAAGAGGCTAAACCAGTGGTGTGTGATAGCCGGCGGGCGTTGCATCACTGGGGTTGTGGGACTTTCCGTACCAGTTCTGCCGGATTGGTGAAGTGAGTGCAGGTGCATAGGTGAACTGGTTTGAAAGCCAGGCCGTAGAGGGTGTTAGCCCCGTAACCGGAATGTATGCTGCCGCTTGGAGAGGATCCCAAGTAGCACGGGGCCCGAGAAATCCCGTGCGAATCTGCCAGGACCACCTGGTAAGCCTAAATACTCCCTGATGACCGATAGCGGACAAGTACCGTGAGGGAAAGGTGAAAAGTACCCCGGGAGGGGAGTGAAATAGTACCTGAAACCGTGTGCCTACAAACCGTCGGAGCAGCCTTGTAGCTGTGACGGCGTGCCTTTTGAAGAATGAGCCTGCGAGTTAGTGTTACGTCGCGAGGTTAACCCGTGTGGGGAAGCCGTAGCGAAAGCGAGTCTGAATAGGGCGAGTGAGTGGCGTGATCTAGACCCGAAGCGGAGTGATCTACCCATGGCCAGGTTGAAGCGCGTGTAAGAGCGCGTGGAGGACCGAACCCACTTCAGTTGAAAATGGAGGGGATGAGCTGTGGGTAGGGGTGAAAGGCCAATCAAACTCCGTGATAGCTGGTTCTCCCCGAAATGCATTTAGGTGCAGCGTTGCGTGTTTCTTACCGGAGGTAGAGCTACTGGATGGCCGATGGGCCCTACAAGGTTACTGACGTCAGCCAAACTCCGAATGCCGGTAAGTGAGAGCGCAGCAGTGAGACTGTGGGGGATAAGCTTCATAGTCGAGAGGGAAACAGCCCAGACCACCAACTAAGGCCCCTAAGCGTGTGCTAAGTGGGAAAGGATGTGGAGTTGCCCAGACAACCAGGAGGTTGGCTTAGAAGCAGCCACCCTTGAAAGAGTGCGTAATAGCTCACTGGTCAAGTGATTCCGCGCCGACAATGTAGCGGGGCTCAAGTACACCGCCGAAGTTGTGGATTTCAGATTTTTGGTAAGCCTTCGTGGTTCAGCCGTCTGGAGTGGTAGGGGAGCGTCGTGTGGGCAGTGAAGCTGCGGTGTAAACCAGTGGTGGAGCCTACACGAGTGAGAATGCAGGCATGAGTAGCGAAAGACGGGTGAGAAACCCGTCCGCCGAATGATCAAGGGTTCCAGGGTCAAGCTAATCTGCCCTGGGTAAGTCGGGACCTAAGGCGAGGCCGACAGGCGTAGTCGATGGACAACGGGTTGATATTCCCGTACCGGCGAAAAACCGCCCATACCAAACGGGGGATACTAACCGCCCAATACCTGACCGGCCGCCCTTGTGGCGACCCGGTTTTTGGTGGAGCGCGGGACCGTAACCCGGGAGGTAAGCGTATTAACAGGTGTGACGCAGGAAGGTAGCCGGGCCAGGCGATGGTAGTCCTGGTCTAAGGATGTAGGGTCAGTGATAGGCAAATCCGTCACTGTGTCTT
>NZ_JACSQC010000012.1:0-1565 GCF_014836875.1 Arthrobacter pullicola | reverse complement strand
ATGACGCACCTGAGATCTGATGGGACCCCCGAACGGGGGAATCCGGTGATCCTATGCTGCCTAGAAAAGCATCGGCGCGAGGTTTTAGCCGCCCGTACCCCAAACCGACACAGGTGATCAGGTAGAGAATACTAAGGCGATCGAGAGAATTATGGTTAAGGAACTCGGCAAAATGCCCCCGTAACTTCGGGAGAAGGGGGGCCTGCCCCGTGATGGAAACTTGCTTTCCGGAGCGGGTGTGGGCCGCAGAGACCAGGGGGAAGCGACTGTTTACTAAAAACACAGGTCCGTGCGAAGTCGCAAGACGATGTATACGGACTGACTCCTGCCCGGTGCTGGAAGGTTAAGAGGACCGGTTAGCCCTTACGGGCGAAGCTGGGAATTTAAGCCCCAGTAAACGGCGGTGGTAACTATAACCATCCTAAGGTAGCGAAATTCCTTGTCGGGTAAGTTCCGACCTGCACGAATGGAGTAACGACTTCCCCGCTGTCTCAACCATAAACTCGGCGAAATTGCAGTACGAGTAAAGATGCTCGTTACGCGCAGCAGGACGGAAAGACCCCGAGACCTTTACTATAGTTTGGTATTGGTGTTCGGTGTGGCTTGTGTAGGATAGGTGGGAGACTGTGAGACCCGGACGCCAGTTCGGGTGGAGTCATCGTTGAAATACCACTCTGGTCATACTGGATATCTAACTTCGGCCCGTAATCCGGGTCAGGGACAGTGCCTGATGGGTAGTTTAACTGGGGCGGTTGCCTCCTAAAGAGTAACGGAGGCGCCCAAAGGTTCCCTCAGCCTGGTTGGCAATCAGGTGTCGAGTGTAAGTGCACAAGGGAGCTTGACTGTGAGAGAGACATCTCAAGCAGGGACGAAAGTCGGGACTAGTGATCCGGCGGTACATTGTGGAATGGCCGTCGCTCAACGGATAAAAGGTACCTCGGGGATAACAGGCTGATCTTGCCCAAGAGTCCATATCGACGGCATGGTTTGGCACCTCGATGTCGGCTCGTCGCATCCTGGGGCTGGAGTAGGTCCCAAGGGTTGGGCTGTTCGCCCATTAAAGCGGTACGCGAGCTGGGTTTAGAACGTCGTGAGACAGTTCGGTCCCTATCCGCTGCGCGCGCAGGAAATTTGAGAAGGGCTGTCCTTAGTACGAGAGGACCGGGACGGACGAACCTCTGGTGTGTCAGTTGTACTGCCAAGTGCACCGCTGATTAGCTACGTTCGGATGGGATAACCGCTGAAAGCATCTAAGCGGGAAGCCTGCTTCGAGATGAGATTTCCATACACCTTGTGTGTGAGAGGCCCCCAGCCAGACCACTGGGTTGATAGGCCGGATGTGGAAGCGGGGACTAAAGACCCGTGAAGCTGACCGGTACTAATAGGCCGATAACTTACACCACAACACACTCTGGCGGAACACGACTTCAAACGGTTCCGCAATATACAGGGGTGTGATGATCATGCTGCTTGCGTCCACTATGTGGTTCCCGGACAACAACCCGTGAGGGTTGTTTATCCTGGAACGAATAATTGAATACACGGTATCCGTGTAATCCACCAAA
>NZ_JACSQC010000011.1 GCF_014836875.1 Arthrobacter pullicola | reverse complement strand
AAAACCATGCCGGAACCGACCGGCCAACACACCCATATCCTGCATCAGGAACGGGCTACGAAAAAGGTAACGGGGCACACTTGGGTGGCGCTAGCGTCAGAGTCTTCTAGAACAAGTCATCCCATCGAACTTCCTTGATCGAATTCCTGAAAGGGCGCAGTGAGAACTCGGCTGCTTGATGAAACCAAATATCCGACGACCAAGTACAGGAATATAAGTGATTTCTGTTCCGCGGATAGCTTGCCCAACGGATACCTGACGTTCGACCATCAAGGACTGCCAATCGACTTACTAAACAGGGCTAGCGGAGCTGAAACAACAATTGTTGTGTTCCACGCTGCTCTGACACCGAAGGTTGAGACACTCCCCTATTTCGCTGGGCAAACAGTTACGAAAGATGCCCCGGCAAACCGACTGTGGATCCAAGACCCGAGTCTCTATTTGGATGACCGCCTCCTGCTGTCATGGTTCGCGGGGAACAAGAGGCAACCAGAACTGCAGTCAACCCTCGTGAGTGTTCTTCAGAAGGTTGTCGAGGCCCACGGCAGTAAACGAGTCATATTCTTCGGGGCTTCCGGGGGTGGGTTCGCCGCTCTCTACTACTCCCGCTTCTTCCCTGGTTCCCTCGCAATCGCCATCAACCCGCAGACCAACTTGGCCGCGTACAATTGGAAAGCCATTGAGGAGTATGGTCACTTCGCGTTTGGAATAGATGGTAATGAAAGCCTTGACCATCTACTAAACAATAGGATCGTTTCTAATCTCCGCGACCACTATGTGGGTGCCACGAACAGTATTGCGTACATGCAGAACGTCAATGACGAGACACATGTCGGCCCGCACTATCAGCCGTTCATCGAGTCTCTGCCGGAAACGTGTCACGCACAAGTCCTTTTCGGGGACTGGGGCCCAGGGCACACAGCCCCTGAAAAGGAAGAGATTAACAACGTGATAGTGACCGCGGTGCGCAGCCGCGGGGACTGGTGCAAGCTCTCAGCGGTTGGCTTCCGCCGGCCCGAGATCTCCACGTCGACATCAGCCACCCACGGGGCTGCGCCGAACATTTGTCGTTTGAGGCTAGTTATGAGGCGGGTCAAGAGACGCCTTGTTGAATATTTCAAACTCCAGAGGCCTTAGCCGCCTGACCGGTGCTCGTGACATATCAAATGGCAATTCGCTCGACCCAGGTCACGAAAAGACCTGCACCTGGCGCCCCAATCCTTTCAAATATCAAGGAAGCGGAGTCCCCGATGATCAGGTTTTGCGGTGCTCTTCTGTGCGCACCACTTAGTGAATTCACATTGGCATCCCGAATATTTATCCAGGCAAGGCATTCTACGCCATTCCCTGGCAGCAATCCGCACCCTAACCTTGGAGCGAACATTTCAAGCCCCATAGTCCTGTCATTCCAATGATCTGGGGCAATGGTCAAGCTGAGTTGCCGATGGGCATGAGAGCATGGCTCCCCCACTGGTAGGCTTTCTACATGGTTTCTCAGTGGGTATACACGCGCTTCGGAATTGGAATTGCCGACGAAGCATGGTGGGATTTTCGCACTCGGTTATTTCGTGCAGTCACTCTGCCTTCCATCTTGCGTCACGTGCGCGAAGGTGTGCATTGGGTGATCTTCACCGATGTTGACATCCCGTCCCGATCACGCCGGGCGTTGGACGCCATCGCGGGAAATCATGGAGACGGGCAGATAATAATTCGGCCACTTAGGTTCGTATGCGAGCTGCCCGATGCGCTGGAGTGGGAGGTCGGAAGAGATGGTCTGGTCGGTGTTACCCGGTTAGATGACGATGACGCGGTCTCGGACGATTTCTTTGGAGCGCTACAGTACGAACATGAACCGTGCATCGTATCGCAGCCATTGGGATTCGAAGCAGACTTGGCTACCCGAATCATGCGGCCAATCCACGCTCCAATGCTCTCACTGAACACGACTTTCATCGGGAATGCGAACCTCATCGCGGAGTATGCCCGAGTTGGCCACCATATGGTCGGCGCGTGGGCGGATAAGCGTGGAATCCCCACAAAAGAGGTTCAGTCGGAATCCGGCCGATCCTTCATCTACTCTCGCCATAAGCAATCCGACACTAGTTTCGGAGCGCGAAGGAAAGCAATCAGAGAAGACGAGCACTCCGTTGTTCTGACTGCGTCTGCACGTTCCCGTTTCGGGTTTGACGAGGCTGCATTCGAGGATTGGAGACAGTTTGCCCGGACCGCTCCATCCGCACCTTCAAGTAAGACATGGGATAGAACGTCCGCCCTCAACGAGCAGGCCTACCGGCTGTACAAGGACCTTGCAGACGTCCGTAGGCAACAACGGTCCGCAACTGCCAACATCTTTCAGCCGGTGGATTAGCCTTCTCCGGCCGATCCCGGCCGGCGCTGTGCGTCACAAAGTTACAGCGCAGGCAGATGCGTGCTCTGCCTGCCGGGCATCCGAGTAGCCTACGTCGGTTTAGAAGTCTAACAGAAGTTAATAATCCCTGGACTGACACGGCGGTCTGCATCCGCCCTTCGTCTCGAGCCAGCTGTCCGCGTGAACGTCATATAGCGTTTCTGCGATCGTAAACCATGACATGTCCGGGCAACTGGCCAGCATGGACGCCTACCCCCTCCTATGGATATGCATCGGGATGGGTATACGACTTGTCACCATATAGACCTCCAGGAAGCACCTATCTGCTTTGCATGTTCGTAAACAAACGTGGTTTGCTTCGGTATAAATATCACTAAAAATCCGGTTGCAGCCAGTCAGTTACGAAGGATCCGCCCGCAGTTGCTTTCCCAGCTATCCGGCGGGAAACAACTGCCCTGACCATTTCAGCGTCGGGGACCGGAACCTTGAAATATGTTTGGCTGGAACAATCCGCTGAGAATAATACGCGAGAACTGGTCTCGATGATCACATCGACCGCTTCCCCAGGAGGGAGCCAGAGCTTAAGCTGAACTTCGTTTGCGTCACTTCTTCGTGCAAAACGATAAGGGAGCAGCACATCGATGGCACCCGGATCTCGCAGCGCTGCGGTGACATAGGGTGCAAAAGCCTTACCAACATCTTGATGTGTCAGTCCGTTGACAATCAGTACCGACGCGTCCAATCCCGCCCGCTGTGCCATGTGCAGCAATGGCCGAACATGGACCCGGAGATGAGCATCATTGGCCCCGACTAGAATCCGGATCCGTGGACTTCCCCCGACTCGTTCCAGAACGTCGAAAAGCAGGCCGTCAAGCCATTCAACCGAGGCCTCTGAATTGTCACCGGCGATGAACTGTAGAATCTCGGGAGCAGCACCTCCCAGATACGTTCCCGGCAAACTCTGCGGTGCACCGACAATGATATTCCCAACACCGAATCTGATCCCATGAGCAAGCGCCGCAGTCCCACCCTTCGACGAACCAATAAAACTGACATTACTTGGGTCAATTCCTAGCTGCGAACACAGATCACTAAGAAACTCCTGAACCGAATCGAAGATATCTGTGTTCCGATGATCGGCGTAGTAGTATGATCCCCGATTTCCAAAATTATCGAGAATAAACAGTCTGTACGCATTGACGCTCGATAGTGATGCTCGGTAATTGTATGAAAAATCGTATGGCGAGCTGATTGCCGAGAACCCGACACAGAGCCTGTCTTCACCGTCCGGACTCGGTGGTTCTTCCAGCAAATAGGTTATGCTCCGCTTTCCCTGCCAAATCTGCCACTTCTTAGCGGGATCTGCGATCCCATTATCCACAACGTTCGTGTTGCCGAATCGAAAGTGAACAGCGACGGCGACATTGCATGAACCGACCAAATTGGCTCGTCTAACTATCGACGCTGCTCCGCTGCGACCGATCTCTAAGGGATGAAGATGAACAGGCCCGGAGGCGTTGACCACCGCCTCCCCGATGCGTCGAGGTCCCGGTCCCAGCAGCACGATCATATGGCCGTGGACTTCTAAGCCATAACCCCTTGGTACTGTCCATGTGATGTCAACACCTGTAGGGGATGGCAAGGATCGGACCACAGTTTCACCTGCGATCCGATCGGAAACCCATCCACTACGACCGCGTTTCTCTTTACCAAAGGGACGCATCAAGATTCTCTTCGCTCTGCGCGCCCGCAGCGGCGGGAGGAAATGCATCATGGTGTCTACCAGGTTCAACTTTCAGGGTCTCCGAGTATGGCATCTACGATACGTGGAACGACCATATCTTTGTCGAAGCGTTCCTTTGCCCAAGACTTTGCTGTCGCACCTTCCTTCCGCCAGCTTTCTATGGATGCTGTGTGCCGGCGGATATATGCAGTCAGATCGTCAGTAGACGGTGAAAGCCAGGGTTCTGGATAAATCTGGTCAGCGCCCGGCCAAGCAAGGCTGGCCACAAGCGCACCGCTTGCCGCGCCGTCCGCCAGCGTCAGGTGGAAAGACTCGAAATCGCTCAACGACAGGACGACTCCCACGCGCTGATACCATTCCGGCATGTCATCCCCATGCCCATCGAAGTGTACGGCCCCTTGAAGGAGCGGATCCTCGGCGATTCGCCTGTACTGCTCTTGGTAGTAGGCCATTTCCTCGGGCCGATTAGCCATCCAAGGATAGTCTTCTGGTCGTTTGCCCTTGATACGTAGCTGATAGCGGCTTTCCTCGGAACGCAGACGGGCCAATAGGTCAAGTGCACGATCCAAATGCTTTTGTGCAGGAACGACTCCAACCATACCAAGGGTGAATCGTGCGTTGTCCATTTTTTTCAGTTCCAGGGCCCCAAGGTCAACCGGGTTGGGAATTACTATCGCTCGATCGGGAGCTATTCCTTGGTCTCTGACGGCGATATTCATGATATGACGGCCAACAAAGATGACGCTGGAGATCCGAGACATGTTGAGCGTCTCCGGATACGGGGTAAATAACTCTTGTGAATGAAAGCGTGTCACGAGGCGTTGATGAGGAAGGAGATTCTTGGAATACCAGGCAGCATTTCCAAGCGTCCACTCACAAAAAACCACATCAGATTTGGCCAGAAGCGATCTGCTTACCGCTTCATCGTGTTGGTTATGGCCCGCCCACCGATCGATATCTACGACGTGCCCGTCTGCTTCGAGAGATTTGATGATTTCTCCCGCGAACTTCAGATCATGACCTGCTATAAGTACTCTTTGAGGCTTACGAAGGGGCAAAGCATTCCGGATCGAGTCTTCAGTCGGTTCCGTCAAGATGGGAGCCTTGCGGAAAATAATCTGCTTCGCTCCGGTTCCCTGAGGTCTGTCGACGGAGATTAGTTGCGGGCCGTCGTCTGGAGCTGGTCCGTAACTGACCAGCCCCTTTCCTGGATTGGCACTGTCTTCTACAGATTGGCCGATATGGGACCAATCACCGAACGTCGTTGCAGACAAAAGGTCCTCAAAGGCGGTCCGTTCCGTTCCTGCAACTTCTAGCGTCGCTATCCACCCGATACTCTGCTCTGTCAGCTGTGAAGCGGTGATTCTCCCGTTTACAATAATGTTCAGCGGAGACTCAATACTATCTGGTAGCGAGTCTACGATGACCAAAGCCGGCCTGACAGTCTGAGTTTCCAGCCACTGGAGGATTTCCTTCGTTATCTGAGGGACTCTGACCGCGTAGGCGGCAACTTCGGGCGCCGCGACTACCAGTCCTGCAGTTCTAAGCATCATGGTCAGCCTGTGCGCTGCCTTATGTCCTCGATGAATCACCCGGTATGCCAACCAGGCATCACGTAGGCGTGTTTGCTCGTCATCCATCCAGCGGGTCAGAAGGACCTCTGCTTCTTCCCGATTAGACACAGTTGGGACCAAGCCGGCCAGGACTTGGTCGATCCCCTCCCCCCGCCCACTCAGTACGGCTGTTCCGGAGGCTGCAAGCTCAACAACCCTACGCGAGAACATCGTCGGCGATTTAGCGACAGAGTTAACGTTGATATGCACGGGGTGGGCCTTGTACGCCTTCACCATCTCCAGATACGGCAACCCACCCTGAACAAATTGTTGGACTCCCGGTGGGAACGAGTAAGGGCTTTCGGGATTGAGGTGCTGACGATCGTAGATTGTCAGACCGCAGGGCCTGGCAGCCTCCAGCAAATCGTTTAGCTCCGCGGACCTTTCCGGATACCTAGCCCCATAATAAGAACCCGCGTAAGCCACAGTATGTGAGTAAGGATATTCCGTTGGAAGTGGGTTGTGGAGAGCCGGCTGCGCATAGAAAGGGAGACTGGCAACCGTACGGGTCCGAGCACCGAGGGAAACTGCGTAACGTGAAATGCACTCAGCGTCTGTGGTGAATATGTGGTCAAACAACTGGGCGGTTCGCCGAAAACGGTTAAAGTGGACCGGATCTTCCTTGTTCCAGAAGATCGTAGGAATCGAGTTTTCGTTACAAAACTGAACAAGTTCGCGCAAATCACTGAACCGCTCGTCGTCGTAGTAGCCCACTTTCTGATGCCAGCGTCCAGCTTTGCCTTCCCAAGCGGACTCGACAATCAGAACGTCTAGGGGTTTCTCAGCGACCTCCGTCCTCCACGTTCCAGGCAACAACTCGCAGAGATCAACCTCAGGGCGCATGCCTTCAGTTGTGAAAGTGTCGGCAATAATGCCGACCCGGATACCCCGAAGGTCTCGACCGTTACCAGCTTTTGACACCGCTGAGTCCAAGGTGTCCCTGATGACTCGAGCGACTTCTCGTCCGATTGCGTCCCATTGCCGTTCTCGAACAGTCCAGAGCCGGGCGCGCTGGCCAGTTTGGTTCCGGAGCTCCTCGTTCTCCAGAAGGGTACGTATCGCCCTTGCCAGATCCTCTGGAGAGGACGGCCGAGCCAGTATGGCCCGGTCCTGGTTCTTCCCGGCGAACGTGCGGAGAGGTGCCAAATCAGATAGAACCATTGCCTTTCCTGCGGCCATGGCTTCCAAAGGCTTGAGCGGGGAAACAAGCTCCGTAACAGGCAGACTGACCCGTGGGCAGGGCATGATGTCAAAGATGCTCACGTATTCCGGCACGGTATCCGCCTCAACGCGTCCAACAAAGTTGACCCAGTCATCCAAACCCAATTGCGTCGTCTGGGCCTGCAGTGCACCGAGCTCTGGTCCGTCGCCCACAATCACTGCACGAAACGCGGTACCTTCCTGTTTCAGGATCGCCAGCGACACCAGGAGATCGGAGAGCCCCTCATAATGGACGAGGCTTCCGGCATAGCCGACGACGGGGATGCCGGTCGGCAGGTTGAGCTGTGCACGCAGCCTTTTCGAGGGAGGCATCGGCGTGAAACGATCTGTGTCAACGCCATTGGGCAGGAGACGGATGCGCTCGGGCTCAACACCTCTTTGAACCAGTTCATCTCGGACCTGATCAGTGATGGCGAACACTATATCTGCATTTGCGGCCACAAACGTTTCAAGGCGTTTGGCCAGCTGATAGCGTTCCGATTCTTCCCAAGCAGGCTTGGCAGAGGCTTCTGTAACTTCCCACAGGCCTCGAACTTCGTAAGAGAAGGGTATACCCAAACGACGAGCTGCAATCAGCGCGGGCATGCCGACCATATGGTTTGAAGCCGCGTGGATAGCTGACGCCCTGATGCGCTGGGCTTCGCGCACATATATGTCCGTTGCTTCGAACCAGTACTGGTCCATACGCTGGGCTGTCCAACTTGGACCGGGATTGAATACATGCTCCACGCCGCGTATTTTTTTGGAAAACCGCTGCTGAGCTGGCTTCGGCCGGTCTACTTTCACGTCCCATGGGTATCCGGGGCGCGCTGCAACAACGATATCTAGGCCTTGACCCATCATACTCTGGACAAGTTCACCGGTTCGAGTGGAATAACCATTGCTATTGAAGTGGGCTGTGCTGTGAGCGCAATACATAATGCGACCACGTTCAGCGAGATAACCCGCATTTGGTTGTCGTTTCGGAATCTGGGTGAATATCTCCTCCACTCTTTCAAGACCAATCACGGCTTCTAACGTGCGTTTTTCACGGGCGCCGACTGCTTCGAGAGTGGATTCGTAGCGATGAATCAGATCGGTTGGCTCTCTAATATCCCCTAGAGTAAAGAACGCATACGAAATCGCCCTCATCAGGTTACCGCTAGTTGGGTCGTTTTCGGCCTGGAGCAGGTACTGCTGCAGCATCAGACGCTGCTGGGCGCGATGATCGGATCCGAAAACGGGAGAAGACTCGCCCACTGCGATCAGGTCCTTTTCCTCCGATGCGAGGGTCGTTTCACCACTGCGTATTGTGCGTGCCGCACCTCTGAGAGCTCGCGCGGGAAGCAGCATGGCCCGCCCCACCCGCAAACTGGGTGATTTCCTAAGCCCTGCCAAGGCAGCCCGATGCCGTTTGACGTCTCCTTTGGCGATCTGAAGCTCGGCGCTCAAGAGCGATGATTCTGCCTGCAGCTTCTTGACCTTTTGGTGCAGGGAACGAAGTTCGTTGCGGTCGTCATCCGTGACCTCCAACAATCGCTTATGGGCTTCTATCAGCGAGTCGGGATTTGCGGCGAACTTATCCCTCCACACGATGTCCGCTGCGGAAAACGGCTGCTGTTCATCTTCATACGTCATATAACCGGGAGTCCTCGTTAGGGCGGAGCAGCGGAATGTCTAGCGCCAGATGCCTCTGGTGTCTATAAGGTCTTTTCCGGCCAATTTGCTCCGGTCCAGGGCTTTGAAGGCATCGTGATCGACAAGCAGCAAGACGATGTCTGCATCTGTAATCGCATTCTCGGTTGTCTGGAGTTCAACATTGGGCAGGCCAAGCAGCCCCCTTGGAAGTGTGTCGACGTGCGGTTCAGCGACGGAGATCCTAGCGCCCGGCATATTCAGGCTGATTTCAGCCACAATCCCCACGGCTGGGGACTCTCTCAAATCATCGATATTGGCCTTAAACGCAAGTCCTAATGCGGCGATTTTAACGCCGTCCTTCGTGCCAGCAAGCTTCTTAACTTGGTCGACCACCCACAGCGGCTTGGCATCATTGGTTTCACGGGCCTGGCGGATCAGGTGCGTCTCTTCCGGAGCTGCAGCCACAATGAACCATGGATCGACTGCAATGCAGTGTCCGCCAACTCCAGGACCCGGCTGCAGGATATTCACGCGCGGGTGGTGGTTGGCGAGTTCGATCAGTTCCCAGACATCGATGTCCAGCTTGGAACTGACAATCGAAAGTTCATTTGCAAAGGCGATGTTGACGTCCCGGTAGGAATTTTCGACCAGCTTCGCCATCTCAGCCGTCTTCGCATCCGTAACGTGCATCGATCCGTGGCAGAAGACGCTGTATAGGTCGCGGGCCATTTCGGCTGCTGTTGAAGTGAGCCCGCCTACGATCCTGTCGTTCGCAACCATCTCAATCATTACCCGGCCCGGCAGCACCCGCTCAGGGCAATGGGCGACGTGGAGAAGGGGCTTGCCAGCTTCCGGGTCCAGGGATAATTCCGGCCGGAGGCTGATGAGGTACTCGCCAAGGTGCTGGGTCGCTCCGGGAGGGGAGGTGGATTCCAAAATGATCAGCTCTCCGCCAGAAAGCTGAGGAGCAATGTTGCGGGCTGCGGCCTCTATGTAGGAGAGGTCCGCGCTTCTGTCCGAGTTGAACGGCGTTGGAACAGCAACGATGTACGCCTCTGCCGTTGGTGTGTCCGTAGTGGCCTTGAGGGCTCCGGCCGTGACGGCCTTGGACACCGCTTCGCCGAGATCTGGCTCGACGAACGGGACCTCTCCCCTGTTGATTGCTTCAACTGACGACTCGTTGACATCGACACCGATCACGTTGAGACCGTTCGCGGCCAGAACTGCCGCAGTGGGCAGCCCAATGTACCCCAGTCCGATGACTGCTACGTTGTTAAATGTTTTCATAATTTCCCCTAAATTATTACGTGCTCTTCGGGCGCGCCAAAGAACTGAATATCACCCGATGTCAGAAGTTCAGCATCGGAAACCTGCCAGGCGTGGTTTACGCTTCCACGGAACTGGAAGTAGTTGTATTTGTCGGTCGAGTAGACGCTTCCTCCGCGTGCCGTGACGTCGTTGAGGAACCTACTGTCCTCACCCCGCTGAAGCGCTTGGAAGGGCGTGCCGAGAAAAACGTCCCTCCGTGCGGTAATGGTCGGCCCCATCACCAAATTCGTAAACCGATGCTCGCGCTCCGCGAAACGGAGCAAGGTCGTATTCCGCTCGGCAAGATACATGTAGTGGGCCTGCTTGCCTACAACCTCCGCCCGTGAATAACCGAGCGCATTTACCATATCCAACAAATAGTGATGGCCATAAAAATCATCGTCATCCATTTTCGACAGGACATCGCCGCTCGACGCGGCCACGCACTGATTCAAGCATTCGCCCAGTGGGACCTCCGCTGGCTGGTGGAGCAGGACCAGGTTGGAAACACCATAGGATTCCTGCCAGTTCTTGATCACCGCATTGGAGGCCTGGAATCCATGCGTCAGTAAGACAAGTTCGACATCCGGCCCAACGAATTTTCCCGCCGTGCGGAAAACCTGTTCCAACTGGTGCGGCCGGTTGGAAGAAACCAAAAGTGACACCGACGGAAGAGCCGCAGCGCTGGGCGCCTTGGCAGGCGCTGCCGAACGGAGAATGGTCTCGGTGCGGTGGGCATAAGTATGCTCGGCCCAGATTCGGCGCTGTGCCACGTGCAACTGCCTTGCCGAAAGTTCCGGGTTGCGGGTCAACGCCATCAGCGTCTGGGCTGCTTCCGTCCTGTCCCTGACAACAAATTGTTCATCTTTGTTCCACAGCTCCGTCAATGCCGCGCTGGGGGTACTTACCACAGTGGTCCCGGCCGCCGTGATCTCGAAAATGCGCCGTGCACACATACTTGGTGAGTCCACTACCGAGTTGACGTTAAGGAAGGCTTTGTAAGCCTTGTAGGCCGTCAGCATCCGGTCGTAGGTCAAGCTCCCCACAACCCGTGCATCAAACGGAGCAGGGAATCTGTAGTTCGGATCGGTATTGGCGTGCCGGGCGAAGATCTCCAGTCCGATCGGCATCTTTTCACTGACGTCTTCCGCGGCGCCAAGAAGAATTTCCATCTGCTCCCGGCGTTCTGGATATTTATGCGCAAAGAACATGCCGGCGAAAGCGACATCACGGTGGTGCCAGCCATAACGCGGGCGAACCGGATTATGGATGACCGGCTGTGCAGCGAACTGGAGGACTGCAACCCGGTCGTGGCCCAGGTCTTTCTGGTACGACGCGAGGCGGTTGGAGTCACTCGTGAAAACATGATCGAAGAGTCTAGCTGTCTCCAGGAAATCCTCGTAGTGCGGAGGATCCTCCTTATTCCAAAACACGGTTGGGATGCCCATCTGCTGGCAGGCATTTACCAGGGCACGGAGGTCAGCGGAAGGTCCGTTGGAGCCAGTCAGCTGATGCTTCCATTCGCCCTTGTTGCCGGACCAGGCCGACTCCACGAACAGGAGATCCGGCCGATTAGCATCGATCTGCTCGGCCCAGCCGCTCCTGGACAGCACTGTCTGATTCCATTCGTAGCCGAAGGCCATCAGCGAAAAATCGTCCAGAATAACCGCGGCGGTAATTTCACTGCGCGGCTCAGGTGCGCCGACGACCATGGGATTGAAGGACAGGTGACGGCGACGGTCAGTTCGGAATGCTAGGGCACCGTCTGCTGATCCGAGATAGATTCCCTGCTCCGCGCGGTCCCGGCGCAGCTTCGTCTGCAAACCCCTCCATCCAGTTTTACGCAGATGCCAGAGGGACCGGCGAAGCTCGGCTATCGAGGCGCTCATTCGTTCAGCGACTTCCGGCGGCCGGCTTGAACCGGTTCGATTGCGACTGTTTCAAGCATGTTCTGCATACGCCTACGGATTTTCGCAGCGGCGAAACGGTCGCCCTGTGTAAGTTCCTTTGTATATTTCCGGTACCAGGCAAGTGCCGTTTCGGTTTCGCCGTCGAACAAGAGGTCCCCTTTGTCGATCCAAATGACCCGGGTGCATAGATCCTGGATCGTCTTCAGACTGTGACTCACAAGGAAAACACAGCCAGCCTGCTGCCTCAGCTGATCCATTCTTTCTTTGGTCCGCCCTCGAAACTCGTCGTCACCAGTATTGAGCGCTTCGTCAATGATCAGGATCTCGGGATCGATTGCGGCGGCAATGGCGAACCTCAGGCGAGAGGACATGCCTGCGGAGTAAGACCTCATGGGCAGATTGATGGAGCTCCCGAGGCCGGCCAGCTCCATGATGGCATCATGTCTATCCGCGATCTCCGCCCTGCTCAGGCCCATGGCCAGGCACCCCAATACCACGTTGTGGGCCCCTGAAAGGTCTGGGACAAGTGCCGCTGAAACTCCCAGCATGGTGGGCGTCGAGGACGCGTATACGGCCCCGGACGTTGGCTGGATTTTGCCGCAGATCAGGTTCATAAGAGTGCTTTTCCCGGAACCGTTGAGCCCTATGACTCCGATCGCTTCGCCGTGGTAAGCAACAAGGGAAAGTTCTCGAAGGGCGTGCACGTCGACCATGGATTCGTTTCCGGAGAGCTTTCGCATGACCCGCTTCAGGACATTTCCTGAGACGGCACTTTTCTCGTCCGAAGAGATTCTGTATGTCATGGCGGCCTTATCGATCACCACGGCAGGCATTGAACGAAGGTGCTGGGTATCAGTCCTCTCGGCCATAGGTTTCCTCCCCCTTCCAGAAAACAATAATTCCGAGGGCGCACGTGCCCAGCGCCCAGGCAGCCAAACCCGCCCAGCTCTGCCAGCTTGGCGTCTGTGCGTAAAGAACACTGCTCCGGACTATGTCCAGGATCAGGTACATCGGGTTGATTTCGACGATGAACTTGATGATTGGAACGCTGCTGTAGCGATCAATCGAAAACATGACACATGAAGCGAACATCCAGAACCTCATCGCGAATGACACCACATGCACAAAGTCGTTCACCTTGGCGATCAGGGGCGCCAGCAGAAGCCCAGCGCCCAGGTTGAACACCACCTGCAGTAGAATCGCGGGGAATAACAGCAACCAACGCCAGGTGATCTCCTCTGTCGGCGCGATCACGAGGATCATCACGAGCATCATGATGATGACAGGAATATTGGCGATCAGTTCCCGAAGGTTCACGGCGACAGCGAGGGTAGCCCGCGGGAAATTGAAGGCCTGGATGACGTTCCTGTTCGACGGAATGACGCGGGCGCCTCCGACGATTGCCCGGGAACTCATTTGAAAAAGAAAAACGCCGATGATGAGATAACCGATGAAGTTCTCAATACCGCGGCTAGCGCCCAGCAGCAGCCCAAAAATCGCGAAATAACTTAGTCCGTTCAGGAACGGGTCAAGCAAGAGCCACGCGCTCCCTAGCCGATCGCGTTTGTTGCCGCTCTGCACGCGCGCGCGGGCATCGTAGACCATGAAATGACGATAGTTCCACAGGGAGATCAAGTAGTCTATGAGCCCCGGTTTCGCGCCGACCCGTGTCAAGCCACGTAAGTCGACCTTCACCGCGACTTCCGTTGGACTCATCAGCGCTGGCGATTCTTGAGTCATAGAGCCGATTCCATTTCCATATACGTTTTTGCCGTGGCCTCGGCGAGGGACATCCACGTTCGCATCGCCACAGTGTATTGCCGCCCTGCGCTGCCCATGGCCGCCCGTCGACTTTCGTTCTGCAGCATCGTCCCAAGGGTATCTGCGAGATCTTCGGCATCCCCCGGGCGTGCGGAGAGGCCATCAACACCTTCCCTGACGACCTCATGCAAAGCGGGGAGGTCACTGAACACCACAGGGCGTCCGGAGGCCAGCGCTTCAACAGGTTTCAACGGCGTGACCATCCGGGTCACGGGGTAGTCCTTCCGCGGCACGACAAAGATGTCGAGTGCCTGGTGGTACAAGTGCGCCTGCTCCCTCGGGACGCGCCCCGGGAACAGTGCCCGGTCCCCCAGCCCCAGTTCGGCAGCCAGTCGTTTCAGCCCAGGGCCTGCAATTCCGTCTCCGACGATGAGACAGCGCAGTTCAGGGTGCTGTGGAGCCAGGAGCGCAAAGGCCTGGAGCAAATCGTCGAGGCCTTCGTAGTCGACGAGGCTGCTGACCGTTCCGATGAAGGTTCCGTCTGTCGGAAGCCCCAACCGGGCTCGGGCTTCCGCCGGGGCGATCGGTTCGTCCAGGAAGTCACCGCCGACTGCATTGGGCAACAAAAACGTGTCCTCAAGGGGTACGCCTGCATCAACGATTCGCTCACGCATGGCTTCGCCCAGGGTCGCCACCGCGCCTGCCGTCTTCATAACGTCGGCTTCCCGGGCAAGAAACTTGCGGTAGCGTTCGCTCTGCTTTGCGTCCTCGCCGCGGGTCGAGGCCCAGGTGTCGGCCAGCTGGCCGCGGACCTCGTAGATCCAGGGGATGCCCAAGGATTCAGCCACTGCCCGGACCACCAGGCCGTTGACGAAATGCGTGGTGGTATGGAGCACCATCGGCCGCACCAGGAGCGCCAGCCTCTGCAGCTCTTCCGCCTGGAGTTGGAGCCTGGCTGCCATTCCCTGAGGAAGCCGGAGCGGCAGCTGCCGGTGGTAGGTGACGCCGTCGAGCAGGTCAGTTTTGCCGGCGTCAAGCCGCCCAATCTGAACCGGATACCCTACCCGCGTAACAGCATGGACGGCCCACCCCTGCTCGCTCTGCGCCGTAAGCAGGGAATGGGAACGCTGGGCATATCCGCTGCCGGTATAGGGCAGGGAATTTGTCAGCAGGTGCAGGACGGTCCGCGGCCGGGGAACATACCCGTCGACGACGGGCAGTGACGGCGCCCAACCATCAAAGACGCTGAGCTCGCTGGCCAGCCTGGCCTGCTGCCGCCGCTCGGCAGCACTAACTCCTTCGCGGCCCAATACTGCTACGGCCTCTGACATTTGGCCGTGGTACCAGCAAAGACGTGCGTGGGCGCCTGCCCAGCCGCGGCTAGTCTGCGGGACCGAAGCCAGCAGTTTTTCCGCAATCTCAGGCAGGGCGGCCGCTGTCGCGACGTCGGCCAAGCGGACTGCTGATCGGGGGGAAACACGCCCGTTCATGGCCCGCATCAGGCGCTTTTCTGCGTCCGGCTTCCGTCCCTCGACAACGGCTGCCATCACGGGCAGGAGCTCTCCGGGCGCCTTCGAGGCTGCGGCAGCTAGAGGACGGACCATGGAACCAGGCAGGCGCCGGGAAACCTGAAGTGCTAGTACGGCAGGGTCATCACCCAGGTGTTCGAAAACTGTTGCACCGGCCAAACCCGCGTTCCGGACAAAATTCACCAGTCTCATCGGCGGTCAGGACCCGCTGACGCGGTCTTGAGCAGTTCCGCATATGCCCGCCCCAGAGTGTCCACGTTGGCATTGCTCTCGACCCAGTCCCGGCCCGAAGTTCCGGTCAGCAGACGGGAGCGGTCAGCAGCCAGTTCTTTCCAAAGTTGGGCTATGGCCTGCGGGTTGGAGGCTACGACGTCACCGGCGTGCGATTCTTCAATAATCTGTTTCGCCTCGCCCAGCACAATTCCTGTGACGTGCCGTCCGACCGCCAGGACCTCATAGGTCTTGGACGGAATTGTTGTCTCGAAGGACTTCCAGTCATCACGCAGCGACACCACGCAGGTATCGGCGCGACGATAATATGCCATGACCTCCGCTGCTCCCTGGGCCGGCCGATGAAACTCAACCGGAGCTCCAAGTGCCTTCGCCAGGGCAATCAGGTGTCGCCGCTGCACCCCATGCCCCACCATGGTCAGATGCACGGAGTCACCGGCCAGCGCAGCCGCCCGGATAACGGTTTCGAGGCGCTGGCTCTCACCATGATTACCCAGGTACAGCACTTCCAGACGCTCCGCGTGGGCGTTGGGGGGAGGAAGGAATTCGCGGGCAGCCGTTTCTATTCCGTTGCTGATCGTCGCAACGTTGACTATTCCCCGCTCCCGGAGCGTCTGCGCGAAGCCATCGGTCACCGTTACTACGAGGGCTGCCCGCTCCTGGATCGCAACGATGACTCTTTCGGCGATGCTCTTGGCGCTGCCTTGGACAATCCGGGCATCCCGGGCGATATCCGGCCACGCATCGCGCATATCGGCGACAAACGGAACGCCCCGCAGCTTGGCGACGACGTACCCGGCCCCAAGGATCGGCAGCGATGGAACGGTCGCGATGACGATGTCGGGCTTATGGCCCAAAAGTCCTGCGACCACGCTTCCTGCAGCGGAGAAACACTGGTCTGCGAACCGGCCAAGGCGGGTGGTCGGATGCCACAAGTAGGGGGCCCGGCGAATCCGCTCACCGTGCTGGCCGGTATCGCAGCGAAAGACGCGCCCGGCGACATTGCGGGGCATCGTCCGGCGTCCGGCCGGGGCGTGAGCGATGGGGGCGACCACGTCGATGCTCCAGCCAAATTCACGGAATGTCCGGATCAGCTGGGTCCATCGGCGCTGGGGTGGACTGTGCTCTGGTGAATACGAGTGCGTCAGCAGCAGTACGCGCACACTAATTCCCCCAAATTCTTTCTTGCGCCTCATCGGCCGCTGGTAAAGCAATCGTTAGTCTACCGAAATATGTTCACTGTTTGTTCACTGGATTAGGCCCCGGCCCACGCAGCTTCACGTAGTAAAGGGCACCGGCTCCCACCAGGAGCAAGATGACGAGCGTCCGGGTGAGCCAATGGGTGCCCCAATCGGTCCCGCCATCCACACTCGCTTTGGTTGCTGACAGGTCCGTCTCCGTTGCACTGGGAACTGGGGCCGGGCTGGACTGGGTGGTCACTTCGGAACGCTTCTCGGAGCCGGACGTCGGTGAGGGCTCCGGCGAGGAGGACTCTTCCGGGGCTGCGAAGATGTTAACCACTTCACCGGTCGACGGGTCCCAACGCAGATCCGTGTACAGCCAGGTGCGGCCGTCCACGAGGTTTCCCGTCCCGGGTTCGATGAGATAGCCGGTGCCCGGATGGACCAGATAGCCACTGGAACGCTCTATCTGGAACCCTGTGGCCGGATCTATGAGGGCCTGCTCAGGTACAGCATGCACCGTGGGCACAGCAGCGGGATCACTCTGCGCCGGTTGGACAGGCGGCTCCGGTGCCGGTACGGCCTCAGTTGGCACTGGCTCAGGAATCGGCTCAGGCGTAGGTTCAGGAGCCACCGTAGGAGGTACCCCTGGATCTGTCGCGCCTGGTTCCTCGTTGCCGAAGGCGGGCGACACTGAGACCGTCGCAATGAGCAACCCAGCGATTGTTCCGCGGCGCAAATATTGGCCTAAATTGCCGGACATGCTCAGTAGTTCTCCCCATTTAGGCCGTCAGCATAAGCCGTTATCATATCGCCCTTGAGCGCGCTGGAAATTTCAGCGATGGCTGCGTCGTCCTTTATTACAATTGACTGCCCGTCCGAGGACGTTCCCACCCCGAGGTTCGGCAGGGTAAACATGTGGATGTCGCCGCTGCGGACGTTCCGCAGTTCCACCGCCAGGCTGCCGGCAGCAGCAGCGTCGAGGGACTCATCGACGCTGAGGAACGGTGAAATTTCGGCAACCACATCATTGATCTTGAGCGGATTGGAGAGCGTTTCTGTGGAAAGGAACCGGCTTATCAGGCCACTAACAAAGGCCTGCTGGTTTTTTACCCGCTGATAGTCCCCGTCGGTAAACGCGTAGCGCTCCCGTACGAATTTCAGGGCGGAATCGCCTTCAAGCGTGATCGGCCCGGCATCAAAGTACTCTCCGTTCGCGCCCGAGGACTGGAACGGAACCTCATTGTTCACCTCCACACCGCCAAGGGCCTTCGTCAGGCCTTTGAATCCCTCGAAGTCGATGACGGCGACATGGTCGATGGGGACATCAAAGAGTCCCTGCACCGTCTCCACCATCAGCGGGACGCCGCCCAAGGCCATCGCTGCGTTGATTTTGTGCTCCCCGTGGCCCGGGATGTCCGTCCAGGTGTCGCGCATGATGGACATTACGTAAACACCCGAGCGGTCCCCCGGCAGGTGAACCAGCATCATGGTGTCGGAGCGTGCGTCTGCTCCTGGATCCCTGGTGTCGCTGCCGATCAGCAGGATGTTCTGGGAGTCTCCGGCCGTCGTCGCCCGCTCGGGGCTCGTGGCGGGAAGGGCATTGGTGATCGTGTGGCTCTCCGCATTGAATGTCCGCGCCAGGTTCCACACGTAACCGCCGGCGGCAAGGGCAGCCACCAGGACCAGGGAAAGCAGCACGAACATTGTGGTCCGGACTGGATGCCGTTCCTTGACCGGTTCGGTGGAAGCGTCATGTAGGAAATCGGTCACGTTAGTAGTCCTAGGGTCCGGGAGGTCGGGCTGCGGTCCGAGTTTACCGGCACCGCCTGAATCGACCGATTCCGACCGGGACCGGCGCGCCGGATACCCTAGGGGTATGAAGTTCTTTCCGGCAGCCGTTTCCGCCGGCTCACTTGTCCTTGCCGCCGCCCTGACCGGCTGCACCCCCGTCGCCGACGTCGACGCCGCCGCGGATGCGGCCAACCCTGATTGCGCGTCAGTGTTGGTTGCTGTCCCCGAGGATCTGGCGGGATCCCAGCAGCGGGAGACCAGCAGCCAGGCGACGGCGGCATGGGGCAGCCCGTCCCAGATCATCCTGCGCTGCGGTGTTCCGGTTCCCGGCCCCACCACCGATGCCTGTGCCACGGTTAACGGCATCGACTGGGTGCTGCGTGAAGAAGGAAGCCTGTGGACGGCCACGACCTACGGCCGTGATCCGGCCATTGAAGTCCTCTTCGACACCAATCAGGTCGCCTCCTCCACCGTGCTGGTGGAACTGGAAAACGCCGTCTCCCGGATCGACCAGACCCGCGAATGCCTCAGCACCAAGGACGTCGAACTGCCCGGATAGGCACGTTCCGCGGTTCAGCAGGCCATCCGGTCCAGTCCCGGCTGCCGCCGGCGCGGCACAGGCTAACGAAGGCCGGTGCGGCACAGGCTAAAGAAAGCCGGCGGTCCGCAACCTAGCGAAGGCCGGTGCGGCGCTCCAGCGCCAGGGTGATCAGTTCATCGATCAGCTCCGTGTACGGCAGGCCGGATTTCGCCCACATCTGCGGGTACATGCTGATGGGGGTGAACCCGGGCATGGTGTTGATCTCATTGATCACCAGTTCGCCGTCCGGTGTGTAGAAAAAGTCGACGCGGGACAGTCCTTCCGCACCCACGGCGTCGAACGCCACCGCAGCCAGCTCGCGGACCCTGGAGGTCACATCGTCCGGCAGGTCCGCCGGGCAGCTGAGGTCCGCCGCAGCGCCGTCAACGTACTTGGCCTCAAAGTCGTACCATTCGTGGCCGCCGTCGCGCACGGCCACTTCTCCGGGTTGGCTGGTCCGCGGGTCATCGTTGCCGCGCCCCTGCAGGACCGCCACTTCGATCTCCCGGCCGTTGATGCCGGCCTCAACAACCACCTTCGGATCGTGCTGGCGGGCGGCCTCGATTGCCTCGCGCAGCCCTGCTTCGCTGGTGACCCGGGTGATTCCCATGGAGGAACCGGCGCGTGCCGGCTTCACGAAGACCGGGAACTGCAGGCCGGCAGCGCGTGCCAGGCAGGCTTCGCTGTCCCGGTTCCACTGGCGGTCGGTGATGACCTCATAGGGGCCAACCGACAGCCCGGCGGCCTCGAAGACCACCTTCATGTAGTGCTTGTCCATCCCCACGGCTGACGCCAGGACGCCGGCGCCCACGTAGCGGATGTCGGCCATCTCCAGTAGGCCCTGCAGCGTGCCGTCCTCGCCGAAGGGACCGTGCAGGAGCGGGAGGACGACGTCGATCCGGCCGAGTGTGCGCGGCAAACCGCCCGGGGCATGGGAGACCAGCTCACGGGAGCTGCCCCGCGTCGAGAGAACGACCGACTCTTCGCCGGGCTCCACTTCCGGCAGGGTTGCGGCGCGCAGGGACCACTGTGCGGGGTCGGCGGAGACCAGCGTCCACTGGCCGTTGCGCGCGATCCCGATCGGGACGACGTCGTACTTGGAGTGGTCAATCGCTTCAAGCACACCCGCGGCCGTCACGCAGCTGACGGAGTGCTCGCTGGACCGTCCGCCGAAGAGCACTGCCACCCGCGGCCGGGCGTCAGCGTTGGCAGCGGGAGTCATGGGTTCCATCGTCACGGGGCGTGCACACCTTCGGCTTTGAGTTCGCGGGCCAGCAGGCGCGGACCCAGTTCGTCTACGGAGATGGTGCCCTGCAGCACTGCAACGACGTTCTCCGTAATCGGCATGTAGACGCCGAGTTGCTGGGCGCGGTCCAGCACGGCCTGCGCGGACTTAATGCCTTCGGCGGTCTGCTGCATGGCCTCGGTGACCTCGTCCAGGGACAGGCCCTGGGCCAGCAGGCGTCCGGCGGTGTGGTTCCGGGACAGGGATGAGGAACAGGTGGCGATGAGGTCGCCCATGCCGGAGAGCCCGAACAGGGTTTCCGTCTTGCCGCCCAGAGCCACGGCCAGACGGGTGGTTTCAGCGAGCCCGCGGGTCATCACGGAGGCCTTGGTGTTGTCCCCCATTTGCTTGCCCTCACAGATGCCGACGGCCAGGGCAATAACGTTCTTGACGATCCCGCCGATTTCGGTGCCGGTCACGTCGGTGTTGGTGTACGGCCGGAAGTAGGGCGCGGTGCAGGCAGAAGCGATCCAGCCAGCCGTTGCCAGGTCGGAACAGGCCACGACGGAGGCCGTGGGTTCTTCGCGGGCAATTTCCATGGCCAGGTTCGGTCCGGACAGGACGGCGATCCTCTCCTGCGGCCAGTCGAGTTCTTCGGCGATGACCTGGCTCATCCGCGCGTCTGTCCCGACCTCCAGGCCCTTCATCAGGGAGAGGATGACGGCGTCCTTCGGGACCAGGTGCTTGAATTCCCGCAGCTGCGCCCGCAGCGTCTGTGCAGGCACAGCCAGCACCACCAACTGGGCGCCGGCCAGGACAACAGCGGCGTCGTCGCTGGCCCGCAGGTTCGCCGGGAGGGCAATATCCCCCAGGTAACGGGTGTTGCGGTGCGTGGTGTTGATCTCCTCGGCCGCGTCTGCGCGGCGGGCCCAGACACGGACGTCCGTGCCGCGGGAAGCGCCGGCGTCCGCGGCGACCTTGGCAAACGTGGTCCCCCAGCTTCCGGCTCCGAGGACTGCTATGGCACTGGCGTGCGGGATGTTCACTTTGTCTTCTCCGATTCCCCGTCATAGCCGCGGCCGACGGATTTCTGTCCCTTCGCGGCCGGGTCCCAGCGTTCCGCCGGGGCCTTCTCTCCCCGGAGGGACGCGACGAGGTCCGTCAGCTCTGCCATGATCCGCTCCGTAGCTTCATCGAGCACTGACTTGGTCAGCGGCACCCCGCGCAGGTCTGAGAGGTCCACCGGAGGTCCCACCAGCACCCGCACACGCTTGCGCGGAAAGAGATGCAGCATTTTGCCGTACCGCGGGAGCACGTCCTGCGCGCCCCACTGCGCCACCGGGAGAACCGGTGCGCCGGTCTGCAGGGCGAGGCGCGCCGCGCCTGTCCGGCCCTTCATCGGCCACAGATCAGGATCCCGGGTGAGCGTGCCCTCAGGGTAGACGATCAGCGCGCCGTCGGCGTCGATCACCGACTGGGCGCCCGCCAGCGAAGCGGCCGCGCCAGCCCCGCCCCGGGTCACCGGCACCTGCTTGGTGGCCCGCAGGGCCGGGCCAAGGACCGGGACCTTAAAGAGCGAAGCCTTGGCAAGGTAACGCGGCAGGATGCCCTGGCTGTAGAAGAAGTGGCCCACCACCAGCGGATCGATCTCGGTCACGTGGTTGGCGCAGGCAATAAAACCTCGCCCCTTGGGCAGATTTTCCATGCCTTCCCAGCGCCGTCCCATCATCAGGTTCATCGCCGGCCGGACCACCGAAGCCAGGATGGTAAACGTGATGCGTGACTTAGCCGATTCGCCCATGGTTCAGAGCCTACTTCCCCCCGGCGACGTCAAAGTCCGCGCCGAGGCCTTCCAGCTTGTCGAGGAAGTGCTCGTAGCCCCGGTTGATGAGTTCGACGCCGGTGACCCGGGAGGTGCCCTCCGCCGCCAGGGCGGCAATCAGGTGGCTGAAGCCGCCGCGCAGGTCGGGAATGTCGATCTCGGCACCCTTAAGCTTCACCGGGCCGGAGATCACCGCGGAGTGCAGGAAGTTGCGCTGCCCGAAACGGCAGGGGATGCTGCCCAGGCATTCGCGGTGCACCTGGATGTTGGCGCCCATGCGGATCAGGGCGTCCGTGAAACCGAACCGGTTCTCGTAAACCGTCTCATGCACAATCGACACGCCTTCGGCCTGGCTGAGGGCGACGACCAGCGGCTGCTGCCAGTCGGTCATAAAGCCGGGGTGGACGTCGGTCTCGAGGACCAGCGGATTCAGCTTGCCGCCCGGGTGATAGAACCGGATCCCGTCGTCGTCGACGTCGAAGGCGCCGCCGATCTTGCGGTAGATGTTCAGGAAGGCCGTCAGATCCTGCTGGTTGGCGCCCTCAACGTAAATGTCACCCTTGGTGACCAGAGCTGCCGAGGCCCAGGAAGCGGCCTCGTTGCGGTCCGGAAGGGCCCGGTGGTTATAACCGGTCAGCTCGGGGACGCCCTCGATGCGGATCACGCGGTCCGTCTGGACGGTGATGATCGCGCCCATTTTCTGCAGCACGGCGATCAGGTCAAGGATTTCAGGCTCGACGGCGGCACCGCTGAGTTCGGTGATGCCCTCGGCACGCACGGCGGTCAGCAGCACCTGTTCGGTGGCGCCGACGCTCGGGTACGGCAGGTCCAGCTTGGCGCCCTTGAGGCCCTTGGGCGCGGAAATGGCGATGCCGCCGGGGCGCTTTTCCACCAGTGCGCCGAAGTTGCGCAGCATCTGCAGGTGGTAGTCAATCGGGCGGTCACCGATTTTGCAGCCGCCGAGGTCCGGAATGAACGCTTCGCCAATGCTGTGCATCAGCGGACCGCACAGCAGGATCGGGATGCGGGAGTCGCCGGCGTGGGCATCGATGTCCCGCGAGGCTGCCGTCTTGGCGTTCTGCGGGTCCATCAGCAGGTCTCCGGTAACCGGATCCTTGGTGACCTCAACTCCGTGCAGCTTCAGCAGCGACGTAACGACGTCGACGTCCTTGATCTCGGGGACGTTCCGCAGCAGGGACGGGCTGTTGCCCAGCAGAGCTGCCACCATGGCTTTGGGGACGAGGTTCTTAGCCCCGCGAACCGGTACTTTTCCTGTGAGCGGTACCCCACCACGGATGGTTAGAACGGAACCCATGAACACCTGTTTCTTTCGTCTGGATTGCCCCCACGGCCACTAGAGACTGCTTCCTAATCATAGGAGCAAGCAGGCCCTTTCCCTAAATAACCCAGCCGCCGGAGCCCATACCGGAGGCCAAAAGCCGGTGCCGCTTTAGGGGGAAGCCAATGGGCCTCCCCATGCGGGAAGGCCCATCAGTTACATGCTGTGCCCGGTGCCGGGCTGATACCGCCGGGACTGGCTAGGTGCGGGCCGGAAGGGTGGCCGGCTTGAAGGCGGGACGGCGGGCTTCAAAGGCCGTGATGTCCGCTTCGTGGCGCATGGTCAGCCCGATGTCGTCGAGGCCTTCCAGCAGCCGCCAGCGGGTGTAGTCGTCAATCTGGAAGGGCGCGGTGACGCTGCCGCAGACCACGGTGCGGGCCTGGAGGTCAACGCTTACTTCGGTGCCGGGCGAGTTTTCCAGGACCTTCCAGATGAGCTCAATGTCATCCTGTGCGACCTGCGCGGCCACCAGGCCCTGCTTGCCGGAGTTGCCCCGGAAAATGTCTGCGAAGCGGGAGGACAGGACGGCCCGGAAGCCGTAGTCCTTCAGCGCCCAGACTGCATGCTCGCGGGAGGATCCGGTGCCGAAGTCGGGCCCGGCCACCAGGACGGATCCGGCGCTGTACGGTTCCTGGTTCAGGATGAACTCGGGGTTCTTCCGCCACCCGGCGAAGAGGGCGTCCTCGAATCCGGTCCGCGTGATGCGCTTGAGGTACACAGCGGGGATGATCTGGTCAGTGTCCACATCGCTCTGGCGCAGCGGAACACCAATGCCGGTGTGCGTGGTGATCTTTTCCATTCTCTTCTCCTAGGCTGCAGCGGTGGCGGTGGTACCGGCGGCCGCGCCGGGCAGGGGGTCAAGGTCCGACGGCGAGCTCAGCGTTCCGCGCACAGCCGTGGCTGCTGCCACGACCGGAGAGACGAGGTGGGTGCGCCCGCCCTTGCCCTGGCGTCCTTCAAAGTTGCGGTTGGAGGTGGAGGCGCAGCGCTCCCCCGGTTCCAGCTGGTCCGGGTTCATGCCCAGGCACATGGAGCAGCCGGCAAAACGCCATTCGGCGCCGAAGTCCTTGAACACCTTGTCCAGGCCCTCGGCCTCGGCTTCCAGGCGGACCCGGGCTGATCCGGGAACCACCATCATGCGGATGTCCGGGTCCTTCTCCCGGCCGCGGATGATGTCCGCGGCGATGCGCAGGTCCTCGATCCGGCTGTTGGTGCAGGAGCCGAGGAACACGGTGTCCACCCGGATGTCCTTCATGGGCGTGCCGGGCTGCAGGTCCATGTACTCCAGGGCACGTTCGGCTGCTGCCTTGGCGTTCTCATCCCCGAAGTCCTCGGGCGAAGGCACTGCACCGGAGAGCGAGATTCCCTGGCCGGGGTTGGTTCCCCAGGTGACAAACGGCTCGAGTTCATCGGCATCCAGGAACACCTCGGCGTCGAACACGGCATCCGGATCGGTGACCAGGGATTTCCAGTGCTCGACGGCGGCATCCCAGTCCGCGCCCTGCGGCGCGTGCGGCTTGCCCTTGAGGTAGGCGAACGTTGTTTCATCCGGTGCCACCATGCCGGCACGGGCGCCGGCTTCGATGGACATGTTGCAGATGGTCATGCGTGCTTCCATGGACAGCGCCCGGATGGCCGAGCCGCGGTATTCCAGGACGTAGCCCTGGCCGCCGCCGGTGCCGATCTTCGCGATGACCGCCAGGATGATGTCCTTGGACGTGACGCCCGGGCGCAGGGTGCCTTCCACATTGATGGCCATGGTCTTGAACGGCTTCAGGGACAGCGTCTGCGTGGCCATCACGTGCTCGACCTCGGAGGTTCCGATGCCCATGGCCAGGGCACCGAAGGCGCCGTGGGTGGAGGTGTGCGAATCGCCGCACACCACGGTGAGGCCGGGCTGGGTCAGGCCCAGCTGCGGCCCGACCACGTGCACGATCCCCTGCTCAGCGTCACCCAGCGGGTGCAGCCGCACCCCGAACTCGGCGCAGTTGGCCCGCAGGGTTTCAATCTGTGTCCGGCTCACCGGATCGGCGATCGGCTTGTCGATCGCCAGGGTGGGCGTGTTGTGGTCTTCGGTGGCAATGGTCAGGTCCGGGCGCCGCAGCTTGCGTCCGGCCAGGCGCAGCCCCTCAAAGGCCTGCGGCGAGGTGACCTCATGGACAAGGTGGAGATCGATGTAGAGGAGATCCGGTGCGCCGTCCTCGCCCTTGGCGACCACGTGGCCGTCCCACACCTTCTCCGCGAGCGTTCTGCCCGCTGCATGCTCTCCCATGACCATGTGCTCCTCGCCTGATATAGCTCCGGCGGGCAGTGCGCCCTGAGCCGGAATCCTGATGCAATTAAGAGAACCAGCACCCCGCCTCGGGCGCCACTTTTCGCATTTGCATCTCAGATACTGAGACGGCAGTATCATCCTATGGACAATTCTAGCGGCGTCGGAGCCAGCGGTGTCGGCGTTATCGACAAGGCCGCCATGGTGCTTGACGCACTCGAGGCCGGCCCCACATCCCTCGCCCAGCTGGTTGCCGCCACCGGACTGGCACGGCCCACGGTGCACCGCCTTGCCCTGGCGCTGGTGCACCACCGGCTGGTCGGGCGGGATATCCAGGGACGGTTCGTCCTGGGCAGCCGGCTCGTGGAGCTGGCCTCGGCCGCCGGTGAGGACCGGCTGATCGCCTCCGCGGGGCCGGTTCTCCTGGCTCTGCGCGACGCAACGGGCGAAAGCTCCCAGGTCTTCCGGCGGCAGGGTGAATGGCGCGTCTGCGTGGCCTCCGCCGAACGTCCCATCGGCCTGCGGGACACGATTCCCGTGGGCACCCAGCTCTCCATGAAGGCAGGCTCTGCCGCCCAGGTGCTCCTGGCGTGGGAGGACCATGACAGGCTCCTGGAGGGCCTGCAGCACGCCCGGTTCACTCCCACCGTGCTTGCGGGGGTCCGCCGGCGCGGGTGGGCGCAGAGCCTCGGCGAACGCGAGCCGGGCGTAGCGTCGGTGTCCGCGCCGGTCCGCGGACCGTCGGGCCGCGTTATCGCCGCCATCTCCATCTCCGGGCCGATCGAACGGCTGACCCGCCAGCCGGGCCGCATCCACGCGGAGGTGGTCAGCCGGGCCGCTGGCCAGCTCACCGAGGCGCTGAGGGCCAACTCCGACTGACCTGACGGCCTCCGGGGCCTATCCTGAAATCCTCAGGCCCTAGGAGCATCCATGAAACGGTTTCGTGTCCTCTGGCACATCGTCCGCCTCACCGGGGCCGATGTGGTTGTCTACGGCTTCCTGATTGTCTACGGATGCGCCGCTCTGGTGCTTCCGCGCTTTGAACCGGGAATACCAACGCTCGGCGATTCCCTCTGGTATCTCTTCGTTTCCTTTACGACCATCGGATTTGGGGACTTTGTTGCGGTGACCTTCGTCGGGCGGCTCATTACCGTGTTCGTGGCTCTCTACGGAATTCTTGTGGTGGCCCTGGCCACCGGCGTCATCGTGGGCTTCTACAACGAGCTGCTTCGTGCCCGCACCAAGGAGAGCCTGCGGGAGTTCGTCGATGAGCTGGAACACCTGCCCGACCTCACCAAGGAGCAGCTGAAGGACCTCGCTGCCCGGGTGAAGGAGCGGCACATTCTGGGTTAGCCCTCCGTACGGGCGGTGCCCGCCCCTGCCGGTCAGCCGGCGAAGTGATCCCAGCCGGCTGCCGACGGTGCCCTGCCGCCCACCGTGACCAGGCCAGCCGATTTACCGCTGCCGGTCCCCCCGCTCCGGGTCCTCCCGCTGCCGCGGGTTTCCTGTCCGGGACGGTGTGCGGCTTCTGCTTCCCTTTCCAGCACCGTTCCGATTCTCCGGAAACCGCGCGGCAGTTCTGCTCCTTCCGCGAAGGCGGCCAGCAGGCCGTGGTCCTCTCCCCCGCCCAGCACCCAGTCGACAGCCTTGGCTCCGAGTCTCTCCGCGGCTTCCGCCAGCGGTCCTGCCTCGCGCAGCAGGGCCTGTGGGTCCAGATCGATCCGGACCTCGGAGGCCAGCGCCAGGCGTACGGCGTCGCGCACCACGCCGTCGGAAATGTCCATCATCGCGTGAGCGCCTGCTGCGGCGGCGGCCGGGCCGGCCACCAGGGGCGGGCACGGCCGGGACTGGGCCGCCGTCAGAGCCCTGGCACCACCATCAAGGGACGCGTAGTCAGTGCCGCCGTCCAGCAGTGCCAGCCCCGCTGCCGCATGCCCCAGCACCCCGCAGACGGCCAGCATGTCGCCGGGCAGGGCGCCCGAGCGCAGCACCGGGTCACGGCCCTGCAGGCCGCCGGTCACCGCCGCCGTAACCACCAGGATTTCGCCCCGGCCCAGGTCACCGCCAGCCACCACGCAGTCTTCCGCCCCGAGCGCCCGGAGGGCCGCAGAAAGGCCGTCCGCCAGGTCCTCCACCCAGGTCAGCAGGGTGTTTGGCGGGAGCGTCAGGCTGACCACCAGGGAAGTCGGAACCGCACCCATGGCGTTGATGTCGGAGAGATTCTGCGCCGCACATTTCCAGCCGACGTCATACCCGGTGGTCCGGTAGCCGCCGGGCCAGGCCAGCCGGAAATCCTGGTCCTGGACCAAAGTGTCAATCGAGATAACCGTGCGGCCGTCCGGGGCAGCCAGCAGCGCGGCGTCGTCACCCGGCCCCAGCAGTGCCTTCCCGGAACCAAGCCGGGGGAAAATCCGGGCCAGCAGCTCCCCTTCGCTCAGGTCGCCTGCATACCGGGGATGCTCTGCCACTGTCTGGGTCCTTTGTCTGGCTGCTGTAGTTGTGTTGTCAGTCTGCGCGGAAACGGGCGGGGCAATCTCCTCCGGCTCAGCGCGGTCCGCGGCCGGAGGCGGTACGCTCAGCTTCATGGACGCAGACCCGCTGTACACCTATGCCATCCTACTGCGGGGTGTGAACGTGGGCGGGGTGACGGTAAAGATGGAGCCGCTCCGCGAAACCCTCTCCCGCCTGCCGGTGAAGGGGGTCCGCACCGTGCTGGCCAGTGGCAACGCCGTGGCGGCTTCCGCACTGTCCGCGGCGGAGCTGAAGGCCGCTGCCGAAGATGCGCTGCGGAAGGATTTCGGTTACGAGGCGTGGGTGGTCGTTATCCCGCTGGACCGGCTGCGCTCACTGACAGCTGCGGTGCCCTATCCGCCCGATGACCCGGCAACCCATGCGTACGTGACCTTCGGGTCCGATGCCGGCATGCTCACTGAGCTCTTCGAGGCGGCTGCCGAAGCGGGAGCGGAACAGGTTCGCCTGGGACCGGAGGCAACGGCCTGGCCCTGCCCGAAAGGTGCGACCCTGGATTCCGCCCTGGCAAAGATCAGTTCCAAACCCCGGTACAAAGCGCACACCACTACGCGGAATGTCCGGACGCTGCAAAAGATTCTGGCCGCGGGCGAAAAGATCTAAGACAAGAAGATAGTGAAAAGCCGGAAATCAGCTTAAACAAAAACGGTCCCGGACATTTCTGTCCGGGACCGTCATCTTGTGACCCCAGCGGGATTCGAACCCGCGTTACCGCCGTGAGAGGGCAGCGTACTAGGCCGCTATACGATGGGGCCATTTGTACCACTTGCTAAGTGAACTCAATAAGTATTTCATACTCATTGTTTATTTCTCAAATCCGGCCCGGAGGCCTTCTTTGATTAGCGCTGGGATACCAGGACTCGAACCTAGAATGTCGGTACCAGAAACCGATGTGTTGCCAATTACACCATATCCCAATGTGCTTATCCGGGCTGCTTCGGAAGCTTCAACTTCCCGCTGCAACCCCTCAGCACGAGTTATTACTATACACGGGTTCTGGCGTGAGTACAAAACGGGCCTGTTCCCCCCGCCGCCGCACCCCCAGCGTGCGGTCCGTGACCGCTTCCCGGGCGCTTTCTGGCCGCGCCTGCCCAGCCCGGGAACGCTCAGCCCAGGAACACCCCAGTCAGGAAAGCTGGCAGAGCCCGGGCACTGCCTTCAGGGAGGAGATGACCGTGAGGTCCGGATACTCGTCCCTCAGGGCAGCCTCGCCGCTGCGTTCCAGCCAAATGCCCCGCAGGCCTGCAGCGTCAGCCCCAGCGGCGTCCACCACGGGGTTGTCCCCCACATAGAGGGTCCGGGCCGGATCGGTTCCGAGCCGGCGTACGCCCTCGAGGAAAATCGCCGGGTCCGGTTTCGCGGCGTCCACAGTGTCAATGCCAACCAGGATCTTGATCCGCTGGAGTCCAGCAGCATCCAGCTTGGCCCGCTGGTAGTCATGCACGTTATTGCTCACTGCACCGTAGGGGATCCCCAGGGCATCCAACTCATCCAGTACGGCTGTGGCGTCGTCGAACGCCGTGAAGTGCTGGGGCAGCACCTGCTCGTAGGCCGTGTTCCAGGCCTCCTCGGCGTCGCCGTCCAGCGCCGGCAGGCCATGGGCCTGCTGGGCGTGCGCCACGCGGAGCAGCCGCTGCTTCGTGAAGCTGAGCTCGCCGACCAGGTACTTGTCGTAGTAGCCGAGCGGATCAGCTGCATAGAGATGCTGGTACGCGGCCCAGTCCGCTTCCGTGAAGTGAGCCAGCTGCTCCGCACTAATTTGGCGCAGCGTGTTGCCCATGGCGGTGCGGAGGTCCACGAGGGTCTCATCGATATCAAAGAGCACGCCCATGGACGCTCCGCCCCGCATTTCAGTCATGGACGGCTCAGGCCTCCGCGGCGCGGAACGCGCGGATGCGAGCCAGGGACGAGTCCTTGCCCAGGATCACCATGGATTCGAAGAGCGGCGGGGAGATCCGACGGCCGGAAACGGCCGTGCGGACCGGGCCAAAGGCAAGGCGCGGCTTGATACCCATTTCTTCCACCAGCGCCTGGCGCAGGGCAGCCTGAATGTTCTCAGCGGTCCATTCCTGGACCGGTTCCAGCGCTGCGAGGGTGGCATCGAGCACCTCGGTGAGGTTCGCCGGGAGGCCCTTCCGCGCGTCGTCCGCCACATCGATGGCGTCGTCAGCCTTGAACAGGAACCCGAGCATGTCCGGGGCTTCGCCGAGCAGTGTGATGCGCTCCTGCACCAGCGGTGCTGCCTCGGTGAGGATTTCCTCCTGGCGGGCGGTGAGGGTGCCCCCCACCAGTCCGGCGTGCTGCAGGTACGGCACCAGCCGGTTCCGGAAGTCGGTGGCCTCAAGCATGCGCACGTGGGTGCCGTTGATCGCTTCGGCCTTCTTCAGGTCAAAGCGCGCCGGGTTGGACAGGACGTCGTGGATGTCGAAGTTCTTGATCAGTTCGTCCACGCCGAAGATGTCCTCGTCAGCGGAGAGCGACCAGCCCAGGAGGGAGAGGTAGTTCAGCAGGCCCTCGGGGATGAAGCCGCGTTCGCGGTGCAGGAACAGGCTGGACTCAGGATCGCGCTTGGAAAGCTTCTTGTTGCCGGCACCCATAACGTACGGCAGGTGCCCGAACAGCGGCATGTACTCCGCCACTCCTACGTCGATCAGCGCCCGGTACAAGGCAATCTGGCGCGGTGTGGAGGAGAGGAGGTCTTCGCCGCGCAGCACATGGGTGATGCCCATCAGCGCGTCATCCACCGGGTTGACCAGCGTGTAGAGCGGAGCGCCGTTAGCGCGGACCACCACGAAGTCCGGCACGGTGCCGGCCTTGAAGGTGATTTCGCCGCGGACCAGGTCGGTAAAGGTGATGTCTTCGTCCGGCATCCGCACGCGGAGCACGGGCTCGCGGCCCTCGGCCTTGAACGCCGCAATCTGCTCTTCGGTCAGATTGCGGTCAAAGTTGTCGTACCCGAGTTTGATGTCCCGGCCGGCGGCGCGGTGGCGTGCTTCGATTTCCTCGGGCGTCGAGTAGGACTCGTACAGGTGCCCGGCGTCCTTGAGCTTGCGGATGACCTCCTGGTAGATCTCCCCGCGCTGCGACTGGCGGTACGGTGCGTGCGGGCCGCCAACTTCCACGCCCTCATCCCAGGTGATGCCAAGCCAGTTCAGGGCGTCCAGGAGCTGGTGGTAGCTCTCTTCGCTGTCCCGGGCCGCGTCGGTGTCCTCAATGCGGAACACCATGGTGCCGCCGGTGTGCTTGGCGTAGGCCCAGTTGAACAGCGCGGTGCGGATCAGTCCGACGTGCGGGGTACCCGTGGGAGACGGGCAGAAACGCACGCGCACCGGCGTGCTGTCGTTGACGGTGGGTAGATCGGCGAGGGAAGAAGGCTCAGTAGTCATGATTTCCCCAGTTTAGTCGCTGCGGGCAAGCCGTCAGCCGGATGCGGCCCGAAGCAGCAGGAAAAGCCCGCCTCCGACCACGGCGCCCGCCGCAGCTGAGGCCAGCTGCCGGCGTCGGGCCGTGTTCAGGAGCAGCAGCGCTGCGGCGCACAGCGCGCCCAACGCTGCCGCTGCCCCCACTCCCCCGGGTCCCGGGATTGCTGCCCACGCCAGGACGGGCAGAATAACGACGCCGGCGCCCAGGCTCAGCGCCGGCCAGTCCGGCCGCCGAGGGCGGGGCAGCACCAGGGTGAGTGTGTAAGAAGCCATCATCGCGAAGACGACGGCGGCCAGTTCCCGGGGGCCGTCCAGCCACAGGATGAGCCGCAGGAGCATAAAACACAGCGCCCCGGCGCCCAGAATCACGGGTCCGGTACCGGCGCGGGAGATCGACCGGCGCAGGTCGCCCCTCCGGTCCAGCGTGCGCACGAGCACCCAGGGAAAAACGATCACCAGCAGCACGGTACCGGCACCCCAGAACCAGGCTTCCGCCGTCGTCGTTCCGGAGCCGGACCCGGCTGCCTGGCTGGCGAACGGTGCCAGCAGCAGGGCAGCGGCCCACATGATCCCGGGAGCCAGCGCTGCGCCGCGCGGCGGAACAGGTGTTGCCGTCATTCCCCTGCTGCCGTTTCCCCCGCCGCCGAACCCGGGCTAGGCCCGGACGATGTTCGCCAGGGTGCCGATGCCCTCGACCTGCACCTCGACGCGCTGGCCCTCGGTGAGGAGGCCGACGCCGGCAGGGGTGCCGGTGAGGATGACGTCACCCGGAAGCAGCGTGAAGGCCTGGGACACGTAGGACACGAGTTCCTTAACACCCCAGATCATCTGGTCGGTGTTGCCGTTCTGGACCTGCTCGCCGTCCAGGAACGCGCGGACGGCCAGGTTGTCGGTGTCCAGCTCGGTCTCGATCCACGGTCCGATCGGGCAGGAGGTATCGAAGCCCTTGGCCCGTGCCCACTGGTCATCGGTGCGCTGGGCATCGCGGGCGGTCAGGTCATTGGCACAGGTGTAGCCGAAAACCACTTCGTCCACCCGGTCCAGGGGAACATCCTTGCAGATCCGCCCGATGACCACGGCCAGCTCGGCCTCGTAGGAAACCTCTTCGGAGAAGGAGGGCAGCACGATCGGATCGTTCGGGCCAATCACCGAGGTGTTGGGCTTGAGGAACATCAGGGGCGCCGGCGGAACATCATTGCCCATTTCGGCAACGTGGTCTGCGTAGTTCCGGCCGATCCCCACCACCTTGCTGCGCGGAATAATCGGGGCGAGGAGCCGTACGTCCTCGAGCTTGTGCCGCTCCCCCGTGAGCTGCACGCCGGAGAAGAAGGGGTCACCCTTGATAACCGCAATTTCTTCGAAACCTTCTTCGCCGTCGACGACGCCGAAAGCAGGGTCACTGTCCTGGATAAACCGAGCAATACGCATGCTCCCAAGCCTAGTCGAGAATGGCGGCCGGGTATGTGCTGCTTCTGCGGAGTGGCCTGCGCGGATCACAACAGGGCAAACACGCCCAAACCAAGGGGAAGCCCCACAAACAGCAGCAGAAAAATGACGACGACGGCGCGTCCCCGCCGGTTGCCCACGTTCACGGTCATTCCAGTTCCGGTCCCCTGCCGTTTGGAAACCAGCACATGCGGATCATCGGCGTCGTTATAAAGAATGCCAGCTACCCACTTGCTGTCCTCCGCATTCTCCTCCGCCGACGGGTAAACACCCTCCCGTTCCGCGGCCCGGCGGGCCCAGCGGGTTGCCGCGGCGAACGCACAGGTCAAGGCAACCAGGACAGCGCCGGTCGCGGCCAGGGCGGGCCAGATTGGAGCCCGATCCGGAGTGGTCCACCCGGCCAGCGTCAGGTACCCAATGACTACGGCCATCAGGAAGGATGTCGCTCCCAGGGCTGCAACCGTCCCGCGGATCATTCCTTCCCGCCGGTACAGCTCCCATGGACTGGCATTTTCGTTCTCCTGGACCATCGCGGGCGCGGCCGCGGAAAGCAGTGCCAGCAGCAAGCTCACCCCGGCGCCCATCATCAAGGGCAGGTATACCGAGCCGAAGGACTTGTCCTCCCACGCGTCCGGGCGTCCGCTGCCACCCCAGTGAGTCGGCACGGAATCTGGCAGCGAATCGTAGATCGATGCCCCATAGGCAAACACTCCGCCCAGAAGCACGACTCCCACGAGATGCGTCAGCCAGACAGGCCCTCGTCCTTTGGACAATTCCCTTCGCTCAGACGTTTCCATTCCGCCAACGTAGCATCGCCCTGTTGCCCGTGCCGCGGGACTAACCGGTGGCGGCGAACACAGCGGGAGGCTGTCAGTCTGAGGTCCAGAACCGCGGGGCCGGGTGTGCGGGCCGGGTGGGATGAAATTCACATACGGTCCGCCTCAGGTGCGTACCCGAAGTCGGTGATGTCAGTTAGATAGTGGGCTGGCGGACAAGTCACCCCGCGGTGGGTGTGCAGGTCTGGCGGCTTCACCGGCTCTCGCCCTCGCTGGATGGGCAGGTATGGTGACCAAAATCGCGCGGA
>NZ_JACSQC010000010.1 GCF_014836875.1 Arthrobacter pullicola | reverse complement strand
GACGGCACCTTGTTCGAAGACCCCGTGCCCAAGAACCTGCCCTCAGCCGCTTGACGAAAACCATAGAGGCACCCCCCTGGCTGGACTGGCCCCTTGGGCTGGCGGCCGGGAGGCGGGACAACCCGGCGGTCAGGCCAGCTGCGGGGCCAGCCACCGGCCCCGGCGCATCACGCGGGCAGGTTCAAGACCCGGTCCGAGCACCAGGAGGTCGGCGGCGGCTCCCGCGGCAAGAACGCCAATCTCCTGGCCGCGGCCCAGGACCCCCGCCGGCACTGCGGCAGCCGCGGTGACGGCATCAGTGAGGCTGACTCCGGCAGCGACCGTGTTGCGGACCAGGTCGAGCATGGTGGCCGTGCCGCCGGCAATGGATCCGGTTGAAGCAAGCCGGGCAACCCCCTGCTGCACCGTCACTTCGGCGGGTCCCAGCTGGTACTGCCCGTCGGCCAGGCCGGCGGCCGACATGGAATCCGTGACCAGGGCAATGTTTTCCGCACCCAGCAGGTCGAACATGGTGGCCACGAGGTAGGGGTCCAGGTGTGTGTTGTCCGCGATGAGCTCCACCGCCGCAGCACCGGCTTTCGCGGCGCGCAGGCAGGCGGACAAGGCCCCGGGCGCCCGGTGGTGCATGGGGTCCATCCCGTTGAACAGATGGGTGACGGTGGGCCGGGCAGCCGGCTGAGGAACACCGGACGCCGCGAGGAACTGCCGCGCCAGTGCCAGCGACTGCGCGGCTGCCTCCGGCGAGCAGGCCGTGTGTCCCAGCGAAGGCACCACACCATTCTCCGCCAGAAGCTCCACCAGGGCATCGGCTCCGGGCAGTTCAGGTGCATAGGTCATGGTGCGCAGCTGGCCACGCGCCGCACCGATGAACTCCCGTGCCAGGCCGAGGTCCGGATCGCGCAGCAGCTTGGGATCCTGGGCACCGCAGCGCGCCTCAGCAAGGAACGGCCCCTCCAGGTGCAGGCCGGCTACCAGGCCTTCCTCTGCCAGGTCCGCGAGCAGGGCGAGCTGCCGCAGGAGTGTCTGCGGGGCAGACGTCACCAGGCTGGCCATTACGGTGGTCGCCCCCGTGGCGTGCAGTGCTTCAACGGCCTGGCGCGCCTGGTGCGCATCCGCACCGGAAAAGTCGACGCCGTACCCGCCGTGGCAGTGCAGGTCCACCAGTCCGGGAACCATCACCTCGCCGGCAGCAAGCTCCACGATGACGTCGCCCGGGCGGGTCACCACGCCTGCACCCGGCCCCACATAGCTGAGTTCCTCGCCGTCAACTACAACTGCACCATCCGCCAGGGCCTGTGTCCCGCTAACACCATCCCCCCTCGCCTCAGGTCCACGCAGCACGGTCCCACGCAGCACAGTGCGCACCCGCTCACCCGAAGCGGGCCCGGCCTGCGCGAACGCACGGCCGGGTGCCGGGGAAGGCTGCGCCGGGGTATGGGGAGGCTTTGCCTGGTTGACGGTCATGCGTGGCCTTTCGGTGGGAGCGGCGGGTCGGCTGAAGCAGCGGCGCCGCTAGAGCAGTGACGCCGCCTCGGCGTCGGCCAGAACAGTGACCCGGCTGTGCAGCTGCAGGACGGATGCCGGGCAATCCCGGCTCACCGGACCCTTCAGCGCGGCGCGGAGGGCCTCCGCCTTGCCGGCGCCCTGGGCGATGAGGAGCAGGTGCCGGGCCGCCAGGATGGTGCCCAGCCCCTGGGTAAGGCAGTGCGTCGGAACGTCTTCGGGAGAGTCAAAGAACCGCTGGTTGGCGCTGCGGGTGTCCTCGGTGAGGGTTTCCAGCCGGGTGCAGGAATCCAGTGCTCCGCCGGGTTCGTTGAAAGCCAGGTGCCCGTTGCGCCCGATCCCCAGGATCTGCAGGTCGATTCCGCCGGCTTCCGCGATCTGCTGTTCGTACCGGGCACAGGCGGCCTGGTGGTCCCCGGTGTGCGGGTTGGGCAGGTGGACCGTCCGGGGATCAAGGCCGAGGGGTTCGATGATTTCGCGGCGCAGCACCTCCGCATAGCTCTCGGGATGGCCCTGCGGCAGCCCCACGTACTCGTCGAGCGCGAACCAGGTGGCGCTGCCGAAGTCCCGGGGACTGGCGGCCAGCGCTTGATACAACGGCGACGGCGACGAGCCGGTGGCAACTCCGATTACCGGCTTGGGCCGCGCTGCGAGCGCTTCAAATACACAGTCCGCGGCTGCCGGACCGAGGTCTTCGGGTGCCAGGCGTTGAACTGAGACGGCGGCGGTACCGCGCAGCATTCGAGTATTCACGGAGCATCACGCAGCTTCGCCAGCTGGGCCCGTATTCCGTCGAAGTGCCGCCGCAGCCGTTCGGCCGCCAGCTCCTTGTCTCCTGCCTTGACGGCCTCGACGATGCCGCGGTGGACGGCGGCGTTTTCCATCAGGTTGACCTGCTCCCCGCCCAGTTCATGGTGGATCTGGCGGTAGACCTTCCAGAAAACGGACATCAGGTTGGAGAGCAGCTCATTGCCGAGGGGTTCAAAGAGCTGGTAGTGGAACTTCTCATCGACTTCGGTGAACGTCTTTCCGCTCGCCGCCGCGGTTTCCATGGCCCGGACCGTTTCCTCGATCTCCGCCAGGTGCTCCGGCGTCCACAGGTCCATCGCTTCACCGATCAGCCCGGCCTCGAGTGCCTGCCGGACATCCACCAGCTGCAGCGCCTCTTTGCCTTCATGCCGCAGGGAGAGCCGGCCACGGAAGGTCAGTCCGTCCGCCAGGGCATCGAAGTTCGCCGGGGCCACAAACATGCCGTAACCGTGCCGGATCTCCACAACACCCAGGGCCTGGAGCACTTTGAGGGCTTCCCGCAGCGTGTTCCGGCCGATGCCCAGCGCCGCAACGAGCTCCGCTTCGGTGGGAAGGGCGTCTCCGGCCTTCAGGTCACGCTCGAGAATCAGCTCCATAATGTCGGCCTGCAGCGCCCGCGAGCGGTTTTGGGCGCTGAACCGGGCCGCCGGCGGTGAGGCGTAGGGCAGGCTCATGGGTCCTCCTGGGACAACGGAAAAGGTGGGCAAGCGGCCTTGCGGTACCCGCATGCTCACAGGATATAGGATGTCCTATCTTTACGACAGGGTTGTTGATTCTTAATTGTGATTCGCTTGACGTTCTGTTGTGAGGAACCTTACAGTTCTGAACAAGCATCGGACATCCTACGTCCGATAAGTGACATGGATGGCGAGGCAATAGATGAGCAAGTCTTTTGAAACCGGCGCGCTGCTGAACGACTCAAGCCGCCGCAATTTCCTCAAGCTGGCGGGCGTCATGGGTGCCGCCGCAGCTTTCGCAGGCACGATTTCGGCCTGCAGCCCCGGTGGAAGCCCGGCCACGGGCGGCAGCGCTGCCGCCGCTGAAGGCACGGGATCGATCGAGGCCGGCATTTCCTACCAGCTCTCAACCGGGTTTGACCCCATGCTCTCCACGGGAGCCACCCCCCTGGCCGCGAACCTGCACGTGTTTGAGGGCCTGACCGAACTTCACCCGGCAACCCGGGAACCGTACCTGGCACTGGCGGCAGCAGAGCCGGTCAAGGTCGATGACACCACGTACGAGGTGAAGCTCCGCAGCGGCGCGAAGTTCCACAACGGCGATCCGGTCACCACGGAAGACGTTGTCTTCTCCTACGAGCGGGTCCTCGACCCGGCGAACAAGTCGCTGTTTGCAGGGTTCATCCCCTTCATCGACGCTGTGACCGCCAAGGACGATTCCACCGTCCAGTTCAAGCTCAAATACCCGTTCCCGGGTTTCAGCCCCCGTATTTCCGTCATCAAGATCGTGCCGAAGGCCGTTGTGACCGCAGATCCCGCGGGCTTCGACCTCAAGCCGGTCGGCTCCGGACCCTACAGCCTGGTTTCCGCGGTCAAGGAAGACCGGATCGTCTTCAAGAAGTTCGACGACTACAACGGCAAGTACCCGGCCCGCGTGGCGGACATGACCTGGCTGCTGCTGGCCGATCCGGCCGCCCGTGTGGCTGCCGTTCCGTCCCGGACCCAGGCCATTGAGGACGTCCCGTACCTGGATGTGGACCAGCTTGCCGGCAAGGTCGAGGTGGAGTCCGTTCAGTCCTTCGGCCTGCTGTTCCTGATGTTCAACTGCCAGAAGTTTGCCGACAAGCGCGTCCGCCAGGCACTGCACTACGCCATCGATACCGAGGCCGTCATTACCAAGGCGCTGCTGGGCAACGCCACCCCGGCGTCGTCCTACTTCCAGGAGGGCCACCCCTCCTACACCAAGGCTGCCGGTGTGTACGGGTACGACGCCGAGAAGGCCAAGTCCCTGCTCAAGGAGGCCGGCACAGAGAACATCAGCATCACGCTGACCTCCACCGACACCGGGTGGGTAACCCGCGTGGTGCCGCTGATCAAGGAATACTGGGACGCCATCGGCGTCACCACCACCCTGGAAATCCTGCAGTCCGCGGCGGTCTACGCCCCGGAGAAGGTGGGCGGCAAGAACTTCGATGTGCTCTGCGCACCGGGTGACCCCTCGGTCTTCGGCAACGACGGCGACATCCTGCTCAGCTGGTTCTACCGCGGTGCCACCTGGATGGAAAACCGCGCCGGCTGGAACACCACCCCGGAGTACGCGGATGTCCAGGCCAAGCTGGACGAGGCCGTGCAGCTCGATGCCGACAAGGCCAAGGCCATCCACGGCAACGTAGTGGACATTGTCTCCGAGGAAGTCCCGCTGTACCCGCTGTTCCACCGCAAGCTGCCCACCGCCTGGGACGGCAACGCGCTGGACGGCTTCCAGCCGCTGCCCACGACCGGTGTCTCCTTTGTTGGAGTCGGCCGCAAGTAACGGCACATCCCCGGCGGGGCGCCCCCAACGGCGCCCCGCCGGACTTTTTTCCTGCGCATTGGAGTAATCGAGTGACAATGTTTATCCGCCTGCTTGGGCGCCGGCTTGCTGCCCTGCCGATCATGCTGCTGGGCGTGACGGTCATGGTGTTCATCGTGCTGTCCGTGGTTCCAGCAGACCGCGCCACCGCCGTTCTGGGCGAGAACGCCAGCGAGGAAGCCAAAGAGGCCTGGCGCGAAGAACGCGGCCTTAACGCTTCACTGGTCGTCCAGTTCCTGCGCTACCTGGGCGGCGTTATCCGGCTGGATTTCGGCGTCACCAATCCGCCCGAAGAGTCCGTGGCCACCAAAATCGCCTCCGCCTTCCCGGTCACCCTGCAGCTGACCTTCCTGGGCATCGTGCTGGCCGTTGTCCTGGCCCTCACGCTCGGCATCACCGCCGCCCTGTACCGGGACCGCTGGCCGGACCAGGCCATCCGCATCTTCTCCATCGCGGCCATCGCCACCCCGTCCTTCTGGCTGGCGATCCTGCTGATCCAGTGGTTCGCCCTGCCTGAGGGATCCATCTTCCCCACCGGCGGGCTGGCCTGGGCAGAACAGTACGGGTTCGTGGGCTGGCTCTACTCCATGGCCCTGCCGGCACTGGCCCTGGGCATTCCCGTCTCGGCGTCACTCATCCGCGTGGTGCGCACCTCCATGGTGGAGGAGCTGGACCGCGACTACGTCCGCACCGCCATCGGCAACGGAGTCCCCTACCGCACCGTGGTGGCCCGCAACGTCCTGCGCAACGCCCTGGTCACCCCGGTCACCGTGCTGGGCCTGCGCGTCGGCTACCTGCTCGGCGGCGCCGTCGTCATCGAAAAAATCTTCAGCCTCAACGGCATGGGCGACCTGATTGTGGTGGGCCTGACGACGTCGGACACCAACCTGGTCCAGGGCGCGGTGCTCACCATCGCCGTCGCCTTTGTCCTGGTCAACATTGTGGTTGACCTGCTCTACCTGGCCATCAACCCCCGAATCCGGACGGTGTAACCATGCGCAACTCACTGGCCGAACGGCTCAGCAATACCGGAGCACGCTTCACCGCTCTGAACCTCAGTTCCAAACTCGCCCTCGGATTCCTGGCGTTTATTGTCCTGGTCGCGATCGTCGGGCCCTTCTTTGCCCCGTTCGGCGAGAACGAATCCAGCGCACCCGTGCTCCCGCCGAGCAGCGAGCACCTCTTCGGCACCGACGGCTCCAGCTACGACGTGTTCTCCCGCCTGCTCTACGGAGCCCGGGTGTCCATCGCCATCGGCCTCGGCGCCGTCGCCCTGGCCCTGATCCTGGGCTCCATCCTCGGCGCCGTCGCCGCGACGTCGCGCAAGGCCGTGAGCGAAACCGTGATGCGCATCCTCGACATCATGATGGCCTTCCCCGGTATCGCTCTGGCCGCCGCCCTGCTGTTCGCGCTGCGCGACCACTCACTGAACCTCTTCGGCTCCACCGTTCCGGTGATCATCCTCGCGATCGCCATTGTTTACACCCCGCAGCTGGCCCGCGTGGTCCGGGCGAACGTGCTGGCCCAGTACGGTGAGGACTACGTCCGCGCCGAGCGCGTGATCGGCGCCAGCCGCACCTACATTCTGCTCAAGCACATCGCCCGCAACTGCGCCGCCCCCGTGCTGGTCTTCGCCACCGTGATGGTCGCCGACGCCATCATCCTGGAAGCCTCCCTGTCCTTCCTGGGCGCCGGCGTGCAGCAGCCCGCCGCATCCTGGGGCAACGTGATGGCAGACGGCCGCAACGTCGTCTTCAGCGGCTCCTGGTGGCCCACCACCTTCGGCGGCATCACCATCCTGCTGACCGTCCTGGCCCTGAACATCCTCGCCGAAGGGCTGACCGATGCCATGGTCAACCCGAGGATCCGCAAGCCCCGGAACGGCGCACAGGCACCTGCCGCCGTGGAGGCCGTTGCCACCGCCGCCCAGCCCTCCGCCCTGGATGCAGCCGGTACCTCGCTGACAGAGTCCGACGGCGGCCGGCCGGCCGCGGAAGAAGCCCAGACCTCCCTGGGCGCCAACGTTCACAAACCCGGCTCGTTGGAAGCCCTCGCCGCCGAGCTGGAAATGCTCGCCGCCGTCGAGGCGTCCCGCACCGACCGGCTGCCCGCCGTGGCCGCGGACGCCCCGGTGATCCTGGAAGTGAAGGACCTCTCTATCCGCTTCCCGGAACGCTACGGCGACACCGCCATCGTGGACCGGGTCAGCTTCACCGTCCGCGAGGGCGAAACCATGGGCCTGGTCGGCGAATCGGGCTGCGGCAAGTCCATCACCTCCCTGGCGATCATGGGCCTGCTCCCCCGCACCGCACAGCTCACCGGGTCCATCCGGTTCAACGGCAAGGAACTGCTCACCAATGATCCGAAGGAGCGCGACCAGCTCTACAAGGGGCTGCGCGGCGAGCAGATCGCCATGGTCTACCAGGACGCGCTGAGCTCCCTGAACCCGTCCATGCTCATCAAGGACCAGATGGCCCAGCTCACCCGCCGCGGCGGCCGCAAGAGCCCCCGGGAACTGCTGGAGCTGGTGAAGCTGGATCCGGACCGCACCCTGAAGAGCTACCCGCACGAGCTCTCCGGCGGGCAGCGCCAGCGCGTGCTGATCGCTATGGCGCTCTCCCGTTCCCCGAAGATCGTCGTCGCCGACGAACCGACCACCGCGCTGGACGTCACCGTGCAGAAGCAGGTGGTGGACCTGCTCAACGAACTGCGCGAGCAGCTCGGCTTCGCGATGGTGTTCGTCAGCCACGACCTGGCCCTGGTGGCCTCGCTGGCCCACCGGGTCACGGTGATGTACGCCGGGCAGGTGGTTGAGTCCGGGGACGTTCCGGACCTGCTGGGCGACCCCCGGCACGAATACACCCGCGGCCTGCTGGGAGCGGTACTGTCCATCGAGGCCGGCGCCGAACGCCTGCACCAGATCCAGGGCACCGTCCCCTCCCCCCGGGATTTCGCCCCGGGCGACCGCTTCGCCGAGCGGTCGCTGCGGCCCGACGCCGATCCGAACCAGGTCCTGGAGTTTGTCCAGGTGGGCGAAACCAACCACTACTGGGCCAGCCATGAGACAACCGGCGACCTCGTGGAAACCGGCACAAGCGCAAGGCAGGAAGCATGAGCACGGAGAGCAGCACCAGCCCGGTCCTGGAACTGAAGGGCATCAAGGTCCATCACCGGGCCCGCACCGGATCCCTGTTCCGGCCGAACATCGTCAAGGCCGTGGACGGGGTGGACTTCACGGTGCGGCGCGGTGAAACCGTGGGTATCGTGGGTGAATCCGGCTGCGGCAAGTCCACACTGGCTTCCGTCCTGGTGGGGCTGCAGGAGCCCACGGCAGGGGAAGTCCTCTTCCAGGGAACCAAGGTCAGCACCCGGGCCTCCTCCTCGAAGAAGACCTTCGGCCGCGCCGTCGGCGTGGTGTTCCAGGACCCGGCCACCGCCCTGAACCCGCGCATGACCATCCAGGACATCCTGACCGACCCGCTCCAGGTGCACGGCATCGGCAACCAGCAGACCCGGCTGGCCAAGGTCCGGGAACTGCTGAGCCTGGTCGGCCTGCCGCAGTCCGCGGCCGAGGTCACCCCGCACCAGGTGTCCGGCGGCCAGCGCCAGCGCGTCGCCATCGCCCGGGCGCTGTGCCTGGATCCGTCGGTGATCGTGGCGGATGAGCCGACGTCGGCCCTGGATGTTTCGGTGCGTGCGCAGGTCCTGAACCTGCTTTCCGACCTGAAGCGGGAACTGAACCTCGGCATGGTCTTTATTTCGCACGATATCCAGACCGTCCGCTATGTCTCGGACCGGATCTGCGTGATGTATTACGGGCGCATTGTCGAGGAAGGCCCCGCCCGCGAGGTCTTCGACCGGCCCACCAACGATTACACCAAGAGCCTGCTCGGAGCAGCGCCCAGCCTTTTGCACATCTAGAACTAGAACCAAGCACTGGAGAACCACTTGTCACACGCACCCACATCCCGCTTCCACGGCGTAGTCCCGCCGGTTGTCACCCCCCGCACCGCAGACGGGGCCGTTGATACGGCGTCGCTGGAAAAGCTGACCAAGCACCTGCTGGAAGGCGGCGTTTCCGGCCTGTTCGTCCTGGGCTCCTCCGGCGAGGTGCCGTACCTGACCAACGGGGAACGCGACGTCATCATGCGCACCGTCGCCGGCGTTAACGCCGGCGCTGTGCCCCTGATCGCCGGGGCCTGCGAACAGACCACCCCGCGCGTCATCGCGGAGGGCCGCCGCCTGATCGAGCTGGGAGCGGACGCCATCGTGGCGACCTCGCAGTTCTACGCCATCTCTGATGCCGCTGAAACCGAAACCCACTTCCGCTCCCTGCACGCGGCCCTCGATGTGCCCCTGTTCGCCTATGACGTTCCGGTCCGCACCCACTTCAAGCTGCCGCTGCCGGTGCTGGTCCAGCTGGCCCAGGACGGTGTCCTGGCCGGTGTAAAGGACTCCTCCGGCGACGACGTTTCCTTCCGCCAGCTGCTGCTGGCCACCAAGGACCTGCCGGACTTCGCCGTGTTCACCGGCCATGAGGTAGTGGTGGACGGGGCGCTGCTGGGCGGCGCCCACGGCGCGGTTCCCGGTCTGGGCAACGTCGATCCGGCCGGCTATGCGGCACTCTATGCTGCGTCCCAGGCAGGCAACTACGCCGAAGCGGCCCGGATCCAGGACCGCCTGGCCAACCTGTTCAACATTGTCTACGCACCCACCCCTGGCCGCGTTTCCCCGGGTGCCGCAGGGCTGGGCGCGTTCAAGACCGCGCTGGTGCTGCTGGGCGTCATCGAAACCAACGTGATGTCCGCTCCCATGAAGGCACTCAATGAGGCCGAGACCGCCGTGATCCGCACGGTCCTCGAGCACAACGGGCTCCTCTGAGTTCCATGCGCCACGTCATCGGGATCGACCTGGGCGGCACCAAAACCGCGGGCGGAATTGTCGACGGCGGAGGGAACGTTGTGTTCTCCTCCTCCGCCGCCACACCCGCACAGTCCGGCGCCGCAGCGGTACTGGAAAATACCGCCGCGCTGGTCCGGTCCCTCCAGGGCGAGGCGCTCCGGCGCAGCCTGAGAGTCGACGCGCTGGGCATCGGCTCGGCCGGAGTGATCGACTCCGGCCGGGGCGTGGTGGTATCTGCCACCGACGCCATCCGCGGCTGGGCCGGAACGGCGCTGACGGCTGAACTCTCCGCGCTGACCGGCCTGCCCGCCGCCGCCCTGAACGACGTCCATGCCCATGCCCTCGGCGAAAGCTGGCTCGGTGCCGGCGCCGGGGTGCCCAGTGTCCTGTTCATCGGCATGGGCACGGGCGTGGGCGGCGGCTACGTGCTGGACGGCGAATGCATCGAAGGCGCCAGCTTCACGGCCGGGCACGTGGGCCACTTCGCGTCCCCGTTTGCCTATGAGGCAGGCGAGCCGCTGGCCTGCAGCTGCGGCGGTTCGGGGCATGTGGAGGCCGTGGCCTCCGGCCCGGCAATCCACGCGCTCTACCGCCGGCTGGGCGGGGAATCTGCTGCGGACACCCGCGGCGTCTACCGGCTCGCGGCCGACGGCGATCCAGCCGCTTCCGAGGCCCTGCGCCGCGGTGCGGCTGCTGCCGGATCCGCCATCGGCGGGCTGGCCAACATCCTGGACCCCGCCGTCGTTGTGGTGGGCGGCGGGCTGGCCTTCGCGGGCCCGCTCTGGTGGGACGAAATGGAATCCCACACCCGCCGCGAGCTGCTGCCGCCGCTGGCCGCCCTGCGGATTGTTCCCGCACAGCTCGGCACGACGGCCGCCATCCGCGGTGCCGCCCGCCGGGCCCTGAATCTCCTCCCCGCTATCGAAGGCACCCATGTTTAAGCTCGAAGCCCTCCGCTCCTCCCTGATCGTGTCCTGCCAGGCCTACCCCGGCGAACCGATGCGTGATCCGCGCACCATGGCGCAGGTGGCGCAGTCCGCCGTGACCGGCGGTGCGGCCGCGGTGCGGGTGCAGGGACTGGGCGACATCCAGGCGGCACGCTCCGCCGTCGAAGTTCCGGTGATCGGGCTGTGGAAGGACGGGCACGACGGCGTTTTCATCACCCCCACACTGCACCACGCCCTGGCCTGTGCCAGCGCCGGTGCGCACATCGTGGCACTGGACGGCACCCGCCGCGGCCGCCCGGACGGGCTCTCCCTGGCGCAGACCATTGCCGGCGTGCACGAGCAGTCCCCCGCCCTGGTGATGGCCGACTGCGGGTCCGTGGCGGATGCCGCTGCTGCCGCTGAGGCCGGCGCGGACATCATCGGCACCACCCTCGCGGGCTATACCGGCGAGCGGGAGAAGACCTCCGGCCCGGACCTGGAGTTCCTCCACGAACTCGCGGCCCTGGACCTGGGGCTGCCCGTTATTGCCGAGGGCCGGATCCACACCCCGGCACAGGGCCGCGCCGCACTGGATGCGGGAGCGTTCGCCGTCGTTGTGGGCACTGCGATCACCCATCCGGCCACCATTACCAGCTGGTTCGCTGATGCCCTGGTGCCGTGAGCTCCTTTTGGGACCGGGTGGACCCGGAACTGCTGCCGGGGCTGGCATATTCGGAGGCGTTTCCGCCGCCGCTGACGCTGGCTGAACTGGCAGGGTTCCGCGCCCGGGCCGAAGCGCCGGCGGCCGCAGCCCTCCCGGCAGGCGTGGAGATCCGGGACGTCTCGGCGGACGGCATAAGCCTGCGGGTGTTCACCCCGCCCGGACCGGGCCCGCACCCGGCAGTGTTCTGGCTCCATGGCGGCGGAATGATCGCCGGCAGTGCGGAGCTGGACACCGCGTACTGCGCGGCCCTGTGCGCCCGCACCGCGGCGGTGGTGGTGGCGGTGGACTACCGGCTCGCACCGGAGCATCCGTTCCCGGCCGCCCTGGAGGACGCGCTGGCGGGGCTGCAGTGGCTGTTCGCCTCGGCTGAGGAGCTCGATGTGGACCCGCAGCGCGTAGCCCTGGCCGGCTCCAGTGCCGGCGCCGGACTGGCTGCCGGGCTGGCGCTGCTGAACCGGGACCGGAGCGGACCACCGCTCGCGTACCTGTATCTGATGTACCCCATGCTCGATCCCACGCACAGCTCGGGTTCGGCCCGCGAATTCACATCCATTCCCACCTGGAACCGGGGCCACAGCGAGTTTGCGTGGGACTGCTATCTGGGCGCTGGGGCCTCTGATGAGTCTGCCTACGCGGCACCGGCGCTGGCCCAGGACCTGTCCGGGCTGCCCCCGACGCTGATTCAGACCGGTGAGCTGGACCTGTTCCGGGACGAGGACATCAGCTTTGCGGTGCGGCTGCTCCAGGCCGGAGTTGCGGCCGAGCTGCATGTATATCCCGGCGCCTATCATGGCTTTGAGCTGAATTGCCCGGAATCCTCCGTGGGCAGCCAATGCCTGCGGGACCGTGACCAGGCGCTGGTCCGGGCACTGCACGGTGCGCCCCTGCCCGCTGCGTTTCCGGCGCCGGGTTTCCCACCAATTTCCACCCCCACCCCAAATACCCCCTCGGAAGGTTCACTGTTATGAGGCTCGAAGGCTGGCACATTGTCATCATCGTCGTTCTGGCGATCCTGCTTTTTGGTGCGCCCAAGCTCCCCGGCCTGGCGCGCAGCGTCGGCCAGTCCCTGCGGATCTTCAAATCCGAGGTGCGGCAGTTGAAGGACGAGGACGGACCATCGGCACCAGCCACGGACCCCGTGACCGGCGCCGTCATTCCGCCGGTTCCCCCGGCCGGCGCCACCCCGCCGGCCCCTACGGTGCCGGGCCCCACAGCCGGCGCTCCGGTGCCGCCTCCGGCCACCGAAGTTCCGCGCTCCTGAACCAAAGCCCCGGACTAATTCCCGGGATGAGTTTGCAGCATAAATCCGGGGCTGCCGGCCACCACCATTGCGGTGACCGGCAGCCCCGGAGTTTTTTGCTGGTTTTGTTACTTCAGCCGCACCGGCTCACCCAGGAGCCGTCCTGCGGCAGTACCCGCACCGGCGACGCTCCAGGAGGTGTCCGGGACAAAGTAGCCGCGTTCCACATCAGCGGCGGTCACCGTGCGCGCAGGGGTGGAACATGTGTAGCTGGCACCCGCCCCCAGGCCCTGGTACCTGCAGTTACCCACGCCCGGCGGCAGGAAGGGGCTGAAGTTGCCGGCGGTAGGCGATACGGTCACCTTCGCTGTTCCGGTGTTACTGACCGCGAACCGGTACGGAACCGCTTCGCCTGCGGTGTAGGGGGTCGTGGCGGTGTTGCGTGCCGTATCGGTGCGGCTGCCGGTGACGGTCACGCCGGCGAATGACGCTGCCGGGGCCTGGATTCCGGCTTTGAGCGCCACCGGGTAGCCAAGCACCCGGTCCGTGCCGGTGGCTGCGCCGGAAACGGACCAGGTGGTATCCGGCACGAAGTACCCCTGCGCAACCTCCTCCGCCGTCACGGTGTGCGCCGGAGTGCTGCAGGTATAGGAGGCTCCCGCGGCCAGGGACTGATAGCGGCAGTTGCCCGCTCCCGACGGGATCAGGGGCGTGAAGTTGCCCGCGGTGGGGGTGACGGCGACGGTGCCGGTGTTTTTGTTGGTCACGGTGAAGCTGTAGCTGACTGCTTCGCCTGCCGCATAGGGGTTGGCGGCGAGGTCCCGGGAGGTGTCGATCCGTGTTCCGGCGATTTCCACCCCGGCAACGGTGGTGGTGCTGGGCGCCGGGGCCGGGGTGCAGCTGTTCAGCCAGCTGTCGCTGAACTTGGCGAACGTGATGCCGTTGCTGTAGCTCGATTCATACAGGACACCGATCTGTCCGCTTTCCAGCCGGGTCACGGTGGAATAGGCGGAGAAGCCGGCGCGGATGGTGCGCGGCACGCCCCAGGTGGCGCCGTCGTCACAGGACACCCGGGCGGAAACGTTCTGCCGGCTGTCCGGATGGTCGGAGTTGGTGAAGATCAGCTTTTTGGCGTCGTCGCTGCCGGCCGGAGCATCCGGGAAGAGCCGGGCGATCGCCGCGTTGTTCGCGGGGTCGGTCAGGGCCGTGTCCAGGGTGACGGGCCCATAGGTGGCGCCGCCGTCGTTGGAGATGGCCACCTTGCGGGCGTTGTCCGCTGCGCTGTTGGAGCGCGAGTTGAGCATCACGCGACCGTCGGAAAGTTCCACGGTTTTGTTTTCGTCCATCCGGGTGCCCACGTTGGCGCCCTTGACCCAGGTGGCTCCGTGATCATCCGAGTACACGCTGTAGGCCTGGATGGCGTTGGTTCCGTCGCTCTGCCGGATGTCCCCGGCGAACTGCTGGACCAGCCGACCGGCGTGGACGCCGTAGCGCAGCTGGATGCCCTCGCCGGAACTGGCGAACATGGCACGCACATCTCCGGGCTGCGGGTTGGTGGTGCTTGATCCCGGTTTCACCACGTTGGTGATGAGGCGGGGTTCGCCCCAGGTCATGCCGCCGTCGCTGGACTCGGCCACTTGGGCGCTGAGCACGTTGCGGTTCGCGTCATCGTTGCCGAATGACCCGCTGCCGAACCCGGTGTTCTTCGAATACACCGAGAACAGGAACAGTTTTCCGGTCTCTGCGTCGTAGACAAAGCTGGGATCGCTGTAGCCGTACTTGCCCGCGCCGTTGTTGGCAGCGTCCGCGAAGCCCGCCAGGATGGTGCGCTGGGTATCCCAGGTGGCGCCGCCGTCGGTGCTGCGGCGCATCACGATCGAGTTGGGGTTGGGCGAGTCCGCGGCGTTGTTGGGCCGTCCGTCCCAGGCAGCGACAACCACGCCGTTGCCGAGGTAGCTGAGTGCCGGAATACGGTAGGCGGCAAACGGACTCACAACCGTGGAGCCAAGGTTCTGTTCGCTGAACGTCCCCGGCGGATCGGTGGGGGCTGCCGCAGCGGGGACTGCTGCTGCCACCATGCCGGAGAGGGCAACCACGCCCGCCAGCGCGGCAGCGGTCAGGTGTTTAAAGGGCCTTCGGCGGTTTGTTCGGGACATTCCGGTCCTTTCATTGGGCCGGCGAGCACACCGGCTTGGGGCTGCTGCTGCCAAACCGGCGGTAGAGCCAGTCCTCCGCCGGACCGTCCTGAGCTGCAGGTCACCTGCAGCTCGAACGAAATCCAACGTTGGACATCCTACAACCGTAGTGATGCGTCTCACTAGGGGCAATGCAGTCCGCCGCTTTTGGGGTCCCGGAACCGAAAGTTGTGGGCAGGGCCTGCCGGACAGGCCGCCTGGCGGTCCGGCTGACCCTCCTGCCCGCTGGTTAGCGGCGTCCCAGGACTGCGACCAGGAAGTCCGATTCGACGTCGAACGGGCGCAGGTCCCAGGTGGAGAATTTCTGCTGCAGCGCCAGGCCGGCAGCAGAGGCATCTTCAAAGAACGTCCCAAAGTCATAACCGCGGCCGGCGCCGAAGCCGACGACGATCCGCCCGTTGGGTGCCAGATGTTCCCGCATGCGTGCCAGGACGTCCGGTGCGGTTCCCGGCGCGAGGAAGGTCATCACGTTCCCGGCACTGACGATCAGGTCGAACGGCTCGGCGATGCCTTCGGCGGGCAGGTCCAGTTCGGCCAAATCCATGGTGAACCAGGGAACGTCCGGGAAGTCCTTCTTCGCGGCTGCGATCAGGTCCGGGTCCACATCCACGCCGACGACGTCGTGTCCGCGGCGGGCAAGTTCTCCGCCCACCCGTCCCGGGCCGCTGCCGGCGTCGAGGATCCGGGCTCCGCGCGGCAGCATGGCGTCGATCAGCCGGGCTTCACCGGCCAGATCCGCGCCCTGCTCCCGCATCTTCTCGAAGCGTTCGATGTACCAGGCTGAATGCTCCGGGTTCTGGCGTTTTTTGGCTTCCCACAGGGTTTCTTTGCGCACCTGTCCAGCCTACGCGTCCCGCAGTCGTGGATGTCCGGGCTGCGGATCAGACCCCGTTGATGCGGATCTGGTTGCCGGCCGGATCGCGGAACGCACAGTCGCGGATGCCGTAGGGCTGGTCGGTCGGTTCCTGGATGACTTCGGCGCCTGCGGCCTGGATCTTGTCGAACGCCGCGTCCACGTCCGGGGACGCGAGGACGATCGTGGCGAAGGTCCCCTTGGCCATCATCTCGGCGATCATCCGGTTCTCCTCCTCCGTTATCCCGGGATCGGCCGCCGGTGGATACAGCACCACGGAAACTTCCGGTTGATCCGGCGGACCTACGGTGATCCACCGCATTCCCTGATAGCCGACGTCGTTCCGGACTTCGAAGCCCAGGGCGTCACGGTAGAAGGCGAGGGACTCATCGGGGTCGGTCTGGGGCAGGAAACTGTTGTGTATGTTGAGGTTCATGCTGGCAACGATAGTTACCGGGCTGCGGGCTGCGCTTCTCGATTCCTGACCGGTTTGAGGACCCTTTTGGCCATGCACGCGGGAATCCCGTTCGCCGACTCTGCATGCTCTCGCCGGTAGATGCTCGGCGGCACCCCCACCAGTTCGGTGAACCGGGTGCTGAACGTGCCCAGCGAGGAACAGCCGACGGCGAAGCACACGTCAGTGACGGAAAGGCCGCCGCGGCGGAGCAGGGCCATGGCCCGTTCAATCCGCCGGGTCATCAGGTAGGAATACGGCGCTTCGCCGAAGGCCCGCTTGAACTCCCGGCTGAGGTGCCCTGGGGAGATATGCGCGTCGCGTGCGAGCGCCTCCACGTTGAGCGGCTGCGCGTATTCCCGGTCAATCCGGTCCCGCACCCTCCGAAGCACCACGAGGTCACGCAGGCGCTGTTCATGGGCTGCACGGGTGGGCATGCCGCTACTTTAGCCCCGGCGGAACCTGGGCCGGTAGGGGGACTCCTGAACCTGCAATCCGTAACTGAACTCCTGACTGCCGGCTACAGGAGCGGCGGCTCCCTGCCGGGAATAGAAAGCGGGCTGAGAGTCTTCTACCGCTCATGAAAGCAATCGTTTACTCGTCCACCGGCCCCTCCTCCGTCCTTTCCCTCGCCGAGCGCGAGGCTGCTGCCCCTGGTCCGGGCGAAGTACGGGTGCGCGTTGTCGCCTCGGGCGTGAATCCCACCGACTGGAAGGCCCGTGCCGGCAGCAGCATCGCCTTTGACGAGGTGGTGCCGAACCAGGACGGCGCCGGAGTCATCGACGCCGTCGGTGAAGGAGTGGCCGATCTGCAGGTGGGCGACAGGGTCTGGTTGTATCTCGCAGCCCACCGCCGTCCGACCGGCACCGCCCAGGAATTCACCGTTGTCCCCGCCGAGCGGGCGGTGCCGCTTCCGGAAGGCGTCAGCTTCGAGGTGGCCGCCAGCCTCGGTGTCCCAGCCATGACGGCCCACCGCGCCCTGACCGTGCATGAGGACGGCCCGTCCCGGCTCACCCCGGGAGCCCTCGCGGGACGCGTGGTCCTGGTCCAGGGCGGTGCCGGAGCCGTGGGACATGCCACGATCCAGTTCGCGGTCTGGGCGGGCGCCACCGTGATCGCCACCGTCAGCAACGATGCGAAGGCTGAGCTGGCCCGCGCCGCCGGTGCGCACCACATCGTCCGCTACCCTGATCCTGCCCAGGCCGACCGCATCCGCGAGATCGCCCCGGACGGCGTGCACCACATCGTTGAGGTCTCTCCGGCCCAGAATGCGGCACTGGACGTTGAGGTGATCGCCAACCATGGCACCATCGCCTACTACGCCAACAACAACGGCGAAGAGTTCACCGCCCCGATCGTCGCGAGTTTCATCAAGAACATCCGCTGGCAGGGCGTGCTGATCTATACGGTGGGTGAACGGGCCATCCAGGCCGCCGTGGAGGACATCACTGCTGCGCTCCGGGACGGCGTTTTTCCCGTGGGCGAATCGGCCGGGCTCCCGCTGACCTGGTTCCCGCTGGAGGAAACCGCCGCCGCGCACGACGCCGTGGAAAACGGCACCACCGGCAAGGTTCTCATCCGGGTAAGCGAAGAGAGCTGAACCAGCGGCGCAGCCGGCATCGGTCCTTGCCAGTGATGTAGCGGGCGGGCACACTGGGCGCGTGAACTCCATCCCCTGGGTGCTGCATGTGGACCTCGACCAGTTCATCGCGGCCGTCGAGGTCCTCCGGCACCCGGAGCTGGCGGGCAAGCCGGTCATCGTCGGCGGCCGCGGTGATCCCACCGAACGGGCTGTGGTGTCCACCGCGTCCTATGAGGCCCGGGCGTTCGGCGTCGGGTCCGGGATGCCACTGCGGATCGCGGCCCGGAAGGTGCCCGACGCCGTCCTCCTCCCGGTTGATGCCGAGGCCTACCTGGAGGCCTCCGAAAACGTGATGGCCACCCTCCGCGCCCAGCCCGGCGCCGTCGTGCAGGTCCTGGGCTGGGACGAAGCGTTCGTTGGCATCACGGCGGAAGACCCTGAGGCGTATGCCCGGCAGATCCAGGCCGCCGTGCTGGAGCGGACCCAGCTGCACTGCAGCGTGGGGATCGGCGACACCCTGGTCCGCGCCAAAAACGCCACCGATTTCGGCAAGCCGGCCGGCGTTTTCCGGCTCACCAAAGAGAACTGGCTCGACGTGATGGGCGCTAAGCCCACCAAGGAGCTGTGGGGTGTCGGCAATAAGATCTCCGGCCGGCTGGCCAAGCTCGGCATTCAGACTGTCGCCGAACTCGCTGCAGCTGATCCGCCGAGCCTGGTTCCGGAGTTCGGACCAAAGATGGGCCCCTGGTACGCATCGCTGGGGCGCGGTGACGGCTCCAGCACGGTGGATGACACCCCCTGGGTCGCCCGCGGACACAGCCGGGAAACCACCTTCCAGTCCAACCTCACCGAACCGGCCCAGATTCACGACGCCGTCACTCAGTTGGCCGGGGACGTCCTGAAGGACGTGGCGGCCGAGGGGCGGCCGGTGATTGGGCTGACCCTCAAGGTCCGCTACGCGCCGTTCACCACCAAAACCCACGCCCGGAAGATTCCCGAGACCTTCGACCGGGACGAGGTCCTGGCCCGGGCCCTGGATCTGGCCGGCGCCATTGAAGCCGGCCGCCCGATCCGGCTGCTGGGCCTGCGCGCCGAAATGGCCATGCCCGACGACGCCCGGAAGGGCCACACACCCACGCGCGGTGGTTGGTGACGGCGCCGGCCGGTTCCTCCCGTTTGGAGCGGTGAACCGGAACCGGAGAGCCCTAGGCAAGTGGTTCGGTTGGGTCTTTTAATCGAAGTGGTAGCTCAGCGCGCCGGGTGCCCTGCAAAGGCGGGGCTGGATCCGGAACCAGGCGAATAATCGAGCAATCCGGGAGGTATAAAACCGCCGCAGCGCAGTTTTTCGGAGCCTACCCAGGACAACCAGCTGGATCGACCCCAGGAGGCCATGATGCCCGGTTTAGTTCGCAAAAGCCTGGATTCACCGGAGGAGACGCGTCCTTTCGAAGGTGGCACGGGCCAACTTCAACTCGTCAATCTGGAACAGGGCGCCGTTGGCCGCGCCACCTTCCTCCCCGGATGGCGCTGGTCTCTGCACGTGAAACCCATCGCCAAAACTGAGAGCTGTCAGGCCTCCCACATGGGGTACTTCGTGTCCGGACGGATGAAAGTGGTCATGGATGACGGCGAAGAATTGGAGTACGGACCGGGCGATTTCGCCACCATGGCTCCCGGGCACGACGCCTGGGTGGTGGGTGACGATCCCTGCGTCATCATCGACTGGCAGGGATTCGCCGACTACGCCAAACCCTGAGCTGCTCCGGCACAGCGGAGCTGCTTAGCCGGTGCCGGGGTCCCGGCTTCGGCTACGCAGTTCCCCACCGTGCGGCGGGTGATGAGGGAGGTCCAGCCAGGTGCCGCTAGGGTAGGACGACTGCGTACGAATCCCGGGGGAACCATGAAGAAAACAGCCGTCATTCCTGTCATCGCGCTTCTGCTTGTCACTGGCTGCAGCACGGCTGAGGCTAAGTCCGATTCGGGGCCTTCGACCGCACCGGAAACCACCAAGCCTGCTTCCCCTGCCGCCGCGGAAACCGTGGTTGAGGACCCGGAGCAGAAGGCATGCCTGGAGCTCCTCGGAACCGGCGGCAAAGGACCCTTGTATCAGGCAATCTCCGTTGTCCGGTTCAGCGACGGGACGTACAGCCTCGGGGGAAGCTCGGAAACCTCCCGGCTGAACACTGACGTCCAGGCCATAGCGAAGAACGCCCCGCAGGACATGGTCCCTGCGCTGAGCGAGTTGTCGACCGCGCTGGACGGCACGGGGCCAGCGGCCGCTCGGTCCTTCGACCCATTCGCCTGGTCCGGCGCCGTCACGGAACTCCTGGCCCGGTGCGCACCTTTTGAAGCAGATGACGAAGCTGCCCCACTCGCGCCTGGCCTCGCGGCGGAAGGGATCAGCACTGTTTACCCGGGCTATCCCCTGCTCGTAAATGCCGCGTCTGTGGACTACCGGGTGGCCGCGTGGTTTGAGCGCAGGCTCGTGGATGGGCGGCTGGTGGCGCTGGCGCCGGGGCTCTACGCCCCCTACGATCCCAACATTCCTGACCTGCAGACGTATTACGTGTCCACCAGCGTCGCCGGTGACGGGGCCATGAAGCGGACGGTCTTCCCGGATTCCGGGGCGGCCGCGTCCTGGTCGGGTGTGCGCGCAGGGACTGAGGAACCGTAGCGGTTACCGCCGAGGGCTACGCCCGCGGGTTCCGCGGGTCGATGCCCAGCTTCGCAAGACGCCGGTAAATGGTCGCGCGGCTGATCCCCAGTTCCGCCGCGGCTTCGGCCACAGAGGCTCCCGGCCGCGCCAGTACCCGGAAAATCTCATCCCGCTCGAACGTTTCCATCCGGGTCAGCCGCTGCGCGGTACGCCCCAGCAGCTCGGGAGGAAGGTGCCGGACGTCAATGGTTTCTGTGAGCAGCGCGGCGGCGTGGACCGCCTGGATCAGCTCGTCAACGTTGCCCGGCCAGTCGTGGCTGGTGAGAGCCCGCTCGGCTGCCGCAGTGAAGTCGAGCTCCCGCAGCCGGGTTTGGCGCGCCGCATACCGGGCAAGGGGCATGACGTCAGCGGGCCGGTCCCGGAGCGCTGGAACAGCGACCACCCGGGCAGCCAAACGGGTCAGTTCCGACGGAATATTCTCCAGGTTCTCCGCCGTGAACGCCCAAAGCAGCGCCGGCGCAGAGGCGGCGGGCGCCGCTGGGGCTGAGGCGCGGAGCAGATTCCACACCTGGCCGGCGAGCTCGTGCGCGGCCCACTCCGGGAGGAAATCTGCGTTCTCGATGATGATCGCGGTGTCCGGCTTGGACAGCTCCGGCGTCCAGAGGGCCAGCCACTCTTCCACCATGTCCGGTGCGGGTACGGACGCGCACAGGATCCTGCTCGCGGGTCGTGCCTGGCGCAGTGCCTGGCCCAGCAGCGTGGCCCGTCCGCTTCCATGTTCCCCAACAGCGGCGACGACGTTCCCGCAGGCGAGCGCCGCCGTCGCCTCCTCCAGGGCTGCCGACCAGATGTCCGACATCGCACGCATGGTTCCTGCCGCCGGCTCCAGGCGTGGGCGCTGCACCCGGAACACTCCGCCCTGCGGCTTGGCGGACTGGATCCGGGTGCGCGACCGGCTGGACATCAGCGACGACGTATTGGCGGCAGCAGACTGGGCCAGCGCCACCAGCAGTCCCGGGGAGGTTTTGGACCAGGTGGTGATGTTGACGCTTCCCTCAAGGCTTCCGGTGACCGGATCCAGCACGGGGGCCGCTGCGCAGGTGTACGTCCGGAGGCTGGCGCTGTAGTGCTCTTCGGCGCGGACCAGGGTAGGGGCCTTGTCCGCCAGAGCGAGCCCCAGCCCGTTGGTCCCGGCCAGCCGTTCGGAGTATGCGAACCCAGGGGCCAGATACACCCGGTCCAGCGCACGCAGGAGTGCGGGATCACCGCTGAACCGGTTGAGGACAAGCCCGTCCGCGTCGGTCAGCATCAGACTGAGCGGCTCGTTCGCCAGGGACTGCTGGAGCCCGGCCAGCACTTCCTGGCCGCATTGATAAAACAGCGAATCGTCCGGAATCTCACCGGCCCAGGCAGGGTCAACGGTCTCCGCGGACACACCGTACTCCTGGCTTCGCTGCCAGGACGCAAGGAGCCGCCGGGACCCGGAAGAAACCTCGTGGGCGCTGGATCGCTCCCTTGACGGAAGAACGCAGTCATCGTGGTCCGGCTTCATCGCCGCCCTCCTTGAGCATCGTCCCCTGAGACTAACCCGGACGAGCCCCTGCATATCAGGCATGCCGTCTCAAATTGAGACGGCGGTCACACCCGGAACGGCGAAATAACTCGTACCGTCGTCCGCATCGCGACTATGGCAGTCGTGAAGAGACGGAGATCTGACATGTACACAAAAAACGGCGAGAACTATTTCATCGTTGACGCTCACATCGCCCTCTGGGATGCACGGCCTGAAAACCAGCTCAATATCCACGGCAAGCAGTTCATCGACTGCTTTTACGACTACCACCGCAACCTCTCACCGGCCGAAGAACTGTGGCCCTACGAGGAGTACCTCTACCAGGGAAGCCAGCGGCTGATGAAGGACATCTTCGAGGACGGCTATGTGGATCACGCGATCTTCCAGCCGGCCTACCTCGGCGAGTTCTACAAAAACGGATTCGGCCAGACCGAAGAGGCCTACAGCCTCGCCGCCGCCAATCCGGACCGCCTGACCTACAACCACTGCTTCGACCCGCGCAACGGTGAGGCAGGGCTGGACCAGCTGCGCGCCGACCACGAACGGATGGGATTCACGGGGGTCAAGCTCTACACGGCTGAGTGGCACGGCGATTCCCGCGGCTACAAGCTCAACGATCCGTGGACCTACAAGTACTTCGAGGAATGCCGGAAGCTCGGGGTGAAGAACATCCACGTCCACAAGGGCCCCACCATCCGCCCGCTGGACCGGGACGCGTTCGACGTTTCCGACGTCGACCACGCCGCAACGGACTTCACGGACCTGAACTTCGTCGTCGAGCATGTGGGACTGCCCCGGCTGGAGGACTTCTGCTGGATCGCCACGCAGGAACCCAACGTCCACGGCGGGCTCGCCGTCGCCATGCCGTTTATGCACACCCGCCCGCGCTACTTCGCGCAGATCATCGGGGAACTCATCTACTGGATCGGCGAGGACCGCATCCAGTTCTCCAGCGACTATGCGCTCTGGACCCCGCGCTGGCTGATCGAGTCCTTCGTCGATTTCCAGATCCCCGAAGACATGACCGAGTACGCGCCGCTGACCATCGAGCAGAAGAAAAAGATCCTCGGCCTGAACGCGGCGAAGATGTATGACATTCCGGTGCCGGAGGCACTGCGGATCCCCGACGCACCGGAAACGGAAACTGGACCGCGGCAGCCGGAACGGGCAGACCTGGGGGCCGTGTGATGACGGACGTCCAGACCCGGCCCGCACCCCGCGCCAGCCTCCTCGCCGCAGAGGATATCCGGCTGGCACTGAGCGCGGTCCAGGATCCCGAACTCGATGAACCCATCACCGATTTGGGTTTTGTCCGGTCCATTGACGTTTCCCCCGGCACTGCGGGAGCGGCAGTAACGGTGCACCTGCGCCTGCCGACGTCGTTCTGCTCACCGAACTTTGCGTACCTCATGGCGTCGGACAGCAAGGACGCCGTCGCGGCACTGGAAGGGGTGGCGGTTGTGGTCGTCGAGCTCGATGACCACCACGATTCCGGGCTGATCAACGCCGGGCTCGCCGCGGACGCCGGTTACCGGGGCACCTTCGGACACGAGGCGGAGGACAGCCTCGATGAGCTGCGGTGGACGTTCCGCCGGAAGGCGCACACGGCCGCCATGGAACGCAGCCTTACCGAGCTGCTGCGGGCAGACCGGGGGCTGGCGGAGGCCGACGTCGGACGCATCCGGCTTGCGGACCTCCCGCCGGGGCACACCAAGGCAGCACTGCTCCGCCGGCGCGAAGCGCTCGGACTGCCGCTGGAACCGGGAGCCCGGGTACTCGTTGACCACCGCGGGCTCCCCTACCCACCCGACGAGGTGCCGATGGCGCTGCGCCGGGCGCGGTCCACCCGCATCTCGATCGACGGCAACGCGCACTTCTGCCGGGGCCTGCTGCGCACCCGCTATGCCGGTTCCGGGGCGGACCAGAACGAACGCCCGGAAGGTGCCGAACCCGGCGACCGGCACACCCTGCTTCCCATCACTGTTAAGGAGAACGCGTGAACACCATGCGAGCTGTCCAGGTTGTCGGCTACGACCAGGGCCTGAAAATGGCAGAAGTTCCCATGCCGGAAATCACCGGTCCGCTGGACGTCATTGTCCGGATCGGCGGGGCCGGTGTCTGCCGCACCGATCTGCACATCCTCGAGGGGCAGTGGGCGGAAAAATCGCAGGTGAAACTGCCCTACACGATCGGCCATGAGAACGCCGGATGGGTCCACGCCGTCGGCAGCGCGGTCACCCATGTGCGGGTGGGCGACAAAGTCATCCTGCATCCGCTGGTGACCTGTGGGCTCTGCCGCGCCTGCCGCTCCGGGGACGACGTGCACTGCGAGAACAACAAGTTCCCGGGCATCGACACCAACGGCGGCTACGCCGACTACCTGCTCACCTCGGCCCGTTCCGTGGTGAAGATCGACGATTCGCTGGAACCGGCCGACGTCGCTGCCCTGGCCGACGCGGGCCTCACCGCTTACCACGCCGCCGCAAAGGCAGCCCGGCGGCTGACCCCGCGGGACACGTGCGTGGTGATCGGCGCCGGCGGGCTGGGGCACATCGGCATCCAGGTGCTCAAGGCACTCACGCCGGCCCGGATCGTCGTCGTCGACCGGAATCCGGAGGCGCTGGAGCTGGCGAAAACCATCGGCGCGGACATCGGTGTCCCCGCCGACGGCAGCCAGGTCCAGCAGGTCCTGGACCTCACCGGGGGTAACGGCGCCGAAGCCGTCATCGACTTCGTCGGCGAAGGCGGGGCGACGTCGGAGGGCATCGCCATGACCCGGCAGGGCGGTGACTATTACGTGGTCGGCTACGGCGAGAACATCAACGTGCCGACCATCGACCTGGTCTCCGCCGAAATCAACATCATCGGCAACCTGGTGGGCAGTTACAACGATCTGCAGGACCTCATGGCGCTCACCGCCCGCGGCGCCGTCACCCTGCACACACAGAAGTATCCGCTGGAGAACTTCCAGCAGGCCATCAGCGACCTCGACGCCGGGAAGGTCCGCGGCCGCGCCATCCTCATCCCCTGACCCGCGTTCCACCGAAACCCATCCAGTAAGAGGAGAATCCCATGTCAGAAAATGAAAACCGCGTTGCCCTGATCACCGGAGCAGGCCGCGGCATCGGCCGGGCCATCGCGGAACGGCTCGCCGACGACGGCCTGGACATCATCGTCGCCGACGTTCCGGGCGCTAAATCGAACATTGACGACGTCGTTGCCGCCGTCGAGTCCCGCGGCCGCCGCGCCGTCGGGGTCACCGGGGACGTGGCAGATCCCGACGACGTAACCCGGATGGTCGCCGAGGGCACCAACGCGCTGGGGAACCTGAGCGTCCTGATCGCCAACGCCGGCATCGCACAGGTGGACGAGATCCTGGATGTAAAGCCGGACGCCCTGGACCGGATGCTGGACGTGAATATCAAGGGTGTCTACTACTGCTACCAGGCGGCTGCGCGGCAGTTCATTGCCCAGGGCACCGGCGGGAAGATCATTGCCGCCGCGTCGATCGTGGCGTTCCGGCCGTTCCCGGTGCTGGCGTCCTACTCGGCCACCAAGTGGGCCGTCCGCGGCCTGACCCAGGCGGCGGCAATGGAGTTCGCCAAGTACAACATCACGGTTAACGCCTACGCTCCCGGCGTTGTGGGCACCGCCATGTGGGACCTGATCGATGAGCGGCTCACGGAACGGGATGGCACCCCGCGCGGCAGCGCCCTGCAGGCCCAGGTGGACAACATCCTGGCGGGCAGGGTGTCAGAGCCGGAGGACGTCGCCAAACTGGTGTCCTTCCTCTCCGGACCGGATTCGGACCATATGACCGGCCAGACGGTGCTGATCGACGGCGGCATCAACTTCTCCTAAACAGCACCTCTGCGTTCTTGCAGGCAGATAACGACGGCGGTGCGCTTCCCTCCCCGGGGCGCCCCGCCGTCGTTCTGTGCCCGCCCTCAGCCAGCCAGTTGCGCAGCACGCACCGGTGGGAGCTCCTCGAAGGCTGGTTTCGCGAACCAGTAGCCCTGGAACAGGCGGATGCCTGCTGCCTCAAGGACCCGGAATTCCGCTTCGGTCTCGATGCCCTCTGCCAGCAGGGTGATGCCGAGTTCCTTCGCGATGGCGACAATTCCCGCCACGACGGCCCGGCGGGCCGGACTGGTGTCGATACCGCGGATGAGTTTCATATCGATTTTGATCAGGTCCGGCTGGAAGTCGGCCAGCAGGCCCAGCCCCGCGTGCCCGGCGCCAAAGTCATCAAGTGCCGTGGTGAAACCGTGTTTGCGGTATTCCGTGATGATGTTCGTGAGATGCGCGGGATCCGCAACCTCCTCATTCTCGGTAAATTCGAACATGATGGAGGACATTGGAAAACTGAATTGCCGGGCCGCCTGCAGGGTCGCGCGGAGGCAGGCAGCAGGTTCGTACACAGCTTTCGGCATGAAGTTGATCGAGAGCATCAGTTCCTCCCCCGCGGGGAAAAGCCGCGAGGCCAGTTCGATGGCCTTGACCCGGCAGTCCTGGTCGAACCGGTACCGCTGTTCCGGTGAAACCTTTGCCAGGACCTCATAGGCTCCCTCGCCGGCCACGCCGCGAACCAGCGCCTCATAACCCCAGACCCGGCGGGCACCGGCGTCGTATATCGGCTGGAACGCCATGCTGAATTCGAAATCGAGTTTTGGAGCGGTGGTGCAGCCTTCACAGGGCATTGGGCCTCATTCGCTGGTTTTATGTTCCCGTATCGTACGACGGTTACCGCTTATCCCCCGTGCCATTTCGCCGCGTCTTTTGAGAGTGTTTATCGAGGCCAGCCGGCATATCCGTCTCGGGCCTCTACACGCCATTGTTATTCCGGAAGACCCTGCCGGGCACCCGCGTGCTAAGGTGCGACGACTGCCGACGATTCCCGGGGGAACCATGAGAAAAACAGCTGCTATTCCTGTCCTTACTGTCTTAGCTTTGCTGCTCGTGACCGGCTGCAGCGCAGCCAACGCGGAGGCGGAAGCTCAGCCGTCGCCGCCTCCCAGCTCGGTCCCTGCCGAGCCTTCAACCGAAGCCGCGGTCGAAGATACCGAAGAGCAGGCCTGCCTCAAACTCCTTGGCACGGACGGCCAGGGACCCCTCCACCAGGTGATGTCCGTGCTCCGGATCGGCGACGGAACAAGCGGCGTCGAGATGAGCGCGGAGGACGCGCGCCCGCTCCACGAGGAAGTCCTTGCCATCGCCAAGGATGCCCCTGCAGACCTTGGCCCGCTGCTGCGAGAGCTGTCTTCCGCCACTGGAAACGTCATTATGCAGGCCGAAAAGCCCGGCCGGGCCTGGACCTTCAACACCGACACCTGGACCGCCGCTGTCACGGAACTTGAGGAGCGGTGCGCGCCCTACGGGGCCGCTGCCTGACCCGGCGGCAACGGCTCCACCCAGGAGGATTGACATGCCGATTTCGCATCCGCCGACGCCGGGCCGCGCCCTCTGGGTTACCGCTCATCCCCGTGCCGAGTCCCTCAACGGGCGGCTTTTCCGTGAGGGCGTTGAGGCGCTGTCCACCCGCTACGGCATGGCGACGTCCGACCTGTATGCCCAGGACTTCAACCCTGTCCTGGGTGACAGCGACCTCGGCGAGCTGGCCGGTGTGCCCGGAAATCTCGCCCAGCAGGCCGGGGAATCCTATGCCGCCGGCCAGCTGCCGCCCGAGGTGCAGGCCGAGCAAGCCAAACTCGCGGCGGCCGAGCTGCTGATCCTGCAGTTTCCGCTCTGGTGGTACGGTCCCCCGGCGATCCTGAAGGGCTGGTTCGACCGCGTACTCACCGACCGGTTCGCCTACGGCGACCTGGACCCGGAGCTGGATATCCCGCGGCGCTACGGCGACGGCGGGCTGGCCGGGCGCCGCGCGCTCATCATCGTCACCGCCGGGGAAGACGAACGTTCGATCGGCCCGCGGGGCATCAGCGGGGACCTCGACACCCTGCTCTTCCCAATCACCCACGGGGTGCTCTGGTACACGGGCATCGAGACCCTGGCTCTGCACGTGGTGTACGACGCCGACACTCTGGACCCAGCCCGGGCTGAGCAGGAGATCAAACGGCTGCGGGAGCGGCTGGATACACTGGAATCGGAGACACCCCGGCGTTTCCGCAGCCTGCGCGACGGCGACTACCGCGGCACCCGCGCCCTGCGCGCGGACATCCTGCCCGGCCGGACTGATCTGGGGATTCACCTGACGGAGTAGCTGGGCGCTTCCATCACTGCGCGCCGCCGGCTCAGACTGCTTCGGGGAGCGGAGACGCGGGCACAAACGGGTACAGCGCCTGCTCACCGCCGTGCACAACAACGCACGTCGCTTCCGGCACTTCCTGCCACGCACCATAGAGATCTCCCAGCGGCTCGGAGACCACCAGCCGCGCGTCCTCCGAGAGTCCGCTGAGCAGTTCATGGTCCGGGTACTGGGCCTGAAGGGTCGCAACGTCGCTGCTGATGAAGAGCGATCGGGCGTTTCCCTTGCTGGAGTAGCGGAAGGCCCAGGTCGTGTCGCCGTCGGTGGTTGCAACCGTCATCTGCACGGGATGTTGGACGCCGTGCCGCAGCCCGGTGTCCTCGATGTAGGCCACGGCCTCCGCGACCGCTGCGCGGGGATCCTCCTCCAGCCCGAAGGTCAGCGCGAGATAGAAGAACATCTCGGAGTCCGTTGAACCTTCGATGAGGGGATAGAGGCTGGGGTCGACCGCCAGGGCCAAATCCCGCTTCACTTTGAGAAAGTCTCCGAGCACCCCGTTATGCATCCAGAGCCACTGGCCGTAGCGGAACGGATGGCAGTTGGTCTGCTGGATGGCGGTGCCGGTGGTGGCGCGGATGTGCGCGAAGACCCGGCCCGCGGAGGCCTGGGCCGCGAGCTCCCGCAGGTTGCGGTCGTGCCAGGCGGGCTCGGTGCTGCGGAAGAGCCCGGGCGTTGGTCCAGTGCCGTACCAGCCGACGCCGAACCCGTCCCCGTTAGTGGTCTCGGCACCCAGTTTCGAGTGTTTGCTCTGCATCACGAGGGAATTGGTGGGCTTGTAGAGCAGGTCATCCAAGCGGACGGGGGAACCGGAATATGCTAGCCACCGACACATTGTCGTCTCCTTCGGATCGGGCCGGAGTTCCAAACCGGCGGTCCGAGGGGGTGGGCTTCACGATCATCACATCGCTCGGGCCGTGAAGATAGTGGAGCACAAAGCGAGGTGTAGTTCCATAGCAGCCGGCTAATCGGCGGATCGCGGAGCCTTGATACCGCTGCGGGTTTAGACCATACTCAGGGCCACGCAGTTCAGGAATGCTTCTCCGTCCAACCCTTGGGAGCGCGATGTCCGGGCCGGCTTTAGCCAGATCATCCATGAGGTTTGGGACGCGGCTGGGTCTTGCCGCCGTCGTCCTGATCGCTTTGGGACCCTTCATTAACCGGAACTTCGGCGTTGGGGACAGCAGCAACTTCCTGCTGCTTCCCGAGGTCTGGGCAACAGCACCGGCGGCCGTGCTCGTGTCACTGGTCTACCTGGTCCTGCTGGTGCCGTGTGTGCTGGTTTCCGCCGCGCTGATCACCGCATCCCTGGTGATCCGTTCCGCCGAAGTAAGCGAAGAGCCGGTGATGGCCAGGGAATCTGGCTGAATCCCACTGCTTGAACCGGCGAACTCCGGCTTCCGGCTACTGGCCGTCCTCCTGCGGCCGGGGACCGAACGAGGTGTCTGACAGCGGAGACCACGCATACCACCCCGTAGCCTCCCCTTGCCGCGCCGGGTCCTGGCCGCGATCCTCATCATTCAGTTTCGCGTGAAGTGCGGCGGACAAGGCGTCGAACGCTGCGGCTGCCTTCGCGTTGCCAGCTGGGCCGGGCGAGTGGAAGATCCCGGCCGGCGCGCCGTCTTCGTAGGAGGTGAACGCGACGTCGTACCTTTCGCCGAGCTCGTCCGCCACGAGCCCCGCCAGCCGGTTGCCCTCGGCCGTAAACCGGTGGGCAGCGTCCACAGACATCCAGTCGAGGCCGGGGGCCAGGGATTCGTAGTAGGACTCTTCCCAGGACTGGAGAGCGCGGATGAGTTCCGGTGTCAGTCCCGTGCGCTCATAGCCCACCGGTTCACCGAGCCACAGCACGGTCCCGGCGTAGTCCGGAAACATCCGGACGGTGATCCGGCGGCCTTCTGATGGGGTGGTCATGCCAGGAGCGTACCGCCGTGCCGGGTCCGCAGGCGGGTATATGCGCTGACTATCAGGCCAGGCCTCGGAACTGATGCGCGTGCTCCTTTGCCCACTGGGCAAAGGTCCGCGGAGGGCGTCCGGTAACCTCCTCGATGGTGGACAGGACGGTGTTGGCAGCCTGGGGAGGATTGGTGGCCAGCTGAATGCCGAACTCGACGTAGTCCTCGTCGTAGCCGTAACCACGAAGCCGCTCACGCTCAGCCTCCACGCTTAGCTGCACGAACTCGATCGGTTCCCCGGCTGCGTCGGCGAGCAGCAACGTCCGCTCGGCAGGGGTGAGAGCCTCCGGGCCGGTCAGCGGATAAGCCTTCCCTGCGTGCCCCTCCGTGGTGAGCGCTGTGGCAGCGACGCTGGCAATGTCGGCTTCGTGCACGACGGCGCTGGGATAGTTGGCAAGCATGGAAACCGTGCGGGTGGCACGCACCTCCGGAACGAATTCCAGCGCGTTGCCCATGAACTCTGCCGGCTGCACGATGGTCCAGCTGATGGAACTGACGGCCAGGGCTTCCTCGATGCTGGTGGCTGCCCAGCCACCGAGGACCGTGGCCCGGCGAATACCGGAGCGCGCAGTGAGTTCGACGATATCCGTCCCGTTGGCGAGGTCCTCCAGTTCGTCGCCGCCGAAGGTGATCAGATGGACGGCGTCCATGCCCTCGAAGGCCGCTTCAAGGCTGGTGGGGTCGGTGAGGTCTCCGGCTACCACCTCGACTCCGTTTGGCAGGCCGGCTTTGGCGGGGTTCCGGGTGAGCGCGCGGACGGCATGGCCCGCCTCGTGAAGCTGAGCGACGAGGTGCCGTCCAACGTGGCCCGTGGCTCCGGTGACGAGAATACGCATGAGGTTAGTCCTTTCGGTGGCGGTTAGCTGGTGCTGGTTCGAAGGGCGCGGAGCCCCAGGAACAGCCCCAGGGCGGCGGCGATTATTGAAGCGAGAAATCCGAGCCCGACGTCGGTGCTGAACTGGCCGGCGAAGAGGTCCCGTTCAGCGTTGACGACGTGCGTTAGGGGATTGAACCCGGAGAGGACTCGCATCCAGCCCGGACCGTTTTCCAAAGGCAGGAGCATTCCGGAGAGGATCATGAGTGGGAACAACACCGTTTGGTGCACGGTCCAGAACACCCAGTCCTGATGCCGGACGGCGATCGCCAGGGCATAACTAAGCGATCCGATGCCAATCCCCAGGATGCCGAGCAGGACCAGCCCCAGCAGGCTCCCGGCTGGATCAGGCCGGAAGCCGAACGGGATCATCACCAGGATCACGACGGCGGCCTGAGCCACCAGGGGCACAAACTCCTTGAGCGCGCGCCCGATGAAGAGCGAGGACCGTGACAGCGGCGTGACGAGCAGCCGCTCGTGGGAGCCGTTCTGAAGGTCGAACTGCAGGTTCGAACCGGTGCCTGCAGTCCCGAACAAGGCGGTCATCACGAGGATGCCCGGGACAAACCAGTTCCAGGTTGAGCCATCGGCTGGGGGTGCGCCTGCTGCAATGAGCGGGCCGAACAGCACCAGGAAGAACAGCGGCTGAACCATCCCGGCGGCAAGGGAGAACGGGTCGCTGATCACCGGCCGCAGCTCGCGTCCCATGACAATGATGCTGTCGCCGAGGGTGCTGCGGCGGCGGATGATTGATGCGGAGGCTGTCGTCATTGCGTGTACTCCAGCGGCTGGCCGCTCGTCTGGACGGCTTCCGGGGACCCCTCTCCGGCGTCGCGCAGGCTTCGACCGGTGAGCTCGAGAAATACATCGTTGAGGGTGGGGAACCGGGCATCTGCTGCAACCACGTCGATGCTGTGCCGCTGGGCCAGGCGGATTGCCGCCGCAATGGCGCTGCGGCCGTCGTCGACCTGTGCGGTCACGGTGCAACCGCTGGCGCCGACGCTGCGGACTCCGCGCATCTGCGCCAGCAGCAGCCGCAGGCGTTCAGCGGCCGCGGTGCTCGGAACATCCAGCGTGACTCTCTCGCCAACGTGGTTTGCTTTGAGCACGCCGGGCGGGCCGTCGGCTATGACGCGGCCGTGATCGACCACGATGATGCGGTCTGCAGCCTGATCGGCTTCCTCCAGATAGTGGGTACTGAACAGGACCGTCATGTGCGCTTCCTGCCGCACCTTGAGGATGTGATCCCACAGACTGCTGCGGTTCTGCGGGTCCAGACCTGTGGTCGGTTCGTCCAGGAAAAGCAACGGGGGCCTGTTGACCAGGCCGATCGCGAGATCGAGCCGCCGCCGCTGCCCGCCGCTCATCGCCTGTGTTTTGCGTTTGGCGAGCTGCTCCAGCCCAAGAACCGCAAGCAGCTCCCCCGCCCGCTGCCGGGCCGCGGCTCGACCGAGCCCGTAGATCCGCCCCTGCGTGACGACCTCGTCGATGGCGCGCTGTGTGTGTCCGGCACCGTTGCCTTGGCCGACGTAACCGATGCGTTCCCGGACCATGGAACTCTGCGTCACGACGTCGAACCCTGCCACCTTCGCAGACCCTGACGTGGGTGGCAGGAGGGTGGAAAGCATCCGCATCAGGGTGCTCTTGCCGGCTCCGTTGGGCCCGAGCACAGCCACGGTCTCGCCTGGGGCGATGCAGAGATCGATGCTCCGCACAGCAATGACCTCCTCGCCGTCCGGTGCTCGGAAGCTGCGTGAAAGATTGTTGGTCTCGATCATCATGGTTACCTGTTCCCTTCCCGCGGCTGAGTGGTGCTTCCCATCGTGGCAGGGCTTGTGGCCAACATATGTCCGCAAGGTGAATTAGCCTTGCAGCATGTCAACCAGCCTCCGTGCCCTTGAGTTGCTTGGCCTGCTGCAGAACCGGCGTCACTGGCCAGGTGACGAACTGGCGCGCCGGCTCGGCGTAAGCCAACGCACCCTGCGGCGCGACGTCGACGGTCTTCAGGACCTCGGCTACCCCATCACGAGCACGCGGGGCACGGGCGGCGGTTACCAGCTCAGCTCCGGGGCGTCGCTGCCCCCTTTGGTGCTCAGCGAGGAGGAAGCTGCCGCTGTGGTGCTGGGACTTCGAGAGGTGGCTTCGGGAGCCTACACCCCGTCGGGCGACGCCGCGGTGAGCGCGATGGCGAAGGTGGTCCAGGTGCTCCCCGCGCGCATCCGCCGTCGTATCGACAGCCTGCGCAGCGTTGCCGGCCCCCGCGCGAATGGCCCACGAAACGGCATCGCTGACGTCGCCTGCCTGACAACCGTCGCCCTGGCCTGCCGCGATCACGAGGTACTGACCTTCCGGTACCAACCCCGCAATGGCCGGGCGGGAGAACGGACCGCCCACCCGCACCGTACCGTCGCGGTCGATCAGCGGCTCTACCTGATTGCCTGGGATCAGGACCGTGCGGACTGGCGCACCTTTCGCCTCGACCGCATCCAGAATCCCGTCCGGAGCGGCAGCACCTTTGTCCCCCGTGTGCTGCCCGCGGCCGATCCGGTGGAGTACGTGCACCGTCAGATTGGGTCCATGCCAGCGAAGTACCTGGTCCACGCGAGCGTCCAGGCGCCCGCTGACCGGGTGCGGCAGGAAGTCGCGAACTACGGCGTCGTTGATCCGGTCGACGACGGCCGGTGCGAAGTCCGGATCGCTGCCGATTCGCTCGAATGGGCGGCGTTCTGCCTGGTTGCCATTGGCGTCAGCTTCACCGTCCACGGACCGCCCGAAGCGGTAACGTACATGCGCGGCTGGGGTGAACGGCTCACCGCCGCGACGTCCGAGGAACACTGATGGGGGCGAGGGGACGACACCACCATGCGGAGTGTTTTGTTCCGGCATCTAGGGTGTAGTGATGACGGTACGGATACGTGAGGCCAGCGCCCTCTCGCTTGTTCTCGGCGGGCTGGACGACGCCGGCGTGAGGACGCTTGTTGATGGCGCTGATCAAGCAGGCATCGGCATTGGGGGCACCACAAAGACAGCGCGCGTTGGCGCAACTCCCGTCTTCATCAAACAACTCCCGCTGACCAGGGTCGAAGAACCGGACCCGGCCTCCACCACGAGCCGGTTCGAGCTTCCCTTCGTTTCGCACTACGGGATAGGCAGCCCCACCCATGCGGTCGGACGGGAGCTGGCAGCACACCAGCTGACCTCCGCATGGGTTCGAGCAGGAGCGGTGGATTTCTTTCCGCTCCTGCTCGGCTGGCGGGTCATAGATTCGAAGTGCGAGGCAGACCTGAGCGAGTTCCACGGCGGTGCCTCTGCCCGACGGTGGGGAGAACACTGGCCCCAGGTCCAGCACAAACTCAGCGCCATGAAGGACGCCTCCCAAAGCATGGTGTTCTTCCTCGAGTACGTGCCCGAAACTCTGGGCACCTGGGTACGCAGGAGTCTGGCCGAGGGCACTGGAGCGATGATTTTCCCTAACATTGTCAGCCAGCTCCTGGACGCCACAGCTTGGATGAACGCGCAGGGGTTCCAGCACTTTGACGTGCACCCGGGCAACATCCTCGTCCGGGACGGGAGGTTACTCTTCACGGACTTCGGTCTGGCCCTTCACCGCGGCTTCGACCTGACGGCAGAGGAGGAAGAATCCATGCCTGCACACAATGGCTTCGACCGCGATTGCGCCCTCATGCACCTGTTTCACTGGACGCTCTACGAACTCGGCTACACGTCCGGTCCGGAGCGGCTGAAACTCCTGTGCGCTGCCGCCGCTGACCCGGCCGCGCCGGCGCTGGAACCGGTTCGGGCAGCGCTGGGGGACGGCGCTGACCTCATTGCACAGCATGCGGGTATGGCTGCGGATATGACGGAGATGTTCCGCATCCTCAGGCAGGATGCTCTCGCCGTGCGATACCAACAGCCTCAGGGCTTTGACCAGGATGATCAACCCGTCGATGTCAGCTCCTGAGTCCAAGGACATCGACAACCGCTGAACTGGATTCCTACTACTCCATGCAGCATTGCGTCGACCGTCCCTCGAACCGCTCACCCTTCCCTACGCCGGGGCAGCTCAGCGGGCAGGAGGGCACACGATGGCCCTTGCCTCATACAGAGCGCCTGCTTTGCATCCTTCAGAGGCGGCGACGCCGGGCGGGAGGCGGCTTCCGCCCCCACCCGGCCGATCACTTACCTGCTGTTCATGCTGTGACAGCCAGCTGCGGGTAGGCCTGCTCTGCTGCACCACGCTGGACATACATGTCCCAGTACAGGCCGGCGAGGGTATCGGGGTGGACTGTCGGGAAGGTGGCTGCAGCCTCGGCATCCCCGGGGAAGCCCTGGTCTGCGAAGGGCTCACCGCTGGTAATGAGCGCTCCGATGGTGAGGGTTCCTGCGTAGACCCCGGTTCCTTCAAGCTCTCCGTTCAGGGAATAGAGGTAGTTACGCATGGCCGCCATGGCCGGGCCGACACCACTGAGGAAGGGAATTCCTGTCGCCGAGGACGAGCCATGGGTTACCAGGATGGCACCATTGCCGCGTTCGATGAGCTCGGGGAGGACCGAACGGACGATTTCCACAGGGGTGAGCAGGAAGAGGCGCAGGTATTTTTCCAGGTCTGCAGTATCCAGCTCCGCGGCGGGGACAAACCCCTGGTCGGCGGCGCTGGCCGGACCGTATTCAATGACGTCGATGCGGCCGAACCGCTCACGGATGTCGGCAATCAGCGAGGGGATCCGCGCAGGATCGGAGAGGTCGGCCGTAAAGGGTGCCGCTTCGATACCTTCGGCCTTCAACGTTTCGGCGAAGTCCTGAAGCGGTTCCTGCCGCCGCCCTACCAGGGCCACCCGGAAACCTTCCCGGCCGAAGCGGCGCGCTACCGAGGCACCAAGTCCGGGTCCGGCTCCGAAGACGACGAGGACGGGTGAGGTAATGGCTGACATGTTTATTCTCCAAGGGACGTGAAACGCTCACTGCTGTGGGCACATTAGGTAAAAGGGCGCGGAAAACCCCAATATTCCAAAAGTCAGGTACCCACTATTTAGTAAGTACGATGGGGGTATGCTTCAAGCCTCGGAAAAGCCGAACCGTTCCACACTGTCGATCCCGGCCGACTGCGCCACCCGCGCTGTTCTCGGTCATGTGACGAACAAGTGGGGCACGCTGATCCTGCTCGCCTTATCGGAGGGAACGCTGAGGTGGAACGAGCTTCGGCGGGCCTTGGACGGGGTCAGCGAGAAGATGCTGTCCCAGTGCCTGCAGGCACTGATTGCAGACGGCTTCATCCTGCGGGAGCAGCGGCCCACCATGCCTCCGCACGTGGAATACTCGCTGACAAACCTAGGGCAGGAAGTCACGGAACTGCTGGTGCCGCTCTTTGAACGTATCGCCCGCCATACCGGGGAACTTACCGACCTCACGCGTCCAGCCGACGGTACCCCAGAGACCAGAAACTAGCTAGGCAGCCATGAAGATTACGTACGACCCGGACGTGGACGCCGCGTACATCCAGCTGGCGGATCAGATCCTCCCCGGACAATCGGCTGAGCAAATCCACTCCATTGTCACGCCCGGTGGAAACGGTGAACTGACTCTCGACTTCGACGCCGGCGGCAGGTTGCTCGGGATCGAAATCCTTCGCGCCCAGGCGGTACTGCCGGGTTCTGTCATCCAAAGTGCAACGGTCATTTCCGGCAGCTGAACCGCCATCCGGGGACCACCCTCATGGAATGCCTGCCCCAACGAAGATGCAGAACGGATGACCGGCCGGATCGGCGTAAACGTACAACGGCTCGTTCGGGTCGTCCGTACGATCGAAGCGGAGCTCTGCCCCCAACGCCAACGCCCTGGAGTGGTGATGCTCGAGTGTCTCTCGGTCAGGAACTGTTAAGTCGAGGTGCATCTGCATCGGCACATCAGGCAGCGGCCAAGTCGTCCGCTTCAAATGATCAACCCGCTGAAAAGCAAGCTTGCGGCCGCCCTGTGCATCAGTGAGAACGAGCCAATCGACGTCGTCAGGCATTCCCTCACCCGCGGGCTCATCTCCTGGCCGATACTGGAGTCCGAGCAAGTGACGGTAGAACTCCGCCAGTCCCCGAACATCAGTAGTATCGAGAACCGTGTGAAGCACCTGAGGGAATACGCTCATGGGGCCGAGACTAACGATCATCAAGGTTCCCTAGCCAGCCATCCTGGCTGGATCGCACCTGGAATACCGTCGTAACGTTATGCCCTACAGCTGAAAACAGGAGAAGGAAACGTTGTGAAGGTAGCCGAGGTGACGTTGGGATGTTATCCGCGTGATGATGTCTCCTGGGTGAAAGACGGCAAGGTTCGGGAGGGCCGCGCGACGGTCTTGGTCCGCGAGGCTGATGGGACTCTTAAGCCCGCTGGCGAAGTTGCCTTGGGCGACTTCGGTGTTCTGCACCTAAATCTGGAAGTCGGTGGTGAGTTCGTCGTTGAGCTACGCGCCCGGTTCGAGTCGGAGATATTCGAGCGCCGGGTGACCTTCACTGCCAGTGGTGACGAGGGCAGCGATGTCTTCGTATCGGCAATCGGGCCCGGCGCACAGGCTGAACCGAAGGCCGGCCTGTTTAAGCGAACGAGGTATTCAGGCTTCGAGTTTGGTGTGCTGGTAATGGCCGCCACGACTGAGCAGGGTACCCGAATCAGCGGCACGTCAGGCCCCCTCGTCGAGCATGGACCCAGCGACGGCGTGGCTGCCGCTTCCGCTACCTAGCAGCGGGCAGACGGCCCGAAGCTGGCCAGCACGTACCCGCCCTAGGGAAGTACCGTGAGGCTCACCTGCGGCATGACGCAGGATACGCGGGTGAAGGTACGGGTTTCGGCTCGTGCCCGATTGTTCCGTCCGGTGTCATCGCACCAGTCGATGCCGTGCGGATAAGCGGAGATGGAGCCGGCTCCCGTTGCAGTGTTGGCGGGGACGTTGAAGGTGTAGGTGAAGCCGCCGGCGTCGTTCATCGGAGCCGTCGTGTCGATGACCTGATTGCCAGCGGAGTCCGTGACGGTGATCTTGATACTGGCGTCCTGCCCATAACGCGGATTGCACTCCGAGTCAGAAGCCGACACGGTGACCTGCTCACCAGTCCGGACGCTGGCAGGACTGGCCGAGAACCCAGGAGGCAGGCATGGCGGCTCGTCCCGCGAGATAGAGCCGCAGCCAGCCAGGGCAGCCATAACGACGACGGCGGCGGCAACGCTGGCCGTCAACGCCCGGCTAACGGGAGTCCGTATCCCGGCTGCGCAGAGAATTCTCATCATTTTCTATCGCTGAGATGGTGTACGCCGGGCCGCTGGAATGCTCAATTGGTGAGCTTCCTGGGGTGAAGCCGAACATTCGTGATTGCACGGAAACTGCACCGGAAACCGGACCCGCAATTTTCGAACGCCAGGATCCAGCGCTGGTTATTAGGCGAATCAGAATCAGGACGGCGAGCGCCCAGATGACCGCGTTGCTCCACGGGCCGAGGTTCGCCGCCGTCAACCGGTCAACAATCATGATCACCAGAAGCGCCACCAGGAGAACTACCGTGGTCGCTGTCAGGAGACGCGAGAGTCGAGCTGCCATCCGCTCACCCTAGCCAGAAGGCACCGCCGCGGCCAGAGGCGGAACCGGAGCGCCGTCGTCGGCTTAGCCGCTTCGGACAGCTCCAGTCCAAAAGTTCTCTTGCGCTGGAATGGGAAACGAATTCCAATAGGCCAATGACAAAAGATCCCGGCACGGCATCGAAACCCCAAACCGGGTTGAAGCGGGCAATTGGCACGCCGCTGCTGTTCGCATTTATTGTGGGCGACACCCTCGGCGCCGGCATCTACACCCTGGTGGGCACCATGGCCGCCGATGTTGGTGGCGCCATCTGGCTGCCCCTGCTGATCGCGTTGGTCGTCGCGATGCTCACCGCCGCGACCTACGCGGAGCTGATCACCAAATACCCGCACGCCGGAGGTGCAGCCCGCTACGTCGACCGGGCCTTCGGCATCCCCTATCTGTCCTTCCTCGTTGGATTCCTGATGATGGCCTCGGGCATCACCACGGCCGCCGCCCTTGCGAACGCTTTCGCGGGTGATTACCTGAACGCGCTCATCGATGTTCCCTCCGCCCCCGCAGCGGTTGCGTTCATCATCGCGCTGACACTCATCAACCTGCGCGGTGTCCGGGAGTCCCTCACCGCTAACCTCGTCGCGTCCATCATCGAAGTAACCGGTCTCGCCATCGTCATCTTCGTCGGCGCCATCGTGCTCACCTCCGGCAACGGTGAGCCATCCCGGCTCCTCGAGTTCGCGCCGGACATACCGCCCCTTGAAGGTGCCTTTGCCGCCTCCATCGTGGCCTTTTTCTCGTTCCTTGGCTTCGAGGCGGCGGCGAACATGGCCGAGGAAGTGCGTCAACCGTCTAAGGCCTACCCCCGCGCCCTGTTCGGCGCCATCGGCACCGCAGGGCTGGTTTATCTCCTCATCGCGCTCAGCGCGGTCATCGTCCTGCCGCCGGCTGAGCTGGCCGATTCCACCGGACCCCTGCTCGACGTCGTTGCTGCCAGCGGTGTCGGCATCCCGCCCTGGCTGTTCAGTCTCATCGCCCTGATCGCCATCGCCAACGGGGCGCTGCTGTTCATGGTGATGGCCAGCCGTGTCGGCTACGGACTGGCAGAAGCGGAACTGCTTCCCCGGGCCTTCAGCCGCGTCCTGCCGGGCCGCCGCACGCCCTGGGTTTCCATCGTGGTCATTGCCGCCTTGACGATCATCCTCACCCTGACCGGGAATGTCGCCTCGCTGGCCGAAACCACCGTGCTGCTCCTGCTCCTGGTGTTCCTGTCCGCCAACGTGAGCGTCCTCGTCCTCAAGAAGGACAAAGTGGAGCACGACCACTTCTCGGCACCCAGATTCGTGCCGGTCCTCGCGATCATTGCAAGCATCGTGCTCCTGGCACAGCAGACCGGACCCATCTGGCTCGGTTCCGCCGCCTACGTAGCGGTCGGATCCCTGTTGTTCCTCGCAGCCCGGGCCCGGCGCAAACGCGAGGACCGTGTGAGCGCGGACTGATGGGTGGCGCGGGGAGTCCACGGGCGGACGACGGCGCAGAGGGGTTTCCGACAACCTGACTAAAGCGTCGCTGGAATGTCGCGCCCGGGAAAAAGTGTCGAATATTGCCGCCGGTACATTCGCCGCCCGACGACGCGGTAGGCGAGACGAACCGGCGCAGGGATTTCCTTGAAGAGTTCTTTCCGGTCCTCCGGAGGATTCGTGGCCAACACCATGCCGAGATAGCTCACGAGGAATTTCTTGTCGAGCTGGTCGATCCCGTGCTGGCCGACCGCGTTCATTTCCTTTTCGTTCAGGACCCTGTCCACAGCAGGCATTACCTCAGTGACTTCGCGCCGCAGATGCACTTTCAGCAGAGTGGACAGGTCCTCGTAGCGTTCAGCGAGTTCCTCACTGACCGCTTTGCCTGCCGTCTGCATCCAGCGCCGCCGGACCGGGTCGATCCCCTCAAGCCGGTCCGTCACCTTCCGGTGCTGCTCCAGCATCTGGGCTACATGCAGCGCGCACGCCGGCGCCCGGTCGGCCAGCTGCGGATACATCAGCAGGTCTTCGCCCTCATGGTGGATGTGAAGGGTACCGTCGAAGTTTCCGAGCACCTCCCCCACGTACGCAGCGCGGACGGTATCTCCAGCCGCGGTGGACTGCACCAGGCCGGGCGCCTCGTCGTACGCCCAGAGGAAAAATCGGTGAATGCGCCGCATTCCCGCGGTCCCGGTGCACAGGATGGGCCCCGGCGGCAGGGGAGCCGCGGTTTCGCCGGGTTCAGCCGTAAAAAAGTCGGCCATTTGGATCGCCCCTTACGGTGTACAGGCTGGACCGGGCCGCCCGACAACAGTTTAAGTGCGCCGTGTCACACCACACAATGAATGAACCTAACGGGGCTACGCACTACGGCACACACCCACGGCCCCCTCTAGCGGGATTCCTCGTCACGACCGCGCCGACGGTCTTCGCCATCGTTGATGTCGGATTCGAGATCGGAGATCCTCTCAGTGGGGACGACGCCGGCCCCTCACCCCACGGTGTCAGCTGCCCCCGCCTTGCCGCCGCCTTAGGGCGGCAGGGAACTACGCTGGGGGCATGGCAACAGTAATCCTCGTGCGGCACGGCCGCACCACAGCGAATGCCTCGGGCCTGCTGGCCGGACGGACCCCCGGGGTCAGCCTCGACGACGTCGGCCGGAACCAGGCGGACGCAACCGGGCAACGGCTCGCCGTCGTGCCCCTGGTCGGAGTGGTGTCGAGTCCGCTCGAGCGCTGCCGGCAGACCGCGCAGTTCATCCTCGACCACCAGCCGGGCACTCCGCACGCACCGGTCGACGGCGACCTCACCGAATGTGATTACGGCCAGTGGCAGGGTCAAACCCTCGCCGACCTGGCGAAAGAGGATCTGTGGAAGGTCGTGCAGACCCAGCCCTCCGCCGTCGTTTTCCCCGGTGGTGAGTCCATGGCTGCGATGCAGGCCCGGGCGGTGGCGGCGATCCGGCGGCATGACGCCGCGTTCGAAGCCGAGCACGGTCCGGGCGCCGTCTGGGCGGCGGTGAGCCACGGGGACATCATCAAGTCAGTCCTGGCCGACGCGCTCGGCATGCACCTGGATCTGTTCCAGCGGATCGATGTCGGGCCGGCGTCCGTGTCGATCGTGCGTTACGGCCCGGGGCGGCCCACCGTGCACGCCACCAATACCGACGCCGGAGACCTCTCCTGGCTGGCTGCCGTCCACGGAGCGCAGGATGCGCCGGTCGGTGGTGGCGCAGGCCACGCAGCACCGCGCGTCCAAGGAGCCTAAAGTAGTCCTATGCCTACAACCGTTCACGATTTCGACTGGCCGGACCGCGTAGTAGTCGGCACCGTCGGCGTCCCCGGTCAGCGCACGTTCTACCTGCAGGCGCGGGCAGGCAAGCAGCTCATCAGCATCGCCATGGAGAAGCTGCAGGCGGACCAGCTCGCCGAGAAGATCGATGAGATCCTCGACCAGCTGATGACCATCGATGGCAACCCCTTCCACGTGCCCGCGAACACTCCCCTGGAGCTGGTCGACAACGACGATCTGGACACTGTGGAGGAACAGTTCCGCGCCGGCGTGATGAGCCTGGGCTGGGATCCGACGACGGCGCAGGTCGTCATCGAGGCCTACCCCCTCGAGGAAGTTGATGAGGACGACGACGGACTCCTCGACGATGATGACGACGCCGATGCTGCCGAAGTCCTGCGGGTCCGGATGCCGGTGGGCACCGCGCGGGCCTTCGCGAAACGCACCCGGGAAATCGTGGGCGCCGGCCGTCCGATCTGCGTGATCTGCGGTCAGCCGATCGACGCCGACGGACACACCTGCACCCTTCCCGAAAACTAATGCCGGCACCGGACCTGCTCACCGACGAACTCACGCTCACGGGGCGGATTACGACGGCGTCCAACGCCACATTCCTGGGCAGCATCGGTGACGCCGCGGTCGTCTACAAACCCCTAGCCGGGGAGAAACCCTTGTGGGACTTCCCCGATGGCTGCCTGGCGCACCGCGAAGTTGCTGCCTATCTGGTGTCCGAGGCGTTGGGCTGGAACATCGTGCCGCGCACCTGGCTGCGGGACGGTCCGCTCGGCGAGGGCATGGTGCAGCTCTGGCAGGAGACCGACCCGGAGCAGGCCGCGGTGGATCTGGTGGCTGTGGAGGAGGTGCCGGAGTCGGGGTTCAAGCTCGTCTTGGAGGGTGAGGATCCGGCCGGGCGGATCGTCGCCCTCATTCATGAGGACTCGGCGGCACTGCGGCGGATGGCGGTGTTCGACGTCGTCGTCAACAACGCCGACCGCAAGGGCGACCACATCCTCCCCATGTCCGGCGGGCACCGGTTCGGCGTGGACCACGGGCTCACGTTTCACAGCGAGCACAAATTGCGGACCGTGCTGTGGGGCTGGATCGGCGAGAAGCTTAGCGAGGAAGAACTCGCCGGGATTGACCGGGTTCTCGCGGGGCTGGACGGCGAGCTGGGCCAGCAGCTGGCGGAGCTGCTGACCGCTGAGGAGATCGAAACGCTTTCCACACGCTGTGCCCGGCTGCGTTCGACGGCGGTGTTCCCTGGCCCGCGCGGCGGGATGCCTGCCGTGCCCTGGCCGCTGTTCTAGGGAGCCCCAGGACATCTGCTGGACACGCGTTGACGCTCTGATGGGTCTTGGAAGCGTCGGTTAGGCTCCGTCTCATGAAGCTTCAGAGCACCGCAGACCACTCTTCGCGCCGGTCCATCAGTAGGTTCATCAGGACGGTTCTGGTGGGCTGCGTTGTCCTCCTCGCAGCCGGGGTCCTCGTTGTGGCCGCCGCAGGCATGAACCCTGCACCCCTCGCAGTGCTGACGGGCGGCCTGGCCTGCCTCGCCGGCGTCTTGGTCATTGTGTTTCAGGATGTGGGGAATTGGGCGGCTGACTCCGAATACTCGCTTCCGGGCAAGAACCTTGTCCTCCTACTGGTCCTCGTGATTGCTGCAACAGCGCCGGTTTTCTGGTCAACATCACTGTGACCAAAGGCCGCTGGTGCGCCGAAGGCGGCGTTTGGGCTCCGCACCTCAAGCACCCAGGGCGGCCCGGACACAGCCCGCATGACCAAGAGGCAAGAATGAAGCCCGCTCTGCGCGCAGCTCTTCCCATTCTCGCGGTAGTACTGCTCGCCACCGCCGTCGTCACGGTCGGCGGTCTCCCCAATGATCAGACAAGCTCGTTTCCAGTGACCGGCGCGCTAGTTGCCCTCATTGCTGGGTTGGCCGCCAATCTGCGGTGGAAGCACATTCCTTGGCTGCCCACCGCAGCTATGCTCGTCGCTGCCGGCGGATACCTGGTCAACCACTTCGACTGGATGCGCGGCGGTTTCTTCGCCGTCGTCGCGCTTCTTGCATGGCACGGGCTGCAACGGGAGAAAACTGCCACCGATGTCCACCGCTGACTTTGCGGCGAATCAGCCGGCATTCGACCACGAAAAAAGGATTAGTGATACACCACAAATCGAACCGGGTATTCATCATTCTGCTGGCGCAATGTCGCTGGCAGCAGCCGCCCTCATTCTTAGTATCCCGGCATTACTTGGCTTTGAGCGGGCCAGGAAAGAGCGCAGCCGGTCAGTCTGCGGGTTGCGGAAGAATGCCTCTGCGGGCCGGTCTTCGATGACGCGGCCATCGGCCATGAACACGCAGCGGTCCGCGACCTCGCGGGCGAACTCTATCTCATGGGTGACCACCACCATGGTCCGCCCCGACGCGGCCAGGGACTTCATGGTCTGCAGTACTTCGTCAATCATTTCCGGGTCCAGGGCGCTACCTGCAATCAGCGGCCACGAACCGTTCAAATGAGGTCGAATTGCTGCTAACACCAAACGAGGCTGCTGAGAACCGCAGCACAAATCGGCCTTGGTAAGGGTATGCTGCGTGCATGGAATATGATCTGGTCCGAATGGGAAGCACTGAGTTCGAGGACATGGCTGTCGCATTGTGTAATGCCAACTTCGGGCCTGGGGGACAGACGTTCGGGGCAGGCAAAGATGGTGGTAGGGAGTGGACATATCACGGAGAGCTGCCGCTCCCTATTATAGAGGTCGCCGATACAGACTGGGATGACGCTCAGGGGTCCCACTGGACCGGATACACGGTAGTCCAAGCAAAACATAAGAGCCGACTCGAAGGCGGAGCAGAGGATGTCAATTGGCTGTTGACAACAATGCAAAAAGAAGTCAATGCCTGGTTGAGCGAAGATAAAGACAGGAAGCCCAAACCGCGCAATTTATTATTCATTACCAACGTCAGACTCTCGGCCGTTCAGGAAAAAGGCGGAATTGATCGGGTAACAGCGGCAATGAAGTCGCATGCGAAAAAGCTAGGCCTCCGCGGATGGGCGATTTGGCATGCTGCCCACATATCAAGGCTTTTAGACAATCATCCAGGCGTACGGCAAACCTATTTAGGTCTCGTCCTCACCGGGGATCTCCTAAGCGCTATGCTTGAGATTCATACAAGCGAGCGTGCTGAGCCTATAAAAACTCTAACGAGCTTTGTTGTTAAAGAGCTTCTTGCGCAGAGCACAGTCCGGCTCACGAAGGCCGGAGACGGACCCAACAAGGAACTGTTGTACGACATAGGAATCGACCTCCCGTCGCGAGAACTTGATGCAGGGACCGGGGCGACGGATGACAGCGATCCAGTATTCTTTGCTCGGAACATGATCGATTTCGGCGACTCGCCACGGCATATTTCAAATTCTCGATTTAGTACCGTACTAGTAGGCGGTCCAGGACAAGGCAAGTCGACCGTAGGTCTATTGCTATGTCAGGCCTACAGAGCTGCAATTCTGGCCGAGCAGGCCGAATCCTTGCCCTATGAGCACAAAACGGTACTCCGGCAAACCATAGACCATCTTGCCAAAATCGGCATATCCCTACCTAAACTACGTCGCTGGCCCGTATACATAAGATTAAGCGAATATAGTGAACGCATAATGGGCAACGAGGACTACTCGCTTCTTGGGTACATAACAGATGAAATAAATAGGCGATCCCCGGCAACAAATGTGCAAAAAAACCACGTTTACGCTTGGTTGAAAAAGTTCCCGTGGATGCTTGTACTGGACGGCCTCGACGAGGTGGCCGACACAGTGACAAGAGAGACGCTATTCTCGAAAATAAGTGAGTTCATTCTAGACGCTAGTGAACAGAATTCCGATATATCCATACTGGCTACGACGCGGCGACAAGGCTATGAAAATGATTTGCGCACGCTTGAGCCCCGCGAATTTGAACTAGTCGAACTGAATACTGACCAAGCGCTGGGGTACGCGCTCCAGCTTGTTTCCTCACGCCATCCTTCTGATTCCACTTTCGCGCATGATATCCATACGCGGCTGAAGGAAGCCTCTCGTGACGAAATGACCGCGAAGTTGATGGGCACCCCCCTTCAGGTCAGCATCATGGCCTCACTACTAGAGGATCGAATTAGGCTGCCGAGGACACGCCATGCTCTTTTCGCAGATTTCTACAGCACAATCTTCATGCGGGAAAGCAATAAATTAGGAAATGTTGGAAAACAAGTCAACCAACACCGCTCAAGCATTGACGCCCTACATGACGCTGCTGGCATATTACTTCATACTGATGCTGAGAAGTCAGGACAAGCCGATGCGCACTTGAAAAGATCAGAGCTGCAAACCTTGGCAAAGAACCACTTACACGAAACCATGACCTACGACCTCCCTGACGCCGAGAGAACCTCAAAAGAGCTTATAAAGCTTGCTACCGATAGATTTATACTTTTAGTGGAGCCCTCGGCTGGTGAATGGGGGTTTGAACTTCGCAGTTTCCAAGAGTACATGGCTTCACGTTTTCTTGTATCCGGAGACCCCCAAGAGGTTCTAACTCGCCTTGAGGTCCTGGCTAAAAGTGCGCATTGGCGAAACACTTGGCTATTTGCCGCCGGCCAAGTTTTTGATAACTATTCCCATCTTCGGTCCAAGCTCATAGATCTTGTATTGGATTTGGATGAAGCATCGATACAGCAAAGTTGGGTTAAGTCTGGAAGTGATCTCGCGGCGGATCTTTTGGAAGACAACTTCGCTTCCGAAACTCCTGGGTTCCGCCGAAAACTTATTCTGCGCGTGTCTGAGTACGTAGACAATCCAAGCTTCCCATATAAGCTTATTCCAATCTTGCATGAGGCGTCCCTGAAGGATAAAGTTGTCTATCAAAAGATTCGCGGGACGTTCGAGAATGCCCTGCTCGCAGGTGGACCACGCCACCACTATGCATCGAAAATTCTGACGTTTTGGTCTCGCCATCATCAGGGTGGCATATCTGCGTACGCAAGAACGAGGGTTACCCTGACGCCTTCCAGATCCGCAGACGATGCACCACCCTCCTACAGCTCCTCCCATAACGAAGTCAGCCCAAGGAGGAGTCCTCGCCTGAACTTCTCTAAGGAAGCCACGAATAGGTTTACAAATATTGTTTCTCCTCATCTCCGGCTAGACGGGCTGAGCGAGTCAGAAGTTAATGTTCTATCGAGAGCATTAGATGAAACATCGGCTCGTTTTATAAAACTGGACAATGGGAGTCTCGGATATACATTCGTAAAATTCTGGACACGAAATTATGTCAATCCACTCGCCCCCATCCTGGCGTCTGAAAGGTTATTCGAGGTTGTCCTCGAGGCATGCCTAAAGCTACCTGAGGGAGAAGAAATTGCCTACGGGTGGTTTTTGTCTCAGGTCTCCCAGGGCATCGGTCAAGAATTCGTCGATGATCGGCTACGTGAGGTCGTGACTCTACCTTCTCGATCCTAAAGGTTTTGCCATATACATAGTCGAGAGTTGAGGCGCGATAATCGTCGTAGTTCCTGCTAAACAGCACCTACGTTCTCGATGCCGGACGGACGCGCTCTTTATCCGCCAGCAAGGCAGCCCCGATCTTGTTACTGCTGGAGCTTGCGGCATATCCGAGCCCTTCGCACGGTTGCGCCGGCACCAGACCCGCCGACGAAAACTCGTGCTCCTGAACGGTTCCATGGAAGAAGCCCAACGGCAGTCAAAGGCGGCGGAGCTGGTCGAACTAGGATCTCGGTGGTGAGAAGTAAGTCGTTCAAGGTTCAGCCCAGTGCCCTCCCACGCCCATCACACGCCTCACACCCTCCCCCGCTCAGCTAAAATCAGACAGGCCCGTTTTACCCCTTCGTTCCGGGCGGAAAGCGCAGCATGTCCTTCACAGAAAACGCCGTAGCCCGCTGGGCGGAGCTGCAGCGGCTACAGGCCTCGCCCGGCTGGAAACTCACCAACGCGAACCCCTGGGTCCTGGCCCTGTTCCGCGAGGCCTTCACGCGCACCCGGCCGCGTATCCCCCTGGACGAATTCCACAGCCTCACCGACTCCTTCCTGCAGCAGCTTAGGCTCAACGGGCAGAGCCTGCGCGAGGACTGGACCGGCAAGAACTACGCCGATGAATGGGTGGCCCGCCGCTTCCTGGCCCGCCCCCGCGCCGACGGACGCTTCGTCTACGAACTCACCGAACCCGCCGTCCGGTTCCTCTCCTACCTGGACGGCTTCACCGGCGACACCACCAGCCTGAACTCCTCCCGCCTGAATACCCTGCTCTCCAGCGTGGAAACCCTGGCGCACGAATCCAACCCGGACCCCGAAGCACGCATCGCCGTCCTCGAAGAAGAGATCGCCCGCCGCGAGGACCTCATCCGGTCCCTCCGCGCCGGCGACGCTCCCCCGCCGCTGGACGACGACACCGCCGTCGAAGCGGCCCGCGACATCCTGGACCTCGCTGCCGCGCTGCCCGCCGACTTCAAGCGCATGCGCGACGGCCTCGAGAAGATGCTGCACACCCTGCGCCAGGAAATGGTCGAATCGCAGGCCTCCAAGGGCCTGACCATGGGCGAAATCCTCGAAGCGGACAAACGCCTGCGCAGCACCAGCGAAGGCCGCACCTACGAAGGCTTCACCGCCTTCCTGAACGACGCCGACCAGCAGGGACGCTTCCGGCACGCCATCGCGCAGGTCCTGGAACGCGACTTCGCCGACGCGATGTCCCCCGGCGACCGGCAGGCCCTGTACCGGATGATAAGCGACATGCGCGAACAGGCCGCCGAAATCCAGCGGATCTACGGCCGGCTCTCCGAATCCCTGCACACCTACGTCCAAAGCGACGAATACCGGGAATCCGTCCAGCTGCGCAAACTCATCCGCGCGGCTGAAACCGCCATCCACAAGGCACCGCGCGGACGCCGCCGCGCCGCCGTCGTCCCCGCACCCAAGCTCTACGCGTCCGCGTTCGAATCGCTCAGCATGGTCCGCACCTACGACCCCGCCGAGCACGCCGCACCGCGGAAGCTGCCCGCACCGCCGTCGTTCACCGAAGCGGACATCCACCGCGCCGCCCGCACCCCCAAGGCCGACCGCCGGGTGCTGCGCGACGCAATCACCCGGGCCGGCAGCCGCCGCGGCCGCGCCACCGTCGCAGAGATCTTCGCCGAACTGCCCGCCGAACACCGCCACCTCAACAGCATCCGCGCGCTCCTCGCCTCCGCCGCCCCCGCCGCCCCCGCAGGGGGCACGGAAACAAGGACGGCAGCCAGCGAGTCCATCCCGTTCCTCCAGATCGACGGCAGTTCCCGCACCGCAGTGCTGCCCGTCCTCACCGTCGCCGAAAGCCAGTCATGACTGAAACCCCCACCGCAGAAGACTTCGACAATGAGCTGGAAGAGCAGGACGAACTAGAGGAATACCCCCAGCCCGCCCGCGACGTCCTGATCGACGGCCCGGAACTGTTCCCCGGCGACACCGGCACCCTGCCGCTGAAGCTGCGCCAGGCCCTCATCCGGCTGCTGCGCGGCCCGTACCTGGACGCCAACTCCTCGGACAACGTGTACAACACCGTGGTGGATAACCAGGAGCAGCTGCGCGTCCGGCTGAGCGAGCTGTTCCTGGAGCTGGTGGTGGACGAGGACCACAAAGTTGCCCTGCTGCGCCCGGTGGAAATGGCCGAACCGCACACCACTGCCCTGCAGCGCCAGCGCGAAATGACGCGCGAGGAAACCCTGCTGCTGCTGCGCATGCGCCTGGTCCTGGACCGCCACTCGGGCACCGGCAACGAAGCCACCATCGCCCGGCAGGACATCATCGACGTCCTCGAGCAGTACGTGGACCCGCAGGCGCACGACGCCAAGGGCGTGGAAGACCTGGCCGACGCCGCCATCCGCAAGCTCGTCACCGAACGCCGCCTACTGCTGCCCACCGAGCTGGACGACGTCTGGGTCATCTCCAACGCACTGCCGCTGGCCCTGCCGTACGAACACATCGGCGACATCATCACCTACATGAACTCGCTGACCGAGGCCCCGGCCGAACCGGACACGGTTGAAAACGCTGAAACCGCGGACGCCCCGGTTGAGGCAGAACTGAACGACGGCGAGGAGCCGGCATGAGCATCGAAACCACCCTTCCCATGGGGGACCTGATCAACCCCGGCCAGAACCGGCTCTCCCGGATCCAGATCGTGAACTGGGGAACGTTCGACGGCGCGCACACCATCCACGTGGACCGCGCCGGCACGCTGCTCACCGGTGACTCCGGCGTCGGCAAGTCCACCATCTTCGACGCGATGCTGCAGGTCATGGACGCCCGGCCCAAGATGAACGAGGCCGCGCAGAACAACGGCGGCACCGCAGCCGAGGAAAAGCGCACCGCGTTCTCCTACATGCGCGGCCGGCTCGGCACCCAGGGCATGGAAGCCGGCGACGGCACCGCCTACCAGCGCCCCGGCGCCACCTGGTCCGCCGTCTGCCTCACCTTCGACAACGGCCTGGGCCAGATCACCAGCCTCTCCGTACTCATGGACCTGCCCGCGACCGGCACCGAACACCACGTCGGCCGGTTCTACGCCGTGCACAACCGTCCACTGGACATTCCCTCCCTCGAAACCGGCATGCGCGGCCGGTTCACCAAGGGTGCCCTTGAATCCCTGCTCCCGGGCGCGCAGATCTTCGATTCGCACAAACTCTTCGCCGAGCGGTACCGCACCGCCCTGGGTGTGGAGGACGAGAAGGCCTTCGGCCTGCTGCGCATCCTGCAGACCGGCAAGGGCCTGGGCGGAACCGTCAACGACTTCTTCCGCACCAACGTCCTGGACACCCCCAAAACCCTCACCGCCGCGGACGAGGCCGTGGAGGACTTCAGCCACCTGCGCAGCATCCGCCGCCAGCTCGAACGCGCCCGGCAGCAGCGCGACCAACTCGCCAACGTCCCTGACCAGCACCACCTGTTCCTCACTACCAAGGCCGAACTGGACCGCGTCCGCGCCCTCACCGCCGACGGGCTGCCCGCCTACCGCCGCCGCCTGGCGCTGGCCAGCCACGAGCGCGACGTCGACCGCCTCACCGGTGCTGCAACCACCGGCCGCGAAGCGCTGAAGTCCGCCGAGAAACAGCGCACCAAGCTGAAGAAGCAGGTCGCCGAGCTCACTGCCCGCTACACGCAGGAGGGCGGCGGCGCGATCGCCACCCTGGAACGCGAGGTCGCAGCCGCGCAGGCGCAGCTTGTTTCCCGTGAAACCGTGGAGAACGCGTTCCGCGCCGACCTGCGCGCCGCCGGCATCGACACGGACCTCTCCCCCGCCGGGCTGGTCACCGCCCGCAGCCGCGCCAATGAGCTGATCAAGACCCTGAACGCCGACGTCGACGCCGCCCGCGAGCGCAGCTCCGACGCGCACGGCGAGGCGTGGGCCCTGAAGGGTTCCATCGCGAAGCTGGAAACCGAGATCGCGTCCTTCCGCCGCCGGCGCAGCAACATCCGCCCGGAAAGCCTGGAACAGCGTGCCCGGATCTGTGAAGCCACCGGCATCGACGAGGCCGAGATGCCCTTTGCCGGCGAACTGATCGACGTTCCGGCCGACCACTCGCAGTGGCGTGCCGCCGCCGAACGTGTGCTCCGCCCGCTCTCCACCGCCCTGCTGGTTCCCGGCGAACACATGGCCGCCGTCACCCGCTACCTCAGCGAAACCAACCTCCGCGGCTTCCTGCGCTGCATCGACGTCAGCATTCCCGTGGACGGCCCGTCCGAGCCGGGACCCCGTGACCTGATCACCAAGCTCAGCACCTACGACTCCGCCATGGGCGACTGGGTGGCCCGCAAGATCACCGCGCACTACGACTTCGAGTGCGTCGAAAACCCGGACGAGCTGGCCAAGGTATCCCGCGGCGTCAGCCTCGGCGGTGCCGTGAAGCGCAACTCCTCCACCACGGAGAAGGACGACAGGCATACCAAGGCCTCGGACAACGTCCTGGGCTTTGATAACAAGGACAAGATCGCTGCCCTGGCCGCGGAGCTGCTGGCCCTGCGCGCTAGCTTTGAAGAGGCCGACGTCGTCTCCCGCAAGCACGCCGCCGAGCAGGACGACCTGATCCGCCGGCTCGCCGCCGTCCGCAAGGTCGCTGCCGACACCCGCGAGTTCGAGGAGATCACCGCCGGGGAGCAGCGCGCCGCCGTCGCCGACGCCGTCGAGCGCCTGGAATCCGCCCGCGACGCCAACGCGGACCTGGAGCAGATCCGCTTCGAACTGGACACCGCGGAGCTGGACCTGACCGCCGCGACCGAGAAGATCGGTGTGCTCAAGGGCGACCTGGCCCGGCTCGAGGCCGAGCTGACCGCCGCCACTGAACGCCGCGACACCCTGGCCGGCCGCGGCCCGGATGCCCTGGCGGAGGACCTGCGCGCGCAGCTTGATGAGCTGTTCGCCCCCTTCGGTGAGATCACCGACGTCGTGCACCTGAACGACGCCGCCGGGCAGGTGGAGCGGAACCTGCTCACCGACGCCGCCCGGTTGGATAAGACCCTGCTGGAAACCCGCACCCGGCTGGAACGCAGCTTCGAGACGTACAGCGAGAAGTGGGGCTCGGACTTCGGCACGTCCGTGGACTCGGCCGAGGAGTACGTGCACCGGTACGAGGACATTGTCACCGAGGGCCTGCCGCAGCACGAGTCGGAGTTCCGCGAATACTTCAACAACCGCACCTACGAGCGGTTCAGCGACCTGCTGCAGCTGCTCGACGAGGAACGCCGCAGCATCTCCTCGCGCCTGCTGCCGCTGAACTCGGTGCTGCGCCGCGTGCCGTACCACGTGGACAGCCACCTGGAGATCGAGGTCAAGACCACCGTCCCGGACGACGCGCACAAGTTCCGCACCGAACTGAAGAACGCGCTGCCGATGATGGGTGTGCGGCAAGACAAGGCGGACATGGACGCCCGCTACGCCGCGCTCGAGGGCCTGGTGGAGAAGCTCAAGGATCCGCAGGAGCGCCGCTGGCGGGCCGAGGTCCTTGACGTCCGCGCGCACGTGACCATCACCTGCACCAACAAGCTCGCGAACGGGCAGTCGTTCACCAACCTGCAGGCGTCGCTGATGTCCGGCGGCGAGGGCCAGCGTTTCACCGCGTTCATCATGGCGTCGGCGCTGGCGTACCAGCTGGGCATTGTGTCTCAGGGCTTCAGCACCTACGGCACCGTGATGATGGATGAGGCGTTCGTGAAGTCGTCCCTGTCCTTCGCCGAGGCGTCCATCAACGCGCTGCACGAGTTCGGCTTCCAGCTGCTGCTCGCCGCCCCGGAGGACAAGGTGGATCTGTCCCGGTTCCTGGGGTCGGTCACGGAGATCCTGCGCGACGACGCCGCCAACCGGTCCGGCACGCTGGAGCGGGTTCCGGTGGGGTCGTCTGGCGGCTCGCGGGCTGTGGATATTCTGCTGCGCTGACGCTCGCGGGGCGGGCCCGGGCGGGCGCCGGCGGGCGGGCGCCCGCCCTGGCCCGTCGGCCCATGCCCGTCATTCAACGACGGTGCCAACCCCTCCGTAGCTTGGCACTGTCCACGTCCGCACCTGGGCACCTCGCACCCGGCACCCGCACGCACCCGGACACTCTCTGCAGAAAAAACTTCTAGACAAGTGCTTTACGGTCCGTAAACTGCTTGCGTGATTGATTCCGCCAACAAGAACTACTCCCCCGCTGCGCGTCATCCTGCCGATCAGACGCTGCCACGATGAGACACCCCCGTCATGAGCTGAACGCGCTGATCCACTCCCCCGTGCGCTTTTCGATCATGTGCTATCTCGGCTCGGTGGATGAGTGCGAGTTCTCCATCCTGCGGGACGCCGTCGATCTCTCAGATTCCAGCCTCTCCCAAAACCTCACCCGGCTCGACGACGCAGGATTCATCACGATCGAAAAACGCCAGTACGGTCGTCAGATGCGAACGTGGATCGCCAGCACGGAGGCCGGCAACGAAGCACTCCGGAACAACCTCATGATCCTCCGCGAGATTGCGGAGCACGATCCGGTGGGCGGGTAACCCACTCCCCACAACGGTTCCCCCAGCCCAGAGGGCTTCTTGGTGCGCAGCAGCGTCAGCCGGAAATCGCCCGTCAATAGGGGCTACCTATTGATGCAAGATACCGCTAGGGTGTGGCGTGTGGATACCCAGCAGGAAGCCATTCTCGTCCAGCTCCGCAAGGGCGTACTTGAATACTGCGTCATGGCGCAGCTGCTTCGTGCGCCATCCTATGGTCTGCAACTGGCCACGGATCTCTCCCGTTTTCCGGCCTTATTCGCCAGCGAAGGAACTCTCTATCCGCTCCTCGCCCGGCTTCGCAAACAGGGAATGGTCGAAACCACCTGGCAGGAATCCGCCTCGGGGCCGCCGCGGCGATATTACAAACTCACCCAGCAGGGGGAGGCTGCCCTGGCGTCCTTCCAGGATGCCTGGGGACCCTTCACCGCAGCAGTCACCTCAGCTTTAAAGGAGGCCGAAGAGTGAACGCCGATGCAATAAAGAAGCCGCTGCCCGATTCACCGCTCGTTGCTGCGTACCTCGCCGACCTTGAGCACGCGCTGGCCCATTCGGCGGACCGGGAGGAAATCGTCGCATCGGTGCGTGAACACATCATTGACGCGCTGGACGCCGGACAACATGCTCCAGAAGCAGTCCGAACAATCCTGCACGAGTTGGGACCCGTGGAGCGGATCGCCCGCGAAGCCTCTGGAAGCGCTGCGGAACCGGAGTCTCGTACTGCGACGTGGGGAAATGTGGCCGCCACGGTGGCTGCGTTCCTGAGCTTGATTCTGGTCTTCATCCTGCCCTTTGTGGCTGTTCCGCTTGCTTTCGGAGCCCTGGTTGCCGGGTTGGTGACGTTCCCGCGAGGGTCCTCGCGCCGTCGTGCGGTGGATTGGCTGCCTATCCTCATCAGCGCTGCGTCGCTGACCATCACGCTGTTGGGTGCCCTATTCTTTCTGCCCGCAGGCGACCCCGTGCCCGCTGGCCCGGCGCTGGAACAGTCAGTTCCCGCTGCCACAGTGCAGAATTAACTGCCCCGCTGCGCTGAACGGCCGTGGGCCAGTCCGGTAGGAATACCCAGGAACTGCGATTCCGGTGCGGTGTCCGTTCCACAGCACGACGACGCCGCAGGCTCCGATTCAGGGGCCGCAGAGGTCCCGCAGCAGGACTCCGCTGGGCCTTCGGCAGCAGGCGCGTCGCAGCTGCTGCCGAGATCGGTGGAGCAGACGCCCGTTTCGGGCAGGACCAGCTGCACGTCGTTGGCGGCCTGCTGGTCTCCGGCCAGGGCTGCGGCAATGGAGCGGACCTGCTCATAGCCGGTGGCCATCAGGAACGTGGGGGCCCGCCCATAGGACTTCATGCCCACAATGTAGAAGTCCTTCTCCGGGTGGGACAGCATTTTGGCGCCGTGGGGTGCCACGGTGCCGCAGCTGTGGAACTCGGGGTCGATCAGCGGACCGAGTTCCCGCGGTGCCTCCACTGCCGGGTCAAGGTCCAGCCGGATTTCGCGCAGCATGTCCAGGTCCGGGCGGAAACCGGTGGCCGGGACCAGCAGGTCCACGTCCAGCTGCTGCTCCCCTGCCGGGGTGCTGCCGATGACGGCCAGGGTGTCCGAGGGTTTGAAGCCGGTGATGGTGAAGGAGGTGTGCAGTTCGATGCGCCCTTCCTCCACCAGGGTGCGCAGCCGGCTGCCCAGTGCTCCGCGGGCAGGCAGGCCGTCCAGGTCACCGCCGCCGTAGACCCCGGCCGGGGAAGCATTGCGGATGGCCCAGCTGATCCTGGTGCCTCGGGCCTGCGCCGCAAGTTCCCCCAGTTCCAGCAGGGTGTTGGCTGCCGAGTGTCCGGCACCCACCACCAGCACGTGTTTGCCCGCGAACCGGTCCCGGTCCCGCCCGGTGACATCAGGCAGCGGCCCGGTGATCAGCCCGGCCTCGAAAGCCTCCACTTCACCAACGGCAGGCAGCCCCGCCTGGCCCAGCGGGTTCGGTGTGGACCAGGTACCCGAAGCATCAATAACTGCCCGGGCCCGGTAATCGGTGACCGTGCCCTCGTCGTTGCGCACCCGGACCAGGAACGGCGTCGTCTCGCGCCCTGAAGTGCGGGTCTTGTCCAGCCCTTCGCGGCTGACGGACAGGACCCGGGTGGAGGTGTGCAGCGCCGCGGCAATAGCCGGAACGGCGGCCAGCGGCCGCAGGTACTGCTCCAGGAGTTCGGCACCGGTAGGCAGCGTCTCGCCGTCAGGCTCCTGCCATCCGGTGGACGCGAGCAGGCGGCGGGCGGCGGCGTCGACGTCGTACTGCCACGGCGAGAACAGCCGGATGTGGCCCCAGGAAGCGACGGCGGCCGCGGGCGTCTGCCCGGATTCGAAGATGATCGGCGTCAGGCCACGTTCCAGCAGCTCGGCCGCGGCGGCCAGGCCCACGGGGCCGGCACCAATCACGGCGACGGGAAGCTCAGCGGGGGTGTCGGTAGACATAAAAAGGTTTCCTTTGGTTGGGTATTAGTCGGCCGGAAGCAGATCGGCGATGAGCGCCTGAGTGCGGACCTTGATCTCGTCGCGGATGGGCCGTACGGCGTCCAGCCCCTGGCCTGCGGGATCCTCAAGCTTCCAGTCCTCGTAGCGTTTGCCGGGGAAGATGGGGCAGGCATCGCCGCAGCCCATGGTGATCACGACGTCGGACTCCCGGACTGCTTCGACGGTCAGCACCTTTGGCAGCTCCGCGGACATATCGATGCCGTCCTCCGCCATGGCTGCCACGGCGGCGGGGTTGACGGCGTCTGCGGGTGCGGAGCCCGCGGAGCGGACCTCAATCCGCCCCTGGCCAAGGGCCCGCAGGTAGGCAGCCGCCATCTGGGACCGGCCGGCGTTGTGCACGCAGACGAACAGGACGGAGGGCTTTTCAGTGCCTGAACTCATCGATTCGTCTTTCCCGTGGAGGAGGTAAGGACGGGTTCGGCAGCGGGCCAGTATTTCCTCCGCGCCCAGAGGGCAACGTAAACGAGAGCCACCAGGACGGGTACTTCAATCAGCGGACCAACGACGCCGGCCAGCGCCTGCCCGGAGGTCACCCCGTAGGTACCGATGGCCACAGCGATGGCCAGTTCAAAGTTGTTGCCCGCCGCGGTAAACGCCAGCGTGGTGGTGCGGGGGTAACCCAGGTTCAGGAGCCTGCCCAGCAGCATGCCGATGCCGAACACCACGACGAAGTAGAGCAGCAGCGGCAGCGCGATCCGCACGACGTCGAGCGGGTTGGAGGTGATTTCATCCCCCTGGAGGGCGAACAGCAGCACGATCGTGAACAGCAGCCCGTACAGGGCCCACGGGCCGAGTTTGGGCAGGAACGTGCCCTCGTACCAGTCGCGGCCCCGGGCTTTCTCCCCGACGGTGCGGGTGAGGAAGCCAGCCAGCAGCGGGATGCCCAGGAAGATCAGGACGCTGCTGGTGATGGCCCAGAAGGAGAACTCCACGCTCGTGGTCTGCAGTCCCAGCCACCCCGGCAGGACCTGCAGGTAGAACCAGCCCAGTGCGCCGAAGGCCAGGACCTGGAAGACGGAGTTGATGGCCACCAGCACGGCGGCAGCCTCCCGGTCGCCACAGGCGAGGTCGTTCCAGATCATCACCATCGCGATACAGCGGGCCAGGCCCACGATGATCAGCCCGGTGCGGTATTCGGGCAGGCCCGGGAGGAAGATCCAGGCGAGCGCGAACATAAACGCCGGTGCGGCCAGCCAGTTCAGCACCAGGGAAGTGATCATCAGCTTCCGGTCCGTCACCACTGCCCGGGTCTCGTTGTAGCGGACCTTGGCCAGCACCGGATACATCATCACCAGCAGGCCGACGGCGATGGGCAGCGACACGTTGGCTACCTTCAGCGAATCCAGTGCGGGACCGATGCCCGGCACCACCCGGCCCAGCAGCAGGCCCGCGCCCATCGCGGCAAGGATCCAGACGGGCAGGAACCGGTCCAGGGTCGACAGCCTGGCCGGAACCTGGCCAGCTTCCGCCGGCGTAGCGGGATTGCTCACTTAACTCCTCCGGTGATCTGCGATTAGGTATCGATCAATGTCGATATCCGTCCCTCCCGAGTATTCCGTCAGGCATCGACGGATGTCAATCTGTGCATAATGGAGGAATGAAGACCCTCCAGCCAGCTTCCGCTCCTGTTGCCGAGGTGTGCTGCACGCCAGTGACTCAGGAGGCCATCAGCGCAGAGGAGGCCCAGCGCTTTGCCCAGTTACTCAAAGCTGTGGCAGAGCCGACCCGGCTGCGTCTGGTCTCCCTGATTGCCGCCCAGGACAACAAGGAGGCCTGCGTCTGCGACCTGACAGAACCGGTTGGCCTGGGTCAGCCCACCGTCTCGCATCACCTGAAGATCCTTGTGGACGCCGGGATCCTGCACCGTGAAAAGCGCGGTGTCTGGGCGTACTACTCCATTGTCCCTGGCGCCTTGGAGCGCGCCGCAGCTGTTCTCTCCCCGCGCTAGGTGCCGCCGTCGGCTGGCGCCGCCCGGCGAACCCCGTGCTGACACCTCCAGCCTCCGGGACCATACTGGACAAATGGGCAAGCTTCTTTCTTCCTGGCGGCGGCAGCTCGTCGGCACGTTCAGCAACAACTCCGAGACCATCCCGGAATGGGAACTCGAGCTCGCCAACGGCACCGACCCCGGCTACTACGGCCCGGACTCCGCCGTCTGGGCGGTCCATGGCTCCATGACCACGATCATCGCCGGGATCCGCGCCCTGCTGCTGCAGGCCCTGCACCCGGGAGCGATGGCCGGAGTGCGCGACTACTCCAATTACAAAGAAGACCCGCTCGGCCGGCTCGCCGGCACCATCCGCTGGATCTTCACCGTCACCTACGGGGATACGACGGCGGCACGCAGCGCCTCGAACTGGGTGCTGCGGCTGCACGAACGGGTTCGGGGCACCTACGAAGACGCCGCCGGCACGGTTCGGCCATACTCAGCGAACGATCCCGAGCTCGCCCGATGGGTCCATCTCGCCTTCACCGACGCCTTCCTGACCTCGCACATGGAGTTCGGCGGGCCCATTCCCGGCGGACCGGACCAGTACGTGGCCGAGTGGGCCACCGCCGGTGAACTGATGCAGATCGAGAACCCGCCCCGGGACCTGGCCGGACTGCGGAAGCAGATGGCTGCCTTCGATCCCGAGCTGCGTTCCAGCCCCACGGTCGAAGAGGTGGTGCATTTTCTTCGCCACCCTCCGCTGCCGAAGAACCAGCTGATCGGGTACCGCGTCCTGTTCGCCGGCGCCGTCGCGTCCCTGGAACCGCGGCACCGCGAACTGCTGGGGCTGAAGGAGCCCACGATCGGCCCCTTCAAGCTGCCGGTGCACGGCCCGGTGAAACTGGTGCTGCGGGTGATCCGGTTCGGGCTCGGCAACATGGGTCCCTCCGAACGGTCCGCCCGCGAGCGCATCGCCCGGTTGGAAGCCGCCCAGCGCTAGGCTTCCCGGCGAGAGACTGCCGGGCAGGAGGCTGCCGGGCGGGAGCAGCAGCAGGGCGTCCAGCAGTCGAAGCAGCAGGGAACCCAGCCGTAGCCCCGGCCACACTCCCGCCTGACCGAAATCACACGGAAACGGGCTTCCGATCCCCCGGAATCCGGTGGAAAAATTGTAGATAAATCCGCTAAGCAGCAGCCTTCCCTTCACAGAAAGGAACTATGCGCAGGACTGTCCCTTCCCTGGTTATCGCTTCAGTACTCGCCTTGGGCGGTGTCGCCTCCTGCGCGGCACCGGAATCGGCACCCGAAACGACCGCCACGGCATCGGCAGCACCCACCTTTTCAGCGGAGCAGCTGGACATCGTGGCGCCGGCGGATGCCCGGGCGATCACCAACCCGGCAGATCCCAAGGCCACCCTGGTCCTCTTCACCGACTACGAGTGCCCCTACTGCGCCAAGATGGACGCATTGATCCAGCAGGCCGCGGAAGACTACGGGGACGAGGTCCGCATCCTTGTGCGGAACTACCCGTTGTCCAAGCACCTGAACGCCGAGCCGGCTGCCCAGGCCGTGGAAGCCGCCGCGGAGCAGGGCGCGCTGCAGGACATGGCGGCAACCATCTTTGAGCATCAGGAGGACTGGGCCGCCGAGATCGACCCGGATGACATCTTCGCCCAGTACGCCGAAGACCTGGGCCTGGACGTGGAGAAGTTCCGCGCCGACTACTCCTCCGAGGCCATCAAGGCCCGCGTGGCGAAGGACCTGGCAGATGCCAAGGCCCTGCAGGTCAAAGGCACCCCCACCCTGATCCTGGACGGCCAGATGCTCCAGCTGAATTCGGTGGACTACGCCGAGCTCCAGGAACCGCTGGACGAGGCCGTCGCCAACTGACCCCGGCCGCGGACTGAGGGCGCGCCCCCTTTGAGGGACGCGCCCCTTTTCAAGACGGGCCGCCTTAAGGGACGTTCGCCCTTTAACGAACGCGCGCCTTTAGGGACAGGCGGCCGTCAAGACGCGCCCCTTTTCAAGACGGCGTAGCCGCCTACACCCGGCCGAACGCCACCACGCAGTTCTGCCCGCCAAAGCCAAACGCATTCGTCACGGCGTACCGCACGTCCTGCTCCCGGGCCGTGTTCGGCACGTAGTCCAGGTCGCACTCCGGGTCCGGAGTGGCGTAGTTGATGGTCGGCGGAATCACGCCCTCCACAATCGACATCGCGCACAGCAGCGACGCCAGCGTTCCGGCGGCACCGATCAGGTGCCCGGTCATCGACTTCGGTGCGGTTACCGCCAGCTCCGGGGCATGCGCGCCAAAGACCGTGTGCAGGGCCATGGTTTCCGTGCGGTCGTTGGCCTTGGTGGAGGTTCCGTGCGCACACACCAGGTCCACGTCCGCCGGATCCAGCCGGGACTGCTCCAGCGTCCGGGAAATCGCCCGGGCAGCGTACGTGCCGCTGGGTTCCGGCGCCACAATGTGGAACGCGTCCGATGTCATCGCCCCGCCCAGCACCTCCGCATACACCCGCGCCCCGCGCGCCCGGGCATGCGCAAGCGTCTCCATCGTGCACACCACCGCGCCCTCGCCGAACACAAAACCGTCGCGGTCGGCGTCGAACGGACGGCTGGCCTCCTGCGGCACGTCATTGTTCCGCGAGAGCCCGCGCATCGCCGTCAGGCCCGCGAACATCACCGACGTGATCGCGGCATCGGTTCCACCCGCAATCACGACGTCGGCGTCCCCCGCCAGCAGCAGCCGCCGCGCCTCGAGCAGGGCGTGCGTACCGCTGGCGCAGGCGAGCGCGCTGGCGTTGACCGGACCGTGCACTGCCAGGTCGATCGCCACCTCGCAGGCGGGCATGTTGGTCAGCGACGACGCCACAAAACTCGGACTGATCGGCCGGATCCCGCTGGCTTCAAACAACGTGGTGGCGTCCTGAATCTCCGGATAGCCGGACACGGCACTGTTAATCACGACGGCGGCGTCCGTCTCCTCCAGCGAGGGGCCCAATCCGGCGTCGGACACCGCTTCCCGCGCCGCAGCGACGGCCAGCTGCGAGGCCCGGGAGGATCGGTTGATCCGTTTGACCGGTAACCAGGCCGCGGGGTCGAAGCCCTTCACTTCCCCGGCGATCCGGGTGGGGAAGTCCGACGCGTCGAACGCCGTGATCCGGTCGATCCCGCTTTTGCCCTGTTTCAGTGCCTCCCAGGTCAGCGGCCAGGATCCGCCCAGCGGGGTCTGCGCCCCCATCCCGGTGATGACTACGCGTTCGGTGCTCACTGCCAGGCCACCTTCACTCCGCTGCCGCCGTTGGTTCTGCTGCCGCTGTCCGTTGTGCCCCCGGCACTGCGCCGGCGCCTGGAACCGTGAAGTTCCCGGCCGCCAGGTCCGCCGCCGCGGTCTCGGCCAGTCTGAAGTGCATCTTCTTCCCGGTGGCTGTCACCGGAACCTCGTCGACAAACCGGTAGGCGCGCGGCCGCTTGAAATCCGCCAGGCCCGGGTGGGCCAGGCAGAACGCGTCGAGATCGTCGGCAGCGGCACCGGCATCGACTGGTGAAGCGTCCCCGCTGCGGATCACGTACGCCACCACCCGCTGGCCCCAGTGCTCATCCGGGAGACCCACCGCCACGGCATCCAGGACGCCCGGATGCTCGGCGAGGACCCCTTCCACCTGCACCGGGTGGATGTTCTCGCCACCGGAAATGATCATGTCGTCCTTGCGGCCCAGGATGGTGACAAACCCGTCCTCGTCCCAGGTGGCCATGTCCCCGGGATAGAGCCAGCCGTCGTGGAACTTCTCCTCCTCCACAGCTGGGAGGTTGACGTAGCTGTACCCGGATTTCGGCGAGCGCATGATGACCTCGCCGGCCTCTGTGCCGTCCTGCGCCGCCAGTTCCTCCGGCCGTCCCCGCCGGTCCGGAAAGATCTTCACGACGGCGACGTCGTCATCCGTGCAGGACCTCCCCGCCGTGCCGGCCCGGGCGGGCAGGTCCTCCGGGCGCAGGAACGTGTTCCAGAAGGCTTCGGTGGTGCCGTACCCATTGAAAATCCGCGGGGTCAGCAGCTCCTGGTACCGCAGCGCTGCAGCCCGGTCCAGCGGTGCGCCCATGGTCACGATGCCCTTGAGCGTGCCCAGCTCGCGCGGCTGTTTCTCCTGCTCAGCGGCGATCATCTCCAGGGTGGTCGGGGCGCCGATCAGGAAGGTCAGCCCGTACTCCCCCACCCAGTCCAGCACCGTTCCCGGGGAAAAGCTGCGCAGCGGCACCACGCCCGCCCCGATATAGAAGGCCGGGGTGGGCCCGCCCGAGTGCAGTCCGCCGCGGTGGAACCACGGCGTCATGTTCAGGGTGCGGTCGGTGGGAGACAGCGGGAAGTGCATGATCACGTCGTGCGCGCTCATCACCTCGGCGATCGACGGCAGCGCCACTCCCTTGGGCATACCGGTGGTGCCGGAGGTGTACAGCCGGGTGGTCTCCTCATAGATGGAGAAGTCCGCCGGCAGGTCCGGCGGGGTGCCGGCAGCCTGCGCCAGGGCCTCGGCAAAGTCCTCCCAGCCGGCCGGGACCTCCGCCGCCCCGACCGTCAGCAGCGCCGGGCGGACATCCGCGGATTCCAGCGCCTGCGCAGCGGCGGCCGCGCACTCGGCGTCGACAATCAGCACCCGAGGCTCACTGTCGCGCAGGATGTGCGCGGTCTCTCCGGGCGCGAGCCGGTAGTTCACGGGCACGCTGATAGCGCCAAGCCGCTGGGTGGCCAGGTAGAGCAGCGCGAACTCGGGCCCGTTGAACAGCTGGTACATCACCCGGTCCCCGCGTCCTACACCCCGGGCGGCCAGCAGCACGGCGCAGCGCTCGACGTCGGCGCCCAGTTCCGCGTAGGTCCAGGTCCGGCCGCTGGGCGGATCGATCAGGGCCACTGAGTTCCGGTAGCGCGCGACGTTGCGCCGGAACCCGGCCGCGTAGGTCATCTGGTGCTCGAAGTATTCCTTGAACCGCCCTGGGTCGTACTGCATTGCAGCTCATCCTTTCTCAGGAATCCTGCCGCCGCTGCGGCCGGTCGGGAAGGGCCACCGGGTCCGTGGTTTCGCTGAAGAACGGCGGGGCAATCACGGACAGGCCCCCGTCCACGGCCAGCGACTGCCCGGTGATGTACTCGGCGCCGGGTGAGAGCAGGAATTCGACGGCGGCGGCCATCTCATCCACCGTTCCCGGGCGGCGCTTCGGGATCCGCGAGATCACGCTGTCCATCGGTGCCATGCCGTCCATGGTGTAGAAGTACTCCAGCGAATCGGAATCGATCAGGCCGCCGTTGACGGCATTGACGTTGATCCCGTACCCGGCGAACTCCACGGCCATAAACCGGACAAAGGACTCGACGGCGGCCTTGTAGGAGCCCAGTGCGGCGTAGGTGGGGAAGGCCCGGACGCTGCCGTAGGAAGTCAGCGCGACGATCCTGCCGCCGTCGTCCATCAGTTTGACCGCCTCCTGCGAGCCCAGGACGAAGGGCCGGACGTTCACGGCATAGGCCCGGTCCAGGTGGTGGGTCTTGAGGTCAACGACCTTCTTGAACGCGGCGGCGGCGGCGTTGTTGACGTAGTAGTCCAGCCGGCCGTATTCGGCGGCGGCGGCGTCGAACAGTTTGATGATGTCCTCAGGGTTTTCGATGTCCGCCTGCACCGCCAGCCCGCCGCCGCCGAGCCGCTGCAGCTCGGCGACTGTTTCCTTCGCGAGGTCCGCGTTCCTGCGGTAGCCAACCACCACCTGCGCTCCCTGCGCCGCGAGCCGCTCCGCGATCCGGCGGCCAATGCCGCGCGAGGCTCCGGTGATCAGGGCAATCTTGCCGTCGTGTTCCACGGGCAACCTTCCGCACCGTGTACGCGGCGCCGGCGTCTCGATTCGGGCTGCGGTCCGGACCGGGAGGTCCGGAAGCCGCGCGGAGCCGTTGCCAGGGCCGGATTCGGCCGGTGCGCAACGGACCCCCTTGGTCCGTAAATCCTGATCCTGCGCGGTGCGTGCGTCAAGGGTGCCCGGACACGTCTGCGCTTCCGCGTTGGCTTCCGGGAAGGGTCGGCGGACAGTGCGGGGGAAGGGAGGCTAGGAGCGCAGGTACGCCAGTGTTGCCAGGACCCGGCGGTGTCCGCTGTCCGACGGCGCGAGCCCCAGCTTCATGAAAATGTTGCCAATGTGTTTGCTGACCGCGGTTTCCGACACGGAAATCGACGTCGCGATCGCCGTGTTCCCCAGGCCCTCGGCGACCAGTCCCAGCACCTCGAACTCGCGCGGGGTCAGCGACCGGATGGGATCCTGGGTTCCGCGGCGGCTGAACAGCTGGGCGATGACTTCCGGGTCCATGACCGTTCCGCCGGCCGCCACGCGCCGCAGACCGTCCACGAACTCGCCGACGTTACCCACGCGCTCCTTCAGCAGGTACCCCACACCCTGGGCACCGGAGGCCAGCAGCCGGCTGGCATAGCGGTCCTCCACATAGGCAGAGAGAACCAGCACCGGGAAATCAGGCACCCGGGAGCGGAGTTCCAGCGCGGCCCGCAGGCCTTCATTGGTGAAGGTGGGCGGCATTCGGACGTCGAGGACCGCGGCGTCCGCGCTGCCGGGTTCGAAGGCGGCCAGGAGATCGTCCGCGTTATCCCAGGAGCCCGCCACCTCAAAGCCCTCACTCTTGAGCAGCAACTCCAGGCCGGCCCGCAGCAAGGCATCATCCTCCGCGATTAGAAGGCGCATGGCAGTTCCACCCTTAGCTTTGTCGGTCCGCCCGCCGGACTCACCAGTATCAATCTGCCGCCGAATGCAGCGGCCCGCCGGGCGATTCCGGCCAGGCCGGTGCCGGTTCCGACGTCGACGGCGGCCGTGACCGTGCCGGCGCCGGCATCGGCGCCGGCATCGGTGCCTGCAGCGGTGGCGCTCCCAGCGGCGTCGGATTCGGCGTCGAATCCAACGCGGGCAGCGGTGCCTGCGGACGACCGCGAAGGCACCTCTGCCCCGCCGCGGCCGTCGTCCGCCACCTCGATCACCAGCACATCCTCCCGCGGGGTCGATTCGGTCCGCAGAACCACCTCGATCCGGGAGGCGTTGGAGTGCTTGGCCGCATTCGTCAGGGCTTCAGCGAGCACAAAATACGCGGCCGACTCCACCGCTGCGGGAGCCCGCTGCAGCCCCTCGACGTCGAGGGAACAGGGAACCGGTGACCTGCTGGTCAGCGCCGAGGCGGCTCCGCCCAAGCCCAGCTCGTCCAGGACCGGCGGATAAATATCATGGACCGCGGCGCGCAGGCCGGCGAGGGCCTCGGACGCCGCGTCCTGCGCCCGGCCAATAAACGGAACCGCAGCGGCCGGGTCGGTTTCGGCTGCCCGCAGGGCGAGGCCAAGCATCATCACAACACCCACCAGACGGTTCTGCGCGCCGTCGTGCAGTTCCCGTTCGATCCGGCGCAGCTCAGCCGCGTGGGCGGCGAGCGCACTGGCGCGGGCGGCGGAGAGGTCCTGGATCCGGCGGGAGAGCTCCGCATACCTCCGGGGCGAGAGGATGCCGAGCGTGCCCTCGCTGATCCGCCGCGCCAGCCACGGCAGCAGGAACCAGGCCAGCACACCGTAGGCCACGCCCAGGACCATGGTGAAGGCCGCATCGCTCCAGCTGGTGATCGCAATGGTCATTTCCAGCGGCGTTTCGGGCGGAAAGAGCGGCCACAGCGGGGACGCCACCACATACAGCACGGCGCCCAGCGGCAGCACCAGGGCAACGGCGCCGGCCAGCAGCGCGAAGGCGGTGTGAAAAAGGAGCCAGGAGAGGTCCCGCTTGGTTTCGGGAGCGCTCAGCAGCGCGGCCAGTTCCGTGAAGGAATACCGGCCGGCGAGCCGGCGCCGGTCAAAGGGAATCACCGCGGAAGCGAACGTCGCAGACCGGGCCTGCGCCTTCGCGGCCAGCAGGTTCACGCTTTCCAGCAGCTTCGGAACTGCGTATAACCCCACACCCAGCGGCAGGAACGGCAGCAGCGCGAGCCCGGCCACCAGCACGCCCAGCGACGCCGCCCAGTAGCCGCCCTCACGCAGGAGGAACGCCGCATCCCGGGCACGGGCTGCCAGGCTGGTTCGGCTGGGGGCTCTCACCCGTTGAATTATGCCCGACGCCGGAACGTCAGTCGGTATAGCCAGCTATACCTTGAATTGGGTTATTGGCTGTATGTCGTCCGTTTTTCCGAATCCGTAGCGTCGAAGAAAGCATCTTCACCGCTCCGTTCTAAGGAAAAACAATGTACTCGAATGCCGCTGAATTTCCCGGCTCCGCTGCCCTGCAGCTGCAGGGCATCTCGAAAAGCTACCGCTCCGGCAGCACCGCTGTTCCTGCTCTTCGCGACGTGACCCTGGCCGTGCCGGCCGGCACGTTTACCGCGGTGATGGGCCCGTCGGGCTCCGGGAAAAGCACGCTGCTGCAGTGCGCTGCCGGTCTGGACTCCCCGGACAGCGGCAAGGTCCTGCTCGGAAACACCGAGATCTCCCGTCTGCGCAGCACCGCCCTGACCCGGTTCCGCCGCGACCACGTGGGCTTTGTGTTCCAGTCCTACAACCTGCTGCCGCAGCTGACCGTGGCAGCAAACACCACCCTGCCGCTGCTGCTGGCCGGACGGGAAACGGATCACGGGTGGCTGGACTATGTGCTGGAAGCTGTCGGCCTGGCCGGGCTCGGCGAACGAAAACCGCAGGAGCTCTCCGGCGGGCAGCAGCAGCGGGCCGCCATCGCCCGGGCACTGATCACCCGCCCCGACGTTGTCTTCGCTGATGAACCCACCGGTGCGCTGGACTCCGGAACCGCACGCCAGGTCCTGGACCTGCTGCGGCACACCGTCTCAGCCCTGAACCAGACCGTGGTGATGGTGACCCACGATCCGATTGCTGCCAGCCACGCGGACAGCGTGATCTTCCTGGCCGACGGACAGCTGGACGGCAGCCTGGGCAACGCGAGTTCCCGCGATGTCGCCGACCGCATGGCCTACCTCGGGGAGCGCTGACATGCTGAGCCTCGCCAAAGCCTCCATCCGGCACCACCGCGGCGGATTCGCCGGAGTGTTCGTGGCCGTGTTCCTGTGTGCCGCGCTGATCACCGCCATGGGCGTCCTCATCGAATCGGGGCTGCGCGGCGGCACCGCCCCGCAGCGGCTGCAGGGCGCCGACGTCGTTGTGGGTGCACCCCAGGAGCTGCCGGTGCCCGAAGACCTTGCCGTTCCCTTTACGGAACGGGTCCTGCTGCCCGCTTCGGCGGTGGCCGACATCGCAGCCGTGCCGGGGGTGGAACGCGCCATTGGCAGCATCAGCATTCCGCTGGCCGCAGCGGATGGCCGGAGCGTCCCGGCCGCTGCCTGGGACTCCGCGGCCCTGACCCCTTACAGCCTCACGTCCGGTGCGCCGCCGCGCAGCGTCTCGGATGTGGTGGTGGATGAGTCCTTCGCGGCCGCACCGGGCGATCGGATCCTCCTGAGCCACGGCGGCGTCCCGGCCGAATACACCGTGTCCGGCGTTGCAGCGACCGCCTCCGGGGCCACAGGGGAGGCCGCAGATCCCGCGGTCTTCCTCTCCACCGCCGGCGCCGGCGCGCTCTGGCCGCACGGCAACACGGTTGCCACCGTGGGCGTCATCGCCGGGCCCGGGGTGAACCCGGACCAACTGGCAGCCGACATCGAGGCCAGCGTGGCCGGCGTCGTCGGCTATACCGGTGACCGGCGCGGGGACGTGGAAAATCTTGGCGGAGCCGGAGCACGGTCCATGCTGCTGCTGCTCAGCAGTTCACTCGCCGGCGTGGCCGTGATGACCGCCGTCTTTGTGACCGCGGGAACGCTGTCCCTGTCCATCCTGTCCCGCCGGCGCGAGTTCGCGGTGCTGCGTGCGGTCGGAGCCGGAGCCAACCAGACCCTGGGCCTGGTGGTCCGCGAAGTCCTCCTGGTCTCGGCCGCCGCGGCAGTGCTGGGAGCGGTACCCGGTTTGTGGCTGGCAGGGTTCCTGGGCGGCCAGTTTGCCGGGGCCGGTGTTATCCCCGGGAACTTCCACCTGGCTTTCAGCCCGCTGCCCGCACTGGCCGCCGTCCTGATCAGCGTTGGTGCAGCGGTGGGTGCCTCACTCACCGCAGCCCGCGGAACGGTGCGCACGGCCCCGACGACGGCGTTACGCGAGGCGGTGACCGAAGCACCGCAGCTGGGCCGCGTCCGGATCATTACCGGTTTGGCGCTCCTGGGCGCGGGCGCCCTGACGGCCGTCCTGCCGGTGGTTGTGCCGGGTAACGGGGGCTTGGCCGCGGCAGGCTCAAGCATTCTGCTCCTGGTCATCGGTGCCGGGGTCCTTGGCCCGCTGCTGGTGACGGCTGTCCTCCGATTCGCCCGGCCGGTCCTGCGCCGCAGCACCTCGGCGCCGCTGGTGCTCGCGGACGCCAACGCGTCCGCTTTTCCCCGCCGGCTGGCCGCGGGAATGGTTCCCCTGGCACTGGCCATCGCGCTGGGATCGGTGCAATTCTTTATGCCGACCACCGTGGAAGCCGAGGCGGCACAGCAGTCCCGCGACGGCGTCGTGGCCGATTACCTGGTCAGCGGGCCCGGCGGCATTTCCACTGATCTGGCCGGCCGGGTTGCTGCCCTGTCCGGCGTGGAAACCGCAGCTCCGGTGGCCCGCTCCAGTGTCCTGGCCACTACCCGTTTCCTGGGGTTGGAGGACGAGGTACAGCCCTACGCCGTTCAGGGCCTCTCTGCCGGGACCCTGGACGGAGCGCTGGACCTGTCGGTCCGGAAGGGCTCGCTGGACCGGCTGTCCGAGCCCGAAACCGTCGCCCTGAGCACTGCTTTGGCCCACGAAGCCGGCGTGGAACCGGGGGATGACTTCCGGTTCTCCTACGGGGACGGAACGGAAGCGGCCGCCGTCGTCGTCGCCACCTATGAGCGCGGGCTGGGATTCGGCGACGTCGCTGTGGATAACGGGACGCTGCTTCAGCACACTACCTCCGGCCTGAACGACTATCTGCTGCTCACGGTGGAACCGGGCGCCGATGCCGGAGCGGTGGCGGCAGCCCTGCACGGACTGGGGCTGACCGTTCTGGACCGGGAGGACTTCGGCGCCGCCGGCGCCGGCGAACGGAACGCCCAGTCCTGGGTTTCCGTCATCGCCATGCTGATCCTGCTGGGCTATCTGGCTGTCTCGGTTGCGAACACGCTGATCATGGCCACGGCACGACGGCGTCCGGAGCTGGAGCTGCTGCGCACCCTGGGTGCCACCAACGCCCAGCTCCGCCGTATGACGGGAGCGGAATCGGTGCTGCTTGTTGTGCCCGCCATTATTCTGGGCACGGTCCTGGCCCTGCCGCCGCTGATGGGCATTGCGCTCAGCGTCTCGGGGCAGCCGCTGCCAACCATCCAACCGGGGGTGTTCCTGGCGCTCATCGGCGCAGCTGCTGTCCTTGGCCTCGGTGCGATCGCGGCGGCCACCCAGTTTGCCCTGCGTCCCGCGCAACGGACCTAACTCCGCCGAAAAACAGAAATGCCCCGGTCCGAGGACCGGGGCATTTCCCTGATGATTTCTCATCTGGCGGAGGATGGGGGATTTGAACCCCCGAGGGCGTTAACCCAACACGCGTTCCAGGCGTGCGCCATAGGCCGCTAGGCGAATCCTCCAGGCTTTGCTCGTCAAGAGCAGATACAAGACTACCGGATACCGGCTCAATTACCGAATCGGCACCTCACACGCCCCCGGACGCGGCCAGGTGTCCCCGACCCCAGCCGCGCACAGCAAGGTTGATCACCAGGATCGACAGCCAGGACAGCTCGGCCGCACTTGGACTGAGAAACGCGATGGGGATCGAGAGCAGGAACACCGCCGGCGTGATGGGCGCGCGGACCCGGGCGTAGGCCAGCAGCCGCGGATCGACGTCGTCCCGGAACAGGCCGCGCCGCCCGCAGTAAACCCAGAGCAGCCAGTTCACCGTGCCAATCAGGCCCAGAGCTCCGGCATAAATTACGACGCCGAGGGGCTGGTCATCGTGCAGGGCCAGCATGTCGGTGGCATAGGCCAGCAGCGCCACGAAGAAGAGCAGCAGCAGGTTCAGCCGCTGAAGCCCGCCAGTGTAGCCCTTCAGCAGCCGGAAAAGCCGGTGGTGGCTGAGCCAATATGCGCCGGCGACGGCGAAGGACAGCGCATAGGCGAAGAACTCCTGGCGCTGCTCCAGGACGGCCTGGCCCAGCTGATCAGCGGGAACCTGGGGAACCCGGATGTCCACGGCAAGCAGCGTCATGGCGATCGCGAAGACCGCATCGCTGAAGAACACGGTGCGCTCAAGGTCCGGCCCGGAATCGAGCCGGCGCCTGAAAGGGTTCTGTTTCTCCGGCACAGGGCCAGTGTGGACCTGCGTCCTCGGGCGGGCCACGGTAAAGGCGGTTAAACAGATAAGGACCCGTACGTCTTTGTACGAGTCCTTATCACCAGAGAATGTCCGGCGGTGACCTACTCTCCCACACCCTCCCGAGTGCAGTACCATCGGCGCAGTGGGTCTTAGCTTCCGGGTTCGGAATGGGACCGGGCGTTTCCCCCACGCTATGACCGCCGTAACCCTTGATCCACGCTTTCACGGGAAAATCTTGGGTCACTAACCGCGGGCCTGGCAGCTTTTCAGCTGTTCCTGCCTGCGGCGGTGATGCTCATTAATCATAACGTAAGATTCAGGGGCCTGCGACCACCGGGGTCAGGGCTGGCGGCGGCGTGATGCGGCGTAGCGGGTAAGGAAGATGGACTCGGTGAGGGCCATTGATTCGATTTCCCGGGGATCCACGCTTTCATTCGGGGCGTGAATGAGGGCAAGCGGTTCCTCGACGCCGATCAGGATAATCTCCGCGTCAGGGTAGGTCTGCTCGAACACGTTGCAGAGCGGAATTGAGCCGCCCTGCCCCAGCCTCGTCATCGGCTTGTTGTAGGCCTCCTGGGCTGCTTCCGCCATGGCTGCATAGGCCGGACCGTCGGTGGCCGCCTCGAAAGGAGACCCGGCCGCTTCGACCTCCACCGTGACGTGCACACCCCACGGCGCGGCGGCCTGCAGATGCCCGATGAAGGCTGATTGGGCAGCGTCCGGGGTAACGCCGGGCGGGATCCGGAGGTTCAGCCGGGCGGCTGCCCGCGGCACAATGGCAGCCGAGGAGCCCACTACAGGCGGGCAGTCGATGCCCAGGATCGTCACCGCGGGACGCGCCCACAGCATGTCTGAGACGGTGCCATCCCCCAGCAGTGAGACTCCCTCCAACACTCCGGCGTCGGAGCGGAACTGCTCGGGCGGGTACTCCGCGCCGGACCAGGTGCGGCTGGCATCCAGGCCGGTGATGGTGGTGTTCCCCTGGTCATCGCGGAGGGTGGCCAGGATGGCCACCAGGGCGGCGAGCGCGTCGGGCGCCGGGCCGCCGAACATCCCCGAGTGAATTTCGGAAGCCAGGGCCTCCACGCTGACCACAACGTTCACCATGCCCCGCAGGCTCACCGTCGCCGCCGGCTGGCCCACTGCGGCGTTGCCGGTGTCGCAGACCAGGATGGCGTCAGCGCGCAGCAGGTCCGGATGGGCCTCGACGAAAGCCTCCAATCCCCCGGTGCCCTGCTCCTCCGAACCTTCCACCACCAGTTTGAGGTTCACCGGCAGGTCTCCGCCGAGGGCGCGGAGCGCTGCCAGGTGCATGATGATGTTGCCCTTGCAGTCGGCCGCTCCACGCCCGTACCACCGGCCGTCCACCTCGGTCAGCTGAAAAGGCGGTGTCCGCCAGGCCGCGTCGTCCAAGGGCGGCTGGACATCATAGTGCGCGTAGAGCAGCACGGTTGGGGCATCGGGATCCGAGCAGGGCCGGGACCCGATGACCACCATGCTTCCATCCGGGGTCGGTTCCAGGCGGGCATCCGTGAAGCCAACCTCAGCGAACTTTCCCCGGACCCATTCCGCCGCACGCTGACATTCCTCCGGAGGGAACTGCCGGGGGTCCGCCACGGACCGCATGGCCACCAGTTCGGCGAGTTCCTTCTGGGCCTGCGGCATAAGGCCGGCTACACGCTCTCGCAGATCCATGATCAGCTTCCCGTCACACTGTCGGTCTTGAGGTCTTCGATTGAGGCGTTGAAATCGTCCAGTTCATCCGGGCAGTAGACCTCAATGATGAGCAACTGTCCCTTAATCGCCCGCTTGTCCGAGATAACCGGACGGGCACCGGGACCGGTGGCCCCGTTGGCCAGCATCGAATTCAGGGTTGCCCGGCTGAGCGCTGCGTTCGGATTCGCACAGGCCGCACCGCCGTCGTCGCCCAGTACCCGCACGACCTGATCCTGGCTCGGGGCACTGACGCCGGCGGCCTCCAGGAGGGTAATGAACCGGTCAGCCTTCTCTTCCGCCTGATTCGAGCTCCGGACCGCGCTGAAGGCGAGGACAGCCCACAGTGCCAGGCCGACGAGGAGCACACAGGCAACCACGTAGATCCAGGTGCGTTCCCGCTTGGGTTCATGCTCTGCCGGCGTGCTCACGGGGCCACCGTCCCTTCCTGCTTCCAAGCGGGCTTACGGAACCGGTAGAACAGGAACGGCACCAGCAGCCCCAGGCCCAACGCGCCGCCGCCGACAATCAGGACGTAGATCCCGGGGTTGCCGGACGCGAACTGCGACGGCGGAACGAAGCCGACCAGCAGGGCGGCCAGGGAGGCAGCAAAGCCAACGCCGCACAGGCCCAGCAGCATGGGCGCCCGGAAGCCCCGCGGGTGGTCCGGGTGCTTCTGACGGAGCCGGACCGCGGCCACGAACATCAGCAGGTACATGATCAGGTACACCTGTGTGGTGATGACCGAGAAGATCCAGTACGCGCTGGAGACGTTCGGCAGCAGCGCGTAGGCCAGGCCGATCACCGTGGTGACGATTCCCTGGACCACCAGGATGTTCTGCTGGACACCGTTCTTGTTGAGCTTCTGCAGGAACGGGGGGAGGTACCCTTCCTGCCGGGAAATGAGCAGCAGCCCCTTGGACGGTCCCGCCAGCCAGGTGAGCATGCCGCCGAGCGAGGCGGTGACCAGCATGATCCCGACGATCGGGGTCAGCCATTGCCAGCCAAAGTTGGCGAAAACGGCGTCGAACGCCTGCATCACACCGGCGGTGAGGGAAAGCTGTTCCGCCGGCACAATCCAACTGATGGCGAGGGCGGGAAGGATGAAGATCGCCAGGACCAGGCCCATGGCGAGGAACATCGCTTTGGGGTATTCCTTCGCGGGATTCTTCAGCGATGACACATGGACTGCGTTCATCTCCATCCCTGAATAGGACAGGAAGTTGTTGACGATGAGCACAAGACTGGACAGCCCGGCCCAGGCCGGGAGGAGGTTCTCCGCCGTCATCGGCGCAGCCGATACGTTGCCCTGGCCCAGGAAAACGACGCCGAGGGTCACCAGCACAACGCCCGGGATCAGCGTTCCGATGATCAGGCCGCCGCTGGCGAGGCCCGCGACTCCCTTGGTCCCGCGCGAGGACACCCAGACGCCGGACCAGTAGACCACGATAATTACGCAGGCCGTCCACACCCCGCTACTGGCTAGCTGGGGATTGATGACGTAGGCGAGCGTACTGGCCACGAACCCCAGCAGGCTGGGGTAGTAAAAGATGGTCATCGCGAACTGGCACCAGACTGCCAGGAAGCCCATGGGCTTGGAGATGCCTTCGGAAACCCATTTGTAGATGCCGCCGGTCCAGCCGGAGGCAAGCTCCGCGGAGACCAGCGACGTGGGCAGCAGGAACACCAGGGCCGGAAGCAAATAGAGGAAGACGCAAGCCAGGCCGTACACGGCCATGGTGGGCGCCGCCCGCAGACTGGCCACGGAGCTGGTGGTCATCATCGCCAGCGCGATCCAGGAGATCCACTGCGTATTAGTCACGCGGGTTCGTGCGGCGGGGACGGCTGCCTCACCGTCTGCCGGAATGTCGGCGGCGCTCATGGCGCCTCCCGATGGAGCGCTGCAGCAATCATGGGGGCCTCCGACGAGGGTCAGATGATCAGGCGGTGAACAAAGTATGAAACCGGCGATCTACGCTGCGCCAACCCCGGAGACGGAAATGCCTCTGAAATCCGGAACTTCGCCGCGGGCGCCGGGCCGGGGCGCCGGGTGCTTACACGTTCTCCGGGGCGTCCTGACCGGGTGTCGCCGAGGTAGGAAGCGTGAACGACTGCGCTGCGGCCGCTGCTGCTGCATCAGCCAGCGTTCCCTTCGCTGCACGGTGGCGGGCGATGACGAACGCCATGAGGACGCCGAGAAAACTGAAGATTGCCATCACCCACGAGGCCACCGAAAGCCCGGAGGCCAGGGCCGCATCCGGCAGGGCGCCGTCGTCGGTCTGGGCACTGATCACGTTGCCGTAGATGGTGGCGGCCAGGGCTGTGGCCACCGCGGCACCAACGTACCGTGCCATGTTGGAGATCCCTGAGGCTCCGCCGACCTGGTTTTCCGGCACCGCCGCCGTGGCCCCTGCCGAGGCGGGGCCGTTGGACAGTCCCATGCCGACCGCGATGGCGATCAACGGCAGCAAAAACGCGGTATAGGTCCACGACGCGTTGACCAGGGCCACGATGACAAAGCCGCCGGTAGTCAGGACGAAGCCCAGCCCGATCGTCTGCCGGCCACCGAACTTTGCCGCCAGCCGGGGCACCAGCGGCGCCACCAGCACCAGTCCGACCGTCGCCGGAAGGGTAGCCAGGCCCGCCTCCAGCGGGCTGAGTCCCAGTGTGGCCGGATCCTGGAAATACAGGCTGAGGAGGTACATCAGGGCATTGATCGTGCCCGCACCGATCAGGATGGCAATGGTCGAACCGACAAGGACGCGGTTTCGCAGGAGGGCGAGATCCACGAGCGGTACCGCTACCCGGCCCTCGACGGCGATGAAGGCAAAGCCGGCTCCCACCGAGATCGCGAAGCATCCGATTGTGGGGAGCGAGAGCCAGCCCCACTCCCCGCTTTGGGTCACACCGAGAATGAGCGGGGTCAGCACCAGGGCAATCAGCACGGTTCCCGCGTAGTCGATGGTTTTCGGGCGGTTTGGATCCCTCGATTCCCGAACAGTCAATGCTGTCAGGATCATGCACAGGACCGCTATCCCGGCGTCAATCCAGAAAAGCCCCTGCCATCCGGTGGCGTCGACCAGCACGCCGCCCACCAATGGGCCAGCTGCGGCACCCACTGCTGCCGCAGCACCCCAAAGGGATACCGCCCGGACCTGGGCGTCGCCGGTGTTTGCAACCGAGAGGAGGCTGAGTCCGCAGGCCAGGATCGTCGCACCGGCCGCTCCCTGAATCACGCGGCCGGCTATGACCATTCCGCCGGAGCCGGCAAGCGCGATCAGGATGCAGGACAGAACGAAAAGCAGCAGTCCGAGCTGGAAAATCCGGCGGCGGCCAAAAACGTCGCCCAGCGAGCCGGACGTGACGATCACTGCCGCTCCGACGAGGGAATAGCCTGTCACCGCCCATTGCAGCGTCGTGACTGAAGTCCCGGTGTCCGCAGAGATTGCGGGAAGCAGGATGCTGACCGCCGACGTGTTCGCGTTCACCACCAGCGTGGAAATACAGGTGGCCGCCAGGACCCCACCTGCCCGGGTGCTTACCTCAGCCGCATCGCTCATCGCATTGCCCTTCCACATCCGGTCCGGAGGGGGTGTCTTCACCATTCACGGTAGGGCAGGCGCTGCCGGCACTCCAGCGTCCGGCACCTGAATGGCCTTCCCGTGCATGTGGTCCCGGCGGTACGGCGACCTCAAACGCCCTCGCGCTCACTGGATGCGCAAATATGGCGGCTTCAAACGCCTTCACCCTCCCTGGATGTGCAGGTATGGCGACCAAAACTGTCTGGAGGTCGCCATACCTGCACATCGGCGGTCGGCCGTGGGCCGGGCGGGTGAGTAACCGCCGGCATCAACTCATAGACGGGCGCGCGCCGGGTGACGCGACGATGCGGCGGGTGGTGCAGTTGTCCCACCTAGCGGTGCGACGGCTCCCCGCGCTTCGGCGGGCGACCTCCCAAACGCGTTGTCACCTGGCGGGCAGCCGCCGCGCAGGCCTCCCCCAGGACCTGCAGGTGTTCAGGGGAAACCCTGAACCGTGGAGCCGGAATCAAGACCGCAGCCACCACGGCACCGCGGTGGTCATAAACAGGGGCAGACACACCAACTTCGTCCAGGGACGATTCTCCGTAGTTGATCGCCCATCCCCGGGGGACGACGTCGCCGAGCCTGATCTGGTAGGCGTCCAGGCTCGCATCGTCCACCCCCGTGGCTGTGATGGCGCCGCTGCGCAGCAGCTCACGCACGCGTTCAGCGGGCGCCTCCGAAAGGAAGACCTGGACGGATGCGCTCATGGCGTCCCTATACCGAGCCCCAAGTGGGGTGGTGTGCTTGATCTGCTGGTGGCTGGGTATCTGTTCCACGCACATGGATTCGGCACCGTTCCAAACCATCAGGGCACTGGTTTCACCGGTCCGTTCCGTAAGCTCCTGCAAGACCGGGTAGGCCACCCGCCGTTCCTCGAGCTCGGCGAGCAGCGGACCGGCGACGGCGATCAGGCCGAGGCCGAGACGGAAACGCCGGGTCTCCGCATCCCGTTCCACCAGGCGTTCCTGCTCCAGAGTGGCCAGAATCCGGGAAACGGTACTTTTATGCAGCCCGACCCGGTTGGCTATCTCGGTGACTCCGAGCAGCGGCTCGCTGGCCGTGAAGGTCCGGAGGACGGCGATCGCGTTGACGATGACGGACGTCCCCTTGGCGTCACCGCTTCGGTTGATCTCGGTAGTTTCGCTCATGATGTTCATCATCATTCCGTACTGCGGCGGGAAAGCGGCGCCACTTGCTCCGTGGCGCCGCTCTCCCGCCGCATACAACGGTGGTCAGGCTCCCACGATGTTGTGTTCCGCGCCGAAGGGGAACTTTGTGATGTTCTCCGCTCCGTCCTCGCCCACCACCAGGATGTCGTGCTCCCGGTAGCCGCCGGCGCCCGGCTGCCCATCCATAACCGTGATCATGGGCTCCATGGAGACCACCATTCCCGGCTCCAGGACCGTATCTATGTCCTCCCGGAGCTCCAGGCCCGCTTCCCGTCCGTAGTAGTGGCTGAGGACTCCGAAGGAGTGTCCGTAGCCAAAAGTGCGGTTTGCGAGCAGGCCGTGCCCAACATAGATTTCATTCAGCTCGGCGGCAATGTCCCGGCATACCGCGCCCGGCTTAATGAGTTCGATGCCGCGCCTGTGGACTTCCACATTGATGTTCCAAAGCTCCAGGGACCGTTCGTCCGGCTCTCCATAGAAGAGGGTGCGCTCCAGTGCGGTGTAATACCCGGAGATCATGGGAAAGCAGTTCAGGGACAGGATGTCGTGTTCCCGGATTTTGCGGGTTGTAGCCCAGTTGTGGGCACCGTCGGTGTTGATGCCGGACTGGAACCAGACCCAGGTATCCCTGATTTCGGAGTCCGGGAAAGTCCGGGCGATTTCGTGGACCATGGCCTCGGTGCCGACCAGGGCAACTTCGTATTCGGTGATTCCGGCCGTGATGGCGCTGCGGATGGCTTCGCCGCCCAAGTCGCCGATCCGGGCGCCGTGCTTAATCACAGCGATCTCTTCGGCTGACTTGATCATGCGCTGCCGCATAGCTGCCTGTCCAATATCAACAAGGGTGGCCGATTCGAACGCAGCCTGAATCTTGTTGCGGTTGTCCAGCGCGAGGACATCGTCTTCGACGCCGATCCGCCCGGGATTGATGCCGCGGGTGCGCAGCGCTTCCTGGAGGGCAAAGAGGAAATTGTCTCGGCGCCAGTCGGTGTAGACCACGTTGTCGCCATAGCTGCGGCGCCAGGGCATTCCGGCGTCGATGTTCGCGGTGATGGTGACGGTGTCCTCGCTGGTGACGACCATGGCGTAGGAGCGGCCGAAGTAGGTGAAGAGGAAGTCGGAATAGTACTTGATGGAGTGATAGCTGGTCAGGACGACGGCGTCGAGCTCCTTTTCCGCCATGATGCGCCGAAGACCGCTAAGCCGGCGCTCGAATTCCGCATCCGTGAAAGTCAGCTTCTCCTTTTGTCCGTTGTGGAGGATTTTCAGCCGTTCCAATTCCGAGATAGAGGTGGCCATGGGAATTGCCGCGCTGGTCATATTGTTATTGCCTTTCTGACGTGCTGCCTTGACGGAGAAATTCGGGGAAAATTGAAGAAGAATTCAATGTGGCCGGCCTACTCATGGCGCAGGGACTCCTTGCACGTTTCGCGGGACAGTGCGACGGCGATGAGGGACACGAGGGCGGCACCGGCAAGGTACCAGGCGGGCGCCAGGTCGTTGCCCGTGGAGGCAATCAGGAGGGTCGCCATGAAGGGGGCTGTTCCACCAAAGATCGCGTTGGAGAGATTGAAGCTGACAGCAAAGCCGCTGTAACGGACCCGGGTGGGGAACATTTCGGCGAGGAAACTGGGGAGTGTACCGTCGTTGAGCGTGAGCATGGCGCCCAGCAGAATCTGGACCAGGACGATGATCAGGAAGTCCCCGGTCCCCAGCAGCGCGAAGGCCGGAACTGTCAGCACGATGAAGCTGACGGACGCGGACATCAGCACCTTCTTGCGGCCGTAGCGGTCTGAGAGCATGCCGGTGATGAAGATGAAGCCGATGTAGGTCAGCAACGCGATAGTGGTTGCCATAAAGGACTCGGTGGCCCCGAGGCCCAGTTCTGTCGACAAGTACGTCGGCATGTAACTCAGGATCACGTAAAAACCCACGGCATTGAGAAGCACGGCCCCGGAGGCCTTGACCAGGAGCCTCCAATGAGTCCGGAAAAGGCTGAAGGCAGGAGCCTTGACCGCTTGATCTTCCGCGGCGAGTTCACGGAAGACCGGCGTGTCCTCCAGTTTGGTGCGGATGTAGCGTCCAATCAGCCCCATCGGAGCGGCGAGAAGGAAGGGCAGGCGCCACCCCCAGCTTTCCATGGCTTCGGTGCTGAGCAGGGCGGTCATCACGCCGGCAAGCAGTGAACCGAGCAAGAGTCCGGTGGCCGTACTTGCGGGCACCACTGCCGCATAAAGACCGCGCCGGTTGGCGGGTGCATACTCCACCAGGAACGCTGAGGCTCCGGCATATTCACCGGACGCGGAGAATCCCTGGAGTACACGGAATGCCAGCAGCAGGAGGGGTGCCGCGATGCCAATGGTGTCGTAACTGGGAATAAGCGCGATGCAGAACGTTGCGCCGGACATGATCAGGATGGACAGGGAGAGAGCGGTCCGGCGACCAACCCGGTCACCGATGTGGCCCCATACGAAGCCTCCAATCGGACGGACGAGGAACGAAATCGCAAACAGCGCGAAGGTCAGCAGCAGCCCGGTTTGCGGGTCGGACTCCGGGAAGAACACTGCGGCGATGGTTGCGGCCAGATACCCGTAGACGGCGTAATCAAACCACTCGACGAAGTTGCCGATGAAGCTTGCAGCCAGGACCTTTCGGCGGGTCTCCTTGTCAACCGGGGTTCCGCTGTTGGGGCCAGGGCTTCCTCCCGCTTCGGGACCAGCAGCCGCCGTATTTACTTCGTTACTCATATGTCCACCAATGAAATTTGGGGTTGCATTGAACGCAACGCGGTTGCATCAGGTTATGGGCGGCCCAGACCACAGTCAAGAGCGAAATCACCCCTTTAAATGGAATTAACATGTGCGTTACAAATTCGGCAAAGGGTGATTGACGCACTCGCAACGTGAGCTTAGAGTTGCAGCCAGCGCAACACAGTTGCATCAGGTTTCTTGAATGAAAGAGACTGCCCTGACGGTCGTCCCCGGCCTCCGATATGGAAGCTCAGGGCTACGTCCTGACGAACAAGTACACCGGCGGTCACCCGGGCAGGCCCGAGGCAGAATTGATTGGAGCAGCAAAATGAGCGCGGAACAGCTTCCGGAGCACCCGGATTTCCTCTGGCGCAACCCTGAGCCCAAGTCCTCCTACGACGCCGTGATTGTTGGCGGCGGCGGCCATGGTCTCGCCACGGCCTACTACCTCGCCAAGAACCACGGCATGACCAACATCGCCATTCTTGAAAAGGGCTGGCTGGCCGGCGGCAACATGGCCCGCAACACCACCATCATCCGTTCCAACTATCTCTGGGACGAAAGCGCCGCGATCTACGAGCGATCCCTGAAGCTGTGGGAGCTCCTCCCCGAAGAACTCGAGTACGACTTCCTGTTCAGCCAGCGTGGAGTCATGAACCTGGCCCACACGCTGGGCGATGTCCGCGAGAGCATGCGCCGGGTGGGTGCCAATAGGCTCAACGGCGTCGACGCCGAATGGCTGGACCCCGGCCAGGTCAAGGAACTCTGCCCCATCCTGAACACCAGCGACAACATCCGCTATCCCGTTATGGGTGCCACTTACCAGCCGCGCGCAGGGATAGCCAAGCACGACCACGTCGCGTGGGCGTTCGCTAGGAAATGCGATGAGCTCGGCGTGGACATTATCCAGAACTGCGAGGTCACCGGGTTCCTGAAAGATGGAAACCGCGTCGTCGGGGTCAAGACCAATCTGGGCACCATCCACACCGAAAAGGTCGGGCTGTGCGCCGCCGGACACAGCTCGGTGCTCGCGGAAATGGCGGGTTTCCGGCTTCCCATCCAGTCCCACCCCCTGCAGGCGCTGGTCTCCGAACTCCACGAGCCCGTACACCCGACGGTGGTCATGTCCAACCACGTCCACGTCTACGTTTCCCAGGCGCATAAGGGCGAACTGGTGATGGGAGCGGGGGTGGACTCCTACAACGGCTACGGCCAGCGCGGTTCCTTCCACGTGATCGAACAGCAGATGGCAGCCGCCGTTGAACTCTTTCCGATCTTTGCCCGGGCACATGTGCTGCGGACCTGGGGCGGGATTGTGGACACCACCCTCGATGCCTCGCCCATCATTGGGGCGGCTCCCGTGGAGAACATGTACGTCAACTGCGGCTGGGGCACGGGCGGGTTCAAGGGCACTCCGGCAGCCGGCCTGACGTTCGCCCACACCATCGCCACCGGGGTACCCCACGAGCTCAACAAACCGTTTGCCCTCGAGCGCTTCGAAACCGGTGCCCTGATCGATGAACACGGCGCCGCTGCCGTAGCCCACTAGAAAGAGGTAAGGACATGCTCCTGATTCCCTGCCCAAACTGCGGGCCCCGAGACGAAACCGAATTCCGCTATGGCGGACAGGCCCACGTTGCCTACCCCGAAAATCCGGAGGAACTCAGCGACCGGGAATGGGCCGAGTATCTGTTTTACCGTGACAACCCCCAAGGCGCGTTCGCTGAGCGCTGGCTGCACAGCACCAGCTGCCGGCAGTGGTTCAACATGCTCCGGGACACCTCCACCTACCAGATCCAGGCCGTTTATCCGATGGGTCAGCTCCGCCCCGCGGCGGGCCCGACAGCCCCCATACTCCCCACCCCCGTTTCCCCGGAAGGAGCAGTCAAGTGAGCGTGCAACGGCAATCCGCCCGCCTCAGCAGCGGAGGACGCATCGACCGCAGCGTGACCTTGCGCTTCACGGTGGACGGCCAGGAATACACAGGCCACCCCGGGGACACCCTTGCCTCCGCCATGCTGGCCAACGGGAGGCTGCGTGCCGGCAATTCCCTCTACGAGGACCGGCCGCGCGGCATTATGTCCGCCGGTGTGGAGGAACCCAACGCCCTCATCAAAATCGCGGCCAGGTTCCCGGGCCATGTGGCGGAGTCCATGCTCCCGGCGACCGCTGTCTCGCTGGTGGATGGCCTCGACGCCGAGCTTCTCAACGGCCTGGGCCGATTGGACCCGAACGAGGACCATACCGAATACGACAAGAAATACGTTCATGCTGACATCCTTATCGTTGGCGGCGGACCTGCCGGCCTGGCAGCGGCCCGGCAATCCGTGCGCTCCGGTGCCCGGGTCATTCTTATCGACGACCAGCCAGAGCTTGGCGGCTCGCTCTTGTCCGGTTCCCCGCATCCGGACCTCGCAGATACCATCGAGGGCCTGCCGGCCCTGGAATGGGTGGCCGCGGTTGAAGCCGAACTGATCTCCGCTGCGGAGTGCACCGTGCTGAACCGCACCACGGCCTTCGGCGCCTATGACTCCAACTACGTCCTCGCAGCGCAGAACCGGACGGACCATCTCCCAGCGCCCGCGGCACCCGGTGTGTCCCGGCAGCGGATCTGGCACATCCGCGCCGCCCAGGTCATCCTCGCTCCGGGAGCCCACGAACGCCCACTGGTCTTCGAGAATAACGACCGGCCCGGGATCATGCTCGCCTCCGCGGTGCGCAGCTATCTCAACCGGTACGCCGTGGCTGCCGGGTCCAAAGTCGTCATCACCACCACCAACGACAGCGCCTATCTGCTCGCCGCAGACCTCCGCGCCGCCGGCATCAGCATCGAAGCAGTCGTGGACGCCCGCCCACAGCTTAGTGACACCGCTGCCACGGCAGCAGCGGCCGGAACGCGGGTGTTGACCGGCAGCACCGTAGCTGGAACCTCCGGCGAGGAAGGGATTCTCGGCGTTTCCATCCGCGGCATCGACGACGGCGGAAACCTCACCGCCGACGTCGAACACCTGCCCTGTGACCTGCTGGCTGTCTCCGGCGGCTGGTCCCCCGTGGTGCATCTGCACTCGCAGCGGCAAGGCAGGCTGCGCTGGGATGAGAGCCTGGCAGCGTTTGTGCCCAGCAGCGTGGTCCCCAACCAGCAGGTGATCGGAGCGGGACGCGGCAGTTTTCGGCTTCCGGATTGCGTGGAGGAGGGAATTTCCGCCGGTGCCGCAGCGGTCATCGCTGCGGGTTTCGAATCCGATGTGGCACCGGTTGCGCCCGGAGAACCCGTGGCCGCTGCACCAACCCGGCAGCTCTGGCTGGTCCCCGGCCAGCAGGGCAGCGCGGAAGACTGGCATCACCACTTTGTTGATTTTCAACGTGATCAGTCCGTGGCCGACGTCCTGCGTGCCACAGGCGCCGGCATGCGCTCCGTTGAACACATCAAGCGCTACACCTCAATCAGCACCGCGAACGATCAAGGCAAAACCTCCGGTGTGAACGCGATCGGCGTCATAGCCGCAGCCCTGAAACACACGAATGTCGGTGACATCGGCACCACCTCGTATCGTGCGCCATTCACGCCCGTGGCGTTCGCTGCCCTGGCCGGACGGCAGCGGGGAGAGCTTTTCGACCCTGCCCGCCTTACCTCCATCCACCCCTGGCACGACGCCCACGGCGCGTTATTCGAGGACGTTGGGCAGTGGAAACGGCCCTGGTTCTACCCGCAGGACCAGGAGGATATGGACGCCGCCGTCCTGCGGGAGTGCGCCGCAGTCCGAAACTCGGTCGGTTTCATGGACGCCACCACTCTGGGCAAAATCGAAATCCGGGGTAAGGACGCCGGTGAATTCCTGAACCGCGTATATACCAACGCATTCAAGAAACTGGCCCCCGGATCGGCCCGCTACGGCGTCATGTGCACCCCCGATGGGATGATTTTCGACGACGGCGTGACCCTGCGCCTGGACGAGGACCGCTTCTTCATGACCACTACCACCGGCGGGGCAGCCAACGTCCTGGACTGGCTGGAGGAATGGTTGCAGACCGAATGGCCGGAACTGGATGTGCACTGCACCTCCGTCACCGAGCAGTGGTCCACCATCGCCGTCGTCGGTCCGAAAGCCCGGGCCGTCGTCGCAAAGCTGGCCCCGGACCTAGCCGCGGACGGAGGCCTCGATGCCGAGGCGTTCCCCTTTATGACCTTCCGCGAAACGGCTCTCACCTCCGGGATCCAAGCGCGGATCTGTCGGATCTCCTTCTCCGGTGAACTGGCGTACGAAATCAATGTCCCGTCCTGGTACGGTCTCACGGTCTGGGAAGCCGTGGCGGAAGCCGGCGCCGAATTCAACATCACCCCGTACGGCACCGAAACCATGCACGTGCTGCGGGCGGAAAAGGGCTACCCGATCATCGGCCAGGACACCGACGGCACGGTCACTCCGCAGGATGCCGGCATGGAATGGGTCGTGTCCAAGGTCAAGGACTTCATCGGCAAACGCTCCTACCTGCGCCGGGACGCCAGCCGCACCGACCGCAAACACTTGGTCAGCATCCTCCCCGCGGACGGAACCATCCGCCTTCCCGAAGGCACCCAGCTGGTGGAGAAGGGCATCAGCATCATTCCAGCGCTGAGCCCGGTTCCCATGCAGGGATTCGTCACCTCGAGCTATCACAGTGCGGCATTGGGGCGCTCGTTCGCCCTGGCGCTGATCCAGAACGGCCGAAACCGGCTCGGCGAAACCCTGCTCGCCGCCGTCGGCGATCAGCTGCTGGACGTAGTCGTGGCAGAGACAGTGCTTTTCGATCCAGAAGGAGCCCGTAAAGATGGCTGATACAGCAGCACTCAGCACCGCCGAAATCCAAATCCTCCGGCAGAGTCCCGCAGCCCTTCTGTCTGCCGCTTTTGATGCCGGGTCCGTTGCCGGGACCGTGGAGCTGCGCGAAGTGCCGTTCCTGACCATGGTGGGGATCCGGGTCGATCCCGCCTCCGCTGCCGGGATGGATCTGGGCACCTTCACGGGTGGCTTGCCCGCCGCATCCGGAATAGTCCGAACCAGCGGCGACACTTCCGTCCTCTGGCTGGGACCGGCAGAGTTCCTCCTGGTGGCAGCCCCGGAATCCCATGACAGCCTGGGGGGCGAATTTCCCCGCGCACTGATCGATACCCTCGGATCCGGCGCAGGGCAGGTTGTTGATCTGTCCGCCAATCGAACTACGTTCGAACTCTCCGGCCGCCGGGCGCGATCCGTTCTTGAAAAGGGGTGCTCCCTGGACCTCCATTCCCGGGTCTTCAACACCGGGACAGCTCTGTCGACCGAGATTGGCGGCATTCCGGCCATTCTGTGGAAGACCGACGAGGAAACCTACCGCATTCTTCCGCGGGCGTCGTTCTCACAGTTCCTGGGCCGCTGGCTCCTGGACGCCATGCGTGAGTACGCGTCCGACGAGGTCCCCTGAGCACGTCGCCTCAGACAGGAGCAGATATGAAAACCGAGTACAACGAAACCTCCCTCGGAGGCCTGTCAGTGAATGCCATCGGGAGTGGGGCCATGGACACGAACCCCAGCGAATACGTCCTAACCCTCGCGTGTCCCGAAACACAGGGCATCGTCCATGCGGTGACCGGCTTCCTCCTAGACCAGGGCTGCGACATCCTGGACAGCAAGCAATTCGGTTCCAGGCTCGATGGCCATTTCTTTATGCGGATCCATTTTGCCGCGGTCGACCCTGTGAGGGAAGAGCCGGTAGGTGAGCCTGCAGGTGCGCCCGCCGGCGAACCGGCGGAGTTGGCCAAGCTGCAGGGCGCATTCCTACCAGCCGCCGAGACCTATGGGATGCAGTGGCAAATGAGGGCACACGGCACGAAACACCGGGTCCTGATCATGGTTTCGAAGTTCGAACACTGCCTCAACGACCTTCTTTTCCGTGCCAGAATCGGCGAGCTGCCCATAGAAATTGTTGGTGTGGTCTCGAACCATACAGACCACAGGGGGATCGTGGAGTGGCACGGGATTCCGTTCTTTCATGTGCCCGTCACGGCCGCAACGAAACCGGAGGCGGAGGCGAACTTGATGGCTATCATTGACCGGTTCGACGTCGAGCTCGTGGTGCTGGCCCGGTACATGCAGGTCTTCAGTGATGATCTCACCCGCCGTCTGGACGGCCGTGCCATCAATATTCACCACTCTTTCCTACCTAGCTTTAAAGGCGCCCGCCCGTACCATCAGGCCCACGTCCGCGGGGTCAAGACTGTTGGGGCTACGGCCCACTACGTGAATGCTGAGCTTGATGAGGGTCCGATCATTAGCCAACAGGTCGTGGAAGTGGACCATACCTTCGGCCCTGAGGACCTGGTGGCCGCTGGCCGAGACACGGAACGCAAAGCGCTTTCCAACGCAGTTCGATGGCACTGCGAAGGGCGTGTCTTCCTTCAGGGTAATCGGACCATCGTCCTGACGTAGGGCCGCATAGGACACTGCAGAGCCGGTTGCGCTGTGCGAAGTGCAGGTTTGGCGACCAAAATTGCGCGGAGGCCGCCATATCTGCACATCGGATGAACCGGGCAGCCGTGGTGGGAGGAACTTCATAAGCACGACGCCGGCCCTGCCCGCCGAACGGGTTCTGGGGGTTAAACACGTTAGGCCCCGCACAAACGTGCGGGGCCTAACACGGACCAGGAAGAGACCTGGTCTTGAATGATTGTCCGGCGGTGACCTACTCTCCCACACCCTCCCAGGTGCAGTACCATCGGCGCTGCGGGT